>NZ_VCME01000001.1:0-86406 GCF_011305375.1 Xanthomonas hortorum
CTCCAATCTGTGGATGAAGCGAAAGCAGTTACTGCCTGCCATGGGGAGCGTGCGCCTGTAACCCGGGGATTTCCCACGGAAAGCGCCAGAAATGGCCAAACTCCGAAGATCCAAACGCGACTCTCCGCAACGACGCGACATTCCGCGCTCTCAGGCCGCGTTATTCAGACCTTCCCTAGGGCGACTGTCACCGCTTTCGCCATGAGTGGTGAATGCTCTTTCAGATAGGCCTGGATTTCTAGCAGCCTGGCGTGGGCGCTTGGTGTCCAATACACCCTCACGCAGACAATTCAAGCTGCCGAAGCACATCCTCAGCAGCAATCAACTGTCCGCCATCTGCCTCTTCGATCCCCTTTTCAATAGCCCGGTGCAGTGCGGCTTGGTAGATCAGGTCCTCCCAGCGTGCATCTTCCGGCAACGCATCCACCAGTTGGTGAGCTTGCTGTTTGAAGAGAGCGGACATGGCAGGCATCTCACGAAGAGTTGGTTCGATTCTAGTCCCCCAGCTGCGGGAGAGCCAGAACCGCTGGGGACGATCGCCGTATGCGGAGGGCAGTCGCTCATGGCGTGTGAGTGCGTACAACCGTCACAACCAATTCTCCCTCGCGCGCAGTGATTTGCAGCTTGCAACCGACCGCAAACCCCAACTGCTCCAGCCACAGCCCGCGCAAGCGCACGCTGGGAATCCGCTGGCTGTGCGGCCGGCCAGGCTCCGCCTCGTAGAACGCATAACCCACCGTGCAGCGCGTGGGCGTGCGCGCCTTGCGCGGTGGGCGCGGCGGCAGATCGTCCGCGCGGCGCTTGGGGCGACGGTCGAAGTCGAGGTTGTCCACATCGAACGTGGGCGAGGGAACCAGCCGCACGGGCTGTGCATCGATCGCGCGCTCAGGCTGCTTGGCGGTAGCGGTGCGTTTGGTATCCGGCTTGGACAGCTTGGCGGTTGGAGACTGCGCCCGGCTCATTGCCTCACCTCCACAAACACCATGGGGTGATGAAGCCCACTAATCTGCACTATCGATACATTTTCCATGACAATGCCTCCTTCGAAGAACAGGCACCGTCGCCGGCCGGCGACGGGATGTCGGGAGGTTAGAAACCGCTCATAGCCGGCGGGCGTATTCCTCCCGGAGGAGTGTTGTATTAGCCGCCCTCCCGACGCAGGCATCGCGTCGGCTTGCACCTGCAGGCAGGCACAAAAAACCCACCAGTTTGACGGAGGTGGGTACCGCTATGAGAGGAGTTTCTACGCTCCTTGAGGCAGAGGTTGCTACTGGTTTCTTGGGATGTCAACTGCGGGAGCGTCAGGAGTAGGTGTAAGGTGAATCCCACTTCGTCGTTGCCCGGTATTCGCCTAATGAACGGCTACAATTCTTTTTCAGTCGCCAAGAACAAGTTTGCCAGTGAATAAAGATATGAAGGTGTACAAATGGGTGAGATTTTTTTACTGGACGATTCTTAGTGCATTCGTTCTGCTTGGCGTGTTCTTCAGTCCTACCTCTGGACAATTCTTTCTCGGAGCAGCAATTTTTGTTCTGATTTCTCTGTTCGTCTGCTTGGTTAAGTGTCCCCACTGTAACCAATGTGTCGGGTACAGGTCCTTTGGGCTACTTGCAGTGATGTGGCCTTTCGGTGGCTGGTGTTTAAATTGCCAAAGAAAATTATTCGGCAAGGCGGCTTCTTCTTCGAGTAATCCATTGAATCAGGCAGGACGCCGTAAAGATGGAAATAGTTGATATAAGTACCCATTGGCCAGCCATCTCCATTGCAAGCTTGTTGTCAATGTAGACAGGTCCAAACATTAGATATAGGACAACAAGGAAGCAAGAGCTAATAAAAGAGAAAGCTATTCGATAGAGTATTTTCATTCTTCGATCTCTCAGAATGGCGTCTCGACAGGGCTGCATTCATCGCACTTGAGCCACTTCAGGCCAACAAGCTCAGACTTGCCCCACTGAAGCCCGATACCCGCATCAAGGCCGCCGCCACCCAGTGAGCATGAGGTGCCGTTCTTTGAAACGGCAGGTGTCCACTCGCTTCCCATTTGGTATGCATTGCAGCCGCCACCAAAGCCTCCTACGGAAACTCCGGCATTTTCCATAAAAAACAGGCCGACTAAATTACTTGGAACGATATCTGGTAGCTGGTCCTCCAATGTCACATTTCCAGCTGTCGATGTGACCGGAAGATACTTTAATCCCGCCCCAAATCCTGCACCCCATGCTCTCACGAGAACGTGTGCTTTTCGCCCGTTGACACATTGGGATGTGAGATCGAATACGTAAGCACCCACGGATAAAGCACCGACGCCAACAGCAGCAGGCATAGCATTGCCGCTCCAACGAACGAGTCCATTAGTGTCTTTCCACATAAGCGGACTAGATCCGGTGTAGCTATAAGTTGTCGATCCGCCGTCAAGTCCAATCGGATCACTTTGCCCATACCGCCCGGTAGCCGCCTCATAATCCCGGAAGTAGTTCTGATTCAATCCACTCGCCGCATCAAACCGCTGCCCCGGAAAGCGCATATCCAGCACCAGCGCCGCACCATCGCCATCAGGGTCCTGATTCGGCGCGGTGTTGCCGAAAGCTTCGCCCTTCAAACTCCACGTCCACACCGCCACATCGCGGGCGGGTTCGATCACTACGCGCGGGCTGCCCAGGTGATCGGGCTCGATGTAGTGCAGCTTGTTGGCGTTAGCCAGCAGGCCGACCGGTAGATCGTCCAGCCAGATTGCCTGCTGCTTGGGTGCGCCGTTGTTGTCGTAGTCACCCAGCCAGTGGCCGGCTTCGTCATAGAGCGTGTAGGTGTTGGTGGTGCCGAGGAAGCGGCGCACCTGTTCGCCACGGCCGTTGTAGCGGTAGTTCATGGTCACCGCGCCGGCGCGGCGGGCCTGGGTCATGCGGCCGGTGGTGTCGTAGGTGTATTGCCGCGCGGTGCCGCCGATGGCGGTGGTGTTGCCGGTGGCATCGTAAGTTCGGGCGACGCCTGCCACGGCGCTGAGGCGATGGCTGTCGGCCGGATAGCTGTAGGCCTGCGTGGCCGTGCCGACCTTGGCGCTGAGGCGGTTGCCGGTGGCGTCGTAGCTGTAGCCGTCGATTAGCGTGCCGGTATTCCCGTCCTTGAGGCCGGTCAGGCGGCCCAGGGCGTCGTAGCCCAGGCCGATCTCCGGCGTGGGATTGCCAGCGGGCGTCAATGCGGTGAGGTTGCCGGCCGGGTCGAAGCCGAAGCCGGCTTCCAGTCCGCCCGGGCGGGTGTCCTGGATCGCCTGCGGGCGGTAGTCCAGATCGTACTGGCGGGTGAGGGTGCGGCCATTGCCGTAGCTCCAGCTGGCAGCCGGGCCGAACGGGTAGTAGCTGGCGTTGCCCAGCAGCACTTGGCGGCTGCCGCCGGCCGGGGTCACGCCGACCTCGGTGGTCTGGCCTTGCGCGTTACGCACGTAATCGACCACTGCACCGTCTGGATACGTCATGCGGCGCAGCTGCCCGCCAACGGTGTAGTCGTAGCGCAGCACCAGCGCCTTGCCGTTGCTGGTCTGCACCTTGCGCACCAAGTCGCCGAAGCGGTTGTAGCAGTACTGGGTGATGGCGCCGCCGTCCTGCATCTTGGTCAGGCGACCGATGGAGAAGGTCTCCCCGCTCGGGCAGGCCGTCTGCGTCACGTCATAGCTGTAGGCAACATTGAGGCCGCTGGTGGGGTAAGTGACCTTGGTCAGGCGATTGAGCGCGTCGTAGCCATAGGCAGTGGTGTTGCCGCGCGCGTCGGTCTGGGTGGCGCGGTTGCCGGCGCTGTCGTAGGTGTAGCTGGTGACGCCGGTATCCGGGCTGGTGAGCTTCACCAGATCGCCGAAGCCGTTGTACTCGTACCTGGTGTCCAGGCCCTTGGGGTCGGTGACCTTGGTGAGGTTGTCCAGCGCGTCGTAGTCGAATTTGGTGTTGGCCTTGATGCCGGCGACATCCTGCAGCGTGCGCGACAGGCGGTTCAACGGGTCGTACTCGCTCTGCGTCGCGGTTGCCAGCGCGTCGGTCACCTTGGTGGCGTTGCCGTTGGCGTCGTACTCGAAATCGGTCGGATCGCTGGCCGCGGTGGCCTGCGTCTTGAGTTGCCCGAGCTGGTTGTAGACACGCGAGAGCGTGCGCTTAAACGTGCCGGCCGCGTCCTTGGTGTCTTCCTTGACGCGATTGCCGGCGTTGTCCAGCGTGTAATGGATGGTATTGCCCGCGTTATCGGTGATATCGGTCAGCCGATGCGCCGCATCGTAGTTGAAGGCAGTGAACGCACCATCGGGCTGGGTGACCTGCTTGACCAGGCCGGTGGGCCAGTAGTCGATGCGGGTGATGCGGTCATCGGTCTCGCTAGATGCGTCGCTTCCGCGCACCTTGCTAGCCGTCAGCCAACCGCGTGGGTGATAGGTGTAGTCGGTGATGATGCCGTTGGCGTCCTTGATCGACAGCGGGCGGCCGGCGCCGTCGTAGGCGAGATATTCGGTGACTTGGCCGAGGGCATCTGTGATCTTTTGCAGGTCGCCTTTGCGGTAGGTACATGTCGCAAAAGAGGATGCGCAACGTGCTTCATCGCTCGCGTAGTAAGCGTAATCGACTCTGCGCGAAGCTGTCTGTGCGCTTGTATCTACAACAAGCAATAAGCCTAGCTGAGGGCAGTGCCCTGTATCCACGTCCGTCTGCTCGCAATAAGAAGAGACGGAGACTCGCTCGCTGCCATTGGTGGGATCGACAAGGCGTAACGCAGTAACTTGACCTCTAGCGTTGTATGTCGACGTGCTTTGTCTGACGCTATTGCCGGAGAGATCGTGTGTCGTGCTTTCCAGGACACGGCCAAACGATGGATCACGGATATACGTCGTTGTCCGCTGTCCCGGGGTGCCCTTGGCTTCGGTCAGCACCAGATCCCTGCCACACTCGTCCTGATCATGATCGGAGATGTTTCCCGCTCCGTCTCGATGCTCGTTCACATGTCCATTTTCATCGTAACTCCATGCTTCGCTAGACAGAGTGCAATTAGTGCAGTATCTGGAGCTGTTTGTCGCAGTCCTGATGCCGTTATAGGTCGTGAAAGAGCGGTAGTTCAATGCGCCGGAAGGCTCGACAATTTTTACGTTTACGCTGTCCATATAGTTGACATCGTAACGGTCGCTATTGTCGCCATGCATCGATGTAATCGCCCGGCCATCGGCGTCATAGCGATACGTTGCATAACGCTTTGCGGTCTCATCGATGATGCCGGTGAGAGCATTGGCCGAGGAGGCGCTAGAGGTTTGTGCTGGCTCGCCATAGAGATAAGTAACAATATCGCCGTCAGGATACAAAGCTGACGTTAGATGATTTTCCGAATCGTATTCAAACGTATAAACTCCTTTGTCGGGTCCGATCAATTCGGACAGTCTTCCCTGTGGGTCGTAGTACAGTTGAATCGAGCGTCCCTGCCAAGAGGTAATCTGGCTTGGATGCTGGACAGAGGCGGTTGCGTAGGTCAAATGAGTCGTCAGGCCATCGAGTTGCTCGATGCTTAACAGGCGGCCAGCTAGATCGTATGCCTCGGTGGCGCTGTCCTTCCGTTCTTTAAAGTGCCATTCGACGGTAGTGCCAGTCGCATCGCGGGCTTCAACCAAAGAGCTTGTCTGTCCGCTATCAGGAAGCCACTTTCCATTTGGCTGCCAAAAGAACGTGATCGACCTGCCGTCAGGGCGCTTTGCATATGCAATCTTGCCGCTGGAAGCGTCGCTTGGAAAAGCGATTCTGGATGAATAGCTGTGTGTCCATCCTATTCCAAGGGCAGCATCCGAGCTGGTTCTGGAGCTATTGTAGTAACGGGAAAAACCAATTTCAAATGACTCGCTAATGTCGACGGCTTGTTGGAACTTGTTACCTGTTGCAACATTGATTGGATTGCCTACATGCGTCCCTTTCGCCTGACATTGGCCGGGTCCAAGGTTCAGCTCTGGATTGAACGGAGCAGCTGGCCACTCGAATCCACCATAGCCGACACTCCAGTAATAAGGGCAAGTGTCACAATTTTTCAGGAAGATAGCGCCTGTATAGCCATTTGCACTTGGGGTAATGCGCTCGCAGCGGTATTGAGTTGCCTGAAACGGAACAACTCGTGCTTCGTAGTTGATTTTGGCATTGGCGAGGCACGCCACATAGGCGGCTGACTGTGTCGGATAATCTTGCGCATGCGCTATGCTGTTTGATAGACAAAGGAATGCTATTATGGTTGAAATAATAATAATAAAATATCGTTTCAATTTATTTCCCAAATGTTATCTGCGATACAGCAAGGTTTGGGCTGGATACGTCCAATTGGCTTCTGGGTGTTCTGCGAATCTGAGCAGGGATTCGGTAGCTCCGGCTATCCCTTTTTTTCCGTGGCTAGTCCGCTGTACTTAGTATCCAATCTCCGCGCTTCCTGTGTTAAATGCCCAAGTTGGCTGCCGCTGTTATTTACTACATCGTCAGCCAGAGCCAGCCGTTGTTCACGTGAAGCCTGCGCTGCCAGCATCTGACTGGCCAGTGCGGGCGTGCTGCCATCGCGTTGCATAAGCCGGGTGTGCTGTAGTTCGACCGGTGCATCGACGACCAGGACGCGATCCAGCCAGGGGTACGTAGCACGGCCGCCCGCTTCGGTCAGCAGGGGAATTGCGACGATCGCATAAGGGCCCAAGGCTTCCTGAGCGGTGCGCTGCAGTTCTGCACGAATGGCAGGATGGGTTATCGCCTCTAGCGCTTTCCGTTGGGCTGGATCGGCGAAGACGATCTGGCGCAGTGCTTGTCGGTGCAGCGTGCCGTCCGGCAGTAGGATATCCGGGCCAAATCGTTCCACGATCGCATCGAGAATGGGGCCAGGCGCCACCACCTGCCGAGCAACAACATCGGCATCGATAACCGGCACGCCCAGCTTCTCAAACTCGGCAGCCAGGGCGCTTTTGCCGGACGCGATGCCGCCAGTGAGGCCGACGATGAAGTCGCTCATCGTCGTGCCCCGGTCAACGCAGGCCTGCGAAGTGCAGGTAGCCGTCCACCAGGTCGTTGCCCCAGAAGAACACCACCCAGCCGGCGATGGCCAGATAGGGGCCGAACGGGATCGGGGTGGCGCGGTCACGGCCCTTGGCCACCAGCCAGATCGAGCCGAGGATGGCGCCGACCAGCGAGGAGATCAGGATGATCGGCAGGATGCCTTTCAACCCGCACCACGCGCCAAGCGCCGCCAGCAGTTTGAAGTCGCCATGGCCCATGCCTTCTTTGCCGGTGAGCTGCTTGAACAGCCACCACACCGTCCATAGCGAGACATAGCCGACCGCCGCGCCCAGCAGGGCGGGCTTGGCCGGCATGTAGAGGTTGTCCATCGAGCCGACCAGTCCCAGCCACATCAGTGGCAGGGTCAGCTGGTCCGGCAGCAGCTTGTGGCGCAGGTCAATACCCGACATCGCCACCAGAAAGCAGCTCAGCACGATCGCACCGAAGCCCTGCCAACCGAAGCCGAAGCGCCAGACGCTGGCCACGCACAGGATCGAGGTCAGCAACTCCACCAGCGGGTATTGGATGGAGATCGGCTTGCCGCTGTAGCGCGACTTGCCGCGCAGCATCAGCCAGCTGAAGAGCGGGATGTTCTCCCACCACTTGAGCTTGTCGCCGGTCACCGGGTCGTGCGAGGGCTCCACCACGATCCCCGGTGGTGGTGGCTCGTAGATGTCCGGTAGCTCCAGGATCTCGCGCGCATCGCGCCGCCACTGCCACTCCATGCGCTTGGGCAAGCGCAGGATCACCACGTTCAGGAAGCTGCCGATCAGCAGTCCCAGTCCGGCTGCGGCGGGAAAGCCGAGACCGGGATGCTGGTCGAGAAATGCCATTACGTTTTAACCCACCACAGCGCCGAGTTTGAAGATCGGAAGATACATGCCGATGACCATGCCGCCGACGATGGTACCAATGAACACCATGATCAGCGGCTCCAGCAGGCTGCTAAGCGCATCCACGGCGTTGTTGACTTCCTGCTCGAAGTAGTCAGCCACTTTGAACAGCATCGTGTCCAAGGCGCCGGCTTCTTCGCCGATCGCGGTCATTTGCACCACCATGTGAGGAAACAGATTTACTTGTTTCATCGCCATGTTGATCGGGTAGCCGACTGACACATCGTCCCGCATCCTGAAAACGGCCTCTTCATACACCTTATTGCCAGTGGCGCCAGCTACGATCCCGAGTGCCTCCACTAGAGGAACGCCTGCCTTGAATGTCACTGCAGTCGTCCGTGCAAAACGTGCAATCGCACTGTTGTGCATGATCTGCCCGATCACTGGGACCTTGAGGATCAATCGATCAAGTGCATGCTGCATCCGTGGAGAACGCTTGTAGGCAAAGATGAAGCCAACGATAGATCCAACTGTCACCACCAGCATCAGCCACCAATAGCTGACCATGAAGCGCGAGGCGTTGACGAGGAGCTGAGTGAATGCCGGTAGTTCAGCACCGAAATTCTTGAATACCTCTTCGAACTGAGGGACCACGAAAATAAGCAAAATCGCACTCACGATGATTGCCACGGCAACCACCATGGCAGGGTAGAACATTGCCTTTTTGATCTTGCCCTTGAGGGCTTCAATGTTTTCTTTGTACGTGGCGACCGTATCTAGGACAGTCTCCAGCACACCGGCACCTTCACCCGCGCGGACAAGGTTGCGGTAGAGTTCGTCAAATTGGACGGGGTGTTTGCTGATGGACTCGTAGAGCGAGGATCCCCCCTCAATGTCTGTCCTGACCTGGCCGACCATCTTCTTCATGCGTGGGTTCTTGTGCCCCTCGCCGATGATCTCCAAAGAACTGACGATAGGAACGCCCGACTTCATCATCGTCGCCATCTGGCGGCTAAAGAACGCAATGTCTTTGGCGGTAATCTTCTTGCCGGCCGCTCCGAACAGGGGCTTTGGTTTTTGCTTCACCATGCTGGGCACGATGCCCTGACGGCGCAGCTCTGCTCGCAACATATTGGCGTTGCGGGCTGTCTGCTCTCCCTTCATCTTCACGCCACGCTTGTCAGCCCCTTCCCAAACGAAGGTCTGCAGCATGCTGGTGTTCCGGTCGACCGGTTGCTTCTTGATGGCGCTACGCGCGACTGACATGTTGGGCTCCCCATCCAGCCATCCCCAGGCCGGAATTTGTGTTGATGGTAGCGTGTTTGATTGGGAAGGACATCACTGCGAGTTGCCACACATTGATTTACCTGTTCTGGGCCACATGGCGGTCAAAATGTGACCTGACGCGTCACATCGTCTTTACCGTCCCAGTTGCGAGAAAGTGTGCTTTCATCTGCGGAAATGTCTGGCATCATCTGTTCCGGGGAGCGAAACGAGCTGGTCATTGAGGGTTGGCATACAACCTGCATGTATCAATTCGCACAACACACCCTGCCTGGATGCGTTACGTGCCCGGGCCGGAGATTTCGGCAATTCCATAAACCTCTAGGGGATGCACTCATGAAGAAGCAACAAGGTTTTACCCTGATCGAATTGATGATTGTGGTTGCGATCATCGCCATTCTGGCTGCTATCGCATTGCCGGCTTATCAGGATTACCTGGTCAAGTCGCGCGTGTCGGAAGTAGTGCTGGCTGCCTCGTCGGCCCGTACAACTGTATCGGAAGCGGCCGCTTCGGATACTGGTACTGCAATGCCGTCGACCGTCGCCATTGAAACCCAGTCGTCTAAGTACGTTTCAAGCGTCGCCTATTCCGGGGGCATCATTACTGCCACTGCCAAGGATTTGGGCGGCAGCACCCCCACCGGTACGATTACGCTTACCGGCACCAAGAATGCGAATGGTCAGGTGAATTGGGTCTGCAGCGGTACAATCGCCGCCAAGTACCGCCCGTCTACCTGCCAGTAATCCGGCAGAGGTGATGCGCCAAGTGTTGTAGTCGAGCCCCGCGCCTGCGGGGCTCGCTTTTTTCTGGATATGGACCCGGTATATGCTGACGCTGCGCAGGATCGCGCCTTGGTGCTTTGCGCTGGCGTTGATCGTCTATCTCAGGCCCTACACCGGCATTCGCCACGACGCGACGCTCTACCTGGCGCAAGCTTTGCGCCTGATTTCGCCGGACATCTTCAACCGTGACCTGTTCTTCGTCGCGGGCAGCCAAGCCAGCTTCACGCTGTTCCCTCAGCTGCTGGCGCTGCTACTAGCTTACGTAGAGCCGGGCAAGGCCTTCTTGGTGCTGACCTTCGTCAGTCGCTTGCTCTTCTATGCTGCCAGCGCCTGGGGCGTGCATGTGCTGTTCCCGGCACGCTGGCGCTGGCCCGCACTGTTGGCGTTGATCGTCATGCCCACCGGCTATGGCGCATTCAGCATGTTTTCGTATGCGGAGCCTTTCCTGACCGCGCGGCCTGTTGCCGAAGCCCTGTGCCTGCTTGCCATTGCGGCGCTGGTGCGCGATCGGATGGCTTGGGCAGTTGCCTTGTTCGCTGCTGCGGGATTGCTGCATCCCCTGCAGGCCATCGTCGCTGTGCTGGTCGCTTGGTGTTGGCTCGTTTTGGGTGACCGCCGCTGGCTGTGGTCATTGCTGCTGGTGGTGCCTGTGCTGGTCCTGGCAGCATTGAAGGTCGGGCCCCTGGCTGGCCTGTTGCTGGTGATGGACACGCAATGGCGCAGCATGATCGATGATGTGGGCGACCAGGTGTTTCTGGGCGCCTGGACGCCGCGCGACTGGTGCATCGTGCTGGCGGATGTCTATTTGCTGAGCCTGCTGGCCCAGTGGAGTGGCCCCAACGCGATGTTGGGCCGGCTTGCCAAGGCAGTACTGCTCGCCACCGTGCTTGGCCTGGGCCTGAGCTTCCTGCTGGCTGATGTCTTGAGGCTGATCCTGCCCATTGGTCTGCAGCTGTGGCGCGTGCTGTGGATAGTGCATTGGTTAGCGGCGGCGTCGATCCCGTTCCTGGTCTGGGATCAGTGGCAGCGATGGGGGGGCCACTGGATTGCTCCTTTGCTGGTGGTCACCATTGCCGTGATCGGTGCCAGCGTGCCACGCAGCACGCTGCCATGGGCGGTGCTGGGACTGATCCCGCTGCATATTGTCTGGCCGCATGTGGCTGATCGGGTGAGCCCTCCTATTCGCCGCCTACTGCTGGCAGGATTGAGCGTGGCGATGGTTGTGGCCACAGCGCGCTACCAGTTGCAGATGTGGGCGGTGTACGAAATGACCGGGCGCAATCCGGAAGTGGTCCGCCAGGACGTGATGATCTTCGCCTACCCGCTGATCTGCGGCGGGCTGGTCGCGTTGGCCGTCTGGGGTTACCGCAGTAGCGGGCCGAAAGGGCAGGCGCTGATGGGCGTGCTCTCAATAGCTGCCTTGGTGGGCGCGTTGAGCGTGTGGGATTCGCGCAGCCCGTGGACCCGGGTCCAAGAGTCCGCCCATGGCACGGCGGTGTTTAGTGAAGAAATCCCTCGTAATGCCAGCGTGTTCTGGTTTGCCAGCGAGGCCTCCCCGCGTGCGGCCTGGCTGGTACTCCGGCGTGCCAATTACTACAGCCCGCAGCAGTTGTCAGGGCAGATGTTCAACCGGCAGACGGCATTGCTGGGAAGACAGTTGAGCGCCCAAGTAGAACCGGTGACGCTGCAGTCAGAGATCTGCGAGGTGATGGCGAACGTGCAGGTGGACGCCGAACCTTGCAGGATCAGCGAGTTGGGTCTGGAACATATGTGTACGCGGCATGGTGATCTGGTGCCGCCTGATTACTTCGTGTTGCCGTTCGACCAGGAAAAGCACGTACGCAGCAGGTGGCAGGTGCGTCACCCGCGGACAGGCGAAGTGATTACTACCGAGTACCTGTACAAGTGCTCAGACTGGGTGCCGCCGCTTGCGGGGGGCGCCCAGGCATGAACGAACCGTCTGCAGTGGAAGTCGCCGCACCCTCCACGGCCCGGCGCGGCTGGGCCTCGGAAGGCGGGGGCTATCTGCTGGCTTCGGCCGTGGCGTTGCTGGTTGATCTGGGTACTTTTGGCTTGCTCGCCAGCTGGGGGTGGGGCTGGTACGGTGCTGCCACCGCTGGCTTCCTGGTAGGTAGCGTGGTGGCCTACGTCATCAGCGTGCGTTGGGTGTTCGCTACGCGCAGCCTCCATTCGCGCTCAGCAGAACTGGCAGCTTTTGTGCTGATCGGTTGTTCCGGCTTGCTTGTGGTTCAGGGGATAATGTGGCTGAGCATTGAATGGCTTGGTATGCCGGGGAGCATTGCCAGGTTGATTGCGGTGGGTTTTTCATTCAACTCCAACTTTGTACTGCGGAAATTGATTCTGTTCCGGCCGCGCGCGCGTGGCCGGTCCATTGGGGAAGGGAAGTAGCATGAGCAAGCATGTGGTGATCATTGGTGCCGGGCCCGCAGGGCTGACGGCAGCACTGGAGTTGGTGGGGCAGCCCGGCGTGCAGGTAACGTTGCTGGAGGCCGATGACTGCGTCGGCGGAATTTCACGAACGGTCAACCACAACGGCAACCGCATCGACATCGGCGGGCACCGTTTCTTCTCTAAATCGGACTGGGTGATGCAGTGGTGGGCCAATCTGATGCCCATTGAACACTCGGGTGATGTTCCTCTGAATCTGCGTTACCAGGGCCAGGCGCGCGATGGCCTGCCGGCCGGTGTCTCCGTAGCCGATGGGGCTCAGCCGACTGCCATGCTGGTACGCAACCGCCTTTCGCGAATCTATTTCAACCGACGCTTGTTTTCCTATCCGTTGAAGTTGAACGTGGACAGCTTCCGCAAGCTGGGTGTGGGCAAGTCCGTGTTGTTCGGTTTCAGCTACTTGCGTGCGCAGGTCAGCAAGATCGAGCCGGAGGTGAGCCTGGAGGATTTCCTGATCAACCGCTTCGGCCAGCGCCTGTACGGCCAGTTCTTCAAGGAGTACACCGAGAAAGTATGGGGTGTGCCCTGCAATCAGATCAGTGCCGAATGGGGCGCGCAGCGCATCAAGAGCTTGTCGGTCACCAAGGCGGTGCTGCATGCTCTAAAGGGCATGCTTGGCCTGAATGGAAAGGTTGCGCAGACTTCGCTGATCGAAAATTTTCTGTACCCCAAGCATGGGCCCGGTGAGATGTGGGAGACCGCTGCGCAGTTGTTCAAAGCGCGTGGTGGCACCCTGCTGATGAAGCACAAGGCTGTGGGCCTGGCCGTGGATGTTGGGCAAGTACGCAACGTGACCGTGCAGAACGAGGCGGGCGAGGCCTTTAAATTGGACTGCAGCCACGTGGTGTCGACGATGCCTATGCGTGACTTGGTGGCCGCCTCGCGGCAGAGCTGGGGCGAGGACATTGTGGCCATCGCCGACAACCTGCAGTACCGCGACTTCATCACCGTTGGCCTGCTTTATCGGGCCAGCGAGTTGCCGCGTGCGTTGGGTGACAACTGGATATACATCCAGGAGCCGGGCGTGAACGTGGGGCGTGTACAGATTTTCAACAACTGGAGCCCGCACATGGTCAAGGACGCGTCCATGGTGTGGATGGGCTTAGAGTTCTTCTGTCGCGAAACCGACGAGCTCTGGAAGATGCCCGATACCGACCTGCAGCAGTTGGCGCAACGCGAGATGCTGCAAATCGGGCTGGTTTCTGCCGCTGCTGCGCAGGACGCGGTGGTGATTCGGGTGCCAAAAGCCTACCCGGGCTATTTCGGCGAATCATATGCACGCTTCGACCAATTGCGTACGGCGTTGGACGCGGTGCCCAATCTGTTTCTGGTGGGGCGCAACGGCATGCATCGCTATAACAATCAGGACCATTCGATGCTGACGGCCAAGGAAGCGGCCGAGCAAATCCTGACCGGCAATGTGGATAAGAGCCGCCTGTGGTCGATCAACGTGGACGATGAGTACCACGAAGAAGCCAAGGCCTGAGCATGCCCTAGCCCTGAGCCGTCCGCAGTTTGTGCCGGAGATGGTGGGGCGCGCCGGATTGTTGTGATGTTTGATCGGACGTGGAGTCAGGTAGATGTGGAACATCCTTGTCTGTGGAGGGGCGGGGTATATCGGCAGCCACATGTCGCAGTGGCTGGCCGAACAAGGGCATGCGGTGACGGTGCTGGACAATCTGTCCACCGGGCACCGCCAAGCAGTGAAATGGGGTGAGTTCTTCCAGGGCGACTTGCTGGATGAAGTGTCGCTGGCGCGTGCCTTCGATAAGCGCCGCTATGACGTGGTGATGCATTTTGCGGCGACCTCGCTGGTGGCCGCATCGGTGGGCGATCCGTTTCCTACCTATCAGAACAACGTGACTGGCACGTTGAACTTGCTGGCGCAGATGCGCCGCCGAGGCGTGGAAAAATTGGTGTTCTCTTCCACTGCGGCGGTGTTCGGGCAGTCGCCGGTGGCGCTGATCGATGAGCACCAACCAATGCACCCGATCACGCCTTATGGTGCTAGCAAGCTGATGGTCGAACGCATCTTGGCAGATGCGTATGCGGCCTATGGCTTGTCTTCGGTAGTACTTCGCTACTTCAATGCTGCCGGTGCCCTTGCCGAGCATGGCATTGGCGAGGCGCATGCGTGTGAGACCCACCTGATTCCGAACGCGCTGAGGGCAGCAGCCGGGCAAGCGCCGCCGCTAAAAGTGTATGGCGCAGACTATCCCACGGCCGACGGCACCTGCATCCGTGATTATGTCCACGTGCAGGACCTTGCCAGAGCTCACGCGCTGGCGGTTTCTCTACTGGAATGCAATCCAGGGGCACACGATTTCAACCTGGGCAGTGAGCAGGGCTATTCGGTCATGGATGTCGTCGCTGCGGCGGAACAGGTGGTCGGTCGGCCCGTGCCTTTCGAGCTGGTTGGGAGGCGTCCTGGAGACCCGGCGCGTTTGGTGGCCTCGAGTTCCAAAGCACGGCAAGTGCTGGGTTGGGAGCGTAGCTGGCAAGATATGTCCGCGATCATCGACAGCGCCTGGCGCTGGCACCGCACGCAACTGTTTTGAAAACAGTGAACGGTCTACCAGAGCATGCGTTCACTTGAGTTGCACGGTTAATATGTCGACTCGAAATACAACACGGCGGCCGCCTTGGGCGATGTGCCGGGCTCAATAGGGGAAATGCATGAACGCCGTTAACACCGCTAACCTCGTCGGCATTACCGGCCTTGCCCGTCGCCTAGTCCAGGATGGCGCGCTGGATGAAGCTGCAGCTCGCGATGCCATGGCAAACGCGGCTGCAGCCAGGCAGCCGCTGCCAATCTGGCTCACTCAGAACAAGATCGTCGGTGCCGCGCAACTGGCTGCCGCCAACGCAGTCGAGTTCGGCATGCCATTGATGGACGTGTCGGTATTCGACGCCAGCCAGAGTGCCGTCAAGCTGGTCAGCGAGGAATTGCTTCAGAAGTACCAGGTACTGCCGCTGTTCAGGCGCGGTAACCGGTTGTTCATAGGGGTGAGTGACCCGACCCAGACGCGTGCGCTGGACGACATCAAGTTCCACACCAATCTGGTTGTAGAGCCGATTCTGGTCGATGAGGATCAGATTCGTCGCACATTGGAGCAATGGCAGGCCAATAGCGCTTCGTTTGGCTCGTCAATGGGTGACGATGACGAAGAAATGGGCGACCTGGATGTCTCGTCAGGGGACGAGGACATGGGCGCCGGCGGGGATTCCGGGGTCGATGCCAAGGGCGACGACACGCCGGTGGTGAAGTTCGTCAACAAGGTGCTGGTGGATGCGATCCGGCGGGGAGCTTCCGACATCCATTTCGAGCCGTATGAAGACGACTACCGGGTGCGCTTGCGGATCGACGGGCTGTTGAAGAACGTGGCCAAGGCGCCGGTGAAGCTGAGCCAGCGCATCGCGGCGCGCTTGAAGGTGATGTCGCAGCTGGATATCGCCGAGAAGCGGGTGCCGCAGGACGGGCGCATCAAGCTCAACCTGTCCAAGACCAAGCAGATCGACTTCCGTGTCAGTACCTTGCCGACCCTGTTCGGCGAGAAGGTGGTGCTGCGTATCCTGGACGCCAGCGCGGCCAAGCTGGGGATCGAGAAGCTGGGCTATGAGGCGGATCAGCAGAAGCTGTTTCTGGATGCGATCCACAAGCCTTACGGCATGGTGCTGGTGACCGGGCCGACCGGTTCGGGTAAGACGGTGTCGTTGTATACGGCGCTGGGCATCCTCAACGATGAGACGCGCAACATCTCCACGGCCGAGGATCCGGTCGAAATCCGCTTGCCTGGTGTGAATCAGGTGCAGCAGAACGTGAAGCGCGGCATGACGTTTGCTGCGGCATTGCGCTCGTTCCTCCGCCAGGATCCGGACATCATCATGGTCGGCGAAATCCGCGACCTGGAGACGGCCGAGATCGCCATCAAGGCGGCGCAGACCGGTCACATGGTGCTGTCGACGCTGCACACCAACGATGCGCCGCAGACCATTGCGCGCCTGATGAACATGGGCATTGCGCCGTACAACATCACTTCGTCGGTGACCTTGGTTATTGCGCAGCGCCTGGCGCGGCGCTTGTGCAACAACTGCAAGCGCAAGGCGCCGCTGCCGGAGCACGCGCTGCTTGCCGAAGGCTTCACGCCAGAGCAGGTCGCTTCCGGCATCGAGCTGTACGAAGCGGTTGGTTGCGATGAGTGCACGGAAGGCTACAAGGGCCGTACCGGTATCTACCAGGTGATGCCGATGACCGACGAGATCGGTGCGATCGTGCTGGAAGGCGGTAATGCAATGCAGATCGTCGAGGCCGCGCAGAAGATCGGCATCCGCGATCTGCGGCAGTCGGCGCTGGTGAAGGCGGCGCATGGGGTGACGAGCCTGGCTGAGATCAATCGGGTGACCAAGGATTGAGTGGAGCATCAGTCGTCATCCTGATCGACTGACGGTTCTTCGATCTGCGTGATGCAACTATCGAACACTTCTTCCAGCGGGGCGTAATCGCATGACACTGCGGTGATGCAGGCTGCAACCCAGGTGCCTGCGCTCACATGCTTCCACGAGACCGCCAGTCCATTGAGCAGCAACCAATGCTCAAAGAATAGGCGCTGAGTCCGACCGTTTCCCTCACGGAAGGGGGGGAATCATGTTCAGTTCGCCATAGAGCTCTGCGACCAACTGTATCTGTGCGGAGCGAGGCAGCGTGGTCGGATCGGTAGCGTCCAGCTGGCTCAGAACTCGATTTGCTTCGGCTTCTATGCGACTGCTGATGCAAAATCGCGTGGCGCCCTTGGCGATATCCACGGTTCTGAGCATGCCTGCCCAATCGTAGACTTCATCGAACAGTTGCCGATGTAGGCTGCAAAGATAAGCAAGATCGAATGGCGGTGCGCCTATTTCGATGGATTGCACTGCGGTTGCTGCGAAGGCGGCTTCGGCTGCCTCCAACATATCCGGGTCGACGATGTTCAGTTTATTGCGGAGAACGCCTGTGTCGGGATAACAGGCGGGGTCAGCGACGATCGCATACTTGCCTTTCATCCTGGGCGGGAAAGGGCCAAGTACTTCTTGCGCAATGCATCTTTGCTGGGTAAGGGGTTCTGATTGTTTGCGGCTGTGTCAGCGGTTTTAATGCCTTCCAGACGTTGACTGGCGGCAAAGTTGTCTCTGCGGGTGGCGCGATAATGCTCGACAACGGTCTCTAGTCTAGGCTTTTTCATGGCGACTTCTCGGACACGTGGCTATCGCAATTATACCCGGATGGGCGAGGGTGAGATTTGGTGTCCCCCCCTCACTCCATCCCCAACTTCTTCAGCTTGTAGCGCAACGCACGAAACGTGATGCCCAGCTGCGCGGCGGTTCTGGTCTTGTTCCAACGATTCTCTTCCAGCGCTTTCTGGATCGCGGCGCGCTCGAGTTGCTCGATGTAAGAGGGCAGGGCGGCCGAGGCGGGGTCGATGTCGACTACGGCTTCGCGCGGTTCGATGGCGGCGCTGCCGGGGCTGGCGGCGAGGCGATGGCCGCCGTGGGCGGGCAGGCGCAGGTCGCTGGCGCTGATCTGGTCGTCTTCGGCCAGGGCCAGGGCGCGTTCGAGGATGTTTTCCAGTTCGCGCACGTTGCCGGGGAAGCCGTATGTGTCCAGCGCGTCGAGCGCGGATTGGGTCAGTAGCGGAATCGGACGGCCGTGGCTACGCGCCAGGCGCGCGATGATGGCGGCAGCCAGTTGCGGCAGGTCGCCGCTGCGTTCGCGCAGTGGCGGCACGCGCAGTTCGATCACGTTGATGCGGTAGTACAGGTCGTGGCGGAAACGGCCGTCGGAGACCAGGTCGCCGAGATTCTTGTGGGTGGCCGAGAGGATGCGCACGTCCACCAGCGATTCGGTGGAGGCACCGACCGGGCGTACCGATTTTTCCTGGATGGCGCGCAGCAGTTTGACCTGCATCTGCAGCGGTAATTCGGCCACTTCGTCCAGGAACAGCGTGCCGCCATGCGCGGCCTGGAACAGGCCGGGCTTGTCGGCATGCGCGCCGGTGAAGCTGCCCTTTTTGTGACCGAAGAATTCGCTTTCCATCAGTTCGGCGGGAATGGCGCCGCAGTTCACCGGCACGAACGGCCCGGCGGCGCGTGCGCCTTGCTCGTGGATGGTGCGTGCGACCAACTCCTTGCCCACGCCCGATTCGCCGACGATGTAAACAGGCGCCTGGCTGCGCGCGACCTTGCCGATGGTGGCGCGCAGGCTTTCCATCGCGCTGGAGTCGCCGAGCAGGCGGCTGGCTTGCTCCGGCGGTGGCGGCGGCGGGGCGGGGCGGTCGCGGTTGTTCAATTCCAGTGCGTGCTTGACCAGGCCGCGCAGCACGCTGATGTCCACCGGCTTGCTGACGAAGTCGAATGCGCCAGCCTTCAGCGCTTCCACCGCCAGGTCCATGCTGCCGAACGCGGTGATCATCGCCACCGGGGTCTGCGGATACTGCTTGGAGATTTCGGTGACCAGTTCGATGCCGTTGCCATCGGGCAAGCGCATGTCGGTCAGGCAGAGGTCGTAAGGGTTGTTGGCCAGCAGCTCGCGCGCTTCGGCCAGGTTGGCAGCGGTGCTGATGCGCAGGCCCATCCGGCCCAGGGTGAGAACAAGCAACTCGCGGATATCACGCTCGTCATCGACAACCAGGGCACTTTTGGGTTCGCTCATGGTGCGCACGATAGCCCAGCGCGATGACAGACGACAATTGTCGTCGGGGTTTGGGCCCACGCAGAGCCACCACACACGTCCGTCCATCAATGCGTCGCGCTATCACCTTGGGTCCGCGTTGCAGACAATGCAGCGCCGCAATCACTCACTTCCCAAGCAAGCCATTGGGTCCCTGCAACAGGATCCGGAAACACGCGCCGCCGCCCGGCACCGAGACGTAATCCAGTTGCGCCTGGTTGGCGCGGCACAGCTCCTGGGCGATGTACAGGCCGAGCCCGGTGCCGTGCTCGGAGGTGGTGTAGAACGGGCGGAACAGTTGTGCGGCCACCGTCTCCGGAATGCCGGGCCCGCGGTCGATGACATCGATCACCGCCATGCGCTCCAGGCGCTCCACGCGCAGCTTGACCCGCGCCGGTTCGTCCATGACCCGGCCGTACTTGAGTGCGTTGTGGACCAGTGCGGTCAGGATCTGGTGCAGATGCTTGGGGTCGACCAGCGCATGCACCGAGGCGCCTTGGATGCTGGCTTCCAGGATGTCGGTTTCCATCGACAGGGTCTGCCGGTACTCGACCACGAAGCGGCGTACGAACGCGGCCAGATCCAGATTGTCCGGGTTGGCGCGCTCGCGCCGGGCCAGTGCGAGCACGCTTTCGACGATGCCGTTGGTGCGTTGGCATTGCTGGTGGATGATCTGTAGCAGGCGGCGGTCGGCATCGCCGATGTCCGGGGATTCTTCCAGCAGTTGCGAGGCGTAGCTGATTGCGGCGAGCGGGTTGCGGATTTCGTGCGCCAGGCTGGCAGAAAAGCGTCCCATTGCCGACAGGGTGAGCGATTCGGCGCGGCGCGAGACTACCGTGGCGTCGTCCAGAAAGATCAGTACCAGGTCGCTGTCGGCGAGCAGGCGCACGAAGCGCGGCTGCACTTCCGGGCGGTCGGCGCCCAGTTGCAGTGGGGCCTCTTCCTCGCGCCAGCCGCTGCGCCAGCGTTGCAGGCGGCGCGCCAGTTCCGGGGTGAGTGCGGCCAGCGACAGGTCGGCCGGGGCGTTGCGCTGGTCGCCATCGCCCAGCAACGCCAGTGCCGCTTCGTTGGCCAGGGTGATGTGGTTGTGCGTATCGACCACCAGCACGCCGGTGCGCATGCGGCGGATGATCAGTTCGTTGATTTCGTAGAGATTGGCCACCTGCGCGCCGCGTTCTTCGGCCAGCACCTGGTTGCGGCGCGCGCGCGAGCCGATCTGTTCGCAGATGAAGGCCACCGCGACGTAGCTGGTGGCGAACATGGCCAGTTCGGCCACCGGGCGGGCGGCGCCGCCGCCTTCGAGCAGGGTCCACAGGTATTCCAGCACGATGGCGCCGCTGGCGAGCACCGCGATGCTCATGCCGTAGCGCAGGCGCAGCAGCAGCGAGGCGGCGGCGACATTGAACAGCAGCATCATCGCGATGCCGGCACTGGCACCGGGCAGGGCGTGCGTGGCCAGGGTGGCGGCAAGGATGTCGGCTAGCACCGAGCAGAACACAGTGGTGGTCAGCCTGCGCTCGCTGCGGCCCCAGAACAGCAGCGGCACGGCGATGCAGAGGTACCCGATCGCCACACCGGCGGCCAGGCGCGGGTAGCGCGGCTCGGGGATGGCATCGGACAAGGGGCTGAACACCAGTGCGGCGATCAGGCCCGCCACCAGCACCCGGTACAGCGAAAAAAAGTACAGCTCGCGCTGCGGCGCTGACTGGAACCGGTCGATAAGCGATGCGCTGGATGGCAAACCGATTCCCCCGCTGGAACGAGCCGCGAGTATAGGCAGGTGCGCGGTTTGCGCAGCACGTGTGCACACTGCGGCGCCGCGCGCAAGCGCTGCAATCGGGCCGGCACGATCGTCGAATTTTGCGCCGCACGGCGCGGTCAGCCACAATAGGCGGCCCGTTCGCGTCTCTTGACGTGCCGCCCTGGCGGTCTGCGTTGCACGCAGCGGTCGTTTCCTTTTCCCACGGTGACGCATGAATTTCCACGAATACCAGTCAAAACAGCTGCTTGCCGAGTACGGCATTCCCGTCCCGGCCGGTAAGGTCGCGGCTACTCCGGACGAAGCGGTCGAAGCCGCCAATTCCCTGGGCAAGGGCCCCTGGATGGTGAAAGCGCAGATCCATGCGGGCGGCCGCGGCAAGGCTGGCGGCGTCAAGTTCTGCAAGACCACCGACGACGTGAAGGCCGCAGCAGCCAAGATGCTCGGTACCAAGATGTCCACCTATCAGACCGCCGGCGTCGAGCTGCCGATCAACCTGGTGCTGGTGACCACCGCCGGTGAGATCGTCAAGGAGCTGTACCTGTCGGTGCTGGTCGACCGTGGCACCAAGACCATCACCTACATCGCTTCTTCGGAAGGCGGCGTGGAAATCGAGCAGGTCGCTGCCGAAACCCCGGAACTGATCCACGCGCTCAACGTCGATTTCGTCGAAGGCGTGCAGGGCTACCACGGCCGCGATTTCGGCTTCAAGCTCGGCCTGACCGCCAAGCAGGCCGGCCAGTTCGCCAGCATCATGGTGAACCTGTACAAGCTGTTCAACGAAAAGGATCTGGCGCTGGTTGAAATCAACCCGCTGGCGATCCTGGACGACGGCAACCTGTATGCGCTGGACGGCAAGTTCGACAGCGACGACAACGCCGCGTTCCGTCAGAAGCAGCTGGTCGCCATGCGCGACAAGACGCAGGAAGACGAGACCGAAGTGACCGCGTCCGAGCTGGACATCAACTACGTCACCATGGACGGCAACATCGGTTGCATGGTCAACGGCGCAGGCCTGGCCATGGCCACCATGGACGTGATCAAGCTCAACGGCGGCGAGCCGGCGAACTTCCTGGACGTGGGCGGCGGTGCCAACAAGCAGCGCGTCATCGAAGCGTTCAAGCTGATCCTGTCCTCGGACAAGGTCGAAGGCATCTTCGTCAACATCTTCGGCGGCATCGTTCGCTGCGACATGATTGCCGAGGGCATCATCGCTGCGGTCAAGGAAGTGGGCGTCAAGGTTCCGGTCGTGGTGCGCCTGGAAGGCACCAACGTGGAAGAAGGCAAGCAGCTGCTGCGCGACAGCGGCATGGCCATCATCCCGGCCGACAACATCAACGACGGTGCCAAGAAAGTCGTTGAAGCTGTCAAGAACGCCGCCTGATTCACGACACCGAAGGAACTATCCATGTCCGTTTTGATTAACAAGAACACCAAGGTGATCGTGCAGGGCTTCACCGGCCAGCAGGGCACCTTCCACGCCACTCAGATGATCGAGTACGGCACCCAGGTCGTCGGCGGCGTGACGCCGGGCAAGGGCGGCACCACGCATATCGACCTGCCGGTGTTCAACACCGTGGCCGACGCTGTGTCTGCCACCGGCGCTGACGCTTCGGTGATCTACGTGCCGCCGCCGTATGCGGCCGATGCGATCCTGGAAGCGGCTGCGGCCGGCATCAAGGTCATCGTGTGCATCACCGAGGGCATCCCGGTGCTGGACATGCTGCGCGTCAAGAACGTGCTGACCCGTGCCCATCCGGACACCGTGCTGATCGGGCCGAACTGCCCCGGCGTGATCACCCCGGGCGAGTGCAAGATCGGCATCATGCCGGGCCACATCCATAAGCCGGGCAAGATCGGCATCGTGTCGCGTTCGGGCACCCTGACCTATGAAGCGGTCAAGCAGACCACCGAAGTGGGCCTGGGCCAGAGCACCTGCATCGGGATCGGCGGCGACCCGATCAACGGCCTGAACTTCGTCGACTGCCTCAAGTTGTTCAACGAAGACCCGCAGACCGAAGGCATCATCATGGTCGGCGAAATCGGCGGCGACGCCGAGGAAGCCGGTGCCGAGTACATCAAGCAGTTCGTGAAGAAGCCGGTCGTCGGCTTCATCGCCGGTGCCTCGGCTCCGGCCGGCAAGCGCATGGGCCATGCCGGTGCGATCGCATCGGGCGGCAAGGGCACCGCCGAAGGCAAGTTCGCGGCGATGGAAGCTGCTGGCGTCAAGACCGTCCGTTCGCCGGGCGATCTGGGTGCGGCGATTGCTGCGCTGGTGAAGTAAGAAACACGCATCGCGCGCAGGCGTGTGAGTGTGAAAGAGGCCACCTTCGGGTGGCCTTTTTTATGGTGGCGATATTGGATTGCCAAATCCGATGGCTAATTGCCGCGTTGTGTCAGCGTCTTCGTGGCCGCCGTCGCCTGTTGTGGCTTATCGGCTAATTCGCCTGGCTTGCAGCGTTCGATTTAGAGGGCGTGCTGGTGCGCCGTCTGCTCAAGCAACACATCCACGAACGCACGCACTTTTGCCGGTCGAAAGCGCGTTGCCGGGAACACCGCATGGATACCACCGGACGGCAACTGCCACTGCGGCAGCACATGCAGTAAACGACCTGCGGCCAGATCGTCGGCGACCACATAATCCGGCAGTACCGAGATTCCCGCGCCCTGGCAGACCGCTTCGCGTACGGCGAGGGTGGCATCGAAAAAAATGCCGGGCTGCACGTCCACACTCTGCGGCGCGTGCGTGGCATGCGCGAAGTGCCAGCGCTGATGATCGCGCAAGGCCGTGTTGGCGATGAACGGCAGTGTGGCGATGTCCTGTGGCGCGGTGAGTCCGGCCAGCTGCGCGGTCATCGTGGAAGGCGCGACCAGCAACTGCCGGAACGCACCGATCTTGCGTGCCTGCAGGCTGCTTTCGGCCAGCCAGCCGACGCGGATCGCAAGCTCGATGTTGGCCGTCATCAGGTCCAGGGTCTGGTCGCTGAGGATCGCATCGACCTTGCAGGCCGGATAGCGCCGGGTGAAGGCCGCGATCGCTGGCACCACCACGCGTACGCCGTAGTCCAGCGGTGCGGTGAGCCTGAGTAGACCGGACGGTTCGGCGGCGGTGTCGGTCAGTGCGTCGAACGCGTCGTCGGTATCGCGCAGGATAGCCGCGCAGCGCTTATAGAACGCCTGCCCGAGTTCGGTGGTGCGCACCTTGCGGGTCGTGCGCACCAACAGCGAGGTGCGGCATTCGCGTTCCAGGCGGGCGACCTGTTGGCTCACCACCGCCTTGGTGATGCCCAGGCGCTCGGCCGCTGCCGTAAACGAGCCGGTTTCCACCACAGCGACGAAATACGCCAGCCGGCGCAGATTGCCCAGGCCACCGGGGCCGGACTCGGTTCGATTGTGTGTTGTTGGCATACGGTATGTTTATTGCGGATGGATTTAAGAGTCAACGGCGCCGGCCTAGGATGCGTCCATCGCCACTGGATTTCGCCGCCATGTCCACCACTGTTCACTACCTTTATGACCCGCTGTGCGGCTGGTGCTACGGCGCGACGGCCGTGGTCTCGGCGTTGCAGGCGCGGGCCGATGTCACCCTGGAATTGCTGCCCGCCGGCCTGTTTCTGGGCGCTGGCGCCAGGGCAATGGACGACACCTTCGCCGGCTACGCCTGGTCCAACGATCAGCGCATTGCGCAGCTGACCGGCCAGGTTTTCAGCGAGCAGTATCGTCAGCGCGTGCTCGGCGATCGTCAGCAGCGCTTCGACAGCGGCGTGGCGACGCTGGCGCTGACGGCGGTGGCGCGCATCGACCCCTCGCGCGAATTGCAGGTGCTCGGTGCTATCCAGCAGGCGCGTTATGTGGAGGGCGATGATGTGACTGCGTTGGGTACGCTGATTGGCCTGCTGGAATCGCTTGGTTTAGTGCAGGCAGCGGAGCAGATCGCTGCGCCGGATGCGCCGCTGCTTGCGCTGACGCAGGCGCGGATCGACAAGGCGCTGGAACTGCTGCAGGAATTCGATGTGCGCGGCGTGCCGACCTTGGTGGCACAGTCGTCTGGCAAGCGGTGGTTGCTGGATGTTGGGGCGGGTTATGGGAACCCCGATTTAGTCCTGCGGCAGTTGGATGCTGGGCATTTTTAGGCGGCTGGGTGACTGGTTTCTCGTTGCGGGGTTGGCTGTCTCGCAGCGGACCTTCACCCACACACGTCTCCAGTGAATGGGCTGCCTTCCGCCGCACCCTCACCCTAACCCCCGCTCCGCGCCCCGGCCCGCGCTTGCGGCGCGGGCGCACCAGGGCGCACGCGCCAGTGGCACGTAAGCCGTGCCCTGGTGCCCCGGCGGGAGAGGGACTCTCGCTCCCTTCTCCCATCGGGAGAAGGTGGCGCGTAGCGCCGGATGAGGATACGGGCGCACGTGCTGCGCCGGCTCAGGCATCGCTTTGTACGCGCGCTGATCAAAGCATTCCAACCCAGCTCCAGCCCTAGTTCCACTCCACCTCAATCCATCGCCATCCCAAAAGGCCAAAACCAATGCCAACCCGACGAGACGTCATCAAAACCCTGGCTGTTGCTAGTGTCGCGACGGCCGTTCTTGGAGCGAATACCGCCATGGCTGCACAGACCACACTGACCTATCACCATTTCCCCGCTGGCGAACATGGGTTCTTCCGCGCGCCGGTGCTGATTTCCGGCGCACGCGATGCAGTGCTGATCGATGGCGGCTTTACGCTGCCCGACGGCAAGGCGCTTGCCGAGGCGATCCGTGCCAGCGGCAAGACGCTGACCACCATCTACATCAGCCAGAGCGACCCGGACTATTACTTCAGCCTGGCGCCGATCAAGGCCGCCTTCCCCAAGGCGCGCGTCATCGCCGCCTCGGCCACCATCGCGGCGATCAAGGGCAATGTCGAAAAGAAGCTGGCCACCTGGGGCCCGCAGCTGAAGGAAAACGGCCCGCAGACCCTGGCCGACATCGTGATGCCGGAGGCGTTCGACGGCCCTACGCTCACCCTGGAAGACCACGCACTGGAGATCGTCGATGCCGACGGTCTGGCCAATCGACGTTACGTGTGGGTGCCGGCGCTCAAGGCGATCGTCGGTGGCGTGCTGGTGTTCTCCGGCACGCATGTGTGGACGGCCGACACGCGCGGTGCCGAAGGGCGTGCCGCCTGGCGCAAGACGCTGGACAGCATGGCGGCGCGGCAGCCATCGGTCGTCGTGCCCGGGCACATGGTGCCGGGCGCGCCAATCGATGTATCGGCCATCACCTATACGCGCGACTATCTGCTGGCCTTCGAGGAAGAGCTGGCCAGGCACAGCAACAGTGCCGACCTGATCAAGGCCATGACCGCGCGCTATCCCGATGCCGGTATGGCCGTGGCATTGCAGATCGGCGCCAAGGTCGCCACCGGCGAGATGCAGTGGGGCTGATGCAATGACGACGCCGCTGGAGATCATCCGCAACACCTACGAAAACGCGCCGGACGAAAACGCCAGGCACCTACGCGCCGCGTTGGCCGCCGATGCGCACTGGACCGAAGCGGCCGGGTTCCCGTATGCGGGCACCTACGTCGGCGCGGACGCCATTTTCGCCAATGTGTTCGAGCGCCTGGCGAGCGAGTGGGAGGGCTATCAAGCGAAGGTGCATACCTACCTGGCCGATGGCGAGTGGGTGGCTGCGTTCGGTGTGTACTCCGGGCGTTATCGCAAGACCGGCAACACCATGCAGGCCGCGTTTGCGCATCTGTACCACTTGCAGGACAGCAAGATCGTGCGGATGGAGCAGGTAGTGGATAGCGCGATGGTGGTACGGGCACTGCAGGCTGACTGAGCCCGTTGCCGCTGTGTGCCGAACGCGCAGCATCGGTGCGCGTTCGGCTTTTGGGATTAGCCATTGCAAGGGCCGGCACACCGTGCTGAGCCGTTATCGGTTCGGTGTGCGCGGCGCGCAGCATCCGCCATGCCTGCGTCGCTCTGCGCATTCCGTAACGCGGCCCCACATCCACCCGACAGTGCGCACCGTCTGATTGATTGCTGCTGGATGCAACGCAGGTCGCGCTATGCGGCGTGCTACGCGCACACGCATGGAATGCGGCCGAGGTCATCACCGGCTCGCCGGTCGCCGGGTCGTTCTGGTCGTCGAAGCGCGTCACTATTTGGGTGGGGCTTGCCGAAACGCACTGGCGCGGCGGCGGACCACGGCAGGGTCGCGCGCTTCTGGAATAATGCAGGCTTGGTGGCAACGCCGATCTGCATCTCGGTCTCTTGCGGGATGCGGCACAGCCACGCCTCTCCAGTTGCATCCGCATAGGCCTTCCCATGTCCCAGACGCTTCGCATCGCCATGGCGCAGTTCGACTTCCCGGTCGGCGCCGTGGCGCGCAATACCGATCGCATCATCGAGTTCATCGCGGCAGCGCGCGACGAGTTCGGGGCAGACATCGTGCTGTTTCCCGAGTTGGCGATCAGCGGCTACCCACCGGAAGATCTGTTGCTGCGGCCCGGTTTTCTGGCGCATTGCGAAGAAGCGCTGGCACGCATCGCTGCCAACACGCGCGGGATTGTCGCGGTGGTCGGCTGGCCGCAGAGTGCCGGCAGCGTGGTCTACAACGCAGCCAGCGTGCTGCGCGACGGGCGCATCGAAGCCACGTACCGCAAGCGCGAATTGCCTAACTACGCAGTGTTCGACGAGCGCCGCTATTTCGACGTGGATCCGGATGGCGACAACTGCGTGGTCACGGTCAAAGGCGTGCAAGTGGGCGTGGTGATCTGCGAGGACCTGTGGTTCGCCGAGCCCTTGGCCAAGACCGTGCAGGCCGGCGCCGAGCTGGTGCTGGTGCCCAATGCTTCGCCGTACGAACGCGGCAAGCATGCGCAGCGCGATGCCTTGCTGGCCGAGCGCACCCGCGAGAGCGGGGCGGCGATTGCCTATCTCAATGTGGTTGGCGGCCAGGACGCGCTGGTGTTCGACGGCGCATCGGTGGTGGCCGATGCCGACGGCACCGTGCATCCGGCCGCTGCGGCCTTCGTCGACCAGTGGCTGGTGGTGGATTACGCCGCCGGCGAGCGCAGCTTCACCCCGGTGGTGTGGGTGGACGATGGCGACGAGAGCATGGACGCGCTGGCCTGGCGCGCGGTGGTGCGTGGGTTGCAGGACTATTGCCGCAAGAACGGCTTCAGCAAGGTGTGGCTGGGTTTGTCTGGCGGCATCGATTCGGCGCTGGTGCTGGCGATGGCGGTCGATGCGCTGGGGGGCGACAACGTCACTGCGGTGCGGCTGCCGTCGCGCTACACCGCCAATCTCTCCAACGATCTGGCCGAGGAGCAGTGCCGCGCGCTGGGCGTCAAGCTGGAAACCATTGCGATCGAGCCGGCGTTCGAAGGCCTGCTCGCCGCACTCGGCCCACTGTTCGAGGGTACCCAGCCGGATGTGACCGAAGAAAACCTGCAGTCGCGCAGCCGCGGGGTGATCCTGATGGCGCTGTCCAACAAGTTCGGCGGGCTGCTGCTGACCACCGGCAACAAGAGCGAATACGCGGTGGGATACGCCACCATCTACGGCGACATGTGCGGCGGCTACGCCCCGCTCAAGGATCTGTACAAGACCGAAGTGTTCGGCCTGGCCAAGTGGCGCAATACCGTGGGCGGTGCGCCGGTGATTCCGCCGGCAGTGATTTCGCGCCCGCCCTCGGCCGAGTTGCGCGACAACCAGACCGACCAGGATTCGCTGCCGCCTTACGACGTGCTCGACGGGATCCTGTATCGCTACGTCGATCAGGAGCAGTCGCGCGACGACATCGTTGCGGCCGGCTATGCCGCCGATACGGTCGAACACGTGCTGCGGTTGGTGCGGCTCAACGAGTGGAAGCGCCATCAGTCCGCGCCCGGCCCGAAGGTGTCGCGGCGCGCCTTCGGTCGCGAGCGGCGTTACCCGATCACCAATGGCTATTCCGGTCAGTAGCCGGGCGCGCCGGCTGCCGCTGCGGTGGCCGGCGGTTGCGCGAAGCGGGTGAGCAGGTCCAGGGTGGGCTTGGGCCGCGTCAGGTCGTACATCAGGCCGAAATGGCCTTCGGCGCCCTGGATCGTGGTCTGGTCCAGCAATTCGTAGACGTTCACCTCGGACACCACATCGGCATAGTTGGTTCGCACGTTGCTTAGCAACTGCGCCAGGCTGTCGTAGCAGCCGCGATCGCCTGCCGCACCGCCAGTGGTGTTGCCGGTGTAGATCTCCGCACAGTTCAGCTCGTTGAAGAATACTGGCGTGTTGTAGGTCTGCGCGGCAGTGCGCAGCTGGCCCAGATACAACTCGGTCCAGTAGCCGGCGTCGTGGTGGAAGGCGTAGTAGTGGAAGCTGATGTGGTCGAAGTCGAAGCCGGCCGCCTTGGCCTTGGCCAGAAACCACAGCGAGCCATTGCGATCGCCCGGGCAGCGCGCGTTGGCGCTGCGGTCGTCGCTGTTGCAGGCGGTGATGTTGATGGTGAAGCGCAAGCCGGCGCCCAGTTCGTTGGAGGCCTGGCGCATGCCCAGATACATCGTGGTCATTGCGGCGATGCGTGCATCGGCCTCGGCACGCACCAGATCCTGTTCGTTGCCGATCTCCCAGACCTTGATGTCGGCCGCATAGCGACGCGCCAGCTGGTAGCCGATCTCGCGCGACATCGGGTAGACCATAGGGCGCAGCGTGATGCCGTACTGACGCGCCAGCGGGACCAGGGCATCCAGCGTTGCGTAATCGCGCGGGTCCACATCGAACCGGTAGCTGCGCAGGTTGCGCGCGGCCAGCAGTTTGAAGCGTGCCTCGGCCTGGGCCATGGGGTAGCCGGGGCGATTGTCGTGGGCGTTGACGCCGTAGACGATGGGCGCCGCAGTGGCGGTCGCGGTCAGTGTCGCCAGCAACAGCGCGAGCATCGACAAGACGATGGAGCGAGACATGCGGCCTCCTTGGCTGGCGCCGGTGGGGAGTCGGATCTTCTTCGGGGTCGAGTATAGGCAGCCAATCGCGGCTGTTAGGTGATCTGGCGCCAGGTCTGGTGACGTGCTCGCAGGTGCCGCAGGCGGGCGCGCTCAGGGCTGCGAGAACGCGCGGGGTGCCGGCGTGCAGCTACGTCATGCTGGGCGGTCGGTCGCCCGGTGCGTCAGACGTGGCCGTGGTCTGGCACCGCAAGGGCCTGCGGCAATCGGCACGCTGCCATCGCAGGCGTGTTGCTGCATCCGCATTGCCGCAATAAAAAAGGGGCCTTGCGGCCCCTTTGGGTATTCAGCTGCGTCCGGTGTCTCAGTCGCGACTCATCTGCGAATTGCGCTCGCCGCTGGCAGCGGATTTCTCGCCAGCGAACGGGTTGAGCTTGCGGATGGCCCACGGGTATTTCGGCCAGTTGCCGGTCAGCCACGGATGCTGCGGGCTGTTGAGTTCCAGCACGCGACGCGCGTCGGCGGCCAGGGTCTTGTTGCCCAGATGCGTATAGGCCTCGGCCAGCACCGCGACTGCGTCGTACTGGTAGGCGCTCTGCGGATAGGTTTCCAGCAGGTAATTGGCACGACCAGCCGCCGAGACCCAGGCATTGCGGCGCAAGTAGTAAAGCGCGTTGTCCAGCTCATGCTGGGCGAACACGTCGCGCAGTTCGATCATGCGCTTGCGCGCATCCGGCGCGTAACGGCTGTTCGGATAGCGGTCGGTGACGGTATTGAAGTCGTTGTAGGCCTGCTGCGGCGAGGACAGATCGCGACGGCTCGGGTCCAGCGACCACACTCGGCGCAGGAACACCGTGTCGCGGTTGCTGTTGGCCAGCCCGCGCAGGTAATACAGATACGAGATGTTGCGATGGGTCGGGTAGGTGCGGATGAAGCGGTCGACGCTGGAGACGGTGTCGTCGTGCTTGCCGGCCTTGTACTGCGCATACGCAGTCTCGATCATCGCCTGCTCGGTGTACGGGCCGTACGGGTACTGGGCGATCAGGCGCTTGTAGCTGGCTTCGGCGCCGGCCCAGTTGCCTTTCTCCATCAGACCGTGGCTCTTGCCGTACAGCTGCTCGACCGGCATGCCTTCGTCGGGATTCTTGTTCTTGGCGCCGCGGTGGCAACCGGTGACGACGAACGCCATCACCAGCATGAGGGCAATCAGGCGCGCAGGCGCGGAAAACGTGGACCGTCGGATCATGGGTCTGGGCAGGACGCATCAGGAAAACGAGAGCGCGATGATAGCCTAGTGGCCTGTCCGGCGACTGACTCCCGCCGCCCGGACCCCAAATTCCCGCTTTTGCCTGAGTGCCTGTGTCCATGTCCGACCCATCTGCCGAACCCCTCGACCCGTCCATCCGCCAGGCCATCGTGCCCGACAACGCCGCAGGGCGCCGTTTCGACGCGGTGCTGGCCGAGCTGTTCCCCGAATTCTCGCGCTCGCGGCTGTCGGAGTGGATCAAATCCGGCGATGCACTGCTGAACGGCGAAATGGCGCGTCCGCGCGACACCTTGCGCGGCGGCGAGAGCGTGCAGGTGCAGGTGGTGCTGGAAATCCAGACCCATTCCGAGCCGCAGGACATCCCGCTGAGCGTGTTGTACGAAGACGACCAGGTGCTGGTGATCGACAAGCCGGCCGGGCTGGTGGTCCACCCGGGCGCCGGCAATCCGGACGGCACCCTGGTCAATGCGCTGCTGTTCCGCGACCCGGCGCTTGCGGCCGTGCCGCGTGCCGGCGTGGTGCATCGTCTGGACAAGGACACCAGCGGCGTGATGGTGGTGGCGCGCACCGTGCAGGCGCAGACCGCGCTGGTGGAGCAGCTGTCCGCGCGCGATGTGCATCGCCAGTATTTGGCGGTGGTGGTGGGCGCGCTGGTCTCCGGCGGCACCGCCAATGCGCCGATCGACCGCCACCCGCGCGATCGGCTGAAGATGGCGGTGCGCGACGATGGCCGCGATGCGGTCACCCACTACCGCCTGCGCGAGCGCTTCCGTGCGCACACCGCGCTGGAATGCCGGCTGGAAACCGGGCGTACCCATCAGATTCGCGTGCATATGGCGCATCTGAAATCGCCGATCGTCGGCGACCCGCTGTACGGCGGCGCGCTCAAGTTGCCCAAGGGCGCCAGCGACGAATTGGTGCATGAATTGCGCACCTTCAAGCGCCAGGCGCTGCATGCCGAGACCCTGGAGTTCCTGCATCCGGTCAGCGGCGAGCCGGTGCGTGCCAGCGCGCCGGTGCCGGTGGATCTGCAGCGGTTGATGACCGCGTTGCGCGAAGACAGCGTGCGCGCCGCCGAGCAGGCACGCCGCTAAGGTGGCAGCCGTCGCGCCGTTCGTGTTGCCGGCCAGCTGGCCGGCACCGCCGCGCATCCACGCACTGACCACGCTGCGTTACGGCCTGGGCGAATCGCAGGCGCCGTTCGACACACTCAACCTCGGCAATCGCAACGCTGTCGACGGCGACGTGCCGGAACGGGTGGAGCGCAACCGGGCGCTGCTGGTCGAGGCGCTGGCACTGCCCGGCACGCCGCAATGGTTGCGTCAGGTGCATGGGGTGGAGGTGGTGCGCTTCGCTGCTCCGCCAGTTGCGACCGGCGAGTCGATCAGTGCCGCGGACAATGTCGCGCCGGGTGCACGGGAAGCGGTTGCCGATGCTTCGGTGACCGACGTGCCAGGCGTGGTGCTGGCGATCCTCACCGCCGATTGTTTGCCGGTCGTGCTTGCAGCTGGCGATGGCAGCGAAGTCGCCGCCGCACATGCGGGTTGGCGCGGGTTGGCCGACGGCATGCTGGAGCGCAGCGTGGCGGCCATGCGCACGCCGCCGCAGCACGTGGTGGCATGGTTGGGGCCGGCAGCGGGGCCGCAGGTGTACGAAATCGGGCAGGACGTGTTCGACGCCTTCGTCGCGCACGATGCGCAGGCGCAGAGCGCGTTTGTTGCCACGCGCCCGGGGCATTGGTTGGTGGATCTGTATGCCTTGGCGCGTCAGCGCCTGCAGCAGGCCGGTGTGCCGGCTGGCGCCATCCATGGTGGCGGGTTGTGCACCATTTCCGACCCGCAACGCTTCTTTTCGCATCGTCGCGATCGCCGCAGCGGACGCATGGCCACGCTGGCCTGGATCGCGCCCTGAGCATGCCGTTGTTCGCGCAGGTGCTGGGGCAGGGCGGGTTCGCGCAGCTGCCTGCGCCGGTACGCGCGCTGCATTCTGTGCAGCAACGGCAGACCTTTGCCGGTAGGGCGCAGATCCAGCGCGGTCGCCATCTGTTGGTGCCAGTGCTGGCGTTGCTGAGCCGGTTGCCGCGCAGCGGCGAAGTGGAGGTCGAAGTGGAATTTCTTGCCGACGCGAATGGCGAGCGCTGGCGTCGCTGTTTTGACGGCCTGCCGATGCACTCGCGCTTGTGGCGGCACGGCAATAGCTTGCGCGAACACCTGGGCGCAGTGCGCTTCGAATTCGCGCTGCACGCCGATACGCAGTCGCTGTACTGGCAGGCCATCCGGGTGTGGGCGTTCGGCTTGATTCCGCTGCCTGCGCGCTGGTTCGAGCAGGTGCGTTGCCGCGAGCATGTCGACGCTGGCCGCTATGGATTTCTGGTCGACGTGCACCTGCCGCTGGTCGGCCCGTTCATTCGCTACGAGGGTTGGCTTGAACCGCGTTGATCCACCGTTCGTTGAGGTGCCTCACGTGGAGCTGCCTCACTCGGAGCCTTCTCACTCGGAGCCGCCTCGCGTGGAGCCGCCCTGCGGTAAGCCAGGCGAAGCGCCCGCGACCATCGTGTTCGATGGCGTGTGTCTGCTGTGCAATGGCTGGGTCAAATTTCTGCTGCGCCACGATCGGCGTGGGCGTTATCGCTTTGCCGCAATGCAGGGCCAGACCGGACGCGCGCTGTTGTTGCAGCATGGTCTCGATCCGGACGACCCGTTGTCGTTTCTGCTGGTGGATGCCAGCGGTGCGTGGACCGACAGCGATGCGATCGTGCGGGTCCTGGCTGGCTTAGGCGGCATCTGGCGGCTGGCCACTGTGTTGCGTGTGGTGCCCAGCGGCGTGCGCGACATCGGCTATCGCCTAATCGCACGCAATCGCTATCGCTGGTTCGGTCGCACCGAGCATTGCATGTTGCCAAGCCCCGAGCAGCGTGCACTGTTTCTTGATTAGCGCTTATCTCAGCGAGCGAGCTCCGCGTAGGAGCGCACTTGTGCGCGATGGGCGTTACCGATAACGCCTCATCGCGCGCAAGCACGCTCCTACGATAGCGCCCCGATTTTCACGATGGCTGGTTATTCGGTCGCATGTGTTGGATCTGGAACTGCGGACCGGCACATTTGCTTGTCGTAGGAGCGCACCTGGGCGCGATGGGCGTTACCGGTAACGCCCAGGTGCGCTCCTACGGTGATTCCGTGACGGCCGCTTACGCCGCCGCGTTTCCAAAACTTGCACGCACTACGTTTGCGTTGCCGCTGTGGGCAGGCTGCAGGCGGAAGATCGACACCGCATCGGCCAGTTCCACTGCCTGTTCTTCCAGGCTGCGTGCAGCGGCGGTGGCTTCTTCCACCAGCGCGGCGTTGCGTTGGGTGACTTCGTCCAATTGCGCGACGGTGCGGTTAACCTGTTCGATGCCGCTGGATTGCTCGGCGCTGGCGGCGGTGATCTCGCTCATGATGTCGGTGACGTGTTTCACCGAGCCGACGATCTCGCGCATGGTCGCGCCGGCGCGGTGCACCAGGCCCGAGCCCAGTTCGACCTTGTCGGTGGAGTCGGCGATCAGCGTCTTGATCTCCTTGGCCGCATCGGCCGAGCGCCGCGCCAATGCGCGCACTTCCGAGGCGACCACGGCGAAACCACGGCCCTGTTCGCCCGCGCGTGCGGCTTCCACCGCGGCGTTGAGCGCCAGGATATTGGTCTGGAAGGCGATGCCGTCGATGACGCCGATGATCTCGCCGATCTTGCGCGAGGCGGTGCTGATCTGGCTCATCGTGGACACCACATCGTCCATCACCTTGCCGCCGCTCTGCGCCACTTCGCCGGTGCCCACCACCAGACGATTGGCCTGCAGCGCGCTTTCCGCATTCTGCTTCACGGTGGAGGTGAGTTCTTCCATGGAGCTGGCGGTTTCTTCGAGGTTGGCGGCCTGCTGCTCGGTGCGTTCGGACAGGTCGGTGTTGCCGGCAGCGATTTCCACCGCGGCCTGGCGAATGGTGTCGGAGGCAACCTGGATGCCGCCGATGATTTCGGTCAGACGGAGCACGGTCTGGTTGGTGTCGTCGCGCAGGCGCGCAAAGATGCCGTGCGCATCGCCCTCCACACGCTGGGTGAGGTCGCCTTCGGCCATGGCGCCGATCACGCGTGCCAACGCGGCCAGGTGGGTTTCCACCGAGTCGTAGATGCGATTGATGCCCTGGGCCAGCGACAGCAGTACACCGTCCATGCCGTCCATCTGCATGCGCCGGCTGAAATCGCCGACCGCGGCGGCATCGATGATCTGGATCAGCGCCTGCTCGGCGTTGACCTGCGCGGTGACGTCCATCCACTGCGCGATGGTGCCCAGCTTGGTGCCGTCGGCGGCGATGATGGGGCTGTAGACGAAGTCGATCTGGCGGCCGAAGAACGGCGCGCGCACCGCTTTGGAAGCGGTCAATGCGCGCATGCGGTCGATCGCCGCCTGGCTGTCCGGATAGATGTCGCCGATGCTGCCGCCGACGAAGCCTTCGGCATGAAACGTGGGGCGGAAGCTCTGCACATCCGGCTCGATCAGCTTGAGCATCGCGAGCAGTTTGCGATTGGCGAACAGCACCTGGCCGTCGTCGTCGGCGATGCGGATCATGGTGTCCAGATCGTCCAGCGCCTTGATCACGAACTGGCCATGGCGCAGGCCTTGTTCCATCACGTCGATGCGGATGGCCAGCTTGTCCTGGGTCGCCTGCAGCGCATGCAGCAACGGCGCAAGCTCGCCGGAGGCATTGCGCAGCTCCACGCGCTGGAAGCGCTCATCGCCCATCGCCGCGACCACACCGATCGCCTGCTGCAACTGTGCGCTGGTGCGACGGCGCGACCACCACCACAGCCCTGCACTGGCGATGCCCACCACCAGCAGTGCCGGCAACATCCGTCCCAGCCCGCTCCAAAAACCACCGGGCACCAACGTGGCGGCGTAGAGCGTCAGCAGTACCAGCAGCCCGATGTGCGCAGCGGCGGGAAGCCAGGCCATTCCGGTGGCACGCGCAAGGCTCCTGCCGGCAGATGGGCGGGGGACAGCGGTGGCATCGTGTGAAGGCAACATAGGCTGGGTCCGACTAGGTGATCTGGGATGGGTCTGCGTCCGGCAGGAAATACGCTGCAATGGGGGTATCGGCGGCTGAGCCCGAATCATGACGGCGTGAAATTGCCGTTCGTCGGAATATGGGCGCTAAGCGGACGAAATGGCCGATGTGATTGATTTGGAAGCGGTTTCAGTGCGGTTTGGTACGTGATGGAACAGTTATGCGGTGTCAGTATCTGAGTTTTCAAATGTAAATTTTGGGTGAAATATCACTGGCCGATTTCACGCTGGAATCGTGTCTGCGGCTGGCGTTTTAGAAGCGCGCGCATGCCTCCCATCAGCCGCGACACTCGCAACCGTTCTTACGATTCCCACTTCCAATCCCCACAAAAAAACCGACCGTCTCGCGACGGTCGGTTCGATTTGCACAAACTAACGCAGTGTTGGCCGATTACTTGGCCGGCGTGGCCTGCGCATCGTCCGGCAATGCCCAGGCGATGACGCTGTCGCCGGACTTGGTTTCCATGCGGTCGTGTCCACCCACGGCGGCCACGATGTACTGCTTGCCGTCGATGGTGTAGCTCAGCGGGGCGGCCTGCGGGCCGGCCGGCACGCGGGTCTCCCAGACCTGCTTGCCGGTGCGGGTGTCGAAGCCGCGCATGAAGTCGTCCAGGGTCGCGCCGATGAAGGTCACGCCACCAGCCGTGGCCAACGAGCCGCTGTTATTGGGCGTGCCGATCTCGAACTTGGTCTTGGACGGGATGCCCATCGGGCCCTGGTCGTAACCGGTGCCCAGCGGACGCCGCCAAATCACCTGCTGGGTGCGCAGGTCCACACCGGAGATGTAGCCCCACGGCGGTGCCACGCACGGGGTGTTGAGCGGCGACATCCACGGTTCCTTGCGGGCGCCGTAGGCCAGACCCTTCTGCGCCATGTAGCCGGGCGTCTTACTCTTGCCGTCGAACACCGACACCACGCCCAGCTCGTCCATCTTCTCGCGGGTATAGACCTGCAAGGTGTAAGGCAGGCGATTGCTGTTCATCACCATGATGCCGCGCTGCAGATCGACCGAGACGCCGCCCCAGTTGATGCCGCCGTGGTTGCCGGTGAACGCCAGCGAGCCTTGCAGGGTCGGCGGGGTGAACATGCCTTCGTAGCGCAGGCGCTTGAACTGGATACGGCAGGCCAGCTGGTCGAACGGGGTCATGCCCCAGGCATCGGATTCGACGATGGTTTCGTACTCGCGGCTCGGCGCGCCCACGGTGTTGGGCATGCCCGGCGAGATCGGCTGCGTGGCAGCGGTAAAGTCACCGTGATCGGTGCCCTGCGGCACGGCGATCTGCTTGACCGGCATGATCGGCTCGCCGGTGGCACGGTCCAGCACGAACACCTGGCCGGACTTGGTGGCCTGGATCACCGCAGGACGGGTACCGCCGCCAGCGACCGGCCAATCGACCAGGTTCGGCTGCGGGCCGATGTCGTAATCCCACAGGTCGTGGTTGACGGTGCGGAAGTGCCAACGCTCCTTGCCGGTGGCCGCGTCCACGGCGACCAGGGAGGCGGTGTATTCCTCATCCTGCGGCGTGCGGCCCTTGCCGAAGAAATCGCCCGAGGCATTGCCGGTGGGCAGATAGACCAGGCCCAGCTCGTCGTCGGCAGACATCAGCGACCACACGTTCGGGGTCGAGCGGGTGTAGGTCTGGCCGGCCGGCGGCTCGGCGGTGATCGCCGGGTTGCCCAGGTCCCAGGCCCAACGCAGCTGGCCGGTGAGCGCATCGAAGCCACGCACCACGCCCGAGGGCGCATCGCCTTCCTGGCCGTCGCGCACCTGGCCGGTGGGCTGGATCACCACACCGCGCATCACCACCGGCGGCGAGGTCGGGCCGACGAAGCCCGGCTTGGTGTTGCCGGTGCCGGCATTGAGGTCCACATAACCGTTGTTGCCGAAGCTGGTGCACAGCTTGCCGGTCTGCGCATCCAGCGCACCGAGGCGGCCATCGACCATCGGCCAGAAGATCCGGGTCGGGCACTCGGCGGTGCCTTCCGGTGCCTGGTAGTACGACACGCCACGGCAGGTGGTGGCGGCAACGCCGGCCATCGCCTTCGGGTTGGTCTGCGGGTCGAAGCGCCAGCGCTCCTTGCCGTTGGCCGCTTCCACCGCGATCACCTTCTGGGTCGGGGTGCAGATGTAGAGCAGGTCGCCGACCTTGAGTGGGGTGTTCTGGAAGGCGTAGCCCAGCTTGGAGCCGGCCGGCTTGAGATCGCCGGTATGGAATTCCCAGGCCACCTTGAGCTGCTTGGCGTTTTCCGGGGTGATCTGCGCGCCGGGGGTGTAGTGGTTGGACAGGTTGGAGCCGGCGTATGACGTCCAGTTGCTGGCGTCATGGTTGGCCGCGACGTTGCCGTCCGGGCTGGGCACGTTGGCACGGCTGAACGGCGTTGCGTTCTCGGCCGGCAGCTTGGAGGCATCGGCCAGTTCGACATTACGCGGTACCAGCAACGGCCACAGGATCAGCGCTGCGCCCAGGATCGGCAGCACGCCGGTCACCAGCACATAGCCAACACCCGATAGCGGCTGCATGCGCCGACGCGCCACGCCCCAGAACGGCAGCAGCACCAGGCCGAGTACCGACATCATGGCCAGACGCGGGACCAGGCCCCAGCCATCCAGGCCCACTTCCCACAGCGCCCACGCGATGGTGGCCGCCAGCGTAGTGCCAAACAGCCACAGGCCGGCACGCTTGCCCAGCGCCAGCAAGACGCCAGCCAGGAACAGGCCGATGCCCGCCAGCAGGTAGTACCAGGAACCGCCAACGGCAACCAGGCGGCCGCCTTCGTAGGCAAGCACCGCACCGAGTACGGCGATCACCACCGCATAGGCGACCAGCAACCAGGTGCCTAGCCCACGTTTTGAGGATTGATCAGTCATTTTTGAGATGTCAGGAAGGACCCAGGCACCAGCAAACGGTGGCGAGTCGTGGAGGGAGAAAGATCACAGGCTGGCAAAGGGCGGCCCCGATCTAAAGAACAACGCCCTAAACAAGAACGTCAGGATATGAACGCGCAGCCCCTCCCAGGGTCCTCAGCGCTAATCATGTGAATATTTTAGACCGCAAATACCCGCGTGTCCGTGACGGAATGAGAACCAGCGTTCCAACCTGTGTGCATGGAGTGCTGAAATTGCTCAAATCTGTAAGGAATGGGGTTGCTGTTGGTGCCAGGCGGTCTTGGTGGCATTCGTGTGCGGCGACGAATGCATGATGCTGCCATAGCTCTATTTCGCTATTGACTCGGTCGGCTGAGCGGGGATTCGGGAATGGAGATTCGTGTCAGCCGGGATTTTTCACTTGGCGCATTTTCCACGTGTACGGGCAAACGTACCCTCATCCGCCCTTCGGGCACCTTCTCCCGGGGGGAGAAGGGATGCGCTGCCAGTGCGCGGCGCATCTGTGTGCTGGTAGCGCGTGTGCGCTGGTAGCTCGGGAAACCAGATCAAATATCGGCCAGTGCCTGCAAATACCGCTGGCGCCAGTGATTGATGTTGTTCTTGCGCAGGTGATCCATCATCGCCCGCCAGCGTTCGATGCGCGTGGCCAGCGGCATGCTCGCCGCAGTCGCAATCGCATCGGCTACGCCATCCAGATCGTGCGGATTGACCAGCAGCGCTTCTTTCATTTCATCGGCTGCGCCGGCCAACAGCGACAGCACCAGCACGCCCGGATTTTCCGGATCCTGCGCCGCCACGAATTCCTTGGCGACCAGATTCATGCCATCGCGCAACGGCGTGACCAACCCCACCGAAGCGGCGCGATAGAAACCGGTCAACGTGGCATGGCTGAAGTTCTGATTGACGTAGCGCAGCGGCGTCCAATCCGGCTCTGCATGGCCACCGTTGATATGGCCGGCGATCTGCTCCAGCTGCCCGCGCAGCTGGCGATACTCGTTGACGTCGCCACGCGACACCGGCGCGATCTGCAGATAGGTCAGGCTGCCGGATTGCTCCGGATAGCGTTCCAGATAGCGCTCGAATCCCTGGAAGCGTTCCGGCAGGCCTTTGGAATAATCCAGACGATCGACACCGATCGCCAGCTGACGCCCGCGCAGGCTTTCGCGCAGATCGCGCACCGCCTGCTTGCCGACCGAGGCCTTTGCCTGGTTGGCGATCAACTCGGTATCGATGCCGATCGGGAAAGAGGCGGCGCTGAAACGACGCCCGCCAGGGCCTTCGACAATGTCGCCTTCGAGAATGCGCCCACCGCCGAACAGACGCACGTAGGCCTTGAAGCGCTCCGCATCGCGCTGGGTCTGAAAGCCCACCAGATCGTACGCATAGAAGGTGCTGAACAGGCGCGCGTGATCGGGCATGGCCTGCATCAGGTCGGCCGAGGGCATCGGTACGTGCAGGAAGAAGCCCATCTTGCAGCCCACACCCAGCTCGCGCAGCATCGCGCCCAGCGGAATCATGTGGTAATCGTGGATCCATAGCGTGTCGCTGTCTTTCAGCAACGGCGCCAGTTTTTCCGCGAACAGCCGATTGACGCGCATATAGCCTTCGCGCGTGGCGCGGTCGTAATCGACCAGGTCCAGGCGAAAGTGCAGCAGCGGCCACAGGGTACGATTGGCGAAGCCGTTGTAGTACGAATCAATGTCGCGTTTGTTGAGGTCCATGGTGACGAACTTGATGTCGCCATCGGTCTGCTCATGCATGCCGCCGCTATCGCCGCGCACGGTCTTGCCGCTCCAGCCGAACCACACCCCACCACGCTCCTTGAGCGCGGCCAACAAGCCAACCGCCAGGCCGCCTGCACGGTTTTCGCCGGGCACTGCAACGCGGTTGGATACCACCACCAAACGACTCATGACGCCTCCTGCCAGCTCCGCGACAAGCGCATTGCTGCAATGATCAAACCCACATGCGAATAGGTCTGGGGGAAATTCCCCCAGGCTTCGCCGTCTTCAAACGATAGATCCTCGGACAGCAAGCCGAGGTGATTGCGGCGCGAGAGAATGCGCTCGAACAGTTCACGTGCTTCGTCCTTGCGACCGATCGCGGCCAGCGCGTCGATGTACCAGAACGTGCAGATGGTGAAGCTGGTTTCCGGCGCACCGAAGTCATCCGGTGCGATGTAGCGATAAAGCGCATCGCCATGCTTGAGCACGCGACCGACGGCTTCCACGGTGCGCACGAAGCGGCTGTCGTCGTTGCCCACGATACCGATATCGGCCAGCAACAACAGCGAGGCATCCAGGCGGTGGCCGCCGAGCGTGTCGGTGAAATGGCCGTGTTCGTCGCTCCAGGCTTCCGTCAGCACGCGCTCGCGAATGCTGTCGGCACGTTCGCTCCAATACACGCTGCGCTCGGGCAGCACCAGGCGGTCGGCGATCTTGGACAGGCGATCGCAGGCGGCCCAGCACATCGCGGCCGTATACGTATGCACTTCGGCGCGGCCGCGGAATTCCCACAGGCCGGCATCGGGGACGTTGTGCAGCGCGAATGCGCGCTCGCCCAGCGGCTCCAGGCGCCGGAAGGTGTCCGCATCGCCCTGATCCTTCAGACGCAGATCGAAGAACAGCTGCGTGGAGGCCAGCACCACGCTGCCATACACATCGTGCTGCTTTTGAATCCAGGCCAGGTTGCCGCGTCGCACCGGGCCCATGCCGCGGTAGCCGTCCATCGTCTCGACTTCGTGCTCTTCCAGCTGCGATTCGAAACCGATGCCGTACAGCGGCTGCAGGGTGCCGTCGGCGGTGGCGATGTTGAAGATGTAGCCGATGAACTGCTCCATCGTGCGCGTGGCGCCCAATCGATTCAGCGCACGCACCACGAACGCGGCATCGCGCAGCCAGCAATAGCGGTAATCCCAGTTGCGCGGGGTGTTGGGCGCCTCCGGGATCGAGGTGGTCATCGCCGCGATGATGGCGCCGCTGTCTTCGTACTGGCACAACTTGAGCGTGATCGCGCTGCGGATCACCGCCTCTTGCCAGTCGAGCGGAATCGACAGATAGCGCACCCATTCGCGCCAGTATTCTTCGGTGCGTTCCTGCGCTTCCTGCACGTAACCGGTGAGCGAGCGGGTGAGCGATTCGTCCACGCCCAACACCAGATTGACCGGGTGGCTGAGCACGAACGGCAAGCCGTCGCGCACGAAGCGCACCGGCACATCGGTGGTCAGGCGCAGAGTGAATTCCGGCAGTACCCAACGGATGTGATTGCTGCCCCAGGTGGTTTCCGGCGTGCGGCCGCCCCAGTCGGCCAACGGGCGTGCGCGCACGATGATGCGCGGGTTACCGGCCAGCGGACGAAGCTGCCGAATGATGCTCACCGGCCGATAGAAACGCCCGTTATTGCGCCAGCGCGGTGCGAAGTCGATCACTTCCACTTCGCCACCGTGGCTGTCGCGCAACACGGTGCGCAGCACGGCGGTGTTGGGCAGGTAATGCTGCTCGCTGCTTTCGAAGTCCTCCAGCTCAACGGCAAAGTCGCCGCCCTCGCCCTTGGGCGAGAGCAGCGAACAGAACGCCGGGTCGCCATCGAAAGCCGGCAGGCAACTCCACACCACACGTGCCTGCCGATCGACCAATGCACCGAAACTGCAGTTGCCGATGACGCCCAGATCCAGGTTTGGCTCGGTCATGGAGTGCGAACGATCCTTTTGAAGAGAAGAGGGTAAGGCGCGCGGCTCTCAGGCTGGGCGCGCGTTGCGTTGCAACCACGCATGAACATCGGCAGTGCCATCGACGCGGAAGCGCGCGCTGGTCTGCGCGCGATCGCCGACCAGCACGCTCCAGCCGCCGAGGCGATTGGCCGCTTCGAAGCCGAATTCGTCGGTCAGGTCGTCGCCGACGAATACCGGTGTGCGGCCGGCGAATGCGCCGTGCTGCATCAGTTGTTCGACCGCCAGGCCCTTGTTGCTGCCTTCGGGAACGAATTCCACCACGTGGTCGCCAGGCTGCAGGCGATAGCCGGAAAGTTGTGCGATTTCCTGTTGCGCGAAGGCCAGAACATCCGGGCCGGCGAGCGGTTGTGCGCGCCAATGCAGCGCAACGCTGACGCCTTTGTCTTCGACCAGCACGCCGGGGTGTTGATGCGTGAGTGCGGCGGCGCGCTGATGCAAGCCGTGCAGCCATTCGGAGGTGTCTTGCGGCATCGCGGCGCGTGCGGCGATATCGTTGCGTAGCTCATGTCCGTGCAAGCCGGCAGCCGGGAGCAACAGCGGCGCGAACAAGGCGTCCAGTTGCGATAACGGTCGCCCGCTGACCAGTGCGACTGCGCCATGCAGGCGATCGCTTAGGCGGCCGATGGCCTCGCGGACCTCGGGCAAGAGCCGCACAGCCTCTGGGCTGTCGGCAAAGTCGATGAGGGTACCGTCCACGTCCAGAAACAATGCGCAGGCATCGTCCAGCAATGGCGGCGACGGAAGGGGGGAATGCACGTCTGCCATCGCGCTAGTGTGCGCAAAGCGGTGTGATATTCAGGTTATGCAGTGCCGGGGAGTACTGGTCAGGCACGTACGACTGCCTGTCCTTCTCCCGTCGGTAGAAGGTGCCCCGTAGGGGCGGATGAGGGTACGAGCGAAGCCACGTGCAGTTGAAACGCCACGAGGGCTTCGCTCCGTACCCTCACCCCAACCCCTCTCCCGTAGGAGAGGGGCTAAAGCACTCTCTGAGGGAGAGAGGTTTTTAAGCTCTTTGCTTGCACTCAGAAGCTATACCGCACCCGCCCATACCAGTACGCGCCATTGCTGCCGATCGGCGAGAGCACGTCGTAGGGCAGGTTGCCGAAGTAGGCGATGTCGTCGATGGAGCGGTCCGAGTAGTTGTCCAGGATGTTCTGGCCGCCGATCGCCAGCGTCCACTGCGTCCCCAGGTGGTACTCGGCCTCCAGATCCAGCTGCCACTCGGCACCATAGGTCTGGCGTGGTACGAAGCCGCCGCCGAAATCGAACACGCGCGTTGCGCTGCCGTAGCGGTTGACGCGGGTCTGCAGGTTCCAGTGCTCGTTGTTCCAGTTGGCCGCCAGGGCCGCGCGCGTGCGTGGCGCTGCATCGGTGAGCGTGTTGCTCTCTTCGACGCCGAACAGCACGTACTCCGGGTTCAGTGCGAGCAGCTGCGCCGGGGTGCCGATGACGTTCTTCAATTCGGTCTTGGCGTAGCTGTAAGTGCCGGTCAGCAGCAGGTCGCCGCCGAAGGCGTACTGGCGCCAGTTGCCGACCAGCTCCGCGCCGCGGGTGCGGGTGTCGGCGGCGTTGAGGAAGTAGCTGGCGCTCTGCACGCCGGTGACGCCGAAGTTCTGCTGCACAAAATCCGTTAGCGTGTCGCCGGTGATGTCTTCGGACAGCGCGATGCGGTCGTCGATATCGATCTGGAAGAAGTCCAGCGACAGGTCGAAGTGATCGCCCAGCTTGCTGGTGAAACCCAGGCTGTAATTGAGCGATTTTTCCGGCTTCAGATCGGTGGCGCCGAGCGCGCGTGCAATCGGGTTGTTGACCGACAGCAGGCGGCCCTGGGTGAGGCGGCCGGCGGCGTCGTAGCCGGTGGACGTGGCCTCATAACCGATCTGGCTGAGCGAGGGCGCACGCACGTTGTTGGAGATGGCGCCACGCAGCGCGAACGCCGGGGCGAATGCATAACGCGCGGCCAGCTTGCCGGTCCATTGGCTGCCGAAATCCTGGTAATGCTCGTAGCGGCCGGCCAGGTCGGTGGAGAACTTGTCGCCGAACTGGCTGGAGACGTTGGCGTAGGCGCTGGCGACATTACGCGACAGATCGGCTTCGTCCTGCGGGGTGAGCCCGCCGCCGGCCTGCGAGCCGGTGGGGCGATCGGTGAACGGGCCGGCCGCATAGCTGGCCGGGTCGCCAGCGTGGGTGCGGTACTGCTCGCGGCGGAATTCGGCACCGGTGCCGAAGGTATGGGTGGCGCCGGCGGCATCGAACACGCGGGTCAGATCCAGATTGCCCACGGTCTGCGCGAAGGCGAAATCGCCGGTCTTGAAGCGGGTGGTGCTGCCCGGGCCGAGCGAGGCGTTGAGCGAGTTGCGCAGCCGGTAGGTGAAGTCGTTGCGGCCGTAGTTGACGCTGGCGTCGTAGTCCCAGTTGCCGAGTTGCCCACGGGCGCCGGCGACGATCTGCAGGTCGCGATTCTCGCCTTCGGAAATCGGGCGGTAGCCGTTGGGGTAGATCTCGCGCCAGTTGGCGCTGCCATCCGGGTAGCGGAAGTAATTGGCGCCTTCGGTGTCGCGCTGGTTGTAGGTGCCGAAGGCGTAGAACTCGCCGTTGGCGCTGAAGGGGATCTTGGTGTTGAGCCAGGCGTTCAGGCCTTTGGTGGCGCCGTCGCCGAGCACGTAATTGCGCTGGCCAGCCAGCGCCAGATTGGCCGGGGTCTGTTCTTCGAACGAGGGAATTTGATCGAAGCCGGCGCGGTTGGTGCCCTCGCGATTCTTCAGCTCCAGGCCGACCTTGAAAAAGCCGCCGTCATCGCCGAGCAGGCTGCCGACCTTGGCGCTGGCGTAGCTGGTCTGGCCGTCGGTGACGCGGCGATTGATCGGCTCCACATCGGTGTTGTAGGCGCCGAAGCTGGCTTCCAGCTCGCCGCGCTCGGGGTTGTCGTCCAGGATCACGTTGATGACGCCGGCAATGGCATCGGAGCCGTACTGCGCACCGGCACCGTCGCGCAGTACTTCGATGCGCTTGATCGCATTGATCGGGATGGAATTGAAATCCACCGGCGTGGTGCCCTTGCCGATCTTGCTGTCGGTATTGACCAGCGCCGAGGTATGCCGGCGCTTGCCGTTGACCAGCACCAGCACCTGGTCGGGCGAGAGCCCGCGCAGCTGCGCGGCGCGGATGTGATCAGCGCCGCCGGAGTTGGACTGGCGCGGGAAGTTGAACGAGGGCAGCAGTGCCTGCAGCGCGCTGCCGAGCTCGCCGTTGACCACGCCGGCCTTGCGGATGTCTTCGGCGGTGAGCACGTCCACCGGCACGGTCGATTCCAGCACGGTGCGGTCGCTGGCGCGGGTGCCGGTGACGATCACGGTGTCCAGCGTTGGGGCGCCGGGGGCGGCCTGCTGGGCCTGTGCGTTGGCGCTCAACACGGCCGCGACGGCCAGGCCGATAGCCGAAAGGGTGGGGCGGGTCATTTCTCTCTCCTGCGACAGCAACTGCGAACGCGCCGCGCGGTCGGCATCCGGCCGGGCAGGGGCGCAAAGGGGTTCGGATCGTCCACATTCATCCGGATGGAGAGATGTTATCGCGTTGTTCAGACGCGTGCGAGATGGCACAGTGCGCGCACGCCGGCATCAGCTGATGCCCGGCCTGCATGAGCCTGCCCAATACGCGTTGTAAAAATATCCGTTGTGGAGAAGTCGATGAAGTTGCTGCCGTCCTGCCTGCTTGCCGCCCTATTGGCGTTGTCTGCCTGCGCCACCACTCCCGGCGGGGCGCCGGGCTCGACCACTGCCAGCCTGCAAGGCGATGCGGCGCGGCCCGCGACCGCCCGCGGCTGGGTGCGCAGTGAGCTGTACTTTGGCGTGGGCGAGGAAACCGGCCCGGCCGATCGCCCGCAGACCCGCACCATCGATGAGACCCAGTGGCGCGCCTTCCTGGACAAGGAAGTGACGCCGCGCTTCCCGGATGGGCTGACCGTGTTCGACGCCTACGGCCAGTGGCTGTTTCGCGGTGCCAAGGAGCCGAACCGGCTGGGCACCAAGGTGCTGGTGATCCTGCACGAGGACAGCCCGCAGCGGCGCAACGACATCGAGGCGATCCGCCTGGCCTGGAAGCAGGCCACCGGCCACCAGTCGGTGCTGTGGTCGCGGCAGGCGGTTGAGGTGTCGTTCTGAGTCTGCTGACTATGCGCCTTGAACCTGTGCACCGAATGCGCGTGAGCGCTGCGCGCACGCTGCTATTTGCCGCACTTGGCGGGCTGTCGTTCGCGTCCTTGGCACGCGACACCAGCGTGCAGGTGTCGCTCGACGCACACACGCGTGCCACCGCCACACTGGTCGGCGCACGCCTGCAGGTGGTGTTTAGCCCAGGCGGCAAGGAGCAATGGTTCGACGCGAACGTGGACGACGGCGAAGGCGGCACCGGCGTGGACAGCGACGACTACAACTTCGATGGGCATCCGGATCTTGCAGTGTCGGCGATGCTCGGCCAGGTCAACGAAGCGGTGCTGGTATTTGTGTTCGATCCGGCGCAACGGCGCTTTCGTGCGCTGACTGCGCCCACGCGCCCGGCGGTGCAATGCGAAGGTTTCTTCAATCTGACGCCCGACAAGCAGCAGCGCAGCTTGACCAGCTCCTGCCGCAGCGGGCCGATGTGGTACGCCGACGTCTATCGCTACGCCGCCGATGGGCGGCTGTATGTGGCCAGGACGCAGCAGCCGATCGCGTCGCCGGATATCCAGACCTTGCTGGATCCAGGCAGCGACGATGGCATGCCGCTCTCGGTGTGGCCGCGTTACGACGCGCGCGGGGCGAAGGTTTCAAGCGAGATCGGCACGACGCTGGAGGCACCCATGCCGGTGCAGCTGCGTGTGCAGGTGGCGCGCCTGCCGCTGTACGCCACGCCTACGGCGACCAGCACCAAGCGCTATCTGGTGCAGGGCGATCGGGCCGACGCGCTGGATGTCAGCGCCGATGCCACGCGCGTGCAGGTGCGCTATCGCAGTGCCGGCCGCAGCGACAGCGTCGGCTGGATCGAGGTCGCTGCGGCGATGCAGGAGCGGACGCAGTAGCGCCTGTAGGCGTCAGCGTGCCGGCAAGCGCCGGACGGGCGCGCCCTTGCATCGGCCAGCGCAACGACACGCTCTGATCCATCGCGCCGCTGTCGCGCATGCGGGGCAGCGGCTACCATCGGGCGATCCCCACGCTTCCTGGCTCCCATGTCGGCCTCTTCCTCGCGTACTGCGGCATCGCCGCGCTGGTTCGTCGCCGGCGACCTCAATGGCTTCTTCGGCCTGGTCGTCGACAATCTCTCCATCCTCGGCTTCATCGCGATGGCGCTCATCGGGATATTCCAGTTTCCCGCTGATGTGATATTCGAACGCATGTTTCCTGGCACTGCGTTCGGCGTGCTGGTTGGCAATCTGCTCTACACCTTGATGGCGCGGCGGCTGGCCGCACGCAGCGGGCGCGACGACGTCACCGCGATGCCGCTGGGCCTGGATGCGCCTACCAGCATCGGCATGGCGCTGCTGGTGCTCGGCCCGGCGTTCGTCGGCTTCAAGGCGCAGGGGCTGGACCCGCAAGCGGCCGCCATCGCCACCTGGAAACTCGGCATGGCCTCGCTGGTGGTGATGGGCCTGCTCAAGCTGGTGCTGTCGTTTGCTGGCGAGGCGGTCACGCGCGCGCTGCCGCGTGCGGCGCTGCTCGGTTCGATCGCTGGCATCGCGTTGGTGCTGATGGGCTTGCTGCCGCTGCTGGAAACCTTGCGTTCGCCGGTGGCCGGCTTTGTCACCTTGGGTCTGCTGTTGTACGTGCTGCTGGCCAAGGGCCGGTTGCCGACCAAGTTGCCGGGTGTGCTGGTCGCCTTCGTCATCGGCACCGCGTTGTATTACGGGCTGGGACTGGCCGGACTGGGTGCGCCGGGTTTTGCCGTGCCGGACTGGGCGACGCCGAAGATCGTGTTGCCGCTGCCGAACCTGGGCTTTATCGAAGGACTGCCGGCCACGGTGGCGTACCTGCCGTTGCTGCTGCCGTTCGGTCTGTTGATGGTGGTGGGTGGCATCAATGTCAGCGAGAGCGCACGCGCGGCGGGCGATGACTACCGCACCCGCGACATTCTGCTGGTGGAAGCCTTTGCCACACTGGTCGCAGGCGTGTGCGGCGGCGTGGCGCAGACCACGCCGTACATTGGCCAGCCTGCGTACAAGCATATGGGCGCGCGCTCGGGCTATACGCTGCTGACCGGGTTGTTCGTCGGCATCGGCGGCATGTTGGGTGTGATCAGCGGGCTGGTGCAATGGGTGCCGCTGGCGGTGCTGGCGCCGATCATCGTGTACGTGTCGATCGACATCACCACGCAGGCGTTTCAGGCCACGCCCAAGCATCATGCGGGCGCGATGGTATTGGGCTTTCTGCCTTCGGTGGCGTACCTGCTGACCATCAAGGCGCCTGGCTGGATCCCGCCGGAGCAACTGATTGCGCTGACCACCAAGCTCGATGGTCACGGCCTGCCGGAGCTGGCGGTGATCTTCGCGCTGGGCAATGGTTTCATCATCACCGCGATGCTGTGGATCGCGGCGGTGGCGGCGATGATCGATGGCCGGCTGCGACGCGGTGCGGTATTTCTGCTGGTGGCCGCTGGGCTGACGTTGTTCGGCCTGATCCATTCGGTGGACCCGCGCGGCGGCATCTATCTGCCGTGGTCGCTGCAAGGGTTGGCGCGGGTGATCAGCTGGCAGTTCGTTGGTGCCTACGTCGCGCTGGCGGTGACCTTGCTGCTGCTGTCGTTGCTGCCTGCACGCAAGGAGGCGTTGCAATGAACTATCGCTTCGGTGCTTTGCGGGTGGTTGTCGGTGGCGCGCTGTTGCTCGGTGCAAGCGGTGCCTGGGCGGCCTCGTTCGATTGCAAGCAGGCAAGCACTGCGGTCGAAAAACGGCTGTGTGCGGTGCCGGCGCTCGGCAATCTGGACGATCAGTTGGACGAGTCCTATCGGGCGCTGGTGGAGACCACGCCGCGCAGTTCGGTGGCGAGCGTGCGCGATCAGCAACGGGCCTGGCTGCGCCAGCGCAACGCCTGCGCGCAGGACACCAAGCTGGACGACTGCCTGCAGCGCACATTGAAGGCCAGAGCCGATGTGCTGGCCAAGGCGCTGACTGCGCAGCAACAGGCACTGGATCGCATCATTGCCAGCATTCCCACGGCGCCTGTCGACGCCGCGCGCCAGTTGCAGGGCTACGACACGCCGCTGGCCTCGGCGTGGCTGGCTTATTTGCATCAGTTCGTGCCTGCGGCAGGTGTGGATGCGGCGCTGGCCAACGCGCGGTTCGAGAGTGCGCGCAAGGCATTGCGCAAGGTCGACACGTTTGCAGACTCGTTGCTCGACGATGTGGATGGCATGCCTGCCATGCAGGCACCGGAACGCGTCTTGACGTTGCTACGTTTGTGGATCGAGCGCGACGACAGCGATGAGCGTCCTTACGTGCATTGCTTCATCTTCGCTGCGTTGGGTGAGCCGGCATACGACGCGTTCGGCTCGCTGTATGGGTCGACACGCGACGGGTTCGCGCCGATCTGCAAGCCGCCGGGCGGTTTGTTTGCATTGGCCAGCTGGAAGCAGCTGGATGCGGGCTTTGCCGGGTTGATCGAGGCGTTAAGCAAGGACGCCGGCACCATTCGCTACGCGAGTTACGCCGAGTGGAAAATCATCGCGCTACGCGCGTCGGTGTCGCCGTTGTTGTATCTGACGCCCGCACTGCGCAAGAGCTACGGAAACGATCCGGACAAGGCGATTGCTGCCTGGAGCGGGGAAGACAGCGATTGGTCGCCGGCACAGCGCAAGGCCGTGCGCGCGCTGCTGCCGAAGGTGCGTGCCGATACGGCAGCATGGCTGGTGCGCGAGAAGCGCCTGCCTGCGAAACAGGCCGATCAGGTCGCCGCCGCTATCGTGGCGGCTTGGGTGAATGCGCGGTTGGATTTCGCAAGCTGAGAGCGGTGGGCACACTTACTTCGCGGATATGAGATGGCTGGCGTTGTTGCTTGATGCGGCAACGCCGGGCGTCCTGGTCCGAGACTAGGTAATGTGGATAAGCCGAAGCCGAAGCCGAAGCCTGCGGTCTGCGGCTTGGCTGCAGGGCCCTTGCCCGCCCACCGTCGCGGGACACGCCGCAAGTACGTCCATGTAGGCCGCGTAAGGTCCCGCGACGGTGGGCGGGCAAGGACCAGTCGAGATGGTCGGTGTGTATGGTTTTAAACAAAGTAACCGATCAACTCTCTGGTGCGGTGAGGGCACCGCGCCCTCGACCGACTAAATCGATGGAACCACCGCGCCATCTCATGGTCACACCATGGATGTTGTCGATGTAAGGAGTTTCACGATGCAATCGAAGTCTTCGCGTTGGCCGTGGCTGCTGGCGGTGCCAGTGGTGGCCGGTGCCGCCTGGTGGCTGTTTGGCGGGTCATCCACTCCGCCGGGCGCGTTGCCTGCGCCGATCAGCCAGACCGCAAGCGCTGTGGCAGCCGCTGTGACTCCCGCGCCGCCAGTGCCGGCGGGGCCACGTCATCCGGTGCAGGCGCCCTCGGCCGATGCCGCCGACGCTGCAATTCCTGCGCTAGCGCAGAGCGATGCGGCTGCCTGGCAGGCATTGCTGGACCTGGTGCAGGACGATGGCGCGTTGTCGATCGTGGTGCGCAAGCATCTGATCGAGCGTGTTGTGGTGATGATCGACAATCTCACCCAGCCCAGCATCAGCCGCCGTGTCTCGGTGCTGCAGCCGGTGCCCGGTGAGTTGCAGGTCGCCGATGCCGCTGGCGCTGTTGTGATCGATCAGGCCAATGCGGCGCGTTATGCACCTTACGTGGCGGCATTCACCCAGGTGGATGCGCAGGCGTTGGTGCGCAGTTATGTGCGTTTCTACCCGCTGTTTCAGCAAGCATATGCCGATCTCGGTGCGCCGGATCGTTACTTCAACGACCGCGTGATCGATGTGATCGATCATCTGTTACGCACGCCGGATCCGGCGCAACCGATCAAGGTGCAGCGCGACGAGCGTGGTCGCTATCGCTTCGTCGATCCTGCGCTGGAAGCGCTGTCGGTTGGGCAAAAAGCCGTGTTGCGGCTGGGGCCGACGCAGGCCGCTGCGGTGAAGGTGCAGTTGCAGCGAATTCGGACGGCATTACTGCAGGGACGTTGAGGCGGCTTGCGATTGAGGCAAGGATGAGGCCGCACTGGGTGCGGCCTTGCATGCTGCGGTGGCATGCGCCAGGCGTCAGCATCGAAGTAGTGATTTCGGTGCTGCTTGCGTTGCGTTGCGATGCAGGAGACGCAGTCGTATCGATTACGCAGCATCCAGCTCCGGATAGTGGCGAAAAATGCCGTTGGTGTTGAACGCCACACGTCGCTCGGATGCGAGATAGGCGGCAATGCGCGGACGCTCGGCCACGTGCTGCTGCAAGGCCTTGAGGCCGGGCAGATCGGTCGACAGCGTTGCCATGCGCTTGGGGAACATGTATTCCAACCCGCTGATCAGCTGAAACAGCGACAGATCCACATACGAGTGCGTGCCCAGCACATGGACGCCGCCGACCTGCTGCAGCACCTGCTCGAAGTAGCCCAGGAACTTGGGCAGGCGGTTGTCGCGCAGGTCCTTGGCACGCTTTGCCGCTTCGGCTTTCTGGTCTTCGTAATACAGCCCGGTGGCGATCGGATGATGGGTGTCGTGCACTTCGGCCACCAGGTCGGTGATGGTCAGCTGCAATTGCAATGCCTGGATGCGTAGTGCATCCGATTCCGGTACCAGCTTCAGCTGCGGCCCAATGAAATGCAGGATCGCTGCGACCTGCGCAACCACCGTGTCGCCGGCCTTGAGGAAGGGTGGTGCGAATGGCTGGGCGCCGGCTTGGTGACCTTCCAGAAAGGCATTCATCACTTCATCGCCTTCCACGCGCGCCACGTCGGTGTAGTCAGCGCCGGCATCTTCCAGTGCGAGGCGGACGAATTCGCCGCGGCCTTGCAGGCCGGTCCAGTAGTAGAGCTGATAGTGCATGCGCTGCTCCGCGATTGATGGCGGTGCAGCGTAGAAAACACACGGCTAGGCGGGCGTGATCGATGCGTCAGCGAGCTGTGACTCGGCGCTGTCGTGCGCTTGCGCCAGCAACCAGGCCAGCTTGCGCGCGCGCGGTTGCCGCTTGAGCTGCCACTCTGCGCGCGAGGCGGCGGCGCGGTTCGCGTACGGGTGGCTGGCAAGCACTTCCAGTGGTGGATTTGCGCGTGTGTAGCGCGCGCCGGTACCACGCAGATGCGCCTGGAAGCGGCGCTCCAGATCGTTGGTAATGCCGGCGTAATAGCTGCCGTTGCGACACAGCAGCAGGTAGAGGTGCCAGGGCTTGGGTGCATCCATCAACCCATTATCGCCACTTGACTCGATGTTGTGCACCGGTGGTCTTCGAGCGCGCTTGGCGCGGCTATCCGCACGCACTGCAGTGCGTGAGTGAATAACCACCTAAACATTGGTTATTTGACGCTCGCGGCAGCTGCAAACAGCATGCGCTATTGCATTGCACTGCCTTATTGGCCTGCGCTGCGCCCTGTTCGCCGTGCGTGCACGGCGCTCTCGAACAACCGAAATCCACAAGCGCTGCGACAAGACAGCCGACGCCACGAAAGGACATACATGCCCGCGCGACACCGGACCCCTGCAAGGATCTTCGCTGCTTCGAAATGGTTGGCTAAGCCGCAGGTGTTGGCATGGAGTCTGGCGTGGGCATGTACGCCGGTGCTGGCCGATGAAGTGAGTGAGGCGGCTGCAACGCCGGACCGCGCCGCGCAGACCTTGGGCGCGGTGACGGTGACCGCCACACGTCGCGAAACCAGCTTGCAGCAAGTGCCAGTGGCCGTGTCGGTGGTGCAGGGCGAAACGTTGGAGCGCGAAAACCGCAACAGCGTGGCCGACCTGCCGGCGCTGGTGCCCAGCCTGACCTTTCGCACCGGCGCCTCCAACAAGGACACCTCGTTGTTCCTGCGTGGGGTGGGCACCATTTCCACCTCGCCAGGCGTCGAGCCCAGCGTGGCCACGGTCATCGACGGTGTGGTGCTGGGGCGGCCGGGCCAGGCGACGCTGGATCTGCTGGATGTCGAACGTATCGAAGTCCTGCGCGGGCCGCAGGGCACCTTGTTCGGCAAGAATGCCTCGGCCGGCGTGCTCAATATCGTCAGCAAGCCGGCGCCAGATGTGTTCGGTGGCTATGTGGATTACGCGCACTTCGGGGGCGGCGAAGAAGATCGCGTGCGTGCCAGCGTCGGCGGCGCGCTGGTGCCGGAGGTGCTCAAGGCCAGCGTGTCGGCGTTGTGGGCCGAATACGGTGGCAATGTGCGCAATGTGGCCGACGGCCAGACCGTCAATGGTTACCAACGCTCCGGCGCGCGGCTGCGGCTGGATCTCACCCCGAACCCGAGCTTGAACGCGACGCTGCTCGCCGACTACCTGCAGTCGCGCAGCGATGCGCCCAGCGGTGTAGTGGTGGCCAGCACGCGTGCGGACTTCGCCGCCGCGCTTGCGCCAGTCACTGCCAGCGCCGACAGCCGGCAGATCAACAGCGATTACCGCACGCATCTGGACGACATCAACAAAGGCGCCTCGCTGCAGCTGGATCAGCACATCGGCGAGGCGCTGCTCACCTCGATCAGCGCGTGGCGGCAATGGGATAACACCCAGTTCCAGGATGGCGACCGCACCGCGCAACGCAACGTGGCGTTTCCGTCCTCGCACGATCGTGGCGATCTGGGTTACACACAGTATTCGCAGGAATTGCGCATCCAGACCCCGCGCGACCGTGCGGTGGAAGCGGTCGCCGGGCTGTATTACCTGCACGCGCGCAACGACGAAACCTATCGCCGTACCGTGACGACGCCCACCGCCAGCAACGTGGGTATGGCCGATTACGGCACGCGTGCAGAAACGTATGCGGCGTTCGGCGAGGCGACCTGGCATTGGCGCCCGGATCTGCGTGCGTTGTTGGGCGCGCGCTTCACCCGCGACACGCTCGACTATCAACATCGGCGCGTGTCTAGCTCCGCAGCCGCAGTCACCGGTATCCAGCCCTCCACGGCCAGCAGTGGCAGCACTGCAGAAAACGGCGTGTCGGGTCGCACCGGCCTGCAATACGATTTCGATGCGCAGACCACCGGCTACCTCACCTATTCGCGCGGCTACAAGGGCCCGGCCTACAACGTGTTCTTCAACATGCAGCCGCGCGATACGCCGGCGCTGAAGCCGGAGACCTCCAACGCCTGGGAACTCGGATTGAAGGCGCGTGCGCTGGACGATCGCCTCAGCGCCAACGTGGCGTTGTTCCATACCGAATACGCCAACTATCAGGCCAACTTTTTCGACACCGTGGCCGGGCAGGTGGTGACACGCTTGATCAACGCCGGGCAGGTGCGCACGCAAGGCCTGGAACTGGATCTGGACTATCGGCCCACCGAGCGGCTCAGCCTGGCCGCATCGCTGGCCTACACGCAGGCGCGCATCCTGCGCTTTGCCTGCCCCACCGCAGCAGCGGCCAACTGCAATGTCGATGGCAGGCCGCTGCCGTTTTCGCCGGACTGGAAAGGCAATCTGCGCGCGGGTTACCGGGTGCCGTTACGCGGCAGTCTGGCGCTGGAATTCAATGGCGATGTGAGCTGGCAGGACAGTGTGCAGTACGACCTCAGCCAGACCCCGCAGACCATCCAGGGCCCGTATGCGATCTGGAATGCCAGCATCGCGCTGGCCGACGATGCGCATGGCTGGCGTGTGGCAGTGCTTGGCCGCAACCTGGGCGATCGTTCGTATGCACCGCTGCTGGCCAATGCCACCGGCAACGTGTTCCGGCTGGTGCCGCGCGACGATCAGCGCTATGTCGGGCTGCAGTTGCACAAGGATTTTTGAGCATGCGTGTGATGGTTTTGGATATCGATTTGTACAGTGCGGGCGCTACGCACGGTGGGCTGCAATGAGCGCCGTACGGCAGCTCTCGCTCGGTGCGTTTCTGATGGCCACCGGCCATCATGTGGCAGCATGGCGGCATCCGCACGCCAGCGCCGATCCGCTGGTGTTCGATCATTACCGGCAGATGGTGCGCATTGCCGAGGCCGCCAAGTTCGATGCGGTGTTCGTCGCCGACAGCCTGGCTGCGGCCGGTGGGCCGGTGGCATCGCGGATGGCGCGCTCCAGCCTGTTCGAGCCGCTCACGTTGCTCAGCGCGTTGGCGGTGGTGAGCGAGCGTATCGGGTTGATCGCCACCATGACCACCAGCTACAACGAGCCGTATCACGTGGCACGCAAGTTTGCCTCGCTGGATCATCTGTCCGGTGGGCGTGCCGGCTGGAATCTGGTCACCTCCGATGCCGCCGACGAGGCGCTGAATTTCAACCGCGATGCGCATTACGTGCATGCTGAGCGCTATGCGCGGGCACGCGAATTCCAGCAAGTGGTCGCAGGGCTGTGGGACAGCTGGGACGATGATGCCTTTATCGCCGACACTGCCGCCGGGGTGCACTACGACCCGGCGCGGCTGCACGTGCTGGACCATCGCGGCCCGCATTTTCAGGTGCGCGGCCCGCTCAACATCGCGCGGGCGCCGCAGGGGCATCCGGTGCTGGTGCAGGCTGGCTCGTCCGAGCCCGGACGTGCGCTCGCGGCCGAAACGGCCGAGGTGGTGTTCACCGCGCAGTCGTCGCTGGCCAAGGCGCAGGCGTTCTACGCAGACATCAAGGGGCGGCTGGAACAATTCGGGCGTTCGCGCGATGCACTGAAGGTGATGCCGGGTGTGTTCATCGTGGTTGGGCAAAGCCAGGCTGAAGCGCAGGAAAAGTTCGAGCAGTTTCAGGAGCTGGTGGAGCCTGACGTCGGCATCGCGCTGCTGTCACGCATGTTGGGCAACTTCGATCTGTCTGGCTATCCGCCCGATGGGCCGTTGCCGGAATTGCCGCTCACCGAAACCGGCCAGCGCAGTCGCCAGCAGTTGTTCACCGAGCTGGCCGGGCAGGAGCAACTGAGCATTGCCCAGCTCGGTCGGCGCATCGCGGGCGGGCGCGGGCATTACAGCCTGATCGGCACACCGACGCAGATTGCCGATGAGTTGCAGGCCTGGTTCGAGCAAGACGCAGCCGATGGTTTCAACGTGCTGGTGCCGCATCTGCCCGGCGGCCTGGCCGATGTCGCCAATCACGTGGTGCCGGAGCTGCAGCGACGCGGGCTGTTCCGGCGTGACTATGCAGGGCGCACGTTGCGCGATCATCTGGGGCTGGCACGCCCCGCCAATCGCTTCAGCGCACGCTGATCTACCGGACATTCTGATGACCTATCTCGCACATCCCGATCGTTACGACCGTCTCGCCTACCGCCGTGTCGGCCGCAGCGGCCTGGTGTTGCCGGCACTGTCGCTGGGCCTGTGGCACAACTTCGGCGACAGCACACCGATCGACACGCAGCGCGCCTTGCTGCGTACCGCCTTCGATCTGGGCATTACTCACTTCGATCTGGCCAACAACTACGGCCCGCCGTATGGCAGCGCGGAAATCAACTTCGGCCGCCTGCTGCGCGAGGATTTCAAGCCCTATCGCGACGAATTGATCATTTCCACCAAGGCCGGTTGGGACATGTGGCCGGGCCCGTACGGGCAGGGTGGCAGTTCGCGCAAATACCTGCTGTCCAGCCTGGATCAGAGCCTGCAGCGGCTAGGCGTGGACTACGTGGACATCTTCTACTCGCACCGCTTCGATGCGGACACGCCGTTGGAAGAGACTGCTGGTGCATTGGCCAGCGTGGTACAGCAGGGCAAGGCGTTGTACGTGGGCGTGTCGTCGTACTCGGCGGCGCGCACGCGCGAGATCGCGGCATTGCTGCGCGAGTGGAAGGTGCCGCTGCTGATTCATCAGCCGGCCTACAACCTGTTCAATCGCTGGGCCGAGCAGGAGTTGTTCGATGCCACGGATGAGGTGGGTGCCGGCGTGATCGCGTTTACACCGTTGGCGCAGGGCTTGTTGACCGGTAAATACCTCAATGGCGTGCCCAGCGATGCGCGGGTGAATCGTCCGGGCGGGCAGTCGCTGCGGCCGGAACATCTGTCCGACGACAACCTGCAGCGCGCACGCGGGCTGGACGCGATCGCACAGCGACGTGGGCAGAGTCTGGCGCAGTTGGCGTTGGCCTGGGTGCTGCGCGATCCACGCGTGAGCTCGGCCTTGCTGGGTGCCAGCCGCCCGGAGCAGTTGATCGAAAACGTCGCGGCCTTGCAGTCGCCTGCGTTCAGTGTCGACGAGTTGGCCGAGATCGATCGCTTTGCGGTCGAGGGTGGCGTCAACCTCTGGGAAAAACCTTCCACCGATTGGCAATGAGGAGGATTCCGATGCGCTACCGCTTTTTGTTTGTTGCGTTGCTGTTGTCCAGCATTGCTTGGCTGCAACCCGCATGGGCGGCCGAGCCGGCGCAGTTGCGTATCGGCTATCAAAAAGCGGTGTCGAGCCTGGTGCTGGCCAAGCAGCATCGTTTGCTGGAACAACGCTTCCCGCGCACCAAAATTACCTGGATCGAGTTTCCGGCCGGGCCGCAATTGCTGGAAGCCTTGAATGTGGGCAGCATCGATCTGGGCGGTGCCGGCGATATTCCGCCATTGTTCGCGCAGGCCGCCGGGGCCGATCTGGTGTACGTGGGCTGGGTACCGCCCACGCCCAAGGCCGAGACCATTCTGGTGCCGGCCAAGAGCACGCTAAGGCGTGTGGCCGACCTCAAGGGCAAGCGGGTTGCGTTTCAGAAAGGGTCGAGTGCGCATAACCTGTTGCTGCGGCTGTTGGCCAAGTCGGGCCTGAGCATGCGCGACATCACGCCGCTGTATCTGTCGCCAGCCAACGCGCGCGCAGCCTTCGCTGCAGGGCAGGTGGATGCCTGGGCGATCTGGGACCCTTGGTATTCGGCATTGACGCTGGATGGCAGTGCGCGCCTGCTCGCCAACGGCGAAGGGCTTGGACTGACCGGCGGCTTCTTTCTGTCTTCGCGCCGCTATGCCACCGCGTGGGGCCCGTTCGTGCAGCAGGTGATGGGGCAGCTCAATCAGGCCGACGGGCTATTGGAACGCGATCGCGCAGGCAGCATTCGCGTGCTGGCGCAGGTGAGCGGGCTGCCGCCTGCGGTGGTCGAGCGCACGCTGGCCCATCGCCCGCCGGCCAGCGTGCAGCCGCTCAGCGCCGAGGTCATCAAGGCGCAGCAGGCCACCGCCGATCTGTTCTACGCGCAGCGCCTGTTGCCCAAGCGGGTGTTGGTGGCACCGGCGGTGTGGCGCGCGCCAGCGGTTGCCGTTGCATCGCCGGCGGGCAAACAAGCGGCGGGCAAGTGATGCGCGGGACCAGAGATGCAAACGTAAGCGGGATTGGGAACGGGTGCCGGGCCTCCGGAAACGTGCAAATGCGCGCTGTCGTTTTGATGCGTCGCTATACCATCAAGGTGCCGCGATGAGCACCGGCTCGCGTCGTTTTGGCAACGCGCTGCTGCCTTGGCTATTGCCATTGGCCTTGTTGGTGGCCTGGCAGATCGCCGCCTCCGGTGGCTGGTTGCCGCAGCGGATTCTTCCTGCGCCGGACGCGGTGCTGCGTGCGGCTGTCGCGCTGGTACAAAGCGGTGAGTTGTGGCAACACCTGGCGATCAGCAGCTGGCGCGCGGCAGTGGGCCTGGCGATCGGCGGCAGCATTGGTTTTGCGCTGGGCCTGCTCACCGGCGTGTCGCGCGTGGCCGAGCGCCTGCTAGACAGCGCCTTGCAGATGCTGCGCAACGTGCCGCATCTGGCGCTGATTCCGCTGGTGATCCTGTGGTTCGGCATCGATGAGGGCGCCAAGCTGTTTCTGGTGGCGCTGGGCACCTTCTTCCCGATCTATCTCAATACCTATCACGGCATCCGCAGCGTGGACCCGGCACTGATCGAGATGGCGCGCAATTACGGTTTGCTTGGCCCGCAGCTGTTTGTCGATGTGTTGTTGCCGGGTGCGTTGCCGTCGATTCTGGTCGGGTTGCGCTTTGCACTGGGTTTGATGTGGCTGACCCTGATCGTGGCCGAGACGATTTCCGCAAGTTCCGGCATCGGCTATCTGGCGACCAATGCGCGCGAATTTTTGCAGACCGATATCGTGGTGGTGGCCATCTTGCTATACGCATTGCTCGGCAAGCTGGCCGATCTGGCTGCACGCGGATTGGAAGCCTGGTGGTTGGGCTGGCATCCGGCGCAGCAACAGCGTGCGGAGCTGCGCCGATGAGCGCGAGCGACACCGGCCTGCCGCTGACCTTGCGCGGGATTGGCAAGCGTTATGGCGATGCCGAGGTGCTGCGCGGCATCAATCTGGACATCGCGCCCGGCGCCAGCGTGGCGATTGTCGGTCGCAGCGGCTGCGGCAAGAGCACCTTATTGCGCGTGATCGCCGGGCTGGAAGCGGCCGATACCGGCACGGTCGCTAGCGGGCACGCGCCGTTGGCTGCGCAGCGTGATGCGGTGCGCCTGATGTTCCAGGACGCGCGGCTGCTGCCGTGGAAGCGGGTGATCGACAACGTGGCGCTGGGCCTGGGCCGGGCCGGTCGCGTGCAGGCACAGGCCGCACTGGACGCGGTAGGGCTGGGCACGCGCGGCGGAGATTGGCCGGCGACGCTGTCGGGCGGTCAACGCCAGCGCGTGGCCTTGGCGCGCGCACTGGTGCATCGCCCGCGGCTGTTGCTGCTGGACGAACCGCTGGGCGCACTGGATGCGTTGACGCGCATCGAGATGCAGCAGCTGATCGTGCAGTTGTGGCGGCAGCATGGTTTCACCCTGGTGCTGGTCACCCATGACGTGGCCGAGGCCAGCGCGCTGGCCGACCGCATTGTGCTGATCGAGCACGGCCAGGTCGGCCTGGATGTGCCAGTGCCGGTGCCGCATCCGCGTGTACCAGGCGCACCGGCGCTGGCGGCGATCCAGGCGCAGGTGTTGTCGCGTTTGCTGGGGACGGCGCAGCTGCCGGTGCCAGCGGCCACGGAGAGCGCCGAGGACGCCAAAGATGTCGATGCGCGGCAGGGCGCTGCGACGCACGCCAGTGTGCCACTGCGGCGGATCGTCTAGCAGGCTGGTCGTCGGCCCGAGACTGTCTAAGCCAACGCCGATGCCAATGCGCAAGGCAACCCCGTTTCTTCAACATCGTGCAGCCCCACACCAAGCAGCGTGAGCCGGCCTTGATGCCCCTCATCTGCACTTGCCGCACCCGCTAAACCTTGAAACCCCGCACAGCAGCCGCATCTGCACGGTATCGCCGGAGACACCGGCCACCAGTTCAGAGGATTTCCCCATGCGGATGGACAAGCTCACCTCGCGGTTCCAGCAGGCGCTGGCCGACGCGCAGTCGCTGGCCGTGGGCCGCGACCACAACATCATCGAACCGGTACACGTGCTGGCTGCGCTGCTCGACCAGAGTGGCGGCAGCACGCGCCCGCTGCTGTCGCAGGCCGGCGTCAACGTGCCCTTGTTGCGCGAGCGGCTGGGCGAGGCGCTGGATACGCTACCCAAGGTCTCCGGGCAGGAAGGCAACCTGTCGATCGGCAACGATCTCAACCGCCTGCTCAACCAGACCGACAAACTGGCGCAACAACATGGCGATGCCTTCATCGCCAGCGAGTGGTTCGTGCTGGCCGCGGCTGACGATGCCAGCCCGCTGGGCGTGGCCTTGCGCGCGGCCGGCGGCGACAAGAAAAAGATCGAGGTCGCCATCGATAAGTTGCGCGGCGGCGAAACCGTGCAATCGGAAAATGCCGAAGAGCAGCGCCAGGCGCTGGAGAAATACACCATCGACCTGACCGCGCGTGCGGAGAGCGGCAAGCTCGATCCGGTGATCGGCCGCGACGAAGAAATCCGCCGCACCATTCAAGTGTTGCAGCGGCGCACCAAGAACAACCCGGTGCTGATCGGCGAACCAGGCGTGGGCAAGACCGCGATTGTCGAGGGCCTGGCCCAGCGCATCATCAATGGCGAAGTACCCGAAGGCCTGCGCGGCAAGCGCGTGCTGTCGCTGGACATGGGCGCGCTGATCGCCGGCGCCAAGTTCCGCGGCGAGTTCGAAGAACGGCTGAAGGCGGTGCTCAGCGATCTGTCAAAGAACGAAGGCCAGATCATCCTGTTTATCGACGAGCTGCACACCATGGTCGGTGCGGGCAAGGCCGATGGCGCGATGGACGCGGGCAACATGCTCAAGCCGGCGCTGGCGCGTGGCGAGCTGCATTGCATCGGCGCCACCACGCTGGACGAATACCGCAAGTACATCGAAAAAGACGCCGCGCTGGAGCGGCGTTTCCAGAAAGTGTTCGTGGGCGAACCGACGGTGGAAGACACCATCGCGATCCTGCGCGGCCTGAAGGAGCGCTATGCCGTGCATCACGGCGTGGAGATCACCGACCCGGCGATCGTGGCCGCCGCCACCTTGTCCAACCGCTACATCACCGACCGCCAGTTGCCGGACAAGGCGATCGACCTGATGGACGAGGCGGCATCGCGCATCCGCATGGAGATCGACTCCAAGCCGGAGGAGCTCGATCGCCTGGAGCGCCGCCTGATCCAGCTCAAGATCCAGCGCGAGATGCTGAAGAAGGAAAAGGACGACGCCTCGCGGCAACGCCTGGCCGATCTGGAAACCGATATCGACAAGCTCGAGCGCGAGTTCTACGACCTCAACGAGTTGTGGAAATCCGAGAAGGCCGCGCTGCAGGGCACCACCAAGGTCAAGGAGCAGATCGAGCACGCCAAGCTGGAACTGGAGGCCGCACAGCGCCGCCAGGACTACGCCAAGATGAGCGAGATCCAGTACGGCGTGTTGCCGCAGCTGGAAAAGCAGATGGCGCTGGCCAACGAGGTCGAGCATCACGACTTCAAGCTGGTGCAGGACCGTGTCACCGCCGAGGAAATCGCCGAGGTGGTGTCGCGTTGGACCGGCATTCCGGTCAACAAGATGCTCGAAGGCGAGCGCGACAAATTGTTGCGCATGGAAGACGAGCTGCACCATCGTGTGGTCGGCCAGAACGAGGCGATCAAGGTGGTCTCCGATGCGGTGCGGCGTTCGCGCGCGGGCCTGTCCGACCCCAATCGCCCGAGCGGCTCGTTCCTGTTCCTGGGACCGACCGGCGTGGGCAAGACCGAGTTGTGCAAGGCGCTGGCGGACTTCCTGTTCGACAGCACCGAAGCGATGATCCGCATCGACATGAGCGAGTTCATGGAGAAGCATTCGGTCTCGCGGCTGATCGGTGCGCCTCCGGGCTATGTCGGTTACGAAGAAGGCGGCTATCTCACCGAGGCGGTGCGTCGGCGCCCGTATTCGCTGATCCTGCTGGACGAAGTGGAAAAGGCGCATGCCGATGTCTTCAACATCCTGCTGCAGGTGCTCGACGATGGCCGTCTTACCGATGGCCAGGGCCGCACGGTGGATTTCCGCAACACCGTGATCGTGATGACCTCCAACCTGGGCTCGCACCAGATCCAGGAGCTGTCCGGCGACGGCAGCGCCGAGGCCTATACGCAGATGAAGGCGGCGGTGATGGGCGTGGTGCAGGCGCATTTCCGCCCGGAGTTCATCAACCGGCTCGACGACATCGTGGTGTTCCATCCGCTGGATAAGGCGCAGATCAAGTCGATTGCGCGCATCCAGTTGCATGGGCTGGAGAAGCGTCTGTCCGAGCGCGGCCTCAAACTGGATCTGGACGATGCCGCGCTGGAATTGCTGGGCAATGTCGGCTTCGACCCTGTGTATGGCGCACGCCCGCTCAAGCGCGCGATCCAGTCGCAGGTGGAGAACCCGCTGGCGCAGCAGATCCTCTCGGGGCATTACCTCAGCGGCGATACCGTGCGCGTGCGTGCGCAGGGCGGGCATCTGGAATTCGGAAAGGCTTGATCGGAGGGCGGGTCGTCCCGCAGGATGTGTGGGTGGCTCGTCTGCGTCATTCGGGTCGTTTTGGAGCGTTGCAAACCGTCGCGCGCTTCTCCAGTCGAACGTCTCATCTGACAAGGAACTTCAGATGCGTATTGCGTATGTTCCGATCTACCTCGGCGTCGCCTTCGGATTGGCATGTTCCCTGCACGCAGAGGAAGTGCCGGATATTTTCGCCGCGCTTAAGGCCTACGAGGCAAATAACTATGCGCGTTGTGCAGAGGTGATGGGCGCATTGCAGCGCTCATCCGGCGAACTGCCACAGAATGGCGAACTCCTGCGCGCAGAATGCCTGGCGGCAGCGGAACGGACCGACGAGGCGATGCGCTATCTCGAGGAGGAAATTCCACGGGGGCGCATTTCCATCGATGATTTGCGTAGCAAGGATCGGCCCGGCCTGAATCGGCTAAGAAAGATGCGCGGGTGGCCTGTGCTGTTGGCGAAGGCCGAACGCATCAGTGCGCAGCAGGCGGCACTAAATCCGCAATTGCGGCAGGAACTGCTTGTGCGCGTGGAGAAGGATCAGCAGGTGCAAGAGGCAGCAATTGGAGCTGGGGGCAAGCCAGCCGACTGGGCATCTACTATGCCGGTGATGCGCGAAAATACCGAATGGCTCAAGCAGGTCGTCGCGACGCAGGGATGGCCGGGACGGCGCCTGGTGGGCGAAGACGGCGCCAATGCAGCATGGACATTGGTACAGCACTCCGACGCCGATCCAGCGTTTCAGGCGCAGGTGCTGGAACTGATGGAAGCGGCGCTTGCCAAGCAGGATGTGGCGCCTGACGATGTTGCGCTGCTCACCGATCGTGTCTTGCGCGCGCAAGGGAAGCCGCAGCGCTACGGCACCCAGTTTCAGACCGGTGCGGATGGCCACATGTCGTTGCAGCCTACTGAGGACGAAGCAGGCCTGGATGCGCGTCGCCTCCGCATGGGACTACCTCCCATGGAGCACTACAAAAAGATGTTGCACGACGTCTACCACAAGCCGGTGCGCTGATCGACGGGTGGAGGGGCTCAGTATTGCCGGCAGCCATTGCCGGCGCGCGGGTGCGCCGTTGCAGGACCTGACAGTTGGCGATGTCGTCATAGCGTGCTGTTATGAGAGGCATGGCAGCAGCCGCGTATCGTCCTCGTCTTCTAACGAGCGAGCCGCGCCATGACCGATCCGCAGTGGAAGCCTGAAACCATCGCCGTGCACGGCGGCTACACGCCCGACCCGACCACGCGTGCCGTGGCGGTGCCGATCTACCAGACCGTGGCCTTCGCGTTCGACGATACCCAGCACGGCGCGGACCTGTTCGACCTCAAGGTGCAGGGCAATATCTACAGCCGCATCATGAACCCGACCAACGATGTGCTGGAGCAACGCGTGGCCGCGCTGGAAGGCGGCATCGGCGCGTTGGCGCTGGCGTCGGGGCAGGCGGCGGTGACGTATGCGATCCAGACCATTGCGGAGGCCGGCGACAACATCGTCTCCTCCAGTGCGTTGTATGGCGGCACCTACAATCTGTTCGCGCATACGTTTCCGCAGTTCGGCATCAGTACGCGCTTTGCCGACTATCGCGATCCGCAAGCCTTTGCCGGCTTGATCGACGAACGTACCAAAGCCGTGTTCGTCGAGTCGATCGGCAACCCACGCGGTAATATCACCGATATCGAAGCGGTTGCGGCAGTGGCGCATGCGCATGGGGTGCCGTTGATCGTGGACAACACCGTGGCCACACCGTCGTTGTTGCGGCCGATCGAGTTCGGCGCCGACATCGTGGTGCATTCGCTGACCAAGTATCTGGGTGGCCATGGCAACAGCATCGGCGGGGCGATCGTGGACAGCGGGCGCTTTCCGTGGGCCGCGCACAAGCAACGGTTTCCGCGCCTCAACGAGCCGGATGTGAGCTATCACGGCGTGGTGTACACCGAAGCGTTGGGTGATGCGGCGTATATCGGGCGTGCGCGCGTGGTACCGCTGCGCAACACCGGTGCGGCGTTGTCGCCATTCAATGCGTTTTTGATACTGCAAGGCATCGAAACGCTGCCGTTGCGGATGGAGCGCATCAACGCGAACACGCTGGCGATTGCGACGTATCTGCAGGGGCATGCGCGGGTTGCGTGGGTCAACTATGCCGCGCTGCCGGATCATCCCGAGCATGCGTTGGCGCAGAAGTATCTGGGTGGGCATGGCTCGGGCGTGCTGACCTTTGGCCTGCCCGGTGGACGCGCGGCAGGTGCGCGGTTTCTGGATGCGCTGCAGTTGTTTACGAGGCTGGTGAATATCGGCGATGCGAAGTCACTGGCAACGCATCCGGCGTCCACCACGCATCGGCAGTTGGGCCCGGCGGAGTTGGAGCATGCCGGGGTGAGTGAAGACACGGTGCGGCTGTCGATCGGCATCGAACACATCGACGATCTGCTGGCGGATCTGGAGCAGGCGCTGCAGGGCGCGTGAGGGGTCGATAGCCGTTTGAGGGTACGCGTTCTCCGGGCACCGCCAAGCACGCGGTCTGTTCTGGCTTCGGTCAGGGCGTCAGCGCGGCCGGGGATTGGCTCCTCGGCTCGGTCAGACATCCTGTCTGACTCGCCGCCGCGGCACATCCCTGTGCCGCTCTCGCCAATCCCCACCCACGCTGCCGCCTCGGCACGTCGCTTCCATGACCTAGAAATCTTGAACAAGCCGATGAAGCGTGGCTTGAAGCCGCTCTCCCGCCGGGGCGAGGAGGCACAGCTGGCGCGCCATGGGCGCGCGTGCCTTGGAGCGCCCGCGCCGCAAGCGCGGGCCGGGCGCTGAGCGGGGGTTGGGGTGAGGGTACGGGTTCTCCGGGCACCGCCAAGCACGCTGTCTGTCTCTGCCTCTGACTCTGTGTCCCTGTCTCTGGCTTCGGTCAGGGCGTCAGCGCGGCCGGGGATTGGCTCCTCGGCTCGGTCAGACATCCTGTCTGACTCGCCGCCGCGGCACATCCGTGTGCCGCTCTCCGCCAATCCCCGGCCACGCTGCCGCCTCGGTACGTCGCTTCCATGACCTAGAAATCTTGAACAATCCAATAAAGCGTGGGTAGAAGCCCCTTTTCCCGCCGGGGACAGCTAGCCCCTCTCCCGTCGGGAGAGGGGTTGGGGTGAGGGTACGGGGGCGAAGCCCACTCGTATGTGCGAGATGAAGCCCGGTGGCGGACATGTGGGCAACCCCAGCATGCTGCTTCCATACATGGCATGAGGCTTCGCCCGTACCCTCATCCGCCCCTTCGGGGCACCTTCTCCCGATGGGAGAAGGACAGCTTTAGCCCCTCTCCGTCGGGAGAGGGGTTGGGGTGAGGGTACAGTTGACCAAATATTTCTCAGTAGCCGCACTCTCATCCGGCGTTGCGCGCCACCTTCGCCGGGCGGGAGAAGGGATTGGCAATTCACCATCCAGGCGCGTGGCGAGGCGCTGCGCTTGGCTGGTTGCCGCTGACCGCGGAGGCGCCCCCGACAATCCTGCTACCATGCGCGCCCCTGAGGTGACCGCCGGAGTTCCGGTAGTTTAAACGGGAATCCGGTGCGCGCATCGCCTTGGCGAGCTGCAATTCCGGAGCTGCCCCCGCAACGGTGGGCGAGGTCAGATGCCGCATTACGTCACTGTGCAGTCGCATGGGAAGGCGCGGCATCGGAGGCGCAGGCCTCCACTCGCGAGCCCGGAGACCGGCCTGAGGGATTGAAACGGCACGCGGTGGGCGTGGCCTTGCTCGTCTGGCGCTGCGGCGTCGGGCGCCTGGCCCGTTGCTGTTTGCCGCCCCATTGCCCCCGCGCGGGTAGGCGCGGTTCCAGGAGCAGCAATCGATGTCCGTTTCTTCCGTTTCGCCGCGCCGTGCGGTGCTCGCCGTGTGCCTGTCGTTGTGCGTGGTCAATCTGGCCCAGGCAGAGGCGGCCATCGATCTCGACCAGGTGGTGGTCACTGCTTCGCGCACCGCGCAGACCCAGGACCAGACGCTGGCGCCGGTCACCGTGATCGACCGCGCGCAGATCGAGCGTCGCCAGGTGAACTCGCTGCAGGATCTGCTGCGTGGCGAAGCCGGCGTGTCGCTGGCCAATAACGGTGGCCCCGGCAAGCCGACCTCGCTGTTCCTGCGCGGCACCGAGTCCGACCAGGTGGTGGTGCTGATCGACGGTGTGCGCATCGGTTCGGCCACCTCGGGCGGCGCGGCGCTGCAGGACCTGCCGATCGAACAGATCGAGCGCATCGAAATCGTGCGTGGCCCGTTCTCCAGTTTGTATGGTTCCGAGGCGCTGGGCGGTGTCGTCCAGATCTTTACCCGCCGCCCGCAAGGCAGCTTCGTGCCCACCTTCAGCGCAGCAGCCGGCAGCGACAACGCGCGTCGCTACAGCGCGGGCGTAGCCGGGCGCAGCGAAGGCGATCTGAGCGAGCGCGGCGGCTGGTATTCGGCCAACGCGGTGCATGACCAAACCGATGGCATCAACGCCTATCTGGACACCAGCTCCAGCGACTACGATCCGGATCGCGATGGCTATCGCAACGATTCGCTGAGCGTGCAGGGCGGCTGGCGCTTCAATCGCCAGTGGGATGCGGACGTGCATGCCTTGCGTGCGCAGAGCCGCAACGAATACGACGGCTCGGCCTTCGGCGGTAACTTGTCCAAGGGCGTGCAGCAGGCGGTCGGCGGCCGCGTGCGGTATGCGCCGACCGATGCGCTCAAGCTCACTGCCAGCGTGGGCAGCAGTTCCGATTTGAGCGATGCGTATTACGAAGGCGCGTATCTGTCCACCTACGACACCCGCCGCAAGCAAGGTTCGCTGCAGGCCGATATCGATGCAGGCGCTGGCCTGCTGACGGTCGGCTTCGACTGGCAGCGCGATGCCATCGCCAGCAGCGACAATTACAATTCCGATAGCCGCATCGACCGCGCCGCATTCGCGCAGTGGCAGCAGAGCTTCGGCACGCAGTCGTTGCAGGCCAGCCTGCGTCGCAACGACAACAGCCAGTTCGGCGGCAAGACCACCGGCAGCCTGCTGTGGGGCTGGGATTTCGCCGAGCATCTGCGCCTGACCGCCAGCTACGGCACCGCGTTCAAGGCACCGACCTTCAACGAGTTGTATTACCCCGATTTCGGCAATCCGTTGCTTGGGCCGGAGACCTCCAGGAGCGCCGAGCTCGGTATGCGCGGCAACTACGACTGGGGCACCTGGACGCTGAGCGCGTTCCAGACCCGCATCGACGATTTGATCGCCTACGACGCATCGTTGGTGGATGCGGCGCATCCGTTCGGGCAGCCGAACAATATCGATCGGGCGCGCATCCGCGGTGTGGAAGCCGGTTACGACACCGAGCTGGCCGGCTGGACCGTGCGCAGCGCGTTGACCTGGTTGCAGCCGGAAGCCGATGGCGGCGTCAATCAAGGCAACTGGTTGCCGCGGCGCGCGCGGCAGAGCGGGCGTATCGATGCGGACCGCAGCTTCGGTGTGTTCGGCGTGGGTGCCAGCCTGTTCGGCTCCGGCAAGCGTTTCGACGATCTGGCCAACACCGAGCGCCTGGCCGGTTACGGTCTGCTGGATCTGCGCGTGAGTTATGCAGTGAATGCGGATTGGAAGGTGGCGCTCACTGCCAACAATGTGTTCGATCGCCAGTACGAAACCGCACGCTGGTACGCGCAGCCGGGGCGCAATTATCTGCTGACGCTGCGTTATCAAGCAGCGCAGTAAGCGCGGCGATCACACCGGCCGTGCTCACCGTCGGGCGAGTCATACTGCAGCCCTACAAGCAATTGCATCGCGTGCACGGGCGGCTTGCATTGAACGACGCGGCGGTGAGCGGCTACGCGATCCACTGCGGCATCAGCACGGGCGCTGCGTTGACGCGGCCATTGCTGCAACAGGACGACGGCCGCGCCATTGGACGATGAGATGCGCGCACGCATCGCGCATCACCGCAGCCAATGCCCGCCACATTGGCAGTGCGTGGAAGAACCCATCGCGTTGGCTGCCAGCTTGCAGGCACTGGCCGCGCCCGACCGCTGCGTGCTGGGGGATTGCCTAACGCTATGGCTGAGCAGCCTGCTGGGCGACCCGGATGCCGGCGTATTCGTGCGCGAGCGTGAAGCCTTGCTCGGCACCCTGCCGCAGTTGCCGGGGCAGATCGTGCTGGTCGGCAACGCGGTCGGGCAGGGCATCGTGCCGTTGGGTGAACCGACGCGCCGGTTTGTCGACCAGGCCGGTCTGCTGCATCAGACATTGGCGGTACAGTGCGAGCGCGTGGTGTTCGTCGTGGCCGGCTTGCCGATGGTGCTGAAAGGAGACGCGGTGTGAGTATCGATTGGATCCAGGGTGCCTGTGCGGTGCCGGATGCACGTGTGCGGGCAGCGGCGCTGGCCCGGCAGGGACAACTGACCAAGCCGCCTGGTGCGCTGGGTCGGCTGGAGCACCTGGCCGTGCAACTGGCGGCCTGGCAGCGCAATGAATCCCCCACCGTGCAGCGGATCTGGATTGCGGTGTATGCCGCCGACCACGGCGTCGCGGCCGAGGGCGTGTCTGCGTTTCCGCAGGCGGTCACCGGCGAGATGGTGCGCAATTTCGCCCGCGGTGGCGCCGCCATCGCAGTGCTGGCGCGTGAGCTCGGCGCACGCCTGGAAGTGGTGAATCTGGGCGTGGTCAACGACCCGGGCGAGTTGCCGCGTGTGCGCCGTGCCTGGATCGCGCCGTCCAGCGCCAACATCTGCGAGCAGCCGGCGATGACATCCATCCAGTTGCGCGATGCGCTTGCCGCAGGCGCCGAAAGCATTGCGCAGGCAAGGAGTTGCGATACGCAGCTGTTTGTCGGCGGCGAAATGGGCATCGGCAACACCACTGCTGCTGCCGCGCTGGGCTGCGCGCTGCTGTCGCAGTTTCCGCAGGCCATGGCCGGCGCCGGTACCGGGCTGGATGCCGAAGGCATCGCGCACAAGGCGATCGTGATCACCCGTGCGCTGGCCCTGCACGCCGATGCCTCCACGCCGCTGGAGCGGCTGCGCCGGCTTGGCGGCTTCAAGATTGCCGCCCTGGTCGGTGCCTACATCGCCGCCGCGCAGGCGGGGATTCCGGTGCTGGTGGATGGCTTCATCAGTACCGCCGCGGCGTTGGTCGCCACCCATCTCAATGGCGGCGTGCGCGAATGGCTGTTGTTCGGGCACCGCTCGCAGGAGCGCGGCCATGCCGCGTTGCTCCGAGCGCTGGATGCCGAACCCTTGCTGCAATTGGACCTGCGCCTGGGCGAAGCCAGCGGCGCAGCCGTCGCCATTCCGCTGTTGCGTCACGCTTGCGCACTGCACAACGGCATGGCCACCTTCGCCGAAGCCGGCGTGTCCGACGGCTGAGTGCGCAGATCAGCGTGTTGCGACACGGCGATACCGGCCAGCGCAGCTATCGCGGGTAGCTCGACGACCCGCTCATCGCGTTGGGCTGGCAGCAGCTGCGCACGGCTACCGCCGGGGCGTCTGCGATGTGGTGGTCGCCTCCACGCTGCAGCGCTGCGCATTGTTCGCCACCGAATTGGCAAACGCGCGGTGCGACGCCTGGCTGCAGTGCAGCCGATTGCGCCGCCCTCACTGCGCAAGATCGGGACCGCGTGCTGCGCCGATCTGCGCGATGCTGGAGCCGCCAACAAGGAATCGTCCATGCCAGCAGCCTCCGTCAGTTTCAATCGGCAACGCAGCGTCGAGCGCGTTGTGGCACACCTGCAGGCCAGCATTCGCGCTGGCGAGCCGCTGCCGGATCTGGCCGCACTGGCGGCGGTGGCGCAGCAATCGCCGCATCATTTCCACCGGGTCTATCGCGCGCTGGCGGGCGAAACCCTGGGGCAGACCATCGCGCGGCTGCGTTTGAGTTATGCACTGCATCTGTTGGGCGAGCAGGCGAGCTCGGTGACCGAGGTGGCGCTGGCGGTGGGCTATCAGACCCCGCAGGCGCTGGCACGCGCGTTCCGTGCCGTGTTGCAGGCCAGCCCGAGTAGCCTGCGCAATACACCGTCGCTGCGCGCACAGAAACTGCAGCAACTGGCCGCGCCTTCGGTGCCGCCGCAGCTGTCCGGCGCGCCGTTACAGGTGATGGTGCAAGTACTCGACCCGCTGCAAGTGGTGGTGCTACGCCAGCGCGGCGCGTTCGACGATCTGGACCGCGGTTTCGGCCGCATCGCAGCCTGGGCCGAGCGGGTCGGTGCGATCGAGCAGCTGCAGTCGCTGATCGGCCTGCCACTCAGCGACCACCGCGATGTGCCGGCGCACCTGCATCTGTTCGAATGCGGCATGGCCTTCGACACCGCACTGTCGCCGTCGGCGCCGTTGCACCTGCGCCAGCTCGACGGTGGCGCGCACGCGGTGCTGCGTCATATGGGGTCGTATGCAGGTATCGAAGACGCGCTCGACCGCGTGCTCGCGCAGTGGCTACCCGACAGCGGCCACGTGCTACGCGATGCGCCGCTGCATTACCTCTACCTGGACGACCCGGAAACAGTGGCAGAGGGCGAGCTGCGTGCAGACATCCGGGTGCCGGTGCGGCTTTCTACGGAAGCGGATGCGGATGCAGTCGCCTGAGCCGCCACCGGCAAGAACACCATCTGCGGCGCTGGATGCATCAGGAACTGCTGATGCGAAATATTCCATGCATACGCGCCGGCCAGCGGGAAGGCCAGGCAGTCGCCCGGCGCCAGTGCCGCGATAGGCTGGTTGCGTGCCAGCACGTCCTTGGGCGTGCACAACTGCCCGACCAGCGTCACCGGCGTGTCGCGCAGCACTGGGGCACGCGCGCCACGCAACACACGGAACGGGTGATCGTGACCTTGTGCGGCCGGAGTGCGGAAGTGATGGGTGCCGCCGCGGGCGATCGCAAACCAGGCGCCGTGGCTGCGCTTGAGGTCCAGCACTTCCATCAGATACCAGCCGCAGCTGGCACTGAGATAGCGCCCCGGCTCCAACCGCAGACGCAGTGCGTCGCCATGTTCGCTTAGCAACGCAGGCAAGCCGGCGCAGAAGCCGGCCCAATCGAACGACGATTCCGGCGCCAGATAATCCACACCGAAGCCACCGCCTGCATTTACCCGCAACGGGCCAAGCCCGTAGCGTTGCCGCCACTGCTGCACGGTGCGCAGATAGGCAGCGATCAGGTGCAGCTGCGCGCCGGCATCGCGCTGGTGCGACATCAGATGGAAATGGAACCCTTCCAGGCGCAGCGAGGGGCTCGCACGCAGCCGATGGATCGCCGCATCCAGATCGTCCGGGTCCAGGCCGAACGGCGAGGGCTGCCCGCCCATCATCAGACGCGTGCTCTGCGCCCCGGGCACGGCGATGTTCATGCGCAGGAACACCGGTACGCAGCGGCCCGCCTGCGCCGCGATGACGGCCAGGCGTTCCAGTTCGCCCAGGCTTTCCACGTGCACGGTGCAATCGGGCAGCGCAGCGGCCTGGGCAAGTTCGCTATCGAGCTTGCCGGGTCCGCCGAACAACAACGCGGCCTGCGGTTGTTGCTGATGCAGCCAGGTGAGTTCGCCGCCGGAGGCCGCTTCGAAGCCATCCATGTGCGGGGCGAGCGTGCGCAGGATCGGCGGCTCCGCATTGGCTTTTGCCGCGTAGAACAGCTCGCACTCGGCCGGCAGTTGCGCGCGCATCCATGCCGCGTGTGCGTGCAGTGCGGCCAGGTCGTAGACGTAGGCGCAGATCGGGCCATCGCTGTGTTCGCGCAGGTGTGGCAACGCCTCCATCACGGCGGCGGTATCGATGCGCAGGCTCATGCGGCCACCTGGCGTGCAGTTGCGATGCGTGGAATGGGATTGGGCAGTGCGGTGTAATCGGACTGACGATCCGCGCGTTGCCACAGCCGCGTACCCAGGTTGTTCTTGCCGGGCAGCGGCGCGCCGTCGATCAAGCCCTGCAGCGCTGCTTGCGCGCCATGACGTTGCTGCCAGCGTGCGGCGATCTCGCCAACGCAGTGCCACAGGCGCGCTTCGAGCACGTCATCGCCCTCGGTGAGGTGGAAGATCGCTTCGGCCAGATTGTTGACCAGCGCGCAATACGCCACACGATTCCATCCCTGTTCCGGCGTGTAGTACAGCGATTGCCGTGCGCGCTCGCCCACGCCCTGCAAACGCGTGGCGGGCCAGTGGTGTGCGAGCAGCTTGGTGCCTTCCAGATCGCGGATCCATACCCGTGTCGGCCAGCCATCGGCAAAGCCGATCACGGTGTTCTGCAAGTGCGGTTCCAACGCGATGCCGTGCTGGAACAAGGCACTCCATACACCATCCAGCAACAAGCCGGCATAGGCGCGGAACCACAGCAACGTGGCGGTGTGGCGATCCATCTGCGCGCTGCCCAGTGCCTGCAACTTCGCCGCACACACGCTGTTGCCCTGCGCATCGCAGGTGAACAACGCGGCGGCCACCTGCGGCTGCCAACGCGCACGTTGCGCGGCAGGAAGGATCTGCCGGTACAGGATGCCGAAGCTCTCGGACAGCGTGCGTGCCGCAAGCGGATCGGCGTCGTGCAGCGCCGGGTCGACCTGCGCGATCTCCAGCGAGGTCGCCGCCGGTTCCAGCATCACATCGAAGCCGGGCACCTGCACCGCCAGCGCACGCCAGCTCGGTGCCAGCAGTTCGGTGAGCGCGACCGCGCTTTCCAGCTCGTACCAGGCGTTCTTGCGCACGCAGTTGGTCAGCCGCACATGCACCGAACACTTGAGGAAATAATCCAGCTCCGGGTGATAGAGCGTGCGCACCGAGGAGGTTGGCCGCAGTGCATCGCCCAGCATGCCGACCGGCTCGATCACGCCGCGTGCCTGCAAGCTGCGCAGCAGCGGGTCGTCGAGCAGCCGCTGCGCTTCCCACGGATGGCAGGGATACAGATCCTCGCTGCCGGACAGCTGCCGCAAGGTGGCACGTACATCGCGGCCTTGCATGCGCAAGAGTCGTGGGTCGATGCGGAACCAGAACAGCTGGAACGCCGCACGCGCTTCCGGCGCGCAGGCCAGTACCTGCGCAAGATCGATGCCCTCGCGACTCTTAGGCGTGGGATGCAAGGCATGCCCCCACAGCATCGATTGCTCGGCATCGATCATCGCCTCACCAGTCGGCAAGGCGCCTTGTGCCTGTCGCAACAACGCAGCAGTGATCGCCACGCTGTTGGCGCTTTGCGCGAGCAGTTCCGGATTGACCGCCTGCGTGCTGCCCAGCGCCTGCAGCAGGCAACGCGCCAAGGCATGCGCATCCAGGCTCTGCCACGGTTGGCCGGCGCTCTTGAGAAACGGCGTGGAGGCGAAGCGGCAGCGGCCCAGGCGATCGGCATAGGCAATGCGCACGCACAGCGCGCCGGTGTCGCCCAGATCGATGCGCAGCCAGCGCTGCTCGGCCACGCGCGGGCCGGGGCGATCCAGCCCGCGATAATCGAAGTCCACTGCACGCTGCGGAATCGCGAATTCGCGCAGGTAGCAGTTCAACCAGCAGGTGCAGGCCTGCGCGTCGGCCATGCTGTCGTACCAGGGGTCATGCATCGTGTGCGGCGACATCGGCGGATCTCCTCGAAGGGAAGCGCACCAGAACGGTGAGCGCAGCGGCCGCCGCAGCGAGCGCGGCAGCCAGGAAAGGGGTGGCAGGACCGGCCGCCTGGGCCAGCGCGCCGGCAGCGGCACCGGCGAACACGCCAGCCCATTTGCCGCAGGCATCGAAGCGGCCGAACAAGCGTCCGGCGCCGTGTCCGCTGGCGACCATCGCCAGGCTGCGGTTGAGCCCACGCAGGCCGAACAACATGCCGAACCCGAACAGCAGGCGCGCAACCGCCAGTGCGACGGGGTCGTGCAACAGCGCCTGCCACACGCAGGCCACGGCGAACATCACCAGGCCGGGTACCAGCCACGCCTCGCCATCGCCGCGACGCCACCACGGCAGCACCACCAGATAGACCAGATGCGGCAGGCTGTAGAGCAGGCCGGCCAGCGCGTCGTGGCCGGCGCCGCGCGCCAGCGCATACGGGATGAAGTAGGGGAAGGTCACCACCATCGCGAAGCAGAACAGGAATTGCGCGATCAACAGTGCAGGCCACAGTGCGTTGGCCGTTGTGGTTGTCTGTGGTGAAGCCGACTGCGCCGACCCAGCTGCGCGCCTGGAGGGCAGCGACGTCGCAGTGGAAGCTGTCGGCCGCACCGCAGGCCGATCGGCTGGCAAACGCCAGGTCAGCGCGAACGCCAGCAGCGGCAACAGCGCGAGCGCGCGATACAGCGACTGCGCCGGGCCAAGCGCCAGTGCAAGACCCAACAACGCAGGTGCGCTGACCATCGCCAGGCGCGCTGAATACTGCGTCCAGTCCAGCGCACGCGCCAACGGGCCGGCCTGCGGCTGGCTGGCCAGATACGCATTGGCCGCCGCCAGCGAGCCGCCGCAGGTGCCTTGCACGATCAGCCCAATCACCAGCCAGGTCAGCGACGGTGCGAAGCCGGCGATCGCAAAGCCCACTGCCAGCCCCAGTTGCGCACGCAACAGCGAACGCTTGCGTCCATAGCGGTCGGCCAGACGCCCCCAGGTGCCGGCCGTCAACGCGGTGCACAGCGTCGGCAACACGTACAGCACACCGCTCCAGCCAACCGCGGCCGACGGCGCCAGTTCGGCCAGCACCTGCGGCAGAAACAACGGCATGCCCAACGCGGTGAAGGCGGCCAGGTAGTGCGCCGCCAGCACCGGGCCCAGAACACGCTTCATCGCTGAGCGCCCGCCTGCCGACGCGGCGGGCGCTGCGCGCCAGCGAATGCCTCGCCGAAGGGATTGGGCGCGCTATCGCCGTAGAACTTGTTGATATCCGTTGCGCCGGTGAGCTGTTTGCTGAGCAGGCTGCCGGCGCTGAGTAGGTACTTCACCGGCAACCGCGGCGCGGCCAGCAAGCGGCGCGCGGGGCTGGTGTCGATGCCGTCGACGTCCAGTTGCGCCAGCGTCAAGGCGAACTGCGTCTGCAACTGCGCGTACAGCGGCGCACGCAGCGCGGGCTGCCATTCGGCCAGGCCTTCCAGTACGGCCTGCAGATCCAGTTGCAGCACGATGGTGCAGAACATCTGCGCCAGGGCGTGCGGATCGTCCACCGCGATACGCGCATCGTGTAGCGGTCCCAACGCATCCAGGTCCGGCAGCTGCGCGCGCAACTGCGGCAGCGCGATCCGCGCGGCGTCGTTGTCCTTCATCAGCAGCCGCGTCGCCTGGCCATCGGCGTAGACCAGCACGCTGTTCTGCTGGTTGGCTTCCAGTGCGATGCCGTAGCGCAGCCACAAGCGCAGATGCACCGCGAGCAGGAGCTCTGTGTACTCGCGCCACCAGCCGAGGACATCGCCTTGCGCAAAGCGCTCGGCCAGATGGATCGCCATCGGGCGGCCATCCGGCAACAGCGCGCACAGCGCAGCAACCGGCACCAACGTGGCGTCGTCCAGCGGCGGATAACGCCGCACCAGATAGGCCAGATGACGCGTCTCACCCACGTGCCCGCCATGCGATTCGTCCACGAACACGCAGCGGGCGCGCAGTGCCGGGTCCAGCGCATCGATGCGGCGCAATGCACGTTCCAGCCAGTGGCCGTCGTACAGCGTGGAGGGCTTGATCAAACGCAGATTGAGCGCGCCCAGCGTGCGCATCGGGATCGGCAACTTGAGATGCAGCTGCGGATGCAGCAGCGGCACCAGCGTGCGCACCGACAGGGTAGGGCGCACCTCCAGCCAGGCCTGCGGCGCACGCAGGCTGCCCGCAGGCAGCGCGAAGCCGTCCTGCTCCAGCCGCGCCCACACCAGCGGATGCACCGGCCAGGCGATGTGCGTGTCGGCCAGCTCGGGCGGCAAACCCAGCGTGGCGAAGTCTGGCCACAGCTCGGCCGGTAGTGCGCTGGTGCAGGTGACCTGCGCACGCGGAATCGCCAGCCAGCGCAGCGTAAAGGTGGGCGCGAACTCGGGGGCATAGTCACGCAGTTCCGAGGCCTCCAGCCCGGCCTTGGCGCGTGCGGTCGGGTAGAACGGATGGTCGCGATAGCTCGCCAGTTGATCGCAGCGATACGCGCGCTCGGCCGCATCTTCATGCTGCAGCGCGTTGAGTAGCGCAGGTGCCTGTGCATCGTAGGCCAGGCGCGCCAGGCCGAGATGTGCAGCGGCGCACTCGGCTTCTTCGGCATAGGCGCGATGCAACTGCTGGGTGTCCATGTCGAGCTGCGCGCTCATGCGTTGCAGCCATGTCTGCGCACCGCGTTCGACATGCACACCGTCAGCACGTTGCACAATCCAGCTATCGCCACAGGCGCTGATGTCCTGCAGGTAGCCCTGCCGGTGGATCGGCAACCACAACGTGCCATCGGGCAGATGCGCGATGCGCCACCAGCCTTCCACCGGGCTGGGGTCGGTCCATGCCGCCAGCAGCGTTGCATCAGGTGTTGCGGCACTGCCACGCGTGGCGATCCCACGCAGGTCTTCGCGCAGGCAGGCATCGATGATGCGGGTGGCGATATAGCGTTGGTCCGCTGTACTGCTCATGCGCGCAGCTCCGCGCTGTCGATCCGCCATTGCAAGCCCGCTTCGGCATGCACCACCGCCTGCTCCAGCGCCTGCGCATCGCTGGCCAGCGCGCTCAGCACACCCAGGTAATCCTTGTTGGAATGGCTCAGCCGGATGCGTTCGCCCGGCGCGCGCATGCGCCGGTACTGCACATCGCTATGCGCAGTGTGATGGCGGCGGTCTTCGCTGGCGGCCACCAACTCGCCGTCTTGATCGGCGACGTAGTAACGCAGCAAGGCATGTGCGCGATCGCTGCGCAGTTGCGGCAGCGGCAGGCCCAGATGCGGCGCCAGCGCGGCGTTGAACCACTGCTTGCCGAACATGCTGTCGAGCAGGAATTCGCGGCGGTCGCCGATGCTGCGGTAGTTGATCTCCACCAGCACCGGGCCGTTGGCGGTGAGGATGAATTCGCTATGGCATAGCCCGAAACCGACACCAAAACTGCGCAGCTGCTCCAGCGCCTGCGCAATCACCGGCGTGTCGACGCGTGCATCCCACTGCGCTTCGCATTCCACAAAATGCGGCGGCGGCGACAGCCGCACCTTGAAGCCGCCCAGCGCCTGCAGCGTGTGGCCGTCGCCCAGCGTTTCCAGCGTAAACAGCGCACCTTCCAGCATGCCCTCCAGCAACACGGTGCGCTGCGGATGGCGCTGCCACACATCGTCCAGATAGGCCTGCAGTTGCGCGGCATCGGCGCAGTGGCGCACGTCCAGGCTGGCGACGCCTTCGCGCGGCTTGGCGACCACCGGCCACGCAATGTCGGCCGGCAACGCTGCGCCCGGCGCCAGCGTGCAGAACCACGGCGATGGCAGTCCGCGCGCGCGCAAACGCTGACGCATCGCCGCCTTGTTCTTGGCCGCGTAGCACACCTGCCAATCCTTGCCCGGCAGGCCCAGACCGGCAGCGACCAGCGCAGTGCTGGTCTGCAGATGATCGCTGTTGCTGAACACTGCGCGCGGCGACACGTCTGCGTCGTGCAGCACATCCAGCACGCCGAGCGGATTGAACACATCGCATTCGATCACCCGCTGCGGTGCGTGTGCCGGGTGCTCGCGGAAATAGCTGAGGTGATCGAGTCGGTGATCGGTCAGCAGCCACACCGGCAGGCCCAGCGCGTGCGCGGAAGGCAGAAAGCCTTCGGTGATGGCCGGATGGCAGACATGGGTGAGGATCACCAACGGTGCAGCGGATGTCGCAGTCATGGCAGCTCTCGATTCAACAGGACGGTGGAAAAACCGGTACTGAAACGGGCTGCCTGACGCCGCGGGGCGTTGGGTGGCCTGCGATGCGTTGATCGCATGCCGCATGCTGCGGCAGTGATGCGTGCGTCATGCACGCCGTGTTGTCTGCGGCGCTCGCCAGCGCGACCGCCGTTGTCGTCAAGCGCGACCAACGCCCCTGTGCGTCGGTCGTTTGCAGCAGTGATTTACTGGTGCAGGCTTAAAACGTGGTCTTAAAAGGTGTATTCCAGCCCGGCGGTCACGGTGCGCGATGGCGCGGCCTGGCGGCCCCACGGGCTGGTATCCACACCGCGGAACCAGTACTGCCGATCGAACAGGTTGTTGATCGCCAGCGATGCGCTGAATTTTTGTCCATCGCGTTCGAACAGGGTATGGCTTACCTGCGTGTTCCACACCATGTAGGCCGGCAACTGACCCACCGAGGCGATTGCGTTCTCTTGCACGGTATTCGCCGCATCGCTGTAGGCCTTGCTGAAGTAGTAGCTCGACAGTGCGACAGTGGTGTGACCGAGCGTGTAGTTGCCGCCCAAGGTGATCTGATTGCGTGAGGTGTAAGGCACGCGAAAGCCGCGGAATGCGCCCGATTCCTGGCTGGCATCCAGATATGCATAACCGGCGTTGAGCGTGAGCGCGCGAAGATTTTCCGGGCTCCATTGCAGTTCCAACTCGCCGCCTTGATGGCGGGTCTTGCCGAGATTGCGGAACACGCGCGTGGTGTTGTCCAGTTGGATCTGCTGATCGAAATCGATCAGATAGCCGCCCAACTGGATGCGAGTGCGCTCGTTGGGTTGATAGCGTGTGCCGGCTTCGTAGTTCCAGGCCAGTTCGGCATCCAGATTGTTGCCGAAGATGATCTGGGTGACCTGCGGCGCACGCATCGAACGTTGCCCATCGGCATAGAAAAACCACTGTTCGTTGGCCTGAAACCCGACCGTCAGACCCGGCAACACATCGCGGGTCTGGTTGAGCGTGCTGACGCCGGTGGCGCGATTGAAATAGCGCGAATCCAGCCGCTCGTAACGCAGGCCCGGGGTGATGGTGAAACGTTCGTCGGGCAGCGTGATCGCGTTGCTGACGTAGGCGGCCAACGCGCGGTCTTCGAACTGCCAATCGCGCACGCTGGTGAACAGGCCATCGCGCAGGCGCAGATTGCCGACCAGAAAATCGATGTCTTCGTGCACGGCGCGCACACCGGCGGTCCACTGCTGACGCACGCCACCGGCATCGCCCATGCTCCAGCTCAGACGCGGCTCGCTGCCGACCACGCGGAAGTCGCGCGGTGCGGTCTGGCGCAGTTGCGGCGGCAGGTCCGAACGCCAGGTTTCGGTGGCGGCCTGACGCATGCCGACGATGAAGTTGCGGCTGCTGCGTGCGCTGAAGTTGGTCCAATCCAGGCGCACATCCTTCATCGGGCCCCAATCGCCCAGCAACTGCTCATAGCTCAAGGAGGCACGCGTGGTGCGGCCGTTGAAGCTGTCCAGCGGGCGCGTGGATTGACGCGGGTCGCGCCGGTAATCGTCCGGGCTGAGCGCACCGGCCAGATCCATGTCGACCAGATAACGCTGCACGCTGGCCTTGAGCAACTTGGTGTCGTCCAGCCACCACTCCGCACGCACACGCAGATTGCTGATATCGGTATCGCTGTGCGCGCGCCAATACTCGCCATAGGTGCGATTGGCATCGACCTGCATGCCGAAGTTGTCGGTGAGGTAGCCGCCGCTGCTGAGCGCGCTGTCCTGCAGAAACTGGCCCTGGCCGCCGGCGGTGACCTTGTGCGCCAGCGTGGTGCTCCACGCGCTGGGGATGTCCTTGCTGACCAGATTGATCACCCCGCCCACGTTGTTCGGCCCGTATTGCACGGCCGCACCGCCGCGCACGATATCGATGCGGTCGATCTGATTCAGCCCCACCGGAAACAGCGACAGACTGGTCTGCCCATACGGCGCCAATGCCAGCGGAATGCCGTCTTCCAGCACTTGCACACGGCCACTGCGGCTTTCGTACAGGCCGCGCAGCATCAGCTGCGGCAACGCGCCGGTGCCGGTTTCGTCGAAGATCTTGATGCCCGGCACGCGCTGCAGCGCGTCGTCCAGCGAGCGGTTGCCGCCGTTGCGCAGCTGTTCGCGATCGATCACCTGGCGGCTACCGGCGTAGCGCTGCACATCGTCGGGTTTGGAACGCCCGAGCAGGCTGCCCTGCACCTGGATCGCATCCAATGCGCGGATCGGCGTTTGTGCATCGGCGGCATCGGTATCCGGCGACTCGATGGCGAACGCCAACTGCGGCAAGGTCACAGTGATCGCAGCGATGGCGATGGCCAGGGCGTGGAAACGGAACGTCGACATCTACGGCGTGCTCCTGCAGGCGGGTGGTGAAGTGGGTATGGCGAATGTGGCCAGGTGGCTGCGCAGTGCACGTTGCATCAGTGCGCGGTCTTCGCCGGCAAGCAGCCAGCGCAGATCGGGCTGTTGCAGCCAGTGCGCGCGTTGCGCATCGGTGCGCGGATTGGGGCAGAACGGCACCTCGGCAGCGACGCACTGCGCATGCAGTTGCAGCAGCAGTTCCCACACCTGTGGATGGGTCGGTTGCGGGCCCAGGCCCAGATCCAGCGCAAGATCCAGTGCGCCTTCCATCACCAGCGCCACGCCGGGCACGGCAAGCATCTCGGGCAGCGCAGCAACACCGGCCGCGCTTTCGATCATCGGCACGATGCGGATATCGCGATTGGCTCGTGCGATGTAGCTGGGCAGATCGAGGTTGCCAAAGCCGGTGACACGCCCGCCGGTGATACCGCGCCGGCCCAGCGGCGGAAACCGCGCCGCAGCGATGGCGGAGGCCAGTTGTGCCGCTGACTCGGCGCGCGGAATCACGATCCCGCGTGCGCCGGCATCGAGCACGCGACCGATCAGTTTTTCGTCCACCTCCGGCACGCGCACCCAGGCCTCACAGCCGGACAGCTCGCACGCGCGGATGGCGTGTTCCAGCTCATCCGGCGCGCGCAGCACATGCTCCAGATCCAGCACCACAAAGCCATAGCCGATCCGGCCCAGCAGCTCGCATAGCTGCACGCTTGGCAACGCATTGAGAACGCCAACCGCAAACGCCATGGATGAGGCCGCCAAGGAAACGGGCGCTCATCCTGCTCTTGATGGGAATGATTATCAAGTGTGTCTGGAGGGCAGTTTGTGGTGCCCTGGTCGCAGTTTGATCAAGGCACTGCCGCAGGCCTTTCCGTACTGAACAGGCTGCGGGCAACAAAAACCCGCAGGTAGCGCCGGCGGGTTTTTTTGTTTCGTGCGGTGTTGCCTGATGCTGCGCTGCAGCTTACGAGGCCGGAACGCGCAACGCCCGATACGGCGGAGTCGACATCACCATTTCGGCCAGCGAATAGGCCAGTTCGCGCTCGGCCAGCACCGCGCCGTCGGCGCCGTGAGCGAGCAGGTGCTTGACCTCGGCATCGCTGTGCGCACGCGCCAGCAGCGTCAGCGAGGGATTGATCGCACGCAGCTTGGCCAGCGCTTCGCCGGCTTCCAGCGGCTGCGGGATGGCCAGGATCGCGATCTTGGCGTGCTCCGGGCGCGCCTCGGCCAACACGCGGTCGGCCGCCGCGCTGCCACGGATGCCGGGGATGCCGGCCGCATGCGCCTTGGCCACATGGTCGCCGTTGTCGTCGATCACCAGCACCGGCACGCCACGGCTACGCAGCAACTGCGCCAGCGCGCTGCCCACGCGGCCGTAGCCGATCACGATGGCATGGCCGTCCAGCTGCAGTGGCGGGCCGGGCGGCAGCTCCGGCTCCACCGTGGCCGGGGCGTCCTGCGCCTGCCTGGCCTGCCAGCGGTCCAGCCACGAGAACAGGAACGGGTTGGCGATGATCGATAGCAGCGCGCCGGCCAGGATCAGGTCGCGCCCGGTTTCGGGCAGGATCGCCAGCTGCACGCCCAGCCCGGCCAGGATGAAAGAGAACTCGCCGATCTGCGCCAGGCTGGTGGAAATGGTCAGCGCGGTACCGGTGGGGTGGCCGAACGCACGCACGATCACAAACGCGGCCAGCGACTTGCCCAAGGTCACGGTCAGGAACGTGGCCAACACCTGCCACGGATGCTCGACCAGGATCATCGGGTCGAACAACATGCCCACCGAGACGAAGAACAGCACCGCAAACGCATCGCGCAACGGCAGCGAATCGCTGGCCGCCTTGTGGCTGAGCTCGGATTCCTTGAGCAACATGCCGGCGAAGAAGGCGCCCAGTGCGAACGACACGCCGAACAGGGTGGCCGACACGAACGCCACGCCCAGCGCGATGCCGAGCACGGCCAAGGTGAACAATTCGCGCGAGCCGGTGGCGGCGACTTTTTCCAGCGACCACGGAATCACCCGGCGCCCGATCACCAGCATCACCGCCACGAACGCCACCATCTTGAACAGCGTCAAACCGAGCGCGGCCAGTAGCGAGGTGGATTCGCCGTCATGCGCGGCAGCTGGCGTGCCGGTACCGAGCACCTCGGCCAATGCCGGCAACATCACTAGCGCGATCACCATCACCAGGTCTTCGACGATCAACCAGCCCACCGCGATGCGGCCGCGCTGGGTTTCCAGCAGGCGCCGTTCTTCCAATGCGCGCAGCAGCACCACGGTACTGGCCACCGACAGCGCCAGACCGAACACCAGCCCATGCATCAACGGCCAGCCCATGCTCCAGGCCAATGCCCAGCCAAGCAGCGTGGCGACCACGATCTGCGCCAACGCACCGGGGATCGCGATCCACTTCACTTCCATCAGATCGTCGAGCGAGAAGTGCAGGCCCACGCCGAACATCAGCAGCATCACACCCAGCTCGGACAGCTGGTTGGCCATGGTCTGGTCGGCCACGAAGCCGGGCGTGAATGGCCCGACGCAGACACCGGCCAGCAGATAGCCGACCAGCGGCGAGAGCTTCACTTTCTGTGCGAGCGTGCCCAGCACGAAAGCGACCGCGAGGCCGACGGCGATGATGTCGATGAGGCTGGTGTCGTGATGCATTCCAATCCGTTGTGAGAGTGTCCGAGAACATCGAGGGCGACCCAGCCAACGGCACTGCGCCGGGCATCGCCTGCGGGCATTGTGTGGTCATGGCTGGAGTCCGGCGAGGGGAACAAGACCGCGTTGCAGGTCCGGTTGGCCGGACGCCCATAGTACACAGCGCTTGATTAACGCGATGCGACACGTGACGCATGCACGCAAACGGATGCACGCGTTGGGCGCGGCATGCGGACTGCACGAGCGTGCGTGCGCCAGTGCGACAGCGAGATGCACTGCACAGACAGGCAACGCCGAATCAACTTTGACGACAAGGCTTCGCGCCTGGGTAAGGCACGTGCGCGATGTCGGTCGACAATTGCCGCTGACAAATTGCCTCTGACAATCAGCGAATCCCTGTTGAAGAGCCTGCGTTCTTCATCAGGTCCAAGTCCTTATCGCCCCAGCCCCCATCGCCCATCTGCGGATGGTGACGCCACACGAGCCAGGCCATGCATCTCAGCGATTTCGCAACACCCGTCTTTCGGCACGATCCGTATCCGACCTACGCACGCTTGCGTGCCGAAGGGCCGCTGGTGCAGGTGGCCGAAAGGCGATTGATGTCCGGCCACTACAAGGTCGTGGACAGCCTGCTCAGCGATCGCCGGGTGGGCCGCGATTATCTGGAAAGCATCCGGCTGCGCTACGGCGAGGCAGCGGTGCAAATGCCGCTATTCCAGGGCATGAGCCGCATGTTTCTGCTGCTTAACCCGCCAGTGCACACCCAGTTGCGCGGATTGATGACACAGGCCTTCGGTGCGCGGCAGATGGACTCCATGCGCGAAGTCGCCCGCGACACTGCCGCCGGCTTGATCGAGACGTTTCAAGCCAGGGGCCACTGCGATCTGCTGACCGAGTTCGCGTTTCCGCTGCCGATCGCCATCATTTGCCGGATGCTGGACATTGATGCAGCCGATGTCACCGCGCTGAGTCACGCGACCAGCGCGCTGGCAAAAGTCTTCGATCCCATGATGACGCCTGTGGAATTGGAGGCCACCAGCGCTGCCTTCATCCAGCTGGAAACCTATTTCAACGCCGTGATCGAGCAACGTCGCAACAATGGCGGCGAGGATCTGATTTCGCGTTTCATCCAGGCCGAAGACGAAGGCCGCCGCTTGAGCGATGAGGAGATCGTCTCCAATGTGATCCTGCTGTTTTTCGCCGGCCACGAAACCACCTCCAACATGATCTGCAATGCGCTGGTCGCCTTGCACCGGCATCCGCAGCAACTGCGACTGCTGCAGGAAAACCCGAGCCTGATGCCGAATGCAGTGCTCGAATGCCTGCGCTACGACAGCTCGGTGCAGATCGCCACGCGCACCGCGTTGCAGGATTTCGAGATCGATGGGGTGGCCGTCTCCAAGGGCACGATGTTGTATCTGATGCTGGGCGCGGCCAACCACGACACGCTGCAGTTCACCGACCCGCAGGTGCTGGATATCCGGCGCCAGCAGGGCCGCGCGCTGTCGTTCGGTGGTGGCATCCACCACTGTCTGGGCAATCGGCTGGCGCTGATCGAAATGGAAGCCGCGCTTGCCGCATTGCTCGAGCATCTGCCGGCACTTCGCCTGCAGCAACTCGACGCGTTGAGCTGGAACGATCGCGCCAACTTGCGCGGCGTCGACGCGCTGTTCGCCTCCTGGTGAGGTGAGTGGCCAAGAGTAGCCAACGAAACCTCTTGGCCGCTGTATCGATAAAGGTAACGTGTTGGCCCACGCGCCTTTGTTGACGCGTGGAGAGATGTCGGGAATTGCAATGACTCGACCGGATCGAAAGGAACTGATCAAACCGCCCCTCATCGTATTGCCGCGCACCGCTCTCAACCGTATACACCGACCATCGCGACTGGTCCTTGCCCGCCCACCGTCGCGGGACCTTACGCGGCATGGATGCCGCGTAAGGTCCCGCAAT
>NZ_VCME01000001.1:86575-193430 GCF_011305375.1 Xanthomonas hortorum
CCGGCGGGTCCTTGCCCGCCCACCGTCGCGGGACCTTACGCGGCATCCATGCCGCGTAAGGTCCCGCAATCGGTGAGGGCATCGCACCTGCCAACTTGGTCGTGTGCTGGCGGTAACTGCACTGCCGGCCGTGCCTATCAGGCGGTGAGTGCAGTCTTTTTGTTGGCCGCTCTTGGCTACGCACTGTGTGCCATCGATACGGAGTAGTTCAACGGGACAAACATCATTGTGGCAGATGGCTAAGAGCCGCTGCACGCGTGTTGCGATGCCCAAAACGACAAACACCGCCGATCGCTCGGCGGTGTTTGCGTGATAGATGTACTGATCGGAACTTTCGATCAGCAAATTACGATCAAGCGTCGCTACTCAGAACCGGTAGGTAACCCGGCCATACCAGTAGCGCCCGTTGAAACCGAACGGCGACAACGACGAATACTGCAGGCCGCCGGCGCGGTCGTCGTAGGCGGTGTTCAATTGCGCCTTGGTCGGATACTGGTTGGTGATGTTGTCCGCGCCCACGGTGAAGGTAAACGCGTTCCAGGTCTGGCTGGCGGCCAGATTCAACAACCAGCGCGCGTCGTAGGTCTGATCCTGGCTGCCATCGACCGGGTCGCTGATGCGCTTGATCGACCCGTAGCGGGTGGCGTTGAAATTGAGCCCGAATCCGCCGAAGGTCCAGTCCGCTGCCGCCATGTACTTGGTGCGTGGCGTGGCATCGGTGAGCAGGCCCTGGCTGGCGCGGCCGAAGTTGGGGTTGGTCAACTCCAGGATGGTGGTCTTGTTGTAGTTGGCGCTGGCACTGAGATTGAGCTTGCCGTAGTTGCCCAGATCGGCCAGGTAGCTGTTGATCCAGTCCACGCCACGGGTACGGCTGGTGGCGCCGTTGACGAAGAACTGCACCGCCGCCACCTGGCCGATCGGCTGCGCCAGCTGCAACTGGTCCGAATACAGGATCTGGTCCCAGATGCGGATCTGGTAGACGTCCAGGCTGGAGGTGAAGTTGGCAGTCGGCTGCCACACACCGCCCAGACCGTAGTTGGTGGATTTTTCCGGGCTCAGCGGTTGTGCGCCCAGCGCCACGGCAACCGGATCGGAGGTGCGATAGGTACCTACCTGCACCAGCTCGCCGTCCTGGATCAGCGTCACCACCGAGGCATAGTTCTGCTGCGCCAGCGACGGTGCACGGAAGCCGTTGGAGATGGTGCCGCGCAGCGAGAAGGTATCGCTGAAGGCATAGCGCGCCGACAACTTGCCCGAGCGCGTGGAGCCGGCGTCGCTGTAGTTTTCATAGCGCCCGGCGATGCCGCCGGAGAGCTTGTCGGTGATGTCCGCTTCCAGGTTGGCGTAGACCGCATTGCTGTGGCGGCCGAACTTGCCGGCCACCGACGGCTCCAACCCCGAGAACACCTGTGCACCGCCCGGATAGGGCGCGCCGGTGTCGGGGTTGATGGTATTGGGGTCGAAGAAGTACGACTCCGGCGAACCGGCGCTGATCTGGTAACGGTCCTGGCGATGCTCGGCGCCGAAGGCCACATTGACCGGATACGCCAGGCCCCAGTCGAACGTCTTGCTGACGTCCAGATTGACCGTGCCCTGCTCGGTTTCGAAACCGCCGGAATTGAAGTTGGTCGGCGAGCTGCCGGTGCTCCAGAACAGGTTGGTGTTGATGCTGTTGAGGATGTTGAAGGTCATGTCGTTCTTGCCGTACACGGCCGACAGGTCCCAGTTCCACTCGCTTTCGGTGCTGCCCTTGATGCCCAGCACCGCCGAGCGATCGTTGGTGGGGTTGTAGATCTGCGGCAGGAAGCCATTCGGGTAGATCGCCTGCACATTGCGCGCGGTGTTGTCGGCCGCGCGGTAATAGCCGTTGGAGGTGACCTCGCGGCGGCTCATGCTGAGGTGACCGTACAGCTCCAGGTTCGGCGAGAACTCATAGCCGAACGCGGCCAGCCCCTGATAGAAGTTGGAGGCCGGGTCGCCATGGCGCTGATACGGCACACCGCCCGGATTGGGCGTGCCCGGCACGGTGGTGGCGCGGTTGGTGTTCTCGCCGCGGTTGGTGCTCATGGTGTTCTGGTAGTTCCAGGACAGCCGCACCCAGCCCGGTGCCGTATCGCCGCCGGTGCCGCCGAAGGGCATGCCGACCGAGCCGTCGATGCCGTTCTGCTCGCCATCGCCCTTGTCCATGATGCCGCCGTTGATCGACACGGTATTGCTGCCGGTATCGGCGCCATGTTTGAGCACGATGTTGACCACACCGGCGATCGCATCGGAGCCGTATTGCGCCGAGGCGCCATCACGCAGCACTTCGATGCGCGCGATCGCCGACATCGGCAGCGAGTTCAAATCCGCCGGTGCCGAACCACGGCCCACGTACGGGTTGTAATTGATCAACGACGAGGTGTGATAGCGCTTGCCATCCACCAGCACCAGCACCGCATCCGGCGACAGGCCGCGCAGGGTGGCCGGGCGCGCGGCATCGTTGCCGTCAGAGATCGCCGGGCGCGGGAAGTTCAGCGACGGCAGCAATTTGCCCAGCGCGCTGGCGATATCGGTCGCGCCGGTGGCCTGCAGCGATTGCTCGGTGATGATGTCGATCGGCGACTCGGATTCGGCCACCGTACGATCGCTCACGCGTGTGCCGGTGACGATCAGGGTATCCAGGGTTTTCTGCGGCTGGGTCGATTGCGACTGCGCACTGGCGGCGAACGTGCAGACGGTGAGTGCGACCGAAATCGCAAGCGAAAGTGCGTTGGAGGTGTGCATGGGAATGAAGGCTCAAAGGGGATGAAGGACGCAGGAAGGAAATGCGCGTGTTGCTCGGGGGAGTGCGACTGCGTACTGCGTGGCCCGTCGTGCTTGCGCGCCAGATGTGTTCCGCGTGGCGGAGACGGCGTGTGCAGCAATGACGTCGGCCGGTGACGCAGCCATGCTGCTGCGTTGCGCATCCTTGCTGAAGAAGAGCGTTGATCTCCCCCTCGCGCATCGATGCGAGAGGGGAGCGATGCTGCGGCGTTACCTGCAGCGCCCCAGCGCTGCGTGGTGTGTGGTGCGTTTTGCGAGGTAGGACAAGCGCTGGCCGTTGCCGACCAGCGCGCAGCGCTTTACCACTTGTAGCTCACGTTGGCGTACACCAGCGCACCGTTGAAGCCGAACGGCGAGGAACCGCTGTAGGGCAGGTAGGTGCGCGTGCCGAGGCCGGCCTGCTGACGGTCCGGATATTCGTTGAGCACGTTGTCGCCGCCGATGGTGAAGTTCCAGCTGTCCAGCTTGTAGGACGCGGCCAGGTCCAGCGTCCACTTGGCGCTGTAGGTCTGGTCGCTGCCGGCGTTGGTGCCGAAGGTGGTGAACTCGCCCCAGCGCGTGGCGGTGCCGGTGAACGACCAGTTGCCCGGTGCCCAGGTGCCGCCCAGGAAGAACTTGTCGCGCGGCGTGCCTTCGGTGATGCGACCGATTTCGGCACGGCCGATGCGCACCGCGTTCGGATCGATCGCCACCAGCGCTGCCGGGTTGTCGGCGATCTTCTCCACTTCGGTCTTGTTGTAGTTGTAGCCGGAGGTCAGCTCCACGCTGCTGCCGTCCAGATTCCAGCGATAGGTGCCGACCACATCCACGCCCTGGGTCTTGGTGTCCACGGCATTGGTGAAGTAACGCCCGCCACCGATGCCCGGGAAGCCATTGGCCTGCAGATAGTTGCGCGCTGCGGTCGAGGTGAGGTTCTCCGACAGCACGATGCGGTCATCGATATCGATGCGGTACGCATCGACGGTGACGTACAGATTTTCCACCGGCTGCAACACCAAGCCCAGGCCGTAGTTCTTGGATTCCTCGGCCTTCAACGGCTCGGCGCCGAGTGCGATCGCAGCGGCATTGTCGGTACGGAAGGTGCCGATCTCGAACGGAATCGCCGTCACCGTGCCGTTGGGCTGCGCCACGTTGAGGAACTGCGTGGCGATCGACTGGAAGTTCTGCTGCTGCAACGACGGCGCGCGGAAGCCGGTGGAGGCGGTGGCGCGCAACGCGACCTTCTCGGTGAAGGCATAACGCAACGACAGCTTGCCGGTGGCGGTGTCGCCGAAGTCGCTGTACTTCTCGTAGCGCCCGGCCAGACCGGCCGACAGCTTTTCGGTCAGATCCGCTTCCAGGTCCACGTAGGCCGAGTGGCTGTTGCGGTTGTAGTAACCGGCATCGGAGAGCTTGAAGCCCGGAAATACCTGTGCGCCCGGGATCAGCGTACCGGCCGCCGACGGAATGCCGCCATTGGCCGAGGATGCCGCATCGCCGGGCGACTGGTTGAACTTCTCGCCGCGCCATTCCGCACCGAAGGCCAGCGTGACCGGGTAGGCCAGGCCCCAATCGAGCGTCTTGGTGAAGTCGGCATTGAGCACGTTCTGGGTGACTTCCAGCGTGCCTGCGTGGAAGTCGGTGGGGCTGGCCAGCCCCAAGCTGTTGTTCAAACTGTTGCGTACATCGAAGGTGAGATTGTTCTGGCCGTAGTTGTAGCTCAGATCGATGTTCAAACCGCCTTCGGTGGAGGTCTTCAACCCGCCCACCCACGACACGTCCTTGCTGACGTTGTAGATCTGCGGCAGGAAGCCGTCCGGATAGATTTCCGGGCGGTTGCGGCTGTCGCCGGCAAAGCGGAAGTAACCGTTGGACAGCACTTCGCGACGGCTGACCATGCCGAACGAGTAGAAGGTGAGGTAATCAGTGGGGCTGTATTCGCCGTTGAACGACACTGCGCCCTGGTCGATGTCCGGGTCGCCGTAGCGCTGCTCCACGCGGCCCTGGAACGGCAGCGCGCGGTTGGTCTGATCCGAATGCCCGGCCTGCGCGGCCAGATGCACCTTGCCGGTGCCGGCGAAGCTGAAGCCTGCATCGCCGGACAGCTGGTACTGCTCGCCGTCGCCGGCGCTGTACTTGCCGTAGCGGCCGCTGATGCTGCCGCCTTCGCCGCTGCCCTTGAGCACGATGTTGATCACACCGGCGATGGCGTCCGAACCGTATTGCGCCGACGCACCGTCGCGCAGCACTTCGATGCGCTCTACGGCAGCGATCGGAATGGTATTGAGATCGGCCGGCGACGAACCGCGGCCCTGGGTGTCGTTGAGATTGATCAGCGCGGTGGTGTGGTAACGCTTGCCGTTGACCAGCACCAGTACCTGATCGGGCGACAGGCCGCGCAGCTGCGCCGGCCGCACCGCGTCCGAGCCGTCGGAGATGGCCGGGCGCGGGAAATTCAACGAGGGGATCGCGCGTGACAGCGCGGTAGCCAGCTCGGTGGTGCCGGTCGATTCCAATGCCTGCGGCGAGATGATGTCGATCGGCGATGCCGATTCGGCCACAGTGCGATCGGCCACGCGCGTGCCGGTCACGATCAAGGTATCGAGGGTTTTCTGGGTGGGAGCCTGTGACTGCGCGGATGCGCTTGAAGCGGAAAACGACAGTGCAAGAACAACGGCAACTGCGAGTGGACTGGTCTTGCAATTCATGCGGTGACAACTCCGAGTGGGGAACGGATGCATCGCAGGGGCCCCCCTCCCGGGCCGCGTCCGTTGCGGCAGCTGCGGTGCGTTCCCAACCATTAACCACGTGTAACCACATGTCAAATTTTGGTTATGTTGCGCGTGCAACCGTCATTGAGGATGTGCTAATGGCATCGTTGTCATCGTGCACCAAAGTGATGCGTTGCTTGCACCAGAGCTGCTGTGGCACGGCCTTGCTTGCACCATCTTGGACATCGATACCAGTTATGAAAGTTGTGCATCAGAACGTGATTTACCCCGCATGAGTGCGGTATTGCGCAGGAGAACGGAGACGGCCGCGCCGGTGCCGCGCTCGGACTCACGCGTATGTGTGGCGGTATGTCTTACGTGCCTGTTGATTGGAAGCAACGTCGTTGCACTCGCCAACGCAACAACCGCTGCTGCCATGTCTTGAAACGCACACGCCCCGGACTGGCCGGGGCGTGTGGTCAAACCTCAAACTGTGCAGCCGCAGAACTTACCAACGGTAGTTGATGCGCCCGTACACGTACGCACCGTTGAAACCGAACGGCGACAGATTGCTGTACGGAAACTGCCCGCTGGTGGAATTGGCGAAGTTGTTCTCGTCCGGGTATTCGTCCAGCAGATTGTCCGCACCCAGCGTCAGCGTCCAGCGGTCGACCTTGTAGCTGGCCGAGGCATCCACCACCCACTTGGCGCCAAAGGTCTGGTCGTTGATCGCCGCGGCCGGACGGGTGCTGTATTTGCCGTAGCGCGTCGCACCCAATGCCAACGTCCAGTGCTCCAGATTCCAGCTGCCGTTGATCAGGAACTTGTCGCGCGGGAAGCCTTCTTCGATGCGACCACGTTCGGTACGGTCGATGCGCTCCAGGCTCAGTCCGTTGGCCGACAGCGCCGCCGGGTTGGCCGCCACGTTGCGGACTTCGGTTTCCGAATAGTTGTAGCCGGCGGTCAGGTCCACGCTGCTGGCGGCCAGCTGCCAGCGGTAGCTGCCGACCACGTCCACACCGCGCGTGCGTGTGTCCACCGCATTGGTGAAGTAGCGCCCGCCGTTGATGCCGAAGATGCCCTGCGATTCGAGCAGATTACGCACGGCAGTGCCGGTGAGGTTGGACGAGAGCACGATGCGGTCGTCCACATCGATCTGGTACGCATCCACGGTGAGGTAGAGCGCATCGGTCGGCTGCAACACCAGGCCCAGGCTGTAGGACAGCGAGGTTTCCGCATCCAGCGGCTCAGACCCCAGCGCACGCGCCACGGTGCTGTCGGCGGGGAAGGTGCGGATCTCGAACGGGTTCGGATTGCCGGCCAGGAAGGTGGTGCTGGTGGACTGGAAATACTGCTGCGCCAGCGACGGCGCACGGAAGCCGGACGACACCGTGCCGCGCAACGCGATCTTGTCGGTGAAGGCATAGCGCCCGGACAACTTGCCCGAGGCCTGGCTACCGAAATCGTTGAAGTCCTCGTAGCGCCCGGCCAGACCGGCGGAGAACTTGTCGGTGAAATCGGCTTCCAGATCCGCGTACAGCGCGTAGCTGTCACGCGAATACTGCCCGGACACGCTCGGCGCGAATCCGCCGAAACCCTGTGCACCGCCGGCCAGCGTGCCGGCCTGGAAATACGAGCCCACTTCGCCCGGCGACTGGTTCCACTTTTCGTTGCGGTATTCGGCACCGAAGGCCACCGTCACCGGATACGCCAGGCCCCAGTCGAAACCGCGCTTGACGTCCAGGTTGACGATGTTCTGCGTGGTCTCCAACGCGCCATCGTAGAAGGAGGTCGGCGAGGTCGGGCCCAGGCTCACGTTGAGCGTGTTGCGGGTGTGGAAATCGATCTTGTTGTAGCCGTAGTTGTAGCTGGCATCCCAGTCCCAGCCACTGGCGGTGGAGCCGCGCACGCCGGCCACCAGCGAGCGGTCCTTGGCGTAGGTCTGGATTTCCGGCAGGAAGCCCTGCGGATAGACCGACAGGATGTTCTGGGTGGTGCTGCCCGGCGCGCGGAAGAACGCAAACGAGGTGATGTCGCGGTTACTGGCGGTGGCGAACGCATAGCCGGTGATGCTGTCGCTGAAGGCCAACTCGGTATTGGCCGACACCGCCTGCGCGTTGACGTCGGGGTCGCCGATCTTGAACGCCTTCTGGCCAACGGCCGGCTGCGAAGCACTGGGTGCGCCGGCATAGCCACGCGCACGGTCGGTGGGGTCCTGCTGATTGAGCTGGGCCGCCACATGCAGCCAGCCGCGATCGCCGCCGTAAGCCACGCCGGTATCGCCGGACAGCTCGTAGTTGCTGCCGTCGCCGGCCGAGTACTGGCCGAAACCGGCCTGCAGGCTGCCGCCCTTTTCAGCGCCCTTGAGCACGATGTTGATCACGCCGGCGATGGCATCGGAGCCGTATTGCGCCGAGGCGCCGTCACGCAGTACTTCCACGCGCGCGATGGCGGCGACCGGAATGGTGTTCAGATCCACCGCTGCCGCGCCACGCCCGATCGTGCCGTTGAGATTGAGCAGCGAAGAGGTGTGGCGGCGCTTGCCGTTCACCAGCACCAGTACCTGGTCCGGCGACAGGCCGCGCAACTGCGCAGGACGGATCGCGCTAGTGCCGTCGCTCAACGCCGGCCGCGGGAAGTTCAGCGAGGGCAGCGCACGCGCCAGCGCGGTGGCCAGTTCGGAGGTGCCGGTGGCCTGCAGCGATTCGGCGCTGATGATGTCGATCGGCGACTGCGATTCGGCCACAGTACGGTCGGACACGCGGGTGCCGGTGACGATGACCGTATCGAGCGTATTCGCGGGCGCATCAGCTGGGGCAGTGGCCGGCGCGGTGGTCTGGGCGAGGGCGGGGGAGGCGAGCAGCGCCGCAACGACGGCGGCTGCGAGCGTGGACAACGGGTAATTCATGACAACTCCGAAACATGGGTCCAAGCAGGACCAGCAAGACTGGGCAGGGTCTGGGCGCAAAAAGCCAATCGCGAATGAAGCCAGCGGCCAGCCTGAAGGCGCTAATTATTCGTTAACGCTAGAATGGCGTCGCAGGAATGCTGCTCATCTGCTCATTCCTTTTCGTTCTATCGGACTGTCCATCAATGATTTCCCTGCGCAACTTCTCCATGCGACGCGGCGAGCGTCTGCTGTTGTCCAACGTCGACCTGACCATGCATGCCGGCTACCGCGTCGGTGTGGTGGGCCGTAATGGCACCGGCAAGTCGAGCCTGTTCGCCGCGGTGAAGGGCGAACTGGAAGCGGACAAGGGCGATGTCGACCTGCCCGGCAAGGTGCGCACCGCCAGCGTCTCGCAGGAAACCCCCTCGCTGCCCGATCCGGCGCTGTCGTTCGTGCTCGGTGGCGACATCGAGGTGTCGGCCATCCTGCAGGAAGAGGCGGCGGCCACCTCGCGCGAGGACTGGGAAGCTGTCGCCAACGCGCACCAGAAGATGGCCGAGCTTGGCGCCTACGACGCCGAAGCGCGCGCCGGCAAGTTGCTGCACGGCCTGGGCTTCCCGGCCGAGACCCATCACCGCGCGGTGTCTTCGTTCTCCGGCGGCTGGCGCGTGCGCCTGAATCTGGCGCGCGCGCTGATGATGCCCAGCGACCTGTTGCTGCTCGACGAACCGACCAACCATCTGGACATGGACGCGGTGCTGTGGCTGGAGCAATGGCTGCTCAAGTACCCGGGCACCTTGCTGCTGATTTCGCATGACCGCGAGTTCCTCGACAACGTGGCCACGCATACGCTGCATCTGCACGGCGGCACCGCCAAGCTGTACGTCGGCGGCTATACCGATTTCGAACGCCAGCGCATCGAACACCTGCGCCAGCAGCAGATCGCGCACGAAAAGGGCCAGGCCGAGCGCGCGCATTTGCAGAGCTTCATCGACCGCTTCAAGGCGCAGGCCAGCAAGGCCAGTCAGGCACAGAGCCGCATGAAGCGGCTGGCCAAGATGGCCGGCACCGAAGCGGTGCGCGCCGAGCGCGAATTCCGCATCGAATTCGCACAGCCGAATCGGCTGCCGTTTTCGCTGATCAGGCTGAATCATCTGGACGCCGGCTACGGCGCGGATTCGGTGATCCTGCACGACGTCGGGTTCGGGTTGGAGGCGGGTGACCGTATCGGCTTGCTCGGTCCCAACGGTGCGGGTAAGACCACGCTGGTCAAGACCTTGGTGGGCGAGTTGGAGCCGTTGTCTGGCGAGCGCAGCGCGCATCCGGATCTGCGCATTGGCTACTTCGCCCAGCACACGGTGGAGTCGCTGCACGAAGGCCAGTCGCCGATGGACCACTTCCGCGAGCTGTCGCCAGATGGCTCCAATCAGGCGTTCCGCGACTTCCTGGGCAAGTGGAACTTCGCCGGCGACCGCGCCTTCGAAGTGGTGGATGGTTTCTCCGGCGGCGAGCGTGCGCGTCTGGCGTTGGCCCTGATCGCCTGGCAGCAGCCGAACGTGCTGCTGCTCGACGAACCGACCAACCACTTGGACCTGGAAATGCGCGAAGCGCTGGCCGAGGCGCTGAGCGACTTCGAAGGCGCCATCGTGATGGTCTCGCATGACCGCCATCTGATCGGCCTGGTCTGCGACAGCTTCTGGCGCGTGGCCGACGGTGTGGTCGAACCGTTCGCCGGCGACCTGGACGAATACGCCGCCTGGCTGCGCAGTCGCCCGGCCGCGCAAGGCACCAAGCAGAAGCTGGCCGAGGTCGCCCCGACCCCGCCACCGCCGACCAAACCGCTGCCGCCGAAGAAGGTCGTCAATCCGCACAAGCTGGCCAGCGCCGAAAAGCGTGTGGGCGAGCTGGAAGCGGCATTGGCGGAACTGGACCGGCAACTGGCCAATCCGGCCAACTACCCCGACAGCGAGAAGATGGCCGTGCTGGGCCGCGATCGCGAGGCCACCGCGCAGTTATTGGCGGCCGCGGAAGCGGCGTGGATGGAACTGATCGACGGTGCCGCCTGATCGCGCGTGCTGCGGCTGCAGCCATGCCCGCAGGCTGATCCTGCCAGCCAGTTCGTCGCGCGGTCATGCAGTCCGCGCGAGCGTGCAGCGTTTGGCAACGCCAAGCGCTTCTCCTCGCTGCATGAGCAGCCGCAGCATGGGCCGGACCGGTGGTCAGTATGGCCTGGCGGTGCGATGACGCGATCAGCGTGCCCGCAGCCGCGCTAGCAAAGCGCTGCTGGCATAACCGTCCTGCGGCAACTGCTGGCTGCGCTGGAATGCACGGATTCCCTGGCGAGTTCGCGCCCCCAGCGCACCGTCGACGCCGCCCACGTCGAATCCCTTGTCGGTAAGCCGCTGCTGCAGCTCGGTGATCTCTGCCACGCTATTAAGCGGCGGATCGTCTTTGGGCCAGGGCTGCTCGACCCCGGCTCCACCCGCATAGCCATCGGCCAGCAGACCGACCGCCAGCGCATAGGCGGTGGAATTGTTGTAACGCAGAATGCTGCGGAAATTGTCGAACACCAGGAAAGCCGGGCCGCGATACCCTGTGGGCAAAAGCACCGATGCCTGTTCCTGGGCCAGTGCGGGCGCAATCGGCTTGCTGCCACACACCACACCCTGGCGCAGCCATTGGGCAACGGTTTTCTTGATCGTCAGGTCGGCCTGCGCGTAGTCGAAGCCGGCTGACAGATGCACTTCCTGGCCCCAGGGAACAGCGCTGCTCCAGTTGCTCTGCTTGAGATAATTCGCGGCAGAGCCCAACGCATCCGCACTGGAATTCCACACATCGCGTTTGTGGTCCCCATCGTCGTCGACCGCGTAGTCGCGATAGGTGCTGGGAATGAATTGCGTCTGTCCCATGGCGCCGGCCCATGAGCCCACAAACTGCGATCGATCGACGCCTTTTTCCGTCTGCAGGATCTGCAACGCCGCAAGCAGTTGCGTATTGCCATAGCGGGTGCGCCGACCCTCATGCGCCAGCGTCGCCAGCGAACGGATCACGTAGCGGTCGCCGATCTGTTTGCCGTACTCGCTTTCCATGCTCCAGATGGCTGTCAGGATGCCCGGATCCACACCGTATTGCTGCTGCAACTTTTGAAAGAGGGCGCGCTGGCTGATCAGCAGTTGCTGTCCTTCCTGGATGGCGGACGGTGTGACACGGTCGTCGAGATAATCCCAGAGATAGCGGGTGAATTCGGGCTGCTGCTGATCCAGTGCCTGCACCGATGGATCGGGTGTGACGCCAGCGAATGCAGTGTCTAGCGTGGTTGTTTCAATGCCGGCAGCAAGCGCACGCTGGCGGAAGTCGACCAACCATTGTTCGAAGCTGGGCGTGGGCGCGGGATCCTGCTGGGCAGCGGCGTTCGTTGCGGGAGGCGAGGTTGTTCCAGGGGCAGTGGCTTGCGCTGTTGCGTTGGCGGCAGCAACACATGCGCCGATACATAGCGAGAAACGAAGAAGGTGCGAAGGCGTGATCATGGGTCTGCCCGATGCGGGATGGGAGCCCAACGTAGCCCTCAGTTTCCGGGAATAAAACTATCGCAGCTATTCGTTTTCATCACTTCTTTCATCTCTAAACCAAGTGGCCAACAGAGAATGTGTCGGCGTGCCGATTCTTCTGCGCCGGTCCAGAGGGAACAGGCGCCACTGGACCGCTCATGCGGAAATGGTTTGCGCTAGCCAGCGGTGAAAGCTGAGCGCGGCGGCTCCGGCCGGCCGCGAACGCAGATGGGTCAGCCAATAGCGTCCAGCGTCGATCCTGATCGGGAACGGGCACACCAGGCGCCCTGCATCCAGATCCTGGCGAAACATCGGCAACGGCAACAACGCCACCCCGGCACCTGCCGCCGCGGCGCTGGCCAATGTCAGCGACGAATCGAACATCGCACCGCGCGCTGCGACCTCGGTCGCACCCGCCGCGCGAAACCACTGCGGCCACTCGTCCAGTCGATACGAGCGCAGCAATTGCACCTGTGCCAGATCGGCCGGCGTGCGCAACGCGCGCGCGATTGCCGGCGCGCAGACCGGTGCAAACGGCGCCTCCATCAGCGCATGGGCGATCTGCCCGTGCCAGTCGCCATCGCCGAAACGGATCGCTAGATCCAGCCCTTCGCCAGCCAGATCGACGCGGTTGTTGTGGGTCGACAGACGCAGCTCGATCTCCGGATGCGCCGCATGAAAGGCATCCACGCGCGGCAGCAACCAGCCGGTGGCGAAGGTGCCCACCACGCCGACGCTGAGTACCTCGCGATAGCGGCCATCGGCAAAGCGCTCCAGGGTGGCAGCAATGCGGTCGAAGGCCTCGCCCAGCACCGGAGCCAACGCCGCGCCCTCGTCGGTGAGCGCCACGCCGCGTGGCAGGCGGTGGAACAGGTTGGTGCCCAGCTGCTGTTCAAGTGCCTTGATCTGGTGGCTGAGTGCGGCCTGGCTCACGCACAGCTCGCCGGCCGCGCGGGTCAGGTTCTGATGACGCGCAGCGGCCTCGAAGGCGCGCAGGGCATTGAGCGGGAGGCGGGGCCGGGGCATGCGTAGAGATTAGTTCAATTCATGCCTGGGATCGAAACATCGCGATGGTCGGCTGCTTCGCCTGCATCGATACTGCGGGCTCTCCCAATGAGGTGGCCCCATGTTGAACCGACGGCAGTTCCTGTCCGTGACCGGTGCGAGTGTGTTGCTTGCGGCGTCCAAATCCGCATGGCCGCTCTCCCGTGTGGCGACATTGCACGAGCCAACGGGCGATCTGCTGCGGGCACGCTGGGCCGAGATCGAACGTGGCACCGGTGGCCGCCTGGGTATCGGCCTGCTCGACAGCGCCACCGGCAAGCACTTCGGGCAGCGCGAAGACGAGCGATTTCCGATGTGCAGTACCTTCAAATTTGTATTGGCTGCGGCAGTATTACAGCGGGTGGACCAGGGCAAGCTGACGCTGGCGCAACGGGTCAAAATCCGTGCCTCGGACATGCTGTCGCATGCGCCGGTGACCGAGCGCCATGTCGGCGGTTCGCTCAGCGTGGCCGAGCTGTGCCGGGCCACGATGATCTACAGCGACAACCCGGCCGCCAACCTGTTGTTCCCGCTGGTCGGCGATCCGCAAGGCCTGACTGCTTTCCTGCGCGGCATCGGCGATACCCAGACCCGCAGCGACCGTCACGAGCCGGAGATGAATCGGTTCGCCCAGGACGACCCGCGCGACACCACCACCCCGGCCGCGATGGCTTTAACGCTGCGCACGCTGCTGCTCGGCGATGCCTTGCAACCTTCCTCGCGCAAGCAACTGAACGACTGGATGATCGACAACCGCACCGGCGATACCTGCCTGCGCGCGGGCCTGCCGCGCAGCTGGAAGATCGGCGACAAGACCGGCAGCAACGGCACCGACACCCGCAACGACATCGCCATCCTCTGGCCACCGAAGGGCAGGGCACCACTGCTGCTCACCACGTACTTGAATGGCGCCAGCGTCGACAGCGATGCGCGCGATGCGGCGTTAAAGGCAGTGGCGAGCCACGTGTCTGCTTGATGCGTGCGCGGCGGGTTGCTCTGGAGCGGCCCGTTTCACAGCGCGATCGAATTGCCGCTCTGCAAGCTGCGAACCAGCGTGGTCGGCTGTTGGAGGTCGACGCAGTGTCTGCAGCGGACTGCAGTTGCTGCACTCCGCCTCGAGGCCATGTCTGCAAGCAGCGCGGCGGGCGTTTTTTCGACGCCAGTGACTAAGAGCGGCTAACAAAACCTAGCGAGCGAGCGCCTGAAAGTGAGTGCAGTGGTTTTGTCGGCCGCATCTTGGTGGATGCAGTCAAAAGTCCAGATCAAACGCTGAGTGGGTCGAATGCGCGGTGCCCTCACCGCTCGCGGGACACGCCGTAAACCCGTCCCTGGGGGCTCGGTGGCGGCATCCATGCCGCCACACGGTCCCGCAAGCGGCGAGGACACCGCACCAGAGAGTTGATCGGTTGCGTTGTTTAAAACCATACACACCGACCATCTCGACTGGTCCTTGCCCCCCCACCGGACCGTACCCGGCATGGATGCCGCGTAAGAGCCTACATGGATGTACTTGCGGCGTGTCCTGCGATGGTGGGCGGGCAAGGGCCCTGCAGCCAGGCAGCAGATCAGCCGGCCTGCAGTGGACTGGCGTAAAGTAGTTTTGTTAGCCGCTCTAAATCCTGATCAAGCGCGATGCCGATACCCAAAGTGCGCGAAAGCCTGTGGGTCGACATCAGCCGACGAGACCATGGCCGCAGTGGAGGATCTCGACATCGACGGTCTGGCCAATCCGGCCTATCCAGTCAAGCCGCAGCATCGATCACTCAAGATCCTGGCGCATGGGTCAATTCGGTCTGATACAACTGCGCCGGCCCACCCATCGCCGGATCGCTCACGCTATCGGCGCCGGTTTCGACGCGACCTGCCAGGCGTTGACGCGCACCATCCTGCTCCAGCCACAGGTCGTACCAGCCGCCGCTTGCTGCGGCCTTCCAGCTGCGTCGCTGCGTGCTGCCCGGCGCCACGGTCAGTTGCTCGCGTGGCTGCGCATTCGCATAGGCCGCCGGTTGCAACGCCACCTGCACTGCGGTGGTGCCGGGATTGTGCAGCAAGAGCGACAACGCGGCTGGATCGTTGGCGTCCTGCGTAATATCGGCCAGCAGTAGCGCAGCGCTGAGATCGCCGCGATAGTGACGATGGAAGCCATTGGGGCCGAGCAACCACAGATCGTAGCGACCGTCGTAGGTGCTCCAGCTGCCTTCCAACGTGGCACCGTTGCCGAGCGTGTAGCGACGCGGAATCGCCGCCAGGTCGTAGCGGTCGTAGACGTGCAGCACGACCGCAGCACCGTTGTTGGACATGCGCAGCACCACGTCGCCGCGCTCCTGCACATAAGTCAGTTGCACAGTCGGGCGATACGGCACTGCGCGCGAACGCCGTACACCGAATGGCTGCTGCGGCGCTTGCAACGAAACAGGCAGCGGCGGCAACGTGTGCTCGCGCATCGCTGCCGCGCGCGCTGCAGTGGCGCTGACATCGGGCAATGCAGCGACGAACGGGCGCGCATCCGCGGTACTAAAATCGAATGCGGTGGTGAGATCGCCGCAGACTGCACGCCGCCATGGCGTGATCTCCGGCGCCGGCACGCCGAAGCGGCGTTCCAGCAGGCGCAATACCGAGGTGTGGTCGTACACCTGCGAATCCACCCAGCCGCCGCGGCTCCATGGCGAGATCACGTACAGCGGCACACGCGGGCCCAGTCCATAGGGGCGGCCACGCAGTTCCGGTAGATCCACTTTTTGCTCGCCGGGTGCTGGCTGACGGTGGTATTCGTCGTCGGTGGCAATGCTGGATGCACCCGCAAAACCGGCGGCCGCACGCGGATCCGGCGACGGTGGCGCCGGCGGCGGCATGTGATCGAAAAAGCCGTCGTTCTCGTCGAACATCAACAGCAGTGCGGTGCGGCTCCATACCTGCGGATCGGCGGTCAGCGCATCCAGCACGCGTGCGGTGTAGGCCGCGCCTTGCGCAGGGCTGGAGGGATCCGGATGCTCGCTGCCGGCCGCATCGGCAATGATGAAACTCACCGACGGCAGTTGCCCGCCAAGCACATCGGCACGCAATTGCTCAACACCGCGCGTGCTCACGCCACGCGCGCGCAGTTGCGCATCATGCCCCGGCGCAGCACTGAACGCCTGCCGAAACGGCGCAAAGCCCGCCAGCGGGTTGTCGGTGAAGTTGTCGCGCATGTCCTGATAGATCTGCCAGGACACACCCGCTTTCTGAAGATGCTCGACGTATGTCGTCCAGTGATACGGCTCGGCGAAACCGCCCAGCTCCGGGAAGTTGTCGTGCGAGTTACCGATCACCGGCCCACCGGCGCGCGCCTGCGGGTCGTTGCCGCCGCTCCACAAAAATACGCGATTGGAGTTGGTGCCGGTCTGGATCGAGGCGTGGTACGCATCGCAAATGGTGAAGGCATCGGCGAGCGCGTACTGAAACGGAATATCCGCGCGCCCGTAATACCCCAGGGCGTGATTGTGCTTGGCGGCGGCCCAATGCCCGAGCCGGCCGTGGTCCCAGGCGCGTTGCGCATCCACCCAGCTATGCGGAGTGCCTTGCACGCGCATGAAGCCGAACTGCGCCGCAGTATCCAGCGCAAACGGCGTCAGCCACTGGCTGCCATCTTCGCTGGGCTGCAGCCACACCGTGCGTGCAGGCACACCTGGCAGTGGTGGAGCAGGAATCGGAAAACGATCGCCGAACCCGCGCACGCCGGGCAGCGCGCCGAAGTAATGATCGAAGGCGCGGTTTTCCTGCATCAGGATCACCACATGCTGCAGGTCTTCCAACGTGCCGCTGCGACGGTCCGGCGCGATGGCCGCGGCGCGCGCGATGCTGGGCAATAACGCGGCCGCGGCACCGGCGAGTCCGGTCTGCAACACGCGGCGGCGGGGAAGATCGATCATCGTGTCACCTGGTTGGCGCGCCAATCCTGTTTGCGCTGGAGCGGGTCGAGCGTACCCAACTCGTCAGCGTGTGTGTTCTCTTGCCTGCCTGCAAACTGCCGGTCATGTCCCTTTGCCCTTGTGCAGGAGGCGACGCAGGGAGCGGATCGGGTGGCGTGCCTTTAGCCGACCCGCTCCCTGCACGTCGCAAAAACCATCCCGCGCAGGTCGGCAATGCGCCGTCTACGCTAGAGATCCAGCGTCAACGTCAAACCAACCGTGCGCGGTGCGCCGATAAACGCGCTGTCGCTGCCGTCCACACCTTCCAGATAACGCTTGTCGGTGAGATTGCTGACGTTGAGTGCCAGTTGCAGGCCCTGCAGCTGCGACGTCAGCTGCGACAGTTCCACGCCCAGGTTCGCATCGAAGGTGGTCACCCCGTCGAGTGCGGCGCGGTTGGATGCATCCAGATAGCGCTTGCCCAGATAACGCCCGGAGACGCCAAAGCGCCACGCCTGCCCGCGCCAGTCGGCCGACAGGACCAAGGTGTTGCGCGGTTGGCCGATCACCTGCGCGCCGGGCGTGATCTCCAGCGCAGCATCGCGCGCGGCATCGCCGCTACCCAAGTAATCGGCCTTGTTATAGGTGTAGGCACCGTTGATGCGCCAGCCGTTGTCCCAGCCATAACCCAGCGCTGCCTCCACACCGCGCGCATGCACGCCGCCGAAGTTTTCGTACACGCCATCGGTTTCGCCGAGATAGTCGATGCCGGTGACGAAGTTGGCCGGCACATACACGATGCGGTTATCGAAACGGATGTCGTACAGCGTCACGCTGCCGGTCAACGGCCAGCGGCTGATGCGCAGGCCGAGCTCGACGTTGTCCGCGGTTTCCGGTTGCACGCGGCTCAGCGCGACCGGGTCGGTTTCGCCCAGCACTCCGGACGGAATCGCGGCGAAATTTTGCGAGTAACCGGCAAACGCTTCCAACCCTTGCACCGGGGTGGTCCAGGTCAGGCCGGCCGACAGCAGCGGGTCCGAATGCGAATCCGATTCAACATGCTGCGCATCGCCGATGCGGCGGTCGCGGGTCTGGTCGACGAAGAACTGCTTGACGCCCACCCGCCATGCAAACGCGCCATAGCGCATCACATCTTCCACGTAATACATCTGCTCGTCGGTCTGGTATGCGTCCTTGAACTGCACCCAGTACGGCTGATGATCGAAGCTGATATTGGTGCCCACATTGAGCAGGCGATGCCAGTCGCGGGTGACGCTACGGTCGTAACGTTCCAGCCACGCACCGGCACGCACGGTGTTGTCCATGGCGCCCAGATCCGCGCGCCATTCCACATCCGCCATCGCGCCGGCACGGTGGTTGTCGTAGTGGCTGTGGCGATACGACTGCACCGGCACCGAGCCTGCGGGATAGCAGGCCGGGTTGGATTCGGCCGGTACCGCATCGCTACCGGCGCAACCGGCCAGCATCGTCGCGGCTGCGCCGCCCGGAGTGAGGTAATACAGCTTGCCCAGGTCGCTGCCGGCATACACGGTGTTGCCGCCACGCGCTTCGGATTCCGGCGCGCCCGCACCGTCGTTGGTCACGTCCACCAGATACGGCGGAATCCAGTCGCCACGGCCTTGCATGCGATGCGCGTAGCTGGTGAGCGTGGTCTTGAAGCCGTTGCCCCCATCGAAGGCGCCGCGCAGATAGCCAAACGTATTCTTGCGCAAGGCGCGCGAGCCGGAGCGGTAGTTCTGGTCCAGATACGGAATGCCGGTGAGCGTGCCGGTCAACAGATCGTGCTCGGGATCGCGCGCGAACTGCTCGGGCGTCACGCTGGTGTATTCGGATTCGTCGGCATCGTCGTACGACAGATAGCCGCTGAGTGTCCACTTGCTCAAGGTACTGACGAATTTGCCGGCCAGGTGATCGCGGCTGGTGTGGCCGCTGCCGTCGATCCAGTCGTCGTTGCGCGCGGACGAGCCGCTGACCCAGGCGCGCGTGTTGCCGCCGAGCACGCCGGTGTCGTAGCGCGCGTAATACTTGCGCCCCTGGTTGTCGCCGATGCCGCCGATCACGCGCACGCGCTGTGTTTCCAGCGGCTCGCCGGTGAGGTAATTCAAGGTGCCGCCCAGCGCCTCATTGGAGCGCGAGGCAATGTCGGCGGTGCCCTGGCTGACTTCCACCGTTTCCAGATCCGGCATGTCGATGAAGCGGTTGGCCTTGGAGCCGCCGCCATACGCCGAGCCGCCGTTGGGCACGCCGTCGATCGTGGTGCCGATCTGCTGCGTATCGCGATTGCTGACAAAGCCGCGCATGCTGATCTGCGTGCCCCAGTCCGACGAGCCGAACGCATCGGCCTCGGTCACCACCACGCCAGGCAGTTCGTTGAGCGCATCGTTGACGCTGCCGAGCACGAACTGGCGGTCCAGCATTTCCTTGCTGACGGTGGTCTTGGAATAGGTCATCGCCTGGCCCACGACCTGCACCTGGTCCAGCGTAGACACCTGTTCGCCAGCGTTGGTCGGTTCGGCCGCGGCCGGTCCAGACGCGGCGCCATCCGGGACCTGCTGTGCGTAGGCGGGCAGGGTGAGTGGAACCAGCAGCAGCGCGAGCGTGGCCGGATGGCGCATGCGCGATGAAGACGTCGAATCCATTGCAATCCAACAAGCGGGGAGGGAGTCTGCGAAGACTCCCGCACTTGCGTTGCGTGATGATGACCGCGCTACAGGTGAGGCCGCGATCACGGGTAGATGGGTAAAACCTCACCGCCAGGACGACGACGATCTGGCGGTGTTTGGATATTCCAGGTCAGGTTGGTTTCAAAACACCCCGAATGTCGTGCGGCAGCGTGGTCTATTCACTCCAAGACGATAAATTTGGAATCGTTGCGCCGTTGTAGATGCAGTCAAGGGCTTAGGTCAAAGGCATGGCTAGTCGAGTGCGCGGTGCCCTCACCGCTTGCGGGACACGCCGTGAATCCGTCCCTGGAGGCTCGGTGGCGGCATCCATGCCGCCACACGGTCCCGCAATCGGTAAGGACACCGCACCAGAGAGTTAGTCGGTAGCTGGTTAAAAAGGCTGGCCTTCTCGCGAGTTGCCTTGGCTTGCCAATGCTGCTCGCATAACTACATGTGAGCTAGCGAGCTAGAGGCACGCGACGCACTGCTTGCACCATGCACACCGACACTCTCGACTGGTCCTTGCCCGCTCACCGTCGCGGGACCTTACGCGGCATGGATGCCGCGTAAGTGGCGGCGTGTCCCGCGATGGTGGGCGGGCAAGGGCCCTGCAGCCAAGCCGCAGATCAGCCCCCGCAGCAAATTCCCTGATCATCCGCTCTGCAATAGACCAAGGCGTATTAGTTCTGTCAGCCATTTTGGGTGCGTGGCGCCGCTTCGGTCTGCTGCGTTTCCGGCATCAATTCCAGCGCCGATGGCGTCGTACGCAGCATCGGGCGGAAGGAGATCGGATGGGTGCGGCGGCGCGTGAAGCGCAGCAAGCGCGCCAGCGTGAAGCCGGCCAATGCCAGCAGCATCACAGCAAAGTACACCGGCAGTGCCGCAGGCCCGAATTTCTGCATTGCGCCGCCGGCCAATGCCGGGCCGATCGCCGCGCCCACGCCATGCACCAGCAACAAACTGCTGCAGCCGGAGAGCAGATCTTCGCGCGGCAGATAATCGAGCATGTGCGCCACCGCAAACGGATACAGCGAGAATGCCAATCCGCCGTACACGAAGAACAACACGAACAGCATGGTGGTCTGCGACTGCACCATCGGCAGCGCGGCGGCAATCGCAATGCCGGCCGCCAGCACACTCACCGTGACCAGCCCGATGCGCCGGTCATGGCCATCGCTGATGCGCCCGATCGGCCATTGCAACACCGCGCCGCCGATGATCGCGGTGAGCATGAACATCGCCACGCCATCGGCATCCAGCCCGATGCGGTTGGCGTACACCGGCAACAAGCCCCAGAACGCGCCCATTGCCAAGCCCGACAACCCCGCGCCAATGGTCGCCACCGGCGCCAATGCGTAGAGCGTTTTCAGGCGCAAACGCGACACGTGCGGCACCTCAGGCGGAATCAGTCGCGTGGTCATCACCGGCATGACCGCCGCGCAAATCAGGATCGCCGTCAGCGTGAACATCGCCGGCGCAGTTGCATCGCCGGCCGTGAGCAGGATCTGGCCCAGCGCCAACGCGGACAGATTGATCGCCATGTACACCGAAAACACCCGGCTGCGTCGGCGCGCATCCGGCTCGGCGTTGAGCCAGCTTTCGATCACCGTGTACAGGCCGACCAGGGCCGCGCCGGTGACCAATCGCAGCAATCCCCAGCCCCAGGCGTTCAACCAGATCGGATGCAGCAGCACTGCAATGGCGGCCAATGCCGCATAAAAAGCAAACGCACGGATATGCCCGATGCGGCGAATCAGTGGCGGCGCGAAGAAGGTGCCGAGAAAGAAGCCGGCAAAATACCCGGACATGATCAGGCCCAGCGCACGCGCATCAAAGCCGGCTTGACCACCGCGCACGGCAAGCAAGGTGCCGAGCAGCCCGCTGCCGGTCAGCAACAGGGCCACGCCCAGCAATAAGGCGGTCAGTCGCAACATGGATGCGGCTCTTGTGGGGGAAAAGGCGCGTCGATCACGTGTTCGAGTGTAGCAGGCCGCTGTGTGGCGGCTTGATCGAAACGTGTGTGGCAGGCTGATTCAAGTGGCTCCTCTGCGACTCCCGACAGTCGCTGGTAGTCGTCAAGTCGGCGCAACGTGCCGGTTGTCTGCGCGCTGCAGGACGAACGCTGTCTTCCGCGCAATTTCGCTGACCTGACAACGACTCGTCACGTTTGCTCGAGACGTCGGCATGCGCAGTTGGCGTTTGCATCTGCAGGCGGCAACCGCGGCGTTGAACGTGTGCCGTCGGCGTGCAGGTGTGACAAAGCGACGATTGATCGATGCTTGTTGCCCGCAACAAGCTCCCGCGTGCCCGCCGCGCAGACGGTTGCTGCACCTGCTTGCCCGCATACGACTAGAATCTGCGCCCCTGCATCATCATCAGCTGATCCTGCCATGCCCATCTACGGTTTCCAGTGCACCACCTGCGGTCACGCCTTCGACCGCCTGCAGAAGATGGCCGACCCCGATCCGCAGACCTGCCCGGCCTGCGCGGCGGCCACGATCAAGCGCCAGATCACCGCGCCCTCGTTCCGTCTGTCCGGTAGCGGCTGGTACGAAACCGACTTCAAGTCGGCAGGCGAGAAGAAGAAAAACCTCACCGAGAGCAGCAGCGGTGGCGAAGCCAAGCCGGCCGCAGCCGCCGAGAGCAAACCCGCCGCCAAGCCTGCGTCCAAGCCAGCATCCGATCCGGCATGATCCACGGCCGCACGCGCAGGCCGGAGAGCGGCGCGTCGCTGAGAACAGCGCTCGCTCACCGCGTTTCGTTGGCCACTCCAGGGCTTGCCGTGCTGATGCTGGTCGCTGCCGTGACCGGATGCGCCACTTCTTCCAGGTCCAAGTCCACGTCTGCGACGTCGCCCACACCGATGAGCGCCGTACCCGCCGACCGCTTCCTGGCTGCGCTCGCTGTGCACTGCGGCCAAGCCTTCGCCGGCCGCGTGCTTATCGACACGCCCGCATCCACCGCCCCGAGCGCCTTTGTCGGCAAGCCACTGGTGATGCATGTGCGCGGCTGCGACGACCCTGCACGCGAACTGCGCGTGCCGTTCCACGTGGGCGACGACCACTCGCGCACCTGGGTGCTGACCCGCACCAGCAGCGGTTTGGGCCTCAAGCACGATCATCGGCATGCCGACGGCAGCGCGGACGCATTGACCCAATACGGCGGCGCTACCATCGATGCAGGCAGCGCGAACCGGCAGGAATTCCCGGTCGATGCCGAATCCATCGCGCTATTCAAACGCCTTGGCTCGACCGCTTCGCTGAGTAATACCTGGGCGATGGAAATCCAGCCCGGCCGCCGCGTCGTCTACGAACTGAGCCGCCAAGGCGGCCGGCTGTTCCGGGTCGAATTCGATCTCACCCAGCCGGTTGCTTTGCCGCCCGCGCCTTGGGGAAGTTGAGCCGGTCGATTGGCCGGGCAGTCGGCATCGTCTGCGGTCCCAGGACGCGCGTCTCCAGCTGGAGACCTGATCAAACAGCGTCGCAGTAGCGCACTCTCTCCCCGGGAACGCGTGTCATCTGCCAATCGATCGATGACAGGTGGGGCGCGCAGGCCGATCCCGAACCCATCCAGGACCGGCCCGCGCACGCATTGCTTCAACGCGCGATCCCTCAACGCGCCTCAAACCGCGCCCGGCAACCGTCATTCACCCACACCGTCGCGCGGCGCTCGTCGTAGCCCCAGCTGCGGCCCTCTTCGCAGCGGGTGTCGGACAACTGGCGGGTCAGCACCGGACGGCCGTAGCGGCCATCCCAGGCGCAGGTGCGCAGGCGGCGGTCGTCGCTGCTGCAGGTGATGGCGTAATCGTTACGCGGGCGGTCGTCGCGGCCACCGTAGCCGCCATCGCCACGGTCCCAACCGCCGCCGCGCGCTTGCGCAAACTCGCCCCGGCAGCCGTCGTCCACCCAGATCCGGCCCCCGTCCTGGCGCCAGTTGCGGCCTTCCACGCAGGGCGTGTTGGAGAGCTGGCGCACCAGCATGGCGCGGCGCCAACCGGTATCGCAGATCTTTTGGCGCTGGTCGTTGCTCTCGCAGCGCACCGTGCCTGCGACCCCGCCAGCGCCGCCGTTGTTGCCGCCCCAGCCGCCGCCCCCGCTGCGGCCATCGACAAAGCGCGCGCGGCAGCCGTTGTCCACCCACACGCGGCCGCGGTCGCTGCCCCAGTTGCGGCCTTCGATGCAGCGCGTGCCGGAGATGTTTTCGACCAGCACCGCGCGGCCGCGGAACGGCGTATCGCACTCGCGGCGGCGGTTGTCGTTGCTTGAGCAGGTGATGCTGGGGCCGTTCCAGCCGCGGTCCTGCGCCGCGGCTGGAATGCTGGTGAGCAGGCCGGTCAGGGAGATCAGGCCGAAGCCGGAGAGCAGCAGGGCAGTGCGCAGCATCGTGTCGTCCTTGGTGCGGGAGGGGCGTTGCGCCTATTCAGCCGGGCGCTGACTTAAGCGACCATGAGCGCCCGCGCATTTGCTCCTGCCGCTCGCCGGCCCCAGAATATCCGGCTCTCCGGCGCTGTCCTGCGTCGGGTTTTCAGCGGAGCTTTCGATGCGTACCCACTTCTGCGGCCTGGTCGACGAGACCATGATCGGCCAAACCGTCACTCTCGCCGGCTGGACCGACGTGGCCCGCAACCTGGGCGGCGTGTGCTTCATCGACCTGCGCGACCACGAAGGCATCGTGCAGGTGACGGTGGAACCGGAGAACGCCGAGGTGTTCCCGGTGGCCGCCAGCCTGGGCTACGAAGACGTGCTGCAGGTCGAAGGCGTGGTGCGTGCGCGGCATGCGGTCAACGACAAGCTGCGCAGCGGCAAGGTCGAAGTGATCGCCACGCGTATCACCATCCTCAACAAGGCCGCGCCGCTGCCGTTCCATGCGCATGAGAACCCGGGCGAAGAAACCCGCCTGAAGTACCGCTATCTGGACCTGCGTCGTCCGGAAATGCAGCGCATGCAGCGCACCCGCATCAAGCTGGTGCAGGCGCTGCGCCGGCATCTGGATGCGCGCGATTTCCAGGACATCGAAACCCCGATTCTGACCAAGGCCACCCCGGAAGGCGCACGCGACTTCCTGGTGCCGGCGCGCATGCATCCGGGCGAGTTCTACGCCTTGCCGCAGAGCCCGCAGCTGTTCAAGCAGATCCTGATGGTGGCCGGCTTCGACCGTTACTACCAGATCGCGCGCTGCTTCCGCGACGAAGCGCTGCGCGCCGATCGCCAGCTGGAATTCACCCAGCTCGACATGGAGTTCGCCTTCGTACGCGAGCGCGACGTGCAGGATTTTGTCGAAGACATGATCCGCGCCATCTTCAAGGAAGTGGTGGATGTCGAGCTGGCAGTGCAGTTCCCGCGCATGACCTGGGCCGAGGCGATGCGTCGCTACGGCTCGGACAAGCCGGACCTGCGCATCGCGCTGGAATTGGTCGATGTGGCCGAGCTGGTCAAGTCCAGTGAATTCCCGGTATTCACCGCCGCCGCCAACGATGCCGACGGCCGTGTGGCCGCGCTGCGTATCCCCGGCGGTGCCGCGCTGTCGCGCAAGCAGATCGACGAGTACGCCGCGCACGCCGCCAAGTACGGCGCCAAGGGCCTGGCCTACATCAAGCTGTCGGAAACCGGCGAAGTCAGCTCGCCGATCGCCAAGTTCTTCTCCGAAGAGGCGTTTGCTGCGCTACTCGCGCACGTCGGTGCCGGCAACGGCGACATCGTGTTCTTCGGTGCAGGCGGCTATAACACCGTGTCCGATTTCATGGGTGCATTGCGCCTGAAGGCCGGCAAGGATTTCAAGCTGGTCGCCGACACCTGGGCACCGCTGTGGGTCACCGACTTCCCGATGTTCGAATGGGACGAGGAGGCGCAGCGCTACGTCGCCCTGCATCACCCCTTCACCGCGCCGGCCGTGGACGACATCGCCGACCTGCGCGCCAACGCCCGCACGGCGGTGTCGCGCGGTTACGACATGGTGCTCAACGGCAACGAGATCGGCGGCGGCTCGATCCGTATCCACCGCCCGGACATGCAGAGCGCGGTGTTCGAGCTGCTGGGCATCGGTGCAGAAGAAGCGCGCGCCAAGTTCGGCTTCCTGCTGGATGCCTTGAACTACGGCGCACCGCCGCACGGCGGCATCGCCTTCGGCATCGACCGCATCGCTGCATTGATGGCCGGCACCGAATCGATCCGCGACGTGATCCCGTTCCCCAAGACCACTGGCGCGCAGGATCTGATGACCGACGCCCCGTCGCCGATTCCGGCCGAGCAGCTGGCCGAAGTGCACGTGCAGGTGCGGCCGAAGCAGGTCTGACCTGCGCTAGCAGATGGCCATGCCGTGTGCGTGGTCATTTGTACAAGGCGCCCAGCGCAGCCAGCGCTGCGCGCTTTGGTGGAACCGTTAGCGCCGGCTGGGTGTTGCGCACGGGGCACCGCCGCCGATCACCGGCGGCAGTGCGTCCTGCAGGTCCGTCCCAAGCGCGCCTGAGCTCCGCAAGTAGATAGCCATCCCTCGCAGTGTTTATCTTTCCTGCGCGGTGCCATGCGGAGCCGGTCGTGCGCGCTTGGTTGAACCCGTCAGCGCCCATGCCGAATCCTGCACACGCGGAATCCACGCATCGCAGATGCTTTCCCGATTCCCGATTCCCGATTCACCCAATCCCCAATCCCCAATCCCCAATCCCCAATCCCCGCTTGCGGTAGCGCGTCTGCATGCGAGAAGCTGGCAGATCAACCAGGCACGAGAGGCCCCGCATGACCCGCATCCGCCGCGCCACACCGGACGATGCCGAAGCGTTATCGCTGCTGGCCGCACAGACCTTTACCGAAACCTTCGGGCATCTGTATCCGGAAGAAGACCTGCGCGGTTTTCTCGAGGAGACCTATGCGGTCGAGCGCGCGCGCATCGTACTGGCGCATCCGGACTACGCGATCTGGCTGCTGGAGATGGACAACCTGCTGGTCGGCCACGCCGCCGCCGGCCCGTGCGGGCTGCCGCATGAAGACGTGCGCCCCGGCGATGGGGAGCTCAAGCGGCTGTATCTGCTGAAGGACTACCAGAACAGCGGCTGGGGCAGCCGCCTGTTCGAAACCACACTGGAATGGCTGGAACGCAACGGCCCACGCACGCTGTGGATCGGCGTGTGGTCGGAAAATTTCGGTGCGCAACGTTTCTACGCCCGCTACGGATTCGAAAAAGTCGGCGAGTACGACTTCCCGGTCGGCAAGATTGTCGATCGCGAGCACATCCTGCGCCGCAAGCCGATCGTCGCGGCCGACTGAGCGCATGCAGGCGCCGTCCGCAGCAGCCCGGCGATCGCGTGCCACGTCCTGGAAACCGCGCTGATGCCTAGCAGCTTCTCGGCATTTCCAGCTGCATCCAGACGCACCCCGCGCACGGCACCGACCACCGCAACTGCCGACGTACTGCTGGTGCACGGCATCTGGAATACCGCGCACTGGCTGCTGCCGCTCGCGCGTCGATTGCGTGCAGAGGGCCTGGCGCCTGCGCTGTTCGGCTACGCCAGCGTGCTCGGCGGCCCCGCGCAGGCGGTACCGCGGCTGATCGAACGCCTGCAGACGACCGGCGCGCAACTGCTGGTCTGTCACAGCCTGGGCGGGCTGATGGCGTTGCAGGCCCTGCGCGCGGCGCCCGAGCTGCCGGTGCGCCGTGTGGTCTGCCTGGGCTCGCCGTTATGCGGCAGCGCCGCCGCGCGCGGCCTGGCCCAACGTGGCGGGCGATGGGCGTTGGGGCGTAGCGCTGCCCTGCTGCAGCAGGGTTTCATGCAGTGGGAGGGCGAGGCCGAGATCGGTCAGGTCGCCGGCAATGTTGCGCGCGGGGTCGGGCGCTGGCTGGCGCCGCTGGACGGCGGCTCGGACGGCACCGTGGCACTGGCCGAAACCCGCCTGCCCGGGCTGCGCGACCATTGCGTGGTGCCGGCAAGTCATAGCGGTCTGTTACGTTCGCCCGAGGCCGCGCAGCAGGCGCTGAGCTTCCTGCGCACCGGCCGATTTCGCCACTGAGTCCGCCACTGAACGCTGCCGCCCCGGTGCGGGCGAGCAATCAGGTAAAATCCGCGCCCTGTCATCCAAGCCAGTCTGGAACCACCCATGGGTAGAGGCCCCTCGATCGAAGGCCGCAAGAACGCCTCCGACGCCAAACGCGGCAAGATGTTCACCAAGATCATCCGCGAGATCAGCGTGGCTGCACGCGGCGGCGGCGGTGATCCGGCCAACAACCCGCGCCTGCGCGTGGCGGTGGACAAGGGCTTGTCGTCGAACATGTCCAAGGATGTGATCGAACGCGCCATCAAGAAAGCCACCGGCGAGCTGGAAGGCGTGGAATACGAAGAAGTGCGCTACGAGGGCTATGCCCCCGGCGGCGTGGCGGTGATCGTGGACTGCCTCACCGACAACCGCGTGCGCGCGGTGGCCGACGTGCGGCATGCCTTCAGCAAGTGCGGCGGCAACATGGGCACCGACGGCTCGGTGGCCTTCATGTTCAAGCGCCTGGGCGTGCTCAGCTTTGCCGCCGGCACCGACGAAGACACCCTCACCGACGCGGCCATCGAAGCCGGCGCCGACGACGTGGTGGTGTACCCGGAAGACGGCGCCATCGACGTGCTGACCGCCCCGGACGCCTTTGCCCAGGTCAAGCAGGCGCTCGCCGCCGCCGGCCTGGAGCCGGTGCATGCGGAAATCACCTTCCGCGCCGAAAACGACATCGCCGTTGACGGCGACACCGCCCTGCAGGTCCGCAAGCTGCTCGATATGCTCGAAGACCTGGACGACGTGCAGGATGTGTATTCGAACGTCGATCAAGCGGCGCTAGGCGCGTAAGCGCCAGGAATCGGGAATGGAGAATCGGGAATTGAAAAAGCTGCATCTGGCACCGCCCAGTATCTCCGGGCATGCCAGCAGGCCGCTCTACCCATTCCCGATTCCCAACTCCCGATTCCCGGCCCCTCGATGACCCGCATCCTGGGCATCGACCCCGGCTCCCAGCGCACCGGGGTTGGCGTCATCGACATCGACGAGAGCGGTCGCAGCCGGCATGTCTATCACGCGCCGCTGGTGCTGCTGGGCGAGGGCGACTTTGCGCAGCGGCTCAAGCGCCTGCTGCACGGGCTGGGCGAGGTGATCGACACCTACCAGCCGCAGGAAGTGGCGATCGAGAAGGTCTTCATGGGCAAGAGTGCCGACTCGGCGCTCAAGCTCGGCCACGCGCGCGGCGCGGCGATCTGCGCGGTGGTGCTACGCGACCTGCCGGTACACGAGTACGCTGCCACCGAGATCAAGCTGGCGCTGGTCGGCAAGGGCGGGGCGGACAAGGTGCAGGTCCAGCACATGGTCGGCATCATGCTCAACCTGAAAGGCAAGCTGCAGCCCGACGCCGCCGACGCACTGGCAGTCGCCATCACCCACGCCCACGTGCGCGCCACCGCGCAGCGCCTAGGCGTCAATACCCAACAGGCCTGGAGCCGCAAGAAATGAGAATCGGGAATCGGGAATCGGGAATCGGGAATTGCAAACGCAGGGTCCAGAGCAGCACGCGCTCTTGCGATTCCCCATTCCCGACTCCCGATTCCCGGCACCGCCAAGGCGGTGCCCAATGATCGGCCGCCTGCGCGGGATCCTGGCCTACAAGCAGCCGCCATGGCTGGTAATCGATGTGGGTGGGGTGGGGTACGAATTGGAGGCGCCGATGAGCACCTTCTACGACCTGCCCGATGTCGGCCGCGACGTGATTCTGTTCACCCACTACGCGCAGAAGGAAGACAGCGTGTCGCTGTACGGCTTCTTGCGCGAAGGCGAACGGCGGCTGTTCCGCGACGTGCAGAAGGTCACCGGCATCGGCGCCAAGATCGCGCTGGCGGTGTTGTCCGGGGTCACCGTGGACGAGTTCGCCCGTCTGATCACCAGCGGCGACATCACCGCGCTGACCCGCATCCCAGGCATCGGCAAGAAGACCGCCGAGCGCATGGTGGTGGAGCTGCGCGACCGCGCCGCCGATTTCAGCAGTGGCGCGCCGATCACCGGCCAGCTCGGCCCGGATGCGGTGTCCGAAGCCACCGTGGCCTTGCAGCAACTGGGTTACAAGCCGGCCGAGGCCGCACGCATGGCACGCGAGGCCGGGGCAGAAGGCGACGAAGTCGCCACGGTCATCCGCAAGGCCCTCCAGGCCGCACTGCGTTAAGGGCGACTAGCAAAACGACTGCGCGGTCGCCAGGCGGGCGCGGCCGGTGCTCGGAATCGGCATGTACCACTCGTACACTGCGGCTCCTGCGCGCCGCCCGCACCCAGCTGACCCCCGCTCGCTACGTTTTTAGTTACTCAACGCCGCGCCGTCTTCCTCTCCTTCACGCCACTTGGCGATACCCTGCCCACTTCATGTCACAGACCCCCACTTCCGCAGCTGGCCACGGCCATGCGCCTGCCAATAGCCATATGGCCTTGGTCATCGGCGCCATCGGCGTCGTCTTCGGCGACATCGGCACCAGTCCGCTGTACACCCTCAAGGAGGCGTTCTCGCCGCACTACGGGCTGACCAGCGATCACGACACCGTGCTGGGCGTGCTGTCGCTGGCGTTCTGGGCGCTGATGGTCACGGTGACGCTCAAGTACGTCACCATCATCATGCGCGCCGACAACGAGGGCGAGGGCGGCATCATGGCGCTGATGGCGCTGACCCAGCGCACCATGCGCAACGGGTCGCGCTCGGCGTATGTGGTCGGCATCCTGGGCATCTTCGGCGCCTCGCTGTTCTTCGGCGATGGCGTGATCACCCCGGCCATCTCGGTGATGGGCGCGGTGGAGGGTCTGGAAATCGCCGCGCCCAGCCTGCATCCCTTCATCGTGCCGATCACCGTGGTGGTGCTGCTGGTGGTGTTCATGGTGCAGCGCTTCGGTACCGAAAAAGTGGGCAAGGTGTTCGGCCCGATCACCTGCCTGTGGTTTCTGTCGCTGGGGGCGATCGGCATCTGGAACATCGTCGATGCGCCGGAAGTGATGAAGGCCTTCAACCCGTGGTGGGCGATCCGCTTCTTCATGCAGCACGGCTGGCACGGTGTCTTCATTCTCGGTGCGGTGGTGCTGGCAGTGACCGGCGGCGAAGCCTTGTACGCGGACATGGGCCATTTCGGCGCCAAGCCGATCCGCCACGGCTGGTATTTCTTCGTACTGCCGATGCTGCTGCTCAATTACCTGGGGCAGGGCGCGCTGGTGCTCAACCACCCGTCCGCGCTGAAGAACCCGTTCTTCGAAGCGGTGCCGAGCTGGGCGCTGTATCCGATGATCATCCTGGCCACGCTGGCGGCGGTGATCGCCTCGCAGGCGGTGATCACCGGTGCGTATTCGGTGGCGCGTCAGGCGATGCAGCTGGGCTACATCCCGCGCATGCTGATCAAGCACACCTCGCGCACCACCATCGGTCAGATCTACGTGCCCGGCATCAACTGGCTGTTGATGGTGATGGTGATCGCGCTGGTGCTGATCTTCCGCAGCTCCACCAATCTGGCCGTGGCCTACGGCATCTCGGTGTCGATGACGATGCTGATCGACACCTTGCTGCTGGCGCTGGTGGCGCGTTCGTTGTGGCCGCGCTGGCGCAACTGGGTGCTGCCGCTGTGCGTGGTGTTCTTCATCATCGAACTGGCCTTTGTCATCGCCAACGGCGCCAAGCTGCTGCAGGGCGCCTGGTTCCCGCTGGCGCTGGGCATCGTGGTGTTCACCCTGATGCGCACCTGGCGCCGCGGCCGCGCGCTGCTGCGCGAGGAAATCCGCAAGGACGGCATCCGCATCGACAGCTTCCTGCCCGGCCTGATGCTGGCGCCGCCTGCGCGCGTACCGGGCATGGCGGTGTTCCTCACCGCCGACCCGATGGTCGTGCCGCATGCGCTGATGCACAACCTCAAGCACAACAAGGTGCTGCACGAGCGCAACATCTTCCTCAACGTCGATACCTTGCCGATTCCGTATGCGCCGGCCGACAAGCGCCTGCAGATCGAATCGATCGGCGACGAGTTCTATCGTGTCTACGTGCGCTTCGGCTTCATGGAAACCCCCGACGTGCCGCTGGCACTGATGCGTTCCTGCGACCAGGGCGGCATCCATTTCGACCCGATGGACACCACCTTTTTCGCCAGCCGCGAGACCATCGTGGCCAGCGCCAACCGCGGCATGCCGATCTGGCGCGACAAGTTGTTTGCGCTGATGCATCGCAACGCCGCCCCGGCTACAGGGTTCTTCCGCATCCCCGGCAACCGCCTGGTGGAGCTGGGCGCGCAGGTCGAGATCTGAGCCGCCCGTGGTGGCCGGGATTCGGGATTGGAGAGTCTGGACTAGCAAGAGCGTAGCGCCGGAGGCGCCTCGCAGCCCATACTAGTGGGCTGCAAATCCCGAATAACGAATCCCCAATCCCGGCTCTCAATGGACCGCATCATCGCCAGCAGTGCCACCCGGGAAGACGATGCCGCCGATGCGAGCATCCGCCCCAAGCGACTTGCCGATTATCTCGGCCAGCAGCCGGTGCGCGAGCAGATGGATATCTACATCCAGGCGGCCAAGGCGCGCGGCGAAGCGATGGATCATGTGTTGATCTTCGGCCCGCCGGGCTTGGGCAAGACCACGCTCAGTCACGTCATCGCCAACGAACTCGGGGTGAGCCTGCGTTCGACCTCCGGCCCGGTAATCGAAAAAGCCGGTGATCTGGCCGCGCTGCTGACCAACCTGCAGCCGCACGATGTGCTGTTCATCGACGAGATCCACCGGCTCTCGCCAGTGGTGGAAGAAGTGCTGTATCCAGCGATGGAAGATTTCCAGATCGACATCATGATCGGCGACGGCCCGGCCGCGCGCTCGATCAAGATCGACCTGCCGCCGTTCACCCTGATCGGCGCCACCACCCGTGCCGGCCTGCTGACCGCGCCGTTGCGCGACCGCTTCGGCATCGTGCAGCGGCTGGAGTTCTATTCGCCGGAAGAGCTGACCCGCATCGTGATCCGCTCGGCCGCAATCCTGGGCATCGACTGCACGCCCGATGGCGCCGCCGAGATCGCACGCCGCGCGCGCGGCACCCCGCGCATCGCCAATCGCCTGCTGCGGCGGGTGCGCGACTTCGCCCAGGTCAAGGCGTCCGGTCATATCGATTTGCCGGTGGCGCAGGCGGCGATGCAGATGCTCAAGGTCGACCCGGAAGGTTTTGACGAGCTCGACCGGCGCATGCTGCGGGTGATCGTTGATCACTTCGACGGCGGCCCGGTCGGCGTCGAATCGCTGGCCGCCTCGCTGTCGGAAGAACGCGGCACCCTGGAAGACGTGATCGAGCCCTATCTGATCCAGCAGGGCTTTTTGATCCGCACCGCGCGTGGGCGCATGGCCACCAACAAGGCCTATCGCCACCTCGGCCTCAAGCCCAAGGCCGCGCCGGCGCCGGACCTGTTCGTGGAGGACGAGGATGTCGGTTGATCCCCGATTCAGTTGGCCGACACGCGTGTATTGGGAAGATACCGACGCCGGTGGGGTGGTCTACCACGCGCGCTACGTCGCCTTCATGGAACGGGCGCGCACGGAATGGATGCGCGCACTCGGTTATGAGCAGGAACGCCTGCGCCAGCAGCACGATCTGGTGTTCGCGGTCCGCTCGATGCAACTGGATTTCCTCAAGCCTGCCCGGCTCGACGACGCGCTGTCGGTGTCGGCGGTCCTGCTCAGATGTAAACGTGCCAGCCTGCTGTTCGCGCAGTCGGTGCGTCGCGAGGGCGAAGTGCTGCTGACCGCGCAGGTGCGCATTGCCGCACTCAGTGCCAGCGACTTCCGCCCGCGCGGCATGGACGATGCGCTATACGACGTGTTGAAAGCTTTAGAAACCACAGAATCAGAAGACTGAGGAACAAACGGATGTCGATTGCATTGCTCCTGGCCCTGCAGGACACGGTAGTGGAAGCACTACCGCAGGACGTTGCCGCCGCTGCGGCACAGACCGCCAGCGTGGCGCACAACAGCGGCATCAACTATGTCGAGTTGATCCTGCGGGCGAGCATCCCGGTCAAGATCATCGTGCTGTTGCTGCTGATCGGCTCGTTCATCAGCTGGGTGATCATTTTCCGCAAGGCGCGCGCCTTCAAACAGGCTAACCGCGAGGCGGACGAGTTCGAAAACCGCTTCTGGTCCGGCGCCGATCTGGCCAAGCTGTACGCCTCGGCCACCGATCGCAACCGCACCGTCGGCGGCCTTGAGTCGATGTTCGAAAGCGGCTTCCGCGAATTTTCGCGCCTGCGCGATCGCCGCCGTCTGGATGGGCGGGTGCAGCTGGAAGGCGCTCAGCGCGCCATGCGCACCGCCTTCACCCGCGAAGTCGACCAGCTCGAGCGCAATCTCGAATTGCTGGCCAACATCGGCTCTACCGCGCCGTATGTCGGCCTGGTCGGTACCGTGTTCGGCATCATGGTGACCATGCACGACATGGTCAGCAGCGGCGAACAGGCCGGCATCGCTGCGGTGGCACCGGGTATCTCCGAAGCCTTGTTCGCTACCGCCATCGGCCTGTTCGTGGCGATTCCGGCCGTGTGGGCCTACAACCGCTTCACCACCCGCGTGGAACGGCTGTCGGTGCGTTACGAAACCTTCGCCGACGAGTTCAGCTCGATCCTGCAGCGCCAGGCCGGCGCCGACGAGTGATGCCGCTCCCTCGCAATAGCCGGCTTGCATGCGAGTGCCTCGCAGACGCCCGCACCTTCGTGTGCGGGGACAGGATGGGCGAGTCCCTCGGAGCAGTCCGCACGCGCATGTGCGAGGGATTAATTAGGAACGTGTCGCGATGATTTCCAGTATTTCCCGCCGTAAGAAGCGCAAGCTCAAATCCGACATCAACGTCGTGCCGTACATCGACGTGATGCTGGTGCTGTTGATCATCTTCATGGTGACCGCGCCGCTGTTGACCCTGAGCACCGACGTCAACCTGCCGAGCTCGCGCGCCAAGGCGTTGGAGAGCAAGCAGGATCCGATCGTGGTGGTGGTGGCCGCCGACGGCCAGCTCGCACTGCAGTTGCCCAAGGGCAAGCCGCAGGCAATGGACGTGGCCGCGCTGCAGGCGCAGCTGGCCGCCATCGTGGCCCAGGACAAGGAGGCCCGCGTGGTGGTGGCCGGCGATCGCGCCGCGCCCTATCAAAAGATCATGGATGCCATCGACGTGCTCAAGCAGGCCAAGGTCGAAAAGGTCGGCCTGATTTCCGACTCCGGCGGTGCTGCAGGTAGCGATGCACGCTGACGCACTCCCCACCCAGACCGCGCGCGAGGATGGCTGGTTCCGACCGGTCACTTTGGCCCTGGTCGTGCATGTGCTGGTCGCGCTGGTGTTCATCGCCGGCTGGCTGTGGTCGCCCGAGCGTTCGGTCGAGCCGGCCGCTGGCGATCCCAGCATGGAAGCCTCGCTGGACGTGTCCGCAGCCGAAGCGCGCGTTGCGCGGCAGGCGTTGAAGGCGACACCGGTGGAGACGCCACCGCCACCGCCCGCACCGGTGCCCGAACCCGCGCCGGAAGAAAGCGTGCCGCCACCGCAGCCGATCCCCGAGCCGCGCCCGCAGGATGCGCCCACGCCGCAACAGGCGCAGGCCCAGGAGCGCGTGGCCCAGCCGGACAAGGTCGATCAGGAGCGTGTCGATGCGCTTGCGCTATCGGCAGAAAAGGCCAAGCAGGAGCAGGAGGCCAAGCGCCGTCAGGAGCAGATCGACCTCACCGAGCGCAAACGCCAGGAAGAGGCCGAGCAGAAGCTGCGCCTGGCCAAGCAGCAGGAAGAGGCCGACGCCAAGAAGAAGCAGGCTGCCGCACAGCAGGCCGAGGACGCCGAACGCCAAAAGAAGATCGCCGATATCCGCCGGCAGCGCGAACAGGCCACCAAGGAAGCCGCGCTGGCCGAGCAGAAGCTACGCCAGGTGGCCGCCGCACGTGCGCAACAGGCGTCTTCGGCCGCCGCTGCCACTGCCCAACCGACTGCAGGGCAGGGCGGCACCAATACCGACCTGTCGGCCAAGTACGCCGCCGCCATCCAGCAGAAGGTGTTGGGGCAGTGGGTGCGCCCGCCGTCGGTGCCGCCGGGTCAGAAATGCACCATCAACATCCGCCAGTTGCCGGGCGGGCAGGTGATGGAAGCCAAGGTCGCGCCGGGCTGCCCGTACGATGAGGCGGGTCAGCGCTCGATCGAGGCCGCCGTGTTGAGCGCGCAGCCGCTGCCGTATCGCGGCTACGAATCGGTGTTCCAGCGCAATCTGACCTTTGTGTTCACTGCGCAGGATCAGTAACGGCCGGTCTGGACGACCGGTCGGTTGGCAATACAGAGGTGTCGTGCTGTCTGCGGCTACTCGCTCCACTTTCACGCTGTCTCGTTCACGATTGCGAGTATGTTCACTCGTTGATTGGTATCTCTTGCACACTTTTCCTGCCCGATCCGAGCCGTCCATGAAAAAACCGCTGCGTTGGTTAGCTGCCCTGACCGCCTTGTTGCTTCCGCTGAGTGCCCTCGCCCAGCAGCAGGGGCTCACTATCGATATCGTCGGCGGTAGCGCTTCGGCTACGCCGATCGCTGTCATTCCGATGGCCTACCAGGGCTCCGGCACCGCGCCGCAGACCGATGTGGCGGCCGTGGTTGGCGCAGATCTGGACCGCTCCGGCCAGTTCCGGACCTTGCCGGCCGCGCAGATCGTCGAAAAGCCGACCCGTGGGACAGAGGTGCAGTTCCAGACCTGGCGCACGCTCAAGCAGAACTACATCGTGGTTGGCCGCGTGATGGATGCCGGCGAAGGCGCTTACCGCGTCGAGTACGAACTGTTCGACGTGGCCAAGGGCGAGCGCCTGCTTGGCCTGGCGATGACCGCACGCGCCAATGCGATGCGCGATGTCTCGCATCAGATGGCCGATGCGATCTACGAAAAGATCACCGGCGTGCGTGGCGCGTTCTGGACCCGTATTGCCTATGTCACTGCCAGCGGTAGCGGCGGTTCGATGCGTTTTGCGCTGATGGTGGCCGATTCGGATGGCTACAACCCGCAGACCATCGTGCGTTCGGCAGAGCCGTTGCTGTCGCCGAACTGGAGCCCGGACGGCAAGAAGCTGGCCTATGTGAGCTTCGAGCGCGGCAATTCCTCGATCTATCTGCAGGACATCTCCACTGGCGCGCGTGAACTGGTTTCCAGCTTCCGCGGCATCAATGGTGCGCCCTCGTTCTCGCCCGATGGCCGTCGCCTTGCGCTGGCGCTGTCGCGCAGCGGCAACCCGGAGATCTACGTGATGGATCTGGGCAGCAAGCAGCTGACCCAGCTGACCAACCACTTCGGCATCGATACCGAGCCGACCTGGGCGCCGGATGGCGGCAGCATCTACTTCACCTCCGATCGCGGCGGTCGCCCGCAGATCTATCAGGTAGCTGCAAGCGGCGGCAGCGCCAACCGCGTGACCTTCCAGGGTAATTACAACGCCACTGCCAGCGTCTCGTTCGACGGCAAGAAGGTCGCCGTGGCGCAGGGCAGCGGCAATACCTACCATATCGCCATGATGGATCGCAGCCTGGGTTCGCCCAGCTGGAGCACGATTTCGCCGGGTTCGCTGGACGAATCGCCGAGCTTCGCGCCTAACGCCAGCATGATTCTGTATGCCGCTCGCGAGGGTGGCCGGGGCGTGCTGTATGCCGTCTCTTCCGACGCTCGGGTACGCCAGCGTCTGGTCCTGGCCGATGGTGATGTAAGAGAACCTGCATGGGGGCCTTACCGAACCGCGCATTAATGTTAATATTTCGCTGCGTTAAACCCCATTGGCCCAGGAGCCACCATAGGTATCCCATGAACAAGTCCACCCGCGTCTTGCTTGTCTCCCTGCTGTCTGTTGCCGTGCTGGCTGGTTGTTCGAAAAAGGTGAAGGAAACTCCGCCTGCTCCGACCGACACCACCACCGGTTCCTCCGTTCCCACTGGCCCGGCAACCTCAGGCCTGTACGGCCCGAGCGACCTGGATACCGATGCCTGCCTGCGCCAGCGCGTTGTCTACTTCGATCTGGATCAGGACTCCCTGAAGCCGGAATTCCAGGCCATCATGGCTTGCCACGCCAAGTACCTGCGTGACCGTCCTTCCTCGCGCATCACCCTGCAGGGTAATGCCGACGAGCGCGGCTCGCGTGAGTACAACATGGGCCTGGGCGAGCGTCGCGGCAATGCCGTGTCGTCGTCGCTGCAGGCTGCTGGCGGTTCCGCCAGCCAGCTGACCGTCGTCAGCTACGGTGAAGAGCGTCCGGTCTGCACCGAAACCAGCGAAAGCTGCTGGTCGCAGAACCGTCGCGTCGAAATCGTGTACACGGCTCAGTAAGAAGCGATGCGCTTTCGAGTGACATCTCTGTTCGTCGCGGCGGCCCTTGTGGTCGCCGCGCCGGCTTACGCGCAGCGAGCCAGTCTCGCTGATCGTGTTGCCGTTCTCGAGCAGCAGCAGGCCAACAGTCAGGCCAACAACGATCTTCTCAATCAGCTACAGCAGGCGCGTTCTGACCTGCAGGGATTGCGAGCGACGGTGGAACAGCTGCAGCACGACAACGAACAACTCAAACAACAGTCCAAGGACCAGTATCTGGATCTGGACGGGCGTCTGAATCGGTTGGAAGGTGCAGGTGGCGCAACACCGCCATTGCCACCGGCTACCGGTAGCGTCACCCCAGCCCCGGCTCCGGCCGCGCGGCCCGCAGCGGCGGCAACTTCCGAGAAGCCGCCCAGTGTGCATGGCGACCCCGGCACGCTGACCGCCAGTAACGAAGAACGCACGGCTTACAACGTGGCGTTCGATGCGTTGAAGAACGGCAAGTACGACGATGCGTCGCAACTGTTCTTGAGCTTTCTGGAGCTCTATCCGAACGGCGTCTACACCCCCAATGCGTTGTATTGGCTGGGCGAAAGCTATTACGCCACCCGAAATTTTCAGCTGGCCGAGGCGCAGTTCCGCGATCTCGTCGGCCGCTATCCCACGCATGACAAGGCCGCTGGCGGCTTGTTGAAGCTCGGCCTGTCGCAGTATGGCGAAGGCAAAAACGACGAAGCCCAGCAGACCTTGCAGCAAGTCGTCTCGCAGTATCCCGGCTCCGATGCGGCGCGCGTCGCCCAGGAACGCCTGCAGTCCATCCGTCTCGGCCAGCAACTGCGCTGAGCCCGCGCGTCGGTGCCTTTGGGCGCGGCGCATACTTTGCCTATGAACGCCGCCGCCGTCCCCAGCGAGATCGTCCAATCGCCATTGCCGCGATTGAAGATCACCGAAATCTTTTTGTCGTTGCAAGGCGAGGCCGAGGCTGCCGGTTGGCCGACCGTATTCGTGCGCCTGACCGGCTGCCCGCTGCGCTGCCATTACTGCGACACCGCATACGCCTTCCATGGCGGTGAATGGCACGATATCGATGCGATCGTCGCCGAGGTTTCCAGCCACGGTGTGCGCCACGTCTGCGTGACCGGCGGCGAGCCATTGGCGCAGAAGCGCTGCCTGGTGCTGCTGAAGAAACTCTGCGACGCCGGCTTTGATGTCTCGCTGGAGACCTCTGGCGCACTGGACGTTTCTGCAGTGGATCCTCGCGTCTCGCGCGTGGTCGACATCAAGACGCCCGCCTCCGGCGAAGAACAGCGCAACCGCTGGGACAACTTGCCATTACTGACCGCGCGCGACCAGATCAAGTTCGTGATCTGCAGCCGCGCCGATTACGAATGGTCGCGCGAGATTGTTGCCGCACATGCGCTGGACCGTCGCTGCACGGTGTGGTTTTCGCCCAGCAAAAGCGAAGTGACGCCTCGGCAGCTGGCAGACTGGATCGTTGCCGATCGTCTGCCAGTGCGGTTCCAGATGCAGTTGCACAAGCTGCTGTGGAACGACGAGCCAGGGCGCTGACGCCCTGTTGCCAGGCGCCGCTTGCTAATAAGAGCCTCTGACAAAGCTATTGCGTAGACGCGAGGCGGGCACGGCGGTTGCTTGAAATCGTACTCGTTGCACTCCGGTTACAGTGCCGTGGCCACCACGCGCTACGTTTTGTCAGCCGCTGCAAGCAATCGCCCGCGTTTCTACACTGCGATCTTGTTCAATGCGTCCAGGGCATCGGCCGGAAGTTTCAGCTCGGCTGCAACTAGATTCGCGCGCAGATGCGCCACCGACGACGTCCCCGGGATCAGCAGGATGTTGGGTGAGCGCTGCAGCAGCCATGCCAGTGCCACCTGCATCGGGGTTGCGGCCAGGCGCTCGGCAACAGAGGCAAGCGTGGACGATTGCAACGGCGAGAAACCGCCCAGCGGGAAGAACGGCACGTAGGCGATGCCGTCGCGCGCGAGCGCGTCGATAATTTCATCGTCGTGTCGATGCGCGATGTTGTACATGTTCTGCACACAGACGATGTCGGTGATGGCGCGTGCCTCGGCCACCTGCGTTGCAGTGACGTTGCTGATGCCGATGTGCCGCACCAGGCCATCGCGCTGCAGGTTGACCAAGGTCTCCAACTGCTCGGCAATGGAGCCTTCTGCCGGCTCCTGGGCCTTGAACATCACGCGCAGGTTGACCACGTCCAGCACATCCAGGCCCAGATTGCGCAAGTTGTCGTGCACGGCCTTGACCAGCTCCTGCGATGAGTGAGCCGGCAGCCACGCTCCATCCGTGCCACGCGCTCCACCGATCTTGGTGACGATGGTCAGATCGTGCGGATACGGATGCAGTGCTTCGCGGATCAGCTGATTGGTGATGTGCGGCCCGTAGAAATCGCTGGTATCGATATGGTTGACGCCCAGCGCAATGGCTTCGCGCAGCACCGCCAACGCCGCATCGCGATCCTTGGGCGGGCCGAACACACCAGGCCCGGCAAGCTGCATTGCGCCGTAGCCGACGCGGGTGACCTGACGGTCACCAAGGAGAAACGTTCCGGCTTTGTCGATGTTGGTCATGGCATTGTGCTCGCGTGTCGTTGAGCCAACAACGATAGGAAACGTGGTGCGGCTTGTGAATTCGCGTTTGATGTGGCCCTGGCTGTCGCTGCCGAGGCCTGCACTGCATGGGCGCAGGGGCGTCGGCTGAGATATTCGTATGGCCAAACGTGTCGGTGTTTCAGGTTTTGACGGCCTGAAGGATCTTGTCTGCGGCTTGAATGGCGACAAACTTGAGTTCGCCTGTTGATCCTCACGCGGATGCGCGATGCATGCGGCCGGCGCTAAACACGGAACCGGTTTGGTTTTCCGGAGGCACAAAAAAAGCGCCTTAGGCGCTCTTCAAGTGACTGATTTGATTGGTGGGCCGTGATGGATTCGAACCATCGACCAAAAGATTGAAAGCAAGCCAGTTTATGATTTTAATCAATAACTTATGCCCATTATTTTTCCCGGCACCAGCGCGGCAAACCACCACGCCGCAGGAGGTTCGTGTCTCTTTTTTCCGCGCCTTGGCTTCCCGTCGCAATCAGTCGCAGGCACCACGCATCAAGATAAGCACCGCGCGCTCGACATCATGCTGAAAGTCGTAGCGCAGCCCCTCTAACTCTGGAAGCGCAATCACCTGTGCCGCGACATCGACCGGATTGCTGAGCGGCCACAACCCGATGATCAGCGGCAGCGCGTATTTGATCACCTGCTCGAACGCATCTACCGACATCTCTGGCAAGCGCGCATGGAAGGCCTGCGCAGCCTGATGGCGCAACGCCAACAAGTTGAGCTTGAATTCGACCATGCGCTCGAACGACAACTTGCGCTCCAAAATGGACGGCATGATGCTTGTCAGCCGGCACAGCAACGGACGAGCGCACAACGTCTGCGCAAAGACCGCTGCAATGTCCTCGACAGTTGCCTCGGCCTTGCCGTCCAGTGCCAGCGCTACTCCAAGTTCGGCCTGCCAGCCCGCGTATTCCTCTACGAGCACGTCTATCAGTACAGCTTCGCTGCTTTCGAAGTAGCGATAGACGTTGGACTTTGTCATCTGCGCCTGGCGCGCCAGTTCATTGATCCCCAGATCGAGCGCGCCCGGGCTGTCATCCAGCATCGCGCGAGCAGTGGCTAGAAGGTGGCGGCGGCGCTCTTCTTTTTGTTCAACCGAGCGTGCGCGGACATATGGCGTGAACGAATTCATACGGAAACCTGCACCTCACTTGATAAAAGACCGATGGTCTTCTAAATTGAAGACCATCGGTCTCCAATCTTGCCTGAAAGCCAAGATCCAGGCCACGTCGCCCACCACGCACAGAGCTATCACCATGCCAAGCAACAACACAGACTGGGTCCTGATCACCGGCGCCTCCAGCGGTTTCGGCGAAGAATTCGCTAGGCAATACGCAGCTAAGGGCCACCCGCTGATTCTCGTCGCGCGTCGGCTGGACCGCCTGCAGGTTCTGGCAACTACGCTGCGCCACGAACACGGAGTGGAAATCATCACCGAACAAGTTGACCTGTCAGAAGTAACCGCCATAGCGACCCTGCATTCCAGCCTCCGTGAGCGCGGCATTGAGGTGGAAATCCTCATCAACAACGCTGGCCACGGGCTACAAGGCACCTTTCTGGACACTTCGTTGCAAAGCACCCTGGATATGGTGCAGCTGGATATCGCCAGCCTCACCGTCATGACCCGACTGTTCGGCGCCGAAATGCGCCAGCGCGGTCACGGCAGGATCCTGCTGGTTGCCAGTCTGCTGGCGCTCTGGGGAGTGGAGGACATGGCTGTTTATGGTGCATCCAAGGCATACGTCCTGCGTTTGGGGGACGCGCTATACCGCGAATTCAAGCGCGACGGCGTCACCGTCACCTCGCTGTGCCCGGGTATGTCCAACACAGGATTCGCTCAGGCTGCGCAGCAAAAGATCACCCTCGGATTGAAGCTGGCGATGATGCAGCCAGCTCCGGTAGTCCGTGCGGGCATCCGTGCACTCCACAAGGGTCGTATCAGCATTGTCCCCGGGTTGGGCAATAAGATCAGCGCGGCCATGATCTGGGCCACCCCGCGCTGGCTGCACCAACCACTGTTTGCGCGCGTCATGAATGATTGAAGGGCTCAACTCCCCCGGTCGGGGCGTAGTTGCTGAACGCAGCACGGATTGTCGACAACTGAAATTTAGTAATTTTGCTAACATTTAGCCCGTCTCGACCTTTGAGACTTTGCTTCGCGAGAGTTCGCGTCATGTTGGCCCTACCTCCCCCTCACACCTACGCCCGCTTGCTAGGATCGGCTTGTCTCGATCCGATCCGGCTCTGCCTGCCGTCAGCGCGCTCCGGATCCAGCTGGGCTTCGCTTCACCCGCCGAGACTTCCAAGAGGACGAGCTCAATCTGAACTGGGTGCCGATGCGTAACCCGCTTGCCATCTTTCTATATAGGGCAGAGTGCGCTCCGCGACCAGAACATTGGCTTGGTGCTCTTTTTATACAGCGAGGACGGCGAGCTTAGCGCCCGCTTCACAACCGGCTGCGGGCAAGTCCGCTTTGCGCACGGCGTACGAGCATCTGTTCAAGGCGGTTCGGTTTGAAATGAAACACAAGGCCACTGCCGTGACAATCATGGCGCCGACATGGGCTTTTGTCCGTACTAGTTCGACTGGCACCGCCATCACTGTCGCAACTGGTGAATCTAAGGCTGCGGCTTTTGAGGAGTTGTTTATTCTTCGGAAGGAAGACGACGGAAAATGGCGCATAGCGAGATACATGACTACGCCCATCTAAGAAATAACCCAGAGGGGGGCTTTTGACGGTCGAACGACGCGTGGCGACCTAGTTGCGCGTCTTTTTAATTTTGGATTGCATTAGCCATGCGTGATTGATGTGATCGCAACAAGTTATCAATTCTTGCTGAATAATGAGGCCGTCTCTTAAGCGGAAAATACGCAGCAGACGTCGACTGAAACCGCTGAAATAGTGTCATAGTTGATACGCTCGATTGCTGAGCGCAGCCCTCCACGCGTTGGGCCTGGCAACAGTCTTGCATTACCGACACTCTTGTTTTGCGGCCTTTTGCCAAGGGCAACACATCCGTCGACTTGCTTGAAATACATTTTGGTAGTTCTAAAAAAGTATCATCTGCAAATAATGCAAGCAGAAACCAAGCCAGATAAGCTGTACCTCCCAACTCATCTAAGATTAGGATGCAAGATGCGACGCTCGCGACAAATTTTAGTTCTATTTTTAATCGCCCATGCGTCGCTGATGAGCACCATTTCTCTGGCCAGCCCTTCCACAGAGGGAAAAGTAGCGAAAACTGCATCCTTAGACCTCGTGCTCTCCCCAATCATCTCTAAGGATGGCGGGCACGATATAAACGTCAATTACACATTGTCGGGCAATGGCAATGACTCGCCACTAGTTTTAGAGTGGGATCTCCTCGCGCCGACACCTGGACGCTCCACCGACAAGGTCGAAAACTTAGTAGTGCGCGATTCGCAGGGGCCATTGATGATGAGTTCATCGCCCGGCAATAATGGCTTAAATATTCTTTATACGAGCGACAGAAGTAATGTCGGCGCAGTATCCGTAAGTTATACCGTCTCTCCAGCGGATCCATCTGCACCCAATGGGCGCGGAGCCCATCGCGAGCTGATTGTTGCGGGCGGAGGCTTCACAACAAGCGGTGATGGCATTCTCATGCTCCCGCAGATACAGGGTGACATTGACTTGCGTCTCCGCTGGAAGCTACCTCATGGCTTCGAGGCAATCAGCAGTTTTGGTCAAGGGGATGTCACCACAACACGTCAGTCCTGGGAAATACGAAATGCTTTTTATCTCGCTGGAAAATTGAGGAAATTCCAACCATCTTCCGGGAAGCGTGAATTCATTGCTTATGGATTGGGCGATAACGACATAAACCTTGACGAGTTTTTTTCTTGGTCAGCAAAAGAGTATGAAGCCACACGACTAGCCTTTTCTGGCGCCGAAAAAGATTCATTCCGAGCCTTTTATAGAAGCTTTGATGGCGGCCCGCTCGACAGCGGAAGAGCAGACTCCAATGGAGTATTACTCTATATTGCGCCAACTCATGATGAAGCATTAAAAAAAGAAAATCTCAAGCAACTGATTGCTCACGAGCTTGTTCATGTCTTTCAGCCAAGCCTTGATGACGACGAGGACAGCCTCTGGTTCACGGAAGGATCTGCTGAATATTTAGCAATTTTGATTCCGTATGAAGCGGGACTCATTTCGCCAGAAGATTATCTGCGTGAGATAAATTCCAAGGTGACCCAATACTACGGAACTTCAAGGCGCAACATTCCGAACTCATCTATTCCTGAAGAAATGTGGGCGTCCCCAGACGCCTGGACCGTCCCATACACACGTGGCGCCCTGTACTTCGCCGACCTCGATGCTCGCGTGCGCGGCAGGAGCCAGGGAAAGGATACGATCTTCACGCTACTGAAAGAATTTCAGGAAGAATCAAATCAGAACAGGCCACATGGTCTTGCCCAATGGCGAGGAGTCGTCGAGCGCCACGCCGGTAAAGAGGGTGTTGAGGCCTTAGATGCAATGCTAGCTGGAAACACGATCTTCCCAGTCGCGGGCGCATTCGGGCCGTGCTTAGAGGCCACCAAAACAAAAATCGGCATATTTGACTTGCAATATACAAAAGAGCCTGGAGGAAATCGGATCGCTTCAGTTTCTCCCGGCTCAAATGCCGAGCGCGCTGGACTGCGAGTAGGAGATCTTTGGCGGGCAACACCTTATTAAAGCCGTTGTTCTCCGATGTCGACCGATTACTCCCTTTGTCAATCAAGAGGAATGGGAATCGCATGACCATTTCGTATATTCCACGGTCGGGATCTACTGAGGCACTTACTTGGCAGACGATTCCAGGTAAATCGTGCGCTAGACGAGTTGAATAAATGCATCCGTGGCATTAGCCGTTAGCTAGGCGACTACTGCCACTTGAGTAGATGGCTTTCTACCGGACCTCTTCCATGCGGTTGCGGGTTACTCAGCGTAGAGTTCTGTCATCTCAATGCCGGCCGCCTCGACGCCCTCTAACTGCGCGGAAACCAAACGTTGTGCCAGAACCAGCGAACGGATCGAGCACGCGCCCATCCGCCTCGCAGATCCGCACTGGCTGACGCATCAATTCGGTGGGCTTGCCGGTCAGATGATGCTTGTCAGCCTTGCGCACCGATTCACGGATGACACCCGGCAACACGGGCGCGCGGCGATCTAGCGGCATGTTGCCCTTGCTGCGATGACGTTTTGTTGGGCGACGATGCGCAGAGCGTCGTGCGTGGCCGGCTGCATGTTTGCATGCATGTTGATCCCGCAGTCGAAGTCTTCACTTGGCTGAGGAGCCACGCGCGCGCCAACGGAGCCGTACGATGAACACGGTGCACGCAATTGCCTACCCAAAAGACGCGGACCATGTGATCAGCGAGGAAGAATTGGCAGCATGCGCCGCGCCGCATGACATGCAAGATGACGCAACGTGATTGGCATGATATCCCGGCGGTGAAGCCGCCACGCCAGACCAGGCAGGCCGTGAATCCCATCCGACGTGTGTGGCCGTGGGACATCGTCCCTGCCGCTCATTTTTCCGCCAATTTTTCCGGAGGCACAAAAAAAGCGCCTTAGGCGCTCTTCAAGTGACTGATTTGATTGGTGGGCCGTGATGGATTCGAACCATCGACCAAAAGATTAAAAGTCTTCTGCTCTACCGACTGAGCTAACGGCCCACTGTCCCGGCAGTGCGCCGGGGTGCGCATTCTACCCTACACCGGCGTCAAGACGAAATGGCGTAGTGGGTGGGGTCCGGGATGCCGGCGTCGGTGAAGCCGGCGGCGCGCAGGCGGCAGGCGTCGCAGTGGCCGCAGGCGCGTCCATCGGCGTCGGCGCGGTAGCACGACACGGTGAGGCTGAAGTCCACGCCCAGGCGCACGCCTTCGCGGACGATATCGGCCTTGCTGAGGAACTGCAGCGGTGCATGCACGCGCAGGCCGGCGCCTTCCACGCCTGCCTTGGTGGCCAGGTTGGCCAGCACTTCGAAGGCGCGGACGAACTCGGGCCGGCAATCGGGATAGCCCGAATAGTCCACCGCGTTGACGCCGCAGAACAGGTCGTTGGCGCCGATCACCTCGGCCCAGCCCAGCGCGAGCGACAGCATGATGGTGTTGCGCGCAGGCACGTAGGTAACCGGAATGCCGTCGCCGCCGGCATCGGGCACGTCGATGTCGGCGGTGAGCGCCGAGCCGCCGATGCTGCGCAGGTCCACGTCGACCACCTTGTGGGCGATGACCCCTTGCGCGGTGGCCACGCGTGCGGCCGCGTCCAGTTCGGAGGTGTGGCGCTGGCCGTAGCGCACGCTTAGGGCGTGCACGGCAAAGCCCTGTTCCTGCGCGAGCGCGACGACGGCGGCGGAATCCATGCCACCGGACAGGAGAACTACGGCTTTTTTCATGACGGAATCAGGCTGTAACAACGGAAGCGGAGAGGCTAGCAGGGTCGGCGTTGCACGGCGACAGCGCGCTATTGCCGCATGGTCCTGCCAAGGAGTTCCGGCATCCGGTCGAGGCCTAGGGTTTGAATGTTTTTAGCGCTTGTTTATTGACGCGATGCCGCTGCTAGAGATAGTGCATGGCTCCCTGCACGCCGCACCGTTACACCGCCCAGCCAGTGAACATTGCAGTGGCGGCCGCATGATTTTTTGTTCACGGTTACCGGTTTATTGTGCGGATCGAATCCGGAGTCCATGACGTGATGGCCGACCAGCAGGAAGACGCCGCGAAATCGCGTATCTACAAGGCGCTGTTACAAGCGACTCCGGACCTTCTGTACGTGTTCGATATCCAGCATCGTTTTATCTACGCCAACGAGGCATTGTTGACGATGTGGGGGATGCGCTGGGAAGAGGCGCACCTCAAGACCTGCCTTGAAATTGGCTACGAGCCGTGGCACGCGGCGATGCACGATACCGAAATCGAGCAGGTGAAGGCGACCGGCCAGCCGCTGCGAGGCGAGGTGCCGTTTCCGCATACCACCAAGGGCCTGCGTGTGTACGAGTACATCTTTACACCGGTCTTTGGGCCTGATGGCGAGGTGGAGGCGATCGCTGGCGCCACGCGTGACATCACCGAACACAAACAGCATGAGCAGCACCTGCAGTTGCTGATCAACGAGCTCAATCATCGCGTCAACAATTCGCTGATCATGGTGCAGTCGCTGGCTCGCCAGTCGTTCAATAACGCGACCAGCCTTGCGGATGCGCAAGAAAAGATCGATGCGCGTCTGCTGGCGCTCTCCAGAGCCCATGACACGCTTACTCGCGAGAACTGGGTCAGTGCCGATATCCTCGAGCTGACCCGCGATGCTGCCGCACTGTATGAAACCCACGATGGCGTGCGCTTCGCGCTGCAGGGCCAATCATGCCGGCTCGATCCTCGGCGGGCGTTGGCACTATCGATGGCGCTGCACGAGCTGTGTACCAACGCGCTCAAGCATGGCGCCCTGTCTGTTCCGGAAGGCAGCGTGCTGATCGCGTGGGAACGCAGAATGCAGGATGCAGACGCGCAGCTCGAACTGATCTGGCAGGAACGCGGCGGGCCGGCTGTCCGCCCACCAACGCGCAAAGGCTTCGGCTCCCGATTGCTGGAGCGTGGTTTGAAGCACGACCTCAAGGGCGATGTCGAACTCGTTTTCGACCCTGCGGGCGTTTCGTTCCGTGTCTGCATGCCGCTGCCGGCCCAGCTGGTCGAGGCGCACACGTGACCGGGCGCGTCTTGTTGGTCGAAGACGAATCCGTGGTTGCCATGCTGCTGGAAGACTGCTTGATCGAACTGGGATACGAGATCGCGGCAACGGTGGGAGACGTGGATGCCGGGCTTGAGGAAGTGAAGAAGGGGAATCTTGATCTGGCGTTGCTGGACGTCAATCTTGGCGGCAACTATTCCTTTCCGATCGCCGAGGAACTGGATGCCCGCGGAGTGCCGTATATTTTCGTGACTGGTTATTCTGTGGGTGGCATCCCCGAGAAATTCCAGCATCGGCACGGTTTGCAGAAGCCCTTCCACTTACGTGATCTGCAGGCCGCATTGGCGCTGCTGCAGCAGACAAACGCCGGCTAGTCCGCGCTTTTGCATAATTGTCGAGGCCAGCCAAAGCGAGTGAATAACGCTTTGCCTGATCGAGGCACCGTGCGGGTGCGCGCGACGGCAAAAGCTACTGCCTGCCACCCAGCAAACTGACAGCTGCCGCCTTACTCAGCGCCTGACTGAGATGGTGCAAGGCGCTTGAGCGCACTGCGGCGCATTGCCAGTACAGCGGCACATCGAGCCAGCGCGTGGGATCGATGATGACCACCTGCTTGTTCCGGACTGCCGGAGTGACCATCGAGTCCGGGGCCAGACACCATCCAAGTCCACGCGCGGCAGCTTCGACGAAGCCGGTGGAGGTGGGGAGATAGTGCACCGGTGGCGCCACCTGCGCGCGCGTGATGCGGCGAACGAAGCGGGCTTGTAGCGTGTCTTTTCGGTTGAAGACCAGCATCGGCGCACGCGTCAGCGCCGTAGCGTTGAAACCCTGCTCGAAATACCTTGCAACGAAGGCGGCCGATGCGATGGCGTGGTAACGCATCACACCCAATGCGTCGACATTGCAGCCTTGCAGCGGCTTGCGCTCCGAGGTGACGGCGCCAAGCACGGTGCCGGCACGCAGCAAGTCCAGGGTGTGGTCCTGGTCGTCCATATGGACGTCGAAGAGGAACCCATGCGTTTGATGCAAGGACGCCAATGCGGCCAGGAACCAGGTCTGCAGCGAATCGTCGTTGACGGCGATGGCAATGCTGCGTGGATGTCCAGCTGCGTGGTCGCCGGGCAGGAAGTCGGCCATTGCCTCGGCTTCGAGTACCTGCATCGGTCTTACCCGACGTAACAGGCGTTCACCCGCCGGGGTGGGGCGGCAGGGTGCTTTTCGGATCACCAGCACCTGGCCAAGCCGGTTTTCGAGTGCCTTGATGCGCTGCGAGATGGCCGAGGGAGTGACCGACAGCCGATACGCAGCAGCATCGAAGCTGCCTTCTTCCAGCACGGCCGCGAACGCCGCCAGCTGTGGATGCAGCAGATCCATGGCATCTCTTCACTGGATTAGAAGTTCTAACTAGCCTACAGAATATTTAGTTTTTCTGAATCGCTCGCTGCCATCACGATGCAGGCCTGGTTCTCGGGAGATGCATATGGTCCTTCAGGCAGCAGCGGCCGGCTTGATCGCTGGCGCAGGTCTCATCATTGCGATCGGGGCACAAAATGCGTTTGTGTTACGGCAGGGGCTCAAGCGCCAGCATGTGGGCCTGATCGTGCTGATCTGCGCAGCCGGCGATATCGCGCTGATCGTGCTGGGCGTCGCCGGGATCGGTGCGTTGGTGAAGCAGTGGCCGGACGTGCTGCAAGTTCTTCGCTATGCCGGCGCTGCGTTCCTGGCAGCGTACGGAATCCTGGCTGCACGCAGGGCCTGGCATGGCAAGGGAGCACTGGCACCGGCAGCAGGCGGCGCGCAATCCTGGCAGCGCGCCATGCTGACCTGTCTGGCATTCACGTTTCTCAATCCGCACGTCTATCTCGACACGATGGTGCTGCTGGGCAGCATGTCTGCGCGCTATCCAGACCAGCTGCGCTGGGCGTTCGCGTCGGGTGCGTGCCTTGCCAGTGTTACCTGGTTCTCCAGCTTGGGATATGGCGCGCGTTTGCTGCAGCCGGCCTTTCGTGATCCGCGCGCATGGCGCGTCCTGGATGCATTGATTGCGGTGTTCATGCTGGTGCTGTGCGCCTTGTTGCTGCTGCCATCGCATGCTGCGCTACTCTGACGCCCCCCTATGACTGGAGTCACCGTCATGCCGCCGTTGCGCATTACCACCGACACGTCCGAGCTCGATGTGCCGATGATCCACCGCTATCTGTCGCAGCACACCACGTGGGCCAAGGACATTCCGTTGTCGCTGCTGCAGCGCTCCATCGCCAATTCGCTGTGCTTTGGCGGGTTTGTGGAGCGCACGCAGGTGGCGTTCGCGCGGGTGGTTTCCGATTACGCAACCGTTGCATATCTGGGCGATGTCTTCGTGCTGCCCGAGCATCAAGGCAAGGGCTATAGCAAGCTGCTGATGGATGCGGTCATGGCGCACCCCGAGCTGCAGGGATTGCGCCGTTTCAGCCTGGCCACCAGCGATGCGCACGGGTTATACGCGCGCTACGGGTTTACGTCACCGTTGTATCCACAGTCGCTGATGGAGCGTTACCTCCCCGGGATATATACCCGCGACCGCGCCTAGCAACTGATCAGGCCTGCAGTCGTGGACGTGATCTGCGTGTCCGCGGTTTAAACGGTCGGAAACAACGAAAAGCGCTTTGCCAGACGCTTTTCGTAGACGACATTCCGAGGGCGGATCTATGCAAGCCCCAGCCAGTGCCGTCAGCGGAACCACGCCGACGACGCTGTTGAGGGCAGAGCTGGTTTCACCGCCCAATTCCTCAGGCGCTACGGACCTTGTTCAACAAATGCGCGACCGGTGCTGCCGCGCGCGTCTGTGCCTGGCTTGTCTGCCGTGCATCGATCTTGAAGATCGCCACCGCGTCGGTGAGCTGCACAGCCTGTTCTTCCATCGAGCGTGCGGCGGCCGTGGCTTCTTCCACCAGCGCGGCATTTTGCTGGGTGGCCTCGTCCATATGCGTGATCGTCTGGTTGACCTGCTCGATGCCGGCGGACTGCTCCTGCGAGGCCGCAGAGATCTCGCTCATGATGTCGGTCACGCGTTGCACGCTGGCCACCACATCGCCCATGGTCTTGCCGGCGCTGTGCACCAACGCCGAGCCTTCGGCCACACGCTGCACCGAATCGTCGATAAGCCCCTTGATTTCCTTGGCCGCGCCAGACGAACGCTGTGCGAGCGTGCGCACCTCCGATGCCACTACCGCAAAGCCGCGTCCCTGTTCCCCTGCACGCGCGGCTTCCACCGCGGCGTTCAAGGCAAGGATGTTGGTCTGGAACGCGATGCCGTCGATGACGCTGATGATGTCGGCAATCTTTTTGGACGAGGCTTCGATACCGGTCATGGTCTGGACGACCTTGCCCACCACCTCGCCGCCTTGCGAGGCCACGCGTGCGGCGCCGATCGCGAGCTGATTGGCCTCGCGTGCGCTCTCTGCATTCTGTTTGACGGTGGACGTCAGCTCTTCCATCGAGGCAGCAGTCTCTTCCAGGTTGGCCGCTTGTTGCTCGGTGCGCTGCGACAGGTCCTGATTGCCGGCAGCGATTTCACTGGCAGCCGAGTTGATCGAGACCGCCGATTGCTGGATGTTGCCGACGATCTGCGCCAACTGGCTGGCGGTGGCGTTGGCATCGTCGCGCATCTGTGCAAACACGCCGCGGAACTCGCCACTCATGCGTACGGTGAGATCGCCGGCGGCGATCGACTGCAGCAACGACGATAGCGACTGCAGATTGCCATCGGCGGTGGACATCAGATGATTGAGGCTTTCCACCATGATGCGGAAATCGAACTGGAAACGCTCGACATCGCCACGCGCTGTGAAGTCGCCATTGGCGGCCGACTGGGCAAGGTGCTTGATCTGGTGATTCATCGCCGACAGATTGAGCTTGACCTGCGACATGGTGTCGCTGAAAGCGGCTTTTTCGCCCGGCAGTGGTTGCATGTCTTCGGAGAGTTCGCCGATGGCGTAACGCCCCATGATGCGGGCCAGATCGTTTTGCACCGCCACATGCGAGGCGACCAGTAAATTGGTGTCGTTGGCCATGCGCCCGTAATCGCCGGGGAATGCCGCCACATCGATGCGGAAACTGATCTGGCCATTGTCGTGATGCTTGGCCATATCGGTCTGCGCGGCGATCAGGTTGCGCAGCTGCAACTGCATCTTGTCCATTGCCTGCAACAGGCGGCCGGTTTCATCGGTGGCGGTGGTGTGGACGTCGTTCTGCAGATTGCCGGCGGCAATGGCCTCGGCAGTGCGGGTGGCCTGGCTGAGCGGCATGGTCAGGCTGCGCGTGATCATCCACGCAAGCAGGGCGCCGATGGCCAACGCGGCAATGCCGCCACTGGCGAGCGTGACCTTGCCGCGATGCATCGATGCCACCGCTGCGGCATAGGCCTGTTTGCTGAGGCGGCTTTCCAGTGCTGCGTTGGCGCGAATGGCGGCTTGTTGTTCATTCATCGCCACCGCGGCGGCGCCTTGCAACAGCCCCTGCGCCTCCTGGTTCTGATCATGAATGCCGTATTCGAGAATCTGGTTGTTGTACTTGACCGAGATGTCGCGCTTTTCCTGCACCAGCTTGAGCGCGTTCTTTTCGCCGTCGGTGCTCGGCATGGCTGCCAGCGCATCGTGCGCGGCTTTATAACGGGCGCGGTTGCTTTCGATCATCTCCATTGCGCTGCGGTTGGCAGCATCGCCAGACACCATGACGATGTCGCGCAGGCCGATCGCCACGTTGGTGTTGGCGTCCAGCATGTCGGTGGAGAGTCTGATCCGCTCCATGTTGTTGTTGACGATGGTGTCCAACTCGAGACGGGCGGTGGACATGGTGACCAGGCCGGTTGCCACAAGCAGGCCGGACAATAAGATCAAGATGCCGAAGGCCACGCCCAAGCGGCGGCCGACATTGAGGTGTTGCAGATACTGGTTCATCACCGCATCCAGGTTGCGCAGCTGAAGGGCTCAGTGAATGCGGGGTGCATCCACTCAAGCGTCTTGCCCAGCTAGCGGCCGGAGAGTGAGGAGCTAAAGGCTTGTATTCGGAAATACTTATGGCGGATTCATGACGTGAAAGAAATTTCCCGACAGCTGTCCGCCGCTACCTGACATCCCGCCAAAAACGCCTTGTTTAATGCGTCATTGCTGGATCGAAGCGTGCCAATGGCAGGACGATTTTCCGACGTTTTACCGACGCGCTGAAGTGGATAACGCAGCGCGCACAGCCAACGATTGGAACTGACGAATGGTCGAGTTCGCTGATGTGTGCGGTATGGGCGGATGAGAACCGCAAGATTGCTGCGAATGCATCAATGCCGCGAGCGATTCGGTTGATGCTGGGCAGCAGAGCAGCCTGCCCGTGACATCGCGAGCCGGCCTGTGCCGGCTACTTTTTAGCGAGCCACTGATCCATCGCGCCGTCGCGCGCAGCAAGCATGGCGCGATGGGTGTTGTCTTGCGCTCAACTCTCCAGCGCGGCAAGGACGTTGGCGTAAAGCTGTTCGGCATCGGCCTCGTTGTTGAAGCGTGCGAACACCTCGTCGCCGGAGATCAGGCCGACCCGCACCGAGTGGCAATACGAACCGAAGCTCTCGCCGGCGTTGAACGGGTCGTTGACGACGGAGATATGGGCAAGGCGGATCCGGGTTGTGCCGAATTTGATGAACATCTGCAATCTCCTGTGTGAGCGCCCAGTTTCCCATTTTGTCGGGTGCGGCAGAAGCGCGATGGCAGCAACGTGCCGGGCGAAGTCTGCATGGGTACCCGGCGAAGGCGCTGACTCGTTGGCGTTCACATGGATGCCGACATACCCCAGGTGTTGGCAGAGCCTCAACGCCGCGCCAGTGAGGCCAACCTCGCGCATCCACGGACCCAGCACGTACACTGCCGTGCCCTGATGCTGAGCTCGTCCGATGTCCGAACCGATCCGTCTCGACAAATGCGTTGCCGCGCTGTTCGGCTGCTCGCGTGGCGAGGCCCAGCAGTACATCGAAGGCGGCTGGGTCAGCGTGGACGGTGTGGTGGTCGAGGAGCCGCAGACATTGGCCACCGCGCAGCAGGTGACGCTGGCAGCCGATGCGGTGCTTGCGCCTGCCGAGCCAGCCACGTTGCTGCTGCACAAGCCTGCCGGAATGACGGCCGAGGCCGCGTTGGGGTTGGCCGTGCCGGCCGCGCGCAGCAGTCTGGATCAGGCCAACGTACGCGTGCTGAAACGGCATTTCCTGCGCCTGAGCGCGCCGTTGCCGCTGGAAGACGAGGCCAGCGGTTTGCTGGTCCTGAGTCAGGATGGCCGCGTGCTCCGCAGGCTCAGCGCCGATGCAACCTCCATCGAGCAGGAATTCCTGGTGGAAGTCAGCGGCGAGCTGCGCCCCTACGGCATGGCACGGCTTGCGCACGGCCTGGTCTATCAGCAGCGCAGCCTGTCGCCGTGCAAGGTGAGTTGGCAGAACGAAGAGCGGCTGCGCTTTGCGATCAAACATGTGCAGCCCGGGCAACTGCGCTTCATGTGCAAGGAAGTCGGGCTGGACGTGGTAAGCATCCGGCGCTTGCGCGTGGGCCGCATCTCGCTGGGCAAACTGGCGATCGGCGAATGGCGCTACCTGCCGGCGGGCGAGCGTTTTTGAGAGTGCCGCTGGCGTTCAACGCTGGCGGCAACCTGCAGGCAATGCGACGACTCGCAGCCTTCGAACCGATGCCCAGGTCGCTTACTTCTTGTTGCGCTTCTTCTTGGCACGCGTCACCAGCCAGAAAACCACGCCGATAATCGCAACGACCAAGATGATGAAAGCCGGTGACAGAAACGAGTTGTCGCCCATGGGGATCTCCTGAGTTCTTTGGCAGCAAAGCGCTGCATTCGAACCAGCCTAGCGAGCGCCGTGCTTGATCGCGTGAAATACGACGTATGCGTGGTTCAAATGTTCTTTGCACGTTGCATTCGTGAGGCGTCATGCGATGGACGTTCGGTGTATTGGTGTCGAAGCGCAATGTCTGGCGCAGATCGTGCAAGCAGACCCTGCAGCGTTTGGCTGACTGAGCGGCTTTTGCAGGCGGGCGATGGCGCCGCATCCTTAGGCACACGCGTGTGTTGATCAATCCCCGTTGCCGGCGCATGGCGCGACGGCTGGCATTTCATACCGGGATTGTGGGCCTCCGTCCAGTGGCGGCCGCCGCCGTCAGGCCACCGGGGTGGGAAGCACCCGGTGTTTGGCCATCACGCTGCGGATGGCGGTCAGCAATTGCTCGGGGGTGTAAGGCTTTTCCAGGAAGGCCACGCCGTCGGGCAGGATCTCTTCCACGTACTCCACGGCCAGGCCGGAGGTGAGCAATACCGGAAGCTTGTACGGCGCCTGCGCGGTCTTGACCGCCAGATCCACGCCGGTCAGGCCGCCCGGGAAGTGGATATCGGAAAACAGCACATCGATGCGTGGGTCACTTTCGATCAGGGTCAGCGCTTCTTCGACCGAGCCTGCACTGCGGCAGGTGAACCCATAGCTCTCCAGCACAAGGCAGCTGAGTTGTCGGGTGCCATCGCCGTCTTCGACGACGAAGACAACTGGCCGTTCCTTGTTCTGTGACATGAGCGCGTCTCGTAAGGCAAGCCGCATTCTCAGCGATGCAGGGGTGAACCCTCCGTCAACGCAGACGGGGCCGTATGGTTACCAGCCGAACGGGCCGGGACCGTAGCCGCCAGGCCCATAACGCGGGCCGAAAATCGGGCCTTCGCCACGCCCGACACTGATGCTGACGCCAATCTGGTGCGCCTTGCCGTCGTCGTCGTAATAGGTCTTGCAGGAATTCAGATTGACCGCCTGCCAGTTGCTGTTGCCGCCGCGGCTGGCATAGCCCATGCCGGTTTCGACTGCGCCATGCAGCTTGCCCTGGCATTGCTCGGCGCGTTCGGCGGCGATGGCAGCGGCACTGGGCCGGTTCAACGCAGGCTGGGGACCGCTTTTGTCGCCGTAAAAGGTGCCTGGCGGATCGGTGGGGACCTCGGGATCGGAGCGGTACTGCACCGGTGCCTGCGGAATGCTCAGATCGAGCGAGCGCGCCGTGACCGGCTCGGCACTGCCGTCGCCGGCCTGGGCGAGCGCGCCGCCAGCGGCAAACAGAGTGGCCAGGAGAAGCAGGCTGCGTTTCATCGATTGGACTCTACATGAGGGACTGGCAGCGCGTGCCAGATCGCCTTGTGAAACTAGCAACGGCTGATTGAATGCGCGCTGTCGATCTTGGGGATTTTTGTGCCGGCGTTGGTATGCCGATGACACACGCCGTTGCATCAGCCTTGTTCGCGCACGATCTCGATCAGCTGCGCCCCGTAGCGGGCCAGTTTGCCGCCACCGATGCCGCCGATATGCGATAGCGCATCGATGCTGGTTGGCCGTTGTTCGGCGATGTTGCGCAGCGTGCTGTCGTGGAAGATCACAAACGCCGGCACGTTCTGTTCCTTGGCCAGCTCTGCGCGCAAGCCGCGCAAGGCGTTGAACAAGGTCAGATCCTGCGGTTGCACCGGCAGGCCGGTGCGTTGCGTGCCACGCTCACGCTCGCGTCCGGCAGCCGGGTTCTCGCGGCGCATCATCACCTGTCGCTCGCCCTTGAGTACCTGGCGGCTGGCATCTGTAAGCCGCAGACCGCCATGGCCTTCGCTGTCGACCTCCAGCAGGCTGGCGGCCACCAACTGGCGGAACACGCCGCGCCAGGTGCGCTCGTCCAGATCGCGGCCGATGCCGTAGGTGCTCAACTGGTCGTGGCCGAGCTGCTTGATGCGCTCGTTCTCGCTGCCGCGCAGGATGTCGAGCAGGTGGCCCACACCGAAACGCTGCCCGCTGCGGTACACGCAACTGAGCGCTTTTTGCGAAGCCACCGTGGCATCCCAGGCGGCCGCCGGGGTGAGGCAGTTGTCGCAATTGCCGCAGGGCTTGGGATAGGTCTCGCCGAAGCCGGCCAGCAGCACCTGGCGACGGCATTGCATCGATTCGCAATAGCCCAGCAGGTGATCGAGCTTGGCGCGCTCCAGGCGCTTGCGCTCTTCGGCCGCTTCGCCCTGTTCGATCATCTGCTTGAGCAGCACCATGTCGCCCAGGCCGTAGCAGAGCCAGGCTTCGGCCGGGTCGCCATCGCGGCCGGCGCGGCCGGTTTCCTGGTAGTAGCCTTCCAGCGATTTGGGCAGATCCACATGCGCCACGAAGCGCACGTCGGGCTTGTCGATGCCCATGCCGAAGGCGATGGTGGCGGTCATGATGATGCCGTCTTCGCGCAGGAAGCGGCGCTGGTTTTCCGCCCGCACCTCGGCCGGCAAACCGGCGTGGTAGGGCAGGGCGTTGAAGCCTTGCGCACACAGCTGCTGCGCGGTTTCTTCGACCTTGCGCCGCGACATGGCGTAGACGATGCCGGCCGAGCCGCGATGGCGGCCCAGGAACTCCTGCAGCTGCTTGCGCGCGTTGTCCTTCTGCACCACGGTGTAGCGGATGTTGGGGCGGTCGAAGGAGCTGACGAAGTGGCGCGCGTCGACCAGATCCAGACGCTCGGCGATCTCGCGCTGGGTCGGCGGGTCGGCGGTGGCGGTCAAGGCCATGCGCGGAATGTGCGGCCAGCGCTCGTGCAGCACGGTGAGCTGGCGGTATTCGGGGCGGAAGTCGTGACCCCACTGCGAGACGCAATGCGCCTCGTCGATGGCGAACAGCGCGATGCGGCTGCGCTCCAGCAAGGACAGGAAGCGTGGCGTCAGCAAGCGCTCTGGCGCGACGTAGAGCAGATCCAGATCGCCCGAGAGCAAGGCGCGCTCGACCCGCTGGGTGTTTTCCGCATCCAGCGTGGAATTGAGGAATTCGGCGCGCACGCCGAGCTGGCGCAAGGCGTCGACCTGGTCTTGCATCAATGCGATCAGCGGCGAGACCACAATGCCGATGCCATCGCGTAGCAGCGCAGGCACCTGGTAGCACAACGACTTGCCGCCACCGGTGGGCATCAGCACCAGGGCATCGTTACCCGCGGCGACGTGTTCGACAATGGCCTGTTGAGGACCGCGGAAGTCGTCGTAACCGAAGACGCGGCTGAGCAGTTCGTGGGCGGGGGAAGACATCCGTCTAGGATACCGCGCGGGTCAAGCCCTGGTCGGTGTCATGCCAGCGGTGTTGCGCGATGACGGGTCGGGGATTGCCGCGACGCGATGGGGCGCGCCGGGAAAATGCGCACATTAAGCGTGTGTTTGGGTCGGGCGCACGGCGCAGGAAATGGGCGGTGGCCGCGCGTTGGGTGGGGCACTTGAGCTTCGCTCCGTACCCTCACCCCAACCCCTCTCCCGAGGGGAGAGGGGCTTTGTGTCCCGCGCCCGACAATGCCGGCGCGTGGAGAGAGGTGCTTACTGCAGTAGTGACCGCAGCATCCATGCGTACTTTTCGTGGGTCTGCAGGCGCTGGGTCAGCAGGTCCACGGTCGGGTCGTCGCCCGCGTCGTCGGCGGTGCCCAGCACCTTGCGTGCGGTGCGGCAGACCGCTTCGTTGCCGCTGACCAGCTGGCGCACCATCTCGCGCCAGTCGGCGCTATCGCTCAGGCCCTGTTCTTCCGGGATCGAAGTCAAAGCGACGAACTCGCTGTAGGAGCCCGGTGCGTTGTAGCCCAGGGCGCGGATGCGCTCGGCCACTTCGTCCAGTGCGGCCCACTGCTCGGTGTACTGGGTTTCGAACATGGTGTGCAGCGAGTTGAACATCGACCCGGTGACGTTCCAATGGAAGTTGTGGGTCTTCAGATACAAGGTGAAGGCGTCAGCCATGTAGCGGGCCAGACCGTCGGAGATCTTCTTGCGATCGCCGTCCTTGATCCCGATATCGATGTGCGGGGCCGATGCGGCGGCAACCGGTAAGGCGTCTGGTCCGTCAATGATGACGACGGGCTTGTTGGCGTTCTTTTTCTTGGACATGGGAATGGTCCTCCTGAGGGAACAGATATCGGGTCACAATAGTCACTCTAAAGGATCACTCGTCATTCAATCTTTCACATTTTTTCATCAATGAGCGCTATCGATACCGACCTGGCCACCACCTTGCGCGAGCGCCGTAGCGCCGTCGATGGCGGCATGAGCCGCGACCGGGGCCGCTTGCTCGGCCTGTGGTCGCGCTGGCAAGGCAAACCCGGCAACGTGCAGCTGCGCCAGGCCTTCGAGCAGGCGCTGGCGGCGTCGCAGGCGCAGCGCAAGGCGCGCGCCGAGCAGCAGCCCGCCATCACGCTGGACACGCAACTGCCGATCGCGCGCGAAGCCGAGCGCATCATCGCGTTGATCCGCGATCATCAAGTGGTGGTCATTGCCGGCGAAACCGGCTCGGGCAAGACCACCCAGCTGCCCAAGCTGTGTCTGGCGGCGGGGCGCGGGGCGGCCGGCATGATCGGCTGCACCCAGCCGCGCCGGATCGCCGCACGTGCGGTGGCCGCACGCGTGGCCGAGGAGTTGAAGACGCCGTTGGGCACCACGGTGGGTTTCCAGGTGCGCTTCACCGACCGGGTTGGTGAAGACTCGCGGATCAAGTTCATGACCGACGGCATCCTGCTGGCCGAGATCGCCAGCGACCGTTGGTTGTCGGCCTACGACACCATCATTGTGGACGAGGCGCACGAGCGCAGCCTCAACATCGATTTTTTGCTTGGCTATCTCAAGCAGTTGCTGGTCAAGCGCCCCGATCTGAAGTTGATCGTGACTTCGGCCACCATCGACACCGAGCGTTTCGCGCAGCATTTCAACGATGCGCCGGTGATCAGTGTGGAAGGACGCACGTTCCCGGTCGAGGTGCGCTATCGCCCGCTCGAAGGCGACGCCGGTACTGACAGCGACGGCGAACAAGGCAACGGCCGCGATGGCGAGCGCACCGTCAACGATGCGATCGTGGCGGCAATCGACGAAATCACCCGCATCGACCCGCGCGGCGACGTGCTGATGTTCCTGCCCGGCGAGCGCGAAATCCGCGATGCGCATCAATCGCTGGAACGGCGCAAATACCGCGAGACCGAAGTGGTGCCGTTGTACGCGCGGCTGTCTGCGCAGGATCAGGACCGGGTGTTCAATCCGGGCCCGCGGCGGCGCCTGGTGCTGGCCACCAACGTGGCCGAGACCTCGCTGACGGTGCCACGCATCCGCTATGTGGTGGACCCCGGGTTTGCGCGCATCAAGCGCTATAGCCCGCGTCAGAAGCTGGACCGCTTGCATATCGAGCCGATCTCGCAGGCCAGCGCCAACCAGCGCATGGGCCGGTGCGGACGCATCGCCGAGGGCATCTGCTACCGCCTGTATGCCGAAGCCGACTTTGCCGCCCGGCCAGCGTTTACCGACCCGGAAATCCGGCGCGCGTCGTTGTCGGGCGTGATCCTGCGCATGCTGCAACTGGGTCTCGGGCGGATCGAGGATTTCCCATTTCTGGAAGCGCCGGACGAGCGTGCGGTGGCCGACGGCTGGCAGCAGTTGCTGGAGCTGGGCGCGATCGATGGCGAGCGCCGCCTGACCGCGACCGGCCGCCAGATGGCGCGCTTGCCGGTAGACGTCAAACTCGCGCGCATGCTGGTGGCCGCGCAGCAGCACGGCTGCCTGCGCGAGATGATCGTCATCGCCTCCTTCCTGGGCATCCAGGATCCGCGCGAGCGCCCGCCCGAAGCGCGCGAGGCCGCCGACAACGCACATGCGCTGTTTGCCGACGCGCGCTCGGAATTCGTCGGCATCCTGCGCTTGTGGGAAGCATATCGACAGGTGCACGAAGAGCTCACCCAGTCCAAGTTGCGCGATTGGTGCAATCGACATTTTCTGGGCTTTTTGCGCATGCGCGAGTGGCGCGAACTGCATCGGCAGTTACGCCTGTTGTGCGAAGAACTCGGTTGGAGCGAAGAGCCGGCCGCGGTGATGATGGCGCCGCTGCTGGCCGGTGCCAGCGCACCGCCGCGCGAGGACGGCCACAACGCCAACCGGCCCACGCGCGGACAGCTGCATCGCGCCGCGCGTCTGGCGCGCGAAGGCAAGCCGGAGCCAAGTGCGGCACCTGCACGCACCACCTCCGCAGCTACGAACAAGCAGGCCGAGGCTGCTGAAGTATCGGCACGGACCAGCGAGCGCGAACGCGCTGCGGCGTATCAGGCCTTGCATCGCGCGCTGTTGGCCGGCCTGCCGACGCAGATCGGCCATCGCACCGAAAAAGGCGATTTCCTCGCCGCGCGGCAACGCCGGTTCGTGCCGTTCCCCGGCTCGGCGTTGGCGCGCAAACCGCCGCCGTGGATTCTGGCCGCCACGCTGCTGGACACGCAAAAAGTATGGGGCATGACCAACGCCGCGATCGAGCCGGATTGGGCGATCGCCGAGCTGCCGCATCTGTTGGCGCGCAAGCACTTCGACCCACATTGGTCGCGTGCGCAGGGGCAGGTGGTCGCCTCCGAGCAGATCAGCCTGTTCGGGCTGGTGCTGGCGCCGAAAAAGCCGGTGCATTTCGGCAAAATCGACCCGGCCGCCGCGCACGATCTGTTTGTGCGTCAGGGCCTGGTGACGGGCGAAATCAATACGCGCGCGGCGTTCGTGGCCGACAACCTCAAGGTGCTGGAGCAGGCGCGCGAAGAAGAAGCCAAGTTGCGTCGCGCCGGCATCGTTGCCGACGAAGAGTGGCAGGCACGTTGGTATCTGGATCGCATTCCGTCCGAACTGCATTCGGCCAGCGGCCTGGATGCATGGTGGAAAACCTTGCCGCCGGACAAACGCCGCAGCCTGCATTGGTCGTTGAACGATCTGCTGCCGGGCGAAGGCAGCGAGGCCGATCGCTTCCCGAAGTATTTCCCCCTTGGCGATGCGCGGCTACCGTTGCATTACCGCTTCGAGCCGGGCGCCATCGATGACGGCGTCACCCTGGATGTGCCGTTGCATCTGCTCAATGCGCTGGATCCAACGCGGCTGTCGTGGCTGGCGCCTGGCTTTGTTGCCGACAAGGCATCGGCATTGATTCGCAGCCTGCCCAAGGCACAGCGCCGTAACTATGTGCCGGCGCCGGATTTCGGGCGCGCATTCTACGAGGCCTACAGCATTGCGTCGGCCGACGATATCCGTGGCGAGCTGGCGCGCTTTCTGAGCAAGGCCACCGGCACGCAGGTGGCAGCATTGGATTTCGACGAGGAGTCGCTGGACACGCATCTGCTGATGAACCTGCGCCTGCGCGATGACGACGGCAAGGTGCTGGCCGAGTCGCGCGATCTGGACGGGTTGCGCGCACGCTTCGGCGAGCGTGCGGGGCAGGCGTTTGCCGCACGTGCGGGCCGCGCCCTGGCTGCCGAGGGCTTGCGCGATTTCCCGGCCACCCCGATCCCCGAACAGGTGTCGGGCGAGGCCGGTGTGCCGGCGTATCCGGCGTTGGTGGATCAGGGCGAAGACGCAGCGCTGCGCATCTTTGCCGACCGCAATGAGGCGGCGCAGGCGCATCCGCGCGGCGTGCGCCGGCTGCTGGAAATCGCGCTTGCCGACAAGATCAAGCAGGCGCGCAAGCAATTGCCGGTGTCGCCCAAAACCGGGTTGTTGTACGCGGCAATCGAGTCGCAGGAGCGGCTGCGCGGCGATCTGGTCGATGCCGCGCTCAATGCGGTGTTGGCCGAAGGTTTGGGCGCGATTCGCGATGCGAGTGCATTTGCGCAACGCCGCGACGATGCGACCAAGCGCCTGTTCGGCGAGGCGATGGAGCGGTTGACACTGGCTGAGAACATCCTTGGCGCCGTGGCCGAACTCAAGCCCTTGCTGGAAGCGCCGTTGATGGGTTGGGCGCGCGGCAATCTGGACGATATGGAGCAGCAATTGCGCGCGTTGGTGCATGCCGGCTTCCTGCGCGAGACCCCGGCCGAGGCGCTGGCCAACTACCCGCGCTATCTCAAGGCGATGATCCTGCGTACCGAGCGGGCCAAACGCGATCCGGCTCGCGACCAGACCCGCATGCTCGAACTCAAACCGTTCGTGGATGCGTTGGGCGATGCGGCCGCACGCGGTTTGCGGCAGCGCCCGGAGTGGGAGTCGCTGCGCTGGGATCTGGAAGAGCTGCGCGTCTCGGTGTTCGCGCAGGAGCTGGGCGCCAAGTCGGGCGTGTCTGCGAAGAAGTTGTCGCAGCGGGTGGCTGCGTTGCGCGCTTGAATGGTGCCGGATGCGCCAGGGTCGAGGTGATCACCAGACGCGCTGATCCATGCGGATCGACATCCACTAGCCGCTCCGACAGATCGCATCGAAGCGGCCAGCGCATGCAGCCGCATGACGCCTCTAAAAACCTGCTGAGCGCTTGTCAGACAGGTGCGTGCGGCATACCTGGAGCCCGCCGCCTGGGTGGGCTCCAGGCCGCCCGGGCGCAGCTTGTTGACGCTGCGCCCGGGCTTTGGCAATGCCGTCAAAACTTCACATGCAGGCTCGCCATATAGCGGCGCCCGCTCTTGTAGCGGCCAGCCAGATGTTCCTTGTCGCCGAGATACTGCAGGTACTCCTCGTCCAACAGGTTCTGCGCATCCACTTGCAGTGACCAGTTCGGGCTGAATGCATAGCCGACACTCGCGCCGAGTTCGGCGTAGTCATCCACGCTCGCCGGTGCGGCACCGGCCACGTAACCGCCGGCCAGATAGCTATCGCGCCAGTTGTAGGTCAACCGTGCATTGAGCGGGCCTTTCTCGTAGTACGGACTGAAGGCAACGCTGTTGCGCGACTGATAAGGCAGCGCATCGCCGGTGTTGTTTTCGCCATTGGCGTAGGTGTAATTGGCGGTCAGGCCAAAGCCGCTGTCGCCGAACGGTTGCTGGAACGCGATGTTGAATCCCTTGACCTTGCCGTCGCCGGCATTGCGTGGCCGCTGGATGCTGTAATCGCAATAGCCATCTGCGCTGCAGCCATTGCTGCCGACCAGTTGCGCCCAGCTCTGCGGTGCGGTGTCGCGCAGCGCGTTGTATTGGCGCTCCACGCTGGCGCTGGTGTCGATGTAGTTGTCGATCTTCTTGTAGAACACCGACCACGCCACCACCGACTGCTGTGCGAAGTAGTACTCGGCCGATAGATTGAAGTTCCATGATTCATACGGCGACAGCTCGGCATTGCCGCCGCTGCCGGTCAGCGTGGTGTCGTTGATGAAGGTGTTGTTGACCATCTGGTTGTACGGTGCCCAGGCGATCACCTTGGCCGCAGCGAAGCGAAACACCCAGTCGTCTGCAGCCTCGTAGGCCAGCGTGAGCGAAGGCAGCAGGAAGTCTTCCTTGCGCGTGCGGGTCTGCCACAGGCTGTCGGCATTCAGCAGTGAAGGCGTACCGCTGTAGACAAAGCCGCTGCCTTCGGTCTTGGAGTCCACATAGCGCAGCCCGAGGTTGCCGCGCAGACCGCCGCCGGAGAAATTCAGCTGTGCGTACGCCGCGTTATTGGTCTGCTGCAGCGCCCAGGTGTTGTTGAGATAACTGGACGGGTCCGGCGCGCCGTAGTCGACCGGGCTGTTGCGGATCCAGTTCAGTACATTGTCGCGACCTGCCTGCACATGCTGGCCATGATCGGGGTAGAAATCCTGCAGATCGGTCAGCCCGATCGTACCCACATCGGCCAGCGTGCCCGGCGTGACGCCGCCATAGACATTGAGCTCGAAGCGTTCCTCGTGCTTGCCGTGGCGCACGCCCAGCAGCAACTGATTGAACACGCTGTCGAACTGCACAGCGAGATCCAATTGACCATAGGTGTCCTTGCTTTCGGTCGAAAAGATGCCGTTATTGCCGAACCAGCCACCTGCCGAGCCCCAGTTGGCCGGGTCGCGCGCGCGCGCCGGATCGTCGAAGCGAATGCCACGCCGCGTATCCCAACTGAAGCCGCCGTTGTAGAACGGCTCGATGAAGTATTGCGAGAGGTCCTTGTTCTCCGACTTGCTCTGGCCGAGCTGCCCGTTCAAACCCCAGCCGTCGCCGCGAAACGCACCGCGCAGGTCCAGGCCCTTGGTAGTCACTTCCGATTCGCGCACGTTGTTGTCGTAGATCACCGTGCCGCCGAGCGGGTCGGCATTGGCGCCGGAATGCCCGCTGGTCACCACCCCGTTGCGCAGCCCGCCGAGCTGGTCCACTGCCGCCACCGTGCCGGGATTCCAGGTCAGAAAGCTGTACATCGACTGGTTGTAGTTGTCGAAGTTCTCGTTGATGTACAGGCCGCTGAGGTTGAACTCCAGCGCATCGCTGGGCTTGAGTTGCAGGTTGACCACCGCGCTGTCGCGTTCGCGATCCTGCTGAAACCAGGCCGCATTGATCGAATTGGGCACGTCCGCGTCGGCAGGGACGCTGCCTGCCGCATTGGCGAAGCTGCTGGCCGGCGCGTAGCCGAACACTTCCATGCCGCGGCGGTCGACGCGTTCTTCGTAATGCTGCGCCGACACCGCGATGCCGAAGGTGTCGGCGGCGTTTTTCCAGCTGTAGAGCAGTGCCGCATTCGGTTTGCCCTGGCTGGCTTGCGCGCTGTAGCTGTAGCCGATGGAGGCGGCGACCTCGTTGACCTCCAGATCGAGCGGTTGTCGTGTGTGCATCAACACGGTGCCGCCCAGGCTGCCTTCGGTCAGACGCGCTTCGGAGGATTTGAGAATTTCCACACGCCCCAGGATCTGCGGTGCCAGCAAGGTGTAATCGAAACCGCGGCTGGGCTGCTCGCCGTACAACCAGATCGCCTGCGCCACCGGATGCCCGTCCAGGAACGATAGATTGAGGCTGGGGTCGGTGCCGTCGATGCTCACCCGTTCGCCCTGGCCAAAGCGGCGGTCCAGGGTCACGCCGGGAATCTGCGACAGCGCTTCGGCCACATTGGTGCTGGGAAACTTGCCGATGTCTTCGGCGGTGATCGCCTCGGAAATACCGGTGTTATTGCGTTTGGTGTCGAGCGATTTTTCCAGGCTTGCGCGGATGCCGACGACTTGCACGGCGTCCAGGTCGGTGGCTTGCGGGTCACCGTTGTCCTGGGCTTGCGCCGCGAATGCCAGCGACAATGCGATCGCGCTGGACAGCAGGGTGGTGCTGTATTTCATGATGTCTCTCCTCATCACGCACAGGGATGGACGGCGAGCGACAGCTCGCCGGATGCGGGTCTTGATGTCGCGCGTTTTGCGGGGAGCACAAACGCGTGGTGGATCGCTTACGACACGTGGACGTGTTGTTGCAGATACCAGTTGGCCGCGCCGAGCACGCCCAGCTGCCCGTGCTCGACCAGCTTGACCGGGATGCGCTCGAGCAGCGCACGCATGTTTCCCTTGGCTAAAAAACGTTCGCGAAAAGCGCTGGTTGCCAGAAACTGCCCGATCGTCGGCAGGATCCCGCCGGCCAGATAGATGCCGCCGGCAGCGCCGTAGGCCAGCGCCATATCGCCGACCGCGCTGCCCAGCAATGCGCAGAAGCTGTGCAGGCAGTCGAGCGCCACGGCATCGTTTTCGTGCAGCGCTGCATGCGTGATCGCGGCAGGCAGGCGATGGCGTGGCGGCACCGCGTGCAGTTCGCACACGGCGTTGTAGAGATTGAGCAGGCCGGGGCCGGACAACACATGCTCAAGGGGCAGATAGGGCTGGCCGCGCTGGAGAATCCGCAGCAGTTGCAGCTCCCTGTCGTCGGTGCTGGCCAACGCGACCTGGCCGGCCTCGGTGGCGAGCACGATCGGACGAGGCTTGGCATCGATCCACACTGCAGCACCAAGCCCGGTGCCGGGACCGACCACCAGGATCGGACCGGCGGCGCGCGTATGCCGTGGCGTCGGCCCGCTGAGCTGCAGCACGGCGCGTTGTTGCATCTGTGGCGCAGCGTAGGCAACCGCTTCGAAATCGTTGACCAGATGCACGCTGCGCACTGCAAGCGCGTGACGCATCTGTCTGGGCGAAATCGTCCACGGCAAGTTGTTGCTGATGAAGCTGCCATCGTCCAGTGCGACACCGGCACTGGCGATCACCACCGCATCGACACCGCGCACCTGCTGCAGAAAGTCGCCGAGGATCGTCTCCAGACTGGCGTGCTCGCTGCCGCGATAAGTGCGGTATTGCGACAGCTCGATCGCTGCGTTGCCCGCATACGCCACGTGGCCGACACGCACATGCGTGCCACCGACATCGGCAGCGATGAAGCCGGTGGCAGCGGGGCAAGCGGGCAAGACAGCAGCGTGAGCAGAGCGCGAGGTCGCAGCCACATTCAATCCTCAAGGGTTCGCCGATCGTCCGATGCCGTCAGCGAGTACGGGCCTGTGTAGGAGTTGGTGACAACGATGTCAATGGATCAGTCGGGTTGGATCGATCTTGTTGACGCACTCAAGCGCTAAATAGGCTGTTTTGGAGGTGTCTGTGCGGACTTCAATGCGCAAACAGGACAGGCGCTCCCAGCGTGGGTAGCGCCTGTTTGTTGGTGGACTGTGTTTGTAGCCGAAGCCTATTTGGACAAGACGGCGCTGTCGGCTGCCAGCGTGTGCGATCGCTCCACAGTCTGGGCCGCAGTAGCGGTGGTCGTGACGCCCGGCAAGGTGCTGCAGGCGCTATCGTCGGTTCCGTACACCGACCACGCGCGCTTGGTTGCGGCGTAGTCGTCAGTCAGCCGCGCTTACTTGACCCGACGCACCTTGGCAGGCGTGTTGTAGCCCTCGATCTGCAGATACCACACGCCGACCAGGCCGGGCTTGATCTTGACCTTGGGCGCATCCTTGCGAACGCCGGCCAAGCTGGCGGCGTCGGTCTGCTCCCAGTCCTGACCATTGGCCAGCGTGTACACGCGACCCTTGGAGAAGCCCTTGAACTCGCCAACGATCGTGCTTTCGATCGGCTCCTTGCTGCCGAAATCGAAAAAGCCGCGGTTCTTGACGATCACTTCCTGGCGGCCGGCTTCCTTGGCTTGTTCGACCACCACGGCCGCTTCCTTGGCGACCTTGCCTTGCAGCCAGTCGTTGAGCGCGGCCAACTCGCTGGCATTGAGCTTGTCCAGGCCGGCTGCCTTGAACTGCTCGGCGCTCATCTGCGACTGCAGATCGCCTTGCACGGCGCGCTGCGCCAGGGCCGGGAGAGCGGTCAACGCGAAGGTCAGGCCGACCAGCAGGGGAATGCGGCGCGCGAGCGACATGGAGGCGATCCGGAAGACGAAGAGGCCGCTAGTGTAGACGCTGGCGCGCATCGTGCAGCTTGGCCTACGGCGCGCGCTGCTGGTGTTCGCCTCCACAAGCTACAGGCCCTTTCGCGCCGCATGGAGAGGTGGCAGGCAGATGCGCAAAAAGGCTCAAGCTGCTGCTGTGAATTATTCCTCGTCTACCGTTGCTACGTTCGCGCGCGCAGCACGTTCGGGACGGCGGTAGACAAACTCAGGTGTGGACGCGGCGGCCTCGCGTTCGGCGGTGGCGCGCACGTCGGCGTGCACCGGCGAGCGTTCGCACACGGGGTCCAGCGTGGCGGCATCGCCGGCGAGCGCCAGGGCCTGGCAGCGGCAGCCGCCCCAGTCGATCTCGCGCTTGGGGCAGCCCTGGCACACCTCCGGCATCCACGCCGTGCCGCGGAAGCGCACGAACGCCTCGCCGTTGTTCCAGATATCGGCCAGCGAGCGCTCGCGCAGATTGTCGAAGCGCATGCCCTCGATGGTTTCGGCCGCATGGCAGGGCAGTACATCGCCACGCGGGGAAATATTGACGAAGCGCTGGCCCCAGCCGCCCATGCAGGGTTTGGGTTGGCGCGCGTAATAGTCGGGCGTGACGAAGTCGATCGCCAGGCGGTCGCCGAGCTCGCGGCGTGCGGTTTCCACTGCCGTAATCGTGGCCATCAGTTGCTCGCGGCTGGGCATCAACGCAGCGCGATTGCGCAGGCCCCAACCGTAATACTGGGTGTGCGCCACTTCGATACGCTCGGCTTGCCATTCCAGCGCCAGCGCGATCATGCCCGGCACGCGCTCGGCGTTATGCCGATGCAGTACCGCGTTGAGCGTCAGCGGAAGGCCACGCGCACGCACGGCGGCAGCGAAGTCGCGCTTCTTCGACAGACTGTTGCGATAACCGGCGATGCGGTCGGCACCGGCCGGGTCGACGTCCTGCACGCTCAGTTGCACGTGTTCCAGTCCGGCCGCCTGCAATTGATCCAGCATCGGCTCGCCGCCGGCCACGCCCGAGGTGATCAGATTGCTGTACAGCCCGAGCGCGCGCGCATGCGCCACCAGCTCGGGCAGGTCCTTGCGCAGCGTCGGTTCGCCACCGGAAAAATGCGCCTGCAGCACGCCCATGTCGGCGGCCTGCTGCAGCAACGAGCGCCAGCCGGCGGTGTCCATTTCTTCGCGCAGCGCTGCCAGTGCGATCGGGTTGGAGCAATACGGGCACGCCAGCGGGCAGCGATGGGTCAGCTCCAGTAGCACGGACAGGGGCGGCGGGGCGATGTTCATAGCCGCAGCAAACGTTTTTGATGCAGAGTGTTGGTGAGTTCGATCACATCGACCTCGATGTCTGCCGCGTCGGCATCGAATTCGGCGGCCAGTTCCTGCGCAATCTGCGCCAGCGAACGCGCGCCGTCGTAACGCTGCGCCACCACCAGCGCGATCTCGTCCAGCTCGACCACGCGTTCTGGCGCCAGCAGCACCCATTGATCGCGTGCGCGGTCGTGCTGCAGGCGCACGCCGGCGCGCAGGGCTGGCTGGCTGTCGCGGGTGATGCTGCTCACGCAGCGGCCCGGCTGGCGTCGCGGTCGGGCACGAACGCATCCGGCCAAACGATGCCAGGGTTGACGTAGGCCACGTGCAAGGCATCCAGCTGCGCCCACAACACCGAACACTTGAAGTGCAGCGCGGCCTTGACCAGCTCCTGTTTCTCGACCGTATCGGCGTGCTGCTTGACGTAATCGAGTGCGAAATCCGAATCGCGCGGCGCTTCGGTCAGGCGATGCTCGAAGTAGGCCAGCGCCTCGGGCGACACGAAGTCGTAGTGCTTGAGCATGCCGGCCACACGCCGGCCGATGATGTTGGGGGCGAACAACTCGGTGAGCGAAGAGGCGATCGCTTCGAGCAGGCTTTTTTCGCGCACGAACTGCAGGTAGGCCTGCACCGCGAAGCGCGTGCCGGGCAGTAGTGCGCGCCCGGATTCGACCAGGCCACGCTCCAGGCCCAGCGCATCGGTCAGATGCAGCCAACGGGCGATGCCACCATCGGTGGGGCTATTGCCATCGTGATCGAGAATGCGTTGACGCCAGATCCGCCGCAGCGCCGGGTCTTCCATGCGCGCCAGAATCGCGGCGTCTTTCAACGGGATGCAGCGCTGGTACTCGAAGCGATTCAAGGCCCAGGCCTGGACCTGGCCGCGATCGAGCTTGCCGTCGTGCAGCAGCGCGTGGAATGGGTGCTGGTCGTGGTACAGACGGGCGCCGATGGCGCGCAGATCCGCTTCCAGTTGGTCCGGGGTGAGCAGGGCGGTCACAGGGTGATCTCCAGGCCGTCGTGCGCGACTTCCCAGCCGCTGGCACGCGCGCTGGCGTACTCCGGCGAGCGGGTGTCGAGCACGGGATTGGTGGTGTTGAGATGGATGAAGATCTTGCGTGCCACCTCCAGCGGGGCGAATGCGGCGATCGTGCCGTCGGCGCCATCGATGCTCATGTGTCCCATGCGCTGGCCGGTCTTCTGGCTGACGCCCAGTTGCACCATTTCATCGTCGCGCCATAACGTGCCGTCGAAGAACACCAGTTCGGCGCCTTGCAGGCGCGCGCGCAAGGCATCGGTCATTGCCGCGCAGCCGGGGATGTAATGCAGGCGGTGCTGGCCATCGTCGATGGTGAGCCCGAGGGTTTCTTCGTTGGAGCCGGCCAGATCGCCGCCGCTGCGCGATTCCATGAACAGCGGCACCTTGCCGGGCACCGAGAATGGCGTGAGCTGCAAACCCAGCAGCGACAACGGCGTGTCGAGCGCAAACGGCTGGCGCTGCACATACTGCGGATTGACCGCGTCGAAAATGGGGTTTTGCGAGAGCAGATCCAGCACACGACTGCTGGCATGCAGCGAGAAAGCCTGGCTTTCGCGCATCGACAACAGCCCGGCGATATGGTCGATCTCGCCGCTGGTCAGCAGCACCGCTTCGATCGGCGAATGGCGCAGACCGTGCTGCGGCCAAAGCGCAGGCGTTGCGAGAATTTGTTGACGGAAATCGGGTGAGGCGTTGATCAGTACCCAGCGTTGGCCGTCGGCGCTGACGGCGATGCTGGCCTGGGTACGACGTTGGGCACCGTCTGCTTGTTGCCACGCCCGTTGACTCGCGGGTGTGTGGCAATTCCACTGCGGGTGCCCACCGCCGGCCGCCGATCCCAGAACGATGATGCGCATGGAGAACTGTTACCTATCTGCCGGCAGCAAGCCGGTCATGCATCAAGAGGAAGGGCGGCAGGTGAGCTCAGAATTCGCCGGAGACGTAGCAGTTGATCTCGGCGCCACAATTGACTTCACGAACGACAGGCTTCTTCCAGGTCTTCATCGGCTACCTCGCAGTTGGTTGGAATGACGTTGCCGCAGCACTGAGCAGCGACGACGCCAACGGAGCATAGGCAGCCGGTTTGGGCGAATTGTAAAGAGCATGTAAAAAGTCGCCGATCAGGCTGAGTTCCTATGCGCAACAGCATCGGATTCCGCACAGAGCGGTTGCGAATCAAGGTGTTGGCGGGTGAACCGGGCATAAGCGCGAAGGTGTCGGATTTCCGTGGCTGCGCTGCGATTGCGCGTTGTGGAGAAGGTGACGCGCACGTTACCGTAGCTGTCAGACCACTGTTGTTGCCCACGCCCGTGTCCACCGTTGTGACCAGTTCCTCATTCGACCGCCTGCATGCCGTGCTGCAGCGTCCTGCTGTCGCGTCGATCGCGCCCGCCTTGCGCGATGCATTGGCGCAGGCCTGGCAGAACGTGCCGCCAGCGCAAGCCGATGCCGTGCCGTGGGCGCTGCTTGCCGACACGCTGGATGCGCTGGCGTTGCTGGCGGCCGATGAGGCCACCTTGATTGCTGCATTGCTGTTCGATCTGCCTGCATTGCGCGGCGTGGTCGCGAGCCTGCCATGGCAACCGGCCGAACGGCGTGTGGTGGTCGAAGGTTTGCTCGATGGGCTGGATGCGGCCGACCAGGTCTGGGCGCTGCATGCCGGGCGCGAGGCCGGGCGCAACAGCGAAGGTTTGCGGCGGCTGCTGCTGTCCATCATCCACGACCTGCGGGTGGTGCCGATCCTGTTGGCGCGGCAGCTGGCGCGCATGCGCGTGGCCGACCGCCTGAGCGAAGAACAACGCCGCGCGCTTGCCCAGCTCACTCGCGACATCCACGCCCCGCTGGCCAACCGGCTGGGCATCTGGCAGGTGAAGTGGGAGCTGGAAGACCTGGCGTTCCGGCATCTTGAGCCGGAGACCTACCGCCGCATCGCCCGCGAGGTGGACGAAACCCGCGTGGCGCGCGAGCGCTATCTCGAAACGGTCAAGCGCACCTTGTCGACGTCGCTGACCCAGCAGGGCCTGCGTGCGGAAGTGAGCGGGCGGCCCAAACACATCTACAGCATCTGGCGGAAGATGCAGAAAAAGCGCCTGTCGTTCGACCAGCTATACGACATCCGCGCGGTGCGGGTGATGGTCGACGACGTGGCCGCCTGTTACGCCGCGCTGGGTGCGGTGCACTCGCTGTGGGCACCGGTGCCGAGCGAGTTCGACGACTATATCGCCCGGCCCAAGGCCAACGACTATCGCTCGCTGCACACGGCAGTGCTCGGCCCGGAAGGGCGCACCATCGAGATCCAGATTCGCACCCACGAGATGCACGCGCAGGCCGAGCTCGGCGTGGCCGCGCACTGGAAGTACAAGGAAGGCGGCAAGGGCGCCGAGAAGGCCTTCGACCGCAAGATCCTGTGGATGCGCCAGCTGCTGGAACAGGTGCAGGAGGGCGACCACGGCGAACTGGCCGGCGCGCTGGATGCCGAGTTGATCGAAGACCGCGTGTATGCGCTGACGCCCAAGGGCGAGGTGATCGATCTGCCGCAAGGCGCCACGCCGCTGGATTTTGCGTACCACGTGCACACCATGGTCGGGCATCGCTGCCGCGGCGCGCGCGTCAACGATCGCATCGTGCCGCTGACCTACCGGCTGCGCAGCGGCGACCGGGTGGAGATCATGACCGCCAAGGAAGCCGACCCGCGCCGCGACTGGTTGCTGGCGTCCAACGGCTTTCTGGCCAGCGGGCGCTCGCGCGACAAGGTGCGTGCGTGGTTCCACAAGCTCGACCGCGCGCGCAACGTGCACGCGGGCAAGGAGTTGCTCGATCGCGAGCTCAAGCGTCTGGGCCTGCAGCACTCCGATCTGAGTGTGGCCACGCGCAAATTCCACGCCGAAAACATCGACGATCTGTATATCCAGGTGGCGCTGGGCGATACCGGGCCCAACCAGGTCAGCCGTGCGTTGCTGGAAGCCGAGCGCGCGGCCTCGCAACCTGCCGTACCGGCGCCGCCACGGCCCACCGCACGGCGCGAGGGCTTGGGCAAATCCAAGTTCACCGTGCAGGGCGTGGGCAATCTGCTGGTGCAGCTGGCGCGCTGCTGCCAGCCGGTGGCGGGCGAGCCAATCGCCGGCTATCTCACACGCGGCCGCGGCATCACCGTGCATCGCACCGATTGCGCGGCGCTGTCGCGTCTGGCTGCCGCGCATCCGCAGCGCGTGCTGCCGGTGGAGTGGGGACAGGCCGGCAGCGGCTATGAGGTGGATGTGCAGGTGCGCGCGGTCGACCGCCGCTGGCTGCTCAAGGACATCACCAACCTGATCGCGCAGGAAGACGCGCATGTGCTGGAGATCAACAGCGACAACGTGCGCGATACCGGCCGCGCGCAACTGCGTTTGCGTTTGAAGGTCAGCGATTACGACCAGCTGTCCGGCTTGCTTGGCAAGCTGGATGCCTTGCCCGGGGTGAGTGAGGTGCGCCGACTCGGCTGAGCGCGCCGCACACCTCGCCAGCGTCAATCGATTTGAAACAGGCGGCACACACAGCAGGCAAGGTGTGCTTGCCTGACGAATCCCGAATCCCGAATCCCGAATCCCGAATCCCGAAGCGCACATCGTCTTCGCAGCGGCCGGCTACCATAGCGGGGTGAACGCGTCCCCGTCAGGTCGCGCCAAGGATGGACGCCACCGCATGCTCCCGCTTCCGCGCTGGGCCAGATCGCCCCGCCTCTGGGCGCCGTTGCGCAGCCGTGCGCTATGGCGCGTGGCATTGGTGCTTTGCGCATGCCTGCTGTTGACCACGATCGTAGTGCGCAAGCCGCTGGCCGATTGGCTGTGGCCGGATACGCGTATCCAGCAGCTGCTGCAACGGGGCAATGCGGCCTTGTCGCGCGGCCAACTCAGTGCCGCCGATGGCAGCGGCGCGCGCGAACTGTTTGCTGCCGCGCTCGCCTTGGATAGCGACCGCAGCGAAGCCCGTGCCGGACTGGCGCGCACCGGTGCCGCCGCAGTGGTGCAGGCGCGTGCGGCAATCGCGGCCGGGGACGCCGCCGGAGCGCAACGCACACTGGCGCTGGCGACTGCGCTGGAAGTGCCGCAAGCGCAGATCGCGCCAGTCACGCTGCGCTTGCGCGCGCTGCAGGCACGTCGCGCCGGGTTGGATGCCTTGTTCGCGCAGGCCGTGGCCGCGCAGCAACAAGGACGCCTGGATGGCACGCCGGACAGTGCATTGCCGTTGTACCAACGCATCCTGACCCTGGCGCCGGACCGCACCGATGCCCTGGAAGGGCGCGAAGATGCCCTGACCGATCTGCTGGCGCAGGCCCGCCACGCACTGGCGCGCGACGCGCTCGGCGATGCGGCGATGTTGCTGGCAGCCGCCAAGCGCTACGACGCCGGGCATGCCGATGTACCGCTGACCGAAGGCCACTACCACCGCATGCTGGAGCAGCGCCGTCAACGCGCGGAAGGCTTGTTGCGGCGTGGTCGCCTGGCGCCGGCCGCACGCGATTTCAGCGCCGTGCTGGCGGCCGAGCCAGAGGATGCTGCAGCGCGTCGCGGGCTCGATCAGGTCGCGAGCGAATACGCCGCGCAGGCCAGCCGGCAGGCGGCGGATTTCCACTTCGACGCTGCACTGCAATCGCTGCAGGAGGCGCGCGCCCTGGTGCCGGGCGCTGCATCGATCGCGCAGGCAGAACAGGCGATTGCGCGTGCACGCGATGCACAACGCAGCCCTGAAACCGGTTTGTCGCGTGGTGCACGCGAGCGCCGTCTGCGCGCGCTGCTGCAACGGGTGACAGATGCCGAAGCGCAGCAGCAATGGATGACCCCGCCCGGCGCCAGTGCCTACGACGCGGTGCGAGCAGCGCAGGCGCTGGCACCGCGCGATCCGCGCGTGCTGCAGGCCGCTGCACGGGTGGCGCCGGCGAGCCAGCGCTGTTTCGAGGACGAGTTGCGCAACAACCGTCTGCGTGCCGCGCGCGGTTGTCTGGATGCGTGGCAGGCACTGATGCCGAACGGCGAGGCGCTGATCGGCGCGCGCCGACGTCTGGCTCAGCGCTGGATTGCGGTGGGCAGCGAACGCCTGGGGCAGGAGGATGCGGCGTTCGCGCGGCGCGCGCATGACGAGGCGCGTCAGCTGGATCCGTGGCTGCCGGAATTGGTCGAGTTCACGCGCCGGGTCAAGGCGGTAGCGGAGCAGCGTTGAGGTGGAGGCCGCTTTTGACGGCGCTTCCTTGAGCGCGATGCCTGAGCGGCGCGCGGGGAATGGCGGCTCTGGCCACCAACTCCCGCTACGTGCCCGGCCCACGCTGGCAGCGCGGGTGTACCAAGGCACGCACGCCAGTGGCAGGCAACTCAAGCCTCGATAAACAACGCGCGTACCGTGCTACGCGCGGCATCCAGCGAAAAATGCTGCGCCACGTTGCGCAAACCGTTGTCGGCCAGGCGCTGCCACAGCGCTGCATCCTGATACAGGCGCACGATTGCAGCGGCGAAGGCGTCGGCGTTATCCGCTACGCATACGTCTTCGCCATCACGCAGATGCATGCCTTCCACTGCACAGGTGGTGCCGACCACCGGTTGGCCATGCGCCATGCTCAGATTGATCTTGCCCTTGACGCCGGCGCCGAAGCGCAACGGCGCCACCGCGATGCGCGTAGTGTCCATGTACGGCACCAGATCCGGCACATGTCCGCGCAATTGCACGCCCGGGCACTCGTCGGCCAGTAGTTTCAGCGCCTCCGGCATGTCCGCGCCGATGCAATGGAAGATCACGTCCGGCAACTGCGCACGCACCTGCGGGAAGATCGCACTGATGAACCATTGCACCGCATCCACATTGGGCGGATGCCGGAAGCCACCGACGAACACCAGGTCGCGACGTTGCGCGAAGGGATGACCGCTACCGGCCACTTCATGCAGATTGGAGAGCAGGGCGGTGCGGATCTGCGGTGCGTCCGCCTGCAGCTGCGCCTGTTCGGCTGCCGAGACCAGCAGCGTGACGTCGGTGGCGGCCATGATCTCCAGTTCGCGCAGGCGGGTGCGTTCTGCCGCGCGCAACAGGTTGGCATCGCCGGCCAGCTCGGCGCCGCGGCGTTCGCGCAGGTAATGCAGATCCACGGTGTCGAACAGGGTGCGTGCCTGCGGGGCGTATTGTTTGAGCAACGGCAGGCAGGCATGCGCAACGTGGTGACGCACCAGCAGCACCACCGCAAAGCGCGCGCCATGTGTGCGTAGCCAGCTGCCGATGCCATCCAGGAACGGCGCATACCAGACTTCCACCCCCAGTTGCTGCAGTGCCTGCGTATGTCGCCTTGCGTGTTCGCGGCGGGTGGGCACGAACACCACATGCGCGCCTTCTTCGCACAGCAGGCGGATCAGATTGAACTGCCGCAACGAGCCGGAATCGCGGTCCGGCTGCGGCACGCTCTCGTCCAGGATCAGTACCTGACGTTGGCCGCGATGCAGCAGCGCAGGCGCAGGCACGGTGCCGACCGGCAACTGCATTGCCAGCGCCTGCCGCCATTTTTCGGCGAACACGGCTTGATTGCGGACCTGATACGCCTTCACCCCGGTGCGGGTGTCGGTGCCGTTGCTGGTGCCTTCGTCATGCACCACCACACTGGCCGGCTGCACCAGCACCTGATACCCGGCCGCACGCACCGCAAACGCCAGATCGGTGTCTTCGTAGTACGCAGGCATGTAACGGCGATCCAGCCCGCCCAGCGTCTGCAGCAATGCGCGTGGCAGCGCGATCGCCGCGCCCGAGCAATAGTCCATCGCACGCACATACGCGTAGCGCGGGTCGTCGGCCGATTCGAAGCGGCCGTAGCTCCAGGCGCTGCCATCGGCGAACACCACGCCGCCGGACTCCTGCAGGCGTCCGTCCGGATACACCAGTTGCGCGCCGACCAGGCCTGCGCTGGGATGCTGCGCGAACGTGTCGATCAGCCGATCCAGCCAGCCGGGTTGCGGAATGGTGTCGTTGTTGAGCAGCACCACGTAGTCGCCGCGCGCCAGTGCGATGCCGTCGTTGCAGGCGGCGATGAAACCGCCATTGCTGGCGCGCCGGTGGTAGTGCAGCCCTTGCACCTGCGGCAGCTGCGCTTCGGTGGCATCGCTGCTGCCGTCATCCACCACCACAATCTCCACATCCAGCTGCGGTGGATGCGCAGCCAGCGCGCGTAAACAGGCAAGCGTGTGTGCGATGTGGTTGTAGACCGGAATCACCAGCGTCACGCGCGGCGTGGCGCTATGTGGCACCGCAAACGCGGCAAACGGTGCGGGGTCCGGCAACCACAGCGGCGTGCCGAGCGCGACCGGCGGCGCCTGCGTGTGCACGCGAATGCGCTGCCAGGTGGCGCGCCAGCCGCGTGTGCGCATGCTTGCCACGCTGCGGTGGATCAGCCCAAGCACGCGATTGAACAGATAGCGTGCATCGGCCAGGGACATCGACATCGCGTTGAAACTCCAGCTTAAGTCAAAGGGTCCGGCTGACCACAACCACCACAGCGCTGCGCTAGACTCGCCGGACTCTACATTCTCGCATCCCTGTGCCCCGACGCCACGACGACCACGACGCTCCCGACGATTTCGAGGACGACACCAACGAGCAAGGCTCCCGCTGGCAACGCAGGCTGATTGTCTGGGCCTTTGCTGCATTCGCGCTGGCGCTTGGTTTTCTGATTCCCTACACGGTGTATCTGAACAAGCAGGTCACCCAGCGTTTCGGCGAGCTGCGTTGGCAGATCCCGACCCGCGTGTACGGGCGGCCATTGGTGCTGGTGCCCGGCGATGCGTTGGATGCGGCCACTTTGAAGACCGAGCTGGATGCAGCCTCGTACCGTGACGATGGTCAAGCCAAACTGGCCGGTACCTATCAGCAGGACGGCAGCCGCTTCACCATCGCCAGCCGCGGCTACATCGACGTGGACGGGCGGGTGCCTGCGCGGCGCATCGAGGTCAGCGTCTCGGGCGGGCGTGTGGCCAGCCTGCGCGATGCCGGCGACCGCAAGGCGCTGAAGAGTGCGCGGCTGGATCCGGCGCGCATCGCCACGCTGTACGGGCAGAAGCAGGAAGAGCGCCGCCTGGTGCGCATGGAAGAAGTGCCCGAGCTGCTGGTCACCGGCCTGCAGGCGGTCGAGGACCGCGACTTCAACAGCCACCACGGTATCGATCTCAGCGGCATGGTGCGCGCGGCCTGGATCATGGCGCGCTCCGGCGGCCAGGTGCGGCAGGGCGCCAGCACCTTGACCCAGCAGCTGGCACGCAGCGGCCTGCTCGGTATCGGCAAGGAACAGACGGTTACCCGCAAGTTCAACGAAATTCTGTATGCCGTGATCATGGAGGCGCGCTACGACAAGCGCACCATCCTGGAGGCCTATCTCAATCAGGTGTATCTGGGGCAGCGCGGCGGGCAGGCGATTCATGGCGTGTCCTCCGGTGCGGAGCTGTGGTTCGGTCGCGAACTCAACTCGATGACCACCGAGCAGATCGCGCTGCTGATCGGGTTGGTCAAGGGGCCGTCGTATTACGACCCGCGGCGTAACCCGGAACGGGCGCTGGATCGACGCAATTTCGTGCTGGGCAAACTGCACGAGAACAACCTGATCGACGCGGCCGAGTACAAGCGCGCACTGGCCGAGCCGTTGGGTGTGCCCAAGGAACCCGGTCTGGTCGCCGCCAACCGCTTCCCGGCCTACGTGGATCTGGTGCGGCGCCAGCTGGCGCACGATTACCCGGAAGGCGTGCTGCAAGGCGCCGGCATGAGCGTGCTCACCGGCATGTCGCCGTCCGCGCAGGCGTATGCCGAAGGCGCGGTGACCGGCACCATCAAGCGGCTGGACAACAAGAAGCGCCCGCCGCTGCAGGCCGGCCTGGTGCTCACCGATGTGCATAACGGCGATGTGCTGGCGGTGGTCGGCAGCCGCGATGTGGCCAAGCCCGGCTTCAATCGCGCGGTCGAAGCGCAGCGGCAGGTCGGTTCCTTGCTCAAGCCGTTCGTGTATTTGCTGGCATTGGCCTCGCCGGATCGCTGGGCGTTGTCCAGCTGGGTCGACGATGCACCGGTGACGGTGCAGCTCAGCCGTGGCAAGACTTGGTCGCCGGGCAATTCCGACAACCGCAGTCACGGCACGGTGCGGCTGATCGATGCGCTGGCGCATTCCTACAACCAGGCCACGGTACGCGTGGGCATGCAGGTCGGCCCGGAGCGCATCGCGCAGCTGATCCAGGTGCTGGCCGGCATCAAGGCCGACACCAATCCCTCGCTGATCCTCGGTGCCACCGATCAGAGCCCGTACGGTATGGCGCAGCTGTATCAGTTCCTGGCCGCCGGTGGCGAGATCCAGCCGCTGCATGCGGTGCGCGGCGTGCTCGACCCCCAGGGCAAGCTGCTCAAGCGCTACGACAAGACCCCGGCTCCTGCGCAGGAAGGTGATTCGGTGGCCGCCAACCTGATCAGCATCGCCTTGCAGCAAGTGGTGAGCGGCGGTACCGCGCGGCAACTGCTGGGCGATGGCCTGGGCCGGCTGTCGCCGGCCGGCAAGACCGGTACTTCCAACGACGGCCGCGACAGCTGGTATGCCGGCTATACCGGCGACCACCTGGCGGTGATCTGGATGGGCAACGATCAGAACGAGCAGACCGGCCTGTACGGTGCCACCGGCGCGATGCGGGTGTGGTCGAGCATCTTCGCGCGGCTGCCGAGTGCGCCGCTGAAGGTCAGCGGCAAGGGCCTGGATTGGCAGTGGGTGGATGCGGCCGGCACCGGCGTGACCGACCCCGGTTGCCCGGGCGCGCGCCAGTTCCCGTTCGTGGTCGGGTTCACGCCGGCCTACGCCCCGTGTGCCGGCAATGCACCGTCGATCGAAGGCGCGCCCGGCGATCCTGCAGCGCCTGCCGAACAATCCGGCGGGAGTGGCTGGCGCCGCTTCTTCGGTCTGGACAAAAAGCCGGAAGAACCCGCGCAAGCGCCTGCCTCGCCCCCGTCCGCGCATTGAATTGGAGTGACCTCATGAACCGACTGCACCGCCTCCTTGCCCTTTTCGGCGTGCTTGCCGCGCTGTCTGCCTGCGTCAGTGCGCCGCCCGCGCCGCCGCCGCCGACACCTGTGGACCCGACCACCCCGACACAGCGGCTGTTGCTGATCGAACGCGAGGCTGGCGTCGACGACACCGAACTGTCGGTGCAGCCGCTGCGCGACCCGCAGGTGGACGATCTGCGCGAGACCGCCAAGGCCAAGCGCCAGGCCGGCGATCTGGCTGGCGCCGCTGCAGCACTGGATCAGGCGTTGGGTCTGGTCGCCGGTGACCCGGCGGTGCTGCAGGAGCGTGCGGAAGTTTCCGTGCTGCAGGCCGATTGGCCGGGCGCCGAGCGCTTCGCCAAACAGGCCATCGAACTGGGTTCCAAGACCGGCCCGCTGTGCCGTCGTCACTGGGCCACCATCGAGCAGTCGCGGATTGCCCGTGGCGAAAAAGAAAATGCCGCCTCGGCCAAGGTGCAGATTGCCGGGTGCACGGTGCCTGGTGTGAAGCGGTACTGATTGCAGTAATCAAGCCGACTGCGCTCACCGCCAGGCGGGCGCGGTCGGCGCTTGGTGCAGCTAGTGTCACTGCCGCGCATCGGTGGTTGGAAAGCTGCCCCCTGCTGATGTGAATGCTGCTCGCTGCGTTATGCAGGCCGTCTGAGGTGATGCAGGCACGGGAGGGTGGCTGTTGCTGGCGCAATGGCGCTAGTCCGCACTCCATAAAGCGCAATCCAGGCAGCATCACTGCACACGCGCTAGGCTGTCTCGCTTCTGTATCCCGTCTCTGTTCGGTCTCATGTCCCAACTTGCCACTGCCAGCATCGAGGCGCTCAGCGAGGGCGGGGCGCTTGCGCGTCAGCTCGATGCGTTTGCGCCGCGTGCCGCGCAGTTGCGCCTGACCGGCGCCATCGCCGAGGCGTTCGAGCAGCGCGATGTGCTGTTGGCAGAGGCCGGCACCGGGACCGGCAAGACCTACGCCTATCTGGTGCCGGTGCTGCTGTCCGGGCTCAAGACCATCATCTCGACCGGTACCCGCGCGCTGCAGGACCAGTTGTTCCATCGCGATCTGCCGCGCCTACGTGCCGCGTTGGGCATCGGCCTGCGCAGCGCGCTGCTGAAAGGGCGCGCCAATTATCTGTGCAAGTACCGCACCCAGCAGGCGCGCGGCGAACCGCGTTTCTCTACGCCCGAACAGGTCTCGCAGTTCCATCGCATCGTTGCCTGGAGCGGGCGTACCCAGTTCGGCGATATGGCCGAGATGGAGGCCCTGCCGGACGACTCGCCACTGCTACCGCTGGTGACTTCCACGGTCGACAACTGCCTGGGCACCGAATGCCCGTTTTACAGCGAGTGTTTTGTGGTGCAGGCGCGTCAGCGCGCGCAGGCGGCCGACCTGGTGGTGGTTAATCATCATCTGCTGCTGGCCGATCTGGCGCTCAAGCAGGAAGGCTTCGGCGAGATCCTGCCCGGCGCGCAGGCCTTCGTCATCGACGAAGCGCATCAGCTGCCGGAACTGGCGGCGAACTTCTTTGGCGAAAGTTTCGGCATGCGGCCCTGGCAGGAACTGGCCCGCGATTGCATGGTCGAAGCGCGGCTGGTGGCCGGCGCGCAGGCCAGCCTGCAGGAACCGATTCTCGCCTTGGACGAAGCGTTGCGCGGCCTGCGCTCAGGCATGGAAGGCCTGCCGCCACGCGGCACGCAATGGCGCGCGCTGGCCAAGCCGCAGGTGCGCGAGGGCTTCGATGCGGTGCTGTCGTCGCTGGCGCGGTTGGGCGAATCTCTGCTGCCGTTGCGCGAGGCATCGCCCGGGTTCGATGGCTGCTCTGCACGCGCGCAGGAAGCGCTCGCGCGGCTGTCTCGGTGGCTGGGCGAAGACGCGCCGGTGCTGGATTTTGCGCAGGATTTACCAGACACCGTCGACAACGATGTGCTGTGGTACGAGCTGAGCCCGCGCGGTTTCCGCTGCCAACGCACGCCGCTGGATGTCTCCGGCCCGCTGCGCGAACACCGCGAAAAATCGCACGCGGCGTGGGTGTTCACCTCGGCCACGTTGGCGGTGGGCGGCGAGTTCGACCACATCGCGCAGCGCCTGGGTTTGAGCGATCCGGTGACTTTGCTGCAGCCCAGTCCCTTCGATTGGGCGCGCCAGGCGCTGTGCTATCTGCCGCCACATCTGCCCGATCCGGCGGCGCGCGGCTTCGGCACGGCGCTGATCGCCGCATTGACGCCGGTGCTGGAAGCCTCCAACGGCCGCGCATTCCTGTTGTTCGCTTCGCACCGCGCGCTGCGCGAAGCGGCCGAAGCATTGCGCGGTGCGCCGTGGCCGTTGTTCGTGCAGGGCGAAGCGCCACGCGCCACGTTACTGCAGCGTTTCCGCACTTCCGGCAACGGCGTGCTGCTGGGGTCGGCCAGCTTCCGCGAGGGCGTGGACGTGGTCGGCGATGCCTTGAGCGTGGTGGTGATCGACAAGCTGCCGTTCGCCGCACCCGACGACCCGGTGTTCGAAGCGCGCCTGGATGCGATCCGCCGCGAGGGCGGCAACCCGTTCCGCGACGAGCAATTGCCGCAGGCGGTGATTGCGCTGAAGCAGGGCGTCGGCCGGCTGATCCGCAGCGAGACCGATCGCGGCGTGCTGGTGCTGTGCGACCCGCGGCTGTTGAACAAGGGCTACGGCCGCACCTTCATGAATTCGCTGCCGCCGTTTGCGCGCACCCGCGAGATTGGCGATGTGCGCGCGTTTTTTGGCGTCGCCGAGCCGGTGGGCGACAATGGCGTGCTCGCGTTGCCGTTCGGCGACGCGTGAGCTTCCCCTTCCTGCCTGCGGTCCTGTCATGAAAGTCCTCGCGTTCGAGACCTCCACCGAAGCCTGTTCCGTCGCGCTGCATGTGGATGGCCGCGTACTCGAGCGCTTCGAACTGGCGCCGCGCCGCCACGCCGAGCTGGCGCTGCCGTGGGCCGAGCAACTGCTGGCCGACGCGGGTATTGCGCGCCGCCAGCTGGATGCGATTGCGGTCGGCCGTGGCCCCGGCGCCTTCACCGGTGTGCGGCTGGCGATCGGCATCGCGCAAGGCATCGCCCTGGGCCTTGATGTACCGGTGCTGGCCGTCTCCACGTTGCAAGTATTGGCCTTGCGCGCACCCACCGATGCGACACAGGTACTGGCCTGCATCGATGCGCGCATGGGCGAGGTGTATGCCGGCGTGTTCGAGCGTCGCGGCGACACGCTGCTGGAACTGGCGCCGGAAGTGGTCTGTGCACCGGACGCCTTGGTTCTGCCGAATATGCTTCAACGTTTTGCCGGTGTGGGCACCGGATTCGCCGCTGCCGATGCATTGCTGCAACAGCGATTCGCAACGCAGCTGACCAGCGTCGATGCAGCCGCGCTCCCGCACGCCGCCGATCTGCTCACACTCGCCGTGCCGGCGCTGTTGCGCGGCGAAGGCGTGGCACCGGAGCGGGTCGAACCAGCCTATCTGCGCGACAACGTTGCGCTGACCCTGATCGAGCAGCAGGCCGCACGCGCTGCAAAGGCCGCCGGCGCCAAGAGCGGCTAACAACACCTTTCGAACCCGGTATTGATGGCGGCAAGGTTGCGGATATGGAAAGTTGCAAACAACTGTCCAACGATTCCAAGGCAATCGAGATGTCGAGTCTTAGCGGCGTTTAGATGGAGTCAAAAGCTGAGTCGGTCGAGCGTGCGGTGCCCTCACCGCCCGCGGGACACGCCGCAAGTACGTCCATGTAGGCTCGGTGGCGGCATCCATGCCGCCACACGGTCCCGCAATCGGCGAGGACACCGCACCAGACAGGTTGCTGGTTGCTCTGTCGAAAGCCTTGCATACCGACCATCTCGACTGGTCCTTGCCCGCCCACCGTCGCGGGACCTTACGCGGCATGGATGCCGAAGAGCCTACACGGACGTACTTGCGGCGTGTCCCGCGATGGTGGGCGGGCAAGGGCCTTGCAGCCAAGTGGCAGATCGGCCGCTCTGCTTCTGCTCCTCCCAACACAGCCAAGATCTCACTGTCTTAAGGTGGCTGAAAAACCGTCGCGAGCAGTTGGCAAAAGATGGCGACATATTTGGTCGCATCATCGATCAAACCCACCACACCTCAACCCACCACACCTCAGCGATCGTCGTGCAGCTCGCCGCCGGGCAAAAACAACCACGTGCGCGTGACCTGCAGGATATCCACATCGTCCTTGGTGCTGGGCAGCGGCGGGAACGGCTGCGCCAGCTGCACCACGCGCAGCGCTGCCGCATCCAGCGCCGGGGTGCCGCTGGAGATCAGCACGCGGCTGCTTTCCACGCTGCCATCGCGGCGTACGCCCACGCTGATCACCACCTTGCCGCCGAGTCGGCGCCTGCGCGCTTCATCCGGGTAATTGAGATTGCCGACACGCTCGGCGCGGTCCACCCACGCACGCAGATAGTTGGCGTACGCATATTCGCGCGTACTGGCCGAGACGAACTTGCGATTGGGGCGCTTGGCGTATTGCTCCGAGCGCAGATGCACCTCTGCCGCGAGCCGGGCCATTTCCGCGTCGCGCTGCACGCGTTGCGCGTCGGCCGGGGTGAGCGGGTCGGTCTGCGGATTCGGTTGCGGGGGCGGCACGGTCTGCTCGCCGCGGCGACTGGCGACCACGCGGGTCTGCGTCGGTTCGGGCGCCTGCACCGTGGTGGCACGCTGCGCCTGCGCTGCCAGTCCGCTGCGGTCCTGCGGCACCACGCCGGGCTGGCTGTCGCGTGGGCGCTGCGCGGTGGCGTGATTGCCGCCGCCCTGCTGATTGGCCTGGGCCAGGAAATCGGCCTGCTTGGGCGTGAGCGGGGTGCTGGTCTGGCTGAAGATCACATCCAGCGTCGGCACCAGCGGCGCATCTTCGCTGACCGCAAAGCCCACGCCCAGGATCAGCACGCCGTGCAGCAGCAACGAGATCACCAGCGTCGTGGTCAGCCGCCGGCGCTCGTCCATGGGGGCCGGCAGTGCCGCAGCCGCGCTCATTGCGCAGCGCCGGCCTCGATCGCGTCGAACAGCAGCCCGGCGATGTTCAAACCGAACTGCGCATCCAGCTCGCGCACGCAGGTCGGGCTGGTGACGTTGACCTCGGTCAGGTAATCGCCGATCACATCCAGGCCGACGAAGCGCATGCCGCGGCGGCGCATTTCCGGGCCGACCTGCGCGGCGATCCAGCGGTCGCGCTCGGACAGCGGCCGGCCTTCGCCACGTCCGCCGGCGGCCAGGTTGCCGCGGAATTCGTCGCCCTGCGGAATCCGCGCCAGGCAATAGTCCACCGGCACGCCATCCACCAGCAAAATGCGCTTGTCGCCGGCGGTGATGTCGGGGATGAAGCGCTGCGCCAGGGTCAGGTTGCGGTTGCCGTCGGTCAACGTCTCCAGGATCACGTTGAGGTTGGGGTCGCCGGTGCCGCTGCGGAAGATCGAGCGCCCGCCCATGCCGTCCAGCGGCTTGAGCACGGCTTGCCCATGTTCCAGCACGAAGGCCTTCAACGCCGCCGCATCGCGGCTGACCAGTGTCGGCGGGCAGCATTGCGGAAACAGCAGCGCAGCCAGCTTCTCGTTGTAATCGCGCAGACCCTGCGGGTCGTTGACCACCTGCGCGCCAGCGCGCTGGGCGGCGCTCAGCACCTGGGTGTCGTAGATGAACTCTGCGTCTACCGGCGGGTCCTTGCGCATAAGCACCACCTGGCCGGGACCGAACGCCAGCTCGGCGAATTCGCCCAGCGTGAACCAGCTGGCCTTGTCTTCGCGCACGCTCAGGGGTGCGACCTGCGCCACCGCGCGTCCGTCGCGCAGGCTGAGTCCGCCGGGGCGCACATACTGCAAACGGTGGCCACGGCGCTGGGCTTCCAGCAACATGGCGAAGGTAGTGTCTTTGGCGATTTTGATGGAGGCGATGGGATCCATCACCACAACGACGTCGAGCGACATGGGACTAAACCTTTCGAACAGACTGCCGATGGTAACTTCAAGCGGTGGGCGATGGCGCGCCTGGCGGGTCGTAGTGCGCGACTAGCCGGTCTTGACGCACCCAGACGCGGTCGGAACGTCCGCCTGGCGGGGCCCCGGCGATGCGCCCTTGACAGTCAATGCGGGTCTTGGGATATACATGCAGTTTCGTAGCGACGACGGAAAGGAAGAAGCGTTGCACGTCCGGGGATATTTGCATGAGTGAACACATTGCTGCGGGTGGGGAACTCGCAGGACTGAAGGTGATGGTCATCGACGATTCGAAGACTATTCGCCGCACCGCCGAAACGCTGCTCAAGCGAGAAGGGTGTGAAGTAGTGACAGCAACGGATGGTTTCGAGGCACTGGCCAAAATTGCGGACCAGCAACCTCAGATCATTTTTGTCGACATCATGATGCCGCGCCTGGATGGGTACCAGACGTGCGCGTTGATCAAGGGCAACCAGCTCTTCAAGTCGACGCCGGTGATCATGTTGTCGTCCAAGGATGGGCTGTTCGACAAGGCACGCGGCCGCATCGTCGGCTCCGAGCAATATCTGACCAAGCCATTCACTCGTGAAGAACTACTGAGCGCGATTCGCACGTACGTCCACGCCTGACCAGGGGGAAAGGCAACATGGCTCGAATTATATTGATCGAGGACTCGCCCACCGACCGGGCAGTCTTCAGTCAATGGCTGGAAAAAGCAGGCCATACCGTCGTCGCCACCGACAACGCCGAAGCGGGACTTGAGCTGATTCGCAGCCAGGCGCCCGATCTGGTGTTGATGGATGTGGTGCTGCCCGGCATGAGCGGCTTCCAGGCAACGCGTGCACTTGCACGCGACCAGGCCACCAAGGACATCCCCGTGCTGCTGGTCAGCACCAAGGGCATGGAAACCGACAAGGCCTGGGGTTTGCGACAAGGTGCCAGCGACTACATCGTCAAGCCGCCGCGCGAAGACGATCTGATCGCCCGCATCAAACAACTGGTGCGTTGATGCGTTCTCCATTCGACATTCTTGAAGACTACGAGCGTCGTAGTCTCGCGCACGCCACGGCGCTGCCGGAACGCCAGTTCTCGGCCGATATCTGGCGTGGCGTCGGTTATCGCGTCGGTACCCGGCGCCTGGTCTCGGATTTCCGCGAAGTGGCGGAAATCGTGCCGATGCCGCCGGTCACCCCGGTGCCGGGCGCACAGCCCTGGCTGCTGGGCGTGGGCAACCTGCGCGGCAATCTGTTTCCGGTGATCGATCTGAAGCAGTTCCTGGAGGGCCGGCGCACGGTGCTGCAGGAAGGCCAGCGTGTGCTGATCATGCGCCAGAGCGGTGGCGACGTCGCACTGACCATCGATGAGTTGTACGGCCAGCGCAGCTTCGAGCAGGTCCAGGCGGTCGAACCCGGCGAGTTGGCGCAAGGCCGCTACGCCCATTTCATTGAACGCGCCTTTCGCAACGAGACGCAGGACTGGGGTGTGTTCTCCCTGGCGTTGCTGTCGCGCACTCCTGAATTCCGGCAGGCCGCGGCCTAAGCCGCGACCCCGCCACGTCATACAGATCGAGGTCGAACCATGAGTACCGCCCCGGACGCCCGCAAGACCAACAAGCTCGGCAGCGTCAGCACCAGCTTCTGGCTTGGCTTGCTGGTGTTGTCGATGATCGTGTTTGGCGCCAACACCGGCGTGGCCACCTGGCAGGGCAGTCGCCTTGCCGGCGCCGGCACCGGCGCGGCCGATCTGCAGGTGCTGTCGCAGCAGCTGGCCAACCAGGGCCGCGAAGCGGTCTCCGGTGATGCGAAGGCATTTGCCACGTTCAAGGAGACCAAGAGCCGCATCGACAGCACGGTCAGCGAACTGGATGGCCGTTACGGCCAGGAAGGCTCGGTGGCCAGTGCGATGGCGCAGCTCAAGGCGACCTGGGTGCCGCTGAGCAAGAATGCCGATCAGATCATCGCCAGCGAACCGGCGGTGCTCGGTCTGGCCGGCAACGCCGAGCGCTTCTCCGGCAGCGTGCCGCAGTTGCAGGCGCAGTTGAACGAAGTGGTGCGCGCGATGACGGTCAGCGGCGCGCCGGCCTCGCAGATCTACAACACGCTGCAGCAGGTGGTGGTCGCCGGCACCATGGCGCGTCGGGTCACCGAAATGCGCGCCGGTGGCGCCAATGCGGCGGCCTCCGGCGATGCGCTGGCCCGCGACTCGGTGGTGTTCACGCAGATGCTGGAAGGCCTGCGCGCCGGCAACGACGAACTGGGTATCGCCGCAGTGCGCAACCCGGCCGCGCTGTCGGCGCTGGAGCAGTCGCAGGCGCAGTGGACGACGATGAAGAAGGACATCGACGCCATCCTCGCCACCTCGCGCAATCTGTTCGCCGCGCAGTCCTCCGCTGCCGCGCTGACCGTCGGTTCGAACAAGATGCTCGACGACAGCAAGAAGCTGTTCGACGCGTTCTCGGCGTTCGGTTCGGTGCGCGACACGCGCCTGTTCCCGAATTTCTGGCTGGGCGTGGTGTCCGGCCTGGTGGCGTTGCTGGCGATCATCGGTTTCGTCTGGAGCTCGGTGCGGGTGCGCTCGCGCGAGCAGGACGTGCGCTACCAGGCGCAGGTGGAATTCAACAGCCGCAACCAGCAGGCGATCATGCGGTTGCTGGACGAAATCAGCTCGCTCGGTGAGGGCGACCTGACCGTCAAGGCCTCGGTGACCGAGGACATGACCGGCGCGATCGCAGACGCCATCAACTACGCCGTGGACGAGCTGCGCCACCTGGTGACCACGATCAACGACACCTCGGCGAAAGTGGCCGTGTCGACCCAGGAAACCCAGGCCACGGCGATGCAGCTGGCCGACGCGGCCGGCCAGCAGGCCAACCAGATCACCACTGCCTCCGAGCGCATTAGCGAAATCGCCGCGAGCATCGAACAGGTCTCGCGCAACTCCACCGAGTCGGCCGAAGTGGCGCAGCGCTCGGTGGTGATCGCCGCCGAAGGTGCCGGCGTGGTGCGCGAGACGATCCAGGGCATGGACCAGATCCGCGACCAGATCCAGGAAACCTCCAAGCGCATCAAACGGTTGGGCGAGTCCTCGCAGGAAATCGGCTCGATCGTGGAGCTGATCAACGACATTTCCGAGCAGACCAACATCCTGGCGCTCAACGCCGCGGTGCAGGCGGCCTCGGCGGGTGAGGCCGGTCGCGGTTTCGCGGTGGTGGCCGACGAAGTGCAGCGTCTGGCAGAGCGCACCTCCGGCGCGACCCGGCGGATCGAAGGCCTGGTGCAGACCATTCAGGCCGATACCAACGAAGCGGTCAGCTCGATGGAGCAGACCACCTCCGAAGTGGTGTCCGGTGCACGCCTGGCCGAAGACGCCGGCACCGCGCTGACCGAAATCGAGCGCGTGTCCAACGCACTGAATAATTTGATCAAGAACATCTCCATCGCCGCGCACCAGCAGTCGGCTGCAGCGACGGATATCACACAGACCATGGGCGTGATCCGTCAGATCACCAGCCAGACATCGCAGGGTGCCGAGAAGACAGCCAAATCGATCGGCAACCTGGCCGAGCTCGCTGCCGATCTGCGCCGTTCGGTCGCCGACTTCAAGCTGCCGGCGTGACCACGACGCGCAACGGGAAAGGATCACAGCAGATGGCGCGTAGTCGCGTTACGTCGATGCAGGAACAGACCGGTCGCCGCGTGAGCGGTGCGTCGGTCGTAGGCAGGGGGCTGCAATGAGTGCGCTTCGCGATGCGATGAGTCACGCCGCGCTGGGCTGGGTCAAGCCGGAGTTGGATGAGACGTTGCGCCAGGCGCGCAACGAGATCGAGTATTTTGCCGAAGAACCATCCGACACCAGTCGGATGCGCTTCTGCGCCGGCTATCTGCACCAGGTGCAGGGCACGCTGCGCATGGTGGAGTTGTACGCCCCGGCCATGGTGGCCGAGGAGCTCGAGCTGCTGGCCCAGGCCGTGCAGGTCGGCGAGGTGGCCGACCGCGACGAAGCCTGCGCCATGCTGATGCGCGGCACCGTGCTGCTGCCCGATTATCTGGAGCGCCTGCAGAACGGCCATCGCGATATTCCGATCGTGCTGCTGCCGTTGCTCAATGAAATCCGTGCCACGCGTGGTCAGCCGGGCCTCAACGAGAGCGTGCTGTTCGCGTTCGATCCGCAGGCCGGTGTCGCCACCGAAGCCGAACTGGATCACGCACGCGGCAGCCTGAGCGGGCGCAATCGCGAGTTGCTCGACACTGTCGGCAATGCGGTCAAAGAAGAATTGCTGCGCGTCAAGGACGCGCTGGATCTGCACCTGCGGACCGGCGGCGACATTGCCGAGCTGCAGACCCAGGTCAAGGATCTCGGCAGCGTTGCCGACACCCTGGGCATGATGGGCCTGGGCGTGGCGCGCAACGTGGTGGTGCAGCAGCGCGATGCGCTGGCACGCGTGGTCGATGGCCATGTTCAGATGGACGAAGGCGTGCTGCTGGATATCGCCGGCGCGCTGCTCTATGTGGATGCTTCGCTGGACGACCAGGTCGCCAGTCTGGGTGCCGACTTCAGCGAAAACGAAGACGGCAGCAGCGGCGCCACCTCGGCGGAAGTGCGGCGCACGGTGGACGTGCTGGCACAGGAAGCGATCGCCAATTTCGGTGCGGCGCGCGAGCATTTCGTCGCCTTCATCGAAACCAATTGGGACCACGCGCGTCTGAGCAACGTGCCGCATCTGCTCGGCGAAGTCGGCGGTGCCTTGCGCATCCTCGAATTGCCGCAGGCGGCCGATTATCTGGAAGGTGTGCGTCGTTACGTCGATCTGGAATTGATCGGCAAGCAGCGCGTGCCCAGCGGGCGTCAGCTGGACACGCTGGCCGATGCGATGGCCAGCCTGGAGTACTACCTGGAAGCCCTGCGCGAGCGCCGTCCCGGCCGCGAAGAGATTCTGGACATCACCCGCAACAGCCTGGAAACGCTGCGCTATTGGCCGCTGCCGTCGGGCCAGCCGTCCGAATTGCCGGTGGGTGCCGACCAGCCGGGCGACGTGGTCGAGCCGCAGCCGGTTGCCGCCGCGTTCGCACCGCTTGCCGCTGCGCCGGGCGTTGTGGCCGCCAACGATATTGCGCCTACGCCGTCGCTGGAATGGGCCAACGAAACCGTGACCGAGGCGCCGTTCGCGGCCAGCGTGGTGCACGACACCGGCGCTGCCGCCACCGATACGGTGTTCTCGTTCGACCCGGTCGCTGCCGAAGAAACCGTGTCCGGTCAGGCGCACGTGCCGTTTACGGTCGCGCCGCTGGACCTATCCGACGATGGCGCGCAGGCGCCTGGCGACTGGCAGCTGGAAACCACCGAGCAAACCGCGCCCATCGCCACCTCCGCGTTCGACCCGGTATCGGCCGAGCAGGACGGCACGGTGCCGGCCGAGCTTGCGCAGGTCAGTTACACCGTGGATCTGAGCGCGCTGGAGCAGGACGACATCGCAACGCCGGTGGTTGCCGAGCAGGGGCCGCTGCAGATCGAGCAGATCGATCTGCCGGGCGATGCGGATCAGACCGAAGTACCCTTGGACTTCATCGCCGAGGCCGAGGCCAACACCCGCCGCGCGCAGACCAGCATCGACGATGCGTTCTCGCCGCCGCCGTTGCCGCCACTGTCGCCGCAGGAACCCGACAACCCGTTCGTCGACGCCGAGCCAGAGCCGCAGGCTCCGCCGGTGGAAGACACCGCAGAGTCGAGCCCGCCGCGCGTGCAGCAGGCGGTGGTCAGCGAGTTCGAACTGGACGACGCATCGGCCGCGTTCCTGGCCCAGCTCGACGCTGCCGCTGCGCAGTTCGACGTGAATCGTCCGCAGGCGCCGTTGACGACCAAGACCACTTCCTACGCTGCCGCCGACACCCACGCAGAGCCAGACACTGCGCAAACAGCGCCGGTGCAGACGCCGAGCGAACCCGTGCAGGGCACTGCGGACGCCGGCATCTTTGGCGGCTTCGGCGACAGCGATATCGATGACGATATCCGCGACGTGTTCCTGGAAGAATTCGACGAAGAACTGGTCAATCTCGGGCAGCTGTTACCGGTATGGCGTGCCGCCCCGAACAGCCCCGAAACCATGCGTCCGATCCGCCGTGTCTTCCATACCTTGAAGGGCAGCGGTCGGCTGGTCGGCGCGCATGTGCTGGGCGAGTTCAGCTGGAAGATCGAGAGCATGCTCAACCGCGTGCTCGACAACTCGCGGCCGGCCAGCCCGGCGGTCGTGGCGATGGTGCAACTTGCGTATGACGTGTTGCCGCAATTCAATGCGGCGCTGCGCGACCAGGGCCGCATCAGTGCAGATCTGCCTGAAATCCAGGCCGTTGCCGAGCGCGTTGCCGCCGGCGAAGAACTCTATTACGTGCCTGCGCCAGCGACGGCTGGCGTTGCAGATGTCGCAGTCATTCCAGACATTCCGGCCATTGCAGGCGTGCTGCCCGCAACCGGCGGCACACCCGCATCGGTAGACAGCGTGCTGCGCGAGATTCTGGAAGCAGAAGTCGCCACCCACCTGGAAACCGTCAACGCCTGGCTGCAGGCCACGCAGGTCGAGCCGCAGCTTGTCAGCGAAGAAGTGCTGCGTGCTGTGCACACGATGAGTGGCGCGTTCGCGATGACCGACGTGCCGGAAATCACCTTGGTGACCACGCCGGCCGAAAGTTACGTCAAGCGTCTGCTCGCCGCCTCGGTGACGCCATCGGCCGACGGCATCGATGCCATCAAGGCGACCGCCGCCGCGATCGCGACCACCGTCACTGCGTTGCGCGCCGATGCGCCGCTGATTCCATCGTTTGCGCCATTGACCGAGCGCCTGCGCGCGTTGGCGGATACGCTGCCGGAAGCGCAGTGGCCACCGCAGGTGTTCCTGGAGGAGTTGGACGATCTCGACGCGACGAGCGACGAGGCAGTCAGTAACGACACGGCGGTCGAGCTGACCGGCATGCAGGATCTGTCGCAGTATCTGGATGCGAGCGCATTGTCGTCGCATCCGGCCGATACCGCCGCGCCGACCCCTGTTGCCGATGAGGCTACGCAGGATGCCGATACGCAGGTCGCTGTCGATGCCGATGCACCGATCGCGGTCGACGAGCTGGCCGAAGCGGAAGCCGAAGACACCTCGGCGCTCGCGTTGGAAGCGCCTGCGCCAAGCGAAGCACACGAGACCGTCGATGTTGTGTCGGCAGAGCAGGGTGTTGCATCGGCAGAGCAGAGTGGTGATGTGGCCGAGACCGCGCATGCAGTGAGCGATGATGCGTTCGCATCTGCCGCCGAGTCGGAGCAGGTCGTTGACGCGTGGCAAGGCGATTTTGCGCAGCACGAGCGCATAGACGAAAGCGCATCGCACACTGCCGAAGCGCACGCCCCTCCGGCCGATGAGCCGGTGGTCGAAGCCGACGCCTGGGATGCGACCGAACTGCAGCACGCCGAGACTGTCGACACGGCGCCACATGACGAAACACGCGATGTGCCTGAAGCGACCGAGCACGTTGCGGTGGGCGAGTTGGCCGACGCAGAAGCCGCGTTGGGTGATACGCAGACGCTTGCCACGCCGGAAGCCGAGCATGCAGATGTCGAGCGCGCAGAGGCCGAGCATGCAGACGGCGAGCAGCAGGCGCTGACCGAGCACGGGGCCGTGCATGACCAGCACGATCAGCACGCTCAGATCGATGGCGACGCACCGGCGCAGGATGCCGACGCGCACTTGGTCGACGGCACACCGTCTGCTGACGAAGCGCCTGTCGAGACCATCGAAGCGTTGCAGGCGGTACACGATGAGGCCCCGGTGGCCGATGAGACGCCTGCATCGACGGCCGAAGACTGGACGCCGGAAACCGAAGCGCTGGACAGCGTATCGACCGATCAGGACGAACAGGTTTCCGCAGTGCACGACGATGCTGCCGTGGCCACGGAAGACAGCGCGCAACTGGGCGAGCAGACCTATTCGGAACAACACGCCGAGGCTGGCGAACAGGTGCCTTCGGAAGAGCCCGCGCCTTCGTATGAGCATGCGGAATCTGAAACGCATGTTCACTCCGACGCGCAGACGGACGATCAGGCGCGTTCGGAAGAACACGCCCACTCGAACGAACAAGTGCTGTCGGACGCACAAGCGCTGTCGGATGCACAAGCGCACGAGCATGCTGCCGAAGAACATGCTGGAGAAGTCGAGCAAGCTGCGGCAGGCGAGCTAGCTGCTGACGCCGAACGACCTGTAGAAGCCGAACAGGTTGCAGAAGATGAGCAGGCTGCAGCGGCTGAGCAAACCGCAGAGGCCGAGCAAACTGCCGAAGCCTTACCCGAGTACACCATCGAGTCGGTGCAGGCCTTCGAGATGGCACAGGTGGCCGATCAGGTCGAGGAGACCGGCGATCCGCAGTCCGAGATCGCACCGGAGCTGCATGCCGACGCGGCTGTAGATGTCGATGCGGATGCCGACAAGGACGGCAACACCGATGCCGACGCTCGACACAGCGACGAACACGCAACGCACGACACGACCGTGGCAACGGATCATGTCGAACTCACTGAGTACGTTGATCACACTCAACAAGCCGAACACATCGAGCACATCGAACCGGCCAGCGAAGAGTCGGCCAGCGAACCAGACGCCAGCGAGCAAGAAGACGCCACAGCCGCAGCCTTCAGCGCGCCGGTGGAAGAAGCCGCACCGGCCGACACCCCCGCCAACGATGTCGGCGCTGCCTTCGATATCGGCCAGCTCAACTTCGATCAGCTCGATGGCGAATTGGTCGACATCTTCGTCGAGGAAGGCCGCGACCTGCTGGACCATTGCGATGGTCTGATCGCCCGCATGCGCGAAGTGCCGGAAGACCGCGATGTCCTCAACGGACTGCAGCGCGATCTGCACACGCTCAAGGGCGGCGCGCGCATGGCCGGCATCAACGCCATCGGCGATCTCGGTCATGCGATCGAATCGCTGCTCGAAGCGGTGGCGGCCAACCGCACCGACATCGATCGCGACGACGTGCGCCTGTTCGAACGCGGCTTCGACCGGTTGCATCAGTTGTTGACCCGCACCGGCATGCACCGCGCCGTGGCGATGCCGACCGACCTGGTGGAAGCCTTCGAAACCCGTACCCGCGGCCGCAATGCCGCACCGCCCAGCGACGCCGATGTGCGTGCGATCGCCAAGGCGTCGGTGGAACCGGCACCGCTGTCGGCGCCGATCCCGGTGGAGGGCCAGGTCGAGGAAGAACTGATGCCGCGTGCGCAGCAGGAACAGGTGCGCGTGCGTGCCGACCTGCTGGACCGGCTGGTCAATCACGCCGGCGAAGTGGCGATCTACCGCTCGCGGCTGGAACAGCAGATGGGCGCCTTCCGCGGCGCCATGGGCGAACTGGATCGCACCAACGCGCGTTTGCGCGACCAGTTGCGGCGTCTGGATCTGGAAACCGAAGCGCAGATCGTGGCGCGTTATCAGCGCGAGCAGGACCAGGGCGACCGCACCTTCGATCCGCTGGAACTGGACCGCTTCTCCACCCTGCAGCAGCTCAGCCGCGCGCTGAACGAATCGGCGGCCGACTTGGGCGGTTTGCAGGGCGTGCTGGAAGATCTCTCGCGGCAATACGACGGCCTGCTGCAACAGCAGTCGCGCGTCAGCTCCGAGCTGCAGGACGGCCTGATGCGTGCGCGCATGGTGCCGTTCGACGGGCTGGTGCCGCGTCTGCGCCGGGTGGTGCGCCAGGCGGCCACCGATACCGGCAAGCAGGTGCACCTGGTGCTCGAAGGCACCCAGGGCGAGCTGGATCGCAACGTGCTCGATCGCATGGTCGCGCCGTTGGAACACATGCTGCGCAACTCGGTGGCGCATGGCCTGGAAACGCCGGAGCAACGGCGCGAGGCGGGCAAGCCGGAAGAGGGCAGCATCGCGATCCGTCTGCGCCGCGAAGGCTCGGAAATCGTGCTGGAAGTAGCCGACGATGGCGCCGGGCTGGACCGCGAGGCGATCCGTCGCCGCGGCGAGCAGCGCGGCCTGATCGAACCCGGCCAGGAGCTCAGCGAGGCCGAACTGGATGGCCTGATCTTCGCCTCCGGGTTCAGTACCTCCGAGCAGGTCAGCCAGCTGGCCGGCCGTGGCGTGGGCATGGATGTGGTGCGCAACGAAGTGCGTCAGCTCGGCGGCTCGGTGGATATTCACTCGGTGCGCGGCCAGGGCGTCACCTTCACCCTGCGCCTGCCACAGACGCTGGCGGTCACCCAGGCGGTATTCGTGCGGATCGGCGAAACCACCTTCGCGGTGCCGGTGGGTTCGGTCAGCGGTATCGGCCGCATCTCGCGTAGCCGTTACGAATCGGGCGAGGGCGGTTACCACTACGCCGGCGAAGAGTATGTGCTGCACGACCTGGGCTCGCTGGTCGGCCAGCCGGTTGCGCGTGCCGATGGCCAGGCGCAGGTGCCGTTGTTGCTGGTGCGTGCGGGCGACCTGCGCGCGGCAGTGGCGATCGATCAGGTGCTGGGCAACCGCGAAATCGTGGTCAAGCCGGTGGGTCTGCAGATCGCCTCGGTGCCGGGTATCTACGGCGCCACCATCACTGGCGATGGCCGCGTGGTGGTGATCCTGGACGTGGCGCCGCTGGTACGTCGTTACCTCAGCCAGCCGGCGCGTCCGGCGCTGGAAACGCCGGCCGAAGCGCAGCGCCAGGTGCCGTTGGTGATGGTGGTGGACGATTCGCTGACCATGCGCAAGGTCACCAGCCGCGTGCTGGAACGTCACAACCTGGATGTCACCACCGCCCGCGACGGCGTCGAGGCGCTGGAGCTGCTCGAAGAGCGCGTGCCCGACCTGATGCTGCTGGATATCGAAATGCCGCGCATGGACGGCTACGAGTTGGCGACCGCCATGCGCGCCGACCCGCGCTTCAAGGCGGTGCCGATCGTGATGATCACCTCGCGCAGTGGCGAGAAGCATCGCCAGCGTGCCTTCGAGATCGGTGTGCAACGTTATCTGGGCAAGCCCTACCAAGAGTTGGATCTGATGCGAAACGTGTATGACCTGCTGGGGATCGCCCGTGTCCGAGAATAATGGCGCAATGGGAACGCCGGTCGCCCTGCTGGGCCGGCCCGGTCCGGCGCGCGAGCGCCTGCGTGAAGCGCTCGGTCTGGCCGGTGCGCAGGTGGTGCTGGAAGACGATCCCTCTGCGGTGGACGTGCAGATGTTGCGCGACGCCGAGCCGGTGGCGGTGCTGGTCGCGCTGGAGCCGTCGATCGAAGACGCACTCGAAGCGCTGGAACCGGCTTTCAACATGCCCGGTGTCACGGTGATCTTCGACGAGGCTGAGTTGACCGTGCGCCGCGAGGGCTGGGAAGCGCAGCGGTGGGTACGCCATCTGGCCGCCAAGCTGCACGGCCATGCCGACGTGTTGCCGCCGGGCACCGAAAGTGAGCCGTCGTTGCAGCCCGAGCCTGGCCTGGAACTGGCGCCGCGGCAGCATTCGGATCTGCAGCTCGACCAGCATCTGGAAGCAGCCGCGCAGATCTTCGAACGCATTCCTGGCGATGGATTTTTCACGCGTTCCGGCAGCACTGATGCCGCTGCGGTTGTTGACGACAAACCGAGCCTTTCGCTGGGCGATTCCAGCACCTGGGGCCTGGTCGATGAGGTCGCCGTGGTGGTGCGCCCGCGTGCCGAGCTGGACGTGGCTGGGCTGTCGACCGGCGGTTTGTCGCTGGTTGAGCTGGATCACACGGGCGAGACCGCCGGTGCGGTGCTGGTGATGGCCGGTATCGGTGGCCCGGATGCGATCCGTCGGCTGCTGGGCGCGTTGCCGCCACAGTTTCCGCGCGCCGTGCTGGTGCGCATGACGCTGGATGGTGGCCAGTACGGCAACCTGGTGCGGCAGATGGGGCGTGTGTCTGCGCTACCGGTCGAGCTGGCTGAAGTCGGCCAGGTGATCGTGGCCGGCAAGGTGTATGTACTGCCCGAAGAAGTTGGTGTGCAGCAGCATGCGGGCGCCCTGGCCTTTATCGCGCACACCGATCCTGCCGCGCTGGTGGCCGCGTTGCCGCCGGCCGACAGTGCGGTGCTGATGCTCAGCGGTGCCAACGAGGCGCTGGTGGATGCATCGCTGGCGCTGGCGGAACAGGGCGGTTGGTTGGCGGGTCAGTCCGCCGACGGTTGCTACGACCCGGCTGCGGCAGCGCGTCTGGCACGCCAAGGCATTTTGACCGGCGACCCTGCGCAATTGGCGCAGGCGTTGGCACAGCGCTGGCCGGCGTAAGCCGGGCGCTTCCTCTCAGATCGGAACAAGTGCGATGAGCTACGCCAACAATGACGAAATCCGCGGCGTCCTGATCCAGGCCGGACAGGAGCGCGTGCTGCTGCCGAATGCCACCGTGGCAGAGGTGATGTCGCGGGTAGCGGTCGAGCCGATGGCCGACATGCCGCGCTGGGTGGTTGGGCGCATCGACTGGTACGGCTGGAAAGTGCCGTTGCTGTCGTTCGCGCGCCTCAGCGGCATGGGCGAAGAGCCCGCCGCAGTCAACAACAAGGTGATCGTGCTGAAGGCGCTCGGTGGCGATCCGGCGCTGCCGTATTTCGCGCTGCTCACCGCCTCGTTCCCGCAGCTGATCTCGGTGCCGCGCGACGGCCTGCTGGCCGACGCCTCCGAAGACGCACTGCCCGACGGCGTGCACATGCGTGTGCTGCTGGGCGAGCAGAGCGCACTGCTACCGAACCTGGATGCGATCGAAGCGCAGGTTGCGCAGGCGCTTGCCGCGGTTGCTGCCTAAGCGCGGCTGGCAAGACGACGACGCGGCGGCATCTGCACCACGCGCACTGTCATGAGCCTTCCCGTTTTCGCGCCAGTGCATCATGCAGACGGTGTGGTGCTGTGCGATCTGGCGGTGGTCGATCCGGCGGCGATGGCCGAGTACCACACCAGTAACCGCGCACATCTGGCCGGTGCCATGCCACTGCGGCCGCCTGCGTTCTACACCACCGACGGCTGGCGGCGGCTGAGTATCGCTTATCGCACTGCGGTGCCCGGCGAGCGCGAGTTGCAACTGGTGTTGTTGCGCGATGCACAGGTGATCGGCACGGTCGGCTTCACCCAGATCCAGCGTGGCGCTTTCCAGGGCTGCCATCTGGGCTACGGCCTGGATGCGCAGCAGCAGGGACGCGGGTTGATCCAGTGGGCGGCCACGCAGGGCATCGCCTTCGCATTCGGCCCGCTCGGGCTGCATCGGGTGATGGCGCAATACGTCCCCGACAATCTGCGCAGTGCGCGTGTGCTGCAGCGGTTGGGTTTCCAGATCGAAGGTTATGCGCGGCGTTATCTGCAATTGAATGGCGTCTGGCGCGACCATGTGTTGACCAGCAAGTTGCGCGACGATGACCCACCTGTTGGCGCTTAGTGCCTGTGGAGTACGCGTTGAGTTGCCGATGTGCGCGGTCGATTTGCTGAGCGTTTATTCGCGATTTGCTGTGCAGCGCCTGACGTTTGAGAGACGACTGGTCCACCAAAAGGTCAGGGCTTACACAACTGCGCGCGTTGCCCAGTGGCGCTACCTTGCGTTGATGTCTGCGTTGATCGCAGCGTTGTGCTGAAAGGGGGCGCCCTTATTGCGCAGTGTCGAATGGTTCGAGGCGTAGCTGGTCAGCTGCCAGGTGCGTGTCTTGCACGATATCCACCTGCGTCGACCAGCCGCGTTGCTTGAGTTGATCGCGCAGTTGAGTGGCCCAGCTCTGCACCTCGGGCGCATCCGCTGTGGCGGCCCGGAGGCGGATCTGTGCAGGCGCTCGATCGGCCGACAGTGCGTAACGCGCAAGCCAGTCGCGTGGCGAAGTGGAAAGTTTTAGCAGACCGGGCTTGCGGGCCATGCTGCCTTTTGCCTGGTAGACCTTTGCGTCCGGCGCGGCTGTGCTTCCGGTTGGTCTGGATGATGGAGATGCATCGCGATGGGCATCGAGGTGCAGTGTGGGTGCATTGCGCACGCGCAGCGGAGCAGCCTGGCCTGCGACAGGTGCAGCGCGGGAAATGAGCGGTGTTTCTGCTGCATACGCGTTGGTCTGTGTTCGCTCGACCAGTGAGGTTTGCGCTGACGGCGATACAGGTGCCGATGCCGCGTCTGGTGCAATCGGTGCGGGTGCGGGTGCGGGTGTGCTGCGATCTGCGGTTGCGGCAAGCGAGCCACTGACGAATGCATCGGCCGGGCTTGCGACGATTGGAGCAGGCGGCGGCGGGGGCGCTGCTGGTACCTGCGCGTCGATGGATTGCGCATCAACATCTGGCGCGGGTTCGGCGACGCTCATGGCTGCAAGTGCAGGCGCAGCAGCAGGTGCCGCAGCAGGCGATGCAGGTGCGGGTGCGGTAGCAGGAGTTGGCGATGGCGCACTGACTGGTTCCGGAGCGACGATCCGGGCTGGCGATGGCAGCGCGGGCGGCAGTGACGACTGCGATGGTCGTGGCGCTGTCGAAGGCGCCGCCGCATTGGGTGCCTCGGCATACGCCGGTGCCGGCAGTGCAGGCATGTCGGATGTGCTGTCTGCTGTGCGATCCACCTGGTGGGCGTCGCGCATTGCCTGTTGAGTCTTTTGCGGTTCTGCCAATGCCGTATCAGGCGTCGTAGCCGTCGGCAGCTCCAGCGTGGGTTGGCTGGCCTGCCACTGCAGGCCAATGCCAACGGCCAGGGTGATCGATGCAGCGAAGGCGAGCGTTGGCATCCAGCGCGGGCGCCGGCTGCTGCGCCGGGAGGCGGCTGCGTGGCTGGTTTGAGTAGAGGTTGTGCTTGATTGGAGTGCTGGCAGTGTTGATGCCTGAGCCTGAGCAGCAGACGCAGACGCAGATGAAGATGAAGATGAAGATGCAATTTCAGGCGCAGATGGGGAGCGCGATGCAGCTCCAGAGGTATCTACCGCTTCATTCGAAGAAGCCGACAGATCCGCAGCTATCGACGCATCTTTAGCTAGAGATAAATCCGCAGCCATCGAAGTATCTTTAGCTAGAAATACCTCTGCAGCCATCGACACATCTGCAGCGGAGGGCACATCCACACTCGGCCGCATAGCTGCCTTGTCAGTGCGCGCTTGCTGCTCGATCCACGCACGCGCAGATGCGCTCAACGCCGTCCCCAATGCCTGATCGGCACGCTCGCCCTGCGCAAGACGCGCCTGCACGGCAGCGCGCTGTGCTGCCTGCGCTTGTTCGGTTTGCGCGGCAGCGGCGGCAAACACGGCTGCCATCGTGGAGGGTGCTTCGAATTGCAATCCGTCCTGTGCGGGAGTCGCTGCATTGCGTTCGGCATCTGCAGTGCGCGCGGCCTGCGCAAACCATGCATCCATGGACGCAGGCGGTGCATGCGACGGCAGGGCACGCAGCAGTGCGGCAAGGCCATCGCTGCCCGCGAGAAAGCGGTCGAATGCGCTACTCATTGCGTCGCATCCAGGCTCAGGCGCAGTTTTGCGAACGCATAGCGCAGCCGGCTCTTGACGGTCTCGAAGCCTTCGCCGATCACCTGGGCGATTTCTTCCATGCTGAGTTCGGCAAAGAAGCGCAGCACCACCACTTCGCGCTGTGCGTCGGGCAATGCCATCACTGCGGCGCGCACGCGATGTTGCTGCTGGCCGAGCACGGCCAACTGCTCGGTGCTCAAGTCGTCGTCTGGCAGCTGCAGATGCGCATCGTCCAGCGCAACCGAGGTGGTGTGATATGCGCTGCGGCGGATGTCGATCCAGCCGTTGCGCGCGATCTGAAACAGGAAACTGATGAACGTCGCCTGCCCGGGTCGATAGTCGCTGCAGCGTGTCATCAGCTTGACCCAGGTCTTCTGCGCGAGATCTTCCGCTTCGCTCAGGTTGCCTTCGCACAACCAGGCCAAAAAATTGAACAGGGCGCGGTTGTGGCGCGTGAACAACTCGGTGGCCGGTTGTTCGACAAACCCATTGGCGACGAGGAGCATGAGCTCCTCGTCGGGAAGGTGCGCAAGATCGGCAGGTTGCATGCGCGCAGTATAGGCAAGCGCCGCGTGCATCAGTCGGTGTTGGCGAGTGGCCGGGTGCTCAGGGTGTCGGCCTGCTGCACCATGCGCAGAAAATCGGCGCGGTAGCCGAAGTGGTCGCTGCCCAGGCTGCCGGCAGCCAAGGCGCGTACCTGCGGATAATCCCAGCCACGCAACTGACTGCCGCCACGCAGGCGCTGGCCGAACCCGGCCACTGCGGCGGAAAAGCGGAAGGCATCGCTGGTGGCGTTCAAGGCGCGGCGTTGCTCGCTGCGGACCACCGTGTCGAGCAGCTGGCTACGCTGTGCGTCGGGCAGTTTGTAGCGCAATTTGACGTGCGCCAGTTCGTTGTCCACCGCACGCTGCTGTCGAGGCGCGGTGGTGGTGGCATAGCGTAGCGGGTCCACCGATGCGTGGCCGTCGGTCGGAGTGATTTCATACAACGCGGTGACGGTGTGGCCTGCGCCGATCTCGCCTGCATCGACCTGGTCGTTGTTGAAATCCTCGCGTTGCAAGGCACGGTTTTCGTAGCCGATCAGGCGATATTCCTTGACCGTGTCGGGATTGAATTCGACCTGGATCTTGACGTCTCGGGCGATCGTGGCCAGCGTCGCGCCCAGCTCGTGGGTGAGTACCTTGCGTGCTTCCAGCGGCGAGTCGATGTAGGCGTAGGCACCGTCGCCGGCATCGGCCAGCTGCTCCATCAAGGTGTCGTTGTAGTTGCCTGTGCCGAAGCCGAGCGTGGACAACGCCACACCGGAGCGCCGCTTCTCGGCGACCATGCCCTTGAGCTGATCGAAGTCGGTGACGCCCACGTTGAAGTCGCCATCGGTGGCCAGCAGGATGCGATTGATGCCGCCACGCAGATAGCTTTGCTGCGCCGCCTTGTACGCCAGCTCGATGCCGCTGGCACCGGCGGTGCCGCCGCCCGATTGCAGGCTGTCGATAGCTTCGACAATGCGCGCTTGTTGATTACCTGGGGTAGGCGGCAACACCACTGCGGTGTTGCCGGCGTAGGTCACCAGGGTGATGCGATCTTGTTTGCGCAGCTGACGCACCAGCAGTTTGAGCGAGGCTTGCAGGAGCGGCAGCTTGTCCGGCGCGTCCATCGAGCCGGAGACGTCGACCAGGAAGACCAGGTTGGCGGGCGGCAGGTCGGCGGTGGCGATGTCGCGGCCGGCGATGCCCACGCGCAGCAGCAGGCTGTCGTTGTTCCAGGGCGTGCTCGCCAGTTCGGTGCGCACGGCGAACGGTTGACCATTGGTGGGCGCCGGGTCGTCGTAGCGGAAGTAGTTGATCAATTCTTCCACGCGCACTGCGTCGACCGGCGGCAGCGTGCCTGCACTCAGGAAGCGCCGCACATTGCTGTAGCTGCCGGTGTCCACGTCGATGCTGAAGGTGGACACCGGATTCGCCGCGGTCTGCACGATCGGGTTGTCGCTCAGCGTTTGGTAGGTTTCGCGGTTGTCGGCGGGTGCCGGGAGGATCGGCGGCATCGGCATGAGGTTGTCGAGCATTGGGCGACGCGCGACCAGTTTGGCGGCCGGTGCGCGTTGTGCCACGAAGGACTCGAGCGCGATGGGCGCTGCCGGCATCGGCGATGGCATCGGCATCGCTGATGGCGATAACGGTGCCGGTTGTGGGCTCGGCGCAGACGGCTGCTGCATGGGGTATGCGGGGACAGGCGCTGCGAGATTGCCTTCTGTGTGGGGCGTGGTCGATGCGCTGGGTTGCGATGGCTGCGCGGTTGCAGGCGGCGCGGTGGTGCGCGAGCTGTCGCTGTTCGGCTCGGTCGGCTCGTGCGAGCAGGCGCTCAGCAGCAGGGCGAGCGCAAGAAGGCTGTGACGTGGCATGGGAATCCTTTGCGTGGCGAAGGTGGGATGGGTGAACAACCGGACAGCCCGAGGTCGCCGTGCACTGCGCCTCTGGTGAGTAAACGGGCCAGTGCGCCGAATGGGGTTAAGTGGGTTGAAGATTTTTTGGTCGCTGGTGCGTGCTGCTGTTTGCAGCGCCAGCGGGGGGGGATTCTTCCCTTCTCCCATCGGGAGAAGGTGGCGCGTAGCGCCGGATGAGGGTACGGCTGGGCAGGGCGGTGTCGGTCGCCTCGTACCCTCACCACAACCCCCCGCTCCGCGCCCCGGCCCGGCCCGCGCCAGCAGCGGGCGCTCCAAGGCACGCGCGCCAGTGGCGCGCAAGCCGTGCATTCTCGCCCCGCTGGAGAGGGGCTTTACAGCCATTACCGTGCGTTATGCGCGGATCCGCATTACTGGGGGCCGCAATACGGTTTATCCGCACGCGGCGCTGCCGCATGATAGAAGGCTGTTGCCGCGTCCTGCGGCTGCCTGTTTTCTTCATGCATGGAGTTCGCCCGGATGATCCAACGTCGTCACTTCCTCAAGAGCGCCACGCTTGGTGCGATCGCTTCCGGTCTGGCCGGGTGGGGCGCACGTGCGCAGGCGGCGGTCGGTGCCGGCACCGGCGGGCGCGTTGCGGTGTTGCCGCGCGGCCAGGCGCGGGTGATTTCCACCTGGGATTTCGGCATTGCGGCCAACCAGGCCGCCTGGAAAATTCTCAGTACCGGCGGCATCGCGCTGGATGCAGTGGAAGCCGGCGTGCGCGTGCCCGAAGCGGACCCGAGCAATCCCACCGTGGGGCTGGGTGGTTACCCGGATCGCGATGGGCGGGTGACGCTGGATGCCTGCATCATGGATCACCTGGGCAATTGCGGCTCGGTTGCTTCACTGGAAGACGTGGTGCATGCCATCTCGGTAGCGCGCGCGGTGATGGAGAAAACCCCGCATGTGATGCTGGTCGGCGATGGTGCGCGTCAGTTCGCGTTGGAGCAGGGCTTTCCGAAGACCAAGCTGCTCACGCCCAGCTCGGAAGCGGCGTGGAAGGAGTGGTTGAAGACCTCGAAGTATTCGCCGGAAGCCAACATCGAAAACCGCGCCTGGCGCGATGCCAAATTGCCGGGCGGCAAGGACAATCACGACACCATCGGCATGCTGGCGCTGGATGCGCACGGCAATCTGTCTGGTGCGTGCACCACCAGCGGCATGGCGTGGAAGATGCACGGGCGCGTTGGCGACAGCCCGATCATCGGTGCGGGCCTGTATGTGGACAACGAGGTGGGCGGTGCGACCTCGACCGGCGTTGGCGAGGAAGTGATCCGCAATGTCGGTAGTTTCGCGGTGGTGGAAATGATGCGTCAGGGCAAGTCGCCGGCCGATGCCTGCCGCGAGGTCGTCATGCGGCTGATACGGCGCAAGCCCGAACTCACCCGCACACTGCAGGTGGGGTTTCTGGCAATGAACAAGCGGGGCGAGGTGGGTGCATTCGCGATCCAGAAGGGTTTCAGCTACGCGGTCTGCGATGCGCAACGTCAGGATCTGCTGGTGCCCGGTGAAAGCCACTACACCACTGAGCCTGCGGCATGAGCGCGTTGGGGCTGGAAGTGGCTGCCGATTCGATAGGTTCGGCATTGGCTGCGCAGGAGGGCGGTGCGATGCGGGTCGAGCTCTGCGGGGGGCTGGATGGCGGCGGGTTGACGCCGTCGTTCGGCACGCTGGCGGTGGTGCGTGAGCGTTTACAGATTCCGCTGTATGTGTTGATCCGTCCGCGCGTGGGCGATTTCGTCTTCGATGCGGACGAGGTCGAGGTGATGCGGCGCGATGTGGAGCTGTGTGTGCGGCTGGGCTGCGATGGCGTGGTGTTGGGCGCGCTGGATCCGGATGGGCAGGTCGATATGGCCACGATGCGGGTGTTGATCGCGGCAGCGGGATCGCTCGGTGTGACCTTCCATCGTGCGATCGATGTCAGTGCCGATCCGGGGCGCGCGCTGGAAGATGCGATCACGCTGGGTTGCGAGCGAGTGCTGACGTCGGGTGGGCGTGCGAGCGCGCTTGAAGGTGTGGACACCATTGCTGCACTGGTGCGTCAGGCCGGCGATCGGATCAGCGTGATGCCGGGCGCTGGTGTGTCCGAAACCAATGTACTTACGCTGCGTGCCAAGACCGGTGCGCGCGAGTTTCATGCCTCCTCACGTGGGCCGGTTGCGGCGCAGGTGCATGCGCGGCATGCGTATATCACTGATCTGGGCGGCGATTACCAGCGTACCGATGTGGCACGTGTGCGGCGGATAGTGGGGTTGTTGCAGGGGGCATGAGGTTGGAAGCTGCTCAGTTGTAGAGCGGCTGATCTGTGGCTTGGCTGCAGGGCCCTTGCCCGCCCACCGTCGCGGGACACGCCGCAAGTACGTCCGTGTAGGCTCTTAC
>NZ_VCME01000001.1:193716-402799 GCF_011305375.1 Xanthomonas hortorum
AGGCTCTTACGCGGCATCCATGCCGCGTAAGGTCCCGCGACGGTGGGCGGGCAAGGACCATTCGAGATGGTCGGTGTGCACGGTCAAGAGCAGTGCGTGACGTGCATTTTGGATAATGGTGTGCCAATCCAAATGCCGATGCGCCTGGCACGAAAGCAGCTTTTCACGCGACCACCGACCAACTCCCTGGTGCGGTGCCCTCGCCGATTGCGGGACCGTGTGGCGGCATGGATGCCGCCACCGAGCCTACATGGACGTACTTGCGGCGTGTCCCGCGAGCGGTGAGGGCACCGCGCCCTCGACTAATTGAGCTTTTGACCGCATCTAAACAACGCTTCGATTCGAAATTTCGGTTGTATTGTGTCCTTCCTGCGTGTCCTGCGAGCAGTGAGGACACCGCGCCCTCGACCTATTCCTGACTATGCAGCAGTGGCTATGGCGTCGTGCTATCCGCGTTGCCGCCAAGTCGCGCCGGATCGATCACTACATGCTTGATGCGTTGACGTCTCCAGGTGTAGCTGATGTGCACCAGACCATCGCGGGTCTGGATCACGGCAGGATAGGAAAACTCGTCTTTTTCGCTGTTTTCCAGAGTCAGTACGCGCTGCCAGTGCACGCCATCAGTCGATAACGCGACCGCAAGCGTGCCGCGGCCGTCCCACCAGTCCTTGCCGGCGATGCCGGGGTTGTAGACCAGCAGGGCGCGGCCGTCGCGCAGCATCACGGCGTCGGTGCCGGAGTTGGGGTTTTCTACGTCCAGCAATTGCATCGGTTGCCAGTGCAGGCCGCCATCATTGGAGAACGTACTGAAAAGCTTGTTCTGCTGGCTTCGGCCCAATATCTGCACGCGGCCGTCTGCATGCAGCAACACGCTGGGTTGGATCGCGCCGATCACTGTCGGATCATTGAGCGGCATGCCGCGTTGCCAATGTGCGCCGTCGTCGTCGCTCCATTCCAGATGCGCGCGCCAGCCACGGTCTTCGCTGCTGCTGGGTGCGAGGATGCGGCCGTTCGGCAATTGCACCGGCTTGTTCTTGATCGGGCCGAGAATGCCGTTAGGCAGGCGCAGCGGTGGCGACCAGTGCGCACCGTCATCGGTCGATGTAATGCGCAGGCCCCACCAGTCGCGCGGATTCGGGCCGAGCTTGTAGTACAGCTGCACCGGCCCGGTGGAGGACTGAAACAGCACCGGATTCCAGGCCGGCAGTGCGGCGCCATCTACGCCTGCGTGCGTGCCGTCTGCGATGCGGCGCGGTGTTTGCCAGTGCTGCGGGCCGCGTTGGGCGAGCCAGATACCGACATCGGCCGCACCCTCGTGTGCGCCGCCGAACCAGGCCGCCAGCAGGGTGCCGTCGCGGGTTTCCAATAGTGTTGACGCGTGCGCCTGCGGCGTCGGTGCCGGGTCGGCGATGAACTCGCTGAGCACGATCGGTGAGGGCAGCGATGCCGGTGATTCGGCGTTGGCGGCGAAGCCCGCGAGGCTCGCAACAAGGCAGGTCAGCAGGCGTGACAGAGGCATCGTGGTCCAGTCCTGTGCGGATTTTAAAGATACCTATTTATCATCTATTAAATACCATGTGCTTTGGTCGTCGCGGGCGGCCGCGGTCGCCGACCACTGCGAGGACCTGCGATGTCATCACACCCGCTCTTCCCGTTGCGCTGGCTGGCCGCATTTGGCCTGACCGCCATCGCGCAGAACTTAGCTGCGCCTGCGCCTGCGATGTGCATTGCGTAGTGGTATCGCGGGGATTCATTCGCACGCGCGCAGGCCGTTATCGAGATGACACGGTGTGCGGTTGGCTGCTGCATGGTCGGCGTACCGCGCGTAGTAGGCAGGTGCGATCGGCTTTCAGTGCCGATGGGCCTGCAACAACGCGCAGCGCCGTGTATCTGTCCACTCAGGAGCGCGCATGGCTTTTCCAACCGCAGTCAACGATCAGATCACCGATGCCGTCACGCAGAGCAACGTCAAGGTGATCGGCGAAGCGCCCGCCATGGCGATGGGCAGATCTACCAGAGCATGGCCCAGTCGAGCGGGATTCTCTTCGCTAACGCGGTGGCCGCGCAGCAGCAACAAAACACGCTAGCGCAGGCCGCCACCAACCAGGGCGTGATGCAGATCTACAGTCTCGATGCCACCGCTACGGCGGCGGACGTCGAGAAGGTCGCGCAAGCGGGTGTCGCCGACAATCTGACCAGTCTGCTCACCGTGCTCAAGGCATTCAACGGCGGCAAGTAATGGCGATTGGCGACAGCTGCAGTGCTGTCGCCACTGTTGCTGTTGCTGACGCGAGCGCGTCGTCTCGCTCAGGCCGCGTCGTCGTCGCGCGCTTGCGGCGGCAGCAGGATCTGCGGTTGTTTGGCCGAGTGGGTCTGGCACAGGAACGTCATCAGGTGCGCCGCTTCGGTGCTGCCGATCGGCTGGCTGGGCGCGGGCTTGCTGTGGACGTGTTCGGCAAAGGCGTGCTGGGTCTGCTCCGGAACCGCGGAGACAGGGTCTTGCGTAACGGTGGACGACGACATGAAACGCTCCTGGAACTCACCAACCGACCGTCGCTCGATGGAACGACGGGAATGCGCCACTGCCTTCCACAACGGCGTGAGCCGGTGATCTTGCCTGGAATGCGATCGATCCGATACCGCACAGGTAGCAGACGCTGCGCAGGCAGTGGACGTCCAGATAGCGGCGGGCGCGCGGCAGTCTGAAGGCCCGTCAGTCCCAGAAGCGCTATTCGGGTTGCCTGGCAGTTGGTTTTACCGCCTGCCAGCTGGCACGCACCTCATCAGACACCCGCACAACGCGTACTGCTCTCAACCATGCACACCGACCATCTTGACTGGTCCTTGCCCGCCTACCGTCGCGGGACCTTATGCGGCATGGATGCCGCAGAAGAGCCTACACGGACGTACTTGCGGCGTGTCCTGCGATGGTGGGCGGGCAAGGACCCCGCAGCCAGGCCGCAGATCAGCCGCTCTGCAACCGACGCATCCACACCATCCAACCCTCCCAAGACAACCGAGATCTCACAGTCTTGAAAGTAGCCGACACAACGTAGCGAACCGTCGGCAGCTGGGGATGGACGGCGCACTTGGAGCGACATGTACAAGCAGTACATGCCGCACCGAGGATCTACCTAGATGTCGTTGACAACAGCCGCGCCCGCCTCACGGCCGAAAAGTAGTGTGGAGAGCTGCTCTTATTCCTTCGGCGTAATCCACACCTGCTGCTGCAGCCCGCGCACGCTGGGCTTGGCGATGCTGTCCAGATCGAACACCACCACGGCGTTGTCGCCCTGGCGCTGGAACGGCGCCGGGAAATACAGCGCACGTTGCGGGCCGATGGCCCAGTGGCGGCCGAGGTTGACGCCGTTGGCCCAGGTCACGCCCTTGCCGAAGGCGCGCATGTCCAGATAGGTATCGGTGGGTGTGCCGATGCGCAGGGTGCCGCGATGGAAGGCAGGGCCGTCGACGTGATTGCGGGTCCAGCCGCGCAGGCTGTCGGGCGAGCGCATCGGCAGCGGGAAGGCCTGCCAGCCGGTGAGTTGCCGGTTGTCCAGTAGCACCGGGTCGACCAGGCCGGCGCGGCCGTCGGCCATGCGTGGGCCGTAGTTGATGCGGCCGCTGTTTTCCACCAGCACATCGAGCGTGTGTTCGCCGGCCGGAATATCCACGTTGGTGGAGACCTGCTGCAGGCGACGTTCGACGCTGCCGACCGGCTTCTTGTCCAGATACACGCGTGCTACGTCGCGCACCTCGCCCAGGTACAGCGCGCCCTTGCGCGGGCCGGTGACGGTGGTGCGATAGAGGATGTAGCCGTAATCCTGGCCGAAGTGTTCCATCGGCTGCGGGGTGTCGATGGCGATCGGCGTGGGCAGGTTGTCCCATAGCGAGGCGGATTCGCGCAGTTGGGTTTCCGGCAGGGCGGCGATGGCGATCGGCGCCGGCAGCGCGGGCGGTTGCACGCCGGTAACGCGAGTGATGGCATCGCGCATCAATGCGAACTTGGGCGTGGGACGGCCGGCCTCGTCGAGGATGGCGTCGTAGTCGTAGCTGGTGGTTTGCGGCGCGTAATGGTCGCTGGGATTGCCCTGGAAATTGGCACCATTCATGAAACCGAAACTGGTGCCGCCGATGAACATGTAGAGATTGGCCGAATGGCCCTGGCGCAGGATCCACTCGAATTCTTCGGTCTGTTGCTTGGCATCGGTGCTGGCGTGCGGCTTGCCCCAGTGATCGAACCAGCCGGCCCAGTATTCGCCGACCATGCGCGGTTGGTCGGGGCGGAACTTGATCAGTTTGTCGAAGGCGCTCTTGGCTTCGCCCGGCGCGAAGTTCACCACCGCCAAGGTATCCGGCAAGGTGCCGTTGGCGAGCATGTCGGCGCCGTCTGAGGTGAACAGCAAGGCGTCGTCGAAGCCGGCCTTGACGTACATGGCGCGGTTGTCGGCCATGTAGGCATGGTCGTCGTCGTAGGAGCCGTATTCGTTCTCGACCTGCACGGCGATGATCGGCCCGCCGTTATGGTTAAGCAGCGGATGCACCTGTTTGGACACGGCATCCAGATAGGCCTGGCTGGCAGCGAGAAAGCGCGGGTCGCGGCTACGCACACGGATGTTGTCCTTGCCGAACAACCACGCGGGGTAGCCGCCGGCTTCCCACTCGGCGCAGGTGTAGGGGCCGGGGCGCAGGATCACGTTGAGGCCCTGCGCGGCGGCTTCGCGCACGAACGCGGCCACATCGTTGTTGCCGGCAAAATCGAACTGGCCTTGTTGCGGTTCGACCAGATTCCAGAACACGTAGGTCTCCACCGTGTTCAGGCCGAGTGCGCGTGCCTTCTGCAGGCGGTCCTTCCAGTATTCGCGCGGAATGCGCTGGAAATGGATGGCGCCGGAGAGAATCTGATACGGCTTGCCGTCGCGCACGAACTGCGTGCCTTGGGTGCCGAAGCTGGGCCAGGTGTCGGTAGTAGCGGCAATCGCGGTGACGGGAAGTGCGAACGCGAGGGCCAGAACGAGCGGTGCAAGGGTGGTGCGCAACATGGGCGATTCTCTGCGGAAACGAGTGACTTGTAACGAGTAAGAACGAGCATCAACCAAACGAAGGCGGCAGATCCTGCTTGTTCGCGCCGAAGGCCTTGTTCGGCTTGGCGCCCATGCTGAATTCCAGCGTGCCGCCAGCCGCCAGATCGGCATGGCGCATCCAGCTGCGGTTGATCGGTTTGCCGTTCCAGGTCAGCGATTGCACGTACACGTTTTGCGCGCTACTGTTGTTGGCCACGATGCGCAAGGTGCGGCCGTTGCCGACATGCAGTTCTGCACGCTTGAACAGCGGGCTGCCGAGGATGTAGTTGCCGCTGACCGGATCCACCGCATACAACCCCAGCGCACTGAGCACGAACCATGCGCTCATCTGCCCGCAATCCTCATTGCCGGACAGGCCATTGCGCGCGTCGTGGTATTGCTCGCGCAGCAGCCGGCGCACCATCGCCTGGGTCTTGTACGGCTGGCCGGCGTAGGCAAAGAGATACGCGACGTGATGGCTTGGCTCGTTGCCGTGCGCGTACTGGCCGACCAGACCATCGATATCCGGCGGTGCATCGGCAGGCAGTTCGGAGCTGGTGGAAAACAACTCGTCGAGTTTGGCGACGAAGCCGTCGCGGCCGCCGTACAGGTCCATATAGCCGTACAGATCGTGCTGGTTGAGGAAGGTGGCCTGCCAGGCATTGGATTCGGTGAAGTCGCGCCATTGGGTGAGGTGGCCCATGCCGCGCGGGTCGAACGGTGTGGCCCAGCTGCCGTCTTCCAGCCGCGCCTGCACGAAGCCACTGTCGCGATTGAACACGTTGCGGTAATTGCGCGAGCGCTCGCGCAGGACGCGTGCATCGTCGGTGGCACCGGCGGCCTGCGCCAGATGCGCACAGGCCCAATCGTCGTAGGCGTATTCCAGCGTGCGGCTGACCGCTTCGTCTACCTTGTCGGCGGGGATGTAACCGAGCTTGCGGTAATAGGCCAGGCCGTGGGTGGTGTCGTCCATCGCGCGCTTGCGGTACGCCGGCCAGGCGGCGGTGTAGTCGATGCCGGTAAAGCCCTTGGCATGCGCTTCGGCCAGCACCACCGCCGAGTGGTAGCCGATCATGCAGCCGGTTTCCACGCCTTGCAGCGGCCAGATGCCCACGCCGTCCGGGCATTCGTTGGCGCCGCGCACCAGGCATTGCACCAGGTCCGGCACGCGCTCGGGCTGCACCAGCGTGAGCAGCGGGTGCGCGGCGCGATAGGTGTCCCACAGCGAGTAGGTGCTGTAGTTGTGATAGCCCTTGGGCGCAGTGTGGATCTGCAGATCCATGCCGCGGTAACGGCCATCCACGTCGCTGAAGAGGGTGGGTGCGAGCAGGCTGTGATACAGGCCGGTGTAGAAGATGCGCCGCTGCGACTCGTCGTCGCTGTCGATACGGACGCGTGCGAGTTCTTTTTCCCAGGCGGCCACGGCTTGCGCGTGCACGCGGGCGAAGTCGAAGTCCGGCAGTTCGGCATCCAGATTGGCCAGCGCGTTGTCGGCGCTCACCGCCGAGATGCCGACCTTGATCAGCAGCGGTGCGTCGCCTGCATCCGGGTAATGCAGTGCGGCCTTGAGATGCACGCCATCGGCGCTGCGCGTGCCTGCGGCCAGCGGCTGGTCTTCGTTGTACAGCTGCACCTGTTTGAACGGCCGCGACAGGCGCATGGCGAAATAGATGTAGCGCCCCTGCGCCCACTGGTAGACGCGCCGGCCACCGGTGAGGGTGCGTTCGTCGACCACGCGCAGCTGTGCGTCGGTGATGCGGGTGGGGATGCCGGGTTTGTCCTGCATGCCATGGCACAGGTCCAGCAGCACGTGCGCCGGCTTGCCCTTGGGGAAGTGATAGCGATGCAGGCCGGTGCGCGCGGTGGCGGTGAGTTCGGCATGCACGCCGCTGTCCTTGAGCCGAACGCGGTAGTAACCGGGCGAGGCGGCTTCGTCGCTGTGGTCGTAGCGCGAGCGGTAGCCGCTGTCTGGTGCGTCGAGCGCGCCGGGCACCAGCTTCACCTCGCCGGTGGCGGGCACCAGCAGAAAGTCCAGCATGTCGCCGATGCCGGTGCCGGACAGATGCGTGTGCGAAAAGCCCATGATCGAGCCGTCGGACTCGTGATAGCCGGAGCACGAATCCCACACGGCGTTGTAGGTGTCCGGACTCAGTTGCACCATGCCGAACGGCAGCGTCGCGCCGGGGAAGGTGTGGCCGTGGCCGCCGGTGCCGATGAAGACATCGACATGGCGGATGAGGTCGGCGCGGGTGCGCGCATCGGCTGGGAGTGCGTAGTTGCCGGCGCGTGCGCGGGCGAGGCCTGTTGCCATAGCACCGCTACCGAACAGTGCCGCTGCGATGGCGCCTTGGAGAAAACTGCGTCGTGTTGCCATGTGGTGTGGTCTCTGATGTCACGAGGTGGGTGCGCCGTACCCTCATCCGCCCTTCGGGCACCTTCTCCCGGCGGGAGAAGGGAAGCGTCGAACGCTGTGCCCTTCCGGTGGGGAATCAGGCGCTGCGCAGCAGCTGTGGTTTGCGTTGGTGCAGATCGATGATTAGTTCGCCGAACAAGGTGTTGGCCCAGGCGAACCAGTCGCGGGTGAAGGTGCTCGGGTTGTCCTTGTCGAAGGCTTCGTGCATGAAGCCGGTGCCGGCATGGGTGGTTTTGAGCCACTGCAGGCACTGGCGCAGTTGTGCGTCGTCGTCGCTGACCAGCGCGTACTGGATGATCGACATCGGCCAGATCGTGCCCATGCCGCTGTGCGGGCTGCCGACGCCTTCGGCCGCCGTGCCGCGCGAGAAATACGGGTTGCGTTCGCTCCAGGCCAGCTGGCGGGTGCGCAGGAACACCGGGTCGGCGCGGTCGCAGCAGCCCAGGTAGGCCAGGCTGAGCAGGCCGGGGGCGTTGGCGTCGTCGATGAACAACTGGTTGCCGTAACCGTCCACTTCGAATGCCCAGTACGCCTGCCCATCGGCGTCGCGTTGCTGACCGAAGGTGCGTGTCGCCGCTTCCACTTCATCGGCCAGTCCGGTGCAGTCGGCGGCAAACTCGGTATCGCGGTGCAAGGCCGTGCTCATCGTCGCCAGCTGACGCAGCGAGGCTACCGCGAACAGGTTGGCCGGCACGAACAGCGGATACACGCAGGCATCGTCGGAGGGGCGGAACATAGAGTGGATCATGCCGTTGGGTTTGGTCGGCTGGCCGTAGCCTTCCAGCACCAGGGTTTCGGTCGCCAGCGGCGAGGGCCGCTGGAACACGTACGGGCCGCGATTCTCTTTGCGCTGCTGCTCGCGGAAGGTCTTGACCACCACGTGCATGGCCGCGCGCCAGTCGTCGTCGAACGGTGCGCTATCGCCGGTGGCGCGCCAGTATTCGTGAGCGATGCGGATCGGGTAGCACAGCGAATCGATTTCCCACTTGCGCTCGCCCACACCGGGCTTCATCTCGGTGATGTCGTTGAGCGACCACTTCAGGCGCTGGGTCTGGCCATCGGGCAGGAAGGCATTGGCATACGGGTCGAGCCGGATGCAGGCGGCCTGGCGCTGGATCAGGCCATGGAACATGCGCCGCAACGCGGGGTCGCGCCTGGCCAGCGGCACATACGGGTGCACCTGCGCGGAGGAATCGCGCAGCCACATCGCGTGGATGTCGCCGGTGATGACGAAGGTATCCGGCTTGCCGTTGCGGGTGCCGGTTTCCACCGTAGTGTCTAGCGTGTTGGGGTAGCAGTTCTCGAACAGCCAGGCCAGTTCGGGATCGGCGATGCGCGACTTGATCTGCACGATCTGTTGCTCGACCGCCTTGCTGACAAAGCGCCGCTGCGCCTTGGGCGGGCGCTTGCTGACGAACGCGCTGGCGGCACTGGATGCGCCGGTAGCGGGCGCGGCCGCGAAGGCGGGCAGCGCGGTGGCCAGCAGGCCGGCGCCCGCGCTGGCGCCCAGCAACTGAAGGATGTCGCGGCGGGTGTGCATGACCTGGAGGCTCCTTGGATTCTGCAAGCGGTCTGCACAGCGGCACCTCCGCATCAGCGGCGTGGCACGCCGGACCGACGATGAGACCTATGCAGGACCAATTCCCGATGACCATACAACGTGTGCGCCGAATGTGCATAGTGCGTTCGCACAATTCGGCGCCGTACGCGTGGGTTGCGGCCAACAGCCGACACGGCTCCCTCATCAACCAGCCGCCTGCGCACGCCAATGTGCCGGCCCCGCGCAGTGGCCATCGTCGTGCTCATGCCCGAACAGCTCCTCCAGCATGCGCCGCGACGGGCTCCACTCGCCGATCGCCGGGTGGATCAGCATCGCCTTGCAGGCGTCCAGATGGCTGCCGCTGAGCGCGGCCTCGATCGCGGCGTGTTCGTAGGCCTTGAACGAACGTACCAGGCCCTGCACCGCGCTGGGCAGCGGTGCGGCCGGGATCGGCACGATGCGGTCGTGGTCGATGTCGGAGGCGATCTCCACGATGTCGTCGTCGGCCAGCTCGGCCATCGCGCCCTGGTTGCGCACGTTGACCACGTGCCGGCTGGGTCGGGCGCCGGTCAGCGCGCTCATCACGTCCACGGCGATGCGGTGATAGCCGGTGCTGGCGCGGAACGGGTCCGGCTGCGGCGCCAGGTCGGGCGCGAAGGCCGAGCCGGCCTCGGCCTCCAGCTTCATGTACGAGCCGGAGCGCTGTGCCAGATAGGCCGCATAGGTCTGCACCGCACCGGTGGTGTCGCCGGCCTCCAGGCGGCTGCGCAGGTCGGCGATCAGGCTGCGGTTGAGCCGCTCGATCTCGCCACCGCGGCTGGCTCCGCTGGCGCGCTGGTTGTCCAGGGCGCGGCGGCGTTCGTAGAAGAAATACAGGTACTCGGTGGGGATCAAGCGCAGCGCACGCAGCATGTCGAAGTCGAACAACGGCGCCAGGTACAGCTGCCGCAGGATGGCGTCGTCGGCGAGCACGCGGTCGATGATGTCTACCCCGCGCAGGCGCACCGCGCGGATCCAGCCCAGGTGGTTGAGGCCGACGTATTCGCATTCCACATCGGCCGCCGGCTCGCCGAGTGCGCGCGCGATGTTGTGGAACAGCTCCACCGGCGTGTCGCAGATGCCGACCACGCGGGCGCGGGTGTGGGCGCTGATGGCCTGGGTGATCAGCCCGGCCGGGTTGGTGAAGCTGACCAGCCAGGCATCCGGGCTCAGGCGCTCGATCATGCGCGCCTGTTCGATCGCCACCGGCACCGTGCGCAAGGCCTTAGCCACGCCGCCGGGGCCGGTGGTTTCCTGGCCTGAATAACCGTGGCGGATGATGGTCTGTTCGTCGGAGGCGCGCTGCGCGATGCCACCGACACGAATGCTGTTGAGCACGAAATGCGCGCCTTCGATCGCCGCTTCCAGCGATGGCGCGGCGTGCACCTGCAACGCGCCGCCGGACTCGGCGACGATGGCGCGGCCCATCGCCACCATCAGCGCCAGGCGCTCCTGGTCGGGGTCGTACAGCACGATCTCGCGCGCGCCCAGCGCTTCGGCGGCTTCGTTGACGCCGTACACCACCAACGGTGTGCGCACGCCGCCGCCGCCGATCAGGGTCAGTTTGCGATTGTCGACAGAACTACTCATGGAACGTCCTCGTGTGTGGGGGGAGAGAGTTGAAACAGACCGTCCAGCGCGCCGAGCGCGCTGCAGCACGCCGCGCCGCTACGACAGCCTTGCTGTGCGCAGGCATCCAGCGGCTGGCCGTGCATGTACGCAGCGATGAAGCCGGCATCGAAGGCGTCGCCGGCGCCGGTGGTGTCGCGCACCTGCACGGCGGGGGCGGCGATCAGGCGCGCGCCTGCGTCATCGACGACCATCGCGCCGGCGCCGCCGAGCTTGATCACCGCCTGGCGCAGGCCGAGCGTGCGCGCCCAGGCCAGGCAGGCATCGGCGCCGTCGCCGCAGCCCATCAGTGCGGTTTCTTTCTGGTTGGGCAGGAACCAGCTCACCGCGCGGCAGGTAGCGTGGTTGGCCGGATCGGTGAGCCATGCCGGGCTGAAGCCGACGTCGAGTGAGGTGGTGCAGCCGGCGCGTGCCAACAGCGGCAATAACGTGGCTGCCAATGTGGCCGGCAACGGCATCGCGAAGTGCACATGCGTGGCTGCGGACAGTGTGTCGATGATGTCTTCGCGCAGTAGCAGCGCGCTCAACTCGGCGTTGGCGCCGATATAGGTGAAGAACGAACGATCATCATGCAGCGACACGCTGGTGGTCACGCCAGTGCCGGCAGTCGAGTCGATCAAACCATCGGCCGAGACACCGAACTCGCCCAAACGCTGTTCGAACAACCCGCGGTCCTGCGCACCGATCGCGCCGATCACGCGCACGTTGCAACTCAGCTGCGCCAACGCGCAGGCGGTGATGATGGTGCCGCCGCCTAGCTCCCGCGTGTAATGGCGCGCAAGCGCTTCTTCGCCCGGTGCCGGCCAGCGTTCGAAGCCGCTGAAGATATGGTCCAGATAGACCTCGCCGACCACCACGAGTTGCGCGGCGCTCATTGCAGCTGGAACGGCCATGCGCGCTGCCTCCGTGCCTGGATCAGATACAAGGCGCTGCCCACGCACAGCGCCACCACGGCGGCGAGCAGGCGCCGTCCCGGGCTGGTCGCCAGCAGATACAGCCAGCCGAACACGCTGATCAACAGCGGCCACGGATACAGCGGCATCGCAAAGGCCCGCCGACGTCGCTTGCGTCGCAGCAGCACCACCGCCAGGCATTGCGCCAGAAACTGGAACAGGATCTGGATGATCATCAAGGTGGCGATCAGATCGTCCAGCGACAGCAGGCAGGCCAGCGCCGAGGTCGCACCGACGAACAGCAGCGACACGGTGGGAAACCCGCCGCGCGGATGCAGCCGTGCAAACACGCCGAAGAACTGCCCGGCCGCCGCGGCCGCGTACGGCACCCGCGAGTAGCCCAACTGCACCACCAGCGCCGAGCCCCAACTGGCCAGCACGATCAGCGCCACCGCCACGGTGCTGCCGATGGGCCCGTAGATGGCCTGCATGAAGTCGGCCATCACCGCTTTGGATTGTGCTGCCTGCTGCCAGGGCAGCACACCGAGCAAGGTGATGTTGAGGCCCAGGTACAGCAGCGCCACGATCGGGATCGAGATCAGCACCGCGCGCGGAATCGTGCGCCGCGGCTTGCGGATTTCCCCGCCCAGCATGCACACGTTGTTGTAGCCGCCGTAGTCGTAGACCGCGATCAACGCCACCGCACCGAAGCCCAACCAGAATCCATGCGGCGAAGCGGGGCGTGCGTGCAAGAACGCCGATGCAATGCCGAAGTCGAAATGCAGCACGCCGCTGAGAATGATCCACACGCAGGCGCCGATCACCACCGCACTGACCAGCAGCGACAGCACTTGCACCGAGCGCACCTTGCGATACAGCAGCAGCGTGTTGAAGGCGCACAGCGCCATCGCGATCGCGGTGAGCTGGGCATGGCCCAGCCCCGGCATCAGGAACGCCAGGTATTGCACGCAGCCCACCGCCGCAGAACCCACTGACAGCGGTGCGGTCAGCAGCGTCTGCCACAGATACAAAAAGCCGAACAAGCGCCCCCAGCGTTCGCGGCCGTAGGCCTCGCGCAGATAGTGGTACGGCCCGCCCGAGCGCGGAATCGCCGCGCCCAGTTCGGCCCACACCAACCCGTCGCACAGACACAACAGCGCGCCTGCGACCCAACCGACCAACACCGCCGGCCCGGCCAGTGCCGACAACGCCAGCGGAATGGTGATGAAAGGTCCGATGCCGATCATGTTGAGCAGGTTGGCCGACAGCGCGCTCCAGAAACCGAGCGTGCGCGGTGGTGCCGATGCCTGCGTGGTCGATGGCAACACGGTGGGTGCGGTCAACATGCGTGGTGCTCTGCGTGCGCGACTGCCGCTGAGTTGGTCGCAATGCGTGTCGATGTCAGCCCATCTGCGCAGTGAATCGCGGTGGGTTGCAGTTGATGCAGATCCAGCACCAGCACTGTGTTGTTGCCCTGCTTCAACCACGCGCCCGGGCAGAACAGACATTGCTGCGGGCCGATCTCCCAGTAACGCCCCAGCAGCCGTCCGTTGATCCACAGATAGCCTTTGCGCCATTGGCTCATGTCGAGGTAGATGTCGCCGACTGTTTCCAGCGCGATGTCGGCCGCGAAGAACAGGCCGGGTCGTGTGGGTGGTGCTTGCAGCGGGCGTAGCGTGGGCGCGTTGTCGCCATCCAGTGGCAAGCCATGTACCTGCCAGTCACGCAGCTCGTTACCGTCGAGCCGTACAGGGCCGAGCAATCCCTTGGCATCGCCCAGGGTCGGGCCGAAATTGATATGCCCGAAGCTATCGACCAAAACGTCCAATGTGCGTTCATCGGACGTGGCCTTGGGGAGTGATACCTGCGGCGCGCTGTTGAGGCGCGCGTGCTGCATGCGCGAGACATACCCGATCTCCTCACCGTCGAGGTGCACCGTCGCGTAGTCGTGCACCTTGCCAAGATCCAGCTGCATACCGGCCGCGATGTGGCGCCGGTACACCACCAGCCCCAGGTTCTGCTTGAGCAGGGTCTGGTTGTCGGTGGGTCGCTCGGTGTGTACAGGGCCTGTGCTCAGGTTGTCCCAAAGCGTGGCGACCGGGCGTGCAAAGACCGATGCAAAGCGCGTGCGCGCTGGTGCGTCCGGGATCGCTGGCAGCGCAGTGCTGCTGTGCTGGGCGATGATCTTGCGCAGCGCCATGTACGCAGGCGTGGCGCGGCCGCCTTCGTCGATCGGTGCGCTGTAGTCGTAGCTGGTCAGTGCGGGCTGGAAGTGAGAGCCGTCGTCGTCGGCATTGGCACCGGCGCTCAAACCGAAATTGCTGCCGCCGTGCACCACATAGAGATTGAACGAGTATCCGGCGGCCATCAGCTGTTGCAGCATCGGCGCGTAATCGCGCTGCGCAAACGCGTCTTCGCCCCAGTGTGTCAGCCAACCGGGATAACCTTCAGCCACCCACACCGGCGCATCGCCTGTGATCTGTTTTGCTTCCTGCAGTTCAGCCAGATCGGCGCCATCCAGTCCCAGCGCGGCGCCGGGCAGATAGGCCTTGCGCCGCCGCAGATCCTTCATGCCTTCGGCCAATGAGAATGGACCATCGATACCGTGCTGGCGCCACAGTGCCTCCAACGCCTGCAGATAGCCCACATCGCTGCCCTGCATGCTGTATTCGTTCTCGATCTGCAGCATCAGCACCGGTCCGCCGGCACTGGCCATCAATGGCGCAATGCGCGGCGCGATGGCGGCGATATAGCGCTGCACTGCCGCCATGTAGCGCGCATCGTTGCCGTCGCGCAGGCGCATGCCCGGCTCGCGCAGCAGATACGGCGGCAGCCCGCCCAGCGTCCACTCGGCACACACGTACGGGCCGGGTCGCAGATACACCCACAGCCCTTCCTGTTGGCAGAGCCGGATGAACGCGACAAAGTTGCGTTCGCCGGTGTCGAAATCGAACTGCCCGGGCTCACGTTCGTAAGCATTCCACATCAGATACAGCGCGATGGTGTTCAAGCCCATTGCCTTGGCCATGCGGATGCGCTGCAGCCAATCCGCACGGGCAATGCGCAGCGGATGCATCTCGCCGCTGCGCAACTGCCACGGTTGCTGATCCAGCACGAACTGGCCACGCTCGAATCCAAACGTATGCGGCCGGCCATCCGGCAGTGGTGCATGCAGCGACGACAGCACCGCCGGCGCGGCCGCCAGGCCGAACGGTGCGAGCAGGCCGAACGTACACAGGCTTCTGCGTTTCATCGTCTCTCCAACCAGGGTGAGCAACTGTCGAACTGCACTGCAGTGCGCAGTGCGGCCTGCTGCTAGAACGCGTACTTGACCGTGAACAACGCAGTGCTGCCGGCATCGACGATGTCGGAGATCGCCAGATTGTTGCGACCCACATGCGCCCAGTAGCTGTATTCCTTGGTCAGGTTGGAGATCGACAGATCCATGCTCACGCCGTTGTCGAAGCGGTAGCCGGTGTGCAGATCCACGCGCCGGGTCGGGCGCGCCCACAGGTCGTTCCACGGCGCGCCTTCGTGCAGAAAGTCGTAGCCCAGCAGGTACGAACTGCTGAAGTGGTAGCTCAGGTTCAACGAGAACCCGTTGTGTTCGTAGAACAGCTCCAGGTTGGCCATCGCCGACGGCGCCGACTGCATGTGCTCATTGTCGAAGCCGTCCAGCCCCAGGTCTGCACGCGCATGCTGGCGGGTGGCGTTGGCGTTGGCGCTGACGCCCAGGCCGTCGAAGGGTGCGGGCAAATCCTGGAACTTCTGCCGCGCACTGAGTTCCACTCCGTAGATCTTGCCGTCGCCGCCATTGGTGGGCATGTGGTACAGCACCGTGCCGCTGCCGCTGGTGTTGCCATTGGCCTGGGCCGATCCCGCATCGTAGATGTAGTTGCGTAGTTGCTTGTAGAAACCGGCCAGGGAGAAGAACCCGCCTCGTTCGGTGGACCATTCGCCGGACAGATCCAGGTTGGTGGATTCGATCGGCTTGAGATCGGGATTGCCTTGCGTGATGGTGGTGACGCCGTTGGAAATGTCGATCTGGCTGCCGCCGCCCAGTTGCACGAAGGCCGGGCGCGTGTAGCTGGTCCACAACGATGCGCGATATGCGGTGCGCAGGTCCGGCCGCCAGGTCAGGAACACGCTGGGAAGCGGTTCGTTGTAGGAAGTGCTGTTGTGATCGAAGTAGCCCACGATCTCGTTGCCGTCCGCATCCACCGGGCTCACCCAGAAGGTGTTGTCGATGCCAGTGTGTTCGAAACGCACACCCGGCACGATATCCAGGTTGCCCATGCTGAAGGTGGCAGTGGCATAGGCGGCGCTGACCGCCTCGGTGCCGCGCATGGTGTTGCAGTTGTAGTTGTTGACGTAGAACGCGCTGCCGCAGGTGTCCAGGTCATCGTCGGTGAGGTGCTGGGCGATCACACCGGCCACCGCCGCTTCGCTCACGCGCGGCGTATTCCAGTCGTATTTACCGGGGAAAATCGAGGCATAGGTACCGGTGAAGATACCCAGATCGCCCAGCGTGGTGGTGCCGTCCACGCCGCCGGTATACCAGTCGCGATTGGTGTAGCGGCGGCTGCTCTTGCTGTACTTCACCCCAAACTGCACTGACCGCAGCGCGCCATCTTCGAAGTCGTAGCGGGTGTCGAAACGCGCGCCGCCTTTTTTCTGGCCGGAGTAGATCTTGGTCTGCTCGCCATAGCTGCTGGCAAACAACGAGGGGATGTTGTTGACCTGTGCCAGCAGTGCAGGCGTGAGCTGTGGATACGGGAATGCACCGCCGCCATAGCGCACGAAGCTGTTGCCGGAATAGGCGTAGTTATCCTGGGTGAATTTATCTTCGCGCCCGTCGATTTCCACATGGTCGGGTCGGTCGTTGTTGCCGAAGCTGTAGAACAGGTTTGGCATGAAGGTCCAACCGCCTGCGGTCTTTTTTGCACCGATCTGGAAGGTGGCCAGGTCGGCGATTTCCGGGTTGGTCTCGTACCAGAAGCGCGAGGCGATGCGGCCGATGTTTGGCGTAAACACGCCAGGCGTACCGGTCGGCACGTAGCTCACATCCTGCGGCAGCAACTGCACGAAGGTGGTGCCTTGCTCGGTCTTGGCATAGGCATAGGTCATGCGCGCGTACAGCAACAGGCTATCGTCCACATGCCAATCGAACGAGGCATTGCCGCCATAGCGGCGCTCCCAACCGGCGGCGATGCCCACATTCATGCCGGTACTGGTGAGGTTGTGCTGCGGATCGAAACCGGCGGCGTTGCGCCCTTCGGCATCGGTGTTCAAATATTCCCACGAGCCATCGTTGAGCGCGCTAGTGGCGGCGGCCACCTCGCTGTTGGTGGTGGTGCGGTAGTCGTAGTACGCGCTGGCGTACACGCCGAACTGTTGCGCCTCACCAAACTTGTGCTGGAACTCGCCGCCGAAGCCGCCGCCCAGGCCGTCGCCGCCGTAATCGCGCGCACGGCTTTCCACCCGGCCGCTGCCGGTGATGCTGCCGCTGGTGGTGTCCTTGTAGTCGTAGGCGGTGGGCGTGCGGAAATCCAGCGTGCCGCCGATCGCATCGCCGTTCATGTCGGCGGTGGAGGTCTTGTTGGCGACGATGGTCTGCAGGCCGCTTGGCGGCAACAGGCTGAGCTGCACGCTGCGGCTGTACGGCATGCCTTGCGCCACGGTGACGCCGTCGATCATGTTGACGTTGTATTCGGAGGGCAGCCCGCGCACCGAGGCGAACATGCCTTCGCCGCGCGCTGCACCATCGATACCGCCGAAGTAGCCCGAGCCGGTGCTGGTGATGTTGATGCCGGCGATCAGGCCGAGCGCTTCGGCCACGTTGTGCACGGCGGTGCGTTGCAGATCGTTGGCCGACAGCACGTCCACCGTGTTGGCGGCGTTGATCTTCAGGTCGCTGGCGTCGTAGCGGTTGCTCACCACGCTGACTGCCTTTAGTTGCTTGACCTCCTCCAGCGCGATGGCCACCGATGCGGTGCCGCTGTCGCCGACCTGGATACTGGTTTCGGCGGCGCTGAAGCCGGGGTAGTCCAGATTCAATGCGTATTGCCCGGCCGGCACATCGTGGATGACGAAGTGCCCGCGTGCATCGGCGACCGCGCTGTACGGCGTGCCGGCGATGCGCACCTTGGCATTGGCGGCGGGTTTGCCGCTGCTGCTTTCTGTGAGGTTTCCCTCCACGGTGCCGGCCATTGCGGCCGCGGCCGAGGCCATGCCGGTCACGGTCAGGATTGCCACGATCCATTGCTTGCCGTTCGTACGCTCACGTTTTTCCACGTGCCACCTCGCCAGATGCTGGGCAACGTTGCCGACGGCAACGCCCTCTCGATGCCTTGCTCTTGGGCAGACGGTCTGCACGGCGATGCGCGCGTACGGCATGGCACATCACGCGATCAACGCGTGTGCGAGTTGCCGAACGGGATTGGCGCCGGAGCGTCTGCCAGCTTGGACAGCTATGCAGGCGTCAGTGGCGAGGCGGGGAGTACCCGGCAATGCACTTGGAGCGCGAGCGCATCGCGCTCAATTTGTAATGCTTGGTCATGACGGCTGCACCAGCGTGACGGCAGCGTGGCATGCGTGAGTGCGATGCACTGCAAGAGCTGCAACACGCAAGCGCTGGTCGATACGACGATGCTGCATCCAACCATCTCCCAGTGCAGGTGCTGCGTGGAAACGCTGTTGCCATCAAGGTACGTCGAGCGCATCGCCGATGGCGCGTGTTGCCGACTGCGGTCAGTGATAGACCTCGTTTTCGCGTCTGTCAAGCAGGTGTGAAGTGTGTGCGGAGATCATCGTATTGCCTGCGGATAGATCACCAATTCCACCTCGCGCAGTTGCGATGCCTGCGTATTGCGATGCACCGCAACATGCGTGCATAACGCAACAGGCGCCGGCCATGACAGCCGACGCCTGTTGATGTCCTGCAGTCGAACTCCTTACTTCGGCAACGGCGATCGCCCCGAAATCGAAAACGCCGCCGCTTCGCCAACCGCGCCGGTCCCCGGCTGGCCACCACCGACAAACAGCGTGTAATCGCCGGCTTCCACCGCACGCTGTCCCGTGCGATCCACATCGCTCAGGGCGCGCGCATCCAGGGTGAAGGTGAGCGTGCGCTGTTCGCCCGGTTTCAGATGCACACGTTGAAAGCCGACCAGGCTGCGCAATGGAGATTGCGGCCGATCCGGATACTGCAGATACACCTGCGCCACTTCATCGCCAGCCCGCGTGCCGGTGTTGCGCACGGTGGTGGTCACCTGCAAGGTGCTGCCGGCTTGCAGCGCTGTGGTGGAGAGCTGCGGCGCCCCGTAGGCAAAACTGGTGTAACTCAAGCCGTAGCCGAACGGGAACAGCGGCTCGCCCTTGAAGTAGCGATAGGTGCGGCCCTTCATGTCGTAGCTGACGTACGGCGGCAGGTCCTTGGTGGAGCGATAGAAGGTCACCGGCAGGCGCCCACCGGGGTTGTCGTCGCCGGCTAGCATGCGCGCAATGGCGGTGCCGCCTGACTGGCCCGGGTACCACGCCGCCACGATTGCGTCGGCATGCGTCTTGGCCCAGTTCAAGGCCACCGCGCTACCGCTCATCAACACCACCACCAGTGGCTTGCCGGAGGCCTTTGCACGTTCCAGCAGCGCTTGCTGCGGGGCGGGCAGGGCGATGTCATTACGGTCGCCGCCGTCGAAGCCAGGCACGTCGATGCGCAGTTCTTCGCCTTCCACATCCGGCGACAGACCGACGAAGGCCACCACCGCATCTGCCTGCGCCACGGCTTGCTCGGCTTCGGCCAGTTGCGCTGCCGCCGGTGCCAGCCATTCCAGGCGCACGCCCTGGTCCTGGCCGCGGTGTTCCATTTCCAGACGGATCTTGCGCGGGCGGGTGTCTTCGAAATGCAGCACGGTTTCCACGCTGCGGCCATCGGCGTTATGCATGCCGGCCGGCACGTGCTTGTCTTCGGCATTGCCGGCGACCACCAGCTTGTCGTCGATGTACAGGCGCACCGGATCGTGGCCGGCGCAGTCGAAACAGCGCGCCACCCGCACCGCCAGCGTGTAATCGCCCGCGCTCGGCGGCAGCAACTCGCCGCTCCAGCGCACTGCGTAACGATCGGCCGGCACGCCCTTGGCCGGGCTGACCTGCTCCCAGTTGAAGCTGATGGCGCGGTCCTGTCGCACTACGCGCGCCGCATCTTCCATGTCCACATTGTCGAAATATTCGCCACGCAATCCCGGCTTGCCCCCGCTGCGCAGCGCGGTCTCCGGAATCATGCCGGGCACGCCCGCCGCCAGCGGTGCACCTTGCGCATAACTCACCTGCTGCGCGCCGAAGCGCTGGCGTAGGCCCAGCAGCGGCGTCACCGGCGTGGACGAAGTGCCTTGATAATTGGCTTCCAGCGCCGCCAGGGCATCGGCATTCGGGCCGATCACTGCCAGCCGCGCGCCGGCTTTCAACGGCAGGGTGTTGGCGTCGTTCTTGAGCAACACGATCGATTCGGTGGCTGCCTTCAGCGCCAGCGCACGGTTGGCCGTGTTGTCGATGTCCTTGGCGCCGAGCTTTGCATACGGATCCTTGCGCGGCGCTTCCAGTTCGCCCAGGCGATAGCGCGCGGCGAACAGGCGCACCAGCGATTGGTCGAGCAAGGCTTCGTCCACTTCGCCGCGTTCGATTGCGGTACCCAAGGCGCGATACGCATATCCGCAGTTGAGATCGTGCCCAGCCTTGAGCGATGCAGCCGACGAGCCGGCGTTGTCGGGGCGGAAGTAATGGAACTGGGTCATGTCGTCCACCGCATCGCAGTCGGACACCACAAAGCCCTTGAAGCCCCAATCGCCACGCACGCGGCCGTTGAGCAGCCAGTCCGCCGCGCAGGCCGGCGTGCCATGCAGCGAGTTGTACGCGCACATCACCGAGCCGGCCTGACCGTCGATCAATGCAGCGCGGAAGGCCGGTGTGTAGGTCGCCTCCACATCGCGTGGCGAGACATCCACATCGAAGCTGTGCCGGCCCGGCTCCGGGCCGCTGTGCACGGCGATGTGCTTGGGCGTGGCGATGGTGCGCGGGTGATCCAGATCGTCGCCCTGCAGCCCGCGAATGAAGCCCACTGCCAACTGCCCGGTGAGGAAGGGATCCTCGCCATAGGTCTCCATGCCACGGCCCCAACGCGGGTCGCGAAAGATGTTGATGTTGGGTGACCAGATGGTCAGGCCCGCATAACGCTTGTGGTCCTTGCCGGGGCCGCCGGCCTGATTGAACTTGGCGCGCGCCTCGGTCGACACCACCGTGCCCACCTGCTGCATCAGCGCGGTGTTCCAGCTGGCGGCCAGGCCGATCGCCTGCGGAAATACCGTGGCATAGCCATTACGCGCGATGCCGTGCAGGCCCTCGCTCCACCATTCGTAGGCGGGGATGCCCAGGCGCGGAATCGCCGGTGCATCGTTCATCGCCTGCGCGACTTTTTCCTCGCGGCTCATCTGCGCGACCAACGCGGCAGCGCGTTGTTCTGGCGCTTCATTGGGTTTTGTTGCGGCCGATGCCGGCGCGCCAATCAGCGGCAGGCCCAGACCCAGACTCAGCGCAACGGCCAGGCGGCATGGAAATACGGACAACGACATCGATTCACTCCTGCGCAACGGCACTGGCCGCCACGCGTTGTTCTTGGATTGCCCGCAGTGATACTGCGGGCAGCGGTTAGTGACACTAAGAGCGGATAACAAAACCGCTGCGCTCACCGCCAGGCGGACGCGGTCGGTGCTCGGAACCGGCATGTACCACCCGTAGACTCCGGTTCTGAGCGCGCCGCCCGCATCCACCTGACGACCGCTCGCTGCGTGTTGTTAGCCGCTCTACGAGCGGTGGTTGTTGCTGATTGGGCGCTGGATCGTGTGCGAATGCGTTGCACCACGCAGACACTGCGCAAACCGCCGTCTTCGCTGATCGCGCAGCGCCCTTGTGCGAGCGCTGCGCAATCAGCCGACGCCTTTTCCGGCGCCTTACTTCGTCTCGGCCGGCTCCGGCGGTGCACCAGCCAGCGTGCTCGCCAGATCGCGCACCTGCAGCGTGGACTGCAACTGCGCCAGTGCAGCCTTGCTGCTCACGTGCACCGTCAACGGCTCGCCCGGCAACAGATCGAAGGCGTTGTCCGACAGCGTGGCATCCACATCGCCGAACGACAGCCAGACCTCGCGCGCCAGCGTAGGGCTGGACAGCGTCAGTGCATAGCCATCGCCATCGGCGCGCCACTGGCTGTCGATCTTTGCGCTCGGCAAGGTCAACTGCTTGGCCGGTGCGAAGAACACCACTTCGCGCGACAACAGCTTGTCGCCATCGAACAATTCGAACACCGCATAGCTGCGCTTCGGATCGGCGCTGCCCAGCAATTGCTTGTCGCTGAAGTTACCCACCTTCAGGCTGCTGAGCGGCTTGACCGTGGTCTTTTCTTCGCGCTTGCTCAGCACCTTGCCATCCATGCTCATGACGCGCATGCGCCAGCGGGCCGCCAGCGGGGTGGTGCGGTCGGACACCAGTGACACTTCGGTCTGGCCCTTGTCGTTACGCAGCGCAGCGATCAGCTCCGGCGCATAGAACCGGCGTGCGTGGTAGTGCAGCGCCTTCCAGCGGCCGTAGTAATCCACGCTGGACCACGACGCACCCGGCCATACATCGTTGAGCTGCCAGTACAACGAGCCCATCGATTGCGGACGCGAGGCACGCAGATGCGAGGCGGCCAGGTTGATGCCCTCGGCCTGCATCAGCTGGCTCAGGTAGACGAAGCTCTCAAAGTCCTTGGGCTCGCCGAATTCGCGGCGGATATACAGCATCAGCCGCTTGTTGCCGTTGCCCTTGTCGAACTTCTGATGCACGCGCATCACCGGCGATTCCGGATCCATGTCGCCGGGTTCGGCGAACGCGCGCACGGTGCGCATGTCCGGGAACGACTGCAGGCCGTATTCGGCCATGAAGCGTGGGGTGACGTTGAGATACTCGGTGACCGGCAGCGCAGGGCCGCCCCAGACCTTCCAGTAATGCATGTCGCCATCGTTGGCCTGATCGGCAGCGCCGTCGAAGTTGGTGCCCGGCGAGGTGGACCAGTACGGCACGTCGCTATCGTAGGTGGCCACCACTTCGCGGAACACGGTGCCGAACAAGGTGGTCATGCCGCGCTCGATGCGGGTGCGTTCTTCCGGGTCCACCGACTGCTTGAACTTGACCCGGTCGCCCCAGTTTTCCCAACCGGTCTGCACTTCGTTGTTGCCGCACCACAGCACGATGCTGGGATGGTCGCGCAGCCGCTTGACCTGTTCGATCGCCTCCTGCCGCGTGTTCTCGCGGAACTCCACGTCGTACGGCGGCACCGCGCCACCGAACATGAAGTCCTGCCAGATCATGATGCCCAGCTCGTCGGCCACTTCGTAGAAATGGTCGTCCTGGTAATGCCCGCCGCCCCACATGCGCAGCATGTTCATGTTGGCGTCGCGTGCATCCTGCAGAGTGCTGCGCATGCGCTCGGGGCTCACGCGTGCGGGGAATGCATCCAGCGGAATCAGGTTGGCGCCCTTGGCGAAGATCGGGATGCCGTTGATCACGATCTCCATGCTCTTGCCGAACTGGTCCTTTTCGCGACGCAGCTCCACCGAACGCAGGCCGGTCACCCGCTTGATCTGCTGGCTGTCGCCATCGGCATCGCGCACGCTCGCCACGAAGGTGTAGCGGTCCTGCGCGCCATAACCTGCCGGAAACCAGCGCTTGGGCTTGGCGATGCGCACGGCCAGATCGATACGGTTCTCCCCGGGATCGACCACCGCCTGCTGGGTGAACTGGCCCACTTTCTGCCCATCCGGGCCGAGTACATCCAGCGTCACCTGCACCGGCCCGCTGCGGCCGGCCTGTAGTTCCAGCTGCGCTTGCAACTGTGCGCTCTCGGCGTCCACACGTTGCTGGGCGATATGCAGCCCGTCCACGCGCACCGCATCCCACGCTTCCACGCGTACGTCTTTCCAGATGCCGGCATTGACCATGCGCGGGCCCCAATCCCAACCGAAGTTGTACGGCGCCTTGCGCACGTAGGTGGAGCTGTGCCGCGACTCGGGCTCGTCGCCAAATGCCGAATCGTAGGCACCCGGCAGCGCGTACGGCTGTTTGGCCAGCCACGGCTGGATCTTCTTGATCGGCGAGAACAGCTTGACCTCGAGCACGTTGTCGCCGCGCTTGAGCAGGGATTTCGCATCCACGCGCCACTGCCGGAACATGTTATCGGCGCTGAGCAGTTTCTTGCCGTTGAGGGTGACCTCGGCAAACGTATCCAGGCCGTCGAACACCAGCTCGACATGCGCGCGCTTGAGCGTGGCCGCATCCACGTTGAAGCGTGTTTGATACTGCCAATCGCTCAGGCCCGCCCACTGAATCTTGCCTTCGTTATCGCGATAGAACGGGTCCGGCACCACCTTGGCGGCGATCAGATCGGTCTGCACCGCGCCCGGCACCTGCGCCGGCAACCACGCTGCGGCTTTCGGATAGGTCTTGGCCTGTTCCTGTCCCGGCACCAGCCGCACCTGCCAGCCTTTATCCAGGGTCGTTGCCGTGGGCGGCGCGGCCCAGGCCTGCGAGATGGCGAAGGCCAGGGCAAGCCCGAGGCGGGCGGGTGCGGGAACAAAACGATGACGGGACAGGGGCATGGGTGACTCTCCTTGGATGGATCAGCGCGTGGCGGCGGGGGGCGCCTGCGCAGTGGTTTCAATCAACTGGACGGCGCCGATGGCATACAACGGGCCGCTGATCGGTGCGGTGAAGCGCAGACATAGATCGTGGATGCCGGTGCGTGCAGGCAATGGAGTTTCCAGGGTGAGCTGCTCGCCCACGCTGTCGCTCTGGGGCAGACGCACGCTCGCCAGCAGTTCGCCCTCGCAGCCTTGACGCACTTCCAGCTCGCCGCCGCGCGATTTGGCCGGGTACTGCACGACCTTGGATTGCTCGTGCGCCAGGCCGAAGTTGTTTGGCAGGCGGGCGGCCTCGATCCTGATCGCACCGATGCCGTCCAGGCGCGCTTGCGGATAGAGGCGGCAGGCATGAAACAGATCGACGTTGTAGACCGGCGTATCGGCGCCGGTCATCTCCGGCAACAACGGCAAACGCAGTCCGAGCGCCCCTGTTTCGACGCAATCGCGCAGGCCTTGCGTGTCCACGCGCAACAACCCAGCGCGATCGAACGTGCGGCTGCGCGTGGCGGCCAGCGCTGTGCCATCGGGTTCGAATGCAGTGGCCTTGACCGTGCTCGGCAGCTGGATCGTAAACGGCGCCTCATAGCGCGGCGATGCTGGCGTGGGATTGCTGCCGTCGGTGGTGTAGTGCAGCGTACCCGCGCCAGTCTGGCTGCCGAGCGCCACCTTGGCCGGGCCACCGGCGAGCACCGTGTTAGGGCCGCTTTCAAGCGCGATATCGGCGGCGAACGCGCCATCGCTGTAGTCGATGCCCAATGCCTTGTAGCGCTGCAACTGCGCCGGCATGCGTGCCAGAAAACCCTTCCAGTTGCGCGCAGCTACCGGCGACCACGTTACTTCCGCAACGGCAGACAGACGCGGGAACAGCGCGTGATCGATATGCCACTTCGATGGAATGTACTCGGACCACAACGCGCCCTGCGCACCGAGTACATGCGTGGCCTGCTCGGCGCTGAGTTCTTTTGGTACCGGGTCGAACGCGTAGACCTTCGACAGCGGCAGGATCGTCAGGCGGCCGTTGGGCTCGTCGCTGCGCGTGGTCTGCAGATTGTCCAGATACAGCCAGTCGCCTGGCGCAAGCACCACATCGTGGCCTTGCTTTGCCGCCACCACCGCGCCTTCGACGCCGCGCCACGACATCACCGATGCACTGGCCGGCACGCCGCCTTCCAGAATTTCATCCCAGCCGATCATGCGCCGGCCGTGCTGGGTGAGGTACTGCGCCAGCTGCGCGTTGAACCAGCCCTGCATCGCATGCGCATCCTTGACCCCGAGCTTGCGCATCTGCGCGCGCACCGCAGGCGAGGCCTCCCATTGATCCTTGACCGCCTCATCGCCACCGATGTGGATGTACGCTGACGGGAATAACGTCAGCACTTCATCCAGCACGTTGGTGATGAAGGTCAGGCTGCGTTCGCTGGTGCTGAACAGATACGGGTTGACGCCCCAGTTCACACCGACCTGGGTGCGCTGGCCGGGCACGCCCACCTCTTCCGGATACGCCGCCACTGCGGCCTGCGCATGCCCGGGCATGTCCAGTTCGGGCAGCACGGTGATGTGCAGACGCGCCGCATAGGCAACGATCTCGCTGATCTGTTCCTGGGTATAGAAACCGCCATAACGCTCGGGTGTGCCGTGCTGGCCGGCACCGGGCGGGGTGCGCCATGCACCGACCTCGGTGAGCCTGGGATAGCGCTTGATTTCGATGCGCCAGCCCTGGTCGTCGGTGAGATGCCAGTGCAGCACATTGAGCTTGTGCGCGGCCATCGCATCCAGCACATGCTTGACCGTGGCCACGTCATGGAAATGGCGGGCCACATCCAGATGCTGACCACGCCAGCTGAAACGCGGCCAATCGCGGATCGCCACCGACGGCACCTCGACCTCGCCCTTGCGCGCGTCCGGTGTCATCAGTTGCCAGGCGCTGATCGCGCCATAGAACAGGCCGGCACCATCGCGTGCGGCAATGCGGATGCCCTTGGCATCCACGTCCAGGCTATAGCCTTCCTTGTGCGCCACCGGTGCCTGCGGTGTGCGCTCCAGGCGGATGCTGTGCGGCGAGGCGCTGGTTTCGGTGCGCACTTCCAGGGTCAGGCCGCGGGTGCGTTGCAGCAGGCTGGCCAGCGTCTCGGCGCTGCGGCGTACTTCGGCGTTGCCGGTGGGAATCGAGATCACCGTGCCGGTGCCGACGCGAAAGCTGCCACTGCCGCGCCTGGCTTCGGCCGGGGCGGGAATCAGGGGCAGCGGTGCATTGGTGGCAGGCAGTGTCGAGGCGTTGCCGGGACTGGCCGCAGCTGGCGTGCTCGCTGCATCGCGTTGGCCGCAACCAGCCACCACCATCGCAGCAAACGCCAGCGCAAGCAGGCGCGACGACTGCATGCGCAACGACCGCATGCTCGATGATGGCTTGCGCAGCGACAGCAGGCGCGATAACGACAAGCGCAAGCCAGGTGCGGAGTTCGACTTCATGCAATCACATCCCGATGTGGCGGCGAGAACACGGCAGCCACGCACAGTAGCAAAGCCATGCCGGATGACGCAGGGACTGGCGCACGCTTCGTTCGGGTGCGCGCAGGGTGCGTGCTGCGTTTGGGAGAGGCGCATGCACTCTCGTCAGCAGCTGCAACGCGAGCGCGGGCGATGCAGGAATCGTGTGTCTGTCCCGATTCAAGCACCGAACCGCGCCCGCCTGGCGGTGAGCGCAGTAGGTTTGTTGGCTGCTCTTAGCGCTGCGCGCTCGGCAACTCGTCCCACACCTTCGGGTCTTCGGCGCCCAGCACCCAGCAGCTGAAACCTTCCAGACCGTACTGCTTCACCATGTCGTAGCGCGCCTTGAAGCTGCGTGCGTCCGGGCGGAACACCCACTCGCGCATATCGTCGCGATAGAAGTAGAACCACGATTCCTGCTCGACCGGATCCCACTGCACGGTGGCGTTCTGTTCGATCGCCAGCGGAAACGATTCGTCGGCATCGATATAGGTTGCCGCGATGTTCGACGCTTCGGTGCCGTCTTCCTTCACCGGGTTGCCGGTGTACCAGCGGTAGCCGTAGGTGGCGATGCCGAGCGAAAGCTTCTCTTTCGGCACCTGGGTGATGGCGTAATCCAGATGCTTCTTCATCCACACCATGCCATCCACCGGGCCGGGCGTGGTCCAGCGGGTGTGCTGGTCGTAGGTCATGATGCTGACCAGATCCGCGGCCTGGCCCAGCGCCTTCAGGTCATACGCACCGCGCCAGTATTCCCACATCCACTTGGAGAACTGGCCGCCTTCGGCATGGCCCGGCGCATTCGGCACCACCGCCACCGACATCTTGAAACCGGCCTTGTGCAGCGCATCGGCGGTCTGCTTGACCATCAGCGTGTAGGCGTCGCGGTCGGTCCAGGCGATGTTTTCGAAATCGAACTGAAAGCCGTAGTACTTGTGCTGCTTGCCGTGGATCAGCAGCGACTCGATCATGCGCTTCTTGGCCGCTTCGTCGTGCATCAGCTTGTGGAAGCCGTCGCGGCCGGTGGTCATCGACAGGATCGGCATCACCCGCAGCTTGTTCTGCTTGGCGATGTCGTACAGGTAGGTGTTGGGGGTGCCGTTGACCAGGCCGTTCTGGTCCACGCCGTACCAGGTCGGCACCACCACATCGATCTTGTCGACGTTGGCGATGAACGAGTTGGTCGATTTCTGCGTGTTCATCAGATAGAACAACGCCGTGGGGTTTTTGGCCAAGGCAGGCGCACAGGCAAACGCCAGCGCGAGCAGTATCCAGGTCAATCGCTTGCTCATGAAAACAGCATCCGTCAGGGAGTGGAAGAAGAAAGGTCGATGCGGAAAACGTAGGCGTGTTCGCCCACCGGCTTGGCAGGCAAGCTCAGATGCAGGCCGTCGGCTTGCTGCTCGAACGGCACCTTCTTGCCGTTGGCCAGCAGCGTCACACCGCGCACGCCATCGGCGGGGGTGAGCGAGCGGATCACCGCCTTGCCGCCGGCCGGCCAGCCGAGTTCGATCGCATACAGCGCGCCATCGCGCGTGGTGAAACGGAAATCTTCGGCGGTATACGGCTTGGTCTTGACGTCCTGGAAGGTGCCGCCCACCACTTCGGTGGGGCCTTCGCCATACACGCGCCACGGCTTGCTGTCGTAGATTGCGCCGCCGTTGGTCTTGAGCCACTTGCCGATCGCAAGCAGGATGCCGCGCTCGGTCTCGGGGATCGAACCATCCGCACGCGGGCCGATGTTGAGCATCAGGTTGCCGTTCTTGGCCACCACGTCGGCCAGCATGTGGATGATGAAGGTCGGCGATTTGTAGGTGTCGTTTTCGATATAGCCCCACGACGCATTGCTCACCGAGGTATCGGTCTGCCAATGGGTGGGATGGATGCCGGTGAGCTGGCCGCGCTCGATATCCAGCGTGCCGGCGCCTTCCGGAAACGCGCCCAGCTTGTAGTTCACCACCACGCCGCGATCGGCCTCGGTACGCGCTGCGCCCTGGTTGTAGTAATACGCCAGCATGGTCGGCAGGCTGCTGCGGAAGGTGGGGTGGGCGATCCACCAATCGAAATAGATCAGGTCCGGCTGATAGGTATCGATCAATTCGGTGGTGCGTGCCAACCAATCGTCCAGCCACGCCTGCGACACCGGCGTCCAGTCGTTGGCCACATCGGCATCGTCCTTGCCCGGCAGGCGCACCTGCGCCGGGCCGTACAGCGCCGCATAGCGCGGGTCGTTGACGTCCGAATCGAATTTACGTCCACCGTCGAAGAACCAGTTGTGCTCGGCGCGATGCGAGGACAAACCGAAGTGCAATCCCTGCGCGCGGATCGACTTTGACAACTCGCCCAGCAGATCGCGCTTGGGCCCCATCTTCACCGCGGTCCAGTCGGAGAGCTTGGAGTCGTACAGCGCGAAGCCGTCATGGTGTTCGGCCACCGGCACCACATAACGCGCACCAGACTCGCGGAACAATTTTGCCCAGCCATTGGGGTCGAACTTGGGCGCAGTGAACTTGGGAATCAGATCCTTGTAGCCGGAACTCGCCTGCGGGCCATAGGTCGCCACGTGGTGCGCGAACTCCTTGGAACCTTGCAGATACATATTGCGCGAGTACCACTCGCTGCCGAACGCCGGCACCGAGAACACGCCCCAATGGATGAAGATGCCGAACTTGGCGTTGTCGTACCACGCAGGCGATTGATAGGCCTTGAGTGCGGCCCAGTCGGGGCGGAACGGGCCCTTGCGTGCGCCTTGTTCTGCCTCATGCACCAGACGCTCGCGCTCGGGTGCGTACTTGGCGGTGGCGCTGAGCCACTGCTGGTCGATCTGTTCGGGGCTGAGCGTGGTGGCGGTGGGCGCAGTGGGCGATTGCGCGTGCAACGACAGCACCGGGCAGGCCACCAGCAGAGCGAGCGCGAGCGCGCGACTCCTGGGTACAGCTCCGGCGTGGCGGCGGGATGGAGCCGCGTAGTGGCGGCTATCGGTCGTCATGGGAACTGCACTCCTGTAAGCGAAACGTGTTGGCAAGACGGCAACCGGCACGTGGATGGCGGAAGCGGGCCTGGCGATAGTCCTTCAAGCGCGAAGGGATATGGCCAGTGGCACTTCTGCATGCAACCGATGGCCTGGCGCTGCAGGCGCAACGACAGGCAAAAAAAAGCGCGCCACCGTGGAGGGACGGTGGCGCGCCGGGACTACATCAGAACTTGAAGTTCAACTGGGCCTGGTAGCCGCGGCCGTTCTTGTAGAACGCCGTGGGGGTATCGCGGGTGTTGCTGAAGACCCGGTAGGTGGAATCCAGCAGATTGGTTGCGCCGAAGGTGATGCCCATGTAATCGGTGATCTGATACGAGGCATTCAGATCCAGCTGCTTGTAGGCATCTGCAAAGTCACGCGACTGCAGGCGACCGATCTGGGTGAAGTACTTCGAGCGGTAGCTGTAGTTCACGCGCACCGTCCAGTCGCCGTGTTCCCAGTACGGAATCACGTTGTAGGTATCGCGCGACAGGTACGGCAGGTTCAAGCCGGAGCTAGAATCGGATTCGGCAAAGGTGTAGTTGGCCTGCAAGCCAAAACCCAGACCGAAGGTCTGCTGGTAGTTGACCGACACGCCGGTGACCTTGGCGTCCGACACGTTGACCGGCGTGGTGACCTGATACAGGCCGGCAATGGCCGGCGGTGCCGGATTCAGCTGCTGGCTGGTGGTGGTGCTGACGATGTAGGAGCTGATGTCGCGATAGAACACTTCACCGGATAACATGCTGGACGGGGCGAAATACCACTCGGCCGCCAGATCGTAGTTGGTGGATTCGTACGGCTTCAGATCCGGGTTGCCGCCATTGGCAGTCAGATCGCCGGTACCGCTGTTGATGGTGAACGTGCCGGCCAGATCGGCGTAGCGCGGACGCGCGATGACCTTGGCTGCCGAGAAGCGCAGCACGGTGTCGTCGGTGATGTCGTAGGCGATGTTGAAGCTCGGCAGCGCCTTGCGATAGTCGTTGGTCTCGGCAACACGGTCGAAGTTGGTGCCGCCATCGTTGCTCTGCCAGAACTCGGACTTGTCGGTGGTGTCGACCAGGCGCACACCCACGTTACCGCGCCACTGGCCGGATTCGAAGTTCAACTGCGTGTAGACGTTCTGGGTGATTTCCTTGACCTGGAACGAGGCGCCGAAATCGGTGCGGTACGGGCCCTGCGGCTGCGACAACAGGTAGTTGCGCACCGAGTTCAGGCTGGCGGTCGGCCAGGTGGTCAGGTCGCCGCTGGCGCCGAGGCCGTCGTACAGGCTGCTCGGTGTGCTACCCGGATTGAACTGGGTCAGCGAGACCGCGTCGGTGGAGTTGATGCGGTTGCCGCGTGCGTCCACGCCGTTGTTGTGGTTGATGTACTTGTAGCCGAACTGCAGCTTGGTGAACGGGCCCCACTCAAGATCGCGCGACGCATCCCATTGAAAGTACTTTTCTTCGTCCTTGCTCTTCTGGTAGGCGATACCGCCGGCCTGATTGACGCCATTCGCGGTCGATCCAGCAGGCAGTCCGGCGACATTGCCCGGCAACACCCAGTTCGAGGCGCCGCCGTTGTCGTAGTTCACTGCGGTGTTCTGACCGTCGAAGGCGTAGTTGTAGCCGCCGTCCTGCATCAGGAACTTCATCAGGTATTCGGGGTTCTTGCCGCCGGTGGCCTGGGTGCTGCCGACCTGGCTGGTGAACACCCACTTCTCGCCGGACCAGTCGTGACGCAGGTTCAGGCTCTTGGTGGTGACGGTGCTTTCGCGATAAATCGTATCCAGCTGGGAATAAGGTTGGGCAAGCCCACCATCTGCGACATTTGCAGAAGTAACCACCCCATTTTGCACAGTCGCCCTGTCGATCAAACGCATGTTGCTGATTTGAACCGGGCTTCCATCAGGGTTGAGTGAGCCATCTGCTGCCGGCGATGAACAGTTCGGGCACACATAACGCGCCTGGCTGAAGTTGTTGTACTTGCCCTTGATGTACAGGCCGGTCAGGTTGAATTCGTTCTGCTCGTTGGGCTTCCACTGCAATGCGCCCTGCAGGCCGCTGCGTTCGCGGGTCTGCTGGAAGAACGCGCTGCTGATGCCGGCCGGCACGCGGGCGGTGGCGACATCGCTGCCGTCGCCGGTGATGGTGGCGCTAGCCGGAATGCCTTCGCCGGTGGTGTAGCCGAAGTATTCGATACCGGCGCGTGCCAGGTCCTGCTTGTCATGCGTGGCGGAGATCAACGCGCCGAAGGTTTCGTCGTCGTTCTTCCAGCTCCACAGCGCCGAGCCGCGCGGATTGCCTTCTTCCGAACGGTCGTTGTAGTTGTAGCCGATCGAGCCGCGGATGGTGTTCTTGGGCAGGTCCAGCGGCTTGCGGGTGTGCACGATCACGGTGCCGCCGATCGAGCCTTCGTCGATGCGTGCCTCGGGGGTCTTGTAGACCTCCATCAGGCCGATGATTTCCGGCGACAGCAGGGTGTAGTTGAAGGTACGGCCGCTGGTGTCGGTCGGGTTGCCGCCCCAGTCGCCCGAGGCGATGGTCTGGCCGTTGAGCAGCACGCGGTTCAACGCCGGATCGGTGCCGTTGATGCTGACCTTTTCGCCTTCGCCGAACTGGCGGTCGACGCTGATGCCCGGCAGGTGCGACAACGATTCGGCCGCATTGATGTCCGGGAATTTACCGATGTCTTCGGCGCTGATCGCATCGACGATCGAGTTGGCCGAGCGCTTGACCGCCTGGCTCTTCTCAAGCGAGGCGCGGTAGCCGGTGACGGTGATGGTGTCCAGCTCGGTGGTGGCCGAGGGCGCACTGGGAGCGGCCTGCTGTTCTTGTCCGGCAGCCATGGCAGAGCCGGAGCAGTACAGAGCGGCGGTGATACAGAGTGCTAACGTCGTGGTGCGGCTGTGCATGGCTAAACCTCATTGGTTAGTGCTTTGAGCGCGCCTGGCCCGTAGTGGGGCGCAACGCGCTCGGCGTGGCCGGCAAAACAACACGCCCTGACCGATCGCGGTGATTGCGCTGGCACGCGTCGTGAGAAGCGGGTCCAGGCGATTCGCGTGGTAGAGGAGGTGTCCCCCGTGTGGTGAAGCGGTGTGGCGAATGCGACTTCAGCGAGTCGAACGTCGGGTGACGCACCACTCACGAATCCGGAATCGGCAGGCGAGGGAATGGCCCGATGTTCAGTCCCGAACAGTCCATGGCCCCTCCTGCCAGAACCCTGATTTGGATCGAGTCTCGCGTAGCGTTGACAGCGTTGTCAACACATCGTCACAGATCTCTGAAGCGCCTGCGATTGCGCTGCAATGCAGCAAATTTGCGACAGGGTTGCGTTTGCGTCGATGCAGTTGCGCGGCACGGCGTGAGAACGTGCGCATCGCGATTCGCTGTTTCTATGGTGAATTCGCAATGTAATGCGTCCCGACGCTGATTTGTGCGGAAATCGCTGCCACAGATGCGGATTTTTGGTGGATGATGAAATCGACAGCGCCCTGCATAAATCGTGATCGCGACGGTTGCGTTACAGAGCGATTGCTGACAACGTTGTCTACCCGTTACCGTTCGTCGGCTAACGGGACATGACACCGGCCCGCTGCCATTTATCAGGAGAACGCGTGAGCGCAAGCAGCCCAATGGACGCGGTGTCTTTTCCGCGCACCGAAACCTTCGTTGCCGCAGATGTGGGCGGGACGCATGTGCGCCTGGCGCTGGTGTGCGAAAGCATCGATCCACGCAAGCCGGTCACTGTGCTGGACTACCGCAAGTACCGCTGCGCCGATTACCCGGGACTGGCCGAGATCATGGCGGCATTCTTCGCGGAGCTTGGCTGTGCACCGGTGAAGCGTGGTGTCATCGCCAGCGCCGGGTACGCATTGGAAGACGGCAGCGTGATCACCGCCAATCTGCCGTGGGTGCTGGCACCGGGACAGATCCGCAGCCAGCTCGGCATGCAGGCCTTGCATCTGGTCAACGATTTCGAAGCGGTCGCCTATGCGGCCAATTACATGGTCGGCAATCAGGTCCTGCAGTTGTCTGGCCCGCCGCAGGGTGCAACAGGTCCGGCGCTGATCCTGGGCCCCGGCACCGGGTTGGGCGCAGCGTTGTGGATTCCCAACGGCGCCAACGCGGTGGTGTTGCCGACTGAAGCCGGCCACGCCGCACTCGCGGCAGCCAGCGATCTGGAAGTGGGGTTACTGCAGCAACTGCGCCGCACGCGCACGCACGTGGCCACCGAACATCTGCTTTCCGGCCCGGGCTTGTTGAATCTCTATACCGCGCTGGCCGCGCTGCGCGGCGAGCCGGCCGTGCACGCCAGCCCGTCCGATGTCACCGCCGCCGCATTGGCCGGTAACGACACGTTGGCACGCGATGCCTTGCAGGCGTTCTGCGGTTTCATGGGGAGCGTGGTCGGCGACATGATCCTGTTGTACGGCGTGCGCAGCGGTGTGTATCTGGCTGGCGGTTTCCTGCCGCAGATCGCTGCCTTCATTGCCGAAAGCGACTTCGTCGCACGCCTGCTCGACAAGGGCGCCTTGCGTCCGGCGCTGGAGCAGGTGCCGGTCAGCATCGTCGAACATGGCCAGCTCGGTGTGATCGGCGCCGCCAGCTGGTTTTTGCAGCACGGACGCTGAGCCTCGCGCATCGCTCGGTACAGCAATCTGTCTGCACCGAGCCGACCAATTCCGCAGTCCCGTAGGAGCGCCCTTGGGCGCGATGAGGCGTTATCGATAAAGCCCATCGCACCCAAGGGCGCTCCTACGATGTAGGGCGAGCGTCAGATGACCCGCAGCTTCGCCCTATAGATCCCCGAACCGCGACTGCAGCGCCGCAATCGCCGCCAGCCCCGCCGTTTCGGTGCGCAAAATGCGCGGCCCCAATTGCAATCCGTTGAAACCAGCCTCTCCAAGGATTGCGCGGTCGCGCGGCGACCAGCCGCCTTCCGGCCCGATCGCTACGATCACACTTTGTTGCGCGGCAACCGGCAGCGTGGTCAGGCGATGCTCGCCGTGCGGGTCCAGCGTCAGCCGTAGCGCAAGCGCATGCGGGTCGCTGGCCTGCGCCGCGTCCTGCAGGCCCAGTGGCGCCGCGACCGTGGGCACGCGTGCACGCCCGGATTGCTCGCAGGCCGAGATCACTACGCTGCGCCAGTGCGCCACGCGTTTTTCCATCCGCGCCGGATCCAGCTTGACCTCGGTGCGTTCGGCGTTGACCGGTACGATCGCCGCAACCCCCAGCTCGGTCGCCTTCTGCAGGATCAGGTCCATCTTCTCGCCGCGCGCAATCCCCTGGATCAGCGTGATCGACAGCGGCGATTCGTTGCACAGCGGCTGCGCACGTTCCACCAGTGCGCGCGCATCGCGCTTGCCGGCCAGCGTAATACGCGCGTGGTAGTCGCTGCCGTCGCCGTTGAACAGGATGCAGGCATCGCCCTCGCGCAGTCGCAGCACACGCAGCAGGTGATTGGCCGACTCTTCGGGCAGCGTCACCTCTTGGTCGCAGTGCAGCGGCAGTGCGACATGCGAGCGGGTCAGGCGCATGCAACGGCCTCCTCGATGGCATGGCGGGTGGTGGCAGCCAGCAGTGCAAGCTGTGCTTCGTCTACGCAATACGGCGGCATCCAGTACAGCACATCGCCGAGCGGGCGCAGCACCACGCCCTTGTCGAGGGCGGCGCGATAGGCCTTCAGGCCCACCCGCGCCGCTGCCGGGAACGGCGTGCGTTTGTCGCCGCCCTGGGTGAGCTCGAACGCCACGATCATGCCGGCCTGGCGCACGTCCGCCACGGCGGGGTGTTCGCCGATCTGCGCGGCCAATGCGCGCATGCGCGCGGCCGTGTGTTGATTGCGCGCAATCACATCGTCGTCTGCAAAAATCTGCAAGGTGGCCAGTGCCGCCGCACACGCCAGCGGATTGCCGGTGTAACTATGCGAATGCAGAAACGCACGTTCGCGCGAATCATCGAGAAACGCGTCGTACAACTGCTGCGTGGCCAGCACCGCCGAGAGCGGCAGAAAGCCACCGGTCAATCCCTTGGACAGACACAGCAGGTCGGGCATGACACCGGCCTGCTCGCAGGCGAACAAGGTGCCGGTGCGGCCGAAGCCGGTGGCGATCTCGTCGGCGATCAAGAACGCGCCATGCGCATCGCACAGTTCGCGCGCACGCCGTAAGTAAGCCGGGTGATACATGCGCATGCCGCCTGCGCATTGCACGCGCGGCTCCAGGATCAGTGCGCAGATTTCGCCTGGCGATTGTTCAAACAATGCCTGCAACGCATCTGCGGCCTGCAGCGCGTAGTCTTCGGCGCTCTGTCCGGGCTCGGTCAGATACGCATCCGGCGAAGGCGCAAAGATCGATTCCAGCAGCAGCGGCGCATAGACGCGGCGATACAGCGGAATGTCGCCGACCGACAGCGCGCCGATGGTCTCGCCGTGGTAGCCGTTTTCCAGGGCCACGAAGCGGGTGCGGCGATGCTCGCCGCGGTTGTGGAAATAATGGAAGGCCATCTTCAACGCCACTTCCACGCCGGCCGACCCATTGTCGGCATAGAACACTTTAGATAGCGGCGCGCGGCCGGCCTGACGTGGCGCAATCGCCAACAGGCGCTCGGCCAGTTGCACTGCCGGCGCATGCGTGAAGCCGGCCAGCATCACCTGCTCCAGCTCGCCGGCCTGGCGCGCGATGGCCGCGCCGATGCGCGGTTCGGTGTGGCCGAACAGGTTGGTCCACCAACTGCTGACCGCATCCAGATAGTGGCGGCCGTCGTAGCCGACCAGCCACGCCCCGTCGCCACGCGCGATCGGTACGAGTGGAAGTGTGTGCGGGTGCTCGCGCATCTGCGTGCAGGGGTGCCACAGCACCTCAAGATCGCGTTGCCGCCAATGTTCGGCAGTTTGAGAGGCTGCCGGGTCTGCTAGGATTTCGGGCTCATGAACATGTCGATGCATACGCCTATTCTATCGGTCGCCCCAGCCCCTGCGTGTCACGCATGAGCCCGCGTCTGCCGACCATCCACAAGATCACCGATCTCGGTGACGGGCCGTTCCGTCGCCAGCAACTGGATCTGGAATTTTCCAACGGCGAGCGCCGCTTGTACGAGCGCCAACTCAGCCAGGGCCACGGCGCGGTGGTGGTGGTGCCGATGCTGGATGCGCAGACCGTGCTGCTGGTGCGCGAGTACGCCGCCGGTGTGCATCGCTACGAGCTGGGTCTGGTCAAGGGCCGCATCGATGCCGGCGAGACGCCGGAGCAGGCGGCCGACCGCGAACTCAAGGAAGAAGCCGGTTACGGCGCGCGCCAGGTGCAGGTGCTGCGCGCGATGACGCTCGCTCCTACTTATATGAGTCACCAATCCTGGTTGGTGCTGGCACGCGATCTCTACCCCGAACGGCTGGTTGGCGACGAGCCCGAAGAGATGGAAGTGATTCCCTGGCCGATTGCCCGTCTGGACGACTTGATGCTGCGCGACGATTTCTCCGAAGGCCGTTCGCTGGCTGCCCTGTTCATTGCGCGCGAGTGGCTGGAGCGCAATCCATGATCCGCATTCCGATGGAACTGCGCGAAACCGTGATCGCCATCGCCCGCGAGGCGGGTGATGCGATCATGCAGGTGTACGCGCAGGACTTCGCGGTGCAGATCAAGGACGACGCCAGCCCGCTGACCCAGGCCGACCTGGCCGCCAATCGCGTCATCGTCGATGCGCTGCGCCGGGTCACGCCGGACGTGCCGGTGCTGTCGGAAGAATCCGCGCACATCGCCTGGGAAGAACGCCAGTTCTGGACCAGCTACTGGCTGGTCGACCCGCTCGACGGCACCCGCGAGTTCGTCAAGCGCAACGGCGAGTTCAGCGTCAACATCGCGTTGATCCACATGGGCGCGCCGGTGCTCGGCGTGGTGCAGGCACCGGTCGATGGCCGGGTCTGGTACGCGGCGCGCGGGGAGAACGCCTACCGTCGCGATGGCCATCGCGACGAAATGCTGCAGACGCGCACGCCCGCCGCCACGCCATTGCGGGTGGCCGCCAGCCGCTCGCATCGCGACGCGCGCACCGCGGCCGCACTCGAGCGCATGGGCGAGATCGATGTGGTGGCGCAGGGCTCGTCATTGAAGTTCTGCCGCATCGCCGAAGGCGATCTCGACGTCTATCCACGCTTCGGCCCCACGTCCGAGTGGGACACCGCTGCCGGCCAGTGTGTGCTGCATGCCGCCGGCGGCGTGTTGCTGGCGGGGGGCTCCGGCAAACCGTTCCGCTACAACCGCCGCGACACCTTGCTCAACGGTGATTTCATCGCGCTGGGCGATCCGAATCTGCCGTGGCGCAGTTGGCTGGTATGAGCGTCGCTATGCCTCAGACCCCGCCGACCGGCGACATCCAGCGCCTGCTGCAGTTGATGGCGCGTCTGCGCGATCGCGAGCACGGCTGTCCCTGGGATGTGGAGCAGACCTTCGCCAGCATTGCGCCCTACACGATCGAGGAAGCCTACGAAGTCGCCGACGCCATCGATCGCAACGACCTGCCGGGTCTGCGCGACGAATTGGGCGACCTGCTGCTGCAGGTGGTTTTCCATGCACAGATGGCAGCAGAGCAGGGCGCATTCGACTTTGCCGACGTGGTCGCCACACTCAGCGACAAGCTGGTGCGCCGTCACCCGCATGTCTTCGCCGATCAACAGGTCGACGGCGCGCAGGCCGTGAGCGCCAACTGGGAGCAGATCAAGCGCGAAGAACGCCGCGCAGCCGGCCATCAGGACGACTCCGCACTTGCCGGTATCGCACGCGGCCTGCCGGAGTGGCAGCGCTCCACCAAGCTGCAGTCGCGCGCGGCGCGGGTCGGCTTCGATTGGCCCGGCCCGGCACCGGTGCTGGAAAAACTGCAGGAAGAAATCGAAGAGTTGCGCGTGGAGTTCGCATGCGGCCCGGTCGCCGACAACCAGGCACGGCTGGAAGACGAGCTTGGCGATGTGTTGTTTGTCTGCGCCAACCTGGCGCGACACGCCAAGGTCGATGTGGGCGCCGCACTGCGCCATGCCAATCTCAAATTCGAGCGCCGCTTTCGCGCCATGGAAGCGCTCGCGCAGACCGCAGACACCAACCTGGCAGCACTGTCCCTGGATCAACAGGAGGCGCTGTGGCAACAGGTCAAGCGCGGCGAGCGAGGCGGGGATCCGGCTGCTTTCGACCCGCTGGCCGCTGGCAAACCTGCCACCTATCAGTCAGTCGTCGGCGAGCAAGGTCTCGATGCCTCCGACCCGCATCAGGCAAACCGCGACCGGCAAGATTTGAACAAGCAAGATTTCGACAAGCCAGACCGCGCATGAATTCCGCACCGACCACGCTGCTGCTGTTCGCAGCTACCGCGGTCGCCGAACTGGTCGGTTGCTACCTTCCTTATCTATGGCTGCGCAAAGACGGCAGCATCTGGTTGTTGCTGCCGACGGCGTTGAGCCTCGCCATCTTCGTATGGTTGTTGAGCCTGCATCCCGAGGCCAGCGGGCGCGTGTATGCGGCCTATGGCGGCGTCTACATCGCCAGCGCCTTGTTGTGGTTGTGGTGGGTGGACCGGGTGACGCCGACGCGTTGGGATCTGTTGGGCGCTGCCTGCTGCTTGCTTGGCATGGCCATCATCATGTTTTCGCCGCGCAGCGTCTGATCGCGCGCATGGCGAGTTCGTGCGGCTGACGCAGCGCCACGCTGGCGACGGTGCCTAGCATCGCAACGTGCGGATGCAGCGACTCGATGGCAGCTCACAGGAGCGGCTACGCAAATTGCTGCGGCGCGGCGAACACGCCGTTCCCGCAAGCGCGGCCAGGCGGCGATAATGGTGCTCTTTTCCTTGGACCGGCGCGCATGACCCAGAAGACCATCCTCAACGACACCCATCGTGCGCTTGGCGCCAAGATGGTCGACTTCGGCGGTTGGGACATGCCGATCCATTACGGCTCGCAGCTGGACGAGCACCATCAGGTGCGTCGCGACGCCGGCATGTTCGACGTCAGCCACATGACCGTGGTCGATCTGCACGGCGCGCGCGTGCGCGAATTTCTGCGCTACCTGCTGGCCAACTCGGTGGACAAGCTCCAGGTCTCCGGCAAGGCGCTGTACACCTGCATGCTCAATCCGCAGGGCGGGGTGATCGACGACCTGATCGTCTACTTCATGGGCGAAGAGTTCTTTCGCCTGGTGGTCAACGCCGCCACCCGCGAAAAGGATCTGCAGTGGATTGGTGAGCAGGCCGCGCGCTTCGATGTGCGCGTGGAAGAGCGCAGCGATTTCGCGATGATCGCGGTGCAAGGCCCCAACGCACGCGCCAAGGTCATCGAGCTGGTGGATCCTGCCGACAGCACTGCAGCCAGCAAGCTCGGCCGTTTCGCTGCACTGCAGACACATTCGCGCGATGGCATCGCACTGTTCCTCGCACGCACCGGCTACACCGGCGAAGACGGTTTCGAAATCGTGTTGCCGCAGGACGCGGCAGTTGCGTTCTGGAACGCGCTGCTCGCGCAAGGCGTCAAGCCGGCCGGTCTGGGCGCGCGCGATACCTTGCGTCTGGAGGCAGGCATGAATCTCTACGGGCAAGACATGGACGACGCGGTCACTCCTTATGAGGCCGCATTGGCATGGACGATCACCCTGGACGAAGGTCGCGACTTCATCGGTCGCGCCGTGCTCGAAGCGCAAAAGGCGCAGGGCGCGCCGCGTCAACTCATCGGTGTGGTGATGGATGAGAAGGGCGTGCTGCGGCACGGCCAGAGCGTGCTCACCGCCAGCGGCGAAGGCGAGATCCTGTCCGGTACCTTCTCGCCCACGCTCGGCAAGGCGATCGCATTCGCGCGCGTGCCGGCCGGTAGCATCGACGACCTGCGCGTGGACATCCGCGGCAAGCAGGTGCCGTTGCGCGCGGTGAAGTTTCCGTTCGTGCGCGATGGCCAGGCACAGCCCGGCGTGCTCGGGCAATGACTCAAACGCCGCCGGGCGCGCAGACGTTCGGCAGCGCGCAACATTGGTAGCAACCAAGCAGTCCTGCACGCGCGTGCACCTGTCTTGTCGCGCGGTCTAAACTAGCCACCTGTCCCTAACCCCAGTTTCCCCGGAGCACACATGAGCGAGATCCCTGGCGACCTCAAGTTCCTCAAATCCCACGAGTGGGCCCGCGTCGAAAACAGCGGCCGTGTGACCGTCGGTATCTCCGACCACGCGCAGGGCTTGCTGGGTGACCTGGTCTACGTCGAACTGCCGGGCGTCGGCGACACCGTGCAGGCCGGCAACGGCGCGGCAGTGGTGGAGTCGGTCAAGGCCGCCTCCGACGTCTATAGCCCGGTCAGCGGCACCGTCGTCGAGGTCAATAGCGCACTCAGCGACAAGCCGGAAACCATCAACGAAGACGCCTACGGCGATGGCTGGATCTTCGTGGTCGAACTCGACGACAAGGAAGAGCTCAACGATCTGCTGTCGCCGGACGACTATGCCGAGCTGCTGGAAGAAGACGCGCACTGATCGCGCCTGGCACATCGCAACCTCGGATGGCCGCTCCTGGAGCGGCCATTTTTTTTGCACGCCACGCTGGCGCCGGCGCGCCGGTATCGATTGCAGTGGCCAGCGAACTGCCGCGTTGCCGAGTTCTCGAACGATGCCTGCATGCCAGGTCCCGGTCTCCATCGCCGCGCTCGGCGGCCGATCGAAAAACATCGCACGCGCCAGGCACGCACCACCGCCACCGCGTCGAAGGATGTCCGCATGCAGGTGCGTCGGATTTCTGGCGTGAGCCAATCGTGAGGACGCGGCGTGTGCGTGGTGAAAAAAAACTGGCGCTCGCATGCGTCGATGGTCGATCGTTGGACGCGATGCAAGGCATGCATGCATGCGTCGAGTCGTCCATGCAGACGCATGCAAGGCGATCGAAGAACGCAATAAGTTTGCGCATTTGTGCTGATGCGACGCCCCAAGCGCAGTCGTTGGATAAAAAATTTTCAGCTGGCGGACAGGCGACGAAAGACATCACTGCCTTGCACCTTGCGACGCGTCCGTCATGCCGATCCAGTCGCTGCATTTTTGACCACTTCAAAAAAACAGCACAAAAGAAGTGGTTTTCTGAAAACCCGATTGCACGAATGTGCGCGTCGCTCGCATGCGCATGCCAGTGCAAGGCCTGTCTGGATCACCTCGACGCGGCGCATTGCGATGGCTGGCTGAAAAAAAATTGCAAAAGAGTGTTGACAGTAAAAAAAAGCGTGATTAGGTTTCGCCCAGCAGACGTTGCTGCGAAAGAGAGTGAGCAGAATCGACATCAAGCCGACACGCTTGTTCCAGATGTCCACCGAAGCGCTATCCACGGTGGAGTCGGGTCCGCTTCTCTCCAAGAAAGCAGCAGTCGTTCCGATCACGCACCCGTGTCGCCGTTCGATGCGGGTGTTTCTGTATCCGTCCCGTCGCGCATCACCTGCGGATGGTTCCCGACGATGGCATGCCGTCGCGGGGTTTGGTTCAACTGGGCGTTTCACCTCCATAGTTCACTGACGAGGAGCCAATTACATGGCCACTAAAAAAGCTGCAAAAAAGAAACCCACCGCCAAGAAGGCAGTGAAGAAGACTGCCGCCAAGAAGGCAGTCAAGAAGGTTGCCAAGAAGGCAACCGCTAAGAAGGCAGTGAAGAAGGCTGCTGCCAAGAAGGCCGTCAAGAAGACTGCCAAGAAGGCAACCGCCAAGAAAGCAGTGAAGAAGACTGCTAAGAAGGCAACCAAGAAGACTGCCGCCAAGAAGGCAGTGAAGAAGACCGCAAAGAAGGCAGTGAAGAAGACTGCCAAGAAGGCGACCAAGAAGACGGCCGCCAAGAAAGCAGTCAAGAAGACCGCCAAGAAAGCAGCAGCTCCGAAGAAGGCGACCAAGAAGTCCGCCACCAAGAAGACTGCCGTAAAGAAGGTCGCCAAGAAGAAGCCGGCCGTTCGCAAGAAGAAGGCCGCTCCGGTCGCGCTGCCCGCAACTCCGGCGCCGCTGATCTGATCTGCAACACCCGATCGCCGTAAACATCGAGCTCTCTCCCCGACGCCCAGCGGGGAGGGAGCTTTTTTATTGGGTCGCTCTCAACAATCGCGAACGCCAAAAAACAACAAAGGCGACCGAAGCCGCCTCTGTCTTGAATCGCTGCAAACGCTAACTCAGCGCGGCGATGCCACCGACTTGCCGGACGAGGCACCCTTGCCGGCAGGATCGGGACGCTCGGCCAGCATGTTCTCGCTGCCGAAGTCGCCATCCACATCGATGTCCAGCCAGCGTTTGGCCGGCAGGCCGAGTGCGCGATCCAGGATGGTCGGCAGCATGCCCGATGGCAGACCGCTCTCACCGTTCCACATGATGGCGATGCCAAGGTCGCGCTCGGGCAGCAGCGCGACCAAGCCGCGATAGCCCTGCACCGCGCCGGCATGGAAGATGACTTGATGGCCGGCGTAATCAAACACGCGCCAGCCCAGCGCGTAGCTGGCAGCATCCACACGCTCGTGGCGCCAACCCGAGCGCATCTCGCCCGGTGTGGAGATCAACGGCGCATGCAGCGTCGCCAGCAGCGGCGCAGGCAGCACGTCGGTGCGGTGACCGGTGTGTGCGAGCAGCCACTGCGCCATGTCGCTGGCGCTGGCGTTGACGCCGGCAGCGGGCGCCAGGCGGTAGTAGGTCGGCTTGGGCGTCAGTGCCACCCAGCCGCCGCGGCTGCGCACATGCGGGCGTGCCGCATGCGGGCTGGCCTGGATGCCGGCCAGGCCCATGCTCGCGTCATTCATGCCCAACGGCTTGAAGATGCGGCGTTCCACCGACTGCTCATAGAAGCTGCCGGAAGCGGCGAACACCACATCGCCGACCAGGCTAAAGGCCACGTTCTGATACGCATAGCAATCGCCCGGCGCGCAGCGCAAGGGTGCAGCGGCGAGCTTGTGGCTGAGCGAGTAGTAGTCGACGTTGGATTCGATATCGCGGTCGTAGGCATTGCGGGTCAGGCCAACGCGGTGGCTGAGCACCTCGGCGACGGTGAGCTGATGGGTGGCGACGTTATCGCTGAGCTGGAAGCCGGGCACATAATCGACCACCTTGCTGTCCCAACGCAGCACGCCGTCGTTGACCAACAGGCCAGCCATGGTGCTTGCGAACGCCTTTGACAGCGAGGCGAGGCGGAACACGGTGTGGCCATCGACCGGCTGCGGATGATTGACGTCGGTGACGCCATAGCCGCGCGCGCTGAGCACCTTGCCGCCCTGCACGATCGCCATCGCAATGCCGGGCACGCGGTTGCCGTAGGTCAACTGATTGGCCATCGATTCGAACGCGGCCACATCGAAGCCGGCCGCCGGTGCCAGCACACTGCTGGCCGGAAGCGAGGCGCGATACTGCAGCGGAGCGGTGGGCGACTGTGCGGCGGTGGCCGGCTGCAGCGCAAAGGCAGCTGGCGCGGGCGTCTGCGCGGTGGAAGAGAGGGCCAGGGGCAATAACGCCCCGAGCAGCCCGATGGCCAACGGACGAAACCGTCGGGGCCTGCGCATTTCAGTCATGGTTGTCCCGCCTGTTCCACTGCCTCCGGCGATTCTAGCGCCGCGCTTCGCAATAGCACAAACTGCCAGAAGATGAATGGGCATCATATTGATCCTATTGATGATTTTAGGTTCAGAAATCGGGCGGCGCGGAACGCTTCGAGTGCGCCTCGGCACCTATACGGATGTGGCTGCAAGCGGCGTGCCGTCTGGATGCACGATCAGTCCGTTGTGTTCTGCACCGCGCCGCTGGTGGTGCTGCGCCGCATCGGCTAACTTGCGCGCTTCCTTCGCGGGTGCCACCGCTGCCATGTCCACGCTGTCGGGCCCGTTTGTGCAGGCGATTTGTTCACCATGACCAGCCGATTTTCTTCGTCGCAGTCTGCGGCTGGCCGGTTGAGCGGCGCGTTGCGCAGTTCGCCGCCGCTGGCGTGGAGTTTTCTGTATTTCTTCTGCCTGCTCAGCGGGTATTACGTGCTGCGCCCGGTGCGCGAGGCGATGAGCGCCTCGGCGGATGTGGAAGCGATCTTTCCCACCGGCATGATCGCCTTCTTCGCCGCGCATGGCATGCCGCTCAAGGACTTCACCCTGCAGGTGCTGTTTACCTGCACCTTCCTGATCATGGTGTTGCTGCAGCCGGTCTACGGCGCATTGGTCAGCCGCTATCCGCGCCGGGTGTTCCTGCCGGTGGTGTATGGCTTCTTCATCGCGACCCTGTTGCTGTTCTACGTGTTGTTCGACAGCGGCGTGCCCGGGCGCGGCATGGCGTTCTTTTTGTGGGTGACCGTCTTCAACCTGTTTGCGGTGGCGGTGTTCTGGAGCTTCATGGCCGACGTCTTCAGCAATGCCGAAGCGCGCAGTTACTACGGTTACATCGGTGCGGCCGGCACGCTGGGTGCGTTTCTCGGGCCGATCCTCACCCGCACCCTGGTTGAGCGCGTCGGTATCGCGCATCTGATGCTGGTGTCGGCCGGGTTTCTGACGGTGTGCGTGGTCTGCGTGCTGCGTCTGCGCTTGTGGGCGGTTGCGCGCGAGCAGGAGCGACAGCTGAGCTCCGGCGAAGTGCCGATGGGCGGCGATGTGCTCGGCGGGCTCAAGTTGATCGTGCGCGAGCCGTTGCTGCGCTGGTTAGCCTTCATGGTGTTGTTCGGTGTGGGCGTCGGTACCTTGCTCTACAACGAGCAGGCAGCGCTGGTACGGCGGCTATACACGGACGCAGCGGCAGCCACCGCCTATTACGCGAGTATCGATCTGGCGATCAACGCGCTCACCCTGGTGTTGCAGCTGCTGGTGACGCGCGCGCTGTTGTCGCGTTTCGGTATCGCGCCGGCGCTGTTGATTCCGGGTGTGGCGATCACGCTTGGCTATGCCGTGCTGACAGCCTCGCCGTTGCCGATGATGATCGCGATCGTGCAGGTGATCACCCGCTCCAGCGAGTTCGCACTCGCCAAGCCGGCGCGCGAGACCTTGTACACGCGCGTCGACCGGGAATGGCGTTACAAGGCCGGCGCGGCGATCGACACCGTGATCTACCGCGGTGGCGATCTCACCTTCGTGTGGGTGCACAAGCTGGTGTCGGCATTCGGCTCCAGTGCCGTGTTCGGCGTCGGTCTGCTGGTGGCCTCGGGTATGACACTGGGCGCATTCGGTCTGCTGCGCGAGGCGCGCAAGCTGCCTGCCGAACGCGATGCGGAGGCCGCTAAGCAGGCGTCCGACTAAGAGGGGCTGGCAAAACTACTTTGCTGCCATCAGGCGGACGCGACTGTTGCTGGGTACTGCGTGTACCACTCGTACTATGCCGGCTTTGAGTATGCCGTCCGCAGCCACCTGCCCATTGCTTGCATCGTTTTTACAGCCACTTCAAGGCAGCGAATCTCTGTTGACTTGTAGTAGTTGGACAGTGCTGAAGCTCACCTGCAGAGCGGATGATCTCAGGGCTGGAGCGGCTGATCTGCGGCCTGGCTGCAGGGCCCTTGCCCGCCCACCATCGCGGGACACGCCGGCTCTTACGCGGCATCCATGCCGCGTAAGGTCCCGCGACGGTGGGCGGGCAAGGACCAATCAAGAGTGTCGGTGTGTGGGGTGCAAGCAGTGCATGACGTGCTTCCAATTCGCTAACTCTCATGTAGATGCGGCCTGCATCAGCAGGCCGATGTAACCTGAGAGATAGCCCGCTTTTCACAAAGCTAGCGATCAGCTCCCTGGTGCGGTGTCTCACCGATTGCAGGACCGTGTGGCGGCATGGATGCCGCCACCGAGCCTACATGGACGTACTTGCGGCGTGTCCCGCGAGCGGCGAGGGCATCGCGCCCTCGACCAACGCGGCTTGGGACCATCCAGATGACGCGAAGAGCGGCAACAAAATGCTGCGCTCACTTTCAGGCTGTCGCGGCCGGTGTTCGGCGAGGCATGTAGTACGGGGCACTCTGATCCCGAGCGCGCCCTGCGTGCCACCGGTGGAGTGCTCGCGATCTTCTATCAGCCACTCCAGGAGCCGGCAGCAAGCGATTGCGCGGCTGTCAAACAGACGTAGCCGGTGCGCGCAATCACAACGTTCTACTGGCGCGTGCAGATCTTGCATCTCTTCCGCCCATCTTGCGGCAGCATGAGGTTTGATCGGTTGCTTCGGACCGGACGACTGCAATCGCGACTATGCTGGCTGCCACGTTCATTACGCCAATCTGCCATGTCCCTGTTCGCCATCGTCGCCGGCCTGTGCGTCGCCCTGCTGCACGTTTACATCCTGGTATTGGAAATGGTGCTGTGGACGCACCCGCTGGGCTTGAAGACCTTCCGCAATACGCTCGAGAAGGCTCAGGCCACCCGCGTGCTGGCAGCCAACCAGGGCCTCTACAACGGCTTCCTGGCCGCCGGTCTGTTGTGGGGCGCGTTGCAGGCCCGCACCGACGTGCTGAGCTTCTTTCTCGGCTGCGTGGTCGTGGCGGGTTGCTACGGCGCCTATAGCGTCAACCGTCGCATCTTCTTTGTGCAGGCGTTGCCGGGGCTGATTGCGTTGGCATTGGTGTGGTTGCCGCTCTGAGGTTCTTCCGGCAGCGTGTTCGCTTCCTGTAGGAGCGGGCTTGCCCGCGATGAAGCATTACCGGTAACGCTTCATCGCGGGCAAGCCCGCTCCTACGAAGGTGTAGCCGCTGGGAACTGGTCGACAGACCAAGGCTGCTGGCAGCGTATCCGCGAGCTAGCTGGTCTCCACAAACAACGACGGCGGGCCGAAGCCCGCCGTCGTCTACTGTCGCCTTTGCCTGTGCTTTACGCCGCTTCGCGCGGCTGCTGTGCCTGCGGCTTGTCGTAGTAGCTGGCCGCACGCAACTCATGCGGATCGAAGTCGTCCACGGTGATGGTATCCATCATGATCGCGCGCAACTCTTCCAGCTGCTTGCGCTCGTCGATGGTGATCACGCCCTCGGCAACGGCCTCGTCCAGCTGCGCGGGGAAATCCAGTGCCTCGATCCCCTTGGTCTTGAGCGCCTTGAGGAACTTGCGCTCCACCGGCTCGGCCAGCACGGCCTTGGCCAGATAGCTGGCGATACGGCCGCCGGGATTGTTGGCACATGGGGTCAGAAACACACCCTGGCCCAGACGGTCGCGTGCTTCGTTCGGCGTCATCAGGATCGATGCCACGCGATGGCCCAGGCGGTCGCCCGGCGCTTCGGCACGACGGCCCAGCGGGAAAATCAGCACCCACATCAGCCAACCCACCGGGCGGATCGGGAAGTTGCGCAGCGCGGCCGACAGCGCGGTCTCGATCTTGTGCACGCTATCGTGGAACGCCCAGGCCAGCAGCGGCTGATCGGCTGCCGGTGCGCCTTCGTCGTGATAGCGCTTGAGCATTGCGCTGGTCAGGTAGATGTGGCTCAGCACATCGCCCAAGCGACCGGACAGCGATTCCTTGAACTTGAGCTTGCCGCCCAGCATCAGCATCGACACGTCGGCCATCAGCGCCAGGTTGGCGGAATAGCGATCCAGCTTGCGGAAGAACCGACGCGTATAGGCATCGCCCGGTGCAGCGCCGATACGTGCGCCGGTCAAGCCGAACCAGAACGAGCGCACCGCGTTGGAAATGCCGAAGCGGATGTGACCGAACAGGCTCTGATCGAAGTCTTCCAGACCACGGCGCGTATCCGGATCCTGCGCCGCCTTCATTTCCTTCATCACCCACGGGTGGCACAGGATTGCGCCCTGGCCGAAGATCAGCAGGCTACGGGTCATGATGTTGGCGCCTTCCACGGTCACGCCGATCGGCGCCGACTGCCAGGCACGGCCGGCGAAGTTGCGCGGCCCCAGGATGATGCCCTTGCCGCCGATCACATCCATCATGTCGCTGACCACTTCGCGGCCCATGGTGGTGCAGTGGTACTTGGCGATCGCCGACGGCACCGATGGCACATCGCCACGGTCCACCGCCGCCGCAGTGGCCTGCGACAGCGCACTGATCGCGTAGGCCTTGCCGCCGATCCGTGCGAGCGCTTCTTCCACGCCCTCGAAGCGGCCGATCGACAGACCAAACTGCTTGCGGATGCGCGCATACGCACCGGTCACCACAGCTGCGTATTTGCCGCCGCCGCTAGCCGTGGAGGGCAGGGTGATCGAACGACCCACCGCCAGACACTCGTTGAGCATATTCCAGCCCTTGCCGACCATGTCCACGCCACCGATCAACTGGCTGAGCGGAATGAACACCTCGTTGCCACGGATCGGGCCATTCTGGAAGGTCGAATTCAGCGGGAAATGCCGGCGGCCGATTTCCACTCCCGACGTTTCGCGCGGCAACAGCGCCAGGGTGATGCCGATGTCCTTGTTGTCGCCGATCAAGCCTTCCGGGTCATACATGCGGAACGCCAGGCCGATCAGCGAAGCCACCGGTGCCAGGGTGATGTAACGCTTGTCGAAGGTGAGCTTGACGCCGAGCACATTGGCGCCATTCCACTCGCCCTTGCAGACGATGCCGTAGTCCGGGATCGAGGTCGCATCGGAGCCGGCGAACGGGCCGGTCAGACCGAAACACGGCACTTCGGCGCCGATGGCCAGACGCGGCAGGTAATAGTCCTTCTGTTCCGGCGTGCCGTAATGCAGCAGCAACTCGCCCGGCCCGAGCGAATTGGGCACACCGACGGTGGAGCTGACCACGCTGGAGATCGAGGACAGCTTCTGGATCACCTTGTGGTGCGCCAGCGCGCTGAAGCCCAGGCCGCCGTACTGCTTCGGAATGATCATGCCGAAGAATTTCTGCTTCTTGATGTAGTCCCACAGCTCCGGTGGCAGATCGGCGTGGACGTGGGTGATTTCCCAGTCGTTGACCATCTTGCACAGCTCTTCGACCGGGCCATCCAGAAACGCCTGCTCTTCTGCGGTCAGCTGCGGCTTGGGGTAGTTGAGCAGCTTCTGCCAATCCGGATCGCCGGTGAACAGCTCGCCTTCGAAGCCCACCGAGCCGGTTTCCAGCGCAATGCGTTCGGTCTGCGACAGCGGCGGCAGCACCTTGCGGAAGAAGCCCATCAGCGGCGTGGTCAGCAGCGGCTTGCGCAAGAACGGCAACAGCACCGGTGCCGACACCAGCACCACCAGCACGGCAGCGACGATGGTTGCGGTGAGATTGGCACCCAGCAACCAGCACGCCACCAGCACGCAGGCGCTCAGCGCGACCCACGTGGCAAGGCGCATGCGGTGGTAGGCAGCGATGCCCGCCGCCAGGATGACGAGGAGGAACGGTGCAACGATGCTCATGGTCTTGCTCCAGTGACATGCTCGGTAATGTTGGACGCTGCGATGGTGCCAACCGAGGGCAGTGCATCCAGATAATGCAACACGGTGGCGGTAAAGGTGGTGTTGTCGTCGCCGGCCAGCATGTGCGTGGCATCGGGCAACTGCACGTGCTGCGCATGCGGTGCGATCGACAGGAATTCGGTGATGGTGTTCGGTGTGACCAGATCGCTGCGCCCGCCGCTGATCAGCAGCATCGGGCAACGCACCTGTGACGCGGCGTCCAGCAATGCGTGCTGCTGCGTATGCGGATCCTGTCCCGCCAGTTCGTCGACCAGGCGCGGGTCCCAATGCCAGTGCCAACGCCCGTCGGCACGCTGCCGCAACAAGGCCTGCAACTGGTCTGCGGTCTTGCGCGGACGATGCGGCAAATATGCGGCAATCGCGTCTGCCGCGGCATCCAGCGATGCGAATCCGCCGGGATGCGCAGTCATGAACCTCAGGATGCGCTCCACGCCCCGCGTGTCCCAGCGTGGTGTGATGTCGACCAGCACGATCGCGCGGAACAAACCCGGCCAGCGCGCCTCTGCCAGCAGACCAAACAGCCCGCCCATCGAGGCGGCGACCAGCACCGGCGGCTCTGATTGCTCACCGGCGAGCACGATCAGATCGTCGGTGAATTGCGTGGCCGAGTAGGGCACCTCAGCGTCGTTGACGCTGGAATCGCCATGCCCGCGCGCGTCGTAAGACAGCGCCCGGTAGCCGGCTTCCGCCAAGGCAGTGGCCGTGCCTTCCCATGCGTGTCGTGTCTGGCCGAATCCATGCGCAAACAGCACGGTCGGTGCGCGTTCTGCGCCCTGCGCCGACACCGCAAGCAACGTCTCACCAATACGGATGTTGGTGACAGACGTAATGCAGGCGAGGCTAGAGGAAGAGGTGACCATACCTAATGGTATGGATCTAGTGCGCTCACTGTCAATACTCAGTGGTATGGATGGTTAAGCCATTGAATCCTGGCAGTTGTGCCTGCATTTTCTGCCGCATACTGCAATCGACCCGAGCGTATGGTTAAATCGTCACAATGAACGACACCACCGATTCCAGCCCCACCACGCCCCGCGCCAGTTCCGGTCGCGGTCAGCGCCTCAGCGCAGACGACTGGGCACAGGCCGCGCTGGACCTGATCGCCGAACAAGGTGTCGGTGCAGTCGCCGTAGAACCACTGGCGCGCCGACTCGGCGTCACCAAGGGCAGCTTCTACTGGCACTTTCCCTCGCGTGATGCGCTGCTGCAGGCAGCCCTCGAACGCTGGGAGATCTTCGAACAAAAAGAAGTGTTCGGCAGCCTGGAAGACGTCCCGGATCCCAGTGCACGCTTACGCGCGCTGTTCCAACTGGTCGCGCACGAAGTCAAACCGCATGTCATCTACAGCGAACTGCTCAAGGCACTCGACCACCCGGCCGTGCGCCCGGTTATCGACCGCGTCTCGCAACGCCGCCTCGACTACCTGATCGCCTCGTTCCGCCAGGCCGGCCTCACCCGCACCGACGCCCAACACCGCGCCCGCCTGGCCTATGCCGCCTATGTCGGCTTCCTGCAGCTGTCGCTGCAACTACAGCAACCCAAGCAGGCCCGCGAAGACTTCGAAGCCTACGTCGAGCATGTGATTCAGACGTTGATTCCTGGGTAACTGGCAAACTGGCAGGGCCGGTTTATCGGCGTACTGATCACGCTTTAGATTGACCTTTGAGATATCTCAAATAAAAAACGGCCCCGTTAGGGGCCGTTTTCTTAAGCTTCGCTTTTGATCTGCATCAGAAGCGCTGCTGATACTTCATGTACATGAAGCGGCCAATGTCGTACCCGCCGTAATAGGAATAGCCGGAGTTGGGCTGACCGTAAGCAGGCGCCGAATAATGCTCGAAAATATTGTTCGCACCAACGGCAACCGTAGCATTCCAAGGAAGGACGTAAGCAACTTGCAGGTCGTGGAACGTATTCGAACCCAGCTCATTCATGCCAACGATGGACCCTTGGAATTCAGGGGCACTAAAGTTCGGCAAGCTGCAACGATCATCAGCAAAGCAACGCTCCTTGGTACGTGAGAAATAACGCGTACTCCAGGTCACCGACCAATCGTCCCACTGCCAGTTCACCGAAAGATTGGAGCGAACGCGGAAGTTACCACCGAAACCGTTCTGCTGGCTTGGAGGATTTGCTGTGTTGTCCGCCTTCAGTTCGTTCTTTGATACATAGGTATTCAGTAGCGAGGTCGTGAAGTTGCCCCATTGAGTTTCGAAACGATAGTTTAGGTCGAAGTCGAAGCCTTCTGTTTCAACATAACCGGCGTTACGTAGGCCAAACGACAGCTCGCTGACATTACCTGCCGCATTACGGGTGAAGCCCACACAGCGCGACTCAAGGCCACGCAAGTAGCAGTCATCCAATAGATCGGTAGGTGTGTCAGCCACGATCGTATTCTCGATCCGGATGTTCCACCAGTCCAGCGAAGCATTCAGGCCATTGATGAAGCCTGGGCTCCACACAAATCCGAGCGTCTTGGATGTCGAGGTTTCAGGAGTCAGCGTTGGAGTGCTACCAGAGATAAAGGGAACATTCGATTGTTCACCAGGACCATCTGCAGGAGCAATGCCAGAAGCATTCAGCTGACGAAAACCTGCCGGTACATCCGCCAAGCAGCGCGCGTTTCCAGCTGCCGGGCCAAACGAAGTATCACACGGATCCGTGTAGTCCTCGAAGCTTTGCGACAGACCTCCAAACAAGTCTGCAACCGTCGGTGCGCGGAACCCTTCCGACCATGTGCCGCGAATCAGAAGTGACTCGATGGGCTTCCATTTGAATCCGAACTTGCTATTGGTCGTATTACCGAAAGTGTCGTAATCCGAATAACGGGAGGCTAGCGTCACACTTAGTTCCTGAGCGCCAGGAAGGTCGGCCAGCAACGGAACCTGCAACTCGGCATAGATTTCGTTGAGGTTGTAGCCACCGCTGGTGGGGCCTGCAGCAAGATCGGTAGAAATGCCGGTCTGCGCCAAGGCATCTGGCGAGAAAGAACCGCTTTCTTCACGGCGCTCGACGCCAAACGCGACACCGAGGTCACCTGCCGGCAACGTTGCAAGAACGCCAGCAACGCTTGCGAAGTAGTTCTTCGTCGTGGTTTCAGACAATGCCTGGCCCGGCTGATACAGATAAGCCTGAACGTTTGGATCACTCAGACCGTTTGGCGCGTTATAGCCGAACGGAACGAGCGGATTCCACGGTGTGCATGCCCCAGGGCCAGAGCCAAGCGGAATCGACGCACCAGCAGTGCCGCATTGGGCGACACCATCTGCATTGATGAAGGACGGGCCAGTGGCTTGACCGACTGCAAAGGTGTTGAGGTTACCCGTGCTGATCTGGGTGCCTTTGTTTTGGTTATAGAGGTAGCCAGCTTCCCAATCCCAGTACTTCTCACCGAAGTTGAAGCTGCCGCTGAACTTGCCCGTGAACCGCGAGGTTGTCAGGTTGTTCATGACTTCGCGGGGAACTTCCCAGCCGCGACGGACATACTGAACGCTCTGAGGCGCAACGCCCGGAGGCAATGTGCCGCTTGCCTGATTACCCAAAGGATTGAATACGCTGTCCACCGACAGGCCGGCGCTGCTCAGATCAAATGCAGCGCTCTGCATTGGATAGCCAGCGTTCTGTGCAAACGATTCGCGATCCGTGTAGAGAACGCTGGTGTCGAATGCAACGTTGTCGGTGAAGTCGAAATGGCCGTTGAGGAACGCCGACTTACGCTTGATGCCACTGTATACGGTGGAAGCTAATGCCGGGTTAGAAGCATCGGTGCCATTGAGTGGACGGTAGCTGGAGAAATCTGCCGGGTCGAGCCCTGCCACGTCGCGGCGCAGCGTAGCCGTAGATGTTCCGCCGGCGGCATTGCGATAAGCCAATCGGCCGAATTCAGTGGTGCCGGAGAGGCCGCCCGGACGCGGATCGGTCTTCTCGCCGGTAGGGAAGCGGTCGCGGCTGAACCAGCGATCACGCGCCCACACCGGATCTTCATTTGTGTATTCGACGCCGGCAGTCAGCGAGCCACGATCACCACGAAAACCCATCGTGAAATCGTACACTTCGCGCTGACCGTCGCCCTGGCCCCACTGGCCGATGTAGACGTTGGCTTCGGCACCTTCGAAATCCTTGCGGGTGATGATGTTGATCACGCCTGCAATTGCGTCGGAGCCATAAATCGTGGATGCGCCATCCTTCAAGACTTCGATGCGCTCAACCATGACGGCGGGAATGGATGCAACGTCCTGCAGGCCACCATTGGTGATGCCGAGGCGGTGGCCGTCAACCAGGATCAAAGTGCGATTGGCACCCAAGTTGCGCAAATCGATGTAGTAACCACCGACGTTTTCACCTGAGCTCAACGGCGAAGTACGGCTGATTGCCGGCGAACCTGCGGTAGGAATGTTCTGCAGAATGTCGGCAACCGACTTGAAGCCCTGCCTTTCAATTTGATCCCGGCTAATCAACATCACCGGCTGAGCGGTCTCGCTATCGACCTGGCGAATACGCGACCCTGTGACCTCAATCTTGTCAAGGTTGGTGGCGCCGCCGGCTTCCTGCGCGACGGCGGTACCGGTACCGGCCACGCCCACGACAAGCGCGAGGACAACTGCATCGCGCAGCTTGTTGGACTTGCAATTCATTAGCTCTCTCTCCAAGTGATCTTGGGTACTGCCAAGGGTTGTTTGCCTGTCGGGGGGTTCCGAAAGAAGCGGATCCAAAACGTCAGGGTGAACCGATGGTATATGCGTTGCGCGAAGAATTAAAGTCCCGTTAACGAAAAAGAAGAAAGACGTGAAACGGAGATGCGCGGCAACATCCAGAACGAAAAACGCCACCGGCGACGAACCGGTGACGTTCTTGGAAAGTACTTTTGAATCAGTGGCTTACAAGTCTTGTTCGTACCGAACGTACGGAATCGTGCCGTCGTTGTTGCTTTCGTTGTTCGGGGCGAAGGGATTTTTGCCGCGGGAGATGACATTTTCCGCGCCGACTGTCAACTGCCCGCTCCAGGGGGTGCGCCAGGTCAGACCGAGCCCTAAGCCTTCCCATTTTTCCGGCTGGCCGGGAACGTCGACCACGCGGCCGATGACATTGGCGCTGAAGGCACCATAGCCGCCGCCGACGCTGAGGGTCTTGGTGTCCCACTGGTCAGCGATGGCCGGGGAGACGTCGGCCAGCGGCACCAGCCGCGCGCGAGCATAGGTGCCGCCGATCGAGACGAAGCCTTCGCGGCCGATGTTCTTCTGGCCGAACACGGTCAGGTCGTTCTGTTCGACGCGGGTCAGCGGTGCCTTGCCGGCGCCGATCAACCAGGCGGGCAAGGTGTCGCGGCCGGTGCCGGCGGTGACGCCGGCACGTGCACCAGCGCGATTAAAGCCCAGCGTTGCCGAGACCCGGCGCGATGCGGCAGCGCTGTCGTCTTCTTCGTCGCCGATGCCGGCAAGCAGGCAATGGCTGGCCAGACCGTTGATGTTGGTGCCACGGCTGCTGTTGCAGATCAGGCCCAGCGAATCGCCCGAGGTCAGGCCGAAGGCCGCATCCAGCGAATTGCGTCCGAAGTGCCAGCGTGCGCCGGCCTTCTGCTCACCGGTCGGCTCCAGATACAGGAAGGCTTCCACCTTGCCGCTGCCCTTGTTCCACACCGGCAGGATGGTGCTCTCGCGCAGCTGCTGGGCGGCGGCCGACTGCGCGTGCACACCCGTGGCTGCCGCAAGGGCAACCAGCAAAGCAAGCGGAAGGCGCAGGAGGTGTCGCATACCAGAGTTCAGACCCAGGAGGAGTTGTTAAGTTCCCGAGAGCGGGCGACGAGAATGCTAGGGTGTTTATGATTATTTAACAAGTGGGTGCCTTCCCCAGAACGCACCCGTCAAACCTTTCTACTGCAACCTTTCCGGCGCTTCCAGCGAGGGTCGCGCTGCGCTGAAAAGTACGTCGAGGGCGGTCAACGGAAAGTGATACTCACGCCCGCAGAACTCGCAGCGCACCTCGACTTGGCCAGTCGCCTCCGCCGCTGCGCGGGCTTCTTCTTCGCCCAGGGACTGCAGCATCGAGGCGACCCGCTCGCGCGAGCAGGAGCAGCCGAAGCTGAGCGGCTTGTCGCCGAGCAACTGCGGCTCCTCTTCGTGGAACAGGCGGTGCAGCAGGTCTTCGCCAGCTACCGACAGCAGTTCCGGGGCACCCAGGGTGTCGAACAGCGCGCCGATGCGGGTCCAGCCGTCGTTGTCGCCCTCGTCGCCGGGCAGTTTCTGCAGCAACAGGCCGGCCGCCTGGTCCGGGCCTGCGGCCAGCAACAGGCGGGTCGGCAACTGTTCGGACTGGTGGAAGTAGGTCTCGAAGGCTTCGGCCAGATCCGGGGCCTGCATACCGACCAGGCTCTGGTAGCGCTGCGGTTCGCGCGGGTCCAGGCCGGGATTTTCGATGGTGATCGCCAGTAGTGCGGCTTCGCCCAGTTCGCGCAGGTCGGCGGGTGCATCGGCGCCGTCGGCCAGTTGCACGATGCCGCGCAAGGTACCGGCCGCGGTGCATTCGGCGAACAAGGTGCGCAGTGTTTCATTGCCGCGCAGCTGTACCGACAGACGTCCGTCGACCTTGGTATGGCCGGTGAACAATGCCGCGGCCACCGCCGCTTCGCCGAGCAGCTGGCGGGCGGCCGGCGGGTACTCGGCTGCGCCCTGGATGTCGTGCCAGGCCTGGGTCAGGCGCACGTGGACGCCGCGCACGCCGGCGGCAGGCAGCAGGAAACGGGAAAGCTGATCGTGATCGGTCATGGGAACATCGGACGTAAGGGACGCCGGTTGCCGGATAATGCGGCAGGCATCGGGATGAATAGGTCGTAGCAAACAATGGGGACGGATGCATTGGATGGCAAGCAGGTAGCGCCACCGCGGCGCGCTCGGCGCTGGCTGCGCTGGGTGTTGGCGGCACCGTTGTTGTTCGCCGCCGCGAGCGTGGTGCAGGTACTGGTGCTGCGGGTGGTCGATCCGCCGATCAGCAGCATGATGGTGGGGCGCTATCTGGAAGCCTGGGGCGAGGGCGACTGGAATTTTTCGCTACATCAGCAATGGCGCGACTACGACAAGATTGCTGCCAGCCTGCCGATTTCGGTGGTGGCTGCGGAGGATCAGCAGTTTCCAATACATCACGGTTTCGATCTGCAGGCCATCGAGAAGGCGCGCGATCACAATGCGCGCGGTGGGCGCGTGCGTGGGGCGAGCACGATCAGTCAGCAGGTCGCCAAGAACGTGTTCCTGTGGCAGGGCCGCAGTTGGGTGCGCAAGGGCCTGGAGGCCTGGTACACGGTGCTGATCGAGTTGTTCTGGCCGAAGCAGCGCATTCTGGAGATGTATCTCAACGTGGCCGAATTCGGCGATGGGGTGTATGGCGCGCAGGCCGCTGCCCGGCAGTTCTGGGGCAAGGATGCGGCAGGGTTGTCGCCGACCGAATCGGCGCGTCTGGCGGCGGTGCTGCCCTCGCCACGTCGCTATGACGCACGGCGCCCCGGGGCCTACGTGCAGCGGCGCACTGCGTGGATCCAGCGGCAGGCGCGCCAGTTGGGCGGTCCTGCGTATCTGCGGGCGCCATGAGCATGAGCGCGTTCGAAACAGCGCAACTGCCGGCTGCAACAGATCGCCTCACGGTGGTGATTGCGGCCTACAACGAAGAAACTAGCATTCCGTTGCTGCATTCGCGTCTGTGCGCGGTGCTCGCGGGATTGAGCGGATTGCACACGCACGTGCTGTATGTCGACGATGGCAGCAGCGATGGCACCTGGACTGTGTTGCAGGCGCTTGCCGAGGCCGATGCGCAGGTGAGCGCGGTGCGGCTGTCGCGCAATTTCGGCAAAGAAGTTGCCATTTCTGCGGGGCTGGATCATGTGTTGCCCGGTGCGGTGGTGCTGCTCGATGCCGATGGGCAGGACCCGCCGGAGTTGATCCCGGAGTTCGTTGCGCTGTGGCGTGCCGGTTACGACAACATTTTCGGCACGCGGATTTTCCGCGAGGGCGAGAGCTGGTTGAAGCGCAGTGCGGCGCATGCGTTCTATCGGGTGATCCGGCAGTTGTCGCGCACGCCGATTCCGGCCGATACGGGGGATTTCCGGTTGTTGTCGCCGCGTGTGGTGCAGGCCTTGCAGCAGCTGCGCGAGCGCCACCGTTTCATGAAAGGCCTGTTCGGCTGGGTCGGGTTTCGCCAGTTGGCATTGCCGTACCGGCGTGCGCCGCGGCTGTCGGGGCGCAGCAAGTTCACGGTGTGGCGGTTGTGGAATTTCGCGCTGGATGGCATCACCAGTTTTTCCACGGTGCCGTTGCGCGCGGCGACCTATCTCGGTTTGCTGACCGCACTGGTGGCGTTCCTGTTCGGTGGCTGGGTGGTGATCAAGGCGGCCTTGCTGGGCGACCCGGTGGCGGGTTGGCCGACCATGATGTCGGTGATCCTGTTTCTGGGCGGGATCCAGCTGATTGCGTTGGGCTTGATCGGTGAATACCTTGGCCGGCTGTATGACGAGGCCAAGCAGCGCCCGCTGTATCTGGTCGATACCCACTGCGGCGCGGTGGGAGTAGTCTGCGATCACCAGACCAAGCGCGGAGCGGGCCATGCAGACCGTACGACAGCTGTTGGGGACCAAACAGGTTGAGGTATTTGCGGTTGCGGCCGACGCCGCAGTGATCGAGGCGATCCGCTTGATGGCCGAGAAGGGCATTGGTGCGGTGTTGGTGATGGACGGGCCGCGCCTGATTGGCATCGTTTCCGAGCGCGATTACGCGCGCAAAGTGGTATTGCGCGAGCGCGCCTCATCGACCACCAGCGTTGCCGAGATCATGAGCACCGAAGTGGTGACAGTATCGCCATCGGACACGGTAGAGCGTTGCATGCAATTGATGACCGATGGACGCTTCCGGCATCTGCCGGTGGTCGAAAACGGCCGGGTGCACGGGGTGATTTCTATCGGCGATCTGGTCAAGGCGGTGATCGAGAACCAGCAGCGCGATATCGATCAGTTGCAGCGTTATATCGCCAGCTAACGCCGCGCTAGCAGAAGCCGTTCGGTTGCCTTGATATTTTACTGAATGGTGTGGATGCTTTGGGTTGTAGAGCGGATGATCTGCGAGTTGGTTGCAGGGCCCTTGCCCGCCCACCCTCGCGGGACACGCCGCAAGTACGTCCGTGTAGGCTCTTACGCGGCATCCATGCCGCGTAAGGTCCCGCGACGGTGGACGGGCAAGGACCAGTGGAGATGGTCGGTGTGCGTGGTTGCGATTGGTGCACGCTGCGCGTGCGTCCGCCGAGGTGCGGTGTGATCAGCTCAGCTCAGCGCAGTTTGATCCAAATAATGTCGCTGCCATTCCCGACATCACTTCACTCGTCAACGAAGGCGAGTGCGGCGAAGATTCTGCCGCAATGGATACAGCGATCGAGCCATTTTGTTAGCCACTTCAAGACGCGCAGTTGGGCTACTTTGCGAACTTGCCGCCGCAGTCGCTGTCCTTGCCGGGGCCCGGTTCGAAGGTCGCGAGCAATGCGGCGGGCGGGGCGATCATGCCCAGGCCGACGGCAAGCGCGCCGCGTAGTCCCAATGCTTTGAAGTCCGGCCGGAAGCTGGGGTCTTTGAAGGTGCCGCCGATTCGCAGCGGCGAGCGCAGGCTCAGGATGCTGCGGTCCTTCGGACGTGGACGAAGCAGCAGATCCAGCGTTTCGTCTTTGAGGCTGATGCTGCCTTCGCCAATGATGATGGTGTCGGTGCTATCGAAGGCCAGGGCGCGCGATTGCATCAGGCCGTCTTGCACACCGAAGTCGCCGAAAATGCAGCGCACCGGAATCTGACGATCCTTGGTGAACAGATATTTGAGCGACTCGGCAATGTCCAGGCCGGCCAGTTCCATGATCAGATTGCCCACATGACCCCGGCCCATGCCAACGCCGATCGTGCCATCGGCGCTGCCGAGCATCGCGGCGATCGAGTTGCCGCGACCACGCAGACCGAACTCGCCACCGATGGCGCCCGAAGCTTGTTTTGCTAGCGCGGTGTCGGGGAATAGCTGATCCAGCCGAATACCGCGAAGGCCTGCCTTGAGTTGCGTGGTGATCACTTCGTTGCGCGCATCCATGCGGATGGTGGAGCGGATATCGCCGCCGGCAACGCCGAAGTTGAGTGGGTCCAGTTGCAACAGGCCATCCTTCAACGTCAGCGAGGCATCCATGTCGTCCAGCGGCCACGATGGTGCGTTGATGCGCTGTGCGCGCCAACGCACCTGCGCATCCATCGCGCGCAGTTTGGACAAGTCATAGGGCGTGCTGGGCAACACACGCGCACTGGCGGCAAGTTGTGCAGCCTGTTTTTTCTGTTCGGCATTTGCCGATTCATTCGTGCCGGTCTTTGGTGGCGCGCCGATGAAGCCAGCCAGATCGTCGAAATCCAGGCGTTTCGAGGCCAGATCCGCGCGCAGGAACGGACGCTTGTTGCGTAGATCCACTTCGGCAGTGCCGGCAAGATCGCTGTCGCCAGCGGTGCCGGTGAACTTTTCGTAGCGCCAGATCTCGCCGTTGCGGCGCAGATGTCCGTCGAGTTTGTACGGCGGCGTCGACGGCATGGCGACACCGGTCAGCGGATACAGGTCCTGCATGTCCTGGCCGCTGAGCGCCATCTGCAGATCGAAGACCTGGAACTGGAAGGGGTTCGTCAGCGTGCCGCGGACGTGCGTACGGGTGGCGCCAGCGCTGCCGCGCAGATCGATGCGGAAGGGATGCTCGCTCTGGCTCAGCTCCAGCGGCGACGCGGTGTCGCCCTTGAGCGTGAAGGGGTAGCCCTTCCAGCGGCCTTTGCCGTCGATGCCGATCGGTGCTGCACGCTGATCGCTGCTGGGCGGTGCGAGACTGTTGATCGCCACATCCACATCCGAGCGGTTGGCGGCATCGATATATTGCAGCCGCCCGTTGTTGACCAGCAAGCGCCCAAGTCGTGGCATTGTGCCGTCGCCATCGTCCTGATCGAACACCCAGTTGCCCGGATGCGTGTCGTCGCCCGCTTCCAGCAGTACCTTCGGATGATCCAGGCGAATTTCCGGCAAGCGCACATTGCCGCGCAGCAATGGCCACAACTCGACATCGATCTCGGCCGAATTCAGTTCGGCCATCGGGCCGCGCTTGGACCACTGCGCATTGGCCAGGCTCAGCCGGTTACCACGCACGGTGGTGGTGCGGCCTAGTTTCACATCCAGATAGCCCAGATGAAATTCGCGACCGGTCTTGGCACTGACCACGCGCTCGACCGGGCCACGTAGCCAGTTCCACTCGAACAGCAGCACGAAGATCACCACAAGCACGGCGGCGATGCCGAACCCGATCAACCAGCGTCGACGACGTGATGTGCGGGGAGGGGGCGTAGCAGAGGTGTTGGTCACAGTGTTCACGCGGGCCATGGTTGGCGATGCCTCGTGCACGGCGCGCGAACGCGCGATCAATCGTCTATCACAGCACCTGCACAGATCACACCACTTGCGCGATCACCGCGACAAAGTGGCAAGCGCTGCCGGCAAGCACGAACAGATGCCAGATCGCATGGAAATAGCGTTGGGTGTCGCGCTGATAGAAATACGTACCCAAGGTATAGAAGAGCCCGCCGGCCAGTAGCCAGCACAGCGACCAAGTGTCGACCGAGCGCAATAAGGGCTGGATCGCGACCAGGATCAGCCAGCCCATCGCCAGATACAGCACCGTGGACAACAAGCGAAAGCGTCCGGTGAAAAACAGTTTGAAGATCACCCCGGCGGCGGCAATCGTCCAGATGGCGGCGAACAATCCCCAACCCCAGGAGTCGCGCAGATTGATCAGCGTAAACGGCGTATAGGTGCCGGCGATCAATAGATAGATCGCGCAGTGATCCAGTATCTGCAGCCGTGCTTTGGCACCCGGATGCGGGATGGCATGGAACAAGGTAGAGGCGACGTAGAGCAGCACCAGGGTGGCGCTGAAGACGATGGAAGTGGCCAACTGCCAGCCGTCGCCATAAATGGCGGCCAGCGTGATCAGCACCGAACCGCCGGCCAATGCGGCAATTGCGCCCAGGCCGTGGGTCACGGCACTGGCTATCTCGTCGCGCAGGTCGGTCGAGGGGGAGGCGTCTGCGTTCATGCCAAAAATGTACCGTAACTGCGAGCAATTCGCATCGCCAGCAGTTGCATTTTCATGCGTCGGTTCAAGCAGCGGTCAATCGATCGCCTTGGCATGCGCATGTTCGCGCGTTGCGGAAAAGCGCACGTCCGGCGCGCGTTCCTGGGCCAGCTGCAGATTCACCCGGGTCGGTGCCAGATAGACCAGCTGGCCGGCCGCATCGATGCCCAGATTGCCGGCATTTTTCTCGCGGAACTCTTCCAGCTTCTTCGGGTTGGCGCAATGCACCCAACGCGCGGTAGTGACGCCCACCGGTTCGAAGATCGCATCCACGCCGTATTCGTCCTTGAGCCGGTAGGCCACCACGTCGAACTGCAGCACGCCCACCGCACCGAGGATCAGATCGTTGCTCATCAGCGGGCGGAAAAACTGCGTGGCGCCTTCCTCGGATAGCTGCGCCAGACCCTTTTGCAGCTGCTTGAGCTTGAGCGGGTCGCGCAGGCGCGCGCGGCGGAACAGCTCCGGTGCGAAGTTGGGGATGCCGGTAAACGACAGCGATTCGCCCTCGGTGAAGGTGTCGCCGATGGAGATGGTGCCGTGGTTATGGATACCGATGACATCGCCCGGCCAGGCTTCGGCTGCGATCTCGCGATCGGAGGCCATGAAGGTCAGCGCGTTGGCCAGCTTGACGTCTTTGCCGCTGCGCACGTGCAGCGTTTTCATGCCGGCGGTGAACTTGCCCGAGCACACGCGCATGAAGGCGACGCGGTCGCGATGCTGCGGGTCCATGTTGGCCTGGATCTTGAAGACGAAGCCGCTGAGCTTGGCTTCGGTCGCCTCGACGCGACGGCCGGTGGTGTCGCGTGCCTGCGGCGGCGGGGCGTGTTCGATGAAGAAATCCAGCAGCGGTTGCACGCCGAAGTTGTTGACGCCCGAACCGAAGAACACCGGGGTCTGCTTGCCGGCGCGATACGCCTGCAGATCGAACGGATTGCTGGCGCCTTGCACCAGGTCCAGTTCGTCGCGCAGCTCGGCCAGCATCTGCGTGCCGATCTTCTCGACCAGGCCCGGCGCATCCACCGACGGAAAGATGGTCGAATCCTGGCGGGTGAAGTTGCGGCCCTGTTCGTACAGGTGCACCTCGCCGGTGATCAGATGCACCACGCCCTTCAGGCGCTGGCCCATGCCGATCGGCCAGGTCACCGGCGCGCACTGGATGCCGAGCACGGTTTCGACTTCATCCAGCAGATCGATCGGGTTCTTGCCCTCGCGATCAAGCTTGTTGATGAAGGTCATGATGGGGGTGTCGCGCAGCCGGCAGACTTCCATCAACTTGATGGTGCGTTCTTCCACGCCCTTGGCGACGTCGATGACCATCAGCGCCGAGTCCACTGCGGTCAGCACCCGATAGGTGTCCTCGCCGAAGTCGGCGTGGCCGGGGGTGTCGAGCAGATTGATCACCTTGCCCTCGTACGGGAACTGCATCACCGAGGAGGTCACCGAGATGCCGCGCTCCTTTTCCAGCGCCATCCAGTCCGAGGTGGCATGGCGGGCGGCCTTGCGGCCCTTGACCGAGCCGGCCATCTGGATCGCACCGCCGAACAGCAACAGCTTTTCGGTCAGCGTGGTCTTGCCCGCATCGGGGTGGGAAATGATGGCGAAGGTGCGGCGGCGCGCGGCTTCGTTGGAGACGTCGGACATGGGCTGAGCGCGCCCGGTCGGACGCCTGCGGAAACTGAGGAAGCCGGTGATTATAGCGGCTTCGCTCCGGCACGCCTTTCATGACCGGGTCGAGCCAGTCGGCCATGGCGACGCCACCATCCTGGCGCCTGCGGGTCAGGGCGCCGGCGATGGAAATTGCAGCTCGCCTTGCGGGCCCAGCATCCGGAACGGCAGCGAGATCAGCTGCATCCCGGCATTGCGCTGAAGCGCGAAATGCAGGTGCGGGGCGGTGCTGAAACCGGTATTGCCCGAGCTGCCCAGCCGCTCTCCGGCAGCCACGACCTGACCGGCACGCACTGCCACGCCATCGGGTGCCAAGTGCGCGTACACCGCCATGCTGCCGTCGGCATGCAGCACCCGCACCAGGTTGCCGCCGCCAGCCGCCGGGCCATGCGGGCCGTCTTCGGTGCTGTCGCGCTGCACCTGCATGACCACGCCCTCGCGCGCTGCCAGCACCGGCGTGCCGTGCGGCAGCGCGAAGTCCACCGCATACCAGTTGGGCGCATCGGTGTGGCTGAAATGCCCACCGAAGCCTTGATCTACCTGCACCGGCACATCGCGGAACGGGAGTTGGTAGCGCACGGGCTGTGGGCGTGCCTGTGGGTCGCCGGGCACGACATCGAGCTTGAGTCCAAGCCCGCCCAGGGCGCGCTGATTGCTGGCTGGATACAGCCAGGTGAGCAGGCGGCGTTCGTGTGCGGCCAGTTCTACCGTCAACGGTAACTCCGGCACGGCGCGGTAATCCTCGCTGGGCGGTGCGCTCAGTCGCACCTGCGCAGGTCCGGCCAGCGGGTTGCTGACCCAGGTCAGATAGGCCGGCGCCTGCCATTCGAGCTGCAGCAATGGGCCTGTGTCGCCGGCGTCAGGTACAGACGGGGTTGCCGAAGTTCCAGACGGGGTTGCCGCCGCAGCGCCGGGCCAGTGCCAGCGCTGCTGGGCGCTGGCAGGTGCAGCGCAGGCCAGCAGCAGGGTCATCGAGACCGATGCAAAGACGCGCAGGGCGGTGCGAGACACCTGGTGGGGCACGCGATCGGCTCGAACGGGAGAGGCGTCAGTATGCAGCCCATCACAGGGGGCAGTGGTATCGGATGAAAATATATCTTTCCATCCGCATGAAGAGATTGACATCGCAAAAAGGCGGTGGCATCTTAGCCTCACCATCGAGACCGGCGGAGGGACAGGCCCTTTGATGCCGGGGCAGCCAGCGGAGCGCGCAAGCGCCCGCGTTTGGTGCCAAATCCTGCGGGGACCTGCGCGTCCGCCGAAAGATGGTTCGATTTGTGCCTTGTGCACGTCGAACGCGAGCTCCCGCGAAGCTCGATGGCCGATCCACCCCGGATATCGCCATGAGCCTCGTGAATACAGCATCGCCCTCTACTACCGACTACGCCTATACGCCTGCCGCCACCGATGACGGCTCGATTGCCGTGCGCGGCGATCTTGTCATCGCGCTGCCGATGCGCCATGCCGGCATGCGCGAGCTGCGGCTGCGCTATGAGCTGATTGGCGCGGCCAATGCGCCGGTGGTGTTCGTGGCCGGCGGTATTTCCGCGCATCGCCATCTGGCCGCTGGCGACCTGTTTCCCGAAAAGGGCTGGGTGGATGGCCTGGTCGGCAGTGGTCGCGCACTGGATCCTGCAATGCGCCGTCTGTTGGCATTCGACTTTCTCGGCGCCGACGGCACGCTGGATGCGCCGATCGATACCGCTGACCAGGCCGATGCGATTGCCGCGCTGCTGGATGCGCTGGGCATCGCGCGCCTGCATGGTTTTGTCGGTTACTCGTATGGCGCCCTGGTCGGTCTGCAGTTCGCCACCCGCCATGCCGCCCGCGTCGGTACGTTGGTCGCAGTGAGCGGTGCGCATCGCGCGCATCCGTATGCTGCGGCATGGCGCGCACTGCAGCGCCGCGCGGTGGCGCTGGGCCAGCTGCAATGCGCAGAAAATCATGGGCTTGCACTGGCACGCCAGTTCGCCATGCTCAGCTACCGCACGCCGGAAGAATTCAGCGAACGCTTCGACGCGCCGCCGGAAGTGATCAATGGCCGCGTGCGTGTGGCGGCCGAAGACTATCTGGACGCCGCTGGCGCGCAATACGTGGCGCGCACGCCGGTGAATGCCTATTTGCGGTTGTCCGAATCCATCGACCTGCATCGTATCGACCCCGCGCAAGTGCGTGTGCCCACCGTTGTCGTCGCGGTGGAGGGCGACCGCCTGGTGCCGCTGGCCGACCTGGTCACGCTGGTCGAAGGCTTGGGCCAGCGCGGCAGTCTGCGCGTGCTGCGCTCGCCATATGGCCATGACGCCTTCCTGAAAGAAATCGATCGCATCGACGCGATCCTCACCACTGCCCTTCGCATCACCGGAGAAACCGCATGAGCTTTCGTGACCCCACCGACGCCCCTTGTACCGCTGCCACTGCCGCTGTCCGCGCCGGTATCGATCGCGACACTGCCTATGGCGCGGTAACGCCGCCGATCGTGCTGTCGTCGAACTTCTCCTTCGATGGTTTCGGCAACAAGCGCCAGTACGACTACACGCGCAGCGGCAATCCCACCCGCGATCTGCTCGGCGAAGCGCTGGCAGAATTGGAAGGCGGCGCCGGCGGGGTGATCACCTCCACCGGCATGGGCGCGATCAATCTGGTGCTCAACGCGCTGCTGCAACCGGGCGATACGTTGGTGGTGCCGCACGATGCCTACGGCGGCAGCTGGCGGCTGTTCAATGCGCTGGCCAAGAAAGGCCACTTTGCGCTGATCACCGCCGACCTCACCGACCCGCGTTCGCTGGCCGATGCATTGGCGCACTCTCCCAAGCTGGTGCTGATCGAAACCCCATCCAATCCATTGCTGCGCATCACCGACCTGCGCTTCGTGATCGAAGCCGCAAAGAAGGTCGGCGCGTTGACGGTGGTGGACAACACCTTCCTGTCGCCGGCACTGCAAAAGCCGCTGGAATTCGGTGCGGATCTGGTGCTGCATTCGACCACCAAGTACATCAACGGCCATAGCGATGTAGTGGGCGGTGCGGTCGTGGCGCGCGATGCAGAGCTGCATCAGCAGTTGGTGTGGTGGGCCAATGCCTTGGGCCTGACCGGCTCGCCGTTCGATGCCTTCCTCACGCTGCGCGGTCTGCGCACGCTGGATGCGCGTCTGCGCGTGCATCAGGAAAATGCCGACGCCATCGCTGCATTGCTGGATGGGCATGCCGCGGTCAATCAGGTGTATTTCCCCGGCTTGGCGGCGCATCCGGGGCATGCCCTGGCGGCGCGCCAGCAGAAGGGCTTCGGCGCGATGATGAGTTTTGAGCTGGAAGGTGGCGAAGCTGCGGTGCGTGCGTTTGTCGATGGCTTGCGCTACTTCACGCTGGCCGAGTCGTTGGGCGGTGTGGAAAGTCTGATCGCGCATCCGGCATCGATGACGCATGCGGCGATGACCGCCGAAGCCCGCGCTGCGGCCGGGATTTCCGACGGGCTGCTGCGGTTGTCGATCGGGATCGAATCGGCCGAAGATCTGTTGATCGATCTACGCGCCGGCCTGGCACGTGCCGAAGCGACGTTGACCACCGCAAGCCGCAAACAGGTCGACGCGTGAGCACTGTGCTAGCTGCTTCGCGTCGCGCGTCGGCAGCCGCGGTGACACCGACGCCTCGTCTGGCCTTGCTGGGCACCGGCACGGTGGGGCGTGCGTTTGTGACGCGCTACACCGCGCTGCAGGAGCGGCAATTGCGCTTGCCGCGCTTCGATTGGCTGGCCAATTCGCGTATTGCCCACGATTGCGGCACCAGTGCGGAGCAGGCATTGCAGCAGGCCAATGCAGCGCCGCGCGGCCAGGCGGTATTGCAGCCATGGGCGGAAACCACTGCGTTGCGCGCCGGCGATGTGCTGGTGGACGCCACTGCCAGCGACGTGGTGGCCGATTGGCATGTGGAATGGCTGTTGCGTGGTGTGCATGTGGTCACCGCCAACAAGTTGGGCCAGGGGACCGCGTTGTCGCGTGCGCAGGCGCTGCACGCGGCGCGTCACGCCAGCGGTGCGCATTATGGCGATAGCGCGACGGTGGGAGCGGGGCTGCCCGTGCTCAGCAGCGTGCGTGCGCTGGTGGCGGGCGGCGACCATATCCATTCGATCGAAGGCGTGTTGTCCGGATCGTTGGCGTGGCTGTTTGATCGCTATGACGGCAGCGGCGCGTTTTCCGATTGCGTGCGCGAGGCGATGGCGGCCGGTTACACCGAGCCGGATCCGCGCATCGATCTGTCCGGCGAGGATGTGCGGCGCAAGTTGCTGATCCTGGCGCGTGCGGCGGGCTGGCAGCTGGAAGCCGAGCAGGTGCATGTGGAATCGCTGGTGCCCGCAAGCATTGCGCGGGTGCCGCTTGACGCCTTGGATGCGCAGTTAGGCGCGCTGGATGAGGTCGTGGGCGCGCGTTGGCAGCAGGCGCGTGCCGCAGGGCGTTGCCTGCGTTTCGTGGGGCGTGTGGATGCGCATGGCGCCGGCGTCGGCCTGCGCGAGTTGGCGCTGGATCATCCGCTGGCCGGTGGCGCCGGCACCGATAACCGCGTTGCGATCAGCAGCGATCGCTATCGCGAGCAACCGTTGTTGATCCAGGGCCCGGGCGCAGGTGCGGAAGTGACTGCGGCGGCGTTGCTGGATGACGTGCTGCGGATTGTGGCGGGTTGATCGGGTGATCGTTGCTGCTTGAAGCATCGCACAGGTCAAGCCTCTGGCTCGATCAGGTTGCGGCACGCCAACTGCCTGGCAATCGTGTAATGAGATGCGCCATTCAGAGTAACCATAGACGGGCATCCAGCCGCGGCTCGCATGTCAGCGAGCCGCGGCGTTCAGATCAGCGTAGGTCAGGCGACACCGTGCCGCCGGCCCGCCGCTTACTGCGCAATCGCCTTCAATAACGCAGCATTGAAGCGCTTCGGGTCCTGCACCTGCGGCGAATGCCCCAGATCGGCGAACTCGATCAGCTTCGCATTCGGAATCGCCTCTGCGGCACGCTTGCCCAGCTTGGTGTAATCGCCTACACGCGCCTTGACCTCAGGCGGTGCGGTGTCCTTGCCGATCGCGGTGCGGTCCTTGAGGCCGATGAACAGCGTGGTCGGCACCGCGACTTTGGGCAGTTCGTAGACCACCGGTTGATTCAAGACCATGTCGTAGGTCAGTGCCTGGTTCCAGGCCACGGCCTGCTTGCCGTTGCCCAGCGACATGCCGGCCTGCATGCGCGCCCAGCGTTCGAACTCGGGCTTCCATTGGCCGGCGTAGTAGACCTCCATCTGATATTTCTTGATCCGCTCGAAACTGATCTTCAGTTCGTTGTCGTACCAGGCATCGACGCTGCGCCACGGAATGCCTTCGGCCTTCCAGTCTTCCAGGCCGATCGGGTCGATCAGGGCCAGATGCTCGGTGGCCTGCGGATACATCAGCGCATAGCGGATGGCGAGCATGCCGCCCATCGAATGACCGACCACCACGGCACGTTCGATACCCAATTTTTTCAGTAGCGCCTGCGTGTTGTCGGCCAATTGCGCGAAGGAAAATTGATAGGCCGCCGGCTTGCTGGATTTGCAAAACCCCACCTGGTCCGGCGCGATGACGCGGTAGCCGGACTTGCTCAACGCGGCGATGGTCTGCTCCCAGGTGGCGGCGCAGAAGTTCTTGCCATGCAGCAGCACGGCGGTGCGTCCGTTGGGCTTGCCGGTGGGCGCGACATCCAGGTACGCCATTTCCAGCGGCTGCTGTTGCGAGGTGAACGCAAAGGTCTTGACCGGATAGGGGTAGTCGAAGCCTTCCAGGCGCGGGCCGTAGCTGGTTTCCTGCGCCATCAATGGGCCGCAGGCCAGGGCCAGGGCGAAAGTGCAGACAAGCTGTCGCATCGCGATCTCCGTCGGAATTCAGTCCTGGACGGTACACACGTGCATGTGGTGATTGCGTTCAACGTGGCAACCCGCGTGCGAGAACGCCTGCTGTGTCGGATCAGTTCGCTGCGTCTGATTTTCTCGTGCGATGCACCAGGCGCGCGGGGTGGCCGCAAATCTCTTATTGCAGACGATGAGGCATGGCAGCTAACGCCTCATCGCACTCAGGCGCACCTTCACGATCGCGCGCAGTTGCCTGCCAATGCAGCCGAGCAGGACCCGCCACCGCTCAGCATTCGATGACGTTCACCGCCAGGCCGCCGCGGCTGGTTTCCTTGTACTTGTCCTGCATGTCGCGGCCGGTGTCGCGCATGGTCTTGATGACCTTGTCCAGCGAGACCTTGTGCTTGCCGTCGCCGCGCATGGCCATGCGGCTGGCATTGATCGCCTTCACTGCGCCCATCGCATTACGTTCGATGCACGGGATCTGCACCAGGCCGCCGATCGGGTCGCAGGTGAGGCCCAGGTTATGTTCCATGCCGATTTCCGCAGCGTTTTCGATCTGCCCCGGGTTGCCGCCGAGCGCGGCGACCAGGCCGCCGGCGGCCATCGAACAGGCCACGCCCACTTCGCCCTGGCAACCGACTTCGGCGCCGGAAATGGAGGCGTTTTCCTTGTAGAGAATGCCGATGGCCGCAGCGGTGAGCAGGAAGTCGAAGATGCGCTGCTCGGATGCGCCGGGGCAGAAGCGATCGAAGTAATGCAGCACCGAGGGAATGATGCCAGCCGCACCATTGGTGGGTGCGGTAACCACGCGGCCGCCCGCAGCGTTCTCTTCGTTGACCGCCAGTGCGTACAGATTGACCCAGTCCAGCGTGGTCAGCGGATCGCGCATCGCCGCTTCCGGTTTGGACGACAGTTCGCGATACAACGCCGGTGCGCGTCGCGAGACGTTCAAGCCGCCCGGCAGTGTGCCTTCCTGGCGGATGCCGCGCTCCACGCACGACTGCATCGCGGCCCAGAGTTCGCGCAGGCCGGCGCGAATTTCGTCTTCGCTGCGCCAGCTCTTTTCGTTTTCGAACATCAGTGCTGCGATGGTCAGGCCGCTGCGTGCGCATTGCGCCAGCAGTTCGTCGCCACTGAGAAACGGGTAGGGCAGCGGCGTCTCGTCGGCGACGATGCGGTCGTCGGCGGCATCGTCCTGATTGACCACAAAGCCGCCACCGACGGAGTAGTAGTCGCGGGTGGCGATCACGGTCTCATTGGCGTCGTAGGCGGTGAAGCGCATTCCATTGGTGTGATACGGCAGCTTCTGCCGCTTGTTCATCGGCAGGTCGCGTTTTTCGTCGAAGGCGATGGTGTGCTGGCCCATCAAATTGATGCGCTTGCTGGCGCGGATGCGCTCTAGCGTAGCGGGGATGATGTCCGGGTCGATCAGGTTGGGGCGGTGGCCTTCCAGGCCGAGCAGCACGGCCTTGTCGGTGCCATGGCCGCGACCGGTCAGGGCCAGCGAGCCGAAGACCTCGGCACGGATGCGCACCACGTCCTGCAGGCGTCCGGCGTCGAGCAGCCAGCGATGCACGAAGCGTTCGGCGGCGCGCATCGGCCCCACGGTATGGGAGGAACTCGGACCGATGCCGATCTTGAACAGGTCGAACGTGCTGACAGCCATGCTTGCCGGAGAGGTGAGCGTAAAGGCGGCTATTCTAGTCTTTCGGCGATTCCGGCACGGCTGCAGCGCAGCATTGAGAGCTTTGCGATGGCTTTGATCCTGTACCAACGCGACGATTGCCACCTGTGCGACCAGGCCGTGGAGGTGCTGGCGCAGGCGCGCGCGGGCGAGTTCAGGAGCGTGTTCATTGATGGCGATGCAGTGCTTGAGTCTGCTTATGGTGAGCGTGTGCCGGTATTGCGCGATGCGGGTGGGCGCGAGTTGGGGTGGCCGTTCGATATCCGGCTTTTGCGGGAGTGGTTGAATACCGGCACGCGCTGATGTGGCGCTCGTGCACGCGGTACGCGCCAGATTTTGGATTTAGAGCGGCTGAAAACGACTTCACGCCGGTTTGGTGCGGAGCGGATGATCTGGGCCTTCGCTGCAGGGCGGCCGATCTGCGGGTTTACTGCAGGGCCCTTGCCCGCCCACCATCGCGGGACACGCTGCAAGTACGTCCTTGTAAGCTCTTACGCGGCATCCATGCCGCGTAAGGTCCCGCGACGGTGGGCGGGCAAGGACCAGTCGAGTTGATCGGTGTGCGTAGCTTTCAATAAAACAGCCAGCAAACTGTCTGGTGCGGTGTCCTCACCGCTTGCGGGACCGTGTGGCGGCAAGGGCACCGCGCCCTCGACCGACTCAGCGTTTGACCTGGGTGTTTGCCTGCATCCAACAAGGTGCGGCGAACAAACGATTCTTGTCGGCCGCCCGTTCAAGACGTCATCCGCATTGATTCAACGGCACCATTGCTGCTCGCAGGGCACGCCATCGTGGTCGCCGTCCATTGCGGTGTTGGGGCAGTTCTGTAGCACGTAAGTGGCATCGTCACAGGAGGTCATCTGCGAGCAATGCCTGCGCCCGCCGCAGCTGTAGCGCGGTGTGGGAGCGGGCGTGGCGGACGTTCTGCTTGCCGATGCAGGTGCCGTTACCGCAGGCGAGCTCTGAGCTGTTGCGCGATCTGGCAGCGTCCTGCCTGCCTGTGCTCGTGCCGGTGCCGCTGACGCTGACGAAGTTTGAGGAAGAGCTGGGTCTGGCATCAGCGTGCCCCGATTGAGATACGCATAGCCGCCAGCGCCTGCCACCAGCAAGAGCAACATGACTTTGCCAAGCCCGACGGGGCCATGAGCCGATGTTGATCGCGCTGCTGCATGTTGCCGGCGTGGGCTGCGCTCGGGTGCACGCGCTCCGGCGCGCATCACGCGCACCGCTTGCTGCCTCCCATCCTTGCCTGGTTCGATCTCGAAGGAAATCAGCTCGCCGATACGCGGCGCATCCGGGCTTTTGGGAAACGCGGAAATATGCACGAACACCTCATCGCCCGGCTGAGCAGGGGTAATGAAGCCGAAGCCGCGATCGGTATTCCAGCGGGTCAACGTTCCGTGTGTGCGCATCGTCGGCGTCCTTTGGATGATTGCCGAGTCTAACTGTCGCGCGGTGTCATCCAACTGCCAGGCATAAAAAAACGGCGGACCCGACGAGGTAGTCCGCCGTTTAGTGGCCGCTTCCGGTTGCGGCCGGTGGCGTTACTTCGCCTTGAACACGACCTTGGTGCTGATCGCGGTTTCGTTGGGGATGGTCTTGGTGTCGGCCCAATCGCCGCCGCCCACGCCGAAGTCCAGCCGCTTCACCAATGCCTTGCCGGCCAGCACCGGCTGCGCGCCGGGGGTCCAGGTGAAGGTCAGCGTGACCGGCTTGCTGATACCGCGCAGTTCCAGTGTGCCGTCGGCGGCGTACTGGTTGCCGCCGAGTGCGCGGAATTTGTCGGCGCGGTAACGCGCGGTGGCGAACTTGGCCACGTTGAAGAAGTCCGGCCCCTGCAGGGTCGAATCACGGTCGCCATTGCCGCTGACGGCACCTGCCAGCGGGATGCGCACGTCGAGCTTGGCACCGGCAAGATTGGCCGGATCGAAACTCAGCGTGGTGTCGAAACCGGGGAACTTGCCGGTAAAGACTTCACCATCGTACTTGCTGGCAAACACCAGCGACGAGCCGGGCGCCTGCACGTAATCGGCAGCGAGGACCGGGGTGGCAGCGAACGTGGCCACCAGGGAGGCAGCGACCAGCAGGGGAGAGGCGAACAACCTGGACGACATGGGGAATCCTTTAGGGTTTGGAAGAAAGCCAACCGCGCGGCAACATCCGCACCAAGGTGGCGTCACGCTGGAACAGGTGGTGATAGAGCGCGGCGCCGGCATGCGCCAGCACCACCGCAATCAACAACCAGAAGCCCCACTCGTGGATGAAATGCGCAATCGCGCGCAGTTGTTCGTCCGGCGGGCTGAGCTTGGGGACGGCAAACAAGCCGAACCAACGGAACGGGCGCAGGCCGCTGGTGGAGTCGTACAGCCAGCCCGACAGCGGCATGGCGAAGATCATGGCGTACAGCAGCCAGTGGGTGAGCCCGGCAATGCGTTCCTGCCAGCGTGGAGTACCGCTTACCGGCGGCGGCGCGCCTGCATAGATGCGCCAGCCCAGCCGCACGATCACCAGTGCCAGCACGGTCAGGCCCACCGACTTGTGCGCGGTGTAGACCCAGAAATATTTCGGGGTCTTGGGCAGGTCGCCCATGATCAGGCCAACCACGCCCAACGCCAGAATCAGCAGTGCGATCAGCCAATGCAGGGTCTGGCTGACACCGCCCCAGCGTTCGATGTTCTTCAGGCTCATGCTCAGGATTCCGGGCTGGTGGCAGCGTCAGGGGCGGCGGGTGTGTTCTGCGGTTGCGGTGCGTCGTCTTCGGCGCGGCCCTCGCGTACGGCTTCGGCTTCGATGCGCAGTTCCACCGAGTCGCCGATCATCGACTTCCACGCGTCGATTCCGAACTCGGCACGGCTCAGCGTGGCGGTGGCCGAGAAACCGGCAGTGCGCCGGAACGGCGGCAGCGGATGGCGTTTGAGCGCGTTGAGGGTGACGTCTAGGGTGACCGGGCGGGTGACGCCGTGCAGGGTCAGATTTCCAGTGACCTTGGCGTGGTTTTCGCCGTTTGCGACCACCTGCGTGGAGACGAAATGCGCGTCGGGAAACCGCTCGGCGTCGAGCAGGTTGCGCGCCAGCGTGGCCTCGTTCCACTTGGCATCGCCCAGGTCGGCGCGGTGCAGCGGCACGGTGACATCCAGCCGTGCGGAGGCCCAGTCGTCCGGGTCGAACACCAGCGTGCCGCTACTTCCGGAAATGGTGCCCAACGCCTTGGAAAACCCGGCATGTTCGACTGCGAACAGCACCCGCGTGTGCACCGGATCCAGCGCGTAACGCACCGGCGCGGCGGTTGCGGCAAGGCTGGTCGCGACCAGGGCGGGAAGCAGCAACAGGCGGGCGAGGATTGTCATGGGCGGATTCTAGGCATTCCCGCTGCGCTTCGCTCGGCTTGCGCTCGCAACGATCCGTTGCGAGCATGCGGGCTGGACGTGGAAAGGATGCCCACATGCGTTACCTGCTATTCGTGCTGCTCGCCGCCCTGACCGCGTTTCCGGCACTGGCGGGCGTTCCGGCGATTCCACGCTTCCGCATCGTCGGCGCGGCCGAGGGACTTCCCTCGACCATGATCACCGCCATTGCGCAGGACCGCGCCGGCTATCTATGGATGACCACCACCGACGGGTTGGTCCGGTACGACGGTGCCGAGTTCAAGGTCTGGCGTAACGAACCCACTGATCGGCATTCGCTGCGAAGCAATGCGCTGCAGGCGCTGTATATCGACGATCAGGATCGCATCTGGTTGGCGTTGGGTGGCGCCGGAGTGGCGATGCTGAGTGCCGATCGCAGCAAGTTGACCGCGTATCTTCCCGACGAGGTTCCGGAGTTGGCACTGGGAGATGTCTACGCGATTGCCGGGCGTGGCGACGACATCTGGTTTGGGATGTCGACAGGCGATGTCTTGCGTCTGGATGCGAATGGGCGGTTCAGCTCCTTCGATCTGGCAAAGATGGAGGACCCGCTGACGCCCAGTCCCATCTATGCGCTTGCGCTGGATGATCGCGACCGGATGTGGATTGGCACGCTGGGCGGGCTGGCCTATTACGACGGTCTGGCATTGCACCGTGTGCGGCCGGACGGGGACGAAAGCGGGATCAACGCATTGCAGTGGGTGGGACAACGCCTGTGGGCCTCAATGGATACCGGGCTGCGGTACATGGATTCTTCCGGGGCGTGGCATACGCCCTCCTGGGCACCGATGTTTGCCGCCGGCAACCGGGTCTGGGCGGTGGCCGATGCAGGCGATGGCGAATTCTGGTTGGGTACCGAACAGGGGCTATGGCATACCCGTCCAGATCACCCGCCAACGCCGGTCAACAACGGCGATGCCCCGCTGGTTTCCAATCGCCACGTGACCACCATCTGGCGCAGCCCACACGGCGGAATCTGGGTGCCGCTGCATGGACGCGGGCTTGCCTATCTGCGCGAAGACTGGCGCCGCACTGCAGCATTCAAGCAGACAAACGACCAGGGCAAGGGCATCGCATGCAGCCTTGCGCCAGCCAATCGATCGGGCGGCCTCTGGCAGTTCGACAGCAGTGGGCGGCTGTTGCGTTACGACACGTCCACCGGAGCACTCACGCAGACCGGGTTCCAACATCCCGACCTGCGCGACATAGAGATTATGACGACCCTGGAGGACAGCCGGGGGCAGCTCTGGCTTGGCAATGGAGAGCATCGGCTGTCGCGGCTGGACCTGAAAACGGGGGCGCTTGCGCATTTCAGCGGTGACGGCCCTGCGGAGGCGGTCATCTGGTTGGGCGAATCTGGCGATGGCTCGCTGTGGACCGCTTACGAGCAGGTGATCCAGCGCCGCGATCTGGTGACAGGGCGGGTATTGGAGACGATTTCCCCGGCCGACCCACATGGCTTGAAAGAGGTACTTCCCGGTCAGCTTAGCGTGGGGCCGGATGGGCGTCTGTGGCTCAGCGCCGTCGGTGGCTTATATGTCTGGCAGTCCTCATTACATCGCTTCGTGCCGGTGCCAGGCCTGCAGATCGATCCCATCCAGCGCTTTGTATTCGAGGATCAGACCCATCTCTGGTTTTACGGCGCCGGCCGACTGGACCGTTGGCAGAAGGAGGGCGACGCATGGAAGCGCGTGCGCCGGATTCGTGCGGCAGAAGGGTTTCCGGCAATGGATGCCTATGGTCTGGAGCTCGATGATCTTGGGCGCGTGTGGATGTCCGGTCCGCGCGGGCTGTGGCGCATCGATCCACGCACCGCGCGCGCAAAGATCCGCAGTTTCAGCGCACGTGATGGATTGACCAGCCAGGAGTTCAGTCGCCGCTGCCTGTTGATGACGCGCGATGGCGTCTTGGTCGGCGGGACCGCGGACGGGTACACGCTGCTGATCGATACCAAGGCGCCGGACGTGCCTTCGTTTAGCCCGGAGATGCGTCTGGAGGCAGTGAGTGTCCAGCTTGCGGATCGCCGCCGCGCATTGCCGATCACCGGCGGGTTTTCGCTTGCACCAAGTGATCGCCAGTTGCGGATCAACATGCGGCTACTGTCGTTCGTCGACCCGATGGCCAACCGTTACCGCACGCGTCTGAAAGGCTTCGAGACGCAGTGGATGGAACACGGTGCTGCGGGAATGCGCGAATTTTCGTCGCTGCCGCCTGGCAATTACGTGTTGGAGATGCAGGGGATCGATCCACTCGGCAATGCATCGCAGGTGCAATCGCTGCAGTTCTCGGTCAATCCACCCTGGTGGCGCAGCGACCTCGGTATCGCGCTGATCTGCCTGCTTGGATTGCTGCTGAGCGCATTGCTTGCCGCCGCCTATCGCCGGCGTGTGCGCATGCGTGCGCAATGGCAACTTGCGCAGCACAAACGCGAACTTGCCGAGCAGGCGTCGCAGGCCAAGACGCGGTTTCTTGCGACCCTGGGGCACGAGGTGCGTACGCCGATGACCGGTGTGCTGGGGATGAGCGAGTTGCTGCTGCAGACACCGTTGGATGGACGTCAGCAGGGCTATGCCAGCGCGATCCAGTCGGCGGGCAAGCATCTGCTGCGGCTGGTCAACGATGCGTTGGATCTGGCGCGGATCGAGGCCGGCAAGCTGCCACTGGATTACCGCGATTTCGATTTGCGCCAGCTGATCAGGCAAGTGGCCGAGCTGGTGCGCCCGACTGCCGAGCAGAAGCAGTTGGTCTTCGAGTGCGAACTGGAGGATGCGCTGCCGCCGGCATTGCACGGCGATGCCAGCCGGGTGCAGCAGATCCTGCTCAATCTGTTGTTCAACGCGGTCAAGTTCACTGAGCGCGGCAGTGTGAGTTTGCGTGTCTCAGTGCTGCCGCAAGGCCACAAGCAAGGCATCCGGATGGAGGTGCGCGATACCGGCCCCGGCATGAGTGCAGAACAGCGCGGGCGCTTGTTCCAGCGCTTCGAGCAGGCCGAAGGCGCGCTCACGCTTGCGCGGCATGGCGGCAGCGGCCTGGGGCTGGCGATCTGCCGCGAATTGGCAGCGGCCATGGGCGGTGAAGTGACGGTCAGCAGCGAACTGGGGCAGGGCGCGTGTTTCGTGGTCGAGCTACCGTTGCGCTGGGTGGCTGCGTTACCCGCAGTGACGCCGAATGTGGCACGCACAACGCCGCTTCACGATCAGGCGCCGCTGCAGCTGCTGCTGGTCGAAGACGACCCCACCGTGGCGCAGGTGATTGTCGGCCTGCTGCAGACGCGCGGGCATCAGGTCACGCATGTATTGCATGGTCTTGCGGCACTGGCCGAGGTGAGCACGCGCAGCTTCGATGCGGGGCTATGCGACCTGGATTTGCCCGGCATCGACGGCGCGGCACTGGTGGCACAGTTGCGCGCGCGCGGCGTGCGCTTTCCGATCGTTGCGGTGACCGCACGCGCCGACGCCGATGCAGAACCGCAGGCGATGGCGGCCGGATGCAATGGATTCTTACGCAAGCCGGTCACCGGCGACTTGCTCGCGCAGGCACTGGCGCGCGCGCTTGCTGACGCCAGCGACGTACAGGAAGACCCGGTTGCCGACTAGGGGCGGCCGTAGCGAAGCAGGTACAGTGCAGTCCCGCCAGGGAGCGCGCGCAAGCGTGCAGGTGGCGATGGGGACAAGGATGAAGATGAAGAAGGTGCTGCTGTCGTTGCTTGCGGTCTTGTTGCTGCTGATCGGTGTGGATGCGTTGGCGGTGAACCAGATCGAGACCCCGCGCATGCGCCGGTTCGGGCCGGTCGAAGGCCTGCCTTCGCGCATGGTGCTGGCCTTGGCGCAGGACCGGCAGGGTTATATCTGGGCGGCCACCAGCGATGGTCTGGCGCGCTATGACGGCATCGGCCTGCAGGTGTGGCGGCATGATCCGGCCGATCCGCGATCGATTCCCGGCAACCAGGTGGAAACGCTGCTTGTCGATGATCGCGACCGGGTCTGGATCGGCGCCAATGGCTCGCCGGTGGGTATGCTGGACGCAGGGCGCAAGGATTTTGCGCAGTTTCCGGAGATCACCGAAACCTGCGTAGGGCAGGTGTGGTCGTTGGCGCAGGCGCAGGGGGCGATCTGGATCGGCACCAGCGATGGCGGCTTATGCCGCCGCGAAGAAAACGGCCGGGTTACCGCGTTCCGCGCAACGCCCGACTCGCCGGACGGTCTGCCCAGCGATACCATTCTGAGCATGGTGACCGACGCGCGCGGCCGGCTCTGGATTGCCACGGCCAGCGGTCTGGTGATGCGCGACGGCGAGCGTTTCGTGCGCATTGCGCCGACGCAATTGAGCACGGCCGTGCTCAAGCTGAGCAAGGATCCCGACGGCACGCTGTGGGTAGGCAGCAGCAAGGGTTTGTACCGCGTGACAACTGAAGGTGTGCTGGAGCCGGCGCCCTGGTCCGGGTCGGCCGCGGTACGTGCCGGCACTGTGGTGCACGATGTCCATGGCGGTTACTGGGTCGGCGCAGCCGATGGTTTTTTTCGAGTAGCACCCGGCGAAACTGCGCTGCGAGTGATGGAAGGCGATCGTGGTAGTGGGTTTCTTACCGCGCACAGCGGTGTGCTCGATGTCATGCAGGACCGCCAGGGCGGCCTGTGGCTAGGGATGATCTCGCAAGGCATGGCGTACCTGCCGCCGGATTGGCAGCGCTTCTCGACATTCTTCGAAACACAGGGGAAACCTCTGGAAAGCCTGTATCTGGTGAACGTTGCCGCAGATGGTGAGCGTTTTCTGGTGACCACGGGCGAGGGGGTGTATCGGGTCAGCGAAGACGGTGCAGTAGTGCCGGTGGTGCATAGCGATGCGCTGGGTGGCGGTTCGGTGCAATCGGTGCTGCCGGCAAGCGATGACAGTCTGTGGATCGCAATGCGCGAGGACATCACGCGCTATACCCCTGCCACGGGTGCGCGCCGCGACTTTCCTGTGGATGTCGGCACGCCCGATATCCACCGCGTGGAGCTGATGGCAGCCGGTATCGATGGCGAGTTCTGGCTATCGATCGTGCAGGGCGGCGTGCAGCGACGTGCGGCGGATGGACATGTGTTGGCGACATTCCGTTTCGGCACCGATCTGGGCATGGACGACGACATGGTGCAGCAGCTGTTGGTGCGGCCGGATGGGAGTGCATGGGCGGCGACCGGCTATGGACTGTGGGTCTGGCAGGGCGAACGCTTTCGCAAGGTAATCGGCGATGGACATGAGGTCTATGCACTAGCTTTTGTATCGCCACACGAGTTCTGGGCGGGGCGCTCTGGCGCGTTGGAGCGCTACAGCTGGGATGGATCGCAGGCGCGGCTACTGGAGCGCATCGGGCGCGCGCAGGGGATTCCGGCAACCGATATCCGTGGCTTGGCATTGGGCGGTACGGACACAGTGTGGGCCACTACCTCACGTGGCCTGCTCGCCTATCGGCGCGGGCAGCCGCGGATCCACATGTTCGGCCAACGCGATGGTCTGCCCGACAGCGAATTCTCGATGCGTCCACCGGTCACCGGCCCCACGGGACAAGTGTTGGCACTGACCACCAGCGGCATCGTGCTGTTCGACCCATCGCGGCCGTTTTCCGCTGCGCCATCGGCACGGCTGGTGATCGAATCGGTGCAGGTGCGCCGTAACGATGCCGAGCGCTCGCAACCGGTCTCTCACAAGGTGCCGATGGTGCTGCAGGCGCGCGATCGCGATCTGCGTATCAGTGCGCGATTGCTGTCGTTCGTCGATCCGGCCTCTGCGCATTATCGTTACCGCATCGACGGCTACGACGAACGTTGGGTGGAGCAGGGCGCCGGCGGCGAACGTGTGATTTCGCGCTTGCCGCCCGGCGACTACCGTATCGAAGTGCAGGCGCGTGCCGGAGAGGGCGACTGGGTCGCTGCGCCCACGTTGCAGCTGGAAGTGCGCCCGCCGTGGTGGCTGAGCACACCGGCGCAGCTGGTGGCCGCGTTGCTGTGCGTGTTGCTGTCATGCCTGGGTGTGTGGGCCTGGCGGCGCCGGGTGCGACGCCAGCAGGAATGGGTGCTGGCACAACAACGCCAACAGCTTGCCGAGCAGGCCTCGGTGGCCAAATCGAACTTTCTTGCCAACCTGGGACATGAAGTACGCACGCCGATGACCGGTGTGCTCGGCATGAGCGAACTGCTACTGGCCACGCCACTGGATGCCAAGCAGCGCAGTCACGTCGACGCAATCCGCAAGGCCGGTGCGCATCTGCTGCGGTTGGTCAACGATGCACTGGATCTGGCGCGTATCGAAGCCGGCAAACTGGAGCTGGTGCAGCAGCCGTTCGACCCGGCGCAACTGACCCAGGAACTGGCCGATTTCATGCATCCGATCAGCGAAGCGCGCGGATTGCGCTTTCACTATCGCAATCAATTGCCTGCGCAGTTGGTGGTGCTGGGCGACGCGACGCGGGTACGCCAGATCCTGATCAATCTGCTCGGCAACGCGATCAAGTTTTCCGAACGCGGCGAGGTCTCTCTCACGGTCAGTCGGCATGGCGAGGTGCTGCGTTTCAAGGTGCGCGATTCCGGGCCGGGCATCGGGCCGGAGCAGCAGAAGCGCTTGTTTCAGCGATTCGAACAAGCCGACGGCGCGCGCACCAGCGCTCGCTACGGCGGCAGCGGGCTGGGGCTGGCGATCTGCCAGGAACTCACCGTGGCGATGAAGGGCACGATTCGCGTGCGCAGCAGGCTTGGCGTCGGCACCCAGTTCAGCGTGGACCTGCCGTTGCCGATCGATCGCTCCGGCGTGCGCATCGCTTCTGGCGAGCTGGGCGCGGTGGCCGGTGAGTCGTTGCGCATCTTGCTGGTGGAAGACGAGCCGACCGTGGCCGAGGTGATCTCCGGCCTGCTGATGGGCCGCGGCCATCGGGTGGTGCATGCCGCGCACGGGTTGGCGGCGCTGTCGGAGGCGGTCGATGGCGGCTTCGACATCGCGCTGCTGGATCTGGATCTCCCCGGCCTGGATGGATTTGCGCTGGCATCGCAACTGCGCCGGCTCGGGCATGGGTTCCCACTGCTCGCAGTCACCGCGCGTGCCGACGGCGATGCGGAGCGCCAGGCGCAAGCAGCAGATTTCGATGGATTCCTGCGCAAGCCGGTCACCGCCGATATGTTGGTCGGAGCGATTGCGGCTGCGCGCAAGGGGCGCGCAGTTCGGGCAATGCCGGCGGCCGAATCCCAGTGGAGTGAGAATGGATGAGCGGCACGATGAGTGCCCGGGCTTGCCCGCACCGCGCTTGGCCCGCACTATGCGGCGACTTGTCGTGAAACGTATCCAGTGCGCCTTTTTTTGTGTTTTTCCTATTGGCTAATCGCGGCAGTGTCGCTGTGTCTGTGCGTGGCAGTGCGACCTGCACTGGCGAATACACGTGCGCTGCTTACGCCGGTACCCAGCCAGGTCACGGTCGCCGACGGGCTGCCGTCGGACACCATCAGTGAACTTGCCGAAGACAAGCAGGGCTATCTCTGGCTCGCCAGCGATGACGGACTAGCTAGATTTGATGGACGCAACTATCGCATCTGGCGGATGGAAGACGGGCTGACCAGCAACGCGATCTGGACCATTTGCGTCGATGGCGACAATCGGGTGTGGATGGGTTTCGAGAATGGCGGTGCCGGCTTTCTGGACGCCAAAACACGCGCTTTCACACGCCTGCAGAATGCGCAATTCCCAGAGTTGGCCGAAATTACGGTGTGGGCGCTGGCACAGACTCCGAACGGCGACATCTGGCTTGGCACCGCTGCCCACGGACTGTACCGGCGACGTCCCGACGGCAGCATGCAGCGATTTTCCAACGTGCCCGGCGACTCCGCCAGTCTGCCGTCCGACAGCGTGAACGGGTTCGAGGTCGCGCCCGACGGGACCTTGTGGATTGGCACCCCTGGAGGGCTGGCTCGCTGGGATGGTGCGCATTTCGAGCGAGTGCCGCTTCCTGGAACCACGCAAGCCGTCAATCGGTTGTACATGGAGCGCAGTGGCGACACGCTTTGGATCTCGGATATCGCAGGTGATGCGTTTAGCATAAACGCCAACGGCCAGGTCAGTCTTCAGCCATGGAAAAACGCGGTCAGCAAGCAGCGTGTCCTGGGTATCCTGCTGCATGATCGTGGCGGGCGTTACTGGCTGGACACTAACGGCGGCATCGCCCTGTCTTCTGCAGGAACCGACTTCAGCAGCGTGCCGATCTACAGCTTGTCGGCGCATGGTCTGGTCAGGCGAAACTGGATCACAGCTTACGAAGATCGGGAGGGCGGGCTGTGGTTTGCGGCGCTTGAAGGCGGTCTGTGGCACCTGCCTCCGCATTGGGACACCTTTGCGGTGCTGGCGCACCACAGCGATGATCCACAGTCGCTGGCCAATCCCTCCGTGCTGTCGACAGCGCCTTCGTCTTCGGGCGGTGCCTGGTTAGCTGGTAGCCGGGGCGTGCTGGAATATCTCGATCCGACCACCGGCCAACTGCAGAAGCATCTGGCCAAAATCGACGGAGCTCGTCCGCCAGACGCCATGCTCGAAAGCAGGCGCGGGTTCGTCTGGATCGGTGTACAAGGATCGTTGGTCCGCTACGACCCGCGGACGCGACAAGTCAAACGCTGGCAACTGCGGGAAGATGTGGAACCCGATCCCGACGGTGCTGCGGACCGACCGAGTTGGATGGCAGAGGACGCGCAGGGCCGACTGTGGGTGACTGTGCTGGAGCATGGTCTTCAAATCCGGAACGAAGATGGACAGTTGCTCCGGACCATCGTCAATGGCAGTCATGGACTGGAAGCATTGACCATTCTGGACATACGCCTTGGTCCCGACGGTCAGATATGGCTGAGCAATAATGCCGGTCTAAGGCGCTGGGACCCCACTGCCGACCGATTTATCCCCGTCGACGGTGCGCCATCCGTGCCGACCTATCTTTTCCGGCTTGGCGAGGGCGGCGTGGTCTGGACCGGGTTGGCGGGCGAGATACGCCGATATCTGTGGGATGGAAAGCAGCTCAAGCACCTGGATACCGTTGGAAAAGACCAGGAGTTTCCGATGGTGGCGCCCAATGGAATGGTGGTCGATGCCAGGGGAGTGGCCTGGGTGTCCAGTCAGCGCGGCCTGATCCGGATCGATCCTGGCAGCAGATTGGTGCGTGTGTATGGGGTGCACGATGGGCTCCCCAATCAGCAGTTGCTAATCAACACACTGGTGCAGGCGGGCAGCGGGCAGATCGTTGGCGCGGCGCCTGATGGCGTGGTGGTGTTCGATCCGGCCACGATGCGACCCAGCACACGCAGGCCGCCATTGATTATCGAGCGAGTGGGCTTGCGGCGCGGGGAGCGTGGGCTGGATATCACAGGACAGGAGCCGCTCACAATGCAGGACGCCGATCGCGATCTTCACATCGTTGCGCGCCTGCTCAGCCTGGCTGATTCCGAGTCCAATAGTTACCGCTTCCGCCTCAGCGGCTACGACCCGGACTGGATCGACGTCGGGCCCAGTGGCGAGCGGCAGTTTTCGCGTTTGTCGCCGGGCCACTACACGCTGGAAATTCAAGGGCGCACCGCCGAGGGCATCTGGTCGGCGAGTCAGACGCTACGCTTCCAGGTGCTGCCGCCGTGGTGGCTGGCGCCCTGGGGATTGGTCTTTTTGGGTCTGCTCGCGCTATGCGTCATCGCCGCGACGGTGTTGTTGTATCGCCGTCGCCTGCGTCGCTTGAATGCCTGGCAATTGGCGGTGCACAAGCAGGAAATTGCCGAGCAGGCCTCGCTCGCCAAGACACGTTTCCTGGCCACGCTCGGCCACGAAGTACGCACGCCGATGACCGGTGTGCTGGGCATGAGCGAGTTGTTGCTCAAGACCTCGTTGGACAACAAACAGCGCAGCTATACCGAATCGATCCGGCGTGCCGGCGCGCATCTGCTGCGGTTGGTCAACGATGCGCTGGATCTGGCGCGGATCGAATCCGGGCGCCTGGAACTGGATCTGGAGCCCTTTTCGGTGCGCCAATTGGTGGCCGAAGTGGAAGGCTTGATGTCACCGCTGGCGCAGGAGCGCGGCCTGCGTTTCAGCCTGGAAGTGGGCCTGCTCGGCGACATCACCGCCAGCGGCGATGTCACCCGCATCCGCCAGATTCTGCTCAATCTGCTCAGCAACGCGATCAAGTTCACCGAGCGCGGCGTTGTCGGCCTTAAGCTGACCACGCTGGGCTCGTATCAAGGCCTGCGTTTCGAGGTGGCCGATACCGGGCCGGGCATCAATGCCGAGCAAAAGGCGCGTCTGTTCCAGCGTTTCGAACAAGGCGACGGCGCCAGGACCACCTCGCGCTACGGTGGCAGCGGCCTGGGTCTGGCGATCTGCCAGGAACTGGCAATGGCGATGGGGGGGCATATCGAAGTGATCAGTCGCCTCGGCGCCGGCACGCGCTTTGTCGTCGATCTACCGCTGCGTTGGGTCGCCTCCAACGCCACGCTCGGCGGCGAGGTGGCGCGTGCCGGTGGAGCGGTCGCCCCGCAGCGCATCCTGCTGGTGGAAGACGACCCCACCATCGCCGAGGTCATCGTTGGCCTGTTGCGTTCGCAAGGCCACTCGGTGGTGCACGCACCGCACGGGCTGGCCGCGCTGACCGAAGCGGCCGACAACACCTTCGACCTGGCGTTGCTCGATCTGGATCTGCCGGGCCTGGATGGCTTTGCGCTGGCGCGGCAGCTGCGCGTGTTCGGCTACGACATGCCGCTGATTGCAGTCACCGCGCGTTCTGATGAAGCAGCCGAGCCTACTGCGGAGCAAGCCGGATTCGACAGTTTCCTGCGCAAGCCACTCACCGGCGACATGCTCGCCGACACCATCGCCGAGGCGTTGCGAAGCAAGCGCCCGCGCGAGGAGATTTAAGAACTATTGCCGCGCTTGAAATCCCGGGTGGTGATTCGCTCACGTACTGCACCAGGTACTGCCGCACACGCATGGCTACTCGGCAACTTCTTCCACATGTTTGGGATGCGGCCGCGTCTCGGCCAGCTGCCAGAAGATCAATGTCGACGACAAGGTGATGCCGCCCACGCACAGGAAGGTGGCATGCAGCGCTGCGGTGGCGCCATGGCTGTCGCCCAGATGCGTGTTGAACGCGGCCAGCAGACTGCCCGCAGCCGCCGCGCCGAAGCCGGTGGCCAACATCATCACCATCGACAGCAAACTGTTGCCGGGACTTGCCTGTTCGCGGTCCAGATCACGCAGGGTCACGGTATTCATGACGGTAAATTGCAGCGAATTCACCGCGCCAAAGCACGCCAGCTGCAGCAAGCGCAGCCAGAGCGGTTGACCGACATCGATCAAGGCAAAGCTGGCCATCGCCAGTCCCACCAATACGGTGTTGAGCATCAGGATGCGGCGGTAACCGAAGCGGCCCACCAACTTGACGGCGGCGCGTTTGGCGGCCATGCCGGCCAGCGCCACCGGCACCATCATCAGCCCGGCATGCATCGGGCTCATGCCCAGGCCCACCTGCAATAACAGCGGAATCAGGAACGGCATCGAGCCGCTGCCGACACGCGCAAACAGATTGCCCAAAATACCGATGCGAAAGCTGGCCACCTTGAACAAGGCCAGCGGAAACAACGCCGCCGGCGCGCTGGCCGCATGCAGCCAGTAACCGGCCAACGCAGCCAGTCCGCCGATCGCCAGCAGCATCACGAAGGCGTGGCGCAGGCCGAGTTCGGAGATGCCGTCCAAGGCCAACGACAGCGCCACCATGCCGAATGCCAGCATCAGATAGCCGATGAGATCGAAGCGTTTGCGCGCATCGCCATAGTGATCCGGCATGATCTTGAGTGCAGCGATAAACCCGATCACGCCGATCGGCAGATTGATCAAGAACACCCAGTGCCAGGAGGCGACTTCGACCAGATATCCGCCCAAGGTGGGGCCGATCAGCGGACCGATCAGTGCCGGAATCGCGATGAAACTCATCGCACGCAGGAAGTCGGCGCGCGCCACCGTCTTGAGCACCGCCAGGCGGCCCACCGGCAGTAACATCGCGCCACCGATGCCCTGCACCACGCGTGCTGCTACCAGCTGCGGCAACTGTTGCGCGGCCGCGCACAGCAGCGAACCCAGCGTGAACACGATGATCGCGGCAAGGAAGGTGCGCCGCGTGCCGAAGCGATCCGCAATCCAGCCCGATGCGGGGATGAACATCGCCACCGCCAACGCATAACTGAAGACCACCGACTGCATCTGTAGCGGGCTTTCATGCAGGCTCGCTGCCATCGACGGCAACGCGGTGTTGACGATGGTCGCATCCAGCATCTGCATGAAGATCGCCAGCGACACCAGCCACAGCAACGGCTTGATGCTGTCGTAGTCACGTAAGACGGGAACGGGCTGAGACATGGTGATCGCGGTCGAAGGGACAACGCATTATCCCCGCGCTGATGTGCACGAACTCAGAAAAACGTACGCGGTTGATTGGCCACTGAGGGCGCTTGCACGCGTGCCAGGTTTTACTTTGGAATCCGCAGGCGTGACGCCGGTTGAATGCATCGCTTTTCGAGCAGCGGCCGCGAATATTGAAGGCGCGGTGCCGTATCCGGGGGCGGGACCATGTGGCGGCATGGATGCCGCCACTGAGCCTCCATGGACGGATTCACGGCGTGTCCCGACACCGGATACGGCACCGCGCTCCGATCGACCGCGCACATGAAGTCTGCCGGTTGTGTGCGAAATGCTCGGTTACTAAGGGTGCTTGCACGCGTGCCGGCGTGGGACACGCCGCAAGTAAATCCCTGTAGGCTCTTCTGCGGCATCCATGCCGCATAAGGTCCCACGCCGGTACGCATGCAAGCACCACCGGTTGTTGCCGGTGGCTGTAGGAAAGAGAGCGGCGTCTGGTTGACTGATCGGCTTCTGAGCGAGCCATCGACAGCGCTACTCGCGCGCTGTCGATCGCGCCTGGATCAGCGCTTGCTCAGCGTCTGCACCGCTTCCACCAACACCCCAACATGTTCGGGATTCATATCCGGCGACATGCCGTGGCCGAGGTTGAAGACGTGGCCTTCGCGCGAGCCGCCGTTGCCTTGGGCGTAGCTGTCCAGGGTCTTGCCGACCTCGGCGCGGATCGCCTCGGGCGAACCGTACAGGGTGGCCGGGTCCAGGTTGCCCTGCAGGGCGACGCGGCCGCCAGCGCGCTGTGCGGCGTCGGCCAGCGAGATGGTCCAGTCCACGCCCACCGCTTCGGCGCCGCTGGCGGCCAGTTCGCTCACGTAGGCGCCGTTGCCCTTGCCGAACAACACCAGCGGGGTGCGCTCGGCGCCGTCGCCACGCTCCAGCTCACGCGCGATACGGGTGAGATAGGGCAGCGAGAATTCGCGGTACATCGCCGGCGACAACACGCCGCCCCAGGTGTCGAACACCTGCAGCGCCTGCGCGCCGGCCGCGCGTTGTGCCGACAGATAGGCGATCACTGCATCGGTGACGGTGCTGAGCAGGTGATGCAGCACCTCCGGCGCGTTGAAGGCCATCGCCTTGATGCGCGCGTATTCCTTGCTGCCGCCGCCTTCGATCATGTAGCAGGCCAGCGTCCACGGGCTGCCGGAGAAACCGATCAGCGGCACCGCACCATCCAGCTCGCGGCGGATCAGGCGCACCGCATCCATCACGTAACGCAGCTCGGTTTCCATGTCCGGCACGCCCAGCCGATGGATCGCGGCCGCATCGCGCACCGGATGGCGGAACTTGGGGCCTTCGCCTTCGACGAAGTACAGCTCCAGGCCCATCGCATCGGGAATTGTCAGGATGTCGGAGAACAGGATCGCCGCGTCCAGCGGAAAGCGCTGCAGCGGTTGCAGCGTCACTTCGCAGGCAATCTCGGGGTTCTTGGCCATGCCCAAAAAGCTGCCGGCGCGCGCGCGGGTGGCGCGGTATTCCGGCAGATACCGACCGGCCTGGCGCATCAGCCACACGGGGGTGCGGTCGACGGGCTGGCGGTTCAGGGCACGCAACAGGCGATCGTTCTTGAGCATGGTGTTCCTCAGCGCGGCGCGTCGGCGCCGCCGGTGATGAGTTGGAAGCCGCGTTTGAGGTGGGTGTCGCGTGCCTTGTCGAAGGCCCGGTCCGCCTCATCCTGCAGCAGGTATTGGTCGCGTCGCAGCTGCGAGCGTCCACCGATCTCGCCGCTCTCGCGCAGCAGCTCCCAGCCACCGAACAGATCCGGTTGCAGGGTCAGCTGGACATAACGCAGCGGCGCATTGCCGCCGGGATCGTGTTGCAAGTGGATACGCATGGCGCCGATTGTAGCCGGGCGGTGCTGAAGGCTGGGAGCAGTGGGCGCGCCGGGTTGCTCCGGTTGCGAAGCACGAGTTGGCAGGCGCCCTCGTCTGCCAGTGCGTTCCCGAGCGACGTCACGTCCCGCCCGCGCAGATGTTGGCAAGCAGGCAGTGCGTAGGAGCGCACCTGGGCGCGATGGGATTTATCGAGAAGACCTGTCGCGCCCGGGGGCGCTCCTACGAATGCGCTGGAGACAGTGAGCGGCGGCGTTGCGCAGCCGTCTAGCCTGCTGGCAGGCCTCAGCCCGCCAGAATCTCCAGCACCGCGGCCTCGTCGACATCGGGCACCACCTCGGCCTTGCCGATGCCGCGCCACAACACCAGGCGCAGGCGGCCGGCGATGTTCTTCTTGTCCAGCCGCATGCGCTCCAGCAGGGCTTCCGGTGACAGGCCGGGCGGGATCTCGGTGGGCAGGTCGAAGTCGCGCAGCAGCGCGCGCAGCGCCTCGGTGTCCTGCGCAGTGCTCATGCCCAGCGCGGCCGAGAGCCGAGCGGCCAGCACCATGCCCACCGCCACCGCTTCGCCATGGTTGAGGTTGTCGTTGCCGGGCGCGCCGTAGCCTTGTTCGGTCTCGATCGCGTGGCCGAAGGTGTGGCCCAGGTTGAGCAGGGCGCGCTCGCCTTTTTCCAGTGGATCGCGCGCCACGATCTCGGCCTTGTGCTCGCAGCTGCGCGCGATGGCCTGCGCCAGTGCGGCAGCGTCGCTGTCCAGCAGCGCGCGGCGTTCGGCATGCAGCCATTGGAAGAACAGCGGGTCGCGGATGGCGCCGTACTTGATCACCTCGGCCAGGCCGGCGCGTAGCTCGCGCGCGGGCAGGGTGCGCAAGGTGTCGGTGTCGGCGATCACCGCGCGCGGCGGATGGAACGCGCCGACCAGATTCTTGCCCTGCGGGATGTCCACTGCGGTCTTGCCGCCGACCGAGGAATCCACCATCGCCAGCAAGCTCGTGGGCAACTGCACGCAATCCACCCCGCGCATCCAACAGGCCGCTGCGAAGCCGGCCAGGTCGCCGACCACGCCGCCGCCCAGCGCGAATACGCAGGCATCGCGGGTGGCGCCCAATTCGGCCAATGCGGCGATCGCTGCGCCGAAATTGTCCAGCGTCTTGGAGGCTTCGCCGGCGGCGATCACCAGCTCGCCCAGCTGCAGGTCCGGGCGCGCCTGCAACAGGGCAGTGCGCACTCCGGCCGCGTAATGCGGGGCCACCTGCGAGTCGCTGAGCAGCAGCACATGGCGGCCGCGCACATGGCTGGCCAGATGCGCGCCGTCCGCCAGCAGGCCGGGGGCAATGGTGATGGTGTACGGCTGTGCGCCGTCGACATCGACGCTGCGCGAGGAACGGGGGAGTGTCATGCGGGGGTACTCGACATGCGCCATTGCGCGGCCAGGCGCAGCACCAGCTGCGCGGTGGCCTCGGCGGGGGAGAAGTGATCGGTTTCCAGGCTGAGGTCGGCGACCTCCTGGTACAGCGGAGTGCGGTGCTCGGCCATCGCGTGCAGCACTTGCTCGCGGTCGGCGCGTTGCAACAGCGGGCGATTGCGATCGCGTGCCAAACGGGTCAGTTGTGCCGGCACGCTCACGTGCAGGTACACCACAAACCCGCGCTCGCGGATGCGCTGGCGGTTGAGCGGATCCAGCACCGCGCCGCCGCCGGTGGAAATCAGTTTGTTGTCCTGCTCCAGCAGTGTTTGCAAGGTCTCGGCTTCATGTTGCCGAAACCGCGCTTCGCCGTGCTGTTCGAAAATGGCCGGAATGCTCTTGCCCGCCTGCTCGACGATGGCCTGATCCACATCGACAAAATCCAGCCCGAAGCGCTCGGCCAGGCGACGGCCGATGCAGCTTTTTCCGGCGCCCATCGGGCCGACCATCACGAGATTGGGAGCGGGGTTCATGCGCAGGGATCGTAGCATTCACGCCCGCGCGCCGGGCCGATCGGCGCGGCCTGAAACCATTCGTGCGGTGTGACCTGCGACTGCGTGCCTCGGCAGCGACACCTGCCGCCGCCGCGGGCAGATCAATGGCTGCGACAGTGCGGACATAGGCGAAGCACACGCGATGCGCCCACAATAGGCGCCAATCTTGCTGCCCACGCACCGTCATGACCGATCTGTACGCAGAAGCCCTTGCCACCTTCACCGCGTTGTATGCCGAGGCACAGAACAGCGCCGAACTGGAAGCCAGCGCGATGACCGTGGCTACCGCCAGCGTGGACGGCCGGCCGAGCGCGCGCACTGTGTTGCTCAAGGCCTTCGATGCGCGCGGCTTCGTGTTCTACACCCATCTGGACAGCGCAAAGGGCCGCGATTTGCAGACCCATCCGCAGGCGGCGCTGCTGTTCCTGTGGCGCAGCCTGCGCGAGGCCGGCATTCAGGTGCGCATCGAAGGTGGCGTGCAGTTGGTGAGTGCGGACGAATCCGATGCCTACTTCGCCTCGCGCCCGCGCATGAGCCAGATCGGCGCCTGGGCCTCGCTGCAGTCGCAGACGCTGGGCTCGCGCGAGGAGTTCGACGCGGCCATCGCCAAGGTCGAGGCCACCTTCGAAGGCCGCGCGGTGCCGCGCCCGGATGGCTGGGGCGGGTTCCGGGTGGTGCCGCAGGCGTTCGAGTTCTGGTACGGCGCCAAGTTTCGCCTGCACGAGCGCTGGCGCTACGAGGCCGATGCGGCCAGCCGCTGGAGCAAGCGGATGCTGTATCCGTGAGTGCGCCTGCCGGCGTGTGGCTTCGAGCCACCTGAACGGATGGTTTGCTTCCGCCCGCCGTCGGCCTGATTGACTGACTTCCGGCCCTTTCTGCCGGTCGCGGACAGTCTGTAGTATGTCCGGTCATTGCTCGACCACCGCTGCATGACCAAAGGACAGGACATCGTATGACGCAGTACACCACTGTCGAATTGCACGGCCTGCTGGCCGAGCGCTACCGCGACCAGCCGATTGAGGTCGAGCTGATCGACGGGCTGGAACCGGCCATCAACCTCACCCTGGCCGACCACGGCGACATGCAGATCCAGGTCGCCGCCTCCGGCTCGCAGGTGTTCGTGTCCACGCTGCTGGCCAATGCCGACCAGGTCAGCGACCGCGCGGCCTTCAACGACGCCTGCCTGCGGCTCAATCCGCTCAATCCCTTGTCCAATCTGGGTCTGGTGCAGGTCGACGGCAAGGACGCGTATGTGGTCTTCGGCGAGCTGTCGGCGTCGTCCACGCTCGACCAGATCGACGAGGAAATCCAGACCCTGGCGGCCAATACGCTGGATGCCGCCGAATCTCTCAAGCCGTACTTTTCCTAAAGGCGTGTTGTCATGAGTATCTTTTCAAAGCTGATCACGCTGCTGCGTGGCACTGCACACGAAACCGGCCAGAAGGCGGTCGACGCCAATGCGCTGCGCATCCTGGACCAGGAAATGCGCGATGCCGGCGCCCAGCTCACGCGTTCGCGCGAAGAGCTGACCAAGCTGATGGCACAGAGCAAGCTGGCCCAGCAGAAGATCGACGCGCGCGCCGGCAAGATGGCCGAATACACGCGTTATATCGAAGGTGCGCTGGCCAAGGGCGACGAATCGCTGGCCCACGATGTGGCGACAAAGCTCGCCGCGCTGGAAAGCGAAGACGCCGGCGACAAGGCCTCCAAGACGGCGCTGGACCAGTCGGTGGTGACGCTCAAGGCCACCATCCAGAAGACCGAAAATCAGCTGCGCGGCATGCGCCAGCAGATCGACACGGTCAAGGCCACCGACGCGGTGCAAAAGGCGCAGGCGGCGATTGCCGCGCGGCATTCCGGTGCCAGCAGCAAGATGGGCTCGGCGCTGGAATCGCTGGAGCGGATCAAGGCGCGTCAGGCCGAGACTTCCGCACGCATCGAATCGGCCGAAGAACTCGAATCGTCCAGCGGCGACGGCGATCTGAACCGGCGTCTGGCCGCAGCCGGCCTGATGGAAGGCGAGTCCAACGCTGCCGCAGTGCTGGCACGCTTCAAGAAGCCGGCCCAACTCGGCCACGACACCGCCAGCGGCACTGCGCCGCTGATCGGCCAGGTGCGCGACGTGCAGCAGGTTCCGCGCAGCGACAGCTGATCCACCGCACGGCACAGGACGCGCCATGATCATTGTCGGACGGTTGTTCCGGGTACTGCGGCGCCATGTGCGCCGCGTCAGCTGGGGCCTGGTGGCGCTGGCGCTGCTGGCCCACATGGGCGTGAGTTGGGCGTTGTTGTTGATGGCTGGCGAGCACAAGCTCGTCGGCCTGGACGCGTTTCCGTACTACTACATGACCACCGCCACCACCATCGGCTATGGCGACCTGTCGCCGGGCTCGGTGGCCGGGCGCTATATCGCCGCGTTCGTGTTGATGCCGGGCGCGGTGGCGCTGTTCGCCACGGTGCTGGCCAAGACCAGCGGCGTGCTCATCACTTTCTGGAGGCGCCACTACATGGGCAAGATGGCTTACGCCGATCTGCGCGGGCACACCATTCTGATCGGCTGGCAGGGCGCCGCCTCCGCGCGTTTGCTGGAACTGTTGCTCTCGGACACCGCCACCGACGACGAAGGCGTGGTGCTGATCGCCGAGGGCGTAGCCGAGAACCCGATGCCAGACCACATGCGGTTCATCGCCGCCGAGTCGTATACGCACACGGACGTGTATCTGCGTGCGGGCATCGCCGGCGCGGCGCGGGTGATCGTCAACCCGCCATCTGACGATCAGACCCTGGCGGCGGTGTTCGCGCTGATGGCGCATGCGCCGCGTGCGCACATCGTGGCGCACTTCGATTCGGGCAGCGCCGCGCGGCTGGTCAATTGCCACTATCCGGCCATCGAATGCACCCGCCCGATGACCGCCGAGATCCTGGCGCGCGCTGCGCAGGATCCGGGCAGTGCGGCGATCACGGCGGAGTTGCTGTCGGTGGACGATGGCCCCACCCAGTTCAGTCTTGCGGTTCCGGCCGATGTAGGCCCGCTGGATTACTGCGTCGTGGCCGCCGACTTCAGCCAGCGCGACGCCTTGTTGCTGGGTCTGCGCGCGCCCGATGGTGCGTTGCGGTTGAACCCGCCCGCACACACCGCTGTGGCGGCCGGTGCCATGCTGTATTACCTGGCCGAGCAGCGCGTGCCTGCGCACGCCATCGCATGGCACGCCCTGCGCACTGCCGCCGTTCCCCATTCCCCATCGCCACAAGGTGCATGACGATGAGTTTTTTCAGCAAGTTGTTCGGTCAACCACAACCGCCCGCGGCGCCCACGTCCGGCACCGGCGCGATCGGCCACACACTGCCGCTGGGCTTGCGTGTCGGTGGCCAGGTGGAGATCGACACCACCCTGTATCGCATGGCGCCGGAGGCCATGACTGCCGAATTGCCAGGCGGCCATCAAGGTATCCCGTGCTATGGCCACGTCAATCTGGGCGATGGCTATTCCCTGCATCGGTTCTACCTGGACGATGATGCGTTCTTGCAGGTCACCACCGTGGGCGGCGATCTGGAAGCGATGAAGGCGTTCGTGTATTGCGAGACGGTCAACCCGCCCAGCAAGCAGGCGTTTCAGGAGTTCGTGATGCAGCATCCGCATCTGGGTGCGGCGCAGATCGACTACGCCGGCAAACGCTGGGAGCGTGCCACCCAGTCCACCGACGATGCCGCGCGGATCCCGCCGATCGCCTACGACGAAGTGCTGTACCGCTATCAGCCGCCGCGCCGCGACGGCGATCTGACCCACTACGCCATGCTCTACAGCCGCGACGTGCCGGAGCTGCAGCGTGAAGAATTCCTGCTGGTCACTGGCGAAGATTCCGGCCCCAACGAATTCTGCGTCACCTATGCGGTCGGCATCGATGTCACTGTCGCCGATCTGGATATCACCTGAGCGCGCGCGCTCGTCTTCCACTTACCTTGGTCCTGTCATGAACCCGATCAACCTGCAGAGTTTTCTCGCGTTTCTTTCCTACTTCGGCACCGGTCTGGGCGTGTTGATCGTCGCGGTGGTGCTGGTGACCCTGGTCACCCCGCACAAGGATTTCACCCTGCTGCGGCAGGGCAACGTGGCTGCGGCCACCGCACTGGCCGGCAACTTCATCGGTGTGGCATTGCCGCTGCATTCGGCCATCACCCATTCGGTGAGCCTGGTCGATGCGCTGATCTGGGGCGCGGTCGCCTGCGGGATTCAGATCGTGGCGTATCTGCTGGCCAACGTGGTGGCCGGGCGCATCTCGCGGCAGATCACCGACAACGTCGCTGCGGCGGGCATTTTTTCGGCCGGGGTGTCGATCGCGGTCGGGCTGATCAATGCTGCGGCGATCACGCCGTAACGGAGTACAGGCATGAAGCGCTCACGCAATCTCAAGCTCACCTTGATGGCCGCCTTGCCGGCCGCCCTCGTCACCGGTTGTGGTTCTGAACCAGAGACAGGTGTGGTGCTGCAGTCGGCCTCCGACTGCTACCAGATCAAGCAGGAACAGACCGACATCCAGCAATGCCTCAAGGCTTACGACGAGGCGGTGGCCAAGCATCAGCAGGCCGCGCCGCGCTTCAATTCGCGCTACGAGTGTGATGCGCAGTTCGGCAGCTGCACCGAGGTGCCGGGGCAGACCCAGGGCCAGCACAGCTGGATTCCGCCGATGGGCGGTTTCCTGCTGGGCTATGCGCTGGGCAACATGAGCGGTGGCGGCGGCTACCGCTACGGCGGCGCGATGCCGCTGTATCGCGATTACCGCAGCGGCGGTTACTACAAACCCAATGGCGATCTGGCCAGCAACCGTATCGGCACCGTGCGCGGGCGCAGTGGCGCCATCGACATGCCGTCGCGTGCGATCACCGTCTCGCGCTCGGGTTTCGGCTCCAGTGCGGCGGCGCGCAGTTCGTTCGGCAGCGGCGGGCGCAGTTCCGGATACGGCGGCTGACATGCAACGGATCGCAATTGCAGAACGTACCGATTGGCGCGACCAGGCCGAGTCGCTCGGCTTCCATTTCCACACCATCGACGGCGAACCGTATTGGGACGAAAGCGCGTATTACGCGTTCTCGCTGCGCCAGATCGAGGACGACATCGAGGCGCCCACCCAGGACCTGCACGATATGGCGATGCAGTTGGTGGACGAGGTGGTCGGCTCGGAACAACTGATGACGCAGCTGGCGATCCCGCCGTTCTACTGGGACTGGATTGCCAATTCGTGGAAAGACCGCGACCCGCACCTGTACGGCCGCATGGATCTGGCGTATGCCGGCGACGGCCCGGCCAAGTTGTACGAACTCAATTACGACACGCCCACCTCGCTGTACGAATCGGCGTATTTCCAGTGGTTGTGGCTGGAGCAGCAGATCGCCGCCGGCGTGCTGCCCAAGGGCACCGACCAGTACAACCTGATCCAGGATCTGCTGTGCGAAACGCTGGGCGCGCTGGCGGTGGATGGCGCGATCGGCCCGCAAATGCATTTTTCGGCGGTACGCGATTCGCTGGAGGATCGCGCCACGGTGCGGTATCTGCGCGATTGCGCGCATCAGGTGGGCATCAGCACCGAGGAAGTGGCCATCGAAGACATCGGCCTGAGCGCCGATGGCTGGTTCACCGATGAGCAGGACCGGGTGATCCACACGCTGTTCAAGCTTTACCCGCTGGAATTCATGATGGAAGAGCGCTTCGGGCCGGCATTGATTGCCAACCGTGTGCGCCTGATCGAGCCGGCATGGAAATCGGTGCTGAGCAACAAGGGCATCCTGCCGCTGCTGTGGGAGCGCCATCAAGGCCATCCCAATCTGCTGCCTGCACGCTTTGCGCAAGCCGGCGAAGCGCCGACGGCAGGCTGGGTGCGCAAGCCGCTGCTCTCGCGCGAGGGCGCCAATATCTCTCTGGTCACCGCACAGGGCAATGCTGCGCAGACCGATGGGCCGTATGTGGATGGGCCGGCGATTTTGCAGGCGCACCATCCGCTGCCGGTGTTCGACGGGCGGCATGCGCTGTTGGGCAGTTGGGTGGTGGCCGATCGCCCCGCCGGGCTGGGCATGCGCGACGACGATGGCCCGATCACCCGCGACACCTCGCGCTTCGTACCGCACGTGATCGTGGATTGATGCAGTAGTGAGTGCGCATCGCCACCGCAAGGTGGCGGTGTTGCGTATTGCGATTGCCTCACCTGTGGCCGTTCGTGAGGTTTGCCGGCTACGTGGCTGCGCTCTGCGCAATGGTCCCGCCCTGCACAGCGCAGACAACGCGCTTCATCGCCTTACACACGCCTTGGTGGAGCGCAAGCCCTTCACTGCAGGCCGAGCAGCGCAGGTTTTCCACACCCCCTGTGGATGGAAGTTGCACAAGGCTGTGGACAAGTGAGCGCAGGCCGCGGCCTGCAACGCTGTCAAGATGGGTGGCGAAAAAATGACCAACCGCTCGCGGCGATGGTTTTCCAGTCGAGATTTGAACGATCCCGGCAGGATCGGCAAAGCCGGCTGCACAGCCATCACACTCGCCGCGCCACGAAAAAGCTCGCCACCGCCAGCAGCCACGCCAATGCGAACACGCTCAGGTACGCGGCCAACGTCGCGGAAGCCAGCAGCGCGGCGAACAACGCGCCGGCCAGCGCCAGCATGCCGGCCACCGCAATCGCTTCGCTCAACTGCAGCGCCGAACTGTGCGCGCCTTGTTGCGCCGGTGGCGACAACGACAACGTCAACACCGACAGACTCGGATACAGCAGGCCCATGCCCAGGCCTGCCAGCGCCCAGCCGGCAATCGCCACTGGCACCGGAATGAGCGGCCACACCGCGCCCGCGCTGATCACGATGCCCAGCGACATCAACAACGCACCGATCTTGAGCAGGCGTGCGCGCGACCAACCGGCGCGGCTATGACCCTGATACCACGAGCCGCTGAACCACCCCAGCGCACCCACGCTGAGCGCCACGCCGGCCAGCAGCGGCGAGAGGCCGCGTTCGCGCGACAGCAGCAACGGCAGAAACGCCTCGAACCCGAAGAAGGCCGCCGCCGCAATGCCGCGCAGCGCGATCACGCTGGGCAGGCCACGCGCCAGCCGCAGCGTGCCGCCCGGCAACAGGTGCCAGGCGCAGAACAGCGTCAGCAATAGCGCTGGCGTCATCGCAAGCAACGCCAGCGCGCCGTGCAGCTGCCCGCCCAGATACACGCCGAGCACGCCCAAAGCCGCACCGATCGCCCAGCCGAACGCGGCGTTGGAGTCGGCTGACGGTTCGCCCGACCATGCGCGCCCGCGGATGGCCGGCCACAACATCAGCCCGGCCGGAATCGCCAGCAGCGGCACCGACAGAAATACCCAGCGCCAACCCAGATGCTGCACGATCAGCCCGCTGATGCCTGGCCCGATCAACGAGGGCACCACCCAGCCGGCCGAAAACGCGGCAAACACGCGCGGCCGCAACGCTTCCGGATACAGCCGCCCGACGATGACGTACAGCGCCACCGAATACGCGCCGGCGCCAAGGCCTTGCAGCAAGCGGCCTGCGATGAGTAGCGGCATGCTTGGCGCCAACCCGGCGATCAACAGCCCGATCACAAAGCCCAGCAGTCCCGCACCCAATGCGCCGCCCGGGCCGCGCCGGTCGCTCCAGCGCCCGGCGGCGGTCATGCCGACCACGCTGGTCGCCAAGGTGCCGCCGAAGGCCAGCGCGTATAGCGGCAGCCCGTTCAATTCGCGCGCCACGGTCGGCATGGCGGCGGCAACCGCCAGCGACTCGAAGGCATTGAGCGATACCAGCGCGACCATGCCCAGCGTTGCGGCGCGATACGGCGCGGCGAGAATGGAAGTGGGTTGCGTGGCGCCCAGTGGCGTGGCGGGCGTGGTGATTGCGGTAGGCATGTCGGTGGGCATCGAAGATCCAGGAACGAGCGTGAGCACAGCCATGACATCGGTACTTGCACCGGTCATGGCCGCGCAGCATCCTGCCTCAACCAAGGTTGAGGTCAAGGCAATGCAGCGTGAGTTGTCCGTGGGCGAAGTGGCCAAGCGCAGTGGCGTGGCGGTGTCGGCATTGCATTTCTACGAGCGCAAGGGCTTGATCCGCAGCCTGCGCACCGCAGGCAACCAACGTCGCTACGCGCGCGATGTGTTGCGGCGGATTGCGGTGATCCGCGTGGCGCAGCGGCTTGGCGTGCCCTTGCAGCAGGTGCTGGAGGCGTTCTCGGTGTTGCCGGAGCAGCGCACCCCCACACGTGCGGAGTGGGCGCGCATGTCGGCGCGCTGGCGCGGGCAACTGGATGCGCGCATTAGCGAACTACAGGCGCTGCGCGACCAGCTTACCGACTGCATCGGCTGCGGATGTCTGTCGTTGCGCCGCTGCCGGCTGAGCAATCCGGGCGACACCCTGGGCCACGACGGTGATGGGGCTTTGCGACTGGGCAGCTTGATTGCGGAATAAGAGTGGCTAACAAAACGTAGCGAGCGGGCGCCTGGCGGTGAGTCTGGTGTTGTCGGCCGCGTCTTGGTGGATGCCGTCAGAAGTCCAGGTCAAACGCTGAGTGGATCGAGGGCGCGGCGCCCTCGCTGCTCGCGGGACACGCCGTGAACCCGTCCCTGGGGGCTGGGTGGTGGCATCCATGCCGCCACACGGTCCCGCAATCGGCGAGGACACCGCACCAGAGAGTGAGTCGGCTGCTTTGTTGAAAACATGCACACCGACCATCTCCCCTGGTCCTTGCCCGCCCACTGTCGCGGGACCTTACGCGGCATGGATGCCGCGTAAGAGCCTACATGGACGTACTTGCGGCGTGTCCCGCGATGGTGGGCGGGCAAGGGCCCCGCAGCCAATCAACAGACCAGCCGCCCTGCGGTAGGCAGGCGTGGGTTAGCTTTGGTAGCCGCTCTCAGCATCACCGGCATGCCTGTCGCGCAGATCGTCGAGCGGAGCGTTGCCGCCGCGGAATCGTGTAGCGCCATCCGGGACCAATGGCATTCCCGCGCGCGGCGAGGCGCGCCGTAGGATGGGAGTCCCCCACGCCGCAGGATTTCGCATGACCCCCACCGTGCGCCGATCGCTTACCGTTGCACTGTCACTGGCGTGCGTTGCCGCGCCCGCACTTGCCGCTCCCGCACCAGCCAGTTCCACAACCGCAGCACCCGCTCCGGCCAGCCCTTTCGATCCGCTGGCCTTGTTCGCGCCACTGCAACTGCCCGATGCACCCAACGCCTACCGCAGCGGCAGCGGCGTGCCCGGCCCGCTGTTCTGGCAGAACCGTGCCGATTACGATCTCACCGCCAGCATCGACCCGACGACCCACACGCTCACCGGCGAGGCGGCGATCCGTTACACCAACCGCAGCCCCGACACGCTGGACGTACTGTGGCTGCAGCTGGATCAGAACATCTATCGCGCCGATGCGCGCGCTGCCGCCAGCCGGCCATCGCGGCGCACCCAGTTCACCGACGGCATGCAGATCGCCAGCATCGAGATCGACGATGGCGGGCGCCGCCAGCCGGCCCACTTCGTCGTCGACGACACCCGTCTGCGCGTGGACCTGCCGCAGCCGCTGGCCGGGCAGGGCAAGGCGCTGACCGTGCATATCCGCTACCGCTACACGATTCCCGGTACCTGGGGCGGGCGTACCGCGTTCAGTGCCAGCAAGCAGGGCGAGATCTACGAGATTGCGCAGTGGTATCCGCGCATGGCGGTGTATGACGATCTGCGCGGCTGGGACACGCAGCCGTATCTGGGCTCGGAGTTCTATCTGGAATACGGCGACTTCGATTATGCGGTGACCGTGCCGGAGGGCTTTCTGGTCGCCGGCTCCGGTGCGCTGACCAATCCGGCCGAGGTGCTCAGCCGCACCGAGCAGCAACGCCTGGAACAGGCACGCGGCAGCGATCGCACGGTGCTGATCCGCACGCCTGCCGAAGTGACTGCACGTGCGGCCAAGCCGACGGGCAAGGGCACGCAGACCTGGCGCTTCCATATGGACAACACCCGTGACGTGGCGTTTGCTGCATCGCCTGCGTTTGTGTGGGATGCCGCGCGCATCAAGCTGCCGGGTGGCAAGCAGTCGCTGGCGATGTCGGTGTATCCGCTGGAAGGTGTGGGCGCGGACAAGTGGAACCGCTCCACCGAATACGTCAAAGGCGCGATCGAACATTTCTCGCAGTGGTACCCGTATCCGTGGCCGGCCGCGATCAACCTGGGCGGGTACGGCGCGGGCATGGAGTATCCGGGCATCGTCTTCGATGGTTTCGAAGACAGCGGCAAGGAGTTGTTCTGGATCACAGCGCACGAGATCGGCCATACCTGGTTCCCGATGATCGTCGGCTCCAACGAGCGGCGGCATGCGTTCATGGATGAAGGCTTCAATACCTTTATCGACGTGTACGCATCGGATGCCTTCAACAAGGGCGAATACGCGCCCAAGCGCGATTCGGAATATGCGCCCAAGGGCGGAAACCCGGTCGACGAAATCCTGCCGTTGCTGGCCGACACCAGCGCGCCGACGCTGATGGACAACGCCGATTCCACCAGCGAGACCTACCGTCATTCGTTGACCTATTTCAAGGGCGCGTTGGGGTTGGTGCTGTTGCGCGAGCAGATCCTGGGGCCGGAACGCTTCGATCCGGCCTTTCGCAAGTACATCGCCACCTGGGCCTATAAACATCCCACACCGTCGGATTTCTTCCGGTTGATGGAAAGCGAAAGCGGCGAAGATCTGGCCTGGTGGTGGCGCGGTTGGTATCTCAACAACTGGCAGCTGGATATGGGCATCAGCGAGGCGCACTACGTCGATCACGATCCTGCCAAGGGCGTGCAACTCACGCTGCGCAGCAGTCAGAAACTGGTGATGCCGGTCACCGTGCGCGTGGATTTGGCCGACGGCAGCCACCTGGACCGGCGCGTGCCGGTGGAAACCTGGCTGCAGAACACCGCACCCACGCTGACGCTGCCGACCACACAGAAAGTGCTGCATGTGCGACTGGATCCGGATCACGTGTTGCCCGATGCACAGCGGGGCGACAACCAGTTGGACGTGATCGGCTAGCGGCGCCGATGCAATCGTCCGCGCTGCAATGGCGCGGATGCGCGAAGTGCAGCACACGACAGACGCGTACCGAATAACGGCGCAATCGATTTCAGCGATTGCGCCGTTTTTGTATCTGCTTGCATGGCCATCGAAGCCGCGCGTTGCTGTAACGGATGTGCTCGCATGGTTGCGCGATGGTGTCGCCTTGCAGCGTCAACAGTGCCGTTTTTCCGCGCTTGCGTAGTGCGATCGCAATAACACTTTGCGCAACTTTTGACAGCGGCGTTGTGGCGATCATCGCCCCGACCTGAAGCGCCAATACCAAAGCGCAATCACTGCAGCCGCTGCTGATAACGCTTACAGCCACGGCAGGTCTGCGTATGCCGTACGGGCTCAAGCGCGCGTGTTGTTGAGTGCCTGGATGTGTCACCGCGTGTTTGTTGCAACGCAGGGTGACAAGCACCGACACGCATGACTAGTCTGCGCCGCGTGGTAGCGCTATCACGCTTGATGGAGCGGTAGCAGCCGATTGAACGCCGTGGCACACAGGGGCTGCGGCGGCAATAGATCCAAGGGTAGGGAAGGCAGTCGCACGTGCTGTACAGATCGTCGCAGGCAGCGTCCGTCATGGACGTGGCACGCGCACGGTTGGCATCAGGGGGATCCGCCGTTGGTTCGATGCGGGGGATCAGATGACGTTCTGCAACGGAAGGTATGTCGCGTGCCGTGCAAGGCGCGTGGCCAGACAATCGCCGCGTCGCATTCCGCGACCACGGCCGTGGGTGTTGGACTCCAGACCCGAGGATAGATCGATGCGTCATACGTTGAGCAATTTCAAGTCCAAGGCCATGTTCACCTTCGTCGGTGGCCTGTTGGTCATCAATCCGGCCTTTGCGCAGGACGTTCCCGCGCCGCCAGTGCCGCCGCCGCAATCCAGCGCGCAAACCGCCACCACGCTCGATGCGGTCAACGTGACCGGCATTCGCAGCAGCCTGGATCAATCGATGGGCATCAAGCGCGATGCCGCCGGTGTGGTGGATGCGATCAGCGCCGAAGACATCGGCAAATTTCCCGATACCAACCTGGCCGAGTCGTTGCAACGCATCACCGGTATCTCGATCGAACGCCGCGATGGCGAAGGCGCGCAGGTCACCGCGCGCGGCTTCGGCCCGCAGTTCAATACGGTCACGCTCAACGGCCGGCTGATTCCCGGTGCCGACGCATTTGGCGCACCCGGCCAGACGCCAATCGGCGGCGTGGATGTGGGCACGCGCGCCTTCAACTTCGCCCAGCTCGCCTCCGAGGCCATCACTGGGATCGAGGTCTACAAGACCAGCCGCGCCACCGCGCCCAGCGGCGGTATCGGCGCCACCATCAATATCCAGACCGACAAGCCGTTCAATCACTCCGGTGTGGTGGCCAATGCCGGCGCCAAGATGGTCTCCGACCGTTCGCAGCCGTTCGGCGATTCGCTCACCCCGGAAGTGTCGGGCATTTTCAGCTATACCAATCCCGACAAGACCTTCGGTATCGGCTTGAGCGGCAGTTATCAAAAGCGCCATGGCGGCTCGGTGCAGGCCACCGAAAACACCTGGAACATCCAGCGCTGGACCGGGACCGACCCGGCGCTGCGCCCGGATGCGGTGGTGACCAACGCACCGGCGATCGGCCAGTTGTACGGCATGCCCAACGACCTGCGTTATGCGTTCGCCGACTTCCAGCGCGAGCGCATGAACGGCCAGGCAGTGGTGCAGTTCGCACCCAGCGACAGCCTGACCTTGACCCTGGATTACACCTATTCGTCCAATGAAATCCGCGAAGAGCGCGGCGAGCAGGGCATCTGGTTGCAACGCGCCAACAGCTTCACCGATCTGACCTTCGATACCGGCCAGGCAGTGGCAACGCCGATCTATCTGCGCGATGTGCCCAACGGTGCCAAGGACTTCGGCATGGAGCAGCAGCGCAACGAGCAGAAGTACACGCTGGGCTCGCTCGGCTTCAATGCCGATTGGCAGGTGAGCGACCGCTTCCAGTTGTCGTTCGATGCGCATAACTCGAAAACCAAGAGCATGCCCAACGACCCGGTCACCGGCGGCAGTGCCACCTACTTCAGCTTCGCCGGCACCAACAACTGCGTCAACGGCCCGTCCTGCGGCGGGCAGTGGGGGCAGGAGTTGAGCTTCAACAACGGGCTGCCGATCGGCGCACGCACCTGGTATCCCACCGCTGCCGATTCCCTGGCTGGCACCAACGGTGTGCTCAATCCGGACTTCACCCCCGCCGAGCTCGGCTCGCAGGTGCTGCGTATCTACTATCAATCGCAGGTGACCGAGATCAAGGAAGGGCGCATGGATGGCACCTTCGACTTCGACGACGGCCGCTTTCAGTTCGGCGTGAGCAGCGCCAACACCACCATGAACCGGCTCACCAGCGACACCAACTCGACGCTTGGCGACTGGAGTGTGGCCAATGCCGGCAACGAGCCCGGCATGCAGGCGTTGCTGCGGCCGGTGAGCATTACCGGCATGTTCAAGGACTTCAACGCCAACGGTGCGGCGCCCAATGCGTGGCGCGGCGATGCCGATCAGCTGGCCCTGTGGGGTGGCAGCCAGTACGGCGCCACCACTCGCTACAACCCGAACTACAGCGCCGACAATCAAGTGGAAGAGAAGACCCGCGCCGCCTACGTGCAGCTGGAATTGAAGGGCGATATCTCCGGTATGACCACCAACACACGGCTGGGCTTGCGTTACGAGCGCACCGATGTGGAATCCACCTCGCAGGTGGCCACGCCCACTGCGTTGCTCTGGCAGGCCAACAACGACTTCCAGTTGTTGCGCTCCACCGAGCTGCAGCCCTTCAGCGAAAAGACTAGCTACAACTACATCCTGCCCAACCTCGATTTCAGCATCGACATCACCGATCAGCTGAAAGGACGCGCTTCGTTTGGTCAGACGATTGCGCGTGCGCCCTACAACAACCTGATCGCCGGGCCGACACCGAATACACCCAATGGATCGATCCTGATCAACCCGTCCAACCGCGCCGGTGGCAGCTCGCAGAATCCGCAGCTGGACCCGCTGGAATCGGACAATCTCGATCTGGCGCTGGAGTGGTACTTCGCCGACGCCAGCTACATCTCGGCCACGTTCTGGAACAAGCGCGTCAGCAACTTCATCGGCAACACGGTCTCGCGCGAATCCCTGTACGGATTGACCGATCCCACCTCGGGGCCGGATGCGCAGTCCGCGCTGGCGTTCCTGCAAAGCGGTGCCTGCGCTGCGCAGGTTGGCGCCTCCGGCAACGACGTTGCAGGCGCCTGCTCGGCCAACGACACCTCGCTGTTCGCGGCGATGGCGTTGTTGCGCAACGCCGCGGCCACCGGCGGATTGGCCGCCTACAACGGCAGCTCTGCGCAGAGCCTGGCCCTGGAGAATGCGTACGACATCGTTGGCAATGCCTCCGACCCGCTGTATCAATTCGATGTGTCGCGGCCGGTCAACCAGAACAAGGCCAACATCCATGGCTGGGAACTCGGCGGGCAGTACTTCTTCGACACCACTGGCTTCGGTATCTACGCCAACTACACCATCGTCGAAGGTGATGTGGGCTTCGACAACACCGTGATCGATCGCGACCAGTTCGCACTGCTCGGCTTGAGCGACACCGCCAACGTCATGCTGATGTACGAAAAATACGGCTGGAGCGCGCGCCTGGCCTGGAACTGGCGCGACGAGTATCTGATCGCCGCCAATCAGGACAATGCCAATCGCAACCCGTACTACGTGGAGGCCTACCAGCAATGGGACCTGAGCCTGAGTTACAGCTTCAGCAAGCAGCTGTCGGTGGGCTTTGAGGCGATCAACCTGACCGGCGAAGACGTGCGTTGGCATGGGCGTTCTGACAAGCAGATGATCCGCCTGATCGACCAGCAACCGCGTTACACGCTGGGTGTGCGTTATGCGTTTTGAGAGCGACTGACAAGCCGCTGCGCGCACCTCAGGTGCGCGTTGGCCGGTGTGCAGCGGGGTGGAAATGCCTGCGCGTATGCTGCTCAGAGCGCACCGTTCGTGCGCTCCGACGGTAGCGCATTGGAGTTGGTTGGCCGCTCCGCGCAGATGAGTTAAGTCGTGATGCCTGCGCGGCCACCGATCCGGCTGGCGGCCGCGACCGCACTGCCGGGCCGGATGCCCAGACGCATCCGCTGCGATCGCCGACACGCAAACTGCAACCAGCACGATGGTGGCTAGGGCATCACCGCGACGCTGGTTCTGCAGGTCTGCCACCAATGCTGCTGTGCCGCTTGCCGGCCCCCTGCTTTTTGGCAATGCTCGACACCGGCAGGCACGGCATGTTGCCGCCTGACCGACTCATACCCCCGTAATGCGGTGATCCATCGCCGATCATCGCTGGAGTTCTAGATGACGCGATATGCAGTGCTCAACAACGTGGCGCATCACGACATCCGAGTCATCCTGCGCTTTGGCGCCGAGTTCGGCGATGCGCTCGGCCTGGTGCCGGCCTTCGTCACCGAATTCGCCGAGCTGCAACGCGAATACCCGCTGTTTTTTCGCAATGACCCTGCCACCGGCGGCTATCAGTCGGTGGCGCTGCTGGGCTTTGCGCACGACGAGAACCTGTTTCTGCAGGATGGCCGCTGGACTGCCGGTTATCTGCCGGGCATCGTCGCCAAAGGCCCGTTCCTGATCGGCTTCCAGGAGCAGCGCATCGATGGCGCCTTGGTGCAGGAGCCGGTGATCCATGTCGATCTGGAGCACCCGCGCGTCAGCCGCGACGAGGGCGAAGCGGTGTTTCTGCCACAAGGCGGTCATAGCCCGTATCTGGAGCACATCATCAGTGTGCTGCGTGGCATTCGCGACGGTGTGGATGCCGGTCAGGCGATGGCGGCCGCCTTCGATGCGCTGGGGCTGATTCAGCCAGTGCAACTGGACGTGACGCTGGATGCCGCCCACGCCACCCATCTGCAAGGCCTGTTCGCGATCGACCGCGATCGACTGGCTGCACTCGATGCGCAGGCGCTGCATCAACTGCACCAGGCCGGTTATCTGGAAGGCGCATTCTTGATGCTGGCATCGCTGCACAACGTGCGCCGGTTGATGGCAGAGAAACAGCGCCGACTGCAGCAGATGCAGGCCGCGCCCGCTACTGAAGCGTATGCCTGAGCGCATGGCTGTGAGCGCCTCCATCATGTCTTCAATCGCCGCAATTGCGCCCATCGCAGAGCGTAGCGATTGCCATCCCGACGCACTGACGCTTGCCGCGCTCTGCGACGCCGCCGAGCCGGTGGTGCTGCGCGGCATCGCACGCGACTGGTCGCTCGTGCAGGCAGGGCTACGCAGCCCCGACGAGGCGATGGCGCTGTTGCGCGCGCACGATAACGGACGTGCCTTGCAGTATTCCCACGGCGGCCCGGAAATCGCCAGCCGCCCGTTCTACACCGAGGACTGCAGCGCGCTGAATTTCGATGTGCAACGCGGCACCTTGAACACGCTATTGGATGCCATCGCCGCGCATCGCGATAACCCGCAGCCGCCGACGTACTATCTGGCGTCGTTGCCGGTCGACGACAACCTGCCGGGCTTGCGCGCCAGCAACGATCTGGATTTTGCCGCCAGCGGCATCGGCGTACAGCCAAGCATCTGGATCGGCAATCGCGTCATCGCCTCGTGTCATTACGACGCGCCCAACAACCTGGCTTGCTGCGCAGTGGGGCAGCGCCGCTTTACGCTGTTTCCGCCAGAGCAGGTGGCCAACCTGTATCCCGGTCCGCTGGATCCCACGCCGGGCGGGCAGGTAGTGAGCATGGTGGATATTGCCAATCCGGATCTGCAGCGTTATCCGCGATTTGCCGCTGCGCTGGCGCGTGCGCGCACCACCGTGCTGAAACCGGGCGATGCGTTGTTCATTCCCAGCATGTGGTGGCATCACGTGCAATCGCTGCAGCCGTTCAATGTGCTGGTCAACTACTGGTGGAGCAGCGCACCCGCGCAGTTGCCGGCGCCGATGCCTGCGCTGTATCACGCGCTATGGGCGATTCGCGACCGGCCCGCATCCGAAAAAGACGCCTGGCGCGCGTTGTTCGATTACTACGTCTTCGGTCCTGCCGAGCGTGCTGGCGAACACCTGCCCGAACAGGCGCGACATGCGTTGGGCCCAATCGATCCCACGCTCGCGCGACAACTGCGCGCGATGCTGATCGGCAGGCTAAATCGCTGATGATCGATACCGCCCCAAGCCCATCCCACAGGAGTGCGCAGTGACCCAGGCCCGGATTCGCAAGGTCGTCATCGTCGGTGGCGGCACTGCCGGCTGGATCGCTGCCTGCGCGCTATCGCACCAGTTCCGCGAGCTGCTCGAGATCACCCTGGTCGAGTCCGAGCAGATCGGCACCGTGGGCGTGGGCGAGTCCACGGTGCCGCCGATCCGTACCTTTCATCGCTTCCTGCAGATCGACGAGCAGGAGTTTCTGCGCGCAGTGGCCGGCACCTTCAAATTGTCGATCTCCTTCGAGCATTGGCGTCGCCAGGGCGAGCGCTATATCCATCCGTTCGGTATCACCGGGCAAAGTACGCTGGTGTGCGCCTTTCACCATCTATGGCTGGAAAGTCAGCGGCGTGGCATGCCTGGCACGTTCGGCGATTACTGTCTGGAAACCGTGGCCTCGCGCGTGGATCGCTTCGCACTGTTGCGCGAGCCTGCGGTCAATTACGCCTACCATCTCGACGCGGCGTTGTATGCCAAGTTTCTGCGCGCACGCAGCGAAGCGTTTGGCGTCAAGCGCATCGAAGGCAAGATCCAGCAAGTGACGGTGCAACCGGACAGTGGTGACGTCGCCACGCTGGTGCTGGAAGACGGGCAGGTGCTCGATGGCGATCTGTTTATCGATTGCAGCGGCTTTCGCGGCTTGCTGATCGAGCAGGCGTTGCACACCGGTTACGAAGACTGGAGCCACTGGTTGCCGTGCGACCGAGCGGTGGCGGTGCAGACAGAAGCCGTCGGTCCGCCAGTGCCGTACACCCGCGCCATCGCGCACGAGGCCGGCTGGCGCTGGCATATCCCGCTGCAGCATCGTGTCGGCAACGGCCTGGTGTTTTCAAGCCGCCATCTCTCCGATGACGAAGCCCACGCCAAGCTGCTGCGCGACGCGGCTGCGCCTGCGCTCAAGGATCCCTGGTTGGTGCCGTTCCGCACCGGCCGCCGGCGCAAGGCCTGGAACAAGAACGTGGTGTCGCTGGGCCTGGCCAGCGGCTTCATCGAACCGCTGGAATCCACCAGCATCCATCTCACCATCGCCGCGGTGGTGCGCTTGATCAGCTTGTTCCCCGCAGACGGCATCGCACCCTCGCAGGTGCAACTGTTCAATGACATCAGCCGCGCCGAAATGGAACATGTGCGTGACTTCATCATCCTGCATTACCACGCCACCCAGCGCGACGAACCGCTATGGCGCCAGTGCCGTGAGATGGAGCTGCCCGAATCGCTCGCCTTGCGCCTGCGCGCCTGGCGCGAACGCGCGCATGCCTGGCAAGCTGCCGATGAATTGTTTCGCGTCGACTCCTGGACCCACGTGTTGATGGGGCAGGGCATCATCCCTGCGCAGCATCACCCGCTGGCGCGCGCAGTGTCCGATCGCGATCTGCATCGCCTGCTGGACGGCATCGCGCAGCCGATCCAACGCGCGGTGCAACAGATGCCATCGCAGCAGGCGTTTATCGATGCGTACTGCAAAGCTGGCGCAAGCGCGTGGGGGCTGCGCAGCCCGGTGGTGGCGTAGTGCCCATCTGGCCAGCTACAACCGCATCAAATCCTTGCCGACCACGATCGGCCCCGCATAGTGCTTGCGCGCGCCCTCGCTCCACATCGAATCGGTAATCGTCGGGTCGCCGCCGGGGACGAAATGATTGAGCACGAGCATCTTTGCGCCGGCCGCTGCAGCGATCTTGCCCACCTCTTCGCTGGTGGAATGGCTCTTGAGCAGATGGTCGAGCAAGGTCGGCGCGTTGTCGTTGGTCTTGAGCATCTTTTCCAGCGCGGGCAAGTACATCACCTCGTGCACCAGGATGTCGGTGTTCTTCGCGAACTCGGCCAACGCGTGCAGATAGCGCGTATCGCCGGAGAACACCACCGTGCGGTCGCGCGCTTCGAAGCGATACGCGAACGCCGGCTTGAGCGTGTAGTGATCCACCAGCGTGGCGGTGACGGTGACCTGATCGTTCTGCAGCACCGTGCCGGGTTGGTCGAACTCGTGCACGTGGATCAGCTGCTTGAACGGCGGGCGGCCTTCTTCGCGGATGCGCGCCTCGATGTCGATGGCATTCATGTCGACAAACGCATCCACCATCTTCGCGATGCCGGGCGGGCCATACAGATGCACCGGCGTCTGCAGCCCGCTCGCCCACGCCAGCCACACCACGTTGAGCAGGTCGGCGTTGTGATCGGAATGGTGATGGGTCAGGAAGATGTCGCGCAACGCAGGCAGGCGGATGCCGGCTTTGGCCAGTTGCTGGGCAACCCCATTGCCGCAATCGATCAGGTAAGGCTGCCTGTCGATGACCAGCGCATTGGCGGCTGCCGCGCGCAGCGGTGAGGGCGTCGGGCCGCCCTTGGTGCCGAGCAGGACCAGCACGCTGCGGTTGGCCGGGAAGGGCGCTGGCGATGCCAAGTCAGATGACGGAACTTCTTCCTTCGGCTCGCTGCGTAGTGCAGCACCGAGCTGGCTTGCCACGCTCAGCGTGCCAGCAGCCAGCGCGATGCGCAGCACCTCGCGACGGGAACGGCGTGTAGAAGGTGCGGGCATTGCGGCTCCTGTCGACGCATCGAGTAAGTGTGCTGGCGCTGTATCAGACTCGCGCCAGCCCGTCAGGCGTGCGAATACGCACTATCAGTCAGAGTTTTTGCGCGATGAACTCGCTCAGTGCAGGCGAACGATAGAAGCCCATGCATTGCGCAAAGATCCTGTTGAACGGGCCTCGGCGCGCTTCGTCCTTCATCGGCACTTCGGCGCGATAGAAGTCTGCCGTCTGCTCGGCGACATAGCGATGCAGGCGGTCGGTGGCGCCGGCCTTGGCATTGTCCAGCGCATAGGTCGTCAGCAGATACGAGCGATCGCGTAGCTGATCAGAGCTGTATTTGCCGCTGCGCTCGTAGTTGTTGTCCAGGCACAGCTGCAGCGCGTATGCCTTGACCTCTTCGCGATTGGCGGGCTTGCCGGCTGCGCTGGCGGTGACCTGCAGCGACAAGGTCGCCAGTGCAAGTGCGGCGATGAGAGGGCGATTGCGTTGAACGGGCATGCCGATCCAGGTGAAGGACGATCTGCCAAGTCTGCATCATCAAGCCGATGCAGATGAAGTGCTGCACGCAGGCCAAGCGCAGTGGCACGTGGCAGGCGAGGCACCGCCTGCCACGTGCAGCAACCGCTTACGGGCCGAAGTAGGTGGAGATGCTGGAATACACGTCCGAGAAGCGCGAGTAGTAGTCCGGATCGGTCTGCGCGCTGCAGAACGAGTAGCCGCCATACAGGCCGCCGCGCAGCTGGTAGGCACCACCGCTGGCGACGGTGAACAGGCCCGAGCCGGACGAGCCGCCTTCGGTCACACCATCGTTCCAGACCACGCGGTACAGCGGGCTCTTGCCGTCGATGGAGGTGCTCAGCCCATTCACGCTGCCCAGCGAATACTTCTTGACGTCGCCGGCTGGGTGATGGATGCCGACAATCGCGGTACCGGTCGCACCGATCGCCGCGCTGTTCCAGGCCGCGTAGAACGCGCCGCTCGGCGGTGCGGTCTTCAGTTCCAGCAACGCGGTGTCACGGGTGGTATTGGCGTGACGCAGGAACGCACCGCCGGTCAATGTGGTCGCCTGCGAACTGGCGGTGTTGCCGTTGCAGCTGGCCGCATCGTAGAACCAGTAGGTCTGCAACGAGTTGGCAACCGTCTGCGTGCTGATGCAGTGCGCCGCAGTCCAGAACAGATTGCGCTTGGGCGAGTTGGTGTTGTTGAGCAAGGTGCCGGTGCAGTAGAACGAGCCCTCGCTGGTGGTGAACACCATGCGTGCCACCGCTTTTGCCGCACTGGTGAAGCCGGCGGTGGGGTTGGCACGGCAGACGATATCGTTCTGGCAGGAATCGCTCTCGCCAATGGCAATGGTCATCATGTCGCGTGCGCTGGCGGTGGGGCTGATGTCCAGATGCGAGAGCTGCGGAATGCTCAGGCTGAAGTTCTCCGGATACTGGCCGGCCGGCAGCGACAGCTCGATCAACAGGTTCTCGCCGCTCACGGTCGGCGACCAGCCGATGTCGCTGCCGCCAGCGGCGAAGCTTGCACCGGATTGCTCGAACACGCGGCCGTCGTCGCCGGCAAAGCGCAGCGTCACCTTGGATGGATCGCCCGGCGTTGCGCCGGCACCACGCAGCGTCAGCGATGCACGCAAGGAGGCCGCCTGTGCAGAGCTGACCTTCAGGGTCGCAACGCGCGATCCATCGCCTGCCATCTGCCAATCGAGCGTGCGCAGATTCACCAAAGGTTTGGCAACCGCACGCGAAAAACCGATCTGCAAGGGCTGCCCATGTTTGACCTGTGCAATGCGGCGCTCACGCACGCGACCGATCTCGGTGCTGGTGGGCGCAGTGAGTTGCACCACGCGCGTAGGCAGGATGCCGCCACGCAGACTTGCCGATTGCAATGTTGCCGCGCCGAGTTTGGCCGCTTGCGGCGCAGTGCTGACCGGCGCTGCGTCCATCTCGGTTGGCGGCGCTGCCAGTGCGGAGCCGGAAACTGCGGAAAACAGCGCCAGGTACAACGCATTCTTGCGATTCATGGGTAGTCCTTACTCGTCAGGGAACGACAGGCTGCGGCGGGGGCCGCAGCGTGCGGGCGCCATCAGTGGCGCCGAACGAGACTAGCGAATGTTTACATCTGAATATGTGCTGAAAATCTCGTTCAGAGGTCGGCAATCGATAAAAAGATCATCGCTTTCGGGAGCGTCGCTCCGTTTCATCACGCACGCACCGTGTGACGCGATGCGCCTGCAAGGTGTCATCGAACTGGTGGGGTAAACGAGGCATGCGCAAGCATTCAGCACGGCGCGGCGCGGCAGCGCAAGGCCAATAGCGTGCAGACCCATGCGCGCTGCACGACCCGATGCTCAAGGTCGATTGCCGACGAGCGACTGCACAGCAACGCATTGCTGCACAGCGACACCGGCAGCAGCGCTTATTCCAACGCGTCGCTGGCGCGAAACTCGGTGGAACGACCGCTGACTTTCAGAAACGCCAACACCAACAGCCCCACCGCCATCCACGCGGTACCGCCGAGTTGCGCGTGCCGGTCGGCATTGATCAACACGTAGCCAAGGATCACGATGCCGATCAACGGCGTCGCACCATGCAACAGCAGGCTGCGGCCTTGCCCACGGAAGTGCCACAGCACCGCAACGTGCAGCAGGATGAAGGCGGTGAGCGCACCGACGTTGCACAACGAGGACAGCAACGCGATCTGGCCCACGAACACTTCGCCCAACACCATGCTCAAACCCGCCACCAGCAGGATGGCGCGCTGCGGCACGCCGGTACGCGGATGGATGTAGCGCAAGAACCCCGGCAGCTGACGGTCGCGTGCCATGGCGAACAACAGGCGCGAGGTGGCCGCCTGTGCAACCAGCGAATTGGCAATCGCGGCGCTGATTGCCACCGTGAGCGCGATGACGATCTGCAGCCACGGCCCGGCGATGAGCCGGCCGATCTCGAAGAACGCATCGTTGGAGGCCTGTGCACTGGGGTAGCGCTGCAGGTTCGGCTGCAGCAGCGCCGCCAGCCAGGTCTGCAGCACGAACAGGCCGGCCACCATCAGCAGCGCCATCAAGGTGGCGCGCCCGACCACACGGTTGCCGCCACGGGTTTCTTCCGACAGCGTGGAGATCGCATCGAAGCCCAGAAACGACACCACCGCCACCGACAACGCACTAAAGATCAGTTGCGGCGAAAATGCCTGCGGGTTGTAGAACGGACGCAGGTTCCAGTGCGCACCGTTGACGCCGCGCTGGATCGCCAGGCTCGCCAGCACCACAAACACCGCCAGCACCAGCAACTGCGCATACAGAAAGAAACGATTGGCCCGCGCAGTGGTTTCGATACCACGCAGATTGACCACCGTATTGAGCACCACGAAGAACGCGATCCACGCCGGCTGCGGCACTGCCGGCAACACGTTGTGCATGGCGTTGGCGCCGACCACGTAGAGCAGGGTCGGCACCAATAGGTAATCGAGCAGGATCGCCCAGCCGGCGAGAAACCCCATGCCGCTGCTCAATCCGCGCCCGACATAGGCATACACCGAGCCGGCCACCGGAAACGCCTGCGACATCTGCTGGTAGCTCAAGGCGGTGAACAGCATCGCTACGAAGCCGACCAGGTAGGTCAGCGGCACCATCCCGGCGCTGATATCGAATACGCCGCCGAAGATGGAAAACGGCGCGGTCGGCACCATGAACACCAGCCCGTAGATCAGCAGATCCTTGAGCGTGAGCTGTCGCTTGAGCTCCTGGGTGTAGCCAAAGCGTTCCAGCGCGGCCGCGTCGTCGCGGCGTGGTGTGTCGGTCATGCAGGTGTCCGCTGAAAGGAATGCCGGGTCGCACGACAGGCGCGATTGAGTGCTTGTACGTGAATGCTGCGTTGCAGCTAGCTGACCGGCATTGTGACGATAATGCGGCCGGCAAGCCCATCCATTGGTAAAAGTGCTAGGTTTTCCATGCTGGATGTCGTCCAGCGGCACCTGCTGTCATCGAAGGACCCACCATGTTCGACACGCTGGCCAGCCTGGGCCGAGATTTGCAGGCGCTGCATACGCTCAATGCCTGCCTGGATCGGGTGTTTCGCGACGTCTGTGCGTTTGGTTTCCAGTCGCTGGTTTACGACTACGCCCCGGTCCCGTTGAGTATGGAGGGCGCGCTGATCACGCCATCGGTGTTCATGCAGCGCAACGCGCCGGGCGACATGCGGCATGTCTGGTGCGAGCACGGTTACTACCAACATGACCCTGTTCAGCAGCGCGCAACGCGGCGCATGACGCCATTCGTGTGGTCGTACCGCACCGACGGCGATCGGGAAGGTGTGGAATATGTCGGTGGCCAGCATCGGCAGGTGACGCGGTATCTATGCGATAGCGGTATGGGTACCGGTGTCACCGTGCCCTTGCATTTGCCTGGCGGTGCATTCGCGACCTTCAGTGGCGCGGTCGATGCGGTTGCGGCCGAGGCGCCACGGCTGGCCGAAGCGCAGCTGTCGCCCTTCTTGTTACTGGCACACGCGTTTCAGGCCCGCGCGCAGGAACTGCTGGATCCGCAGGAACGCCGCTGTCACCACATCGCATTGACCCGCCGCGAGCGCGAGTGCCTGCAGTACTCGGCCAAGGGGCTGACCGCCAAAAGCATCGCGGCCGCGCTCAATCGCTCTACCGCCACGGTGAATCTGCATCTGAACTCGGCCGCACGCAAACTGGGTGCGCGCAATCGCGTCGAGGCAGTGGTGCGCGGGATGCATTATCGATTGCTGGAGCCGTAAACCAAGCCTGCGGCTATCGATCGCAGCGTGCGATCGGCGGGCTGGATGCGTCGCCCGGTTCATACACCATGGCGCGCGCAACCGCGCATCTGAAACTGCGACGAACCTGAGAGTTTTACCAGTTAGCGCGCGCAGGCCGGGGCGCTAGGCTGAGCGCTCACTATTGCCGTAGGCAGGCGCAGGTCATGCAGTCCACTGAGGGGTACGTCGAATTCCGTGGGTACCGTACCTGGTACCGCATCACCGGCGACCTGCGCAGTGACGCCTGCCCGCTGATCGTCCTGCATGGCGGTCCCGGCTGCACCCACGACTATGTGGACAGCTTCAAGGACCTGGCTGCCAATGGCCGCGCGGTCATCCATTACGACCAACTCGGCAACGGCAAGTCCACCCATCTGCCCAATGCCGACCCCGGCTTCTGGACGGTGGGGCTGTTTCTGGATGAGCTGCACACCCTGATCACCCAGCTTGGGCTGTCGCAGTACGCGTTGCTGGGGCAATCCTGGGGCGGGATGCTGGCGGCCGAACATGCGGTGCGCCGGCCGGCCGGTCTGCGTGCGTTGGTGATCGCTAACTCGCCGGCATCGATGGGCTTGTGGCGCGCCGCCGCGTTGCGCTTGCGTGCGCGCCTGCCCGAAGACATCCAGGCGGCACTGGACGAGCACGAGGCCGCGGGCACGCTGGACCACCCGGCCTATCGCGCCGCAAGCCAGGTGTTCTATGCGCAGCATGTGTGTCGCCTGCTGCCGTGGCCGGCAGAAGTGGCGCGCACCTTCGCCGCCATCGATGCCGACCCCACCGTCTATCACGCCATGAACGGCCCGACCGAATTCCATGTGGTGGGCAGCCTGCGCAACTGGAGCATCATCGAACGCCTGCACCGCATCACCGCGCCCGCGCTGGTGCTATCGGGCAAATACGATGAGGCCACGCCGGAAACCGTCGAGCCTTACGCACGCCTGATCCCGGACGCGCAGTGGCATGTATTCGCCAATTCCAGCCATATGCCGCACGTGGAAGAACGCGCTGCCTGCATGCGCCTGGTCGGCAATTTCCTCGACGATCACACCCCATGGCCCGGCGAGCAGCTGGTGCACGCGTCGGTGTTGGCCAGCCGCGCTGTGTAAGTTGATGGCGTTTGTGTGCGTGTGAGGGCCTGCATGCGAGCTTGAGCGTGCTCGGCATGCCGGTTCCCTAACTTCTCGCGTGTCGACTGCGCCTTGGCTGCGTTGCTTTGGCATCGCATGCCCTATCACGCATCAGCGTCAGCAAAGCGGCGCGTCATAGCATCCAAATCTGCACGCATGTTCGTGCGGTAGCGCTTTGCTGCTGTGCGTCAATGTCGTCAACAACTTCGCCGACAACTTCGACAACGCGCGGTCGTGTGCAGCTTCCCAAGCACAGCACCTCGTTAGCCGCGTGCATGCTTGAAAAACGCATTGCGCGTACCACGCGCAGTCGAACACGCTTGTGAGCAACCACAGCATCGGCATGCGTTTGCATACATAGAAAAAACATCGCGCACATCACTGCAGTGTCCTGTCCTGCGTGTCTCTCGCTGTCTCTTTTGCATGTCCTGTAAGGAGAACACCGTGCTGCGTCAAAGTTTCAGAGATGGATAATTGTTTTATGTTTTAAACCGCGCGAAGAATGCGGCCCCCACGCACCGCTTTGCCACCGTCGATGCACTCGCGCCGACGCCACGCATCGCTTTTCGATTTTATTTGGGAGAGGCTGCATGATCATCAAGACACTCAATGGCGCACTCGCGCTTGCACTGTCCGCTTGCGCCGCGAGTGCCATCGCCGGCCCGGTCGGGTACGGTGCCGCCACCACCGGCGGCGGCAACAAGACCCCGGTCAACGTCGCCACCTTCGAAGCGATGCAGGCTGCCATTGACAGCTATTCCGGCAGTGGCGGGCTGGTGCTCAATTACACCGGCAAGTTCGACTTCAGCACCATCAAGGACGTCTGCGCGCAGTGGAAGTTGCCGGCCAAGACCGTGCAGATCAAGAACAAGAGCGATGTCACCATCAAGGGCGCGAATGGCTCGGCGGCCAACTTCGGTGTGTGGGTGGTGGGCAACGCCAACAACATCATCATCCAGAACATGACCATCGGCTTGCTGCAAGGCGGCGAAGCTGCGGATTCGATTTCGTTGGAAGGCAATTCCAGCGGCTCGCCGTCCAGGATCTGGGTCGATCACAACACCGTGTTCGCCTCGTTGACCAAGTGCTCCGGTGCCGGCGATGCGTCCTTCGATGGCGGCATCGACATGAAGAAGGGCGTGCACCACGTCACCGTGTCCTACAACCACGTCTACAACTATCAAAAGGTCGCGCTCAACGGTTACAGCGACAGCGACACCAAGAACTCGGCCGCGCGCACCACCTATCATCACAACCGCTTCGAGAACGTCGAGTCGCGCGTGCCGCTGCAGCGGCGCGGGCTGAGCCATATCTACAACAACTACTTCAACAACGTCACCACCTCCGGCATCAACGTGCGCATGGGCGGCGTGGCGAAGATCGAATCCAACTACTTCGAGAACATCAAGAACCCGGTGACCTCGCGTGACAGCAGCGAGATCGGCTACTGGGACCTGATCAACAACTACGTCGGCAGCGGCATCACCTGGGGCACGCCTGACGGCAGCAAGCCCTACGCCAACGCCACCAACTGGATCACCACCAAGGTGTTCCCGGAGCCGCTGGGCTACACCTACAGCATCACCCCGGCCGCGCAGGTCAAGGCCAAGGTGATCGCCACTGCAGGTGCCGGCAAGAACCTGGCGGAATGATCGGCCACAAGACGTTGCAGTGACACCGATCCCCGGCTTGCCCGGGGATCTTTGTATGCGGCATGCAGCGTGCGGCGGATTTGCTCACCAGCTGCGTGCAGTGAAGGGGGGTCTGGAGCGTGTCACGCACTTGGAGGCCAGTGCGAACGACCTGCTGATACGATGAGGCAAGGCGTGATTGCCTGGCTTGTCCACTCTTTCGCCAGGCTCGCGTCAAGAGGCGCGGCAGGCGCCGCGACGCGGTATCGTGTCGCGATTCCATCTCTTCAAGCCCGTCCATGCCGCTTCCGACCGATCCCGTTGCTGAGAACGCTCCGTCCGCCGCGCCCGCGTTGCGCCATGCGCTGAAACCGCGGCAATTGATGATGATGGGCCTGGGCACGGCAATCGGTGCCGGGCTGTTTCTGGGCTCGGGCGTGGGCATCCACGCGGCGGGGCCGGCGGTGCTGGTGTCGTATCTGATCGCCGGGGCCCTGGTGATCATCGTGATGAATGCGCTGGGCGAAATGGCCGCGTCCAAGCCGACCAGCGGCGCGTTTTCGGTGTATGCGGCCGATGCGATGGGGCCAACCGCCGGTGCGACGGTGGGCTGGTTGTGGTGGCTGCAGATCGTGGTGGTGATCGCCGCCGAAGCGGTCGGCGCGGCAGGCTTGCTCGCCTCGGTGTGGCCGGCGTTGCCGGTGCCGCTGCTGGCGGTGGTGTTCATGGCGACCTTCACGGCGATCAATCTGCTGGGCGTGCGCAACTTCGGCGAGTTCGAATTCTGGTTCGCCATCCTCAAGGTCGCCGCGATCATCGTGTTCCTGCTGATCGGCGTGGCCTTGCTGGCGGGCTGGTTGCCGGGTGTGGTGTCGCCGGGGCTGTCCAACTTCACCCAGCACGGCGGATTCGCGCCGAAGGGTCTGGTGGGCGTCGGCTCGGCGTTGCTGGTGGTGGTGTTCGCCTTCGGTGGCACCGAGATCGTGGCGGTGGCCGCCGCGGAAACAGCCGATCCGGGTCGCAGCCTGGCACGCACCATTCGCACCGTGGCCTGGCGCATCCTGGTGTTCTACATCGGCTCGATCAGCGTGATCGTGGCGGTGGTGCCGTGGACAAGTGCAGCGCTCAGCTCGCCGTTTGCCGCAGTGCTGGAGGTGGCGCGCATCCCCGGCGCGGCCACTGCCATCACCCTGGTCGCCGTGGTGGCCTTGTTGTCGGCGCTCAACGCCAATCTGTATGGCGCCTCGCGGATGATCTTTTCGCTGGCGCAACGCGGCGAAGCCCCGCGCCTGCTCGGCAGGACCAGCGGCGAGCAGGTTCCGTTGGTGGCGGTGATCGCCAGCGTGCTGTTCGGCTTCGCGGCGGCGGCGTTGGAGTTGCTGTATCCCAACAAGGTGTTGCCGATGCTGCTCAACATCGTCGGCGCCACCTGCCTGCTGGTGTGGACGATCTCGTTGCTGTCGCAGCTGATCCTGCGCGCACGCGCCGACCGCGCCGGCATCACGTTGCCGTTCCGTATGCGTGGGTATCCGTTTCTGACCCTGCTGGCGCTGGCGATCCTGGCGGTGATCTTCGTGCTGCTGGCCTCGTCGGCAGACACCCGTGCGCAGTTCCTGTCGATGGTCGGTTTGACTGCGGTCATTGCGGTGGTCAGCGAAGTGGCGCGACGCGTCCGTGGCCGGACGTGACCATCCGGGTCCACGTGCGGAGCGCATGATCGTGCCGCAGCGGAAACAGGCCGCAGTGCGCTCGTGCACACCGTCGAAACGAGAAACACGCTAGCAATCTTGCGGTTTGCTTGCTGTCAGACAGGCGATCTTCTGGATCTGCTGATCCAGTTCAGTTACTGTCCTTTGGTCGCTGCTGTTCGTTGCATTGCGTTGATTAGAAGAATATCTACTTACTAATCAATAACGATAAAAGTGCATCTTTTTAGAGTGGCTAACAAAACTGCCTAGTAGTTTTGATGGCCGCGTTTATTCCTTGATTGTTTCAGGAGTCATCGCCGGGGTTCGTGCATGAGTGCCGTTTCGTCCGAGGATTCTGCTGCCTTGCCTGCCGCCCACACGCTGGAGGAAGTGCATGCGCTAGCCTATCCAGTCGACACACATCTGGACTCCCTGTATCTGTCGCGCGTGGCCGGCTACGATTTCTGGAAAGGCGACTGGAAAGCGCATCGACGCTCGCTGATCATCTGGCTGATGTTCAAAACCTCGCCGAGAGGTCGCAATCAACCGCTGATGCACCACGTGAGTGGCCCGGACTTTCTCGCGGGCGGTTACGGCGGTGCGTGTTTCAGCGCCCACGCGCTATGGGAAAACCTGATCGGCGCGCCTTTTCTCGACCCTTGGAAGCACTGGGTGGATCACCAGCACTATGTCGAGGCGGTGGTGGCGGCAAGCAACGGTCGGATGCGGCTGGCACGCAGCGCCGCTGAGCTACGCGCGATTCGGGCCGAGGGTCTTTGCTGCGCCATCCTGTCGCTGGAAGGCGCGCATATGCTTGGTCCACGCGGCATCCGCACCCAGGCGCTGCGATTGGAGCGCCTGGGCATCGCTGCCAAGGCCGGGGCCGCCTATGTGACGCTCAATCATTTCAGCCATACCGACATTTCCCAGTCCGGCTATGCGCCGCTCAATCCGTGGCGCGGGATCGAGGGCGCGGGGCTGTCGGAGTTCGGCAGGGAGGTCGTGGAGCGCTGTATCGAGGTGGGACTGCTGGTGGATCTTTCGCATACGTCGAGCCAGGGAATACTCGACGCCTGCGCCATCTGCGTGCGCCGCAACGTGCCGGCCTTCGCCTCGCATGGCGCATCGCGCAGCATCACCCGTGGTGCGCAGACGCGGCCGTCGCGCCATCTCGACCGCGGGCTCGACAATGAGGCCATCCGCGCCATCGTGCAGACCGGCGGCTGCATCAGCGTCATTCTGGCGCCGTACTTTCTGCAACATTCCTATCTGGCGGACGGCAAGCCAAACATGGATGCCGATCTGGCGTTTGTCATCGGCTATTACGAAGCCTTCGCCCGACAGATCGCCGACATGGGGATTGTCGAAGATCCGTGGAAACACTTGAGTTTCGGCAGCGATTTCGATGGCGGCATTTCCAGCTTGCCGACCGGGATGCGCAGCGGTGCGGATCTGCCCAGGCTCACGCAGGCGATGATGGATGCCGGCTGGCCCACCCAACGCATCGTCGATGTGTATAGCGGCAATTTCCTGCGGGTCTGGGAGCGGACGCGGCCGTAGCGTTTTCCAGCACACCTGCATTCGGATGGGAGAGTGAGAGGGTAGGTCTGCGGTGTTGCGTGCCTTACGGTAACGGCCGTCGGGACGCGGCGGCGCTGCCGGCTTCGTCGGCAGGCACCTGCGCGCGGTTGCTGTCGACGGTCGGCTCGATTGCGCTCGGTGCACTGGTCAACGAGCTAGCGGCTTGCTGCAACAGCCTTGCTGCGATCCCATTCGCGCCCAGGAAATCCGTGCTGCATCGCACGCCGGGCGTAGCATCGCGTTGCAGCGCAAGCGCGGCAATTTGCCGCAGATGCGACGCCGTGTCGCATCGGGAACGAGCACGACCGTCCTTATGATGATCCCGTAGCGCAGACGTCGCGATCGAACACCGCACTGTCTTGTGGCGATTGACCTGCCGTCTGCGCGCGGATGCTTCCTCACTTTCCAGGAGGGCTCTCCATGGATGCCTTGCTGTTATCGCGGATCCAGTTCGGGTTCGTCATCGCATTCCACGTGCTGTTTCCGGCATTCACCATCGGGCTGTCCAGCCTGTTGGCCTTTCTGGAATGGCGCTGGCTGCGCACGCGTCTGCCGGTGTGGCGCGAGCTGTATTTCTTCTGGCAGAAGATCTTCGCGGTGTCGTTCGGCATGGGGGTGGTCAGCGGTATCGTGATGGCCTTCCAGTTCGGCGCCAACTGGCCGGAGTTGAGCCGGATCGCCGGCAGCGTGATCGGCCCGTTGCTGAGCTACGAGGTGCTCACCGCGTTCTTTCTGGAAGCCAGTTTCCTGGGCGTGATGATGTTCGGCTGGGGGCGTATCTCCGAACGCCTGCACTTCTTCGCAACCTGCATGGTGGCGCTGGGCACGTTGTTTTCCACCTTCTGGATCCTGTCGTCCAACAGCTGGCTGCAGACCCCTGCCGGCTATGAAGTGATCGACGGCATCGTGCATCCGCAGGACTGGCTGCAGATCATTTTCAACCCTTCGTTCCCGTACCGGCTGACGCACATGGCGCTGGGCTCGTTCATCACCACCTGCTTTGTGGTGGGTGCGGTGGGTGCGTGGTATCTGCACCGCGGCGTGCACCGCGAGGCCGGGTTGCGCATGCTCAAGCTGGCGGTGGCCTTCGCGGCGATCACCGTGCCGCTGCAGATCTTCGTCGGCGACATGCATGGCTTGAACACGCTCAAGCACCAGCCGATGAAGATCGCGGCGATCGAAGCGCATTGGCATGACGAAGAGCAGGGCAAGGGTTTCCCGCTGGTGCTGTTTGCGCTGCCCAATGCGCAGGCAGAGCATAACGATTACGAGGTGGCGATTCCGCGCCTGGGCAGTGTGCTCCTGACCCACAGCCTTGAAGGTAGCATCGCGCCATTGACTTCGGTGCCGGCGGCCGATCGCCCGCCGGTGACCCCGGTGTTCTTCGCCTTCCGCATCATGGTGGGGATCGGCTCGTTGATGTTGCTGGTGGCCTGGGTGTCGGCGTTCGCGTGGTGGCGCGGCAAGTTGCTGCAGTGGCGCTGGCTGCTGGCGACCTGGCGCTGGATGTTGCCGAGCGGCTTTATCGCGCTGGTGTCGGGCTGGTTCGTCACCGAGATGGGTCGGCAGCCGTACGTGGTCTATGGGCTGTTGCGTACCGCCGACGCGGTGGGCCCGCAGTCGACGCTGATGACCGCGATCTCGCTGACGGTGTACGTCGCCGGTTATGCGTTCGTGTTTGGCTGGGGCATCTGGTACCTGGTCAAGATCGGCAAGATCGGGCCGACCCCGCACGACGCCCCGCAACTGGACCACGGCGAGCACACGCCTGCACGGCCGCTGTCAGCGGCCGATGAACCGATCGACGGAGCCGCATGATGGACATGACGAGTGTTTTGCCGGTGGCGTGGTTTGCGGTGATCGGCTTCGGCGTGCTGATGTACGTGGTGCTGGATGGCTTTGTGCTCGGTATCGGCATCCTGGCGCCGTTTCGCAAGGACGAGGCGCAGCTGGATCTGATGATGAACACCGCCGCGCCAATCTGGGACGGCAACGAAACCTGGCTGGTGTTGGGCGGGGCAGGGCTGCTTGCCGCGTTTCCTAAGGCGTATGCGGTGATTCTGTCGGCGCTGTATCTGCCGGTGTTGTTGATGGTGATGGCGCTGGTGTTCCGCGGTGTGGCGTTCGAGTTCCGCTTCAAGGCGCAGCGCTCGCGGCGGCTGTGGAGCAATGCCTTTGCCGCCGGCTCGATCCTGACCACCTTTGCGCAAGGGGTGATCCTGGGCGCGCTGGTGCAGGGCTTGCCGATCGAGAACGACCGCTATGTCGGCGGTATCTGGGGCTGGTTCAGTCCGTTCGCGATGCTCACCGGTGCGGCGCTGGTATTCGGCTATGCCTTGCTCGGCAGCACCTGGCTGATCCTCAAGACCGAAGGCCATGTGCAACAGCTCGCGCGTCAGTTGAGCCGGCCGCTGACCATCAGCGTGTTGATCTTTATCGGCCTGGTCAGCGCCTGGCTGCCGTCGCTGCAGTCGCATGTGATGGAGCGCTGGTTCAGCGGCTCGCATTATCTGTGGCTGATGCCGGTGCCGGTGCTGGTCGCCCTCGTGGGGTTCGCACTCTGGCGTTCGACCGAGGCGGGGCGGCCGGATACGCCGCCGTTTCTGTTGGCGATGGGCTTGTTCGTACTCGGTTTTGCGGGCCTGGTGTTGGGCATGTGGCCGTATCTGGTGCCGCCGGTCTACACGATCTGGCAGGCTGCTGCGCCGCCGTCGTCGCAGATGTTCGCGCTGGTCGGCCTGGTGGTGTTGCTGCCGCTGATCCTGGGCTACACGGTGTGGTCGTATCGCGTGTTCCGCGGCAAGGTCACGGCGGACACCGGGTACCACCATTGATCGAGCGGAGACGGCATCCGCGCGATGAGCGGCCTGCTCAACGCAGGCGCTGCTTGAACATCCATTCCCACATCGCCGGGTCCGCGTACGTCGCGTCCCAGGCGTTGTGGTTGCCCTCGGGATATTCGCTGTAACGCACATTGGCGCCGATGCCTTTGGCGGCGCGATACAGCGCGCGGTCGTCGTGCGGCGGTACCGAATCGTCCTTGGCGCCATGAAACATCCAGATCGGTACGTGCTTGAGCTGGGTGACCGCGGCGGTGTACGGGTCGGCTTCCTTTGCCACCAGGCTGACGTAGAGCGTGCGGCGCTCATCGCGCGGTGCCTTGAGCGCGCCGCAGATCGGCACGATCGCCGCGAAACGCCGCGGCTGCATCAGCCCGATTTCCCAGGCGCCGTAGCCGCCCATCGAGATGCCGGTGAGATAGGTGCGCTGCGGGTCGGCAGCGAACTCGGCGCTGGTCGCATCCAGTGCAGCGATCGCCATGCGTGCATTGACGCCCAGCCACTCTTCGTCGTCGGGCACCTGCGGCAGCACCACCAATGCGGGAAACTCGGCCGTGTGTTCGCTCAGGTAAGGGCCAACGCCCACTTCGGCCTGATCGCGCCCGTTGTCGCCGCGCTCGCCCGAGCCATGCAGAAACAGCACGATGGGCAGCGGTTGCGGCATCTTCGAGGCCGGCACGAACACCTGATAGCGGTACAGCCGTCCTTCGATCTCCAGCGTGCGGGTGACGAAGTGGCCACGGCGCGCATCGTGGTGGCGCTCACCCATGCTGGAACAGCCGGCAAGCACCAGCGTGAAGACCACAAGAACAAGGCAGCGACGAATCACGCAGCACTCCTGACCGAACCGATAACATGCCTGCAGTATCGCCGCACGCAGGTGCGCTGGCATGCCGCGGTGCGGCGATTTTGTGTTGCAGTGTCATCTCAACGTGCACAGCCCGCGCTACGGCAGCAGAATCAGCGTGGCCAGGCCGAGGAAGCTCAAGAAGCCCATCACATCGGTCAGCGTGGTCAGAATCACGCCGCCGGCCAGCGCCGGGTCGAAGCCCAGGCGTTTCAACGTCACCGGTACCAGCACCCCGCCGAACGCTGCGGTGAGCATGTTCAAGGTCAGCGCAGTGCCGATCACCAGCGACAGCATCGGTTGTTGGAACCAGGCCAGCACGATCAGCCCCAGGCTCACGCCCAGCACCACACCGTTGATCAGCGCCACGGTCAGCTCTTTCTTGAGCAGCGTCATCACGTTGGAGGAGCCGATCTGGCCCAACGCCAGGCCGCGCACCATCAGCGCCAACACCTGCGTGCCGGCGTTGCCGCCCATGCCGGCCACGATCGGCATCAGCGCCGCCAGTGCCACCAGTTTTTCGATGGTGCCTTCGAACTTGCTGACCACGCTGGAGGCCAGAAACGCAGTGCACAGGTTGATGCCCAGCCAGATCAGGCGGCGACGGAACGCACGCCGCGCCGGGCTGAACATGTCCTCGTCTTCGTCCAGGCCGGCCGCGCTCATGGCCTGGTGCTCGGCCTGTTCGCGGATGATGTCGACCACGTCATCGATGGTGATACGGCCGAGCAGGATGTTGTTGTCGTCCACCACCGGCGCAGAGATCCAGTCGTGATCCGAAAAGCGCCGGGCGACCTCGTCGGAGCCATCGCCCACATCGATCGCCGGTTGTTCGTCGTCGATCAGGCGATTGACCGGCGTGTTGTCCTCATGCGTGACCAACGCGGCCAGCGACACGCGGCCCAGGTATTGATGGCGCCGGCTCACCACGTACAGGTGATCGGTGTGGTCGGGCAGCTCGCCGCGCAGGCGTAAGTAACGCAGCACCACATCGACATTGACGTCGGCGCGCACCGTCACCACGTCCGGGTTCATCAATCGCCCGGCGGTGTACTCCGGGTACGACAGCACCTGTTCGAGCCGCTCGCGGTTCTCGCGGTCCATCGACTTGAGCACTTCGTCGATGACGGTGTCGGGCAGGTCTTCGACCAGATTGGCCAGATCGTCGATGTCGAGGTCTTCGACCGCGGCCACGATCTCGTCGGTGTCCATGTCGGCCAGCAGGCTTTCGCGCACTTCGTCGCCGACATGCAGCAGCACTTCGCCATCGTCTTCCGGATCGACCAGCCCCCACACCACTTCGCGCTTGCCGGGCGGCAGCGATTCGAGCAGGTTGCCGATCTCCGCCGGCGCCAGCGTGTTGACCAGCCGGCGTACCGGCCCGAGGCGCCCGCTATCCAGTGCGTCGGACAGCAATCGGAGCTGGCGCGCGGTCTTGTCGTGGCGGACGGCTTCGGCCATGCGCAGCTCCCTTGAAAAGTAGACACGTCTCTAGTGCAGGACGCGGTGCTGAGTCAGCACGGCATTATCGCTTGCGCATGGTGACGAAACATACAGTGCCGCGCGCAACGCGCTTGAACATCGCCTGCGCGATGCAGCCGCCAAGCCGGAGCGGCTGAAAAACCTGGCGAGCGGTCGTTAGCTTGGGAACGTACGGAGCGCTCGGAGCCTGCGTCTATCCGCGATACATGAGGATGCCGAGTATCGGCTGCACCCGTCTGGCGGTGAGCGCAGCAGGTTTGCTGGTGCTCTCAGCGCAGCAAACCCTGCGCAACGGTCGCCAACCACTTCTCGATGCCCTTGCGGTCGCGTGCGCGCAGCAATTTTTCGCCCTGCACGCGCAACTCGCCCAGGTGGGTGTCGCGCACTGCACGGCGCACTTCCAGCAACGTGGCCGGATGCAGGCTGAACTCGGTGAGCCCCAACGCCAGCAACATCGGCACGAAGCGTGGGTCGCCGGCAATCTCGCCGCACACCGCCACCGGTTTGCCATACGCGCGCCCGGTGGCGATCACCTGCGCGATCAGGCGCAGCACCGCCGGATGCAATGGCGAATACAACTCGCCCAAGGCTTCGTTGTTGCGATCCACTGCCAGCAGGTACTGCACCAGATCGTTGGTGCCGATCGACAAAAAATCGATATCGTCGATAAAGCAGTCCAGCGCCAGCGCCGCAGCCGGCACCTCGATCATCGCGCCCAGCGGAATGTGCTCGGCGATCTCGTGGCCTTGTTCGCGCAGTTGCAGTGCCAGCTTCTTGATCTGCCGGCGCAGCAGCTGGATTTCCTCACGGCCGCTGACCATTGGCACCAGAATGCGCACCGGCCCGTAGCCGGAGGCACGCAGGATCGCGCGTAACTGCGCCTGCGCCACCGCAGGGCGGGCCAGCGACAGCCGCACGCCGCGCAACCCCAGCGCCGGGTTGTCTTCGTCGCTCAGGGTCAGGCCGGTGCGGTCTGCCTTGTCGGCGCCCAGGTCCAGCGTGCGGATGGTGACCGGGCGGCCACTCATGCCCAGCACGGTGTCGCGATAGGTGTGGAACTGTTCCTCTTCGTCGGGCAGCTCGTTGCGCTGCAGGAACAGGAATTCGGTGCGATACAGGCCAAGGCCGCTGGCACCGAGCGCATGCGCTTTTGCCACGTCTTCCAGCGATTCGGCATTGGCCAGCAGCGTGATGTCGACGTTGTCGCGCGTGCGCGTGGGTTTGGAACGCAGCCGGCCCAGCTCGCGCTGCTCTTTTGCCAGCGCGCGCAGACGCTCGCGGTAGTCGCGCAGATGTTCGGGTTTGGGATCGACGATCACCTGGCCCGAACCGGCATCGACGATCAAGACATCGCCATCGTCGATGCGCTGCAGCGCATCGCTCACGCCCACCACCAACGGCAGATGCAGGCTGCGCGCCAGGATCGCGCTATGCGACAGCGTATTGCCGGCGGTGGTGACGATGCCGACCACGCCCTGCGATTGCAGCTGCGCCAGTTCGGACGGCGCCACGTTGTCGCAGACCAGGATTTCGCCGGCCACGCCCTTGAGGTCGGGCGCGCGCTTGTGCAAGAACGCGTGGATGCGGCCGATCACATGATCCAGATCGTCCATGCGGCTTTTGAGGTACGCATCCTCCATGCCGTCGAACACCGCCGCCAGCCGGTCGCGCTGCACGCGCAAGGCGTAGTCGGCGCTGTAGCGATGGGTGCGGATCAACTCGTCCAGACCTTGCAGCAGCTCCGGGTCGTCGAGCAGCAATGCATGCAGCTCGAGGAATTCGCCGACCTCGCGCGCCAGCGCGCCATGCAGGCGGTCGCGCAGTTGCTGCATTTCGGTGCGCGCCGCTTCGATGGCCACATGCAAACGCTGCAGCTGCGTTTCCACCTGGTTGGCGGGCACGCGCTGCTCGGCGATTTCCAGCATGTGGCTCTGGCGCACGCGTGCGCGCCCGAGTGCGTTGCCGCGCGAGGCACCGTGTCCGCGCAAGCGCAGACTCATGCGCGGCCTTGGCGCGGCCGCGTGGTGTCCGTGTGCACCGCAGCGAGGTGGCGCATGCTCAGCTGTCCTCGTCGAAGCGACGCTCGAACAGGTCCACCAGCGCCTGCAAGGCCTCGGCTTCGTCCTCGCCATCCAGGCGCACCACCACGCTGGTGCCTTGGCCGGCGGCGAGCAACATCACGCCCATGATGCTCTTGGCATTCACCTCGCGGCCCTTGGCCGCCAGGGTGGCATTGCTGCGATAGGACGACAGCGTCTGCACCAGCTTGGCGGTTGCCCGCGCATGCAGTCCGAGTCGGTTGGAAACTATGAGTTCGCGTTCAAGCATCGTCGATGATCGCTCCGTTGCGGGTGCCTGCCGCCGCGGTGGCGGGCAGCTCCTGCAAACCTTGTTCGGGGTAGTTCATCACCCGCAGCAGCATCGGCAGGCTCAGCGCGGACACCCGGCGAACCGGCGTGCCCAGCTTGGCCAACCGGTTGGCGAGATTGCTGGGGCTGGCGCCATACAGGTCGGTCATGACCAGCACGCCGTCGCCACTGTCGACCCGACGCATCGCCGATGACGCCTGGGGCAGCAAGGCGTCCAGGTCTGCATCCAGCGGTACATCGAATGCTTCGGTCTTCAGCGGCAAATGCCGCAACAGCCCCGTCGCCACGTTCAATAACGCCGCGCCGATGCCGGGATGAGTAATGAGGAGAATGCCACAGGCCATGCCGAAACGTTAACAGGTCGGCATGACTGCGCGATAGCGTTTGCCGGCACCGATGTGTTGCGAGATGAATAGCCGTTTAGGCGAGCGCTGCAATGCGTTGGCTGCCCCCGTGCAATCAGCGCGCTGCTGCCTGTTTCGTGATGACATGTGATGTGGGTTGTGTCGTGATGCGCGTCGAACTGAAAGCGAGCGCTGCAGTCCGCATCTGTTGGGCAGCTGCACCAGCATGCGCTGCGAAGTTGTAGCGACGACTTACTTTTTGCAGACTTGCAGAATTGCGGGGCACCGCTTTGACGATTCCCGAATCCCCATTCTCGATTCCCGGGATTTCAGTCCTGCTCACGATGAAACGTCGCCACTTCCGGCCAGCCCTGTTCGCGTGCATGCCGCGCCATGCGCTCGGCCAGATATACCGAGCGGTGCTTGCCGCCGGTGCAGCCGAAGGCGATGGTCACGTAGCTGCGGGTGTCGTTGCGCAGCCGCGGCAGCCAGGTATCGAGCAGGTCCACGATCTGCGCGCTGTAGCGCACCACATCGGGCTCCTTGTCCAGATACTCGCGCACGCCGGCATCGCGGCCGGTGAGCGGGCGCAGCTCCGGGTCCCAATGCGGATTGGGCAACACGCGCGCATCGAATACGAAGTCGGCCTCGGCCGGTACGCCGCGTTTGTAGGCGAACGATTCGAACAGCAGCGAGAGCCGGTCGCTGGTGCCGAGCGCGAACTCGGTGACCACGCGGCGACGCAGCTGGTGCACATTGAGCGCGCTGGTGTCGATGATGGCATCGGCCTGCGCGCGCAGCGGTTCGGTCAACTGACGCTCGCGGGTGATCGCTTCCGGCAACGCCAGGCCGAGGTGGCTGAGCGGATGGCGGCGGCGGGTGTCGGCGTAGCGCTTGATCAGCGCCTCGTCGCTGGCTTCGAAAAACAGCAGCCGTGCTTCGATGCCGTATTCCTGCGCGGCCTGGCGCCATTGCGCCAATTGGGTGAGATCGCTGCGGCTGCGCACATCGATGCCTACCGCCAGTCGCTGATCGCCGAGCGGGTTGCCACGCAGGCGGCTGCGCACGAAATCCGGCAGCAGTTCCACCGGCAGATTGTCCGAGCAGTAGTAGTCCAGATCTTCGAAGGTCTTCAACGCGACCGATTTGCCCGAGCCGGACAGCCCGCTCACGATCATCAACGTGGAGGGCGCGGTACTCATGGCGTGCGTCGCTCCAGCAGGTTGCTATGGCGGGCGATGAACATCGCCGCCGGGTCGATGCCCTTGGTACGCAGGATATGCAGCCGCGTTGCCGCCTCGGTCAGCACCGCCAGGTTGCGGCCGGGCATCACCGGCAGGGTGATCAGCGGTACGTCCAGATCCAACACATGGCGGCTGCCGGAATCGCCGGTCAGACGCTCGTAACCGGATGGGGTGGGCTCGGTCATCGGGCGGGTCAGGTGCACGATCAGGCGCAGGTACTTGTTCTTCTTCACCGCGGTGTCGCCGAACATGTCACGCACGTTCAACACGCCCAGGCCGCGCACTTCCAGCAGGTCCTGCAGCAATTCGGGGCAGGTGCCATCGAGCACGTCGGGGGCGATCTGGGTGAACTCCGGCGCGTCATCGGCCACTAGGCGGTGGCCGCGGCTGAGCAGTTCCAGCGCCAGCTCGCTCTTGCCCGAACCCGCCTCGCCGGTGATCAGCACGCCGATCGAATAGATCTCCATGAACACGCCATGCAACGTTACCCGTGGTGCCAGCGTGCGCGCCAGGTGGTAGGACAGATGATTGAGCAGTTCGTGGCCGCGCTTGGGCGAGATCCACAACGGCGTACCGGATTCGTCCGCGGCCGCGCGCAGGTCTTCCGGGCACGACTGATTCTTGCTGAGCGCCAGCGCCAGCGGCTGCACCTGGATGATCTTCTCGATCGTCTCCCAGCGCTGGCGTGCATCCAGCGAGTCCAGCCAGGCCAGCTCTTCGGTGCCCAGGATCTGCACCTTGTTGGGGTAGATCACATTGAGATAGCCGGCCAGCGACGGGCGCCGCGCATTGTTGCTGCCGGCTTCGATCTCGCGGTGTTCGCCTTTCTGGCCGGCCACCCAGCGCAGCGCCAGCTTGTCGCGCTGCTGGTCGAACAGTTCGCGTGCGGTGATGCTGGTATTCATGCGGCGCTGGCCTGTGGTGGTGGCGCGTCGATGAGCAACGCCATCAAGGCGTCCGCATTGGGTGCGGCGCGCAATTGCAGACGAAATTCCGCATCCGAGAAGCGCTCGGCCAGTTCCGACAGCAGCATCAGATGTTGATGGGTGTAGTGCGCAGGCACTGCCATCGCGAAGATCAGGTCCACCGGTTCATCGCCGCCGAAGGCCACCGGCGTGTTCAGTCGCAGCAGCGCGCCGCGTGGCTCGGTGAGGTTGGGGCAGCGCCCATGCGGAATGGCGATGCCGTGGCCGATGGCGGTGCTGCCCAGCGCCTCGCGTTCGCACAGGTTGGCGTAGAGCTCGTCCGCGCCGGCCTGACGACAGGACAGCAGATCGGCAGCGGTATGCAGGACAGTGTCGCGATCGGCGGCCGGCGACACCACGGTGCGCACGGCCGCCATCAGATCGGTTAAAGGCATGAGGGCATCAAGCGAGAAGCGTCATGCGAGATTGTCGCGCACCTCGCGTGCGTGGTGGTTACATTTCTTTTCTTTGTGCTTGAGCACCAGACGGTCCAGCTTGTCGACCAGCAGGTCGATGGCCGCATACATGGTGAAGCCGCTGGCATCTGCGTGCAGGGTGCGACCGGGAAGGTTGACGGTGGCGACCACGTGGTGGTCTGGCTTGCGAACGGCCAGCTGCGTTCGAACTTCACAGTGCTGGTCGAAATGGCGCTGCAGTCGCTGCAGCTTGCTTGCCACGTACTCCCGCAGGGCGGGGGTCACTTCAAGCTGGTGGCCATACGTCTCGATACGCATCGGATACCTCCATTGGTCGGTGGGCCAATGAACCTTTCCGGTGGTCCGACAAACCCGGCACAGGCCGGCGTTGCGGTGGTTGCAACGTCAGGCGATGCGCACGCGGTCGTGGGAGGCGGAAATGTTCATGGCTTCACGATACTTCGCAACGGTGCGCCGCGCTACAGGTACGCCGGAAGTTTTCAGCAGATCTGCCAACTTGGCATCGGATAACGGCTTGCGCGGGTTTTCCGCATCGATCAGGCGCCGGATCATCGCCTGAATGGCGGTGCTGGAGGCCTCGCCGCCGCTGTCGGTATCGATGCCGGAGGCGAAGAACGAGCGCAGCGCAATGGTGCCGCGCGGGGTGCGCACGTATTTGCGCGCGATCGCGCGGGAAATGGTCGATTCGTGCAGGCCGAGCTCGCCGGCGATCTCGCGCAGGGTCAACGGACGCAAGGCCTGCGCGCCGAATTCCAGAAACCCGGACTGGTGCTTCAGCAGGCAGCGCACCACCCGCAGCAGGGTTTCGCCGCGCGCTTCCAGGCTCTTGAGCAGCCAGCGCGCCTCCTGTAACTGGCCGCGCAGATAGCCGGCATCGGATTCGCCACAGCTGCGGATCAGGTTCTCGTAGCCGCGGTGGATGGTGACCTTGGGCTGCGCGCGGCCGGCCAGCGAGGCCCGCCACACGCCGCGCTGGCGCCAGATCACGCAGTCCGGCACCACGTAGGTGTCCTGCGACAGGTCGCCGATCTGCTTGCCCGGGCGCGGGTCCAGCGAGCGCACCAGCTGCACCGCCTGGTCGACATCGGCGGTGGAACGCTTGAGTTCGTGGGCCAGCCCGGACACACCGCTGCGCGGCAGACGCTCCAGCGGGCCGGCGACGATCTGCAACGCCAACTCGCGGCCCGGGGTGGCGGGGTCGAGCACGGCCAGTTGCAGCGCCAGGCATTCGCCAAGGTTGCGCGCGCCCACACCCACCGGATCGAAGCGCTGGATCTGGTGCAGCACGGTGAGCACTTCGGCCTCGTCCACCGCCGCGCCGAGCGCGAGCGTTTCGAGGATGGCCGACAGCGGTTCGCGCAGGTAGCCGTCTTCGTCCAGGGCGTCGATCAGCATCGCGCCGATCTGGCGGTCGCGTGGCGACAGTGGCGACAAATGAAGCTGCCACAGCAGGTGATCGGCCAGCGTTTCCGACTCGGCCACCCGCTCGGCGGCATCGCCGGACTCGTCGTCGTCGAAGCTGCCGCCGCTGCCCGATCCGGTCCACTGCAACTCGTCCTGCGACCAGTCGTCGTCGCGCTCTGCAGGCGTCGGGTCTTCGCGTGGGGTGTCGTCGGTGGAGGAGGCCGACGACGATGCGATCGGAGATTCGCTGGCCGCATGCGCGGCCTCGTCGGCCCACTCCAGCAGCGGATTGGTCTCAACCGCTTCGGCGATTTCCAGTTCCAGCTCGGTGGTGGACATCTGCAATAGCTTGATCGCCTGACGCAATTGCGGCGTCATGACCAACTGTTGTCCTAGCGATGTCTGAAGCCGGGCTTTCATGCAGGCACTGACTGAGAAAATCGATGGCGCGGCGACGCGCTCAAAGGCGGAAAGTTTCCCCCAGATACACGCGACGGACGTCGGGATTGGCTAGCAATGCATCTGGTGCCCCCTGCGCCAGCACGCCCCCCTCCGCGAGAATATACGCGCGATCGCAGATTCCCAAGGTTTCGCGCACGTTGTGATCGGTGATCAACACGCCGATACCGCGTTCCTTGAGGTGGATGATGATGCGCTGGATCTCGCCGACAGAAATCGGATCCACGCCGGCAAAGGGTTCGTCGAGCAGCATCATGCGCGGCTTGGCGGCCAACGCGCGCGCGATTTCGCAACGGCGCCGCTCGCCACCGGACAGGCTGGCGCCCAACTGGTCGGACACATGGGTGATCTGCAGTTCTTCCAGCAGCGAGGTCAGTTCCTTCTCGCGCCCCGCACTGTCCAGGTCTTCGCGCAGCTCCAGCACCAGGCGGATGTTGTCGGCCACGGTGAGCTTGCGGAAGATCGAGGGCTCCTGCGGCAGATAACCGACGCCCAGCTTGGCGCGCGCGTACATCGGCTCGGCGGTGAGGTCGCGGCCGTCCAGCTCGATACGCCCGGCATCGGCCTCGACCAGGCCGACGATCATGTAGAAGCAGGTGGTCTTGCCGGCGCCGTTGGGGCCGAGCAGGCCGACCACTTCGCCGGCCTCGAGCGTGAGGCCGAATTCCTTGACCACTTCGCGTTGCTTGTACTTCTTGCGCAGACCGGTGGCGACCAGCATTACTTCTTCCCCTGCGGCTTGGCCGCGGCGGGCTTGGCGGCAGGTGCCGGAGCAGGCGTCGCCGCCGCAGGCGCCGCATTCTTCGGCTGGATGATGGTGCGCACGCGGCTGCCGTCGCCGCCGCTCTGCATGTTGCCGGTCTTGGTGTTGTAGACCATGCGTTGGCCGGCGTTGGTGCCCTTGGGCGAGTCGACCTTGTAATTGCCGGTCAGCACGATGACTTCGTTGGCGACCTGGTACTCGATGTTGTCGGCCTGGCCGTTCATCATCGCGCCGTCGTCCATCTGCTGCTTGAGTGTGGCCTGCTTGCCGACCAGCACCACACGGTCGGTCTGGCCGTTTTTCTGGAAAATATCGGCGGTGTCGGCGTGGATTTCCAGCGTGCCCTGGGTGATCACCACATTGCCGCTGAAGCGGCACTTGCCGCTGTCGTCGAGCATGTTGCAATCGTTGGCGTTGGAATCGATCGCCATCGGCTGATTGCGGTCGCTGGTCTTGGCCATCGCAAGGGCGGGCAGCAGCAGCGCGGCAAACGCCAGTTTAGCGGGCAGCATTCGGTTCATAGCGGGTCTTGACCTGAGAAAGGAGCTTGTACTGGCGTGATTTGAGGTCGGCCTCGAAGCCGACCCCGCTCTGCATGATACCCGGCCGGCTCATGCTCACCGGGGCGGCGGTCTTGGCGAGGTTCTGCTGCGGGAACACGTCCAGGCTCTGGGTGCGGAACGTGGTCGGCGGCGTCGCGCCGGTGGTGGGGCTGTCGCCGGAGACATCGCCACGCAGGCGCAATTCGTCGCCCTTGGGGCTGATCCAGCCGGTCTTGGAACGTAGCGTCCACGGTTGATTGGCGTTGTCGGGCAGCAGAAACACCGGCGTGGTGATGTCCGAGGTCTGGTCTGCGCGGTTGCGGTGCATTTCCGGCGCACGCAGCGTCATCGATTCCTTGCCGGTTTGCTTGTCCAGCGCAATCAGTTCGAAATCGCGCAACACGTAATCGGCGCGCGAGTCGTCGACCGCCGCCGCCACCGGGCGCGCGCGCTGTTGCCAGGCCGACCAGCCGGAGATCACGGCGGCGGCGAACAGCACCACGCCCAGGGTGGTGCGCCAGTTCCAGCTCATGCGGAGAACCTTTCGATGATGCCCTCGACCTGGCCTTGCGCAGCCAGCACCACATCGCAGACTTCACGCGCGGCACCTTCGCCGCCACGGGCCTGGGTATGCCACTGCACGCGCTCGGCGATCCACGGATGCGCGTTGGCGGGTGCCACCGGCAGGCCGACCGCCAGCAAGGCCGGCAGGTCGGGCAGGTCGTCGCCCATGAACAGCACCTGGTCTAGCGACAGGCCGTGCTCCTGGCACAGGGCCAGCACCGCCAGGCGTTTGTTCTTGACCCCGATCTGCACATGCAGGCCCAGATCCTGGCCGCGCTTTTCCGCCGACAGGCTGGCGCGCGCAGTGATCAACGCGACATGGATGCCGGCGTGGTCGAGCTGCTTGAGCCCCTGGCCGTCCAGCACGTTGAAAGATTTGCTCTCGTTACCGGCGTGGTCGTAATACAGGCGGCCGTCGGTCAGGGTGCCGTCGACGTCGAAACAGGCCAGACGAACGCGCGCGGCGCGGTCGATCAGCTCGGCGGGCAGGTGCTGCAGTGGGGAATAGGGCATCGGTACGAATCGGTGAGAACGGGGTTCCAACGTTTGAAACTGAACCTGTTAAACCACCTTGGCGCGCAACAGGTCGTGAATGTTCAATGCGCCGACCGCGCGCTGCTGCGCATCGACCACGATCAAACCGTTGATCTTGTAATCCTCCATCAGCCGCGCGGCCTCGGCTGCCAGTTGATCGGCGCCGATGGTGCGCGGGCTGCGCGTCATCACGTCGGCAATGCCGGCGCTGCGCACATCGATGTCGCTGTCCAGCGCGCGGCGCAGGTCGCCGTCGGTGAACAGACCGATCAGCCGCCCTTCCTTGTCCACCACCGCGGTCATGCCCAGCCGCTTGCGGCTCATTTCCATCAGCGCCTCGCTCAGGCTGGCGTCTTCGCGCACGCGCGGCAAATCATCGCCGCTGTGCATCACATCGGTGATATGCAGCAGCAGGCGCCGGCCCAGACTGCCGGCCGGATGCGAGCGCGCAAAGTCATCGGCGGTGAAGCCGCGCGCATCAAGCAGCGCCACCGCCAGGGCATCGCCCATCGCCAGCGAGGCGGTGGTGCTGGAGGTGGGCGCCAGATGCAGCGGGCAGGCTTCGGCGGAGACGCTCACGTCCAAATGCACATCGGCAGCCTGGGCCAGCGAAGAGCTCGGCCGGCCGGTCATGGCGATGATCGGGTTGCCCTGGCGCTTGAGCACCGGCAGCAGCATGCGCACTTCGTCCGACTCGCCCGAGTACGACAGCGCCAGCACGATGTCGGCCTCGGTGATCATGCCCAGGTCGCCATGGCCGGCTTCGCCGGGATGCACGAAGAACGCAGGGGTGCCGGTGGAGGCCAGGGTGGCGGCGATCTTGCGCGCGATATGCCCGGATTTGCCCATGCCGGTGGCCACCACGCGCCCACGCGAGGCCAGTACCAGCCGGCAGGCCGCGGCGAAGTCGCTGCCGATCCGCGCGCCTACGCCGGCCAGCGCCTCGCGCTCGATCTCCAGCACGCGCTGGCCACTGGCGACCAGGCTGGCGTCGCTGACGGTGGCGGTGGGCAGGTGCGAGACGGCCATGCGGGACTCGGGTGAAGAGTAGAATGTGCGCTCATTTTATGAGGAAACGCCCTTTGGACGCCGAAACCATCCGTAAACTCATCGAATCCGGCTTGCCCGAAGCCCGCGTCGACGTGCACGGCGACGACGGCGTGCACTTCGAGGCGACCGTGATCAGCCCCGCATTCGCCGGCAAGGCGCCGTTGGCGCGCCATCGCATGGTCTACGCGACCCTGGGCGAGTTGATGGGCGGGGCGATCCACGCGCTGCAGCTCAAGACGCTAACCCCCGACGAAGGCTGAGCGGTTGTCGGGTCTTGGCTGGTCGGGCTGCTCATCCGCCTCGATCGCAAGCGCCCGACAGGCTCCCGGCGACTCCTCTCATTCCCCCGACATCCTTTTCAGATTCCCTGAGATCCCATGGCAAAAATCGTAGTGACCGGCGGCCAAGCGCTGCACGGTGAGGTCAATATTTCCGGCGCCAAGAATGCGGTGCTGCCGATCCTGTGCGCGACCCTGCTGGCCGATGCGCCGGTGGAGATCAGCAACGTGCCGCACCTGCACGATGTGATCACCACGGTGAAGCTGCTCAGCGAGTTGGGCGCCGAGGTCACCATCGACGAGGGCACGCTGGCCAAGGGCCGCTCGATCCTGGTCGACCCGCGTTCGGTCACCCATCAGGTCGCGCCCTACGAGCTGGTCAAGACCATGCGCGCCTCGATCCTGGTGCTGGGCCCGCTGCTGGCGCGTTACGGCAACGCCGAAGTGTCGCTGCCTGGCGGCTGCGCGATCGGCTCGCGCCCGGTCGACCAGCACATCAAGGGCCTGCAGGCGCTGGGTGCGGACATCAACGTGGAAAATGGCTACATCAAGGCCACCAGCAACGGGCGCCTGAAGGGCGCGCGCTATGTGTTCGACATGGTCAGCGTCACCGGCACCGAGAACGTGCTGATGGCTGCGGTGCTGGCCGAAGGCACCACGGTGCTGGAGAACGCGGCGATGGAGCCGGAAGTCACCGACCTGGCCGACTGCCTGATCGCGCTCGGTGCGCAGATCGAAGGCGCCGGCACGCCGCGCATCGTGGTGCAGGGCGTCGAGCGCCTGGGTGGCGGCCACCACGCGGTGCTGCCGGATCGTATCGAGACCGGCACCTTCCTGGTCGCTGCGGCAATGACCGGTGGCAGCGTCACCGTACGTCGCGCGCGTCCGGACACCCTGGATGCGGTGCTGGACAAGCTCACCGAAGCCGGCGCCACCATCACCACCACCGCCGACAGCATCACGCTGGACATGCACGGCAAACGCCCGCGCGCAGTGAGTCTGACCACGGCGCCGTACCCGGCATTCCCCACCGACATGCAGGCGCAATTCATGGCGCTCAACTGCGTGGCCGACGGGGTGGGCGTGATCAACGAGACCATCTTCGAAAACCGCTTCATGCACGTCAACGAGCTGCTGCGCCTGGGTGCGGATATCCAGGTCGAAGGCCATACCGCGATCGTGCGCGGCGCCGAACGCCTCAGCGGCGCGCCGGTGATGGCAACCGATCTGCGCGCCTCGGCGTCGTTGATCCTGGCCGGGCTGGTCGCCGACGGCGACACCACCATCGATCGCATCTACCACCTGGACCGTGGTTACGAAAACATCGAGGAGAAGCTGGGGGCGCTGGGCGCGACCATCCAGCGCACCGCATGATCCTGCGCGGACGTTTCACCACTCGCCGCAAGGTGCTGCTCGGCGTGATCGTGCTGATCCTGGCGTGGCTGGCCTACGCCTGGTCGGTGGGCATGGCGATCACCCAAGGCGTCGAGTTCAAGGACATGGACTGGAACAACGACGGCACTGCCAGCCGTGACGAGATTGCGCAGTCGTTCTACGCGGTGGCGGTCAAGAAGACGGTCGAAGGAAAGCGCCATTGCGACCTGTTCTATTGGCGCAGCACCGATGCGCAGATCCGTGTGGATTGCCGCACGGTGTTCAGTACCAGCGATGACAAGGCTGCGGCCAAGCCCTGAGGGGTGATAGGTGGGTGCGGATGGATCACCTTTGGAGCAAGTGATCAGTCTGTGCGAACAGATCACTTGTGGAGCGGCTGATCTGCTGTTTGGCTGCAGGGTCCTTGCCCGCACACCGCCGCAAGTACGTCCGTGTAGGCTCTTACGCGGCATCCATGCCGCGTAAGGTCCCGCGATGGTGAGCGGGCAAGGACCAGTCGAGAGTGTCGGTGTGCATGGTGCAAGCGAGGCACGAGATCCGCGTTCGGATAACGGCGCTTTTTGTCATCTTTCCAACGCAAGCCGATCGACGGCCAAGCTTGTAATAAAGCAACCGGTTAACTCTGCTTATAAGAAAGCAACCGATTAACTCTCTGGTCCGGTGTCCTCGCCGATTGCGGGACCGTGTGGCGGCATGGATGCCGCCACCGAGCCTACACGGACGTACTTGCGGCGTGTCCCGCGAGCGGTGAGGGCACCGCGCCCTCGACTCAGCAAGCATTTGACTGCACTAAACGAATCTACCAACTGCACTAAACAACTTTACGACCGGAACTACGCTGGCAATGAAGCCTCTGGTCGAAGCTTTGGCGCGCTCAGCGCAGCGCCTTGATGGTCAGGTCCAGTGCGTCCTGGCCTTTTTCCTTCTGCAGCAAACGCGCCGGCACCGGTAGGTCCTTGACCACCCAGGCGATCAGTTCCTTGTCGCCGTCCACGCGCGACACCTTGGTCGCCTGTTCCTGCTTGCCGTTGACGGTGATGGTTTCCTTGCCGACAACCTTGTAGCTCATCGGCTTGATGCGGCCTTCGTCCACCATGCGGTAGTTGAGCGGCTTGCCGGCGGCCAGGTCGCGGGTGATCGCCAGGTTGATCAGCAATGCATCCATATCGCCGGGCTGCAACTTCACAGGGCCGCGGCGGTCCGGCTTGATGTCGCCGCCCCAGGTCGCCTGGCTGGTCTTCCAGTCGTAATTGGCAGTGACGTTGCGGCGCTTGACCATCATCGACGAGGTGTCGTTGCTGCTGACCGGGCGCAGTTGACCGTTGCTCTCTTCGAACACGGTGCTCTGGGTCAGATTGGCCAGCTGGTTCTGGATGGTGAGCGTGTAACGCCACTGATTGGCGCCGGCCGCGGCCAGGGTCATGGTGCCGTTGGCCTGCATGCCCATGTAGTTGGCCGAATAATCGGCCTGGAACGGCTGCACGGCAAATGCGGGCAGGCTGGCCACGGCCAGTGCGGCAGCGGCAATCAGCGAAGACGTGCGAGAAATGGATTTCATGGCTCAGACTCCTTGGTATTCGACCAGGCGCAGATCGACCTGATCCTCACCTTTGTCACGTTGCAGGATGCGCACCGGCGTAGGAACCCCGTTGGCGATCCAGAGGATGGTTTCGTTGTCGCCGCTGTTGACGCGGTACACGCGCAACGCGTCGTAGCTCAGGTCGCCGACCTGCACCACTTCGGTGGCATCGGCGACCTTGTAATCGTATTTGCGCACCCGGCCGACATCGACGTAGCGATAGCTCAGGCTGCGCCCGGGTTGCGCGTCGCGCATCAGCGACAGGTTCAACGACAGCGCGCTCTGGTCGCCACGCTGCAGCGGAATCGGCTGTTGGCGCTCTTTCTTCAGATCACCGTCCCACTGCGCGTTGGCGGTCTGCCAGTTGTAGACGCCGGTGACCTTCTTGCCGAAGAACATCGCCTTGCGCACGGTGCTCTGGCTCAGCGGCACATAGGTGTCGCCATCGACCTGGAACACGGTGCTCTGCTCCAGGTTCAACCCCAGGATGCTGGCAAAACCCTTGCGGCCGCGCACCGACATGTCGATGCGCCACTGGCTGCCCTCGCCGTGGCTGACCTGCATGGTGGCATCGCCGGCTTCCTTGCCGCGATAAAACGCTTGGTAGGTCGCCACGAAGGGTTGCAGTGACGGTGGCGTCCAGGTGCTGGCAGGCAGTGCAGCTGCAGAGGCCGGCGCAGCCGGCGGTGCCGCAACCGGGGCAGGAGCAGGAGTAGCTGGCGCAGGCACGGCAGGGGCCTGTTGCGCACGGCCGGTACCGGCTTGGGCGAGCAGGGCAGTGGTCAACAGCGCGGCGGCGATCGGGATGACGTTCATGCGCTGAGAGCGAGGCACGGGGCCCGCGAGGATGTCCGAGGCAGGATGAGGAGGGCGTATCCGCATTCAGGCGAGTGCGGTGTCATCGGACTCTAGTCGCAGTGGCGTAAACAGGCACTGACCGTCGATGTGGACGCTATCGCCGTGCACCGCCACGCGCCCGCTGGCGAGCAGGTCCAGCGTGGCCAGCAGCAACGGGTGTTCGCGCGCCAGCACGCGGGCGGCCAGCTGGTCGGCGGTGTCGTCGGGTAGCACCTGCACGCGCGCCTGTGCGATCACAGTGCCGGCATCCAGTTCCGGCACCACTAGATGCACGCTGGCGCCATGCTCGGCATCGCCGGCCTCCAGTGCGCGGGCGTGGGTGTGCAGGCCGCGGTACTTGGGCAGCAGCGAGGGGTGGATATTGAGCATGCGCCCGGCGAAGCGACGCACCAGCGGCTCGCCGAGGATGCGCATGTAACCGGCGCAGATCACCCAATCCGGCTGCGCGGCGGCGATGGCATCGCCCAACGCGGCGTCGAACGCAGCGCGGTCGGCGAAGTCGCGCGGGCTGGCGCTCCAGCGCCGTTCCTCGCCCACTTTCTGCAGGACCGGCGCCTGCGGGCGATCGGAAAACACCCCGACCACCTCTGCCTGCAGGCGGCCGCAGGCGATCGCATCGAGGATGGCTTGCAGATTGCTGCCGCGGCCGGAAGCCAGCACGGCCAGACGCAGACTCATTCGGTCGGATTCGCTGATGTCATGGGGCAGTGCGTGTCACGCTGCGGTGGCGGTCGGAGCGAACAAGGTCTTGACCTGCGGGCGCAGCAGCACCACCAGGGTAAACACGCCGACGACGGTGCCGAACGGCATGAAGGAGCAGGAAATGCCGGCCACAATCAGGCACAGCAGATGCCGTCTGCGCTGGGCAATGCAGCGGCCCGCGTAGGCCATGAACGCCGCTAGCGTCAGGCCGCAGCCAATGAACACAGCCGCGAACGCCACGAAGAACCAGCCGAACAATCGCGGATCCATTGATGGTGCGTCCGCATTGGCATTTGTCATGGGCAGGTGCCCGGTGATGATTGCAATGCCCATGAATAGATGGATCAACGGGAAAAACGAAAACAGGGCTGTGATGGCGGCCAGCACATAGTGAAAGATCGACAGCAGTTTCAGATGCTGGAGATCGTCAGCGCTGGCTGATGCCGGCAGTGCGCGTGGGGAAGCGTCCATGCAGCTCTCCTCGATCAACCGATCCGCACGCGCTCATCGCCCTGCGCCGTCACTACCTGGCCAATGCGCCAATGCGCCAGCGACTGCGCATCCAGCGCCTGCTCCAGCGCGGCGGCCTGCTCGGGCGCGGCGATCAGCACGAAGCCAATCCCGCAGTTGAAGGTGCGCCACATTTCCGCATCGGCCACTGCACCTTCGCGCTGCAGCCAGGCGAATACCGGCGGCAACGTCCAGGCCTTGGCGTCGATGTCCAGGCCGAGGCCGTCCGGGATCACCCGGATGATGTTTTCGGTCAGCCCGCCGCCGGTGATGTGCGCCATGGCATGGATCGTCTCGCTGTGCGATTTGAGCAGCGCCAGGATCGGCTTGACGTACAGCGCGGTTGGCGCCATCAGCGCATCGATCAGCTTGACGCCATCGTCCAGCACCAGCTCGGCCGGGGAGCCGGCGCGCTCGTAGATCTTGCGGATCAGCGAATAGCCATTGGAATGCGGGCCGGACGAGGCGATACCGATCAGCACGTCGCCCGCGCGCACCTGCCCGCCGTCCAGTAGCTGCGATTTTTCCACCGCGCCGACGGTGAAGCCGGCCAGGTCGTATTCGCCCGGCGGATACATGTCGGGCATTTCAGCGGTTTCGCCGCCGATCAAGGCGCAACCGGACAACTCGCAGCCGCGCGCGATGCCGCCGACCACCGCCGCGGCGGTGTCCACGTCCAGCTTGCCGGTGGCGAAATAATCCAGGAAGAACAGCGGCTCGGCGCCCTGCACCAGCACGTCGTTCACGCACATGCCGACCAGGTCGATGCCGATGGTGTCGTGCCGGCCTAGCTGCTGGGCGAGTTTGAGCTTGGTGCCGACGCCGTCGGTGCCGGACACCAGCACCGGCTCCTTGTACTTGCCCGACAGGTCGAACAAGGCGCCAAAACCGCCCAGGCCACCCATCACCTCCGGCCGGAAGCTGCGCTTGACCAGCGGCTTGATGCGTTCGACCAACGCGTTGCCGGCATCGATGTCGACACCTGCCTCACGGTAGGTCATGGGCGAGGGATTGGAAGGCGTTGGGCTGGTCACGGGCGGGGAGGGCTCGACGGTAAAGGTGGCGATTTTAGCAGCCACGTTGGCGCTGGCGTCCCATTCGGGCAACAATTCACCCGGATACGCTTAAGTCATGGAACCGTCGATGCGCCGCAGTCTCGCTTTCTTTCTCGCCCTCGTGGTCGCCGCGCCCGTGCTGCCGGCCTTCGCACAGGCCGATCTGCGTACCGAAGGCGATGTCGCCAAGGCGCAAAGTGCCTACGATGCCGAAGTGCCGGTCAACAGCCAGAGCGAGTCCGATCGCCCTGGTGCCCTGGCGCGCGCGCTGGGCGCGGTACTGGGCAAGGTCTCCGGCGATCGCGGCGCGATGAATCGCCCCGGGGTGTCGCAGGCGCTGCGCAATGCGCCCAACTACGTCGAACACTACGACTACCGCCAGGATCAGGGCACCTCGCGCACCGGTGCGCCCACCTTCCGTACCACCCTGGTGGCGCGCTTCCGGCAAACCGATGTGGACAGTCTGATCGCAGCGCTGGGCTTGCCGGTGTGGCCGCTGCCGCGTCCCAAGCCGGTGCTGTGGTTGGCCATCGACGACGGCAGCGGCCCGCGTCTGGTCAGCGTGACCCAGGCCAATGCCGCGCGCAGCGTGCTGGACCGGGCCATCGAGCGTGGCTACCGGCTCGGTTTGCCAAGTGGCGCGGCCGCCGAGCAGGCACTGGCCGGCGCGATCTGGCGCAAGGACACCGCTGCGGTGTCGCGCGCATCGGCCAAATACAGCCCGCCGATGCAGCTGATCGGCAAGCTCTACCGCACCGACGCCGGTTGGACTGCCGACTGGGTGTTCGTCGACAACGGCAACGTGCTGTCCAGCTGGACCAGCAACGATGGCGACGCGCGACGCGCGATGGCCGCCGGTGCCGACGGTGCGGCTGATGCCTTGGTCAAGCGCTATGCCAAGCGGGTGGACTCGGGCGTGCCCGGCGTCTATCGCGCGGTGATCACCGGTATCACCAGCGCCGACGATTACTTGCGTGTCTCGGCCGCGCTGCAGGGCGTATCGGTGGTGCGCAGCATCCGCCCGGTCAGTGCCAATGGCGACCGGATGGAAGTGGATCTGGAATTGCTCACGGGCATTTCCGGCCTCAACCGTATGCTCGGCGACAACAGCCCCTTGGTACCGGTGTCGGTACCGACCGAGGGCCCGATCATTCTCGAAAACGAGCACGCCGAGTACCGCCTGAAATGACTTTGACTCCCGAAGCCGAAATTGCCCTGTTCCTGCGCCGCCTCAAATGGGTTGCGGTGATTGTCGGCGTGCTGTGGGTGGTATCGCTGCTGTCGCCGATCCTGACCCCGTTCGTGCTGGCGTTGCTGCTGGCCTGGCTGGGCGACCCGCTGGTGGACCGCATCGAGCGTGCCGGGCGCTCGCGCAACATGGCGGTGTCGTTGGTGTTCGTGCTGGCGCTGCTGCTGTTCGTGCTGGCGCTGATGATCCTGGTGCCGATGATCGAGCGCCAGATCATGACCTTGATCGACGCGCTGCCGCAGATGCGCACCTGGGCGATCAGTACCGCGATTCCATGGCTGGAAGCCAAGACCGGCGTGGAGCTGATGGGCTGGCTGGACCCGGAGCGCTTGATCGACTGGATCCGCAGCCATTGGGAGCAGGCCGGTGGCGCCGCCAAGACCTTCTTCGGTTACGTGCAGCGCTCGGGCTTTGCGATGGTGACCTGGGTGATCAACCTGGCGTTGCTGCCGATCCTGGCGTTCTACTTCCTGCGTGACTGGGACCGCCTGGTCGAGCGCGTGGCGGCGGTCATCCCGCGTGCCTACATCGGCACCGTGAGCCGGCTGGCGCAGGAATCCAACGATGTGCTCGGTGGTTTCATCCGCGGCCAGTTCCTGGTGATGCTGGCGCTGGGCGTGATCTACGCCACCGGCCTGTCCATCATCGGGCTCAATCTGGGGCTGCTGATCGGCATCATTGCCGGCTTCATCAGCTTCATTCCGTATCTGGGCGCCACCACCGGCATCGTGCTCGCCTTGCTGGCGGCTGTGGTGCAGGCGCAGGGCCTGGATCTGAAGTTGCTGATCGGCGTGGGCGTGGTGTTCACGGTCGGCCAGTTGCTGGAAAGCTATGTGCTGACCCCGCGCATCGTCGGCGACAAGATCGGCCTGCATCCGGTGGCGGTGATCTTCGCAGTCATGGCGGGCGGCCAGTTGTTCGGCTTCCTCGGCATGCTGCTGGCGTTGCCGGTGGCAGCGGTGGCCAACGTGTTGCTGCGCTATGCACATGAGCAGTACACCCACAGCGATCTGTACGCAGGCGAGCGCGCCGGCATCGTGCTGCAATCGGGTACCACCGAGCGCAGCGTGATCGTCGACCCCGGCAAGGACGCAGATCGGTTGTGAGTGTTCCGCAGTTGCCACTGGCGTTGCGCGCGCCGCCCGACCAGCGCTTCGATAGTTACATCGCTGCGCCCGATGGCCTGCTGGCGCAATTGCAGGCATTGGCGGTCGGGCAGGTGAGCGACTGGCTGTATCTGTCTGGCCCCGCCGGAACCGGCAAGACGCATCTGGCGTTGTCGCTATGCGCGGCGGCCGAGCAGGCCGGCCGCGTGCCAGCCTACCTGCCGTTGCACGCGGCGGTAGGCCGGCTGCGCGATGCGCTCGAAGCACTGGAAGGGCGCAGCCTGGTCGTGCTGGATGGCTTGGAAACCATTGCCGGGCAGCGCGACGACGAAGTGGCTTTGTTCGATTTCCACAACCGTGCGCGCGCTGCCGGCACGACGCTGCTGTACACCGCGCGGCAGATGCCCGATGGCCTGGCGCTGGTACTGCCGGATCTGCGCTCGCGGCTGTCGCAATGCATTCGCATCAGCCTGCCGGTGCTCGACGATGCGGGGCGTGCTGCGGTATTGCGCGATCGTGCGCAACGGCGCGGGCTGGCACTGGACGAGGCAGCAATCGACTGGCTGCTGACCCATAGCGAACGCGAACTGGCCGGGCTGGTGGCCTTGCTGGATCGGCTGGATCGCGAATCGCTGGCTGCCAAGCGCCGTATCACTGTGCCGTTTTTGCGGCGGGTGCTTGAGGGTCGTGGGTCTTAGAACGGCTACTAAACGACTGCGTTTACCGCGTGTTCCGAGGGGTCTTGAACACTACAGATATATCAGTTTCAGAGCGGCTGATCTGGTGTTTGGCTGCAGGGCCCTTGCCCGCCCACCATCGCGGGACACGCCGCACAAGTACATCCGTGTAGGCTCTTACGCGGCATCCATGCCGCGTAAGGTCCCGCGAGGGTGAGCGGGCAAGGACCAGTCGAGATGGTCGGTGCGCATGTTTGCAAGCAAGGCGTGACGGGTGCTGTTTGAATAACGCCGCGTCCGATCAGCTTCGCAACGCAACGAGATCAACAGGCAGGCTTCCAAGAGAGTAACCGACTCACTTTCTGGTGCGGTGTCCTCGCCGCTTGCGGGACCGTGTGGCGGCATGGATGCCGCCACCGAGCCTCCACGGACGGATTCACGGCGTGTCCCGCGAGCGGCGAGGGCACCGCGCGCTCGACTGACCATGCTTTTGACTTACAGCGTTTGAATGCATCTAAACAACATAAGTCGATATCTTTGTTGCTGTGAGCTGATTGAACGGTATTGATGCGTCGGTTGCAGAGCGCCTGATCTGCGGTTTGTCTGCAAGGCCCTTGCCCGCCCACTCTCGCGGGACACGCTGCAAGTACGTCCGTGTAAGCTCTTACGCGGCATCCATGCCGCGTAAGGTCCCGCGACGGTGGGCGGGCAAAGGCCAGTCGAGATGGTCGGTACGCATGGTTGCAAGCAAGGCATGACGGGTGCTGTTTGAATAATGCCGCGTCCGATCAGCTTCGCAACGCAACGAGATCAACAGGCAGGCTTTCAACAAAGTAACCGGCTCACTTTCTGGTGCGGTGTCCTCGCCGATTGCGGGACCGTGTGGCGGCATGGATGCCGCCACCGAGCCTCCACGGACGGATTCACGGCGTGTCCCGCGAGCGGCGAGGGCACCGCGCACTCGACCAACTAGGCTGTTGGCCCAAGCCTTCGACTGCATTTAAACGCCGCGACGACTCGAAATCTCGGCGGCCAACACGTTGCCGCCATGGATACAGCCTTCAAGAGGTTTTGTCAGCCACTCTCGATTGCGGATTTTTGCAGCTGTATGGTGCGATCAGCTGCCGTCGTGCAGCAGTTCCGCATCCAGTTCCGCCAACCGCTGCGGTGTGCCCACATCGGTCCAGCGCCCCGGATGGTGGATGCCGTCGATCAAGCCTGCCGCCATCTGCGCGCGCAGGATCGGTGCCAGCGCAAACCGCGGTGCCGTGCCGGTCTGCTCTGGTAGCTGGCCGATGACCGATTGCCAATCGCGCAGCAGTGCAGGCCGATAGACACCGATGCCGGCGTAAGTTTGGGTTGCAGGCAGATCGGCGCTGACCTTGCCATCAGCCTGCAACGCGAAATCCGCTCGCGCCGCATACGTAGGTTGATCGACCAGCATCAGTTGCGCCAGTCCTGCCGGCGCGCTCGACAGCCGCGCGAAATCGAAGTCGGTCCAGATATCGCCATTGACCAACAGAAACGGCGCATCGCCCAGTAACGGCAACGCATGCAGCATGCCGCCACCTGTCTCCAGCGGTGTGGCGCCCTCAAAGGAATAGGTCAGGCGCAGCCCGAACGCACTGCCGTCGCCCAGCACTTGCGGAAATTGCTCGGCCAACCACGAGGTATTGATCACTACCTCGTCCACGCCCAGCGCGGCCAGCTTGTGCAGATGCCAGACGATCAGCGGCGTGCCGCCGACCTTCAACAACGGCTTGGGCGTGCGTTCGGTGAGCGGACGCATGCGCTCGCCAAATCCGGCCGCGAAGATCAGGGCCTTCATGCGCCGGCCTGCGTGGAGCGTGCCGCCAAGACAGGTTTGACCAAGTCTTCCAGTAGCCCGATCAGCGGCGCCAGTTCGCTGTAGCGAGGCAGCACGTCGTCCAGATAGGCGATGAAGCGCGGCACGTTATCCAGATACCAATGCTTGCCGTCGCGATGGCTCAGGCGCGAGAAGATGCCCAGGTTTTTCAGATGCCGCTGCACGCCCATCCAGTCCGCGTCGCGCAGGAATTGCGCCAGCGGCGGCACCGGTAATCCGGCCGCTAGGGCACGTGCGTGATAGCGCTGCAGCCAAGCATCCACGCGTGCGATCGGCCAACTCACCGAGGTGTCCTTGAACAGACTGATCGGGTCGTAGGCGATCGGGCCGATCACGCAGTCCTGAAAATCCAGCACCGCCGGTCCCTTGCTGACCGGCATCAGATTGCGCGGCATGAAATCGCGATGGGTGAACACGCGCGGCTGCGCCAGTGCGTTGTCCATCAAACGGCGCTGCACCAGTTGCAGTTGCTCGGTGTGCTCGCAGCTCAGCTGCAGCCCCAGATGGCGACCGAGAAACCATTCTTCAAACAGGCCGGCATCGCGTTGCAGCAGCACCTCGCCGAATACACCGCTATCGGCGGGCGGTGGAATGCGCTGCAGCAGCAACAACTGATCGATCGCGTCATCCAGCAACGCGTCGGCATTGGCGTCGGTCAGTACCTGCGCCAGCGTCGGTACGCCCAGGTCTTCCAACAGCAAGAATCCGGTTTCAAGATCTTGCACAAGCACTAGCGGCACGCGCACGCCGTGCTCGCCGAGCAGTGCATGCATGCGCAACCACGGCGCCACATTTTCCAGCTCGGGTGGCGCATCCATCAGGATGCGATCCATGCCGCTCCCTTGGGTGCGCCAATAACTGCGAAATCCCGCATCGACCGACGCGCGTTGCAGGGTGACCTTCGGATCGTTCAACGCGTGCCGCGCCCATTGCAGACGGAGCACATCGCGCGCGGTATCAGGAAGCAACGATGACGTCATGAGTAAATGCTGTGCCGTGAAGTGAGGCGCCGCCACGTCAGAGTGGCGGCGGGGCGATCAACGCTTGCTGCCGCTGAACAGCCGCAGCAACGCCAGAATCGCGATCGCACCCAGCAATGCACCGAGAAAGCCGGCCGGTTCGCCGGCGTGGTACCAGCGCATGTAGCGCCCGAACCAGCTGGCGACCACCGCACCGGCAATGCCCAGCACGATGGTCAACAGGCAACCCAGGCGCTGCGTGCCCGGCGTAATGAAACGGGCCAGCAACCCGACCACGAAACCGACCAGAATGATGTAAAGCCAGCTGTCGCTACCGAAGAGATTGTTCATCGCAGGCACTGAGGTAAGTGGGATCGGCAGACTAGCACTTCACTAAGAGCAAGCTTCAAGCCCCTCTCCCACCGGGAGAGGGGTTGGGGTGAGGGTACGCAGCAAGGCGATGCGTAAGAACCACTCAGCCAAACGACCCACGCCCCTGCGTACGACCCCTCACTCAGTGCGATCTAGCACTTCCATCGCTCAGCGCACGCCGATGGCTTGCGTCGGCTAAACCGCCAACTCAGCAGCAGCCATGCCCGCCGTGACGGGTGCCGCTGTCTGCCGCCACCGGCGAGCCGCTGGTCTCGCCACGCAGGCAGGCGGCATGATGCTCGGCAATCACCTTTGCCACGCAGGCGGTCACGCGCTTGCCCATCGGGATGTGCAGGAACTCATTCGGGCCATGTGCATTGGAATGCGGGCCGAGCACGCCGGTGATCATGAACTGCGCGCCGGGGAACTTCTCGCCCAGCATGCCCATGAACGGGATCGAGCCGCCTTCGCCCATGTACATCGCCGGCTTGTCGAAGAACGCCAGGCTGGCGTCGTCGATGGCTTTTTCCAGCCACGGCGCCATCTCGGGCGCATTCCAGCCGGACGATGCCTTTTCCAGTTCCAGCGTCACCTGTGCGCCGTTGGGCGGGTCGCGCAGCAGCGCTTCCTTGAGTAATTCGCCGCACACCTTGCCATCGGCGGTCGGCGGCAAGCGCAATGACAACTTCACAGCGGTTTGTGGGCGCAACACATTGCCAGCCGAAGCCAGCGGCGGCATGCCATCCACACCGGTGATCGACAGCGCCGGTCGCCAGGTGCGATTCAACACCAGCTCGGTGAGGTCGTCATGCATCGGCACCAGGCCCTCGACCATCGGGAATTTGTCGAAGATGGCCGTATCCAGTGTCGCCGCCGCGGCCTTGGCCTGGGTGAGTCGCTCTGCCGGTACCTCCACATGCAGGCCTTCCAGCAGGATGCGGCCGCTGGCTTCGTCCTCGATGCGCGAGAGCAGCTGGCGCAGCAAGCGAAAGCTGGACGGCACCACGCCGGAGGCATCGCCTGAGTGCACGCCTTCCTCCAGCACCTTCACGCTGAGGTTGCCGCCGGTCAGCCCGCGCAGCGAGGTGGTGCACCACAGTTGCTCATAGTTGCCGCAGCCCGAATCCAGGCACACCACCAGCGACGGCTTGCCGATGCGCTCGGCAAGGTGGTCCACGTAGGCCGGCAGATCGTAGCTGCCGGATTCCTCGCAGGCTTCGATCAGCACCACGCAACGCGCATGCGGCAGCCCCTGGGTGCGCAGCGCCAGCACCGCCGCCAGCGAACCGAAGATCGCATAGCCATCGTCGGCGCCCCCGCGCCCGTACAACTTGTCGTCGCGCAGCACCGGCTCCCACGGGCCGAGGTCGGCGTCCCAGCCGGTCATTTCCGGCTGCTTGTCCAGGTGGCCGTACAGCAGCACGGTGTCGCCGCCCGATTCGGCGCCGGTGGCCGGAATTTCGATGAAGATCAACGGTGTGCGGCCTTCCAGGCGCACCACCTCGACCTGCATGCCCTCGATCGCCTGCGCCCGCGCCCAGGTTTCCATCAGGGTGACCGCCTGCTCCATGTAGCCGTGCGCGGCCCAATCGGTGTCGAACATCGGCGACTTGTTGGGAATGCGGATGTAATCGACCAATTGCGGGACGATCTCCCGATCCCACGTGTCGCTGATGAATTGGTCGATCTTGGCGCTGTCCATGAAGGCTCCGAATGCGTGAAGTAACGCCACATTCTACGCCGGGGCCTGCTGGCCGCCTTTGCGAGGGGAGGGGGTAGGTATTTCCCTACAAGGCGGCGCGCAGTTCACCTGCTGTGTGAAAAGTTCGTTGGCGATAGGATTGCTGCATGTGGCGCGGGACACTGGCTCCGCCGGCAGGAATGCTGGCTAGGACCATCACCCAAGCCACAAGGAGCGTTGCAATGAAGTCATTTACCGTAGTCCTGAAGTCCCTGCTACTGGCGTTGCTGTTGTCCTCGAATGCGTATGCACTCGACAAGGTCGATATCAACACCGCGTCTGCTGAGGAATTGGACAAGGTGCTGACGAATGTCGGGCGGTCAAAAGCCGAGGCAATCGTCGAGCACCGTCAGGCAAACGGTCCCTTCAAAAGTGCCGAGGAACTGGCACTGGTCAAGGGCATCGGACTCAAGACGGTCGAACGGAATCGAGACCTGATCGAAGTAGGAGCCACGATGGCTCCCGCCAAGAAGGCTGCCAAGGGGGCGGCGGTGAAACCGGTGGGACGGCGTTAAGGGGAAGGGATCCGAGATACGGTTCGACGCGAGGATGCGTGGCCGCAACCTAACTGGACAGGATGTCCGGGGATGGCTGGAAGCCGACAAGGACGTGGAATCGCCCGGTGTTGCACTTGGATGTGCAGCCGGGCGTTTTTCGTTGGGCGGATACGAGCCAGGCGCGGGGCAATGCGGCAGTAGTTGAAGCACTGCAGGAACACAGTGGCGCACGAGAATCCTGCGTACGTTGAGGCATCGATGTGCTGGGAAAGCCTCGGCGACAATGACGCATGCCAACATCTTGGAAGTGAGTGCTCAAGGCGTCCTGCCTCGGCGAAGCTGTTTTTACCGGTAGCCTGTTTATCCCCATTGCTGCCGAAGCATAGCGTGAGTCTCGGAAGCACTAGCGTCAGGGTGCGGGCATATCAATAGGGGGGCAAGCTTACCCCCAACCGTTGCCGGACCTTTGCCAGCGCGGCGGTATCGGCTTTGATGAGAAGACGTTCTCCCCGAGCGGATGCAGCTAGATCGGAACTACCGACATCAGCCCATCTGAAGGTTAGCCTGCTCACGGAGCATGCGCATCTGGCTGGCTGGGGGCTAGAGATGCGCAGCGTGGTGCCAGGCGCGTCGGGGCCTTTCGGCGCACTCTTCAACTGAAACGTGAGTTCTATCAACCAGTTGCCTGGGGGCGGCGACACATCCCGCCTGGCCAGCCGGAACCCAGACTGCTCATAAGATTCGACGTAGGCTCGCTCCAGCGCCTGCATCGACATGCCAACATGAGACCACTGTGGGTTGATGGGCCGACCTTCCGGGACCTGTCCTAACGTTCCGGCATTAGCCACTTCTGTGACGGAGGGGCGACCTTGTGCTGTGGATGGGTGGTTCATCAATAACCCCAGGGTTAGGGTAGTAATGACGATCAATCGACGGGCTTGCATGTGGCGTTCTCCGTTCTCTGGAACATATTGCATCCGATATAAGTTTCAACGGCCGCCGCCCGTCGGAGGCGGCGGCCATCGCTCAGTCGCGTCGCACCACCAGACCCGTCTGCGCAACCAGTAGATCGATCCCCGACACCGCGCCGCCCAGCAGTGCGGCCCATCCAGTGTTCCCCAGTCCCGTCGGGCACGTTCCCGCCGTGGCCGTCCAGTCGATTACGGGTTGGCTGGTCGTCGCCAGATTGACGACGATTTAGCCACTGCCCTGGACGCCTCCAACAGAGGCCGAAGCACCAAGACTCGACCGGTGCCGTCAACGCGCTAGGGGTTTTCCGAGTTGCCGTCGGGCTGCAGTCCATTGGACGCTGGAGACGCATGTCAGGATGGAAACGTGAAGCGCTCCGGGGGGCCTGACTCGGTAAGGCCGTTGTCACCGGTAGCACATCCATCCCACGTTGCTGCCGAGGGATAGCGCGTGTCTCGGAGCAGTAGCGTCAGGGTGTGGGCACATCGATAGCAGGCAAGCTCACCCCTAACCGTTGCCGTACCTTTGCCAGAGCGGCCGTATCAGCTTTGATGAGAACACGTAGTCCCCGAACGTATGCCGCCATATCGGGACTTTCGGCATCAGGCCCGACGAAGCTTTGCCTTCTCAGGTCGCATGCGCATATGGTTTGTTGACTGCCCGAGAGACGAAGCGTGGTGCCAGGCTCGTTGGGTCCCTTTGGTGCACTGTTCAACTGGAACACGAGGTCGATCGTCCAGGTGCCGCCGGGATCCACCTGCCTGTCGCGGCCTGCCAGACGGAATCCAGACTGCTCATAAGATTCGACGTAGGCGCGTTCCAGGGCCTGCGGTGACATGCCGTTATGAGGCACTTCGCCAACGGGAGTAACTGCTGCGGATGGGTGGTTCACAAATAATCCCAGGGTCAGGGTGGCGATAAGGATCAATCGACGGTCCTGCATGAATCGGTCTCCGGTTCTTGGGACATCTTGCCTCTGATATGAATTTCAATGGCCGCCGCCCGGCGGGGCGGCGGCCATCGCTCAGTCGCGCCGCACCACCAGACCTGTCTGTGCAACCAGCAGATCGACCCCCGACACCGCGCCGCCCAGTAGTGCGGCCCATCCAGTGTTCCCCAGTCCCGTTGGGTACGTTCCCGCCGTGGCCGTCCAGTCGATCACGGGCTGGTTGGACGCTCCCAGGTTGACGATGATGTAGCCACCGGCCTGGACGCTTCCGGCAGAGGCCGACGCACCGAGACTCGATCGGCGCCGGCAATGCGCAAGGGGTTCTCCGAGCTGCCGTCGGGCTGCAAGCCCATTGGACGCTGGGGACGTACGCCAGGATATTGACGTGAAGCGCTCCAGGCGGCCTGACTCGGCTAGGCCGTTGCCACCACTAGTCCATCTACCCCATTGCTGCCAAGGGGGTAGCACGTGTCTCATTAGAAAGGACAGTGTCAGGGTGTGGGCATATCCATGGCGGGCAAGCTCACGCCCAATCGTTTCCGTACCTTTGCCAGCGCATCCGTATCGGCTTTGATGAGAACGCGCTGCCCCCGCGCGAAGATTGCCGGATCAGAGCTGTGCTCGTCGGGCGCCCTGAAAGTTTCCCTGCTCAGGTTGCATAGCTGACACCTTGGCGCGTTACTACCCGAGATGACCAGAGTAGTGCCGGGCGCACCCAGCGCTTCTGGTGCACTCTCTAACTGGAACTCCAATACGGTGCTCCAGGAACCATACTGATTTGAATACTTTTTGCTGCTAGCGAGGCGGAACCCAGATTGTTCGTAAGACTCGATGTAGGCACGTTCCAGGGCCTCTCGCGACATGCCGCCGTGGGGAGTTTCGGTCACGACAGGACTATACGCTGCGGACGGGTAATTCATCAGTATTCCCAAGGTCAGGGTGGCGATCAGCATCAATCGAAGGTCTTGCATGAATCGGTCTCCGGTTCTTGGGACATCTTGCCCCGATATAAATTTTAATGGCCGCCGCCCGGCGGGGCGGCGGCCATCGCTCAGTCGCGCCGCACCACCAGACCTGTCTGCGCAACCAGCAGATCGATCCCCGACACCGCGCCGCCCAGTAGCGCGGCCCATCCAATGTTCCCCAGTCCCGTCGGGTACGTTCCGGCCGTGGCCGTCCAGTCGATCACGGGCTGGCTAGACGCCCCGAGGTTGACGACGATGTAGCCACCGCCCTGGACGCTTCCGGCAGAGGCCGACGCACCGACAACAATGCTCATCGCATTGTCGCGGGGCGGGTTCTTCGACACCACAAGGGTGATGCTCGCACTGGCGGTCAGCTTGCCGTCGCTGACCGAGTAGGTGAACGTGTCGGCACCGATGAAGCCGCGTCGGTCGTAGGTCAACGAGCCGTCTGTGGCCCAGACGAATTTTCTATAAAGCTCCGGGAGCGGTGCAGATTTCTGGGGCTTGGCAGTGTTGAATGCCCGCGCAAACGGCAAAACGGCAAACGGCAAACGGCAAACGGGGCAGCGTGCACGGAGCCGGGACCCGCCGCCTCCGGACAGGCATCAGGCACAATGCGCCGATGCAGCTGACAGACCTGAGCAGCCGGGTGATTCCGGCCACCGAGTACCGGCGCGAGCGATGGCGCAACCAATTGGGCTGGACGCGCGAGATCCTGCGGCTCGGCGATGCCGACGTGTGGTCGCTGCGCTTGTCGATCGCCGAGATCGAGCGGGACGCGGCGTTTTCCGCATTCCCGGGCATTGATCGCGAGTTGGTGCTGTTGCATGGCAATGGCATGCGGCTACGGTTTGGCGATGGTGCGAGTGTCACCGGCACTGGCAGTAGCAACAGTAGTAATGGCAGTGGCAATGAAAGCGATGGCGGCGATAGCAACGACGGCAGCGGCGCGGACCGCGGCGGCCATGATGTAGGCGCCGACGGCGGCACCGATGCTCCCGGCAGCAGTGATCGCAGCTGCGACTTGCTGCCGCCCTACCAACGCGTCCGATTCGCTGGCGAAGAAGCGGTCAGTGCAACGCTGCTCGACGGGCCGACCCAGGATTTCAACCTGATGTGGCGGCGCGATGTGTTGCAGGCCGAGCTGCTGCATCGTCCGCTGGTCGGCACCATGCTGTTCTTTGCAGATCCGGGCAGCGCGTGGGCGATCCATCTGCTCGCCGGTCAGGCCAGCTTTGGACGCGATAGCGGCTTGCCACCTATTGTGGCTGGAGATACTGCCTGGCTCAGTGCCTCCACGCGCACCCGCTATGTGCTCGATGGCGGTGGCGAATTGCTGGCGATCAGGGTGAGTCCGGTTTAGTTGTCGGTCGTGCGTGCGATCACGCAGTGTCCGTGTATTGGTCGAGTTCTGGTTTGAGAGCGGCTGACAAAACTACTTCAGGCCGGTCTATTGCAGAGCAGCTGATTTGCCGCTTGGCTGAAGGGCCCTTGCCCGCCCACCCTCGCGGGACACGCCGCAAGTACGTCCGGGTATTACGCGGCATCCATGCCGCGTAAGGTCCCGCGACGGTGGGCGGGCAAGGACCAGTCGAGATGCTCGGTGTGTAGGGCTATTTGAAATGCCGCTTGGTGTGAAGTGATTGGACAGTGCGGATAGATCAGTTGCAGAGCGGTTGATCTTCACTTGGTTGCAGGGCCCTTGCCCGCCCACCATCGCGGGACACGCCGCAAGTACGTCCGTGTAAGCTCTTACGCGGCATCCATGCCGCGTAAGGTCCCGCGACGGTGGGCGGGCAAGGACCAGTCGAGTTGATCGGTGTGCATAGCTTTCAATAAAACAGTCAGTAGACTTTCTGATGCGGTGTCCTCGCCGATTGCGGGACCGTGTGGCGGCATGGATGCCGCCACCGAGCCTCCACGGACGGATTCACGGCGTGTCCCGCGAGCGGTGAGGGCACCGCGCCCTCGACCAACCAGGCTTTCGACGTTTTGTTGCCGCTCTAGTGTCAACCAACGCTAGTCGCGGTTCCGGGCAGTATCCATTCTGGACATCTAGGACATCGACAGATACTCCGTTGGTGGCCGTTCGTCAGGTGGCGTTAGTCACCTTCAATACACGTCGCGGCGATAGCGCCCTTTGCGCAGCAGGTCTTGTCTGACATCGGTGCCGAGGATTGACTCAAGCGTCTGGTCGACTTCGGGTGCCATGCCGCGCAGGCTGCCGCAGACGTAGATGCAGGCGCCTTGATCGACCCACAGACGTAGGTGGTCGGCGGAAGCGGCCAGTGCGTGTTGTACGTAGCGCACTGACTGTTGTTGATCGCGCGAGTACACCAGATCCAGACGGTCGATCCAGCCATCGCGTTGCCACTGCTGCAGCTCTTCGGCATAGAGCGCGTCGTGGGCGGCATTGCGTTCGCCGAACAGCAGCCAGTTGCGACGCGCGCCGGCTGCGATACGGGCACGTAGATGCGCGCGCAGTCCGGCGATGCCGGTGCCGTTGCCAATCAGCAACATTGGTTGCTCGGGTGCAGGCGGGTGGAAGCCGGGGTTGCTGCGCAGGCGCAGCGCAATGGACGTGCCGATGCGTGCGTGGACGCAGAGCCAACCACTACCCAGGCCCAGGCTGCCGTCGGCGTGCCGGTGCTCGCGCACCAGCAGTTCGACGTGGCCTTCTTCGGGAATGGATGCGAGCGAATAGTCGCGATGGGGCAAGGGGACCAGGCTGCGCACCAACGCTTGTGCGTCTAATGGTGAAGTTGTGCCTGCGCCTGCGCCCCCATCCCCATCCCCACTAACACCCGCACTTGCATCGACACCAGCACCAGCACTAGTGCCAACTCCAACATCAGCAGCACCAACTCCAGCAGCACCAACAGCAGCACCACCAACAGCACCAATTCCAGCATTGGCACCACAAGCACCAGCATCCACATCCACATCCACATCCACATCCACATCCACATCGGCGTCGACGTCGACGTCGACGTCGACGGGAAGTTGCGCGCCGCTGAGCCAGTCGCGCAGCGTGCGGCCGTCGATGTGTTGTGCGCCATCGCGTTGGTTGCGCTGCAGCCAGGACTCCACCGCGCTCGGTGCGTTATGCGGCGCGATTTCTGCGATATCGCCTGCACTCCATTGCGGCAATGGCCCGTCGCACGGCGTCACGCGAAGGCGGTAAATCGGTGCGCCCGCACTGCCGGGATTGACGTGGACACGCTCGCGTAGCTGCCAGGCGGTGTAGGCCGGCAGGCTCCAGTCGGGTTGTGTCGCAAGTGCTGGCGCCAGCTCTGCCAGACGCCGTTGCCATTGCTGCAGGGCGCGCGGGTCGGCATTGTCGACCTCGATGCGTTGGAACAAACGGGTGGCGCCGCGTGCCTGCAGGCGATCGTCGATGCGTCGGCCAAATGCGCAGAATTGGGCGTAGCCACGGTCGCCCAACGCCAGCACGGCGTACTGCACGGCCGTCAGATCCTGCGCATCGCCGGCCAGCCAATCGCGCTCGGCTGCTTGCGCATGATCGGGTGCATCGCCTTCGCCGGTGGTGCTGACGATGCACAGCAGCCGCGGCACACGTGTGAGTTGATCGACATCGATGGCGTCCATTGGCAGTGCGTACGCACCCACGCCTGCCGACTGCAGCGCGGCCACGCTGCGTTCGGCCAGTTCACGCGCAAATCCGGTCTGGCTTGCCCAGACGATCAGCACGCCGCTGGCGTCTGCGCGCTGTGCGCCCACGCGCCGGCGTGCACGCAACAGCACGACCGCGCACAGGCCCAGGTAGAGCGTCATAACAAGACCTGCCAACTGCCAGCGATGCGGTGTTGGTGCGCTCCACCATGCACCAGCATGCAAGCCGCCAAGCCAGCCGACGATAGCTGCAAGGGCAAGCAGAACCAGCCCGTTGCCAATCCACACGCGGAGGTTATTGGCGGTCATGACGCGGCCAACTGTTGCTCGAAGGCCGGACTCATGGATTCAAGCAGAACGCCGTCCTTGCGCGTAAGAAAACGCACGGCCAACGCTGCAGTGCGCGCATAGGCAATCCCGGCATCGGCGCCAAGCACGGTCATCGCAGTGGCCCAGGCATCGGCCTGCATCGCATTGCGTGCGAGCACGGTGACTGCTGCGGGCGCATGCGGAACGGGCGCGCCGATGCGTGGGTCGAAGGTGTGCGCATAGCGGGTGCTGCCGGCATCGAAGCGGTGCCAACGATCACCGGACGTGGCGACCGCCAGTCCGTCCAGCGACAGCACACGTGGCGGCAATGCAGCACCGGCGTCTTCGTCGGGTGCGGATTCGACCAGCACGCGCCACGCAATGCCATCGGGCTTGCGTCCATAGCCGAACAGTTCACCGCCCACTTCGATCAATGCACTGTCGATGTCGGCCCGCAGCAACGCGCGATACACGCAGTCCACACCGAATCCCTTTGCAATGCCGGATAGATCCAGCGCCAGTGCGCCGGGCTGCCGCACACGCATGCCATCCAGTTGCACACGTTGCCAGCCGCAGCGTGCGCTGGCCAAGGCGATCTGATCGGCTGCAGGCACCTGCCGTCGCCCACCCGAGGCACCGAAGCCCCACAGCTCGACCATCGGGCCGACCGTGGGATCGAAGGCACCCTCGCTGGCTTGTGCGATCTGCAGCGCTGCGCTCAGCACGGTATGGAATTCATCAGGTAGGGTTTGCCACTGACCCGCAGCAGCGCGGTTGTAGCGGCTGATATCCGAATCCGCTTCCCAGGTGCTCATCTGCGCGACTACCCGATCGAGTGCGGCCTGGATGCAGGCATGCAACGGATGCAGGTCGCGCCCGCGCGGCGCAATCAGTTTGACGCTCCAGGTGGTGCCCATGCTGCGGCCGCCGAGGGTGGCGATGGCGTGGTCGGCGGAAGACGATGCAGGCATGGAGAAATCTTATGAAGGCGGTGCGGCAGGATGCACGCTGCGTGCAGTCCTGCCGCGTGCGTGCGGATTACTGCGGCAGCACTTCCAGTGTGGCGACGTAACCCAGACGACGCTGCTTGGCTTGCGGGAGCGAGGTTTTCTTGTCTTCGGTGGTGGTTTCCAGCCAGTACATACCGGCTTCCGGCCAGGTCACGCTGAAGCCGCCCTTGGCATCGGTCTTCAGCTTGATCTCGTTCTGCGCATCGCGATAGCGGGTGCCGCCGCGCACGATGTCGATCTCCAGCCCGGCTGCCGGCTTGCCATCCAGTTGCAGCGTGAACTGCGCCGCCTCGCCGACGACCAGATCGTTGGGATGGGTCACCGGGATCAACTCGATGCCCTTGCCGCTGGGCTTGAAGACCGTGGTGGTGGGCGCACCGCGGGTGACAAAGGTTTCCACGCGATTGAAGGACTGCGAGACCTGCAGGTCCTGCGCATTCTTCGGGACCTCGGTGGCGAAGCGGGCTTCGTCGCCGCGCCAGCGCTTGGGCTTGCCGTCTTCCTTCCAGTTGGCGAACAGGCCGGCGTTGACGATGCTGAGCTTGTAGGTGCCGGGCTGGGTGAGTTGCAGGTCGAACACGCTGCGGTACTTGCCAGTGGCCGGATTTTCCGGCTTGAGCGCGCTGCCATCCGGCGCGGTGATGCTCAAGTTATCCAGGCGCAGCGGCACGTGGTTGAAGTAGAACAGGTCGTTGGAGACCGCCGCATCCACCGTGATCCATGGCGCTTCACCGGCGATGACGGTCTGCGACGGCAGCAACCAGGCCTTGTGGGCGAGTGCACTGACCGGCAGTGCGGCGAGCATGGCGATCAGGACGAGAGAACGTTTCATGACAACTCCTTGAAGGACGATGAGGACGGTGAATCACGTGTCTGATCAGCGCGAGGGTGCGGCGCTGCGTGGATGCGTGGGAAGCGATATGTCTTTGCCAAAGCGATGAAGCGCGCGTGCGCCGTTACTTGCAGCGCACGCTCCGTGCGGTTGCCAACAACAGCGCAACGCTCAGGGCTTTGCCACCAGGCTGACGGCACCGAGCTCGCTGCTGCCGCTGGCCTTTGCGGTTTGCGAAGTGTTTGCCGGCCAGGTGAAAGGCACCTTGACCAATTCGCGGCCGCCGACTTCGCGCGCGGCTTCTACCACCAGCGTGTACTGGCCGGCCGGCAGCGACTTCAACGCACCCTTGGTATCGGAGAACGACAGCGCGTGTGCGCCGGCCGGACGGGTGGGGCCGGTGACGCCATCGACCGGCACATCCAGGGTACGACCGCTCTTGCGCCACCACTGGCGCAGGTCCGGCAACCACTTGGTGCCGTGGCCTTCGGCGGTGTCCTTGGATTGATACCAGACCGACAGATTGGCAGCGACTTTCTGGTCTGCACCTTCCAGCCAGATCGCCACATACGGGCGGTGATATTCGGCGACGTTGAGCTTGGGGATTTCGACATTGATGTCGAGCGTGGCCGCATACGCCGGCATGGCGAGCAGGCCGCTCAGGGCGATGGTCAGGGTGGCGCGCATGGTCGTCTCCGGTGGGAAAAAGTCAGTGGATCAACAGCAGGGCGAGTAGCAGCGGAATCAGCAGACCCAGGCCGACCAGCGGCCAGGTCATCCGGCGCTGGCGCGCATGCAGGTGCAGCAGGAACAGCCCGGTGATGCAGAACACCAGGCAGGCGATGGCGAACACGTCGATGAACCAGCCCCAGGCCGGCCCCGCATTGCGTCCCTTGTGCAGATCGTTGAGATAGGCGATTGCACCACGTCCGGTGCGTTCGTACTCGATCGCACCGGTGCTGCGGTCAAGGCTCAACCACGCATCGCCACCTGGCCGTGGCAACGCGAGATACACCTCGTCGGCCGACCATTCGCCGCTGCGTGTGCCGACGCTGATATCCAGTTCGCGCCCCAGCCATTGCGCCACCCGCGGCGGCAGCGGTGCATTGCCGTCCTGCCGGTTGCCCAAAGTCTTGAGCAAGGCAGGCGGCAGCGTGAGCGTGCGCTGTTCGGTCGAAGGGCTGGCTTCGATGCGCGTGGCGTGATTCAAGGTCAGCCCGGTGAGGGTAAACAGCAGCATGCCGATCAGGCACAGCGCCGAACTGATCCAGTGCCATTGATGCAGCATGCGCAGCCAGAAACCGCGACGTTGCTGGGTGGTGGCAATGGTGTCGTTGGAGGTCGACATGCTGCGCTCAGGCCGCATTCGCTGCGGTGGATACCTGCAGCAGCGATTGCCGTGCAGCGATTTCGCTCAGCAATGCCTGCAAGCGTGGATGGCGCGCACTCGCCAGCAGCGGTGTGAGTTGTTGCAGAAAGCCGGCATGCCCGCCTGCGATCGCACGCTGCATCCAGTGTTCGGCCTGATCGAGGTCGCCACCATCTGCCAGCAAGGTGGCGTAACTGGCCTGGCCGCGGAAATCGCCTGCTTCTGCGGAGCGGCAATACCAGTCGCGCGCAGCGATTGGATCGGCATCGCAGGCCAGTCCTTTATCCAGATAACGCGCCAGAAAGTTCATCGATTTGGCATGCCCGCGCTCGGCAGCAGTGCGGTACAGCGCCAACGCCTGCGCGTGGTCCTGCGCCACGCCACGGCCGGAGCCATACAGATGCGCGAGGTTATACATGCCCCAATCCAGCCCGTGCTCGGCGGCGCGGCGATACCACAGCGCGGCCAATACGATATTGCATGCGGTGCCGAAGCCGAGTTCGTGGCAACGCCCCAACTGATTCATCGCTTCCGCATGCCCTGCATTGGCGGCGACTTCGTACCACAGCATCGCCATGGCCGGATCGGCCGCGACGCCGCGACCTTCGGCGTATATCTGCGCGAGCAGCAGCTGTGCCTCCACATCCTGGCGCGCAGCGGCCTTGCGCAGCAGTGCAAGCGCTTGATCGGGTTGGGTGCGCAGCAGGTCGATCAGCTGCGCGGTGTCCGGTGCGTGCTCAGACATCGGCCCATTGCCGCAACAGGTTGTGATACACGCCGGTGAGCTGGATCAGTGATGGGTGACCGGGCGTGTCTTGCGTCAGCCGGCGGATCGAGACATCCAGCTCGAACAACAGGCGGCGCTGCGCATCATCGCGCAGCATGCTTTGGGTCCAGAAAAAACACGCCACGCGGGTGCCGCGGGTCACCGGCATCACCCGATGCAGGCTGGTGCCGGGATAGATCACCAGGTGCCCGGCCGGCAGCTTCACCGATTGCGTGCCGTAGGTGTCTTCGATCACCAGCTCGCCGCCGTCGTAGCTATCCGGGTCGCTGAGAAACAACGTGGCGGAAACGTCGGTGCGCACAGGGTCTGCGCCGCCGCGGCTGCGGTCGTAGCGGATTGCGTTGTCGACGTGATACCCGAACGATTGCCCGCCGCTGTAGCGATTGAACAATGGCGGATAGATGCGCCGTGGTAACACCGCCGAAAAGAACGTGCTGCTGCGCGCCAGCGCCTCCAGCACCAGCGCGCTGGCGTCGCGCGCAATGGCGCTGTCTTCGGGCAGTTGCGCGTTGTCCTTGGCCTGCGCCGATTGATGGCCGGCGGTGATGCGGCCGTCTGCCCAGTCGGCCGCGTCCAGCCGCGCACGCAACTCGGCAAGTTGTGCGGGAGTGAGGACATCGGGAATGGGCAGCAACATGCGCAGATCTCCACGCCGCCCGCACTGTGCGGACGGCGTGCCGGAGGCTTAGAAACTAAAGGTGGCGCTCAACACCGCCGAGCGGCCATCGCCCGGCAGCGCCCAGCCATTGCCGGCAGTGACAGTGCCTGCCGCGTTGACGGTGAGGTTGTTACGGATGCTGGTGTAGTACTCCTCGTCGAACAGGTTGTTGACGTTCAACTGCAGGCTGAGCCAGTCGTTGACGCGCAGGCCGACCATCGCACGGTGCACCCAGTAATCGTCGGTCTTGACGTAGCCGGCCACCGAGGAATTATTCGGATAGAAGCCACCCTGGTAGGTGACGCCGTAGCCGAAGGTCCATTGGTTGAGCTGATAGGTGGTCCAGATGTTGCCGGCATTGCGCGGCGTCTGCACCAGCTCGCGCCCGGCGATGGGATCGCCGGTGAGGCTTTCGGTGCGGTTGGACACGCTCTGCAGCACTTCGCTATCGAGGAAGGTGTAGTTGGCGAAGATCGACCAGCGCTCGGTCAGGTAGCCGGCCGCGCCCAGCGCGATGCCGTCCACACGGGCCTTGCCGTCCAGCACCTGTTCGGGGATCAGCGGGTCGCCGCTGTTGACCTTGTAGTTTTCGCGCTCGTTGCGGAACACCGCCGCGGTGAGCGCCAGACGCTCGTTCAACACGTCCCACTTGCCGCCCAGTTCGATGTTGACCGCGCTTTCCGGCTCGACATTGCAATTGGCGCCCGCCGTGGCGGTAGCGATCGGCGTGCACGAGCCGTTGACCGAGGCCTTGGACGGCGTCTTGCTGTTGGCGTAGGACAGATACAGGCTGGCGTTCTCGACCGGCTTGAACACTAGACCGGCGCGATACGAGAACAGGTCCTCTTCGCTGCCGGCCGGGAAGCCCGGGGTCACACCAGTGACATTGCCGGCGGCGTTGACGGTGTAGGTGGTGCTGTCGCCTTCGTTGTGCTCGTAGCGGCCGCCCAGGTTGAGCATCCATTGCTCGTTGAACTGCAGCGTGTCGAACAGATACACCGCCTGATTGGTCAGGCTGCCCTTGCTGCGACCGGTGCGGAAGTAGTTCTGCGGGCCGGTCCAGATGTTGTACGGATTGTCGAACGACTGCAGCGGATAGGTGATGCCGGTGGTGGAGCCATCGGCGTTGCGGAAGATGCTGCCGCTATTGAGCTCGAAGTCTTCCTTGCTGAAGGCGATGCCTGCAACCAGGCGATGCTCGATCGCGCCGGTATGCAGGGTGGCGGTCAGGTCGGTCTGGCTGTGCGCGATGAAATTTTCGGTCTCGCGCACCAGGCCGCGCGGGCCGCTGTTGGGGTTCCAGGTGGCCGGTGGCTGGCCGACGCAGGCGCGGCCGGTGTAGGCGTTGGTGTTGTTGGGCAGGCACCAGGTGCCTTCCGGTGCGGTGGCCGAGGTGGTCTGGTCCACGCGCTGCACGCGCGCCAGGCTGCGCAGTTTGACGTTGTCGTCGAAGTCCATTTCCAGCACGCCGGTCAGCATGTCCACGTCGATTTCCTGACGTGCCACGTTGCGGTAGCCGTAATAGGTTTCGCGGTCCACGCCCGGCAGCGGGCCGTTGTTGAACGGGCTCAGCGCGAACGGCACGCCGTACTGCGGCAGGTTGTTGTCGTGCTGGTGCAGGTAGCTCAGCGTAAAGCGCGCATCCGAGCCCAGGCCGAACGCGACCGACGGCGCAAAGCCCCAGCGGTGACGGAATTCTTCATCGCGGCCCGGCACGTCCTGGGTATGGCCCATCGCGTTCAAGCGCACGGCGGTGCCGTTTTCGAAGTCGTAATTGCTGTCGGCGGTGAGCCGGCCGTAGCGGTCGCTGCCGCCACCGACCACGACATTGGTGAAGTCGCCCTGGCCGGCGGTCTTGGTGACCAGATTGATGTTGCCGCCGACAGAGCCGGCGCCGGACATGGCCGAGTTGGCGCCGTTGATCAGCTCCACCGCTTCCAGGTTGAAGGTGTCGCTGCGGCTGTACTGCGCGCTGTCGCGCACCCCGTCGGTGGTGATGTCGCTGCTGGCGGTGAAGCCGCGCAGGTTGATGCTGTCGCCATACCCGCCGCCGCCTTCGCCCGCGCCGAAGGTGATGCCGGGCAGGGTGCTCAGCACATCGCGCAGCGACAGCAGGTTCTGCTGGTCCATGGTCTGCTTGGTGACCACGGTGATCGTCTGCGGCGTGTCGCGCAGGGCCTCGGTGTACTTGGGCGAGGATGGTTTTTGCGCGCGTTCCTGCTGCACCCGGATGGCGTCCAGATCGACCGCGCCTGGAGGCGCCGGCGCATCGCCAGGCTGGGCGAAGGCAGGAGCGGACAGCGTCAGCAGCACGGCCGAGGTGAGCGGGGAAATCCTGGGAGTCATGAGGCGTCTCGAAGAGGAAAGCGAGGCTCCGGCCTGGCGATGGCTCGGCGGATGCGGGAATGGGGGTGAGGATTGAAAAGGTGGATCGACAGTGCGCGCCGGCTAGCCCGATGCGATGTGCTGGCATGACCCGATGTCGCACACGTCGAGGCGCCGCGCGGAAGGGCGCAGGCGGGGCGAACGCAGCAGAAAACGGTCTGGCAGAGCTGGGCGCATGGGATCGCAGGGCAGGCCAGTTGTTAAGAAGGCCTGAAGGGCTGCGATCTTAAATGCAAATCATTCTTCTTTGCAATCTTTGTCGTCGGCCGACGTCGCGCGGTGGTTCCCGCTGCCTGAAGCGTTGTGGCAGAAAGGTTTGTGCGCTATTTGAATGGCTGACCAAACTACTTCATGCCGGTTTGCTGCAAGGGCCGCTGATCTGCTGTTTGGCTGCAGGGCCCTTGCCCACCCACCATCGCGGGACACGCCGCAAGTACGTCCGTGTAGGCTCTTACGCGGCATCCATGCCGCGTAAGGTCCCGCGACGGTGGGGCGGGCAAGGACCAGTCGAGGTGGTCGGTGTGCATGTTTTCAAGCAACCAGCAATCTGTCTGGTGCGGTGTCCTCGCCGCTTGCGGGACCATGTGGCGGCATGGATGCCGCCACTGAGCCTCCAGGGACGGATTCACGGCGTGTCCCGCGAGCGGCGAGGGCACCGCGCGCTCGACTCACTAGGCTTTTTAACCTTGGCTTCTACGGGCAAAGCCACGATCACAGCCACAGCCGACCTACCGCACTCACTAGATCTCACCGCTCTCAGCGGTCGTCGCGTGCCCAGATGCCGCCGTGTTCGCGCTTGACCGGAAACTTGGGCACGGCGGTGTAGGCGGGTGCGCACAACGGGCGGCCGTCGCGGATATCGAAGCGGGCGCTGTGCAGCAGGCATTCGATGGTGCCGGCCGCCGGGTCGAACGTCCCGGGCGACAATTCGTAATCTTCGTGGCTGCAGCGGTCTTCCAGCGCATACAGCTCGCCGTCGAGGTTGAAGACCACGATCGGGGCGTCGGTCACCTCATCCCAGACGGTTTGCAACTCGCCGGGCAGCAGCGCCTCGCTGGCGCAGACGAAGGTCCAGGTCTCGCTCACAGCGCTGCGCCGCCGAGCGGTTTTTCCAGCACTTCGAAGCGCAGATCCTGGCGCAGCGGCACGCCGAAACGCTCGTCGCCATATGGAAACGGCTTGGTGATGCCGGTGCGGCGATAGCCACGTCGCTCGTAAAACGCGATCAGCTCATCGCGGATGTCGATCACCGTCATGCGCATCACCGGTAGCTGCCACTCGCTGAAGGCGATGCGCTCGGCTTCGGCCAGCAGCGTCTTGCCGAGCCCGCTGCCTTGCAGCGACGGGTCGACGGCAAACATGCCGAAATACCCGGCGCCGTGGTCGTCGGCGATATGCGCGCAGGCCAGCAGTCGCCCGTCTTGTTCGACCAGCAGCACCAGGCTGCGGTCACGCAACAGGTCTTCGCGCAGCACGGCGGGATCGATCCGCGCGCCGTCGAGGAAGTCGGCTTCGGTGGTCCAGCCAACGCGGCTGACATCGCCGCGATAGGCGGACGTCACCAGCGAAACGAGGGCGTCGATATCGTCGACGGTGGCGGTGCGGAAAGTGGTGGTCTGCATGGGGAGCAGTTTAGCGGGAGTCGGGATTGGGGATTGGTCAAAGCGCAAGAAACGCTGTTCCTTGTGCCTTGCCGGATACCCGAATTGGGGCGTTGCTCTGAGTCTATCGTGGGGGCACGTGCGCCAGCGCACGGACGTCTGGCGCAAGCACCGCAACTCGGCGAAAGGTTCTCCGAATCCCTAATCCCGACTCACCAATCACTGCCTCAAGCCAGCAACCGACGCACCTTCACCAACGCAGCAACAAAGCGCTCGATCTCGTCGTGCGTGTTGTAGAACGCCAGCGAGGCGCGGCAGGTGGCGGCGACGCCGTAGTACTGCAGCAGCGGGTGTGCGCAATGCTGGCCCGAGCGGATGGCGATGCCTTCCAGGTCGAGCAGGGTGGCCAGATCATGCGCATGCGCGCCTTCGATCAGGAACGAGACCACTGCGGCCTTGTCCGGCGTGGTGCCGAAAATGCGCAGGCCCTCGATACGCTGCAGTTCTTCGGTGAAGTGTGCGAGCAACTCGGTTTCGCGTGCTTCCACGTGCGCCAGCCCGACCGACTCCAGGTAATCCACCGCCGAGCCCAGGCCGATGAAACCGGCGATGTTGGGCGTGCCGGCTTCGAACTTGTGCGGGGCATCGTTGAACACCGTGCCCTCGAAGCTGACTTCCTTGATCATCTCGCCGCCGCCCAGAAACGGCGGCATTGCCTGCAAGTGTTCGCGACGTGCCCACAGCGCGCCGGTGCCGGTTGGCCCGCACATCTTGTGGCCGGTGATGGCGTAGAAATCGCAACCGATGCCGGCCACGTCGATACGCCGATGCGGCGCGGCCTGCGAGCCGTCCACCACGGTGACGATGCCGCGCTTGCGCGCCTCGCGGCAGATCTCGCGCACCGGGTTGACCGTGCCCAGCACATTGGACACGTGCGTGATCGCCAGCAGCTTGACCTCCGGCGTCATCGCCTTGCGCAAGGCATCCAGATCCAGCGCGCCGTCTGGGGTGATCTCGGCCACGCGGATGGTCGCACCGGTGCGTTGCGCCACCAGTTGCCACGGCACGATGTTGGCGTGGTGCTCCATGCGCGAAATCAGGATCACATCGCCGGCGCCCAGGCGCGGCAGCGCCCAGGAATAAGCGACCAGATTGATCGCAAAGGTCGTCCCGCTGCACAGCACCAGCTCGTCGGCGCGCACATTGAGAAAACGTGCGAGCTTGCTGCGCGCGCCTTCGAACGCATCAGTGGCTTCGGTGCCCAGCGCATGCACCGCGCGGCTCACATTGGCGTTTTGACGACGATAGAACTCGTCGGTCGCGGCAATCACCTGCAGCGGCTTCTGGCCGGTGTTGGCGTTGTCGAAGTAGATCAGCGGCTTGCCGTGCACCTGCCGCATCAACAACGGGAAATCCGAGCGCACACGCTCCCAATCCGGCGCGGCCAGTTGCGGGACGGCGGGCGCGTTCATGCCACGCCTGCCGAGGTCAGTGCGCGGTCCAGCTGCAACGCCAGTACCGCAGTCAGCGCGGTGGGCAGCACACGCAGCGGTTCGTGGCAGAACGCGGCGCTCAGCAAACGCTGTGCATCGGCCTGCGGCAGACCGCGCGAGCGCAGATAGAACAAGGCGTTGTCGTCGAGCTGGCCGACGGTGGCACCGTGCGCGGCCTGCACTTCCTCGGCATCGATCACCAGCACCGGCTGGGTGTCGATCTCGGCGTTGGCCGACAGCAGCAGATTCTTGTTCGACAGTCGCGCATCGCTGCCGTCTGCACCGGGGCGAATGTGGATGCCGCCATGAAACACCACCCGGCTGCGATCGGCGCCCACGCCGCGCCAGACCAGCTCGCAGCTGGTATCGCGTGCGATGTGCTGGATGCCCAGACGCGTATCGACATGGCGGCGGCCGTTGCCGAGCAGTACGCCATTGGCGGTGAGCTGCGCGTTGTTGCCTTCCAGGCGCACGTTGAGTTCGTGCCGTGACAGGTTGGCGCCCAGTTCCAGATCCACGCGCTGGTAGCGCGCATTGCGCGCCAGCACGGCATCGGTACGCAACAGTGAAGTGGCGTGCGCACTGTCGGCCTGCACGCGTGCATGCGACAACACCGCATCCTGGGCCAGATGCACATGCATCAGGCTGTTATCCAGATGCGCGGCATCGCCGACATGCAGGTGATGTTCGACCACGCTCAGCGCCGCGCCGGCACGCAGTTCGATCAAGTGGCGGTGATGCCAGGACAGGTCGTGCTCGCCGGCCACGCTGATAAAGACCAGGTGCAGCGGAATATCGATCTGCGTGCCTTCCTGCACGCGCACCAGCACGCCTTCGTCGGCAAGCGCGGCATTGAGGCGGGCGAAGATTTCATCGCTGCCTTCGAAACGGCGACCGAGCAGCTGCTGCGCGTCATCGCTGGCAGCCAGCGAGGCAGACAAGGTCTCCAGCTGCACGCCGTCGGGCAGCGTCGAAAGGTCGCTCAGTGCGTCGGACGGGCGCCCGTTGACGAACACCAGCCGTGGCGAGGCGATATCGTCCAGCACGGAGGCATCGACCAGCGTCGGTACCAAGGGCGCAGTCTGAAAACTGCGCCGCTCCAGCTGCCGCAGCGAGGTGTATTTCCACGCTTCGGCGCGCGGGCCGGGCAGGCCGGTCTGCAGCGCGGCATCGAGTTCGGCACGCCGTACATCATTGCCGCAGAAACCGCGGGCGAGGGATTCCAGCAGGGCGCTCATCAGGCAGCCGCCTCGGGCACCACGCGGTCCTTGAGGAAGTGATAGCCGTGTTTTTCCAGCTCCAGCGCCAGTTCCGGGCCACCGCTCTGCACGATGCGGCCTTCGGCCAGCACATGCACCACGTCCGGGGTGATGTAATCGAGCAGGCGCTGATAATGGGTGATCACCAGGAACGAGCGCTCCGGCGAGCGCAGCGCGTTGACGCCGTCGGCCACGCTCTTGAGTGCGTCGATATCCAGGCCCGAATCGGTTTCGTCCAGGATGGCGAGCTTGGGCTCGAGCACGGCCAGCTGGAAGATCTCGTTGCGCTTCTTTTCGCCACCCGAAAAACCTTCGTTGACGCCGCGATGCAACAGCTCGTCCTTCAGATGCAGTACCGCCAGTTTCTGGCGCACCAGCTTGAGGAACTGCATCGAGTCCAGCTCTTCCTCGCCACGCGCCTTGCGCTGCGCGTTGAGCGCGGCACGCAGGAAATAGGTGTTGTTGACGCCGGCGATTTCAACCGGGTACTGGAAGGCCAGGAACAAGCCGGCGGCTGCACGTTCTTCCGGCGGAAGGTCGAGCAGGTCCTTGCCTTCGAACTGCACGCTGCCTGCGCTGACCTCGTAGCCATCGCGCCCGGCGAGCACGTTGCCCAGCGTGGATTTGCCCGCGCCGTTGGGCCCCATGATGGCGTGCACTTGGCCCGGCTTGATGTCCAGCGACAGGCCTTTGAGGATTTCTTTGCCGGCGATGCTGGCGTGGAGATTGTTGATCTTGAGCATATTCGTATCCAGTGATTGAGCCCCTCTCCCGCCGGGAGAGGGGTTGGGGTGAGGGTTCGTGCGAAGCAGCGTGCTGTTTGGGTGCACTTGGCTTCGCCCGTACCCTCATCCGGCGCTGCGCGCCACCTTCTCCCGAGGGGAGAAGGGGAAAGGTGTCAGCCGACGCTGCCTTCTAAGGAAACTTCCAGCAGCTTCTTGGCTTCCACTGCGAACTCCATCGGCAGTTCGCGGAACACCTGCTTGCAGAAACCATCGACGATCAGCGACACCGCATCTTCCTGGCTGATGCCGCGCGCGCGGCAATAGAACAACTGGTCGTCGCTGATCTTGGAGGTGGTGGCCTCGTGCTCGACGGTGGCGCCGGGATTCTTCACCTCGATGTAGGGGAAGGTATGCGCGCCGCACTGCTTGCCGATCAACAGCGAATCGCACTGGGTATAGTTGCGCGCGCCATCGGCGTTACGGTCCACCTTGACCAGACCACGATAGGTGTTCTGGCCACGCCCGGCGCTGATGCCCTTGCTGACGATCTTGCTCTTGGTGCGCTTGCCGATGTGGATCATCTTGGTGCCGGTATCGGCCTGCTGACGATGATGGGTGAGTGCCACCGAATGGAATTCGCCCACCGAGTCGTCGCCGAGCAGCACGCAGGACGGATACTTCCAGGTGATCGCCGAGCCGGTTTCGACCTGGGTCCAGGTGACCTTGCTGCGGTCGCCACGGCATTCGGCACGCTTGGTGACGAAGTTGTAGATGCCGCCCACACCGTTTTCATCGCCCGGGTACCAGTTCTGCACAGTCGAATACTTGATCTCGGCGTCTTCCAGCGTCACCAGCTCGACCACCGCTGCATGCAGCTGGTTTTCGTCGCGCATCGGCGCGGTGCAGCCTTCCAGATACGACACATACGCCTTGTCTTCGCACACGATCAAGGTGCGCTCGAACTGGCCGGTATGGCCGGCATTGATGCGGAAATAGGTGCTCAGTTCCATCGGGCAACGCACGCCTTTCGGGATGAACACGAAGCTGCCATCGGAGAACACCGCCGAGTTGAGTGCGGCAAAATAGTTGTCGCCAACCGGCACCACGCTACCCAGATACTGTTTGACGATCTCCGGATGTTCCTTGATGGCTTCGGACATCGAGCAGAAGATCACGCCCTTTTCGGCCAGTTCCTTGCGGAACGTGGTGCCGACCGAGACCGAGTCGAACACTGCATCCACCGCCACGCCGGCCAGCCGGGCACGCTCGTGCAACGGCACGCCAAGCTTGTCGTAGGTATCGAGCAGTTCCTTCGGCACGTCGTCCAGCGAGGCGTACTTCGGGCCCTTGGGCGCGGAGTAATAGCTCAACGCCTGGAAATCGATTGGGGAGATCTGCAACTTCGCCCACTCCGGCATCGGCATCTTCAACCAATGCCGATACGCCTCAAGACGCCAGTCGGTCATCCATTGCGGCTCTTCTTTCTTGGCCGACAAGGTACGGATGACATCCTCGTCCAGGCCGGGCGGGAGCGAGTCCGATTCGATGTCGGTGATGAAGCCGGCGTCGTAACGTCGGCCCAGCCGTTCGATAATCTCGGCGTTCTGCGGGGGAGCAAGTTCGGTGGCCATCGGGCTGCCTACAGGTCAGGTGGTCGCGACGCGTGCGGCGATGGAACGCCGACTGCTGTCGCCAGGGAGAGAGAGGGGCTGCAACATCTGTGCGAGCGTGACGCGACGCAATGCATCGCCGACCACGTCGTTGATCAAACGCCAGTTGGAGCGCACGCCGCATGTCTGCGCGATGCCGCACTGGCTGTGGTCCTGGCTGCATTCGGTGATCGCCAGCGGGCCTTCCATTGCCTCGACGATTTCAACGAGTGTGATCTCGCTGGCCGCGCGCGCAAGCCGGTAGCCGCCATGCACGCCGCGCAAACCTTCGACTAGGCCCGCTTGCGACAACGGTTTGAGAATCTTGCTCACGGTCGGCGCTTCCAGGCCGGCCTGCTCGGCCAGCTCGCTCGCGCTGAGCACCTGATCGCCGCGTGCAGCCAGTACGGTCAGCACGACGGTGGCGTAATCGGTGAGTTTGGTGACGCGCAACATGAGGGGGCCAGGTAAATCCTAAAGCGGACCGAAATTGTACTCTTTCGAGCGGGGCAGGGCCAACCGCGCGGTTCAGCCGCCGGCAAGCGTTGGGCGTTGCCGTTGGCAATGCGCTTGTGCTTGGCGCATCGCCGCGCTGCGGTCACAATGAGCGGCCCCATCACTGGACCCCGTTCATGTCGCGCAAAGTTGCCGCCCGCAAGTCACGTATCCACGGCAATGGCATGTTCGCCCTCGCCGCGCTCCGCAAGGGCGAGCGCATCATTCAATACAAGGGGCGCCTGCGCACGCATGCGGAAGTGGATGCCGATGACACCGGCGATGTGGAAAGTGGCCACACCTTCCTGTTCACGCTCAGCGACGACTACGTGCTGGATGCCAACTACGAAGGCAACGTGGCACGCTGGATCAACCACAGCTGCAAGCCCAATTGCGAAGCAGTGATCGAAGAGGCCGAAGGCGACGATCGCAGCAAGGACAAGATCTTCATCGAGGCCAAGCGTGCGATCAAGGCCGGCGAAGAGCTCACCTATAACTACGGCATCACGCTGGCCGAGCGCCACACACCGCGTTTGAAGAAGATCTGGGAATGCCGCTGCGGCTCCAAGAACTGCACCGGCACGATGCTGCAGCCCAAGCGCTGAGCACACGCGTGCCGGCATTGCGATCGTGCCGGCATTGCGATGATGCGATGCGCACTCTCTTTCAGGAGTGCGCAAACAGGAATGCGCACTACGCGGGTTAGACCTGCATGCTGACGCAGTCGATTCACTGGTTAGTGGATCGCTTTCAACAACAGCATTGCCGTCTTCCCAGACGTCTTTCGCAACAAAGGCCCGGCGATCGATGCGCCGGGCCTTTGTATGTGTGCAACGCCTGCCGCGCAGTGGCGCCGGCCAGCGAGCCCCGCGCTGGCGCAGCGCGGATCGTCTACTTGCCGGAAAGCGCTGTCGCCGGCACCAGTTGCTCGATGTTCTGATTGAAGTTCACCGCCACTCGTCCGTTCTGGATGCCCACCGACTCCACCTGCACATTGCCCATCACCGCCGCGATGGCGGGATCGATGCGATAGATCGGCTCCTTGCGCGCGTAATCGGCCAGCCAGGCATTGAGCAACTGGCGGGTGCTGTGATCAAGCTTGGCGCCGGCATTGGCAGGGCGGAAGTCATCGATGGTGGGCTGATCAAGATAAAAGCCTTGCTTGGCCACGTCGTAGCGCAGCGCACTGGTCAAGGTCACGTTGCCGACCGGTGCCGGCGCGCCGCCTGCGGTGGCCAGGGCCAGATCGAAGGCCATCTTGAGCCGGTCGCCTGGCGGCAGCGACAGCGCCGGATTACTGACCGTCATTTCGACCAGCCCGCCCAGTGCGTCATGCGTCTGCGGGAAGCGGCCACCCAGGAATTGCTGCAGATCGCTGCCCTGCACACTGATTTGATGTCCCTGGATCTGCGGCGTGGCCCAGGCACCGGCGACGGGCATTGCCAGGGCGAGGGCGAGCATGGATCCGGCAAGCGAACGCAGTTTCATCGGGTGACTCCGGTAGCAGATGACATCACCTTAGTCTGCGCCGGTGAACCACGGGTTAGCGCAGCACCGGCTGCAGCGTTGCCGAATAGATCTCCCATGTGTCGCTGCCGGCACGGGGTTGGAGTCGATACGCACCGACCAGACGCTGCGTGCCGGCGGTGGTGCGCACGGTCAGTTGCACCGGTACTTCGATCAGCTTGGGCGGATGCTGCTGGTCCAACGCGATGGGTGGATCGTTGTTGATGCGTATCGATTGGATGTTGGTGATGCCGCGTAGCGCTGCGTCGTCCGGCACCGGTGAGGGACGACCCCCGGTCCACAGCGCATCGGCATCCGCGCGTGCCGCGCCGGGTAGTGCGCCCAGATACCGATGCACGGTGGCGCTTGCTTTGGCGAAGTTGCTGCGCGCTGTGGCGTCGTTGGGGTCCGGTGCCGGCACCAGTGGCGCAGGCGCTCCAGCGTTGGTGACTGTGCTTGGATTACCTGTCACAGCCTCGGTTGGCGACGAGGGCGCAGCAACAGACGTGCGTTTGTCTTCGGTGCGCTGACAACTGCAGCCAGCGATTGCAGCGGCAAATACTACGATTCCAGCCCAGCGCATGGCGCATCCCCATCCCCGATGCGCGCAGTGTAACGGTCCGCGCAATGCGGCGATGCAGGCCTCAAGCGCCTGGCGTTGGGTGCACGCGCTGCAGGCGCTCCAGCAGCAGTTGCAGCTTCGGCCGCAATGCATCCAACGCATCGCTGGGCTGCGCGCGCGGGCGGGCGGCCAGATCTTCCAGCAGCTGCGAGCCGACGGTCAGCGCGGCGCATTCATCGCTGCTCAGGTCGCGGCGCAGATGCAGCTCTTCGAGCAGCCGCATCCAGTCGGCGCGCGAGCGCTGTTCGAACTCGATGGTGCAGCGGTCGTCGCAGGGGCGGCCATCGCTTTCGATGGGCGTGACCGTAATGCGATAGCGTTTTCGGGGCATGGAGATGGCGTCGTTGCTGGGCTGTCTCCACCATAGGCGCAGCGTGCGGTGGCCTCGATAGGGCAGGCCATGACGCAGTGTTCCAACATGTTCACTGTGCCGGCTGTGGTGCGGGTTTGCGCAGCAGCGGCAGCGGATCGTACGCACCGTTGCGCCCATAGACCCCATAGTGCAGATGCGGCGGCGTGCCGCGCGCGTTGCCGGTGGTGCCGACCATGCCCAGCGGTGTGCCGGGCTCGACCACATCGCCGACCTCCAAGCCTGCGGCCCAGTCGTCCAGATGCGCATAGTAATGCCGCTGCATGGCCGGCCCCAGCACCCAGACCTGCTTGCCGCCAAGGCCTTGATCGCGAATGGCGCTGACCACGCCACGGGTTGCAGACAGCACTGGCGTGCCGCGTGGCGCGAAGATATCCACGCCGGCATGGCTGCGGTCACGGCCACGCGGCGCGCCGAAGGTGTCGGCGATGCGGCGTGCCTGCACGCCTTCGACCGGGATCTGCAAAGACGTCGGCGGCGGCATCCGCGACAGCTCCCAGCTGGTGCGCAGCTGCTCGGCGATCGGCAACTGCCAGGCCCAGCGTGCGGCGACACCCAAGGCGCACAGCAGGGTGACCGACACCAGCAGGCGGCGCACGCGGCGTGCGGGGCTGCGTGCGATGGGGGGCGGCGTTGTCGATGGAGGATGGGGCGATGGATCGGTCACATGCACCTGCTGGGTTGCGAATCAGCAGGCAGGGTAGGCAAGCGGCGATGAGCGGCATGTGGGTGATCACGCATGCGGTATCGCGCGCAAAAAAAGACGGCCCGCAGGCCGCCTTTGTTACACCGGATGCGTGCTCGATTAGAGCGCGGCATCCTTCAACTTCTTCAGCAAGCGAGCCTTGACCTTGAAGCTGGCCGGCTTTGCGGCAAAGGTCTGCTCTTCCTTAGTGAAGGGGTTGATGCCCTTGCGCTTGGGCTTGGCCGGCACATGGACGCTGGTCAGCTTCAGCATGCCCGGCAGAGTGAACGAGCCGGCGCCCTTTTTGCTCAGCGAGGAATGTGCAACGGATTCCAGCGTCGCCAGAACGGCGCGGACGTCCTTCGGAGCCAGCTGGGTGGATTCGGCGATGTGCGCGACCAGGCCGGTCTTGCTCAGTGCTTCCTTGATCGGCTTCGGCGCGGCGGACTTGGCAGCGGCGGCCTTCGCCGGCTTTGCGGTCTTGGTGGCGGCGACCTTTTTCACTGCCTTTTTGGGGGCAGCCTTCTTAGCGGCGGTTTTTGCCATGAGTTATGTATTCCGTATTCGTAGGTGGTGTTGGGTCTGCCGACCCAGTCGGCAACGCGAAATGTAGGGCAACTGCTGCGCGCCGCCAATAGGCAAACGATGAAACAACGCGAAAAAAGCGTCTTTCGACGGGGATTCGTTCACCAGCGGCAGAAAACGCGTACGAAACGCATTGTCGAGTCGGTTGCGATGTGCGCGTTGACGAAGCGTCTGACGCAGAGCAGCAGGTCTTCAGCGCGAGCTTGAGTGCATGATCGAGCAGGCGATCTGGTGTCGGGTGTTGCCGAAATCTGCGGCTGGCTGATGGCGTTGGTCGGCATGGCCAGCGCGGATGGATCGCCGTTATGCAGGATCTCTGTAGTGCCGACAGATCGACTGCATACCTGCGATCAGCTTTGGTTGCGAGGAAATCGTGCGCTTCTTCGTTAGCGGATTCGCTAATCGTTGGCGGCGGACAGGCTACGGCCGCGCTCGGTGGCTGCGGCGATTGCGCTTGCGATGAGCGCTTCGAAGCCGCCGGCCTGAAATGTCTCGATCGCCGCTTGCGTGGTGCCGTTGGGCGAGGTCACGCGGCGGCGGAGCAGCTCCGGTGCTTCGCCAGATTCGGTCAGCATGCGCGCGGCGCCAAGCACGGTTTGCAGCACCAGCGTGCGTGCGGTGTCGGCGGGCAGACCCTGCGCTTGCGCGGCAGCCTCCATCGCTTCGGCCAGCAGGAAGACATAGGCCGGGCCGCTGCCGGAGACGGCGGTCACCGCGTCCATCTGCGCTTCGTCGTCGATCCACACGGTGACGCCTGCGCTATCCAGCAAGCGGGTCGCCTGCACGCGTTGCGCGTCGGAAACGCGCGCAGTGGCGTACAGCCCGGTGACGCCGGCGCCGAGCAGGGCGGGCGTGTTGGGCATTGCGCGCACTACCGCCACGTCACCGCCCGACCAGCGCTGCAGTTGCATTGCAGTGATGCCGGCAGCGATGGACAGCAGCAGCGGCTGCTGCGCCTGTGCAAGGTCGGCCAGCTGTGCGCACACCGAAGGCAGCACCTGCGGTTTGACTGCCAGTACCCAGATGGACGCGCCGTCCACAGCAGTGCGGGCGTCTTCCACGGCGTGCACGCCGAAGTCGCGCGATAACGCCTCGCGCAATTCGGCAATCGGCTCGGCCACGCGGATGCTGGTTGCGGGCACGCCTTGCCGGATCAGCCCGGCAATCAGGCTGCGCGCCATGTTGCCGCCACCGACGAACGCGGTGATTGCAGCGTTGGGATGCGAAGACGCGGGGGAAGAGGGCAGAGTCATTGCAGCACCTTAGGTCAGAAAGATCGGTGGTCGGCACGCGAGGCCGATCAGGACGCGGCGGCAGGCGACGAGGCGCGTTCGCCAAACAACGCGGTACCGACGCGCACCATGGTGGCACCGGCCGCGATCGCTTCGGCGAAATCCGAACTCATGCCCATCGACAAGGTATCCACCTGCGGATAGCGGCCCTTGAGGTCTTCGAATAGCGCCTGCATGCGCGTAAACGCAGCCGCGCGCCGTGCCTGCTCGGGAAACGGCGCGGGAATCGCCATCAGCCCGCGCAACTGCAGACGCGGTTGCAGCGCGATGTCACGGGCCAGCGCATCGATCGCCTCCGGTGCGCAACCGTGCTTGCTGTCCTCGTCGTCGATATTGACCTGGATCAGCACGTTCAACGGCGCGCGATCGTCCGAGCGGTAGCGCGCCAGCAGCGGGATCAGTTTGGCGCGGTCCACGGTCTGTATCCAGTCGAAGCAGTGGCTGGCCAGTTCGGCCTTGTTGGATTGCAGGTGGCCGATCAGATGCCATTCCAATCCCAGCGCATGCAGTTCGTCGATCTTGGCCTGCGCCTCCTGCACGTAGTTTTCGCCGAACGCCTGCTGGCCTTGCGCCGCCAGCGCCTGGATTGCGCCGGCGGACTTGGTCTTGGAGACCGCCAGTAGCCGGGCGGGACGCCCAGCGGCGTTTTCCGATGCGACTCGGATGCGGTCGAGAATCTGCTGCAGCGACGAGGCCGGCACGTGGCGCCCTTGGCTTGAGGGAGGACCGCCTATAGTGAGGCCAGCGCCCTGGTCCTTCCAGCAGGTGGTGCATTCGGGGCAGCGCATGGGCGCCGATGTCCGGTCTGTTGGCCACCGGACATCGGTTTGCCACATGCGATCTATGCAGGTGCTAGCTATACAGGTGCCAGGTCAGTTGTAGTACCAGGCCTTGCCGAGATTCTGGTTGAAGTTCTTGTCGATGAAAGGAACGTTGGCGGCACCGAAGTTTGTGTACGTCAATGCATCCTTTACCCATTGATCCATCGATTCCCATGCGATCAGCGGCTGCATGCCACCGACCGGGTTGTAGGGACCGATGAACATCTCATGGTTGGTCGGCCAGGTACTGCCGTAGACCACCTTGGGGTGATTGTCGCGCAGGCTGGCAGCGGGAATGCGCAGGTAAGAGTAGTTGCCATGTGCCGAGTAGGAAAGGGCATACACCGTCGGCCGCGGCACCGATGGATTGTTGATCCAGACGACGATGCTTTCCCAATCATGGCGATGTCCCAAACCACTGGATGGCGAGTCTTTCGGGAAGTACCAGCTGTACATGATGGCCCAGACGCCCCGGTACCAGCCCGAGCGCACGTACACCTGGCCGGGACTGTGGCTGCAGCCGCCATTGGACGCCCCGGTGGGCTTCAAACCCTTGCTCGGATGCCCCCATTGGTCGACTGCAGGAAACGGCACGCAGCCGTTGTGCACGAACAGGTACGGTCGGTAATCCCAGTCGCGCTGGCCGATCGGGCCTGCGGGAACCTTCTCGGGGATGGGTTTGATGTCGTCGTGGTTCCAGGCTTCGTTCGCATGTGTGACAAAAGGGCAAAGCAAAGCGACGACGCTGGCGATCAGCAGCGATTTCATGGTGTTTCACTCATTGGGGAGGGCGCTGCAACGGATGCAGGAGCGGTCGCCAACGTGTGCCACGGGCTGTACATGTGCCGGCCCCGGGGCAACGCGTCATCGTTCAGTCCGCTCTGCCTGCGCCATTGTGCGCAGCCGGATTGCGTCACGATGTTGTGTGGATGACAGCTTGAATTTCAGGCATAACTGCGCGGCCGGACGGTGCGTTTGCGCACAATCGGCGTGCAGCTGGATCGCGCTGCGTCGTGCGGCGATCGGCGCTTGGCCGGCGCTGCGCAAGCTGGAGATGATTGCGGGGTCTGGAGAACCGGCCTCGCAGCTTTACCGTTCATGCCGGCACGGCTGCCGGCGCGACGATTGCTGGGCGTAGGCAGGTTCTGCCGTGAATCTGGCGGGCTGGGCTGGCCGCAGTGGACGCCGGCAGCAGGCGGCCAGTTCGCTGCAATGAAACCGATGCCCGGGCTCTTCCAGGGCGGGGGCAGAACGCTATACTGCCGCTCGGGGAGTACCTTCCAATCGCAGCCTAGGGGAAAAGCAGCGCATGGATATCGCTGAACTATTGGCGTTTTCTGTCAAGAACAAGGCATCGGACCTGCATCTGTCGGCCGGCTTGCCGCCGATGATCCGTGTCGATGGCGATGTCCGTCGCATCAATATTCCGGCGTTGGACCATAAGCAGGTGCACGCGCTGGTGTACGACATCATGTCGGACAAGCAGCGCCGCGATTACGAGGAATTCCTCGAGGTCGACTTCTCGTTCGAGATTCCGTCGCTGGCGCGCTTCCGCGTCAATGCATTCAACCAGAACCGCGGCGCCGGTGCGGTGTTCCGTACCATTCCCTCCGAAGTGCTGACGCTGGAAGACCTGGGCTGCCCGCCGATCTTTCGCCAGCTGATCGACCAGCCGCAGGGCCTGATCCTGGTCACCGGCCCGACCGGTTCGGGCAAGTCGACCACGCTGGCCGGCATGATCGATTACATCAACAAGAACGAATACGGCCACATCCTCACGGTCGAGGATCCGATCGAATTCGTGCATACCTCGCAGAAGTGCCTGATCAACCAGCGCGAAGTGCACCGCGACACGCACGGCTTCAACGAGGCGCTGCGCTCGGCCTTGCGCGAAGACCCGGACATCATTCTGGTCGGCGAGTTGCGCGATCTGGAAACCATCCGCCTGGCGCTGACCGCTGCGGAAACCGGCCATCTGGTGTTCGGTACCTTGCACACCAGCTCGGCGGCCAAGACCATCGACCGTATCGTCGATGTGTTCCCGGCCGGCGAAAAACCGATGGTGCGCTCGATGCTGTCCGAATCCCTGCGCGCGGTGATTTCGCAGGCGCTATTGAAGAAGGTCGGCGGCGGACGCACCGCCGCCTGGGAAATCATGGTCGGCACCCCGGCGATCCGTAACCTGATCCGCGAGGACAAGGTGGCGCAGATGTATTCGTCGATCCAGACCGGCCAGCAATATGGCATGCAGACGTTGGATCAGCATCTGCAGGACCTGGTCAAGCGCAGCCTGATCACGCGCAACCAGGCGCGCGAGTACGCCAAGGACAAGCGGATATTCGAGTAGCCGGGATTCGGGATTCGCAATGGCGATCTCCCGGACCGGACCCCGCTCTTGCGAATCCCGAATCTCCCATCCCGAATCCCTGCTCCAGAGGAGCACGCCATGAGCACTATCGACTTCACCTCGTTCCTCAAGCTGATGGCGCACCAGAAGGCGTCGGATCTGTTCATCACTTCGGGAATGCCGCCGGCGATCAAGGTCAACGGCAAGATCAGCCCGATCACCCAGACACCGCTGACGGCGCAACAAAGTCGCGATCTGGTGTTGAACGTGATGACGCCATCGCAGCGCGAAGAATTCGAAAAGACGCACGAGTGCAACTTCGCCATCGGCGTGTCAGGGGTCGGGCGTTTTCGTGTGAGCTGCTTCTATCAGCGCAACCAGGTCGGCATGGTGCTGCGCCGGATTGAAACGCGCATCCCCACAGTGGAAGAGTTGAGCCTGCCGCCGGTGATCAAGACGCTGGCGATGACCAAGCGCGGCATCATCATTTTCGTCGGCGCCACCGGTACCGGTAAGTCGACCTCGCTGGCGGCGATGATCGGTTACCGCAACCAGAATTCCACCGGGCACATCATCACCATCGAAGATCCGATCGAATTCGTCCACAAGCACGAAGGCTGCATCATCACCCAGCGCGAAGTCGGCATCGATACCGACAGCTGGGAAAATGCGCTGAAAAACACCCTGCGCCAGGCGCCGGACGTGATCATGATCGGCGAGGTGCGTACCCGCGAAGGCATGGACCACGCGGTGGCATTCGCCGAAACCGGCCATCTGGTGCTGTGCACCCTGCACGCCAACAACGCCAACCAGGCGATGGACCGCATCATCAACTTCTTCCCGGAAGATCGCCGCAATCAGCTGCTGATGGATCTGTCGCTCAATCTCAAGGGTGTGGTCGCGCAGCAGTTGATTCCGACTCCGGACGGGCGCAGCCGCCGCGTGGCGATGGAGATCATGCTGGGCACGCCGCTGGTGCAGGATTACATCCGCGACGGCGAGATCCACAAGCTCAAGGAGATCATGAAGGAGTCCACCAACCTGGGCATGCGCACCTTCGATCAGAGCCTGTTCGAGCTGTATCAGGCCGGCGAAATCAGCTACGAAGACGCGCTGCGCTATGCCGATTCGCAGAACGAAGTGCGCCTGCGCATCAAACTCTCGCAGGGCGGCGACGCCAAGACCCTGGCACAGGGGATGGATGGTGTGGAGATTGCCGAGGTTCGGTGAGTCGCGCAGGACCGCTGCGCATTGGTGCACTCCGGTGCATGGCCGCGGCATAGTGCGCTGAAGAAATTCACCTGCACAAGGGTTCCGGGACTTGGCGCCTCATCTCTGCACGCAGGCGTCTGCTGCAAAAAGACAGGGTAAAGACCGCACTGTTGGTCGATGAACATGCAGCGCAGCAGTGCGCGCATACGGTGACGTTTCAGATGTAACCAGGCGGGCCGATAGTGTCTAATATCGCACCCCATTGCAGTGCCCGAACCTGTGAGCCTTCCCGATTCCGATCTGCGTCCGGAGCAAGAACCGCTGCCCGATGACGGCGCTGTGGTCACCTCCGGGCCGTTGACGCCGCCGCCGGATTCGGCCGGCACCGCGGCCGACGATCATGCCTATCACCACTCGGTGGCCGAAGACGCGCAAGGCATGGTGCTGGCGACGCTGGTGGCCTCGTTGGGCCTGGCGATCTTCGCCAAGGGCGGCTTGATGATCGGTGGCATGGCCGGTGTCGCATTCCTGCTGCATTACGCGTTGCACTGGAATTTCGGTCTGGTGTTCGTGCTGGTCAATCTGCCGTTCTATTGGCTGAGCGTGCGCCGCATGGGCTGGGAATTCACCCTGAAGACCTTCGCCGCGGTCGGCGCCTGTGGTGCGCTCACCGACCTGATACCGCGCTGGGCAGAGTACGCGCATATCAGCACGCTGTTTTCGGCGATCGTCGGCGGTGCGCTGGCAGGCCTGGGCATCCTGTTTTTCATCCGCCATCGCGGCAGTTTGGGCGGCATCGGCATCCTGGCGGTGTACCTGCAGCGCGAGCGCGGCTGGAGTGCGGGCAAGGTGCAGATGAGTTTCGATGCGATGCTGATGCTGGTGGCCTTCACCATCCTCACCCCGGACAAGGTGCTGTATTCGGCGCTGGGCGCGTTGATGCTGAGTCTGGTGTTGATGTTCAATCACCGCCCGCATCGTTATATGGGCGTGTGATCCGGAACGTCGTTGGCGAGCTGCCGCCGACGCTGCGGTGGGCAGTTGCGCGCGTTGCTGGGGCGGTATGTAACGCATCGCACTGCAACGTGTGCACAGTGCTTCTAGCGGCCGGCATGCGCTCGATCTTGTCGCCGCTACGCGTTTTCGCTCAGCATCCACGGCGGCGACAGTGCCTGAATATGCGCAAACACCGGGCAATCTTCATGATGCGCGCCAGGTAGGTAGCCCAGGCTCATCAGGAATTCGCCGGTGATTTCGCCGCCAGTGAAGCGGAAGGTCTTCTTGAACAGCTTGATCCAGTCTGGCTTGGCGAGCGGATGCTGTGCATCCAGCCAGTGCGCGAAGCTGCCGTGCGAGGTGCGCAGCGTCTGGATGACCTGCGCGTTATGGATCGCCGCCAGCACCTTGAGCCGGTTGCGGATGATGCCGGCATCGCCCATCAGCCGGGCGATCTCGGTCTCGCCGTACGCGGCAACCGTGTCTACATCGAAACCGTCGTAGGCACGCTGGAAATTGCTGCGCTTGCGCAGGATGGTTTCCCAGCTCAATCCGGCCTGATTGATTTCCAGCACCAGCCGCTCGAACAGCTCGCGTTCGTCGCGCTGCGGGAAGCCGTATTCGTACGCGTGATAGTGGCCGTGGACCGGGTGGCCTGGGGCGATGCTGCAATAGCCGCTCATGGGGGTGCCTGTGATGTGCGCCGTGGTGGTGGACCGGCGCGATGGAAAGATGGGTCAAACCTGGCGAATACAGCGCCGTCCAGCGCCAAGTCTGGATGGACAAGCTAGCAGCGCAGAATGCATCGCACGAGCCTGGGTTGCATCGCCAGCGGCAACCTGAACGCGCAGGTCAGAAACGGCACCGGCACCGCGTTCGCAGTGCGGTCCATCGTCAGCATGGGCCGCCCATAGCGCCAGGCAAGCGCCAAGTATGGCAGCGGCTCTGCGCGCGGCGGAGCGAACGGCTAGAATGCGGCTATGTCCGTTTTGCCCACGCCTCTGGCCAACCAACTGCTGATTGCGCTCCCGGCGCTGTCCGACCCCACCTTTTCGCGCAGCGTCGCGCTGATCTGTCAGCACGACGAGAACGGCGCGATGGGCGTGCTGGTCAATCGGCCCTCCGAATACACCCTGGGCGAAGTCCTGTCGCAGATGGGCATCGACACCGTCGACGAGCACCTGCGCGAGCAGATCGTGCTCAGTGGCGGGCCGGTGCATCCGGAGCGCGGCTTCGTCATCCACGACGATGCGCGCGAATGGGATTCCTGCCTGGAAGTGGGGCAGGGCGTGTTCCTGACCACGTCGCGCGATATTCTCGAAGCCATGGCGGCCGGCGACGGCCCGCGCAATGCGCTGGTGGCGCTGGGCTGTGCCGGCTGGGGCGCGGGGCAGCTCGAGTTCGAACTGGGCGAGAACAGCTGGCTCACCGCGCCGTCGGATGCCAATGTGCTGTTCGCCACCGCGCTGGAAGATCGCTGGCAGACCGCTGCCGGGCGCATCGGCGTGGATCTGTTCCGGCTGACGGATTATTCCGGGCATGCCTGAGGCGGGCGCGATCCGCCCGGATGGCACGGTGCTGGGCTTCGACGTAGGGTCGCGCCGGATTGGTGTGGCCGTCGGCACCGCGCTCGGTGCCGGCGCGCGCGCGGTCGCCGTCATCAATGTGCATGCCACCGGTCCCGACTGGGCCGCGCTGGATCGTGTGCACAAGGAATGGCGACCCGATGGCCTGGTGATCGGCGACCCGCTCACCCTGGACGACAAGGACCAACCCGCACGCAAGCGCGCCCATGCGTTTGCTCGCCAACTGCGCGAGCGCTATGCGCTGCCGGTGGTGCTGATCGACGAGCGCTCCAGTTCGGTCGAGGCCGCGCAGCGTTTCGCGCGCGAGCGCGCCGATGGACACAAGCGCCGCCGCGATGCCGAAGCGCTGGACGCGATGGCGGCCGCGGTCATTGTCGAACGCTGGTTGGCCGCGCCCGACCAAGCCACTCTTCTTCCCTGATATTTCCCGACCTGCGATGACCACCATGCAACTCGATTCGGACGGACGCCTGCGCCACCTGCTCACCCTGGAAGGACTGCCGCGCACCACGCTGCTGCAACTGCTCGATCGTGCCGGTCAGATCCGCGACGCCGCGGTAGGGCGCGTCGGCAAGCGCAGCGTGCTGGCCGGGACTGCGGTGTGCACATTGTTTTTTGAACCCTCAACGCGCACGCGCAGCTCGTTTCACCTCGCCGCGCAGCGGTTGGGCGCAGACGTGCTCAACTTCGATGCCTCCACTTCGTCCACCCGCAAGGGCGAGACCGCGCGCGACACCTTGAAGAACCTCGAGGCAATGGGCGTGCGTGGCTTTGTGGTGCGCCATCCCGACGACGGCGCGGTGGAAGCGCTGGCCGAGGCTGCAGGCGAGGGCACCGCATTGATCAATGCCGGCGACGGACGCAGCGCGCATCCCACCCAGGGCCTGCTCGACATGCTCACGCTGCGCCAGGCCAAGGGCACCGATTTTTCCAAGCTCAAGGTGGTGATTGTCGGGGACGTGAAGCACTCGCGTGTGGCGCGCTCGGACTTGCACGCGTTGCGCACCCTGGGCGTGGGCGAGATCCGCGTGTGTGGTCCGGCTAGCCTGCTGCCCGACGACGACATGCTGGACGGCTGCGTGGTCGGTGAAGATTTCGACGCGATGCTCGAAGGCGTCGATGCGCTGATGATGCTGCGCCTGCAACGCGAGCGCATGGAAAAAGGCCTGGTGCCGTCGCTGGAGCAATACCACACCGATTACGGGCTCACGCGCGCGCGCCTGGCGCGTGCCGGTCGCGATGCCGCCGTGCTGCATCCAGGCCCGATCAACCGTGGTGTGGAAATCACCGACGAGGTTGCCGACGGCGCGCAATCGTGCGTGCTGCGCCAGGTCGCCAACGGCGTCGCCGTGCGCATGGCCGTGCTGGAAACCCTGCTCGGCTAAGCAAACGCAGCAATGCGACCGCGTAGCCCTAGTGCGCGGTCGTTGCCGGATAGGCATCGCAAGTACCTAGAACCTTGCTGCCAAGATCGCGCAGCGTGCTTCGCCTTTGCGAATCCCCAATCCCCAATCCCCAATCCCGGCACCAAGCCGTAACACCCACTGGCCTATCGTGGCAGCTCCTTTCATCGCAGGAGATCGCAATGGGTATTTCACGTCACGCCACCGCTCACTGGGAAGGCGACCTCAAGACCGGCAAGGGCCAGCTCAGCACGCCGCAAAGTGGTTTGCTGGAAAACACGCGTTATGCCTTCAGCAGCCGCTTCGGCGACGAGAAGGGCACCAATCCGGAAGAACTCATTGCGGCCGCACATGCCGGCTGCTTCACCATGGCGCTGTCGGCACAGCTGACCGAGGCCGGCTTTCCGCCGACCTCGCTGGATACGCGCGCCGACGTGGATCTGTCGATGGAAGGCGGCCCGCAGCTGTCGCAGATCCGGCTCAAGCTCAAGGCTGTGGTGCCAGGGATCGATGAAGCCAAGTTCCGCGAACTGGCCGATGTCGCCAAGAAGAATTGCCCGGTGTCCAAGGCGCTGAGCGCAGTGCCGATCAGCCTGGAAACCGAATTTTCCAGCTGATGCACACAAGGCTGCGCTGCGCCGGTGTTGCATGCCGGCGCACGCAGCTGGCGGCAACCTGAATAGGGCTTTGCAGGGCCGGTCTGGTTCAGGGCGGTTTCACTGGCGCAGGCCGAGCATCGGCAGCGTGTCCTCCCTGTAGAAGTGCCGCGATGAAAACTCTTGTGCTTGGTGCTCTGGTGATGGGTCTGGCGGTTGCGGGCAACGCAACGGCGCAGCGCTATGACAGCGGCTACCGCGATAGCGGTCGCAGTGGGTATGAGGACGGTCGTTACGAATACGCACGCGTGGTGCGTGTCGATCCGATCATCGTGACCGATTCGTATAACGAACGCAGCAGCGAACGCTGCTACAACCGCCCTTCCAACGGCTACTACACCAGCAACGATGGCTACTATCGCGATGGTGGCGGTTATGGCCAATCGGGCGTGTCCAATCGCGGTGTGGCCAGCGTGATCGGCGGTATCGCCGGTGCGGTGCTCGGCAGCCAGGTTGGCGGCGGCAATGGCCGCTTGGTCGGTACTGCGGTCGGCACCATGGCCGGCGTGGCGGCAGGCCGCTCGATCTACGAGGCCAACAATCGCAATTACCAAGGCAACGTCAGCGTGTGCGAGCCGGTGTCCTATCGTCGCGAGAGCGACCGTGTGGAAGGTTACGATGTGACATACGAATACGCCGGCCGTACCTATCACACGCGTAGCGATTACAACCCTGGCGATCGCATCCGTGTGCGCGTGGACGTGCGTCCTGACTGATCGGTGCGAGAAGGCGTAGCGTGTGTCAATTGACGGACGCTGCATTGTCGAAAACAAAAACGCTGCGATCGTTCGCAGCGTTTTTTATTGCGCAAACCACAGTGCGCATGCAGTGCCGTGTGCGATCGCTCGATCAAACAATCAAGCCCAATCCAGCGTTCCGCGAATCAGCGTCTGCACCTGGCCGCCGGACCACACATCGCCATCGGCATCGATGCGCAATTCCAGCAAGGCATCGAAGCCGATCTCACGGCCCTGGCTGACCACATAGCGTCGCGCCTTGCCCGGCAGTGCCTGGCGGCTGTCCAGCCATGCGGCGAGCACCGCATTGGCTGCGCCGGAAGCGGCATCTTCGAAGCGCCGGCCGTTGCCGACGAAGGCGCGGACGGCGAGGTCGTAGGCACCCGGCGCGGCGGCGCGAGCGTAGGCGAACACGCCCATGCTGCCGGTGGATTCGGCCAGCGCAGCGATCGCCTCCCACTCCGGTTGCAGACCACGTAGCGCGGCCTCGCTGGCCAGCTCCACCACCCACCAGGTGCGGCCGCCGTCCATCAGTGCAGGCGGCAGGCTGCCGAGCGGCCAATTGCGCAAGGCATCGCACAGGCGCGGGTCGTCGGCCTGCACCTGCTCGGCCATGCGCGCACGCGGGGTGCGGATGGCGATGCTGCGGTGATCGTCGATTTGCTCCACGCGCAACGGTAGCTGGCCGGCGATGCCGTCCTGGATCAGCACGCCGTCGTGCGGCGCGGCCAGGCCGGCCTCCAGGACCGCATGCGCGGTGCCGACACTGGGGTGGCCGGCAAACGGCACTTCTTTGTGCGGCGAAAACATCCGCAGCCGATAACTGCTGTGCGCATCCGGTGCCGCAAACACGAAGGTGGTTTCCGGCAGTTTGGTCCAGCGTGCGATCGCCTGCATCGCCGCATCGTCCAGGCCTTCGGCATCGAGCACCACGGCCAGCGGATTGCCGCTGCCGGGGCGGGCGGAGAACACATCCAGTTGCAAAAAACGGCGGGTGGTCATGGTGGCTGATCTGCGGACAGGGCGCGGCAGCTTACCAATCGATCCGACCGTCGATCACTTGTCGCGTCGTTCCGCCAATCCACACTTCGCCTTCGTCATCGACGTCGATGTGGACGCGCCCATCGCGGCCGACCTCGCGGCCCTGGCTGGCGACATAGCGCGAGGCGGTGCCCGGCAAGCGACCTTCGCCGTGCAGGCGCGCGGCGATGCAGGCGTTGGCGCTGCCGGTGACCGGATCTTCCGGAATGCCGTCGCCCGGGCAGAATGCGCGCACCACCAGGTCGGCGTCGCCATGGGGATCCGGCGCGTAAATGGCCAGTCCGGTGGCTGCGCTGGCCTGGGTGAGGCGGGTGATGGCAGCCAGGTCGGGCGTTGCCTGGCGCACCGCCTGCGCATTGGCCAGTTCCAGCAGCCACCAGTTCGGGCCGTTGTTCCACAGTGCTGCCGGGTGTTCGGCCACACGCAATCCTGTGCAGGCTGCGGGCAACGCTGCGGCGTGCACCTCGCCGGTCGCGATCGCCCGCGCGCGCGGTGCCCGCAGCCGCACCAGCAGCGCGCCATGCCGGTCGATCACCTGCACCGGCAACACGCCCGCCGCGCATTGCTGGCGCATAAGGCCATCCGGCTTGAACGCGACCAGCCCGTGCGTTGCCGCGGCCCATGCCGCACCCACACTGGGGTGGCCGGCGAATGGCAGCTCGGCGCGCGGCGTGAAGATGCGGATGTGGTAGTCCGCATCGGGCGCGCTGACCGGCAGGAAAAAGATCGTCTCCGACAGGTTCAGCCAGGCGGCCATCTGCTGCATCTGCGCGGACGACAACGTCTGCGCGTTGAGGACCACGCCCAACGGATTGCCGTTGCCGTATTGGCCGCCGAAGACATCCAGTTGCAGGTAGCGGTACTTGCTCATGGGGGGGAATTCCGGTCGATGGAATGCGCGGCGATGGTTGCAGCGCAAACCGTTACGGCAGTGGACGCGGCGCTCGGCGTGCTGTGATCGCACTCGGGGTCATGCGGGCGATATTGGCAGTAGAATCGGAGGTTCCGCCCGGCGTACCGGGCATCTTTCCCCCATTCTAAACGCCTATCTCAATGTCAGCTCCCCACACTACCGATCGTTGGATCGTCCTCAAGTTCGGCGGCACCTCGGTGTCGCGTCGTCATCGCTGGGACACGATTGGAACACTGGCGAGCAAACGGGCGAACGAGACCGGCGGCCGCGTGCTGGTGGTGGTGTCTGCGCTGTCGGGCGTGACCAACGAACTCACCGCGATTGCCGATGGCGCCGCCGACAGCGCACAGCGCGTGGCCGCGCTGGAGCAGCGTCATCGCGAATTCCTGGCCGAGCTGGAACTGGACGCCGATGCGGTACTGGGCGAGCGGCTCGCCGCACTGCATGCCTTGCTGGGCGATGCGCGCGCGGCAACACGCACGCTGGACTGGCAGGCCGAGGTGCTGGGGCAGGGCGAGTTGCTGTCTTCCACCATCGGCGCGGCGTATCTGCATGCCAATGGCCTGGACATGGGGTGGCTGGACGCGCGCCAGTGGCTGTCGGCATTGCCGCCGCAGCCCAATCAGAGCGAATGGTCCAAGCGTTTGTCGGTGTCCTGCCAGTGGCAGTCCGATGCGCAGTGGCGCGCACGTTTCGATGCGCAGCCCACGCGTCTGCTGATCACGCAAGGCTTCATTTCGCGGCACGCCGATGGCGGAACCGCGATTCTGGGGCGTGGCGGTTCGGATACTTCGGCGGCGTATTTCGGTGCGCTGCTCGGCGCCAGCCGGGTGGAAATCTGGACCGACGTGCCCGGCATGTTCAGCGCCAATCCGAAGGAAGTGCCGGATGCGCGGCTGCTGACCCGCCTGGACTATTACGAGGCGCAGGAAATCGCCACCACCGGCGCCAAGGTGCTGCATCCGCGCTCGATCAAACCATGCCGCGATTCCGGCGTGCCGATGGCGATTCTGGACACCGAGCGCCCCGATCTACCGGGCACCAGTATCGACGGCAATGCCGAGCCGGTGTTGGGCGTCAAGGCGATCAGCCGCCGCAACGGGATCGTGCTGGTGTCGATGGAAGGCATCGGCATGTGGCAGCAGGTCGGCTTCCTGGCCGATGTATTCACGCTGTTCAAGAAGCATGGTTTGTCGGTGGATTTGATCGGTTCGGCCGAGACCAATGTCACCGTGTCGCTGGACCCGTCCGAGAACCTGGTCAACACCGATGTGCTGGCGGCGCTGTCGGCCGATCTGTCGCAGATCTGCAAGGTCAAGATCATTGTGCCGTGTGCTGCGATCACCCTGGTCGGGCGCGGCATGCGCTCGCTGCTGCACAAACTGTCGGACGTGTGGGCCACGTTCGGGCAGGAACGCGTGCACATGATTTCGCAATCGTCCAACGACTTGAACCTGACCTTCGTCATCGACGAAGCCGATGCCGATGGCCTGCTGCCGATCCTGCATGCGGAGCTGATCGACAGCGGCGCGATGCCGGTGAGCGAAGGCGAGGTGTTCGGCCCGCGCTGGCGCGAGATCATCGGCTCGGTGCGGCCGCGGCCAACGCCGTGGTGGCATGCCGAGCGCGCGCATCTGCTCACGCTGTCCAAGGCCGGTACGCCGCGTTATGTGTATCACCTGCCCACGGTGCGTGCGCGGGCGCATGCCCTGGCGCAGATTGCTGCAGTGGACCAGCGCTATTACGCGATCAAGGCCAATGCGCACCCGGCGATCTTGATGGCGCTGGAGCAGGCCGGTTTCGGGCTGGAATGCGTCTCGCAGGGTGAGTTGCGCCGCGTGTTCGACACCTTGCCCGAGCTGTCGCCGCGGCGCGTGTTGTTTACGCCGAGCTTTGCGCCCAAGGCCGAATACGAAGCCGGCTTTGCGCTGGGCGTGACCGTGACCGTGGACAATGTCGAAGCGCTGCAGCGCTGGCCGGAGGTGTTCCGCGGCCGCAACGTGTGGTTGCGCATCGACCTGGGGCATGGCGACGGGCATCACGAGAAGGTCAACACCGGCGGCAAGGCGTCCAAGTTCGGGTTGTCGTCCACGCGGGTGGACGAGTTTGTGGAAGTGGCGCGCACGCTGGAGGTCACCATCACCGGTGTGCATGCGCACCTGGGCAGTGGTGTGGAGACCGGCGAGCACTGGCGGATGATGTACGACGAACTGGCCGGCTTTGCGCGCCGCATCGGCACGGTGGAAACCATCGACATCGGTGGCGGCCTGCCGATTCCATACAGCGCCGAAGACGAGCCGTTCGATCTCGAGGTCTGGGCCAAGGGATTGGCCGAGGTCAAGGCCGTGCATCCGGGCTATCGGCTGGCGATCGAGCCGGGCCGTTATCTGGTGGCCGAAGCCGGCGTGTTGCTGGCGCAGGTGACCCAGGTGGTCGAAAAGGACGGCGTGCAGCGCGTAGGCCTGGATGCGGGCATGAACACGCTGATTCGTCCGGCGCTGTACGACGCCTGGCACGACATCGAAAACCTCAGCCAGCTGGACGCGCCTGCCGATGGCGCATTCGATGTCGTCGGGCCGATCTGCGAATCCTCCGATGTATTCGGCAAGCGCCGTCGTCTGCCTGCCGCCACCGCGCCGGGCGATGTGATGCTGGTGGCCGATAGCGGTGCCTACGGGTATTCGATGGCCAGCACCTACAACCAGCGCGAATTGCCGCGCGAAGAGGTGATCGATGCGCCCGCAGGCTGAGTTCATCGCGCTCAGCACGCTGGCCGGTGGTGTTGCGATGATGTTCGCCACCGCGCTCCAACAACTGAGCTTTGGCATGCTGTGGTCCGATACGCTCAAATGGGCGCTGCCGGCACTGGTCGCCGCCGGTATCGGTGCGTGGTTGGCCTTGCGTTGGCAACGTCGAGGCAATGCGCCGATTCCTACGCGTCGCAGTGGCGGGATGGCGGTGCGCACGGTGCTGTTGAGTGCGCTGAGCTATGTGCCAGCGGTGGGGCTGTATCTTGCAGTTGCCTTCGCGGTGTCTGGCGATGCAGCGGCCGGACGTCTGGATGTGCTGTTGCTGGCGGTGCTGTTCGGGTGCCTGCCGCTGCTGTGGGCTGCGGTGCCGTTTTCCATGATTGAATATGTCCTGTGCCGACGTTATCTGCGTCGCGTACGTGTTCCTGCAGGTAGTCCATGAGCGCTTTCGACAAACACCAGATTTCCACCTTTCGTTTCGTGCGTTGCGCACTGGATGCGCAGACCGGCGTAGCGACGCTGGTGTATGCCTTCGATCAAGGCCCGGAGCTGGTCGAGACCGTCGCGGTGCCGGGCGCACCGTTCGCGCTGGACGGTGCGCACGCCCTTGCCGTGCAGCAGGCGCTGCGCATCCTGCATCTCATCGCGGGCGTGAGTTACTTCAAGGCTGCGGTGCCGCCGACCATCCAGATCGATGAGTATGCGATCGATGCCGACACCGCTGCGCTGGTGGAGAGCGTCTACCTGCATGGATTGGGCGAGTTCGCCTATCGCAATGGCTTGAACCTGCACGGCAAGATCAACTTTCCGGTCGGCACACAAACTGCTGGCGATGCGCCTGCGATCGGCCTGCGCGAGCATGCCTTGGTCGCCATCGGTGGCGGCAAGGATTCGCTGGTCAGTATCGAAGCGCTGCGGCATGCCGGCATCGAGCAGACCGTGAGCTGGATCGGTGGCTCGCAGCTGATCCGCGCCTGCGCCGAGCGCACCGGTTTACCGGTGCTCAATATCGGCCGCGTGCTGGCATCGGAGCTGTTCGAACTCAATCGCCAGGGCGCGTGGAACGGGCATATTCCGGTCACTGCGGTGAACTCGGCGATTCTTGTGCTGGCTGCGTTGCTCAACGGCGTGGATCAGGTGGTGTTTTCCAACGAGCGTTCGGCCAGTTATGGCAGCCAGATTCCCGGCACCGGCGAGGTCAATCATCAGTGGTCCAAGGGCTGGGCGTTCGAGCAGGCGTTCGGCGATTACGTGCAGCGGCATGTTGCGGCGGATCTGCGTTATTACTCGTTGCTGCGGCCGTTGTCGGAGTTGGCGGTGGCGCGTCAGTTCGCCAAGACCGACCACTACGACGCGCATTTTTCCAGCTGCAACCGCAACTTCCACATCATGGGCGAGCGCCCGGTGCATCGCTGGTGCGGGGTGTGCCCCAAGTGCCATTTCGTGTTTCTGGCGTTGGCCCCGTTCATGCCGAAGACGCGTCTGGTCAATATCTTCGGTCGCAATCTGCTCGACGATCCCGCACAGGCTGGCGGCTACGATGCGCTGCTGGAATTCCAGGATCACAAGCCGTTCGAATGCGTCGGCGAAGGCCGCGAATCGCGCGCGGCAATGGCGGTGCTGGCCAGCCGTGCCGAGTGGAAGGAAGACGCGTTGGTGATGCGCTTCAGCCGTGAGATACAGCCGCAACTGGACCAGCAGGAGCTGCAGCTGGAGCCGTTGCTGGCCATCGATGGCGAGCACCGTATTCCGTCGGCGCTGTGGGAGCGCGTGCGTGCGAATTTCGCAGCTTGAGGGCAGGGCGGTTGCGTTATGGGGCTGGGGACGTGAAGGGCGCGCGGCATATCGCGCGCTGCGCGCCGTGCTCCCCACGCAATCGCTGACGGTATTCTGCAACGCTGAAGAGGCGCGCGAGCTCGATGCGCTGGCAGACCCCGCGTTGCATGTAGAAACCGAGGCCAGTGCGCAGGCGCTGGGCCGGTTCGACATCGTGGTGAAATCGCCCGGCATCAGCCCGTATGGCGCGCAAGCGCAAACCGCGGCAGCCGAGTACGGCACGCAGTTTATCGGCGGCACCGCATTATGGTTCGCCGAACATGCGCAGCCTGACGGCTATGTGCCCGGCGCCATCTGCGTCACCGGCACCAAGGGCAAGAGCACTACCACCGCGTTGCTGGCGCATCTGCTGCGCGCGGCCGGGCATCGCACCGCTTTGGTCGGCAACATCGGTCAGCCGCTGCTGGAAGTGTTGGCGCCACAACCGCCGCCGGTGTATTGGGCGATCGAGTTGTCCAGTTACCAGACCGGCGAAGTCGGGCGCAGCGGCGCGCGTCCGGAACTGGCGCTGGTGTTGAACCTGTTTCCCGAGCATCTGGACTGGCATGGCGACGAAGCACGCTATGTGCGCGACAAGCTGTCGTTGGTCACCGAAGGCCGCCCGCGCATTGCCTTGCTCAACGCCGCCGACCCGCATCTTGTCGATTTACAACTGCCCGACAGCGACGTGCGCTGGTTCAACCATCCCGATGGCTGGCATCTGCGTGGCGATGTGGTCTATCGCGGTGAGCAGGCCATCTTCGATACGGCCAACGTACCGCTGCCGGGCGAACACAACCGGCGCAATCTGTGTGCAGTGTTGGCGGCCGTGGAAGCGTTGGGTCTGGACGCTGCAGCACTGGCGCCGGCCGCACTGACGTTTCGCCCATTGCCGAATCGCTTGCAATTGCTTGGCAGCGTAGATGGCATCAGCTACGTCAACGACTCGATCAGCACTACGCCGCATGCCTCGTTGGCGGCGCTGGCGTGTTTTGCGCAGCGTCGCGTGGCCTTGTTGGTCGGTGGACACGATCGCGGGCTTGATTGGCATGAGTTTGCCGAACAGATGGCGCAGCACGCGCCGCTGGAAATCGTGACCATGGGAGCCAACGGGCCGCGTATCCATGCGCTGCTGGCCCCGTTGGCGGAAGCCGGTCGCTTCGGTTTGCATGCTGCCAACGATCTGGAGCACGCCATGCAGTTGGCGCGCGATGCGCTGGGTGAGCAGGGCGGGGTGGTGTTGCTGTCGCCAGGGGCGCCCAGCTTCGGCGCGTATCGCGATTACGTCGCGCGCGGCCGGCACTTTGCACAGCTGGCGGGGTTCGACCCGGCCGCGATCAGTGCGATTTCTGGATTGGGCGTGCAGTAGGTTTATCGGCGCCGATTAGGTGCCGATCGATGCAGGCCAGCAGTTACACCAGTGGCGGTTTTCCCACTCACCACGCTTCGCTCCGGCAAGCGTGTCGGTGCCGGCAGTCCGTGCAACCTGCGTGCGGCCAAGTGCGCATTCTGCAAGACGATCTCTTCAACGGTCGTTTGGGCGATTGATGCATCGCCCAACGCCGCTCGATCAATGCGTGCGTTCCACGGCGTAACGCGCCAGGCCGCGCAATGCGGCAACCGCAGGGCTGGCTGGCAAGCCATCCAATGCCTGTTCGGCGGCGGCAGCATATTCGGCGGCACGCTGGCGGCTGTAGTCCAAACCACCGGTGGCGTGGATTGCCGCCAGCACTTCGGGCATTGCGCCGGCATCGCCTTGTTCGACGATCTGGCGCAGACGCTCCCTGGTGGTCGCATCCGAGTGCGCCATGGCGTGGATCAGCGGCAGCGTGGCCTTGCCTTCGGCCAGATCGTCGCCCAGGTTCTTGCCCAGGTCGCTGGCGTCGGCGGCATAGTCGAGCACGTCGTCGGCGATCTGGAAGGCAAAGCCCAGCTGCATGCCGTAGTCGTACAGGCGTTGCTGCACGTGCGCATCCGCGCCGGAAGCCAACGCGCCCAGGCGCGTGCCGGCCGCGAACAGCACCGCGGTCTTGCGCTCGATCACGCGCAGGTAGGCGGCTTCGTCGGTGTCGGGGTTATGCACGTGCAGCAGCTGCAGCACTTCGCCTTCGGCGATGCGGTTGGTGGTGTCGGCCAGGATCTGCATGACTTCCATGCGGTCCAGCTCGACCATCAGCTGGAAGCTGCGCGAATACAAGAAGTCGCCGACCAATACGCTGGGCGCATTGCCCCACAGCGCGTTGGCGGTGCTGCGGCCGCGGCGCAGGTCCGATTCGTCCACCACATCGTCGTGCAGCAGCGTGGAGGTGTGGATGAACTCGACGATCGCCGCCAGCTGATGGTGCTCCGGGCCGGAGCCGCCGGCGGCGTGGCCGGCCAGCATTACCAGCATCGGACGCAGGCGTTTGCCGCCGGCGGAGATGATGTGATCGGCAATCTGGTTGATCAGCACGACGTCCGACGCCAGACGACGGCGGATCAACGCATCCACCGCAGCCATGTCGGGCGCGGCGAGGGACTGGATCTGGGGCAGGCCCAGAACGGTGGGGAGGTCTTCGGCGATGGTCATGCGCAGGCGTTCGTGATGTACGTGGATTATAGGTGCCTGGGCCAGATCCGTCCCGCCGGCGCTGTCGCCGGCCTTCACATCGGTCGCAAACCCTTGTGGCGCTTGATGCCGGCATGGCGCGGAGATGCCGGATCCCGACCTGCCCGCGCGGTATTCCCCGGCCCGCAGGTGCGCCAACGCGCCGGTGTCGGGCGCGGGGAGTGCGGTAACATTGGCGCCAAGACATTCACCGCCGCGCCCCATTGGCGCCGGCGCACCATCTCGGAACTATCTATGGCCCGCGGCATCAACAAAGTCATCCTCGTCGGCAACCTCGGCAACGATCCCGACACCAAGTACACCCAGGCCGGCATGGCGATCACCCGCGTGAGCCTGGCCACGACCAGCATGCGCAAGGACCGCGAAGGCAACAACCAGGAGCGCACCGAGTGGCACCGCGTGGTGTTCTTCGGAAAGCTGGGCGAAATCGCCGGTGAGTACCTGCGCAAGGGCTCGCAGGTGTACGTCGAAGGCGAGTTGCGCTACGACAAGTACACCGGCCAGGACGGCGTGGAAAAGTACAGCACCGACATCGTCGCCAACGAAATGCAGATGCTCGGCGGCCGTGGTGAAGGCGGCGGTGGCGGTGGAATGGGCGGCGATCGTCCGCAGCGCGCGCAGGCGCCGCGCCAGCAGCAGGGGGGTGGCGGTGGTGGCGGTCAGGCCGGCGGTCAGGATTACGCCCCGCGTCGTCAGCAGCCGGCCCAGCAGCAGTCCGCGCCGCCAATGGACGACTTTGCGGATGACGATATTCCGTTCTAGGGAATACCTTTTAAAAGTTGTAAACAAGGGCTCTTGGCGCATTTGCCAAGGGCCTTTTTTTGTTGTTAACGTTTTCCAACAAGTTCCAATTACTTGTCTTACCGACTACCTTCGGGAAGAGTCAACATGGCGGCTGGCTATAGGGTAAGAACAGTTCGACTCGAGTCTGGAGAACGGCTGCCTATGCTGTTGTGCAAGGCGTCGGGATCTCCCCTGTGGCATCCAACTCTATTTCTGGTGACTGAGCTTAGAGCCACCGGTCTGGCCACGAATACGCTTGAACAGGCGGCCCGGGCGGTGATGATCGCCCACCAAGTATTTGGCTATCTCGATATTGACATTAATGAGCGGATTAGCGGGGGTAGGCTCCTTACCCTCGGCGAGGTGGACATGCTCACCAAGTTGGCCGGGCTACGGCAGCAGGAGCTCAATGCGCTGATCGAGGACGATGAGGCCTCCCAAACAGTGTCTTCGCGTGTGGTAGCGCTCGAACAAACCCGAATGTGCTCCCTGGCAAAGGCTCCAGCGCAGGTGGGGGCCGAGACAAAGGCCACCCGTCTAGCCTACATCCGTGACTACATTTCTTGGTTGACGGTAGGCCGGCGTCTAACGCTAGAAGCAGGCCACGCTCACAACAGCAGCCTGCATGAGGCAGCTCAAACTTTCGTCGGCCTAATAAACGCCAGGATGCCACGCCGCGATTACAGGCAGACCAGCCGACAGGGAGTGGGGGCGGATGTCCGTGCGCGAATTCTCGACGTCATCGATCCCGCCAGTCCATACAACCCGTGGAAGAACAGGCACGCCCGAGTCCGTAATCAGCTCATTTTCTTGTGGCTGCTTCTTCTGGGCGTCCGAAACGGCGAGCTGCTTGCTACATATGCCAGCGACGTCAATGTCCGGTCCGGAGAAGTCACGATCATTCGCCGGCCTGGTAACCCGGAAGAGCAGCGAAGCAATGCTCCATTGGTCAAGACGCGAGGGCGTTTACTCGCTCTGGGCCCTGATCTGGCGGAAATGATAAAGGCGTACATCACAGGGGAGCGCGCAAAGATCAAAGGCGCACGCCGACACCCTTACCTCTTCGTGGCGACAGGAACTGGCAGTCCCTTATCAAAGCCTGCCCTCAACAAGCTTTTCAGAGAGCTGCGCACCAGAGTCCCTGGGCTGCCTGACGACCTCTCTCCCCATGTCCTGAGGCACACCTGGAACGACGACTTCTCTGAGCTGATGGATGGCCGCGGGGTATCCGCCGAAGATGAAGAGCGCATGCGTACGCAGGCGATGGGCTGGTCTCCTAAGTCGAAGATGGCCTCGCACTACACAAAACGACACGTGCAACGAAGGAGCAATGAGGCTTCTTTGGAAATGCAAGCGAAGGCCTTCCGCCGCTCCATAAGGAAGACGCAATGAAACATGACCCAGTGCTTCAGGACGATGCCAGAGAACTGCGTGTACCACCTGCATGGGGGCTCACTCGTACTAAGTCTGGCATCGAGTTCGATCCAAATGCCGACATCTGGGCGTACCGCGATGGTGTGAACAATGTATTCCTGGATTTTAAGCAGCTGCCAAACGCTGTCCAATTGCTTTGTGATAGTGCCAAGTCCGTATTGACGTGGTACGCCGAGAATCGATCTCCAGACCATCTCCACAACATGTTTCGACGCCTTCAGCATTTCTTGCGTGCTGCGCCGAAAGAGCTTTCCCGCATTAGTGATGTGGACCTGCTGAACTACCGCGCAGGACTCGATGAATCGACGGAGTGGTACTTGGGATCTCTCAGCGGGCTGCTGCGTAAGTGGGCTCAGCTTGGCTACCCAGGTGTTGGCGAAGACGTCGAGCTACTTTTGAAGCAATTGCGACTCAAAGGCAATGCCAAGGGTGTGTCGGTGCTCACATGGAACCCGCATGACGGCCCTTTCACCCACATCGAAGAAGAGGCACTGCAGGCGGCGCTCAACCAGGCATATGCTGAAGGTGATATTTCCACGGGAGACTACGCGCTGGCTTGGCTTTTTATCCTTCTGGGTCAGCGCAGCAAGCAGTACGCGTCATTGAAGGTCTGTGATCTTCAGTTGAAGCGGGATGCGGACGGAATACTTAAGTACTCGGTTATGATTCCAAGTGCCAAGAAGGGGGCCAAGTTCTCGCGAGCGCAATTCGTGGAACGCCCCATCATCGAGCAATTTGGAGAGGTGCTCAATAGCTACGCTGAGAAGGTGCGCCTCAGTTTTCGTTCGATCTTAGACGATGCGAGCCAGGCTCCTCTCTTTCCTTCTTCGCGCTCTCCGGGCGATGACAATGGATTTGCGTTTCATCAGACCGCAGCTGATGTTGGCGCGGCTATTACTGCCGTCCTTGAAGGCCTGTCAGTGGTGTCGGAACGTACTGGCAAGGCAATGAACATCAGTGGTGTGCGCTTCAGGAGGACGATCGGCACGCGAGCGGGGGAAGAGGGATACAGTCCTCTGGTGATCGCACGACTTCTCGATCATTCGGACACCCAGAATGTTGGTGTGTACTCGGCCAATTCGCCTGCAATCATCGAGCGCATCGATCGTGCGATAGCGATAGAGATGGCCCCCTTGGCCCAGGCCTTCGCTGGTACGTTGGTGGAAGGGTTGGGTGAGGATACGTCGCGCCGAATCATCGATCTGCGTGTGGACCGAAGTGGCTCTCCGATGGGCGACTGCGGTACACACGGATACTGCGGATTCAATGCGCCCATCGCCTGCTATACCTGCTCCAACTTCGAAGCTTGGTTAGATGGACCACATGAGGCCGTGTTGCAGCATCTGCTTGGTCAGCGTGAAAAGCATCTCAGAGCCTCGGATGCACGCATCGCATCCATCAATGACCGGACCATCTTCGCGGTTGCAGCTGTAATTGAGGCATGTCGCCAAGCCAAGGCGCCCCGAAGCTCACACAATGGAGCTGAGTCCAATGGTTAATGTTGTTCTCTTTCAGCCGCGCAGTGAGCTAAACGCAGAACAGAATTTGGCTGCGTTCACTGCTCTGTGCCGGAACGAGTTGACCATTTTCGGTACAGAGCTCGCCTTCGATGAAATGACATGGGATGTCACGGATTCTGTCAGGCTTAAGGCCAAGTGAGGAGCGCTTCGTGCTGTTTTTAGTTCTTGGGAGTCGGTTAACGAGCGTGTGCCAAACCCAATGCCAGAGCCTTTTGGCTCGTTCGCCAAAGCTTACTTTCGGTATCAGCATGGCTTGCGGCCGACAAAGGTCATCGGATTTCGTATCGCCTCACTTCGGGCACTGGCGGCTGCACTGGCCGAGCAAGCAACGTGTAACGTCGCCTCGGTGAATGCGTGGACTTTCAATAGGGCCTCTCAACTCATCCGAGCTAAGTTCAGCGCATCTGCGGGCTACCGAATCGGCTCGCAATTGGAGATGCTTGCGTCGTTCATCGACGAGAACCGCTTAGCGACAGTCCCTTTGCGCTGGTCCAATCCCATACCCCGCCCGGCCGAGGCTAACGGCAGGGTGGGGGAGGAATTCGAGGCTGCGCGGCAGGTTAAGCTTCCCAGCCCCTTCTCACTGGAGTGCTTGGCGCTGGCATTCCGGGCAGCTAGTGAACCTCCTGACCTGGTAGTAACGGCAGTAGCCGGAATTATGTGTGCCGCCCCAGATCGTGTGAATGAGGTGCTGTTGCTCCGGGCGGAGCCCGAGGTCACTACAACGCGCCCTGATGCGCTCCCAGCGTATGGTCTACGGTTCTGGCCTTCCAAGGGTGCTGACCCCATGACCAAGTGGGTTGTGCCGTCTATGAGTTCTGTAGTTCGCGAAGCCCTCAAAAGACTCAGCGATGTATCAAAGGAGGCGCGTCGCGTGGCTTTGTGGTACGACAGGAATCATACCTCGATCTTCCTCCCCTCACATCTTGAGCACTTGCGTGGCCGTGACTTGTCGATCGCAGACGTCGGCGAGATCCTCTTTACCGAGCCGGTGTTAGCAGCAAGCATCCATGCGTGGTGTATTACTAACAATGTGCGTCGCGAAAAGCACGGAAACAAGCTGGTCATGAAGTTCTTAGATGTTGAGGCTGCTGTCATTCGCGCTTTGCCTAAAGGGTTTCCCTGGCTAGATGTCGATTCCGGTCTGCGATACAGCGAGGCGCTATGTGTAGTTCGGCGTAATGAGCTGCATAGGGTCAAGCGGACGTTCCGTTGCATCATCGAGGCAGTGGACCAGAATTTTATCGCTAATGGTCTTGGTGGCCGTACCGAGCACGGATTCAAGTCGGTATTCGATCACTTGGGCTACTTCGAAGCAGATGGATCTCCCATAGTCATTCGCACCCACCAATTCAGACACTATCTGAATACGCTTGCTCAAGCCGGTGGTATGAGTGAGCTTGACATCGCCAAGTGGTCAGGTCGGAAGGACGTTCGCCAGAATAACGCGTACAACCATGTCTCCGATCGCGATGTTCAGGCCCGTCTTGTGGCATTGCGGCAGGAGGCACAACGCGAGCAGACAACTGAACTGCTGGCCGAGCCATTGCCGCAGGTCCGCATTAGCCTGATCTCGCGCGAAAAGTTTAAGGAGATGGGAATCCAGGCGGCTCACACAACAGATTTCGGAATTTGCATCCACGACTTCGTGATGTCTCCGTGCTCCTTGCACCGCGACTGCACTAACTGTAACGAGCAAGTATGCGTAAAAGGGGACAAGCTCGGCGAAGCCAACACTCGATTCAAACTTGATGAGACAGCAAGTCTTCTGGTTGAGGCGGAAGCCGCCGAGGCCGGCGGGTCATACGGGGCATCGCGTTGGGTCGAGCACCAAAGGTTGACATACTCCAGGCTATCGGAGCTTGTAGCGATTCTCGACGACCCTCAAGTTCCCCAAGGGGCGCTGATTCGTTTGACGCACACAAGGCCTGCATCCAGGCTGCATCAGGCTATAGAGGCTCGTCGGTCGTTGGAGAGGCGTGACAAAGAACCGGGGTTGATGAAGTGGGAGGTTCAAGTAAAGAGAGTCGAATCATGAGCAGAGCAAAGAACCTGAGCAGCGAGGATGTCGCCAAGATCGTCGGCATTCTGGACGGATGGTCGGGCCGTTTGACCTGGGACGCTCTATTGGACTCTGTTGAAAGGCATCTCTTTGCCAAGTACACGCGGCAAGCCCTGCACAGGCACAGCCGTATTCAAGCGGCTTTTGAGCAACGCAAGCGAACGTTGGCTGAAGGCGGTGGCACTTCCCGCAAGATCGAGGCCGTGCCTGAAATGCAGGTCGCGATGGACCGAATTGCCCTGCTGGAGGGGCAGCTTCAGCGCGTCTGCGCGGAAAATACCCGGTTATTGGAGCAGTTTGCTAGGTGGGCATACAACGCCAGCGTCAGAGGCTTGGACGAGGCGTACCTAAATTCTCCGCTGCCCACTGTGAACGGAGCAACTATTGGTGCTGGCCCAGCCACGTAGAAAGGAGGTCCTGCCGTCAAGAAGCGTTGATTTCATTCGAGCAAACGCTGGGGACAAATGCTTAGCGATCAGGCGCCGACATGTGCCACAGCCAGAATTTCATACCGTGAACACAGATCTTGCGAGGAGCCCGGTGCGGCGTTTGCAACTGCGGCAAGAAACGACTATGTCGAAAACCGCATGAAGCGTCGTACCGTCCCTCGTTTACTCGGCAAGGGAGGGTGTAGGCGCTGCTACATCGTGCGCTGTCGCGGGAGCTGCATGTGCTGCTTCTCAGCATGCAAAAGAGAGAATAGGAAGTCGTGCCGCTGGGCTTCGACTGTGGTGACGCCTTCTCGCGTCCCTGCATCAACTTCGGCACGCTTGACTCATTCGTTCAGGAGCTACGACCTGCAGCCAATCTTGGGATCAATGGCTTCAAGGGCGACCCGCAGGGATGGGTACTCCCCGCGCTGCTCCTGCACCATTCTCCCTGCGAGCTCACGCACCTCGGACGAGGACTTGTCCCTTCTCCATGTGTCAATCCTTTTAGCCTTCTCCATGTCTAAATCCTCTTAGAGCGTTGGGATTCCTCGAGAAACTGGGCGATTCACTCTCTGGTTGCGCTGGTCGACGGTATGAGAGCGAAGCATTACCTTAAGCGTTATCTACAGATATAGGATGTAATCAATGGGGATGTTCACGAACCGTGTTCGCGAGGAAAAGACATCAGGTCCAAACCTTCGCAGCTTCAGCTTGCAAAAGTGGGAGAAGGACTTTGCAGAGCACGGCTCGGACGACGGTGATAAAGAACTATTTGATGCTGGTCAGTTGATCCACAGCAAGCTTGAAGCCATAAGAAAAATTCTCAAGTTCTCTTCTGACGAAGCTATTAGCGCAACTACAAAGCTTCGTTCTTTTGCGTCTATGGTCAACTACAACTTCATTGTCACTCTTGAGAAGACCGACAAAGAACATAGGGCTAAACGTGCTGAAGCAACGGCGCCCATCACAGCTGAGGAAGCGACTGCAGTCAAGATCGAGTCTGCTTGCGGTCATCAGTGGTCACCACAAGAAGTCATCGAGTCACTCATCGATGGAATCGAAATCCCTGCAAGTATCGTCATCAAACAAACTCCCAGTCTTGCAGGAAACCCGAGCATGCAGCGCGTGGACTGGCACGAGGTTGCGAAGGAACTCAATCTCGGGCTGATGTATCGTTTCGCGGAAGACCTTTGGTTTGATGTCTTGTGGAATGGATACAAGGTAGTCGATGGCGGCCTCAGCAAGATCTTCGTTCCCACTGAACTTGACTACATCAAGGGCTTTCGAATAGGGGTCGAGAGGAGGCACTCACTAACAAGGTCTTTCGCCTTGATAGGCGCTCAGGCCCATCGTGATCTCGTAGAACTGGGCATTCCCTTCAAGCTGCACGACATCAAAGCGATCGAGCGGATAGGAAAGCGCCAGGTAATAAAAGTTGAAAGAACGCCACAAGGATCCACGCTCTTGAGCGACATTGTGTCGTTGAGAGCGATGGCAAGCGAACCGTACTACGACGATCTGTTGACCGAGCCACAACCGGGTTTAGGGGAACTCACGATCTCGTCTCTGCTCGATGTATGGACAGTAATTTCACGCGCTTCACAAATCCTTGCAGATGGAGTAAAGCAGCGGCACGCACAACGTGCAGGAAAAGAAGGGCAAATTCACGTATGGTTACCCGAGTACGCGCCGGTCCTGCAGCTAGGGGCGTTGGAAGAGGCTGTATCAGCCGCAGTAAGCGTAAGTCCTAAACTCAGTCGTCAGTTAGTCGAGTTCTTTATTTTCCGTGGCAGCAGAGGCCAGGAATTGTGGTCTCAGCCATTGCTCCCTGCAGGACCTGGTACGGTCATGCCGTTATTTGCTGCCACTATTTCCCCAAATCTAAGAAGATTGGTGGATGTCTGGATGAGGCAGGCCAAGGTCGATCTTGGCAGACGAGGCCCAGCGTTCGAAGACTACTTGCGCAACCTTGTGATTGAGACGCTAAGAGAGTCGACGGTGCTCCGGGCCTCCCGCTGCTTAGAAAGTTCCTTCACATTTAAACCTCAACGTGGGCAAGGCGAAGAGGTCGATCTGCTATTCGTGATTGGAGACACCGTGTTCATTGCCGAAGCCAAATGCGTCGTAGAGCCAACCGATGCCAAGAGCATGGCTTTCCACAGGAAAACGGTGCATGGGGCAGCCAACCAAGTTGCGCGCAAAACTAAGGCGATCTTTGAGAATCGATCAGAGTTCGTTCTTGCCATGGCAAGAGAGAAAATCCAATTAAAGGAGGACTTTAAGGTCATTTCACTGGTGGTTGTGAGTACGGCAACGCATGTAGGCGTTCCCGTCAATGACATTCCCGTCATCGACGACCTAATTCTTAAGCGGTTCTTGATAGGGGAACTGGAGGACGTTGCGGTCGACCTGGGTGATCTGTCAGTGCACGAGCGCGTCAAAACGATGCTGTATGCGACAGCTCAGGAAGCAGAGGATAGGGCAAGCAGATACTTTCAGTCACCGCCCCAGCTGAGTCGCTTCTTCAAGGGCATCCGTAAGCGCGCCGTTCCGATCTTCGCCGCAACGGATGTCGACTGGGGTGGATCATTGATCACCCTGGAGTGTGTCCCTGTTGGAGGCTTGCCGCTTACGTTTGATGTAGTAGACGAGCGTTCAACACCCTGGGTTCAGAAGGACAGTGCTAATACGCCTAGGTCAGTGCCGACTTAAACTTTGAGTCTCCAGCGGGGTAATGATCTGGTCCTCGTTACGACCGGGGGAGACGTTCGCCAAGGTACAGGTGGGGCGAATTCAGGCTGAAGATCGTCGTCAAGCAGCGGCAGTAGAAGCTGGAGTGCAGTAGAAGCTGGAGTACTGAAATGAGGCCCTTACAGCCTGTTTAACGCCACTAAGAGATGTTAACAATACTACTATGTAGCTGTCAGGCCGATGTTCCCCCGTTTTTTTTGCCGCTCTTAGCCGGATATGACCTGTGTCAGCTGTTCAAGTGGTCTGGTTTGATCTTGATGAGAACACGGGGTTCGTCCACCAGATCGGGTTGCCTGAGCCGTGCGTTCAAAGCATTGAGTTAACCAGTCGGTGCCAATGGGCTATTTATCTCTTGGTGTGCGTTTGGTTGAGCCGGATTGGATCTTGGTCCGCGAGTCTGCAAGGTTGTAATAGAGCCGAGAGATCCTATCGCTCAGCCCCATGGTCAGCGGCCCGTGCCGATAGCCTTCAAACCAATCGGGCTCAGGCTGTGGCAGGAAGTGCCCAATGACCGATGAAGTGACGGCAAGAGAGCACCCTGGTGTGGGGTAGTGACGTGTTAGCCGTGCCGCTTCGCGGCGCACCTCAATAGGCAAGCGCTCATCGAGCGCGAGTTCAACCAAGAAGGCGCCGGCTTGAAAGAGATTTCGCGTACTTTCTTCGGGTGTCGTCATATGGGCATCCTAAGGGAAGAAATTTCTGATCAAACAGCCTGCGCTTGAGACGCCATCTTGGTCACTCTTTACCTGTTAGCTTCTTTGCGGAGGGGGCAGCGTCCAAAATTTCTCTCCCATCGGGGCGATTCTTGTCAGGAAAAGTTCTAGCAGTATTGGACGGCGCCAATGGGCATTAGGTACGAAGCTGTACTCGTTATCAGCAAGGCCTCGCTGGGATTGCCTGGCCGCGAGCCAACGTCCTCGGCGTCGTAGATGAGTTTGTAGGGTAGCGTATGCCGCGTCTGTACCAAAGTTCCCTTGGGACAACGTGGCGGCAGCGTGGCGCACGCTCAACCACGCAAGGTAGCGACGTCTACCTACAGAATATGGCGCCCACTCTGCTCGGATCGCAAATATGAGCGTCTGGATGTCGCCGCTGTCCAGTCGATGGCGCTGTAAGAGACGAACAAGATAGGCCTCGCTATCCCCATCAGCGAGCAACCGCCATAGGGCATTGCGAATTATTCCATCGTCCTCGGCCAAGCGAAGTTGCAATGCCTCATCAAGTGCGGCTTGGATTTCTGTGCTTGGTAGGTCGATATCACAGTAGCGCCATGCTACAGGCTCGTAGACGGCCCGGTGGGGTGCAGCAGATGGAGACGCGCAGCGTATCAGGATGCCAGCCTGCTCTAGGAACTGAAGCAGCTGCTCCGTTAAGCAAGGGCGAGAGGTGATTGGGTTTGGCTGTTGGGTGGCGAGATGCAAGGCGCACCAAGCAGCAGTGCCCATCAATCCGACACGCTCGGAAGCGCGCAACAGCGCGGTGCGAGGAGTTAAAAGAGTCGGTTGAGTCTGGGCATGAGCCACGCATACCTCGGTGGAATCCGGCTCTTAGCGTATCAGGTGAAGGGAAGGGCGGCTACATGATTTTCATGTAATCAGTGGATGGCGCATAGATTGCTGGTCGCATTCAGCAATCGCGACCATGGCAACCAAGACGATCTATGACGGGCAGTACCGTGAGCTGATCTACCAGCTGCGTGCACGCCGTGAGCGATTGGGGCTTTCACAGGGTGAAGTTGCTCGACGGTTGAGCTGGCCACAACAACGCCTGTCGGCGATCGAAGCAGGCGCACGTCGTCTGGATATCTTGGAGTTTGTTTTGCTTACCCGTGCTTTGGGCATGACTGTGGCTGCTTCCACCAGGCTGCTGTTCCCAAAAGAAGGTTAGGTGGCAGATTCCCATACGGCGCTTTTACCAATTCGACGCCTGACTGGAGGGCTGATTAGTTTTCCTCGAGGGGTGTCAGCTTAGATGAGGTATAGGTTGCCGCTGGCCTAAAGTGGGAGGCGGTTTGACACTGCGAGGTCACCGACTCAGGGCGATGCGCTGCTGCCGTTATGACTAGAACCCACGCAAAGATAGGCGTCACTCTCGGAATGTCGCTGAATGCTGTAAAGATCTCTGCGGTGTTTTCTGGCGCCGCGACGAGTCCACGGCTGATGGTGCTGCCGGTCTTGTTATGACAATATTTCTCCGTCGTCAAGGCCACTTCACCCACCATGGTTGGGGGACGGAGGTCAGAGCCTCCACTCAAGCGCCGACGACCAGAAGCCTTGCATGCGAGGTCTCTGTTTTTGCGCCCCGCTAAGGAAGGTCTGAACAATGAGGCCTGAGAGTACGGGATGTCGCGTCGTTCCGGAAAGTCGCTTTTAGATCTTCTGAGTTTCGCCATTTCTGGCGCTTTTCCGTGGGAATCCCTGGGTTACAGGCGCACGCTCCCCATAGCCGGCAGTAACTGCTTTCGCTTCATCCACAGGTTTGAAAGCGCAAACAAGGCCAGCACTTGTGCCGTGTTCTTGGCCAGGCCGCGATAGCGGACCTTGGTGTAGCCGAACTGGCGCTTGATCACCCGGAACGGATGCTCCACCTTCGCGCGCACGCTGGCCTTGAAGTG
>NZ_VCME01000010.1:0-128789 GCF_011305375.1 Xanthomonas hortorum
GTGGTTTTGTCGGCCGCATCTTGGTGGATGCAGTCAAAAGTCCAGATCAAACGCTGAGTGGGTCGAGGGCGCGGTGCCCTCACCGCTCGCGGGACACGCCGTAAATCCGTCCCTGGAGGCTCGGTGGCGGCATCCATGCCGCCACACGGTCCCGCAAGCGGCGAGGACACCGCACCAGAGAGTTGATCGGTTGCTTTGTTTAAAACCATGCACACCGACCATCTCGACTGGTCCTTGCCCGCCCACCGTCGCGGGACCTTACGCGGCATGGATGCCGCGTAAGAGCCTACATGGACGTACTTGCGGCGTGTCCCGCGATGGTGGGCGGGCAAGGGCCCTGCAGCAAACCCTCAGATCAACCGCTCTGTAACTGATCTATCCGCACTCTCCATGCGTTCAAGACAACCGAGATTTCGAGTCGTAGCGTCATGAGATGCAGTCACAAGCTAGTTAGTCGAGCGCGCGGTGCCCTTACCGCTCGCGGGACCTTACGCGGCATGGATGCCGCTAGCGGCTGGCGCCTTGAGCGAGATCAGAACTTCCAGGACACGGTCAGCTCTACATCGCGTGGGTCGCCGTAGATCAACTGGCTCTGGTAGACGATGTTGGCGTAGTACTTGCGGTCGAACAGATTGCGCACGTTGAGCTGCGCCGACCAGGCCTGGTTGATGTCGTAGCGCGCCATCGCGTTGGCCAGCAGCACGCTGCCCTGGGTCAGCCGTTGCGTGTTGCCCTGTGGGCCAGACATCAATTCGTGAATGGCAGACTGCCAACTTAGACCACCACCAACACGCAATGGGCCGGTTTGCCAACTGGTGAACAACGTCGCTTCGCGACGCGGACTGGTCGGATTCACATCGACGCCACTGGCGTCGTTGGCATCGAACTGGGCAAAGCCGAACGCGATGCGCCATTGCTCCGAAAGCTGGCCATCGAGCTGGAATTCCACGCCCTGGCTGACTGTGCCTTTGGCAGCGAGATAAGCCTGATCGGTGGTGCCGGGCACCAACTGGCCGGGGTCGTTGACGGCGAGGTTGTCCTGCTCGATACGGAACAGCGCCAACGCCGCATTGAGTTGGCCGCCGAGGTATTCGCCCTTTGCCCCGACCTCGTAGCTGTTGCCTTCCAGCGGTTCGATATACCGCCCGCTACGGTCGCGATTGCTCTGCGGTTTGAAGATGCCGGTGTAGCTGGCGTAGAGCGAATGGTGATCGTCCACATCGAAGATCAGGCCCGCGTACGGCGTGGTGCGGCCGCGGCGTTCGTACGAGTTGGCCGGCACCAGTTGGTCGGTGTTCTTCCAGTCGGTGATGCGTGCGCCGACGATGGCCTTGAGCGCATCGGTCAGGCTGAAACGGCCGGCAGCGTAGGCGGCAACCTGGCGCACCTCGCGTTCTTCGCCCTTGCTCAGCGGCGTCCACTCCGGCTGCGCCATGCGGCCAGTCCAGGCGTAGACGCTTTCGGCGCTCAGCGGTTGCAGTGGTGCGTTGGACCAGCTACGCAGGTTGCGATTCATCCAGGTGGCGCCGGCCACCAGTTCGTGCTCGCGGCCCCACAGCGTCAGCGGCACGGTGGCGTAGGCATCCAGACTGTTCTGCGCACTCAGTGTGGGATAGCGGCCACCAAAGTTGCTGGCAAGGCCCAGGCCGGTGTCCCTGTCCGGATAATCGAGGTAGCCGAACAACACCGATTTCCAATCGGCTTCGAAACGCTGATGTGAATATTCCACATGCAGCTGCGCACCGTTGTCGAAGCGATGGGTCAGGCCGGCGAAGGCATTGGTGGTGTCGGCCACGCCGCGCGCCCAGCGCGGAGTGAACGAATCCGAGCGCGCAAAATCCGTGCGGCTGCCATCGCTGAAGTACGCCGGCACCCCGCCCCAGGTGGTGCCGCGACCGTCGTTGCGCTGCTTGTTGACGCCGATATAGCCACTGGTGGCATCGCTGAAATCGGCATCGACAATGCCGTAGAACAGCGACGATTGCTTGCTGTAGTAATCGCGGAACGACTGCTTGTCTTCGTAACTGGTCACCACCCGTCCGCGCACGTTGCCTGCCGTGTTCAATGGCGATTGCAGGTCCACGGTGCCGCGATAGCGGTCCCAGCGCCCCGCCGACAGATCCACGCGGCCGGTGAACACGTCGCTGTCGGCATGCTTGCGCACCAGATCGATCGACGCGGCCGGGCTGCCCGCACCGGAGGTCAGTCCGTTGGCGCCGCGGATGATTTCCACACGGTCGTAAATCGCCATGTTCTGCTGCACATCGCCGCTGTAGTCGGTGGGGATGCCGTCGATGCGGTAGTAGTCCACCTCGAAGCCGCGCGCGTTGATGTAGGTGCGCTCGGTATCCCAGGTCGGTGAGTTGAAGCCGGCCACGGTGTCGGTGACGTCCTGCAGCGATTGCAGATTGCGGTCGACAATCTGCTGGCGGGTCACCACCACCACCGATTGCGGCGTTTCGCGTAGCGAGAGCTGCAGCTTAGTCGAACTGCGCGCGACATCGGCGGTGTAGGAGTCGGTGCCCTCGGTGGCAGCGCCGCGATGCGCGTGGATCTGCATGCGGTCCAGGTCGACCGGATCACGCGTGCTCGACTGCGCCATCGCAGACAACGGCCATGCGCAGGCGAGCGCCAGCAAGGAATACGACAGGCGAGCGTTCAACAAACAGACGTCCGCACGCACAACAGCGCGCGCAGGAGCAATGCGGTAAGACATGGTGTCAGCCTCATGAGCGAAACATTGCCGTCCGGGACGGCCGCTGAGGCTGGCGTCATGCATGCCATCGAAAGGCACGCACCATTTGCTGGCTGGGCGCGCATGTTCGATCCAGGTGAAAGGGCTGTCAATAGATCAGGGCACAAGGTCTGCCGCTGACGGCTGCGATTGACGTCTGTTTGTCGCAGCGGGTGATCGCAAGCCGACGGACCCAGCGGCGACACCGCGACAGGCATTGGCCCTGCGCGCGCGCATCACATCCGGCGCTGTGTCAGCTGCATCCTGGCGCAGCTCACAGAGCGCAGCGAGCGGCCTCAGCCGGGCATGCACGGCGCAACCAGCACGAGGTGCCGGCATGAAAGGACTAAGCACCGGGCTGCGCGCCTCGCGGTGCGCAGCCGCTTTGCCGGGACCTTCAGTCCGGACGCCTGCCCACCAAGCCACGCTCCCGCATCGCCTCCAGCACGCCCCGCAGGATGGTCAGGTTGTGGCCGTGCGCGGCACCTTCGTGCAGCAACACGATCGCGCCGGGGCGCAGGTCGCGCACGATGCGGGCGATGGTGGCGTCCGGCTCGCAATGCACGCCGTCGAAGCCGCGCGCGCTCCAGGCCACACGGGTCAGGCCATGCGCACGCAGCGGCGAGGCGACGAACGGGTTGGTCATGCCCACCACCGAGCGGTACAGCCGTGGCGCCTGCCCGGTGATGGTGGCCAGCACGCGCTGCGCCTGGCCGATTTCCTGCGCCATGCGGCGCGGCCCCAGCGCCCAGAACCAGGCCTGCGGATGGGTGTGGCTGTGGTTGCCGATACCATGCCCGCGACGCACGATCTCGCGCACCAGCTCAGGCCGCTGCTCGGCGCGTGCGCCGACCAAGAAGAACGTGGCCTTGGCATCGTAGGCATCCAGCAATTCCAGCATCGCCGGGGTGTCGTCGGAGGGGCCATCGTCGATGGTCAGCCACACCTGCGGCGCGTGTCCGGGCAGGCGTGCCAGTACCGGCGCATACAGGCGCGCGCGCGGCAGGAATACCGGCACCACGAACAGCGCGTGCGACAGCAACAGCGCCGGCACGCCCCAGATCCAGCCCAGGTGCCACCACAACAGCGCCACCGCAGCCTGCGAGAGGGCGAGCAGGCCAAGCCAGCGGTAAGGATGTGAGGGAATGCGATACAGCGTTTGCAGCGTGGTCATACCGCATGATGCCACGCGGCGTAGAATGGTCCGCCTCCACGATCTGACCGAAGTGCTGCCATGTCCCTCGATCCCGCCCTGCGTTCCCGTATCGATACGCTGCTGCAATCCAGCCGCGTGGTGCTCTTCATGAAAGGCCAGCCCAGCATGCCGCAGTGCGGTTTCTCGGCCAAGGCGGTCGGCGTGCTGGACGGGCTGGGCATCGACTATGCCCACGTCAACGTGCTGGCCGACCAGGACATCCGCGAAGGCATCAAGGCCTATGGCGACTGGCCGACCATTCCGCAGTTGTACGTGGATGGCGAGTTGGTCGGCGGCAGCGACATCATTCTGCAGATGGCCGACAGCGGCGAGCTGAGCAGCATGCTCGGCCTGCAGGCACCAGACCGGACTCCGCCCAAGATTACCGTCACCCCGGCGGCGGTCGAGATGCTCAAGGGCGCGCTGGCCGATGCGCCGGACGCCTCGCTGACGCTGTCCATCGACGCCGACTTCCAGCCGAACTTCCAGCTGGCGCCGACCAACCCCAACGCCATCGCGGCCGAATCCAACGGCCTGCGCGTGCAGTTCGATCTGGCCAGTGCGCGCCGCGCCGACGGCATCACCATCGACTGGGTGGACGATATCCGCGGCCGCGGCCTGGCCATCGACAACCCCAACGCGCCCAAGCCGGTGCAGGAGCTGTCGGTGCGCGATGCCGACGACCGTCTCAAGGCCGGCACGCTGACCCTGGTGGACGTGCGCCCGGCCGACGAGCGTGCGCTGGCTTCGGTTGCCGCCCCGTTCCGCACGCTGGACGCGCACGAACGTGCCGCCATCGAACAGCTGTCCAAGGACACCCCGCTGGCGTTCCTGTGCCACCGCGGCGGCCGCAGCCTGCAGGCGGCCGAGCACTTCCGTAGCCTGGGCTTCAGCAACGTCTACAACGTCACCGGCGGCATCGATGCGTGGTCGGACCAGGTGGACAACGGCGTGGCGAAGTACTGAGTACCACGACCGATCGCGCAGCAGTGGTGACGTAGCTGTTGATTCGCCGGTGCGTGCTGTTGCTGTCTCGGTTTAGAGCTGTGGTGTTCCATCGAGGGTCGAGGGCGCGATGCCCTCACCGCACCAGAAAGTTTGTAGGTTGCTTTGTTGAAAGCCTGCATACCGACCATCTTGATTGGTCATTGCCCGCCCACCGTCGCGGGACCTTATGCGGCATGGATGCCGCAGAAGAGCCTACATGGACGTACTTGCGGCGTGTCCCGCGATGGTGGGCGGGCAAGGGCCCTGCACTGAAGTAACAGCCCTAGGAACGCTGTAACTTAAACAGCGCCGAGAAACCCGCCGCCGCGCCTCAACCGGCAAATCCACCGTCATCGAGAAACTGCTGTTCTTCCGCAGTGCTCTCCCGCCCCAGCACCGCATTGCGATGGGGGAAGCGCCCGAAGCGCTGGATGATCTGCTGGTGATGCACCGCCCAGTGCGTGGTTTCGGCATCGTCCAACGCCGTGATCAGCTGCACCGCGCGCGACTGCTCCTGCAGATCTTCCGCATGCCCGAACGGCAAATAGAAGAACAGCCGCAATTGCGCGGAGACCTGTCGATCGAAACCGCTGGCGAGCGCCTGCTTGGCATGCTGCAGCGCCAGGCCGTCGGTGGCATAGGAATGCGCGCTGCCGCGGAAGGCGTTACGCGGGAACTGATCGAGCAGGATCAGCAAGGCCAATGCATCTTCGGCACTTTCCATCCAGTGCGCATACTCGCCGCGAGCGGCTGCAAAGTGCTGCTCGCTGAAATGCTGGCGGAAGTTGGCATCGAACGCATCGTTGTGCGTGAACCAGCGGGCCGGGCCGGCCAGTTCCCAGAAAGCCAACACCACATCGGCCTGTTTGTTGCGCTCTGATTTGGCAATCATCGACGTTTCCCCTGACGAATACGGCACAGCATGCACGCGCGCATGTGATGAGCCCGCCGCCACCGAGAGCGCAGCACTTGGCAAGCACGCCGCCGGCCGCTAGGTTTGCTGCTGACGTTTTCGTTGCACCGGGGAAATCCATGCGTTCCATCCTGTTCGCCGCGCTGGGCGCGGCTGTGCTGTGCGGGCCTGCGTCTGCGGCATCGCGGTTCGTGCAAGACCCGTATCCCAGTACCTATCACGCGCTCGCCTCCGGGCCGGTGCTGATCCAGCACGCCACGGTCCTCACCGGCACCGGGCAGCGCCTGGACGATGCCGACGTGCTGCTGCGCGACGGCAAGGTGTCTGCGGTCGGGCGCGGGCTGGAGGCGCCGGCCGATGCACGTCGCATCGACGGCACCGGCAAGTGGGTCACGCCCGGCATCATCGACGTGCACTCGCATCTGGGCGTGTATCCCAGCCCAGGCGTCAGCGCGCACAGCGATGGCAACGAGATGACCGCACCGGTCACGCCCAATGTCTGGGCCGAGCATTCGATCTGGCCGCAGGACCCGGGCTTCGGCACCGCGCTGGCCGGTGGCATCACCTCGCTGCAGATCCTGCCGGGCTCGGCCAATCTGATCGGCGGCCGTGGCGTCACACTCAAGAACGTAGCGTCCACCACCTACCAGGGCATGAAGTTCCCGGGCGCGCCCTGGGGCCTGAAGATGGCCTGCGGCGAGAACCCCAAGCGCGTGTACGGCGAAAAAGGCGGCCCGGCGACCCGCATGGGCAATGTGGCCGGTTATCGCGCCGCGTTCATCGATGCGGCCGAGTACCTGCGCAAGAACGCGCCGAAAAAGAACAGCGAGAAAAAACGCCACTGGTGGAGCCGCGGCGGCGACAACGACAGCAGCGGCGATGCCGGCGGCAAGCGCGATCTCAAGCTCGACACACTGGCCGGCGCCATCAACGGCGACATCCGCGTGCATATCCACTGCTACCGCGCCGATGAGATGGCGACCATGCTGGATCTGTCCAAGGAGTTCGGCTTCCACATCGCCGCCTTCCACCACGGCGTGGAGGCTTACAAACTGGCCGACCGCCTGGCGCAGGAAAACGTCTGCGGCGCGCTGTGGGCCGATTGGTGGGGCTTCAAGATGGAAGCCTTCGATGGCATCCAGGAAAACATCGCGATGGTCGACCGCCCGGCCAACAGCTGCGCCATCGTGCATTCGGATTCGGAAGAAGGCATCCAGCGCTTGAATCAGGAAGCGGCCAAGGTGATCGCCAATGCGCGCCGCAGCGGCACGGAGATTGCGCCCGAGCGCGCGATCCGCTGGCTCACCAGCAATGCCGCCAAGGCGCTCGGCATTGAGAAACAGACCGGCGCATTGGAGCCGGGCAAGATGGGCGATGTGGTGGTGTGGAACGGCAATCCTTTCAGTTCCTACGCGCTGGCCGAACAGGTCTATATCGACGGCGCGCAGGTCTACGACCGGCATAACCGCGCACTGCAGCCGGTCTCGGACTTCATGCTCGGCCAGGAGGTGGCACGATGAGCCGCGCGACCGGTGTTCGCCCGCGTCTGCGCGCGTTGTCAGTGTTGGTCTTGGCTGCGCTTGCGTTGCCCGCATTCGGGCAGCAGGTGCTGATCCGTGGCGCGACGGTACATACCGCCACCGCACAAGGCACGCTGCGCAATACCGATGTGCTGGTGCAGGGCGGGGTGATCCGCGCCATCGGCAATCACCTGGCTGTGCCCACCGATGGCCGCGTGGTCGAGGCAAAGGGACGCCCGCTGACCCCGGCGTTGTTCGGCGGCATCACCGAGATCGGCATCGAAGAAGTCTCCGGCGAAGACAGCACCGTGGACAGCGGTGTCAAGCTGAGCGATCAGCCGATGCGCCCGGAATTCGACGTCACCCTGGCCTACAACCCCGACTCGGTGCTGGTGCCGGTGGCACGCGTGGAAGGCATCGGTTTCACTGCGTTGGGCGCGACCACCAGCGGCGCGTTTATCGCCGGACAAGGCGGCATCGTACGGCTGGATGGCAGCCCCGACCCGATCGGCCCGCACGCCCTGTTTATCCGCATCGGTGCAGCCGCATCCGATCTCACCGGCAGCTCGCGTGCGGCGCAGTGGATGCTGCTCGACCAGTTGGTTGCCGAAGCGCGTGGACGCGTGCCCGCCGATTCGCCGCATGCGCTGCTGACGCCGGTTGGCCGCAACGTGCTGGCCAAGTATCTGGGCGGGCAAGGTCGCATCGTGGTGCAGGTGGAACGTGCCGCCGATATTCGCCAGTTGCTGCGCTGGGCACAGCGCGAAAAGGTCCGCATCGCCATTGCCGGCGGCACCGAAGCCTGGAAGCTCGCACCGCAGCTGGCGCAGGCCAAGGTACCGGTGCTGGTGGATGCGCTGGCAGATCTGCCATCCACCTTCGACCAGATCGGCGCGACCCTGGAAAACGCCGCACGTCTGCGCGCGGCGGGTGTAGAGGTCAGCTTCACCCAGAGCGGCGATGCTTCGCATAACGCGCGCAAGCTGCGCCAGTTGGCCGGCAATGCGGTGGCCAATGGATTGCCGTGGGAATCCGGCCTGGCCGGGCTGACCCGCGTGCCGGCGGAGATCTTCGGTGTGGCCGATCGCATCGGCAGCATCGCGGTCGGCAAGCAGGCCGATCTGGTGCTGTGGGACGGCGATCCGCTGGATGTCGCCCACTATGCCGAACAGGTGTGGCTGGGTGGCCGCGACATGCCGATGCGCTCGCGCCAGACCGACCTGCGCGACCGTTACATGCAACAGGCAGGACCGTTGCCGCGTGCGTATCTGAAGTGAGCGCGCTTGTAACGGCCGTGCTTGTCACGCGCATGTTCGTAGTGAGCGAGTGTGTGATGTGCTGCACCGCTGCCCACGCAGGAAGGGGGATTGCGCCGCGCGGCGCCCCTCTTGCCGAGAGCACACACGGCTGTCATCTGGCAGGCACACCCTGATGCCGATGTCTCCACGCGCACGCATGCTGTATCTGCTGCTTGCACTCGCCGTGCTGCTGATCGAAGTAGCGATCGGCGCCGGTCGGCTCGGTGGGCCGTGGGTGCGCGGCAGCCTGGGCGATGTGTTGGCAGTGATCCTGGTCTACTGCGGATTGCGCGGTGTGCTTGCGCTCTCACCGCGTTGGGCGGCGCTGCTGGCGGTGGCGATCGGGTGCGTGATCGAAGCCTTGCAGGCGATCCATCTGGCCGACCGGCTCGGCCTGCGTCCCGGCAGCGCCGCATCTATCGCGCTCGGTAACACCGCAACCCTGCACGATCTGGCGATGTATCTGGTTGGCGGTGGCGTGGCGTACATTGGCGATGTGCTGTCATGCCGTGTCGCTGCGTCTTCCGGGCGACATCCGCAGCAGTGATGCACTCCCCCGGGTCTACCGTATGTCTTGCGTTTCACCATCGGCACTGATCGAAACAGTCGCGGCCTTGCACCGGCAGACGCGGCCGATCTGCATGGCAGGGGTACCGCGGTGACCTCGCTGTTCCAGGGCAGCGGATTGCGCTCGATCGATCGCGTCGTGCTGCGCCAGGCACCCGCCAATCTGCAGCGTGGCTTGGAAGCGGTGGGCGGGCGCTTGATCCTCACTGCCGATGCGCTGCACTTTCAGCCGCATGCCCTCAATATTCAGACCCAATCGTTGACCGTGCATCTGGCGCAGATCGAGGCGATGCAACTGCGCTGGACACGCTTGTTCGGCTTGCTGCCGGTTGCGCCGACCTCGCTGGTGGTTCAACTGGACGATGGCGGCGAACATCGCTTCGTGATCGGCAAACGCGAACAGTGGGTGCTGGCGATCCAGTCGGCGCGCGACGCGCTGCACTGACGCATGTCACCGCGGTGAAATGCAGGCAGCACCGTCCATCGGTCGCTTCGTGCCTCCAGGTTGCAGACAGAGAGCGTGACCTCCACTGCGTTTCGGCACGCCACTTCGAACAGGGCGCACGCTCTATACGCGTGGTCATCGTTGTCGCTGTCCAGCTCGCCTAGCATCGCGCGTCGGCATCACAGCGACACCCCCACTCGGAGATCGATATGCCCCGCCCTACCCTGCGCATCCTGGCATGCGCACTGTTGTTCTACGGCAGCGTCAGCGCACCTGCCATGGCTGCCTTCGGCGTGACCCGCAGCGGTGATCGCTTCATCGTGGACACCGGCGCCCAACTGGTGTTTTCGGTCAACGCCAGCAATGGCGACATCGTGTCGATGCGTTATCGCGACAACGAGTTGCAGACCACCGAGTCCAAGGGCACGCAGCTGGCCTCCGGGCTGGGTAGCGCCAGCGTGGAGGCGCGCACGGTAGGTGGGGCGATCGTCGTCTCGGCCAGGGCAGGCGACCTGACCCAGTACTACATTGCACGCACGGGCCGCAACGCGATCTACATGGCAACGTATGCACCGACACTGTCGAAGGTCGGCGGCGAAGAGCTGCGCTTCGTCACCCGCTTGAATGTGGCCAAGCTACCGAATGCACAGCAGGAACCCGATTCCAACGTGGGTACGCCGGTCGAGAGCGAGGATGTGTTCTTGCTGCCGGATGGACGCACCAGTTCCAAGTTCTACTCGGCACGCCGCATGATCGACGACAAGGTGCATGGGGTCAGCGGTTCGGGGGTTGCGGCGTTCATGCTGATGGGCAATCGCGAGCGCAGTTCCGGCGGGCCGTTTTTCAAGGACATCGCTACGCAAAAAACCCGCGTGACGCATGAGCTCTACAACTACATGTATTCCGACCACACCCAGACCGAGGCGTTTCGAGGCGGTTTCCACGGCGTGTACGGGCTGCTGTTTACCGATGGCGGTGCGCCCTCCAGTGCGCAACTGGACACCAGCTTTGTCGACGCCAGCCTGGGCCTGAGCGGTTATCTCGCCGATGCCGGGCGCGGTGCGGTGAGCGGGCGCGTCAGCGGCGTGTTGTCCGGCCAGCCTGCCGTGGTCGGCCTGCGCAGCGACCAGGCGCAGTACTGGGCCACGGCCAATGGCAGCGGCGACTACCAGCTTGCCGGCGTGCGCCCGGGACGCTATCGCATGACGCTCTACCAGAACGAACGGGAAGTGGCGCAACGCGATGTCGAAGTGTTTGCCAATGCGACGGCACAAGCCGCGCTGCAGGCAGTGGCATTGGCGGGCACGCCGAAGTGGCAGATCGGCATTGCCGATGGCACGCCCGCCGGTTTCCGGTATGCGGACCTGTTGCCGCGCGCGCATCCCTCCGACAAACGCATGAGCTGGGCACCGGTCACCTACACCGTTGGCTCCAGCAGTGTGAACAGCTTTCCGGCGGTGCAGTGGCGCAGCATCAACACGCCGAACCGCATCGACTTCACCCTGGCGGCCAATGAAGTGCGTGGCTATCGCCTGCGCATCTTCGTGCCACTGAGCCAGGTCAGCGCGCGTCCGCAGATCAGCGTCAATGCGCGCTGGAATGGACCGCTACCGGCCACACCCAACCAACCCAAGACGCGCGGCATCACCCGTGGCACCACGCGCGGCAACAACACGCTGTACGAGGTGGACATTCCTGCCTCGGCGCTGCAGGCCGGCAGCAACCGCATCGAGATCGGCGTCGCCTCCGGATCGCCGGACGATGGCTTCCTCAGCCCGGCGTTCGTGTTCGACAGCATCCAGCTAGTGGCGATGTAAGAGCACCTGCCTGCCACCCACCGCGCACAGACACGTGCGGTGGGTGGCACAGCTCAGGAACGACGACACACGACCACCGAGTAGCGCTTCGAGTGCGCCTGACCGCTGATTGCAATCGGCCCATGCGATCCCTGCGCCAGAGTCCGCGGGAGCATGCCGCTTCCAGGTGCTCGCTACGCGTAGGTCTGCTGATCGCCGCGCTTATTTGGCGGTGATCGCCCCACTCAGCGACACCGAACCCATCCCGCCGGTGACTTCGAAGCCGCCCTCCACTACCTGCAGATACAACGCGTTGCTGTAACGGCCATCGCCGCCACGCAACTCCTGCAGCTTGGTCAAGAACGCCTTGACGTCCGCAATGAGATTACCCTTTGCCGGCAACGCATTGCTGTTGCCCGCAGTGCCGTGCGGAATGAAGGTGTACACGTAATAGCCTGCAGCGGAGTTATCGCCTTCCCAAAGGTCATAAGTGACGCCGCCGGAGGTGATGGCATTGGCGGTAGTCAGCGCGCCCAGCGGATAGGAATTGTTGGCGCCCCAGATCATCACTTCCAGCTGCGGATCGCCCTTGCTGGCGTCCTTGCGGAAGAACAGATCGTAGGCAAAGTCACCGGTCTGCCCGCTACCGCTGGTGGTGAACGCCACTGCGCCGCTCAGGCTGCCGATCTTGGACACCTGATGCGGAAAGTAGCTGTCTGTCGCCGGGTTCATGGTGTAGTGCCAACCGCGGCAAATGGCCGGATAGCCATACAACGTTCCGCTGGGCAGGTTGTAGGTCACGGTCATGCTCGGCGTACTGCCCGAGCCGAAGCTCGCCTTGATGTTGTTGTTCTTGTCGTTGAAATTATTGTTGTAGGCGTATTGCGTGCCGTAGACCTTGGTCTCGCCGGTAGCGGCGCTGGCGCTGGATGCGACCAGTATCAAGGCCAGCGCAACAGCACGCGGCAACCGGTTGGAACCAACAGACGTCAGCGAACGGAAGCTGTTGTGCAACTGCATGGGGTGGACTCCGATGATGGATGGATAAACGTTCGTCCACCAGCGTGCAGCGCAACGCGCCGAGCGGTGAACGAACGACCATTACGCATCCGGCGCCATCGACGCGTTGGCGCCACTGGCAACGGACACCCTCGCGCTGACGGGGCGAGGACGTGGCCATCCCTGCAGACCGATCACCGTGGCCCCGTCCGATGCGCGGCGCATGCATGCGCCGCACAAAAGACCACGTTATTGCAGCTTACTGTGCGTCGAGCGTGGCGCTGACCTTGGCCCAGCCATTGCCGCGCACCACTTCAAAACCCGCTTCAACCGCATGCAGATACATGCTGTTGTTGTAGCGCCCATCCTTGGACCGGTTGGTCTGCAGCCAGGTGAGGAAGGGCTTGGCATCCACGTTGAGGCTGCCGCTGGTCCTGAGCGTGGGCTGGCCGGCAGTGCCGGTCGGTATGAAGGTGTAGACGTAGTAGCCGGCACCGGAGTTGAAGCCTTCCCACAGGTCGAAGGTGCGTCCACCGGCAGTGATCACATTACTCGCGGTCAGCGTGCCGATCGGCCAGGAGTTGTGGTCGCCCCAGATCATCACTTCCAGCTGCGGATTGCCCTTGGCGGTATCCCAACGGAAGAAGATGTCGTAGGCGAAATCGCCGGCCAGATTGGTGCCGCCCGCGCTATAGGTGAACTTGAGCGGGATCTTGCTCAGCGAGGAAATCTGCTTCGGGAACAAGGTGTCGCTGGTCGGATTCCAGTCGTAATGCCAGCCGCGCACGATCGCCGGATAGCCGTAGAGGTTGTAGTCGGCGAAGTTGAAGGTCACGGTCAACTCCGGCGTGCTGCCGGTGCCAAAGGTGCCCTGGATGATGTTGTTGGGATCGTTGAAATTGTTCACCCACGCATAGTGGTTGCCGAAGATCTTGTAGGACCCGGCCAGTGCCGCCGGCGCGAGCGCCACCAGACCGATTGCCAATGCTGCTTTCCACCAGCGCGATGCACGCCGCCGCGTGGTCGGCGCCTGCGCACCGGTGTGAGTGAGGGTGCTGGATTGGCTGTTGTGCATGTTGACTCTCCGTGTGGGTTCCGCGCGGCAACGCCAGTACGGCGTTGTCGAAAGCCGCCTTGCAGCGGTGGCGTCGGACCCTAGCAGCGCCGTTGTGAGCGGAGCTATAGCAATTCCGGCAGCCCTCGCTCGCCATGCACCATAGCGGGTGCTATCTGGCACGCGAAGCGTGCGCGGGTCCTCAGTTTGTGTTCGTTATCGGCTGCCAGCAGGATGTATCAGTCAGGAGGCACACAACGCCACGACCACGAATGTTGCAGAGCCGCATCACGCGTAGGCAGTGATTGCGCCACGCAAGCGACCGTTTGTGCATGCCCTGCGCGATGCGTCTGTGGCTGCCGACGGCTGCATCACGCCGATGAACGCGTCACCTTGCGCCACGACAGCGACGCGCCGACCGATAGTCCTACGCGCCACGGCAGTTTTGCGATAGCGTTCGCACTACAGACGACGCAACAGCCGAAGGGGGCGACGATGCGCATCGGAATCGTGGTGGACAGTGCGTGCGATCTGCCGCAGGACTTCATCCAACGCAACAACGTCATCGTGCTGCCGATCAGCGTACGCATCGGCGAAGCAGTGCTGGCCGATCACCGCGATGAAGAGGCCACGCTGAGCTTCCTGCACGCGCATGTGGCCGAGCGCGGTCACGAGGCGGAGACCACACCGTTTTCGGTCAACCAGATCCGCGATCTGTTCCTGCAGCGGCTGGTCATCGACTACGACCACGTGTTCTGCCTGACCATCTCCAAGCTGCGCAGCCATATCTTCGATAACGCCATGCAGGCCAGCTTCGCGATCCTCAACGACTACAAGCCGATCCGCCAGGCGGCCGGCCATACCTCGCCGTTCGCACTGCGCGTGATCGATACGCTCAACCTGTTCGCCGGCCAGGGCATCACCGCGGTGGAGGCGGTGCGTCTGCGCGAGCAGGGCCAGGGCGTAGCGGCGATTCGCGCCCGGCTCGAGCAGCTGGCCGAACACACTTACGGCTACATGATTCCGCGCGATCTCTATTACCTGCGTGCGCGTGCCCGCACCAAGGGCGATCGCAGTGTGGGCTTGATCAGCGCCGCGCTGGGCAGTGCGCTGGATATCAAGCCGGTGCTGCGCGCGTATCGCGGCGTCACCGAACCGGTGGCCAAGTTGAAGGGTTTCGAGCCATCCGCAGAGAAGCTGTTCGGCTTCACCGTGCGCAAGCTCCGCGAGGGCTTGATGACGCCCACCGTATGCGTAGGCTACGGCGGCGAGCTGACCGAGTTGCACGCCCTGCCCGGCTACGCAGCCTTGCAGGCCGCCTGCCAGAGCCACGGTGTGGAGTTGTTCGAAAGCGTGATGAGCCTGACCGGCATGGTCAACGTGGGCAAGGGCGCACTGGCAGTGGCATTTGCAGCCGAGCCGCATACGTTTTCTGCCTGAAGCAGGCTCGGTCGATGGCTTTGCAGCCAAGCGGCAGCGCTATCGCTCTGCAACTGATTCGTCTACATCGTGCAATCAGCTTACAGCCACAGAGATGATGTTGAATCGTCGCGACGTTTAGATGCGGTCAAAAGCTCGGTGGGTCGAGTGCGCGGTGCCCTTACCACTCGCAGGACGCGCCGTGAATCCATCTAATCACTTCGAGACAACCGAAATTTTGCGTCGTGGCGTCGCTTGGACGAAGCCAAAAGCCCAGTTGGTCGAGGGCGCGGTGCCCTCACCGCTCGCGGGACACGCCGTGAATCCGTCCGTGGAGGCTCGGTGGCGGCATCCATGCCGCCACACGGTCCCGCAATCGGCGAGGAAACCGCACCAGGGAATTTACAGGTTGCTTTGCTGAAAACCCTGCGCACCGACCATCTCGACTGGTCCTTGTTCGCCCACCGTCGCGGGACCTTACGCGGCATGGATGCCGCGTAAGAGCTACACGGACGTACTTGCGGCGTGTCCCGCGACGGTGGGCGGGCAAGGACCCTGCGACCAAGCAGCAGATCAGTCGCTTTACACCTGACCTATCCGCACCATCCAACCACTCCAACGCAAACAGTATTTCGAGTTGTAGCGTCTTTCAGATACGGGTCAAAAGCTTGGTTCCAAGTAGAAATGGATCGCAGAGAGCTACATGCCTGCACACCTGTCGACGGAATACTCACCGCCGCTGCACTAACGTGCGAACGTCATCCACCAGAGTCTTCGCACATGCCCGTCAGCTATTCGATCAGCCTGCCCGACCCCAAGCTCGCCCGCGGCGGCGATGCAAGCGTGAGCTTCAGCGCCCATGGTGCCGAGGCCTTTGCCGAACAGCTGCAGGCCGCCTTGCGCGACCCGGCCTGGTTCGATCGCTGGCGCCAGCTGCAGGCCGACCCGGACGCGGTGGATCCCAGCCTCGGCGTTACCGATCCCTCGGCCACGGTCACCGGCAAGCAGGGCGACCTGCGGATCGATCTGGTCGCCACCACCAGCATCCCCGGCGACCTGCTCAAACAGCGCATGCAGGCGCTGGCCGGACATCACTGGGAACTGCGCGACGTGCGTTGAAGCCCGCTGCCGCCGCGCGTACGGCGCGGCGGCAACTCCACTCAGGTCAGCGCGCTGTCCGCCACCCGCCGCGGCCAACGCCACTTCAGATTTACCGCCAGCGTCCCGATCACGATCAATGCCAGGCCCAGCCATTGCACCGGCACCAGCGCGTGGCCGTAGAGCAGATAGTCCAGCAACAGCGTGACCAGCGGATAGACGAACGCCAGTACCGCAATCGTGGCCACATGCAGATGGCGATAGGACGAATAGAACAGCACATACACGATGCCGCTGTGGATCACGCCCAAGCCCACCAGCCACAGCCAGTGCAGCCCCGGATGCAGCGCGGCGCCACTGGAAAACCCTGCCAGCAATAAGGTGCCGACCCAGCACTGCACGGTCACCACCGCCAGCGGCCGCTCTCGGCTGATGCGCCGCGACATCAGCAACGACGCCCCGCACAGCAATGCCGCCAGCAAGGTGAGCGCGATCCCGATCAGATAACCGCGATCGGCCGCCTGCCACAGCCGCGCCGGATCGGCCGAACAGGCCACACCGACGAATGCCAGCAACGTCCAGGCTAGATCGACACGCCGCGTGCGCTCGCCCTGCAGCAATGCGGCAAGGATCAACATCACGAACGGAAACACGTGGTAGACCATCGTCGCCACACCGATCGACGAACGCGCCATGCCGGCGAACAACGCCACCCAGTTCAGCACCAGCAACACACCGCTGATGACCGCATCGCGCAACAGCGCACGCTCGCGCCACAGGCCGCGCAGCTGCCCACCGATCAAACCGCATACCGTCAGAAACAGCGCACCGAACAGGCAGCGGTAGAACACCGCAGTCACCGGATCCTGCCCGCTTTCGTGCACGAATACGCCCACCGACCCGATCAGCACTTCGGCCACCAGCAATTGCCAGATTGCACGTCGCGCTGCGCCCGCCGAGGTCGCTTGAGCAGACAAGGACACGCTCATAGCGCAATCGCTCCCTGCAGATACTGCACAGCGCTGCCGCGCACGTACACATGCTGCGGCTCGACCCGGCAATCGAGTTCACCGCCGCGTGCCGATGCCTGCAGCGCACGCAGCCGCGTCTTGCCAAGCGTTTGTGCCCACAGCGGCGCCAACGCGGCATGGATCGACCCGGTCACCGGATCCTCGCTACCGCCATTGGCCGGCCAGAAATAGCGCGAGACGAAGTCATGCCCGACGCCCCGCGCGGTGACCGCTACATCGCGCGGCGCCAGCACCAACATCCGGCTCAGATCGGGAGTTACCTCACGCACCTGTCCTTCATCGGCGTAGACGACGATGTAGGCCTGCGCGTTTGCATAGACAGCCTGTGGCGCGATCGACAACGCCTCCAACAAGGCTTGCGGCACTACCGGCACCAGCGACGGCATCTGGTTGGGGAAGCGCAGCTCGAAGGTACTCTCGGCCACCCTGGCGACCTCGATCTCACCGACGGCAGGCGCGCGCAATCGCAACGGGAATGCAGCGCCTTGATGCATGGCAATCACCAACGCGCTGGCCAAGGTCGTATGCCCGCAGAAGCCGACCTCCTTGATGGGAGAAAACCAGCGGATGTCGAATACCCCGCTCTCGTCGCGCACGAAGAATGCGGTTTCCGACAAATTGTGTTCGCCGGCAATCGCCTGCATCAGCGACTCCGGCAGCCATTCCTGCAACGGCACGACAGCCGCAGGATTGCCCTTGAAACGCGCCGTGGTGAACGCATCGACGATAAACACAGGAAGCAGCACGGCCAACCTCACAAAAGAAAACAACCGCCTGGCGCACTCACCGGGCACAGCCAGTCTGCAGCGCAGTACACGACCATGACAGATTCAGATACGCTGCAAATTGACCAATACAGATAAAGGGCGCCCGTACATGCTCCTGTACGAATCGCTGGCCACCCAGTTGAGGCAGCAGATCGAAGGCGGCACCCTGCGTGCCGGCGAGCGCCTGCCCTCGATTCGGCAGTTGGCCGCCAATCACGGCATCAGCACGGCAACGGCAGTGCAGGCATGCCTGCAACTGGAACGCGAAGGCCGCGTGCAGGCGCGGCCGCGCTCCGGCTACTTCGTGCGCACCACCGCCTCTGCCTTGCCTGTCGCAACACCCGCAGCGCGGCGGCGCAAACCCGGCATGGTCGACAACCCGGCCTTGCAGCGCGTACTCGATACCCTGGCGCGCACCGACCTGCTGCCGCTGCACACCGCCACTCCCGCACCTGCATTGCTGCCGGCTGCACAGTTGGCGGCAGCACTCTCGCGTCAATTGCGGCGCCAACGCACTGCAGCGCTGGACTACGCACCGCCGCAAGGCCACACCGCACTGCGCCGACAGATCGCACAGCGTTACGCACACTGCGCAACCACCGTAGCCGCGGAAGAAGTGGTGATCACCGCCGGCGCGATGGAAGCGATCAGCCTGGCACTGCGCACACTCACCGCACCGGGCGATGTGGTGCTGGTGGAAACACCCACCTACCACGGCATCCTGCAGGCGGTGGCTGCGTTACGACTCAAGGTGCTGGAAGTCCCCAACCGCGCCGGCCACGGGATCGATGTGGCACGCCTGGACGCGCTGCTGCAGCGCACGCCGGTGCGCGCGGCGGTGCTGGTGCCCAACTTCAACAATCCCAACGGCAGCCTCACCCCCGACAGTGCCAAGCGCGCACTGCTCGACAGCTGCGCACGCCACGGCACCGTGGTGATCGAAGACGATATCTACGGCGAACTGGATTGGTCGGGCCAGCGACCGCGCCCGCTACGCCACTTCGACACACATGCCAACGTGATCACCTGCGGCTCGTTCTCCAAGGTGCTGTCGCCGGGACTGCGCGTGGGGTGGTTGCTAGGCGGCGACTGGACCGAAGCATTGGTGCGCGCCAAATACTTTTCCACCGTCGGGAGCGCCAGCCTGCCGCAATTGGCACTGGCCGATTATCTGGCGCAGCACGATCTGGAACGGCATCTGCGCAAGCTACGCCGTACCCTGGCCGACAACGGCCAACGCCTGCGCGATGCCATCGTGCGGTATTGGCCGGAGGGCACGCGGGTGGGCGACCCGGCCGGCGGACTCTCGCTGTGGCTGCAATTGCCCGATGGCGGCAGCGGCCAGGCATTGTTCGAAGCCGCATTGGCCGAAGGTATCGGCACCTCGCCGGGCCATCTGTACTCCAGCCGCGGCGACTACGCCGATCACCTGCGGCTGACCTGCGGCCAGCCGTGGAGCGACACGCTGGAACGCGCGATGCGACGATTGGGCAAGCTTGCGGCGCAGGTGGCGCGTTAGCTTGGTTGTTGGCATCAACTTTTGAATTGGCGTTGGCGTCAGCTGTTGCTTTGGCGTCAGCTGTTGCTGTTGCTGTTGAACAAAACCAACGATGTCGCCGGCATCTACTCGACGCGGACTTTCAGATACGCAATGGCGAGCCCCTCTCCCCACGGGAGAGGGGCTGGGGTGAGGGTACGGGGCGAAGCCCTCATGTCGTTCCAACTGCACGTGGCTTCGCCCGTACCCTCATCCGCCCCTTCGGGGCACCTTCTCCCGAAGGGAGAAGGGAAATCAGCTCGGCGCTTTATTCATGCCCCACCGGTCCAGGCAACACGGCAACGCACGCAATGCAACGCACGCAACTGCGCGAGGTCTACTGCCACGCACACGCCACAAACTTAACAAACGCAACAAACGATCGGCTATTTCCACAATCAAGCAATCAAGCAATCACGAACGCAAAGCCGCAGCATGATGCGCAATATGCTCGCCGATAAAACTCGAGATAAAGTAATAGCTGTGGTCGTAACCAGGCTGCAGCCGCACTGTGACCGGATAACCCGCAGCCTTGGCAGCTTGTTCAAATAGCGCAGTTTTCAGCTGGTTCTCAAGAAATTCATCTGCACCGCCCTGATCGATCAACAGCGGCAAGTGCTCCTGTACCTGCGCGATCAACGCGGTGGCATCGTAGGCTTTCCACGTATCACGATCCGGGCCCAGATAATGGCCAAATGCCTTCTCACCCCACGGCACCTGGCTCGGTGCCACGATCGGCGAGAACGCCGACACGCTGCGATAGCGGTCCGGGTTCTTCAACGCGATGGTCAAGGCGCCGTGCCCGCCCATCGAGTGGCCGCTGATCGCACGCGCACCGGTAGTGGCGAATGTTGCTTCGATCAACGCCGGCAATTCGTTCACCACATAGTCGTACATGCGGTAGTGCGCGGCCCACGGCTGTTCGGTGGCGTCGACATAAAAGCCGGCGCCCTTGCCGATGTCGTAGCCGTCCGCGTCGGCCACCTCGTCGCCACGCGGGCTGGTGTCGGGTGCGACAAGAATGACGCCATGCTCGGCCGCGTAACGCTGCGCGCCGGCCTTGCTGATGAAATTCTGTTCGGTGCAGGTCAGGCCGCTGAGCCAGTACAGCACCGGCAGCGGGCCATCGGCAGCCTGCGGTGGCAGATACACGCCGACCTGCATGCTGCAGTTCAAGCTCTGCGACTGGTGCCGGTAGACGTCTTGCCAACCGCCGAAGCAGGCACGGTGTTCGATACGTTCCATGAGATTCCTTCGATAAAAACCTGCGGCCGACATGGATGCCGGCCGCGGGGTTGGGCGGTCAGTGCAGCAGGCCCTTATGGCGTGCCACATTGGCCGCCAATGCATCCATCAATCCCGGCGACAGGCAGTCGTACGGGGTCAAGCCGAGCTCATTGAGGCGCGCGCGTACGCCGTCCATGTCATCCGGCGGCGTGCCGGTTTCGATGATGGAGGACACGAACGCCGCAAAACCCGGCGGCGACCAGCCCGACTGCTGCGACAACTCGGTATGGATGAAATCCAGACCATAAAACGCATGGTCCTTGTTCTCGATGCGGCCAATCATATGCACGCCGCAACCGGTACAGGCGTGGCGCTGGATCGCCGCGCTTTCGTCGACGATCTTGAGCTTCTCCGCATGCGCGGTGACCGTGACCTTGTCGCGCGGCACCACTGCAATCACCGAAAAGGTCGCGCCTTCCGGCTTCCAGCATTTACTGCAACCGCAGGCGTGGTTATGCGAGGTCTGCGCACCCACTTCCACGGTCACCTTGTCGCTGGCGCAATGACATTCAAGGGTTCCCCCCTGAAAGCTTTCTGCACCTCCACGCGCAACACCACTGTCTACCGAAGGATGAATCGAGACGCTGGTCATCATGCCCCTCCCGGAGTATCGGGTACCACGTGCGCGGAAGCGGCCGCGCGCCGATCCTGGCCGTACGGTCAGAAGTGAATCACGGTGCGGATCGACTTGCCTTCGTGCATCAGGTGGAAGGCCTCGTTGATCTCTTCCAGCGGCATGGTGTGGGTGATGAACGGGTCCAGATCGATCTCGCCCTTCATCGATTGCTCCACCATGCCCGGCAATTGCGTACGTCCCTTGACACCGCCGAAGGCCGAGCCGCGCCACACGCGGCCGGTCACCAGCTGGAACGGACGGGTACTGATTTCCTGGCCTGCGCCAGCTACGCCAATGATGACGCTCTCGCCCCAGCCCTTGTGGCAACACTCCAGCGCCGACCGCATCACGTTGACGTTGCCGATGCACTCGAAACTGAAGTCCACGCCGCCATCGGTCAACTCGACGATGACCTCCTGGATCGGCTTGTCGTAGTCCTTGGGGTTGATGCAATCGGTGGCGCCCATGCTGCGTGCCAGATCGAACTTGCCCGGGTTGGTGTCGATGGCCAGGATGCGCCCGGCCTTGGCCTGCACCGCGCCCTGGATCACCGCAAGACCAATGCCGCCCAGGCCGAACACTGCCACACTCTCACCCGGCTTGACCTTGGCAGTGTTGTGCACGGCACCAATACCGGTGGTGACGCCGCAACCGAGCAGGCAGACCTTTTCCAGCGGCGCTTCCGGGTTGACCACGGCCAGCGAAATCTCCGGCACCACGGTGTACTCGCTGAAGGTGCTGCAGCCCATGTAGTGATAAATCGGCTCACCGTTGTACGAGAAGCGCGTGGTGCCGTCGGGCATCAGGCCCTTGCCCTGCGTGGCACGCACTGCCTGGCACAGATTGGTCTTGCCGGACAGGCAGAATTTGCACTTGCGGCATTCGGCGGTGTACAGCGGGATCACGTGATCGCCGACCTTGACGCTGGTGACGCCCTCGCCGATCTCTTCGACGATGCCGCCGCCTTCGTGGCCCAGCACGGACGGAAAGATGCCTTCCGGATCGTCGCCAGACAGCGTGAACGCATCGGTGTGGCAGACGCCGGTATGGGTGATGCGGACCAGCACTTCGCCGGCCTTCGGCGGTGCGACGTCGATTTCGACGATTTCCAGCGGCTTGCCGGGTCCGAATGCAACTGCTGCACGGGATTTCATTGGATGACGCTCCTGACGATGAGATTCAAGGACGGGTGCGACATGCGCCGACCCGGTGGGAGTTCATTTGAGGTAGGACCGGACCAGGCCGAGCAATTCCTGCACCCGTTCGGCGCGTTGCGCATCGGACGTTGCGGCATGCCCGAAATCTTCCCGGATATGCGCTTCAAGCACCTGCGACATCAGCCCATTCACAGCCCCCCGGATCGCGGCGATCTGCTGCAAGACAGGCGCGCAGTCTGCGCCTGCCTGCAGCGCCCGCTCAAGTGCATCGCACTGTCCACGCAAGCGGCGCACGCGTGCTAGCGCCCGCTTTTTCTCTTGCGGCGAATGCGGCATGGCGGCCCCGATCCAAATACTGGGGGGCAGTATATGGATTCGGACGAAAAAAGCCATGGGCATCGGGGGCGTTGTGTCGAAGATGCCGGCTGGCAACGTGATGTTCGATCAACGCAGATGCGCGCGAGAATGCCGCCAACAGGGACTGTGGCGCGGTCTGTGCAAAGACACGCACAGATCAAAAATTTGTGCCCTGCGCAGGAAATCCGCGACCGCAATCAGCAAAGTGGCCGCAGTGCAGCATGACGGTGGCTGATGTGTGCACGTGCAGCATCCAGCGTCATCCCTCATCCCCCTCCAGGCGCATGCTTTCCGACACCGGCAGCTCGATGGTGCAGCGCACGCCATCCGGGCCCAGCTCATAGGTGGTTTCGGCCTGCAGTTGATACGGCAGCGCGCGCTCGATCAACTCGCGGCCGTACCCGGAGCCTTGTGGCGCTTCGCCGGGCGTTGGCATGGTCACGCCGGTTTCGCTCCATTCGATCCGCAGCCGCGTGCCGTTATTGGTGCGCAGCAGGCGCCAACGCACCTGCAACTGGCCGCCGGGTTGGGCGAGCGCGCCGTACTTGTTGGCATTGGTCGCCAGCTCATGCAGCGCCAGCGCAAACGTCTGCACGGTGCTGGAGCGCAGACGCACGCCACTGGGGCCATCCAGCACCACCTGCTCACCCTGGCCTTGCGCGTCGATCGCGCCCATCGCCGAGAGTTCGACATGGATCAACTCATCGAACAGGATGCGATCGCCGTCGTTCAAGCGCGAGAGCAATCCCTGCACGCGCGCCAGCGCGTCCAGGCGGTCGTTGTAGATCAGCGCCAGCTCGGCGATGGTCTTGCTGCTGCGCTGGGTGCGATTGAAGACCACACGCACCACGCCCATCAGGTTGCGCGTGCGGTGCTGCAGTTCGGCCAGCAACACCTGCTGGCGATCTTCCCACTCCCGGCGCCGGGTGACGTCCTGGCCGATCTTGAGATACCCCAGCGGCTCGACACCGCCATCGCGCAGCGGCCGGGTCGCCCCTTCGATGAAGACGCGGCGGCCGTCCTTGCATTGATGCCAGCGGACATTGGGGGCAAAGCCGGTGTGGTGCGCCTGTTCGATCTCGCGCTGCGGCACCCCGGCCAGGCGATCTTCTGCAACGAAGGTCATGGCGATGTGTTGACCCACCGCTTCTTCGGCGGTCCAGCCGAACACCGCTTCGGCACCAGGTGGCCAGGTCTGGATGTAGCCACTGGTGTCGGTGGTAAAGATCGCGTAATCCAGCGCGTTTTCAAGAATCACGCGGTAACGCTCTTCGCTTTCGATCAGCGCGCCCTGTGCGCGTGCGCGCTCCAATGCCGCCCAGGTGCGCTCTGCGGTTTCTTCGGCCAGCCGGATCTCGGCGGCCGTCCAATCGCGCGCAGTGCGCTGATTGACCACGAAGCTGGCAACCAGCTGGCCGCTCTTGATCAGCGGCACCACGATCAGCGCACCGATGGCATTGCCCAGATAGGCCGCGCGCTGATCGTCGGGCAATGCCGCATCGATGGCAGTGTCGCGCACCACCCATGTCTGCGCGTCGGTCAGCCAGGGCATCGGCCAATCGCTCAGTGCGAAGCGCCGCGCGTGACTGGTTTCGCCGGGTTGATGCCAATCGCGTTCGACAACGTACTGCTGCGTTTTGCGATCCACTTCAACGTAGTACGCGCGGCCGGCATGCAAGTGCTCGCCCAGCACGCACGCAGCGTTGCCCTGGATCGCGGCCGGGTCGCTCAGCGGCCGCAGCGCATCGGACAGCTTCAACAAGAAGGCATTGCGATCCTGCACCTCGCGCAACGCCGCTTCGGCCAGCTTGCGGTCGGTGATGTCGAGCACGAATTCGAAACCGGTACCATCCGGCAGCCGCTTGGCGGCAAACAACGCCCAGCGATGCGAGCCGTCCTTGCGCAGATATTCGCGCTCATAGGGCGTGGTGCTGCCCTTGGCCTTCAACTCTTGAAAGGCCTGCGCTGTCAACTCGCGCGCGGTCGCCGGGGTCAGGTTCTGCCAGTTGAGCGTACCGGCTTCAACATCTGCACGGCTGTAGCCGCTCATCTTCAAGAACGCATCGTTGGCATCGGTCAGGCGGCCATCCATATCGAAATATGTCGCGCCCACGGTTTCGATCGTCAGAGCGGTGCGGAAGCGCTCTTCACTGGCACGCAGCTGCTCCTGCGCACGTTTCTTGTCGGAGATATCGCGAAAATACACCGACATGCCGCCATCGCTGGTGGGATACAGACTGATGTCGACCCAATGCCCCAGCACCGGCGAGGCGACATCCAGGCGAACCATCTGCCGCGTTTGTGCGGCCTGCAAATGCGCGGTGTGCGTTGCAGAGCCGATCAACGCGGCGAACTCGTCCCAGATCACCTTGCCCAGCAATTGCGCACGCGAGCGCGCCCACAGCGCCTCGGCCTTGCGATTGATATAGGTAAAGCGCCACTGCGCATCGACGCCATAGAACGCATCGGAAATGCTTTCAAGAATGTCGCGGTTACGCTCGGCTAGCATGCCCAGTTCCGCCTGCACCCGGCGTTGTCCGGTCACGTCCTGCACCACGGTCAATCCACCGGTCACCCTGCTGCCATCGCGCAATGCGACCGCAGTGACACGTAACCAACATTCGGCGGTTCCATCGAGGTGGCGGAAATCGATCGGCGCTGTGGTGTCTTCGCCGCGCAACGCGCGCGCACCGGGAAACTGCTGCGGTGGCACCGGGTTGCCTTGCTGGTCGATGCCCTGCCACTCGGCTGCGCGCACGCCATCGCGCGAAGGAATGCGATCGGTCAACTGATCGCTCAGCTGCGAATTCTTGTACGTGAAACGGCCTTGCGTATCGAACAGACCGACGCCGATCGGAATCTGATCGAGCACCAGCGCCAGCCGCGCCTCGCTATCGCGCAGGCGTTGTTCGGCCTGCTTCCGCGCGGTGATGTCGGCGGCGGTGCCGAACCATTCGGTGATGTTTCCCTCCGCATCCAGTGCCGGCACGCCCTTGGTGGCGATCCAGGCCAGGCTGCCGTCCGCACGTCGTACCCGATGCTCGAAAATGATCGGTGTCTTTGCATGGATGCCGGCATCGATCTTTTGCCGCACCATTGCCCGATCGTCATCGGGAATGTAATCCATCAGCCAGGCGCGATTGGGATTGACCGCATCGGCCAGAAAGCCTTTACCGGTCAATGCGCGCATTTCGCCCCAATCCGGGCTCATCCGGTAATGCACTTCGGAGCTTACCAGCGACAACGCAGCCAGCCGCGACTCGCTGGTCCGCAATGCCGCCTGAGCACGATTGCGTTCGACATAGTCGGCGGCGGTCCATGCAAGCAGTTCGAGCAACCTGAGTTCATGCTCTGCCGGCCGATACGGCAGGGTGAATTGCGTACTGAGCAAACCGAGCAACACGCCGGCACGATTGAACAGGGGCGTGAACTGCGCAGCATGAATCCCGCTGCACAGCGCGGCCTCGTAATCCGGCGTGCCCTTGAGTGGGGTGAACGTTTCGATGTCTTCGATCACCAGCTGCCGGCGCTCGCGGCGCACTGTATCGCAGGTCGCCTGAAAACCGTCCTTCAAGAACTGCTGCACGAACGGGCTGCGCTCGTCGTGCCCGCGATAGACACGCAGCTCCATGTCGTTGCTGTGCTCGTCGACCAGTTGCACGCAACCGCACTCGGTGCGCGCGAACGCGCAGGCAAGCGCGGTGATGTCCTGCAGCGCTACACGCATCTCGCTCTGCGCTGCAAGGCTGACCTGTAGCGCGTGCAACTTGCGCATGCCGGCCAGCTCTTCCTGCATGCTTGCAGCGCTTTCGACACGTTCCACGTCGTCGATCTGCTCGCCAGGCGCACGTTTCATCGTGACTGGTTTCTCCCTGCGCGCATTATCCGATCTCTCGCCAAGGGTGAAGCGACACAATGCGTAATCGCGAGCGAAGAGGCTGTAGTAGCGTGCTCGACATCTGCCGTGCTGGTGCACGCGCAAGCCTGCGTCTTCGGATGCGCAGCCGACGCGACCGCAAGCTGGTGGTCACTGGCTTGCAGCGTTATCTGGCGAAACACCTGCAGTCTGCTGTACGGCAACGTCCGCTAGCGGCAAGGTACCTGCAGTACCTGCGCGCATCGATCTCAGCCGTGACGCGGCGGCGGCTCGAATCCCTCCGCCTCCAGGCATTGCAGCAACGATGACGGTGGCGGCCCAGGCGGTGGCGCATCCGGCACCGGCAACGCGATGTCTTGCGCCGTAGCGCAGGCCTGCAGCGCTGCATCGAATTCGGGATCGTGCGGCGGCGGTGGGCCATGATGGCCGCGCTCAGGCGGCGGCGGTGGCAGCGGCGGCGCGCCACCCGGAGCGCCGCAGAGGCTGGCGCAGCCGCTCATGCTCAGTGCGGCAAGCAGCGCAGCGGTGACGGCAAAGCCGGGGCGTGTTTGGACCATCGTCGATCTCCCTGGATGGATGCACACGTGTGCGTCGTGCATGCACGTGGCAGGGCGGGCGACGCCCGCGCTTTCGTCCAGCAAAGCCTTGCATGTGCGTGTGCCGCGCATGTGTCGCACGCGTGTCGCCATCCGCCAAGCGCAGGCGGGCGACGGCATGCGCTGATCGTGCCGCTATCGCTGCTGCACAAACGCGCAAGCGCTAACGCGTCAGTTCTCGACGACGGCCGGTGCCACGCTGACGGCGGAGTCAACGGCATTTTCAGGCAGCGATGCCATCACCGCAGCGCGAAAGCGCGCAGCGAATGCGGCATCGTTGGCCTGATAGAAGGCACGCGCATTGGCCGATAACTGATCCAGCTGCGCCTGTGGCAACGCCAATGCGGTTTCCACCGCGTGCGCGATTCCCGCCGCATCGACGTAGTAATACGAGGCAAGACGCCGCTGGCGCACGTCGGCCACCGGAATCAGCACGCCGTGCTCGGGCCTGACCAATTCGTTCATCGGCTCGCCGTCGGTCGCCAATGTCACCGCGCCCACGCTCAACGCTTCCATCAGGTAATGCCCGAAACCTTCGGCTTCTGACGGGCAGATATGGAACAGATGCGCGTTCTGCAGCCGGCGCAGTTCGGCATCGTCGAGATAGCGCACCCGGTGATCGATGTTGGCAGCAACCACCGGCTTGCCGGCGGTGCGCGGGCTCTGCACCACGGTCAGCAGCGGCCACTCCGGATGTTGCTTCCAGGTCTCCAGCAGCACGCGGGTTCCCTTGGCGGTGCTGCGCCCGGCCAGATGGAAGAATGCACGCTGACGCAGCACCCGCGGGTCGTAGCGATCCGGGCTGGTAAATCCGATGAACCGCGTGGTGCAGCCCAGATTGCGAAAGATCCGCTCGGCGTGATGGGTCTTGCACAGCACGGCGTCGAAGCGCGGCAACCGCGGCAGCCACTTGGGCAGCATCCACTCCGGATTGGGCACCAGCAGGTTGGCCTGGCCCAGCGGCAGGCAGCGCGCATACACACGTTCGGAAAAGATCTGCACCGGCACCCGCCCGAACAGCGCGCGGCTGGCCCACAGACGGGTTTCGCGCAGGGTGTCGTGCACCCGCTGGCTGGTGAATCCCACTTCCTGCACCGGCACACCGCCAGCACGCAGGGTCTGCGCCATCAGCACCATGTCGCGGGTCAGGCCCACGCCGTTGTCGCGGCTGATCACCCGCATCATCGGAAACGCCTTGTCATGCGCGCACTCGCCGTTGCAGCGGCACAGTGTCGATGTGATGGCTTCCTTGGCGATGTCCGGTTCTGTCATGTCGCGTCACACGTGTGCCAATGGATGACAAATTCAATCATTATGATGCGTGCTCCAGCCTTGCAACTGCGAGCACCATGTATCCGGTAGCCACCACCCTGCGCGGCCAAACCTCCGCGCCACCGACGATGACCTCCATGGACCTGCAACAACCCTGCGTTCTTGTGGTTGACGACGACCCGGACCTGCGCAAGCTGATCGGCGAGTTCCTGAGCGCCCACGGCTACCAGGTGGACGTTGCCGAAAACGTGGCGGAGATGCGCAAGAGCATCGCGCAGCGCCGCCCGGACCTCATCGTACTCGACGTGATGATGCCCGGAGAAGACGGACTGAGCGCGGCCCGGGCCCTGGCCAGCGAGCGCGGTTCCCCCGCGGTCATCATGCTCAGCGCGCTGGGCAACGACACCGACCGCATCATCGGCCTGGAAGTGGGCGCCGACGATTACCTGGCCAAACCCTGCAATCCACGCGAATTGCTGGCGCGGGTGCGCGCCCTGCTGCGCCGCAGCCAGGCCAGCAACGAGCAGGCCGACCACCGCGGCAACGTCTACGAATTCGCCGGCTGGCGGCTGGATGTGGTACGCCGCGACCTGCGCGACCCCACCGGCATCTTCATCAACCTCTCCGATGGCGAGTTCGCGCTGCTGCGCACCTTCGTCGAGCATCCGCAGCGGGTGCTGAGCCGCGACCAACTGCTGGACTATGCGCGCGGCCGCGATACCGATGTCTACGACCGCGCCATCGACAGCCAGATCAGCCGGCTGCGCCGCAAGATCAACGAGCGCGTGCATACCGAGTTGATTCGCACCGTGCGTAACGAAGGCTACATGCTGCTGCCGGGCGTCTCGCGTCTGTGAGCAACCCGGCACGTCGCGGGCTGTCGATCTTTGCGCGTACCTTCGTGTTGCTGGCGGTGGCCCTGCTCACCGCCCAGGCGGTCGGCATCGCCCTGCTGGTGATGCGCACCCCGGTCTACGAGCCTCCGGTACATCCACCGGAGGTGGTGGCACTGCTGTCCACGCGCATGCCGGCCGGCACCCAGACCTTGACGGTGCGCGAGTCTGCCCAGGCACCGCTGCCGCCAGCAGGCCAGGTGCGCGATGCGTTTGCCGAAATGCTGCTTGCCCATTGGCTGGATGTGCCCGAGCAGCGCGTGCGCTTCTACCGCAGCGCCGACGATCGCCCGGGCCCGCGCGTCGGCATGTCGCTGCCGGGCCAACCGCAGGCGTCCGAGGCCAATGACGGCGATGGCAGCCCTGCCGGCAATCGCCGCGCTGCCTTGCAGCGATCGCCGTCAGAGCCGGGTGACTGGCACCGCGATCGCCATCCCGGCGCCTCGCCGTTCGGCAACGGACTGCGCCCGGACGACGCCCCGGGCGCCTGGGAAAGCGAGCGGCTGACCCCGGGCGTACCGCTGCTGGACGGCTTCACCGCCGCGCTGCAGCAGCCCGATGGCCGCTGGCGCACGGTGGAATCACCGCCACGGCGGTTGTCGGCCGAGTTCAAGACCCACGTGGTGCTGCTGTTCCTGGCCGGCCTGCTGGCCAACGTGCCGCTGGCGTGGTGGTTCTCGCGTGCGCTGTCGGCGCCGATCAAGCGCTTTGCCGAAGCCGCCGACCGGCTGGGCCGCAACCCGGATGCCGCTGCACTGCAACGCAGCGGCCCGCCGGAGATCGTGCGCGCGGCCGACTCGTTCAATGCGATGCAGGCGCGCCTGAACCGCCTGATCAACGAGCGCACCCACATGGTGGCAGCGATCGCGCACGACCTGCGCACGCCGCTGGCGCGCCTGTCGTTCCGTCTGGACGGCCTGCAGCCACCGCTACGCGACAAGGCACTGGCCGACATCGACGAGATGAAGGCGATGATTTCCGCCGCGCTGGATTTCATCCAGAACGATCGCCACCGCGGCGAACGCGCGCCGCTGGATCTGCGACTGCTGGTGGAAAGCGTGGTCGACAACGCCACCGACATCGGCGCCGAGGCCGAGCTGCTGCCCGGCCCGGCGATCACCCTGGATGGCGACCCGCTGGCCTTGCGCCGTGCGGTGATGAACCTGCTGGAAAACGCACTGAAGTACGGCAAACGCGCGCGTCTGCAGCTGCAGCGTGACGGCGAAGACGGCGTGCTATGGATCGACGACGACGGCCCCGGCATCGATCCGACCCAGCGCGAACAGTTGCTGCTGCCGTTCGTACGTGGCGAGTCTTCGCGCAACCGCGATACCGGCGGCATCGGGCTGGGCCTGTCGGTGGCGCACAGCATCGTGCTGGCGCATGGCGGCGACCTGCGCCTGGACAACCGTGCAGCAGGTGGCGGCCTACGAGTGACGGTGCGCCTGCCGTGCATGCCGGAACGGCGCTAGGCCTGGATCGGATCGAGGGTCTTTACCGGACCCGGACGCGCTGATTGCGAGTGCGGCAGCGCGCGCGTGATGCCATCGCCTGCGTGTCACGCTACCGAGATCGCCGCGACGGGAGGTCGCCGGAGCACCGCATGCGCGATGAGGCGGCAGCTAATGGCGCCTCATCGCACTCAGGTCAAGGCGGGCAGAACTGCAGCGGCGCGCCACATCGGCAACCCCCCGCAGCCCTTCAACCCACGCTTGCTCACTCAGTACGCAAACTCGCGGAACACCCGATCGATATCGCCGTTCCATGCACCGTGATACAGCGCCAGCTTGCGCTCGGCGGCGGTGACACCGCTTTCGGCGATCTCGGCGATCACATCCACAAAGCCGGTTTCGTCCTGACCGTCGGCATTCAAGCGCGCCCGCCGACGCAGGCCTTCGCGCGCGATCTTGACCGCTTCCACGGCCAAATCGCGCACCGTGCCGTGACGGAACGGCAGCCCGAGCGCATGCTTGGGTACGCCATCGCGCAGCGCGTGACGCTCGGTGGGGCTGAAGTCCTTGACCAGATCCCAGGCCGCATCCAGCGCGGTGTCGTCGTATAGCAGCCCCACCCAGAACGCCGACAGCGCGCACAGCCGATCCCACGGACCGGCATCGGCGCCGCGCATTTCCAGATACTTCTTCAAGCGCACTTCCGGGAACGCGGTGGTCATGTGGTCCGACCAATCGCGCAGCGTCGGCAGTGCACCCGGCAATGCCGGCAACTTGCCCTGCATGAAATCGCGGAAGCTCTGCCCGCTGGCATCGACGTACACACTGTCGCGGTACGAAAAATACATCGGCACATCGAGCAGGTAATCGACGTAGCGCTCGTAGCTGAAGCCGTCTTCGAACACGAAATCCAGCATGCCGGTGCGATCGGCGTCGGTGTCGGTCCAGATGTGCGAGCGGTAGCTGAGGTAACCGTTGGGCTTGCCTTCGGTGAACGGCGAATCGGCGAACAACGCGGTGGCGATTGGCTGCAGCGCCAGCGACACGCGGAACTTCTTCACCATGTCCGCTTCGGTGGCGTAATCCAGATTGACCTGCACCGTGCAGGTGCGCGTCATCATGTCCAGGCCGAGCGAGCCGACCTTGGGCATGTAGTTCTTCATGATCTGGTAGCGGCCCTTGGGCATCCACGGCATTTCATCGCGGCGCCACTTCGGCTGGAAACCCATGCCGAGAAAGCCGAGTTGCAACTCACCGGCAACCTGCGCCACTTCGTCCAGATGGGTGCCAGTTTCCACGCAGGTGTGATGCAGGGTCTCCACCGCTGCGCCGGAGAGTTCCAGCTGCCCGGCCGGCTCCAGCGTCACCGAGGCACCGTCGCGCAGCAGCGCGATGGTGTGGCCGTTTTCCTGCACCGGCTCCCAGCCAAAGCGGGTCAAGCCGGTCAGCAGCGCCTGGATGCCGCGCTCGCCTTCAAAGGTGGGCGCGCGCAGGTCGTCGAGCTGGAAGCCGAACTTTTCGTGCTCGGTGCCGATCCGCCAGTCCGCGCTGGGCTTCTCGCCCGAGGCAAGTACCTGGACCAGCTCCGCGCGTTCGGTGATCGGCGTTTCGGCAACGTGGCTGGGACTCGACAAGGGCAGGCTCGCAGACGTGATGAAGGGGGAACGATGTGGGGATACTCCCCTGCCACCGCAAGGCCCGCACTATAACCGCCCGGCGCGAAAGGATTGGCGACACCGACAGGGCATGACATTTCCACCGATGGGCGAACGGCAGCCGATCCATGCCTCAACGTGATCCAGTACGCGTCCCGGCGATCCTTACCCAGGCGCGTGCAGCCAGGCGCTGCCGGGCTGTTGCACTGCGCCCGTGTCTGCGCATCCGGCATCGCACCTGCCGGGCACGCACCGATCAGCACCGTCTTGAAACGCAAACGGCGGGCCGAAGCCCGCCATCGTTAAGCCGCCCCGGGTATAGGCGCGGGGATGAAGTCAGCGTCTATTGCCTCACTCGGCGGCAGGCGGCGCCCCATCCAGACCCAGCCAGCCGCCGACGATGCCGCGCAGTTCGTCCACGCCCTGGCGCGATTCGCCGGAGTAGGTCTGCACGGTCACGCTGTCGCCAAAGCGCGAGGTCACTTCTTTCTTGACCTTCTGCAGGGTCTGCATCTGCTGGCCACGGCCGAGCTTGTCGGCCTTGGTCAGCAACCCGTGCGCGGGCAGGCCGCGTTCGGCGGCATAGCCGAGCATCTGCAGGTCGTAATCCTTGAGCGGGTGGCGGATGTCCATCACCACCACCAGCCCGCGCAAGGCTTCGCGGGTGCGGAAATAGCGGTCGATGAAGGCCTGCCAGTGCGCCTGCAGATCCTGCGGCACCTTGGCGTAGCCGTAACCGGGCAGATCCACCAGACAGCGCTCGGGCTGGATCTGGAAGAACACCAGCTGCTGGGTACGACCAGGCGTCTTGGACACACGGGCGAGCGCGTTCTGGCGGGTCAGCGCATTGAGCGCGCTGGATTTTCCGGCGTTGGAGCGGCCGGCGAAGGCCACCTCGTAGCCGCCATCGTCGGGCAATTGCCGGGCGTTGTGGGCGGACAGGTGGTAGCGGGCTTGTTCGATAAGGAGCGACATCCCCCTAGGATCGCACGTTCGGGCTCTGCCGGTTTTGCTGCACTGTTCGTTGACCCTGGCGCAAAGGCGTGTCGATAATCGAAGCACGCCTGCCACAGCCAGCATCAAACGCGCGCAGGTCGGGTCCATACGGAGCTTTAGCTGATGCGCCATGCTCGTGTGCTAGTCCTCGCCGCCCTCGCCGTGCCGGTCATTGCGGCCGTGGCGTTTGCGCAATCGGCGGTGACGCCGATCCCCGATCCGCCACCTGTGCGCGTTGCGCCGTTGGAGGTGGACCTGTCCAAGACCACCTGGGGCGATGCCAAGGCCGGCCAGACCAAGGCCGCTGCCTGCGCGGCCTGCCATGGCCCGGACGGCAACCCGGCCGTCGCCATGTACCCGCGTATCGCCGGCCAAACCGAGCGCTACGTGGCGCATCAAGTGGCCTTGATCGCCAGCGGCGAGCGCAATAGCGGCATGGCGGCGGTGATGGTGCCGTTCGTCAAGGACCTCTCTGCGCAGGACATGCGCGACCTGGGCGCCTACTTCGCCACCCAGAAGTCTGCCGCCGGCGTGGCCGACGATGCGGTGGTCAACGAGGGGCCGTACCAGGGCCTGAAGTTTTACGAGGTCGGCGAGAAGCTTTACCGCGGTGGCGACATCGCACGCGGCGTGCCCGCCTGCATGGCCTGCCATGGTCCGTCCGGCAGCGGCAATCCGGGCCCGGCGTATCCGCGCCTGGGCGGCCAGCATGCCGAGTACGTGGCGCGGCGCCTGAAGGAATACCAGGCCGGCACCACCCAGGAGCGCAACCCGGCGCTGTTCAATATCATGGCGCAGGTGGCGCACCCGCTGACCGAGCAGGAGATCCAGGCGCTGGCCAGCTATCTGCAAGGCCTGCACGACCGCGCCGACGATGCGGCCGCCGCGCAAGCACCCGCTGCGGGGACGCCCGCACGCTCATGAGTTGAACGCTACGGCTGCCACACCGCTTCACGACGCCGGTCCCGCGACCGGCGTCGTCGTTTCCCGTCCTCCCCCTATCCCCACGGAGCCTGCATGAAGCTGTTTTCCCGTCTGTCCCTGCTGTTGTTGATCCTGCTGCCGCTGGTGGCCTGCGCCGCCGACAAGAACGCCCCGCCGGTCGAAGGCGACGACTACATCGTGATCGACGGCGGCCAGCCGTACGCGCCGCTGGCCGGCAAGGTCGAAGTGACCGAGGTGTTCGGCTACACCTGCCCGCACTGCGCGCACTTCGAGCCAACCCTGGAGGCCTGGGTGGCCAAGCAGCCGGCCTATGTGCGCTTCACCCCGGTGCCGGCGGCATTCGGCGGGTTCTGGGATGCATTCGCGCGCGCCTACTTCGCCGCCGACATCCTGGGCGTGGCCAAGCGCAGCCATCGCGCCATGTTCGAGGCGATCCACGAAAAGCAGAGCGTGCCTTCCCAGAACGTGGCACCGGAAGAACTGGCGGCGTTCTACGCCGACTACGGCGTGCCGCAGCAGCGCTTCGTCGAGACCTACAAGAGCGCGGCGGTGGACGCCAAGCTCGATGCCGCGCGCGACTTCGCCAAGCGCAGCAAGCTCCCCGGCACCCCGGCCATCATCATCAACGGGCGCTATCTGATCGGCGCGCGCAATTACCCGGACATGCTGCGCGTGGCCGACTATCTGATCGCCCGCGAGCACGCTGCGCCTGCCAAGCGCTGAACCGCGTAACCGCCACCGACGGCCGCCCGTGGCATCATGCGCCCCGCGGCCGTCCGGCCCTTTTCTCGCCCCACGCTGGAGATCCAATCCGATGAAGACCCGCTTCGCCCTGACGCTGATGGCGCTGCTGCCGATCCTGGTCGCCTGCAAGGCCCAGGACGGTTCGTCCGACACCGCACCTGCCGCTGCCACGCCGGCTGCCGAGACGGCGCCTGCTCCGGCCGCTGCCGCTCCGGCCACAGACCCCGCCGCACCGCCGGCCGTTGGCGAGAGCGCCAGCACGCCCCCCGCCGCCGCACCCAGCGCCGCCCCACGTGCACCGAACGGCCCCGAGCCGGTCGCCGGCACCGACTATCTGGATATCGAAGGTGGCCAGCCGTACCAGCAGGCCGCCGGCAAGATCGAAGTGGCCGAGGTGTTCGGCTATGTCTGCCCTGCCTGCAATGCGTTCCAGCCGCTGATCGGGCCGTGGAAGGCCGGGCTGCCGTCTGACGTGCATTTCGTCTACGTGCCGGCGATGTTCGGTGGCCCGTGGGACGACTACGGCCGTGCCTTCTACGCCGCCGAAACGCTGGGCGTGCAGGAGAAGACCCACGAAGCGCTGTACAAGGCCATCCATGTCGACCAGACCCTGAAGGGCGAGCGCGGCAAGGACTCGGTGCAGGACATCGCCGCGTTCTACGCCAAGTATGGCGTGGACCAGAAGACCTTCATCGACACCATGAGCAGCTTCGGCGTGTCGGCCAAGACCAACCGCGCCAAGCAGTTCGCCACCCGCAGCAAGCTCACCGGCACCCCGTCGCTGATCGTCAACGGCAAGTACCTGGTCAAGGGCCAGAGCTTCCCGGACATGCTGCGTATCGCCGATCACCTGATCGCGCGCGAACGCGCCACGCTGGCCAAGTGACCCGAGCGATCGCCCTCCAGTGAACGCTTCGGATTCGCGCACCCTGCGGGTGCTGACCGCCAATATCCAGGCCGGCTCCAGCACCCGTCGCTACAGCGATTACGTCACCCGCAGCTGGTCGCACGCGCTGCCGTTGGGCAGCAAGCGCACCAGCCTGGACAGCATCGCCAAGCTGGCCGGCGAACGCGACATCGTTGGCTTGCAGGAGGCCGACCCCGGCAGCCTGCGCTCGGGTTTCACCAACCAGACCCACTACCTGGCCGAGCGCGCCGGCTTCGATTACTGGAGCCATCAGCCCAACCGCCGCATGGGCGGGGTGGCGTCCAGCGCGAATGGGCTGCTCAGCAAGCTGCAACCGCTGGAAGTACAGGACCACGCCCTGCCAGGCAGGATCGGCGGGCGCGGCATCCTGTTGGCCAAATTCGGCGAAGGCCGCGACGGCTTGGCGGTGGCAGTGGCGCATCTGTCGCTGGGCGCCAATTCGCGCATGGCGCAACTGGCCTTCATCGCCGAGTTGTTGTCCGACCATCCCAACGCAATGTTGATGGGCGATTTCAACTGCATGGCCGACCGGCCAGAGATGCAGGCGCTGTATCGGCATACGCGCCTGCAACCGCCAAGCTGCGAAGTGCACACCTTTCCGAGCTGGCGCCCGGATCGGGCGATCGACCATATTCTGGTCAGCGACAGTCTGACGATCGAACGCATCGAAGCGATTCCCGCGGCGTTTTCAGATCATCTGGCGGTTGGCATGGATATCCGCGTGCCGACGCAGTTGCTGCGTTAAATACCGCGAAAAGTGGCTACGGGTTCGCATAGGCGAACTCGACCGATGACACCCCCTCGACACCGCCTGTGCGATAACGCAGGCGGTTTTTCGTTGGGAACACAGTCCGTGACACGCCTCTTATGAGTGCGCTGGTATGAGTGCGGTAGAGCCGCAACTGGCACCGGTGCGCACCTTGCGTCCGGTGTTCGTGTTGGCGGCAACGGTGGTCTGTACGTTTGCGTTGCTGGTGTCGTTGTTTCCGTTGGATGCAGGCCGCGTGCTGCTGGATGCGCAGACCTGGGCCTCGCGCAATGTCGGCTGGTACTACCTGCTGGCGATGACGGTGTACCTGGTGTTCGTGCTCGGCGTGGCCTTGTCCAGCTACGGCAACATCAAGCTCGGCGCCGACCACGACGAACCTGAATTCAGCTATCTCTCCTGGGCCGGCATGCTGTTCGCCGCCGGCATCAGCATTACCTTGTTCTTCTTCTGCGTCTCCGAACCGCTCACCCATTATCTGCAACCGCCACAAGGCGGCACCGGAAGCGGGGAAGCATCCGCACGTCAGGCGATGCAGTTGCTGTTCCTGCATTGGGGCCTGCATGGCTGGGGCGTGTTCGCGCTGGCGGCGATGGCACTGGCCTACTTCGCGTTTCGGCACAACTTGCCGTTGGCCTTGCGCTCGGCGCTGTATCCGCTGATCGGCAAGCGCATCAACGGGCCGATCGGTTACACCGTGGATGCGCTGGGCATCGTGGCCACCGTGTTCGGTATCGGTGCGGACATGGGCTTTGGCGTGCTGCATCTCAATGCCGGGCTGAGCACCTTGTTCGATGTGCCGCATACGCACTGGGTGCAGGTGGCGCTGATCGTGGCAATGATGGGCGCGGCCATTCTGGTGGCGGTGTCCGGCGTGGAAAAAGGCGTGCGCTGGATGTCGGACATCAACATGCTGCTGGCGATCGCGCTGCTGCTGTTCATGCTGTTCGCCGGCCCTACGCAATACCTGCTCAACGCGCTGATACAGAACCTGGGCGACTACCTGGGCAGTGTGGTCAACAAGAGTTTCGACGTGTATGCCTATGGCGGCCGCAGCGATTGGCTGGGCAACTGGACGGTGTTCTATTGGGCGTGGTGGATCGGCTGGGCACCGTTCGTGGGGCTGTTCATCGCGCGCATTTCGCGCGGCCGCACCATTCGCGAGTTCGTGCTCGGGGTGTTGCTGATCCCGCTGGGATTCACCCTGGCGTGGCTGTCGATCTTCGGCAACAGCGCACTGGACCAGTTGCTGCATCACGGCCAGGGCGCACTGGCGCAACAGGCCATCGATGCGCCGCAGACGGTGCTGTACTCACTGCTGCAGGGCTACCCGTGGAGCCGCGCGGTGATCACGGTGACGGTGGCGGTCAGCTTCGTGTTCTTCGTGACCTCCGCCGATTCCGGCACGGTGGTGCTGTCCACGCTGTCCTCGCACGGCGGCCAGCCGCACGACGACGGCCCGCGCTGGCTGCGCGTGTTCTGGGGCGTGCTCACCGCCGTGGTCACCGCCGGTTTCTTGCTTGCCGGCAGCATGGACGCATTGAAATCAGCGGTGGTGTTGGCGTCGCTGCCGTTCTCTGCCGTGCTGTTGCTGATGGCGTGGGGCTTGTCGCGCGCGCTCAGCGAAGAATCGCAGCGCAAGCGCGCGCAGCTCTACAGCCCCAGCCCGTTGATCGGGCAATCGCGCAATCACCGCGGCTGGCGTCAGCGGCTGGGCCAGGCGATGCATTTCCCCGCACGCGATGAGGTCTATCGCTTCATGCACGACCAGGTGCGCCCGGCGATCGAAGCGGTCACCACACAGCTGCAGGAAGAAGGCTGGCAGGTCAGCAGCCGGCTCGACGACGACGATATGGAAATCAGCGTCGATCACGGCGAGCAGCAAGGCTTCCGCTACCAGGTGGTGATGCGCGGCTACCTCACGCCCTCGTTCGCCGCCCAGCGTCTGCGCAATCAGCGCTATTACCGCGCCGAAGTGTATCTGTACGAAGGCAGCCAGGATTACGACCTGGTCGGTTACAGCCGCGAACAGATCATCAACGACATCATCGATCAATACGAGCGTCACCTGCAGTTTCTGCATCTCACGCGCTGAGGTGCCGCCGCTGCGGCGTGCGCCCCACAGGAGGTTTGTCATGCCACGTTTTCCCGACCAGTTGCTGTATATCGGCGGCCGTTATGTTCCCGCCCGCGGCGGCCACACCTTCGAGGTCATCAATCCTGCCACCGGCGAAGTGCTGGCCAATGTGCACAACGCCGGCGCCGACGATCTGGACGCGGCGGTGGATAGCGCCAAGGCCGGCCAACAGCAATGGGCCGCGCTGACCACGGTGGAGCGCTCGCGCATCCTGCTGCGCGCGGTGGCGTTGCTGCGCGAGCGCAACGACGCACTGGCCGAACTGGAAACCCTCAACACCGGCAAGCCGCTGAGCGAAACCCGCAGCGTGGACATCGTCACCGGCGCAGATGTGCTGGAGTACTACGCAGGCGTGGCGCACGCGCTGCAGGGCGTGCAGGTGCCATTGCGCGAAGGCAGCTTCTTCTACACGCGCCACGAGCCACTGGGCGTGGTGGGCGCGATCGGCGCGTGGAATTACCCGATCCAGATCGCACTGTGGAAGGCCGCGCCTGCGCTGGCGGCCGGCAATGCAATGATCTTCAAACCCAGCGAAGTGACGCCACTGACCGCACTCAAGCTGGCCGAAATTTTTACCGAAGCCGGCCTGCCCGATGGCGTGTTCAACGTGCTGCCCGGCGACGGCGCCAGCGTGGGCACCGCGCTGACCGAACATCCGCAGATCGAAAAGATCAGCTTCACCGGCGGCACCGCGACCGGACGCAAGGTGATGGCAAGTGCATCGAGTTCGTCGTTGAAAGACGTGACCATGGAACTGGGCGGCAAGTCGCCGCTGATCGTCTGCGCCGATGCCGATCTGGACCTGGCTGCCGACATCGCCATGATGGCCAACTTCTACAGCTCCGGGCAGGTGTGCACCAATGGCACGCGCGTGTTCGTACCGCGCGCACTGCGCAACGCCTTCGAAGCGCGGCTGCTGGCACGCGTGCAACGCATCCAGATCGGCGACCCGCTGGACGCGCGCACCACCTTCGGCCCGATGGTCAGCGCCGCGCACATGCAGCGCGTGCTCGACTACATCGAACAGGGCAAGGCCGAAGGCGCGCGCCTGCTGTGCGGTGGGCAGCGTCTGCGCGATGGTGCGCTGGCACAAGGCTGCTACGTGGCACCGACCATCTTCAGCGATTGCACCGACGTGATGACCATCGTGCGCGAAGAAATCTTCGGGCCGGTCTTGAGCCTGCTCACCTACGACGACGAGGACGAAGCGATCGCACGCGCCAATGCCACCACGTACGGCCTGGCCGCAGGCGTGGTGACGCCGGATCTTGCACGCGCGCATCGTCTGATTCATCGCCTGGAAGCGGGCATCTGCTGGATCAACACCTGGGGCGAATCGCCGGCACCGATGCCGGTAGGTGGCTACAAGCAATCCGGTGTGGGCCGCGAGAACGGGCTGGCCACCTTGCAGGCCTACACGCGTACCAAGTCTGTCCAGGTCGAACTGGAACGCTACGCGTCGGTGTTTTGAGCGGCTGACACCACCTGGCAGGCAGTCGCCAGCGCCATCGGCGATATGCACAAACCGCAGCGCGCGGGCAGTGCTGCCGTTTCGGGCACAGGCATCGCTGACCCACTGCGCAATCGTTTTGAAAGCCGCTTCAAGCCGGCGCCGCAACAGGAGAACCCCATGCAACGCGAATACGACTACATCATCATCGGCGCCGGCTCGGCAGGTAACGTGCTGGCCGCGCGCCTGACCGAAGACCCGGGCGTCAGCGTGTTGCTGCTGGAGGCCGGCGGGCCCGATTATCGGCTGGATTTCCGCACCCAGATGCCGGCCGCACTCGCCTTCCCGCTGCAGGGACGCCGCTATAACTGGGCCTATGAAACCGAGCCGGAGCCGCATATGGACAACCGGCGCATGGAGTGCGGCCGCGGCAAAGGGCTGGGCGGGTCGTCGTTGATCAATGGCATGTGCTATATCCGCGGCAATGCCCTGGATTTCGACCACTGGGCCAAGCGGCCGGGCCTGGAAGACTGGAGCTACCGCGATGTATTGCCGTACTTCCGCAAAGCCGAGACGCGCGACATCGGCGCCAACGATTATCACGGCGGCGAAGGCCCGGTCAGCGTGGCCACGCCGAAGAACGACAACAACGTGCTGTTCCAGGCCATGGTCGATGCCGGCGTGCAGGCTGGTTATCCGCGCACCGACGATCTCAACGGCTATCAGCAGGAAGGCTTCGGGCCGATGGACCGCACGGTGACGCCGCAGGGGCGTCGCGCAAGTACGGCGCGCGGCTATCTGGACATGGCACGTCCGCGCGATGGCTTGCACATCGTCACCCATGCCACCACCGATCGCATCCTGTTTGCCGGCAAGCGCGCCATTGGCGTGCACTACTTGGTCGGCAACAGCAGCGAAGGCATCGACGCGCGTGCACGCCGCGAAGTGCTGGTGTGCGCAGGCGCAATCGCCTCGCCGCAGCTGCTGCAACGCTCCGGCGTCGGCGCACCTGATTTGCTGCGTGCGCTCGACGTGCAACTGGTGCACGACCTGCCCGGCGTTGGCCAGAACCTGCAGGATCACCTCGAGGTCTACATCCAGTACGCCTGCACCAAGCCGGTGTCGTTGTATCCGGCATTGCAGTGGTGGAACCAGCCGGCGATCGGTGCGGAGTGGTTGTTCGCCGGCACCGGCACCGGTGCGAGCAATCAGTTCGAGGCCGGCGGCTTCATTCGCACGCGCGAGGAATTCGACTGGCCCAACATCCAGTACCACTTCCTACCGGTGGCGATCAATTACAACGGCAGCAATGCGGTGAAAGAACACGGTTTCCAGGCGCATGTGGGCTCGATGCGCACGCCCAGCCGTGGACGCGTGCATGCCAAGTCGCGCGACCCGCGCCAGCATCCGTCGATCCTGTTCAACTACCAATCCACCGATCAGGATTGGCAGGAATTTCGCGATGCCATCCGCATCACCCGCGAGATCATCGCCCAGCCTGCACTGGACGCTTACCGCGGCCGCGAGATCAGCCCGAGTGCGGACTGCAAGACCGATGCCGAACTCGACGCCTTCGTGCGTGCGCGCGCAGAAACCGCCTATCACCCCTCCTGCTCCTGCGCGATGGGCACCGACGATATGGCGGTGGTCGATGGACAGGGCCGCGTGCACGGCATGGAAGGTCTGCGCGTGATCGATGCCTCGATCATGCCGCGCATCATCACTGGCAACCTCAACGCCACCACCATCATGATCGCCGAAAAGATCGCCGACCGTATGCGTGGCCGCACGCCATTGCCACGCAGTACGGCGGACTACTACGTGGCAGGCGATGCACCTGTGCGTGGGTGATCTGTTGATCGTTAAAGAGCGCGATCGGTTGCCTTAGGTCGAGGGTGCGGTGCACTCACCGCTCGCGGGACACGCCGTGAATCCGTCCGTGGAGGCTCGGTGGCGGCATCCATGCCGCCACACGGTCCCGCAATCGGCGAGGACACCGCATCAGACAGTGTGCTGATTGTTTTACTGAAAGCCATGCACACCGACCATCTCGACTGGCCCTTGCCCGCCCACCGTCGCGGGACCTTCCGGTAAGAGCCTACACGGATGTACTTGCGGCGTGTCCCGCGACGGTGGGCGGGCAAGGGCCCTGCAGCCAAGCCGCAGATCATCCGCTCTACACGTGATCTACCCACACTGTCCGATCATTTCGAAACGACGGAAATTTCGACTCGTCGCGCAGTTTGGGTGTATCAAAAGCCCAAGTCGAAAGCTTGGGTCGTCGAGGGCGCGGTGCCCTCACCGCTCGCGGGACACGCCGCAAGTACGTCCGTGTAGGCTCGGTGGCGGCATCCATGCCGCCACACGGTCCCGCAATCGGTGAGGACACCGCACCAGACAGTTTGCTGATTGCTTGAAAAACATGCACACCGACTATCTCGACGGGCCCTTGCCCACCCACCGTCGCGGGACCTTACTTGGCATGGATGCCGCGTAAGAGCCTACACGGACGTACTTGCGGCGTGTCCCGCGATGGTGGGCGGGCAAGGGCCCTACAGCCAAGCCACAGATCAGCCGCTCTCCGCTTTACGACCGTCCGACCTGATGGACTAAAACTTCAAATCCACACGCGCATACCAGAAGCGCCCACCGGGAATATCGTAAGTGGATGCGTCATAGCCGTTGAGGGAGCACGACAGGCAGAGCGGCGGATCCTTGTCGAACACGTTGTTCAAACCGGCCGTGAGTTGCAGCCCCTTGAGCCAATCGACCCGATAGCCCACTTGCGCATCGTGGTACGTGATCGCATCCAGCCGATTGGTGCCCACGGCAGGATCGGAACACACTGAGAATTCCACCGCATCGCCGCATTGCTCGGTGAGTTTGGAAATGTGGCGCGCCGTCCATGATGCCGTCCAATTGCCTAGCGACCAATCCAGCACCGCGTTGCTGGTCCACTCGGGAATCGCACTGTCCACCACCTCGATGCCTGGCCCCTGCGGCTGCCGTTGCCCCGCCGCACCAAGCGCCTCGTAACGGCCCACGAAGGTGTTCTGCCACGACAACTTGAAGCGGCCCAAGCCAGTTTCCGGCAGCGTCCAGAACAGATCCACATCCCAACCGTCGGTCTTGATCGAACCCAGATTGGTCAACCGATTGTTGAATGCATTGATGCCCCCGGTGGATGCACGCGTGATGCCGTTGCAGTACAGCGCATCCAACGTATCCACGCACAGATCCAGCTGCGTCTGCGCATTGATCGCCTGGATCGCCCCATCCACATGATGGCGATAGAAGGTCATCTCCAGATCGAGCCGATCCGACCAGCTCGCATTGCTCGCAAAGCCCGGGCTGAACACGAAGCCGGCACTGAAACTGCGTGAGCGCTCAGGATCTAACTGCTCGTTGCCCCCCGTGGTGACCGAAATCTGCTGATTGGCCTGTTGATAGCCCACCGGTGCACCGAGCGCAGCGCAGTTGGCAGCACTGCCACGCGGCGCGGTGCCGCCCAACCCGATCGAACACGGATCCGACAACTGCAAATCCGCACGCGCCGCCGAACCGAACAACTCGCCGATGGTCGGCGCACGGAAGCCTTCTGCATAGCTGGTGCGCAACACCAACTCGTCGGTGACTTGCCAACGCAGGCCGTACTTGGGCGTGAACTCGCCGCCGAAGGTGGAGTAATCCGAATAGCGGCCGGCAATATTCAAATCGAGTTTGTCGCCCAACGACGAATTGGCGAAGATCGGGATATTGAGTTCGAGATAGGCCTCGTTGACGTCGTAACTGCCCGAGGTCGGCAGCGATGGCACACCGTTGTAGCGGCCGGCCACGGTGAGCGGATCGGGCTGATACGAACCCTCGTACTTGCGGTATTCGTAACCGGTGGCGAACGACACCGCACCGCCGGGCAACTGGAACAACTCGCTGCTGAGGTTGGCGGTGAACAGGCTCAATTCGTTCTGGCTGCGATCGCGCACCACCGGCTGGATCCAGCGCAACATCTCCGGCGTGATGCTGCCGGCACCGCTGAAGATATCCAATGGCACGCAGCCGGCCACTGCCGCACAGGCGGCCGGATCGCCCAACCCCAGATTGATGTTGAACAGGTTGTAGCTACCGTGGTTGGTCTGCTCGGCCTTGTTCTTGCTGTACATGCCGTTGACGTCCCAGAACCACGTGCGCGCCGCGCCTTCGAAGGTGCCGACCAGGCCGGTGCCGAAGTATTGCGTATCGACCTGCTGCTCGAACCGACGCGCCCCGCCTTCCACCGGGCGGCGACCGATCTGGATCAGGTTGGTGGCCGAGTTCAACTCGAAGCCGAACGGATTGAACGGATTCAGCGCCGAAATCACGATGTTGTCGGCCAGCGGATTGCCGGTGCCGGCATCGGGGCCGAGAAAGATCGGCTCGGGTGCGGCCTGGTTGGTCGACTCGCGCCGGTTGCCCAATGCTTTGACATACCACTGCACATCGTCGTTGAAGTAATAGCGAAATTGCGCAAACACGCCCTTACGCTCGGACGGCGTCAGCAGCAGATTCTGCTCGGCGAAGTTGTAGCGGTCAGCGGTGCCGAAACAGTGGTAATCGTCGCTGCGTGTACACCCCGCACTGCCATCGTATTGCGGCGTGCCGACGCCGGCATTGGGTGTGAGGTTCTGACGCACACCGGTGTTGGGGTCGACGAACTGAAAGCGCCCATCCGGCGTTGCCGAGCTGGCGAAGGTCAGCCCGGTGCCCGGAATCGGAAAGCGTGCCTGCGCGCGGTCGCGTGCATAGATCGGGTCCTGCTTGACGTAGCTGGCACCCAGAAACAGGCTGAAATCCTCGCCGCTGGTGCCCCAGGCCAGGTCCATGCCCTGGTTGGCGCCATCGCCCTTGCCGTACTGCCCGTAGTTGAGCGTGACCTGCGCACCGTCGAAACTGCGCCGGGTGATGATGTTGACCACACCGGCAATCGCATCCGAACCGTACAGCGACGAGGCGCCGTCTTCGAGCACTTCGATGCGCTCCACGATCGCCAGCGGAATGGTGTTGAGATCGGTCGACGACCCCACGCCGGAGGCCGAAGATTCGTTGACCCAGCGAATGCCATCCACCAGCACCAGCACGCGCTTGGACCCGAGATGGCGCAGATCCACCTGCGCCGAGCCTGCGCCCACGCCGCCACCATCGGGCGGAAAGCCGAAATTGCCGGACGAGTTGAACTTGGCATTGAGCGCCGAGCCGGACGCGGTGAGTTCCTGCAGCACCTCGCCAATGGAGGTCAGGCCGGTGCGTTCGATGTCGGCACGGTTGAGCGTCTGGATCGGCACCTGGCCCTGCAGTTCGGCGGTTTTGATACGCGTGCCGGTGACCTGCACGCTGTCGAGCGTGCGCGTGCTCGGGGCGGCCTCGGGCTGTTGCGCCCAGGCGAGTGTGGGAATCAGACACAACGACAACTGCACGGCCAGGCATGACCGATGAGGGCCAATCAGACGCTTCATCCGTTCTCTCTCCAGAAGGATTTCGAGTATCCGCACGCCCCCGTGCCCTGCGGTCCGCCCCAACTTTTAAACGAAACCTTAACGCGCCGCAAGCTGGCAGTGCGGCACTGCCCAGCAGGTCGCAGTGGCCGCCGTCGCGCGCGCACGAACGCGAGCGTGCGATGACGCGTTCCCTCACGCGCTACGCCTGCACGCTGAGATGTGTGCGTTCGAAACGCTGCAACGCGTATTCACTCAAGCGCTCATGCGTGCTTCGGTATCATCGCGCAATGACTTATGCCCCCCGTCTTGCCACTGTTTTCGTCGGCCTGCTGTGCCTTGGCAGCACTGCACTGCATGCCCAAAGCCTGGACCCGCAACTCACCGCCATGCGCGATGCCATCGCCGCTGCAGAGCGCGGTCAATCCGATGCTGGTCAACTCAGTGCGTTGAGTCGCCACCCGCTGTATGGCTGGCTGGAATTCGCCACGCTCAAGCGCAGCATCGACAGCGTTTCCAATGCGCAGGCGCAGGGGTTTCTGCAGCGCTACGCGGGCCAACCGGTGGCGGAGAGCTTCCGCAGCACCTGGCTGCCGGCCGTAGCGCGTCGCCAGGACTGGACCACGCTGCTGGCCAACTGGAAATCCACCGACAACCTCGGCCTACGCTGCGCACAGCTCACCGCGCGTCAGGCCACCGGCAAGGCCGATGCGCAATGGAGCCGCGATGCGCTCACGCTATGGCGTAACGGCAAGGCGCTGCCCGATGCCTGCGATCCGGTGGTCGCCGGGCTGGAGTCGCGGGGTGAGCTCACTCCGGCGCTGCGCTGGGAGCGCGTGGAAGCGGCGGCCGATGCACAACTGCCAGCGGTGATGCGCACCGCCGCGCGCGGCTTGCCGGCGGCTGATCTGGCACTGGCCACCGATTACGCCGCCTTTCTGGACAAGGTCCACCCGCGTGCACTGGGTTGGCCCAAGACCGAGCGCAGCCGTGGCATCGCTGTCGATGGGCTGGCCAAGTTGGCCAAGAGCGACCCGGACGCGGCCGAGCAACAGCTGCCGCAACTGGCCACCGCACTCGGCTTCAGCGAGGCGCAGCGCGGCCAGGTGCTGTACCAGATCGCGTTGTGGACAGTGGCCTCGTACTTGCCGGATTCGGCGCGCCGCCTCAACGCAGTGCCCGATGCCTCGTACGACGAACGCCTGCACGAATGGCGCGCGCGTGAGGCGATGTCGCGTGGCGACTGGCCGGCTGCATTGGCCGCGATCCGCAAGATGTCCGCCACCCAGCGCAGCGATTCGCGCTGGCAGTATTTCGAAGCGCGCCTGGCCGAGAAGACCGGCGCTGCCGCGGCCGCACAGCCGCTGTATCGCGCGGCCGCGCAATCGCCGACCTTCCACGGCTTCCTGGCCGCCGATCGCCTGCAGCAGCCATATCGGCTGTGTCCGTGGGAACCCAAGGACAACCCGCAGGCCAAGGCGGCCGTTGCGCGCGATCCGGCATTGATCCGCGCAATCGCCTTGTTCCAGATCGACCGCCCTGGTTGGGCCGTGGCCGAGTGGAACGATGCCGCCACCCGCTTCGACGACACCCAACGCCGTCTGGCGGTGCAGGTGGCCAGCGAGAATGGCTGGTTCGATCGCGCGGTATTTGCGCTGGGCAAGCAGCCGGACGAACAACGGCTGTATTCGCTGCGCTTTCCGTTGTATCACGATGAGAGCATCCGCCGCGAAGCCGCCAAGAACGCGATCGACCCGGCCTGGGTGGCAGCAGAAATTCGTGCCGAAAGCATCTTCAATCCACGCGCCCGCTCGCCTGCCAACGCGATGGGCCTGATGCAGGTATTGCCGGGCACTGGCGCCGCCGTGGCCAAGGGCATCGCCCTGCCCGGTTACGCAGGCGCCACCAGCCTGTACGAGCCGGACACCAATATCGCCATCGGCACCGCCTACCTGCGCCAGTTGCTCAACACTTACGGCCTGCCCTACCTCACCATCGCCGCCTACAACGCCGGCCCGGGCCCGACCGGGCGCTGGCAATCGCAGCGGCCCAACTTCGAGCCGGACTTCTGGATCGAAACCATCAGCTACAAGGAAACCCGCGAGTACGTGGCGCGCGTGCTGGCCTTCAGCGTGATCTACGACTGGCAACTCAACGGCGACATGCTACCGCTGAGCGATCGTTTGATGGGCAAGCTGGTGGACAAGCGCTTGAAGCCGGTGTGCACGCCGGGCCAGACCGCCAACAACGCGGCGCAGGACTGAGCTCCAGTTAGCCGACGAGCACGGCTACCGGACGAGGTGATCTTGCTTGTGTCCTTGCCCATGTTCGCTTCGGCCAAGTTGCGAATCAGACAATCTTCGCTGACGACTGTTGTATCAACATCCTCTAACGCTTCAAGGCAACCGAGGGTCGTTGCATAGGTTAGGTGCAGTCAAAAGCTGAGTCGGTCGAGGGCGCGGTGCCCTCGCCGCTTGCGGGACACGCCGTGAATCCGTCCCTGGAGGCTCGGTGGCGGCATCCATGCCGCCACACGGTCCCGCAATCGGCGAGGACACCGCACCAGAAAGTTGGTCGGTGGTCGGGTCAAAACCTGGCTATCGCTACGTCTGCCTTGGGACGCTGAAAAGGTTGTAGGTCACTTGTTGAAAGCCCGCTTGTTTCTCCGCTTGTCTTGGGAAGCTGATTGAGCGCGCCGTTAACTAGACGCCACACTTCATGCATTGCTTGCACCTCGCACACCGACCATCTCGACTGGTCCTTGCCCGCCTACCGTCGCGGGACGGATGCCGCGTAAGAGCCTACACGGACGTACTTGCGGCGTGTCCCGCGACGGTAGGCGGGCAAGGATCCTGCAGCCAAGCCAAAGATCAGCCGCTCTCCGCTCTACGACTGATCTATCCGCACCGACCAACCGCTGCTATACGCTGAGATTTATGTGTTGGCATCACTTGACCACCCAAGCCTAGCCAGACGCCGACCATAATCAGTTCGCGTTGTTTCGACTCGCGCACCGCATCGGGCATCATGTAGCGATGAAGATCTATCTCGTTGGCGGCGCAGTCCGCGATGCCCTGCTTGGCCAGCCTGCTGGCGACCGCGACTGGGTCGTGGTCGGTGCCGATCAGGCGCAGATGGAAAGCCTGGGCTTCAAACCGGTGGGGAAGGATTTCCCGGTATTTCTGCATCCGCGTAGCGGTGAGGAATATGCGTTGGCGCGTACCGAGCGCAAGTCCGGGCGTGGCTATCGCGGCTTCGTGGTGGATGCCGACCCGTCGGTGACGCTCGAAGAAGACCTGCTGCGCCGCGACTTCACCATCAATGCGATCGCGCGCGACGAAGACACTGGCGAGCTATTCGATCCCTACGGCGGCGCGCGCGATCTGCAAGCACGCGTGCTGCGTCATGTAGGCCCGGCGTTCGTCGAAGACCCCGTGCGCGTCTTGCGCGCCGCGCGCTTCATGGCACGACTGGCACCGTTGGGTTTCACTATCGCGCCAGAGACCGCCGTATTGATGCGCGAAATGGCCGCCAGCGGCGAACTCGACAGCCTGGTGCCCGAACGCGTGTGGCAGGAGTTGCGTCGCGTACTGGCAAGCGCACAGCCCTCTGCATTTTTGCGCACCCTGCACGACACCGATGCACTGCGCGTCATCCTGCCGCAAATCGACGCGCTGTACGGCGTACCGCAACGCGCCGAGTTTCATCCTGAAGTGGATACCGGCATCCACCAGGAAATGGTCAGCGACATGGCCGCGCGGCTAGCGCCGGGCGATGCGCTGGTGGGCTTTGCCGCGCTCACCCACGATCTGGGCAAGGCACTCACACCACCCGACGAATGGCCACGCCACATCATGCACGAGCAACGCGGCGTCGCCCCGCTGCAGGCACTGTGCGAACGCCTCAAGGTGCCACAGGAGTATCGCCAGCTCGCCGTCACCGCCTGCCGCGAACACTTGAACGTGCATCGCCTGGCCGAACTACGCGACCGCACCGTGCACGAGCTGCTGATGCGCTGCGATGCGTTCCGCCGACCGGTACGCATCGCACAGCTCGCCCTGGTCTGCGAAGCCGACAAGCGTGGCCGACTGGGCAGCGAAAACGCAGCCTATCCGCAGGGCGAAGAACTCAAGCGCTTGCATGCTGCTGCGCTCGCAATCAACGCACGCGACCTGGCTGCAGAAGGTTTGCAAGGCCCGCAGATCGGTGAGGCATTGGCGAAGGCACGGATTGCCGCGATTGCGGCTGCGCGCGTTTTAAAGCGCGTGGAGTAAGAAGCCGCTGCTTGTTGGGGGAGCGGCGCTGTGCCGGTGGATCGGTGAGCTAGGCCAGCATCATTCGTGAAAGCCACCTCGCGCCCAGGTGCGCTCCTACGCGGCTGATTGCACCGCGTGAGACGCATGAATTGCCAGGCGCAACGCTCTGCGCGACGCGAAGAAGCGCAGTATTTGCAGGAAGCACACCGGGCGCGCAGTGGCATGAGCATCGATGCCGGCCACGCGCCCGTGCGTACCTCCCCACACCGTGCGCTCTACAGCTTGAAATTCAGACTCAACATGAAAGAACGGCCGTTCTTGTAGATGTAGTACGGCTGGTTCTTGTTGCCGATGTAGCTGAAGTAGGTTTCGTCCAGCAGATTGGTGGCTTCCAGCGCCACGCGCAGGCGCTCGGTGGCCTGGTAGCCGAACGATGCATCCACCTGGGTGAACGCGTCGGTCATTTGCTGGCCATTGAGCCGGCCGATCTGGGTGAAGTACTCCGAGCGCCAGCCCAGATTCACCCGCGCGCTCCATTTGCCCTGCTCGTAGTACGGGCTGATGTTGTAGGCATTGCGCGAGTTGTACGGCAGGCTGTAATCGCCGTCGGTCTTGGAATCGGAATAGGTGTAATTGGCCACCACGCCGAATCCGTTGCCGAAGTTGTGCTGCAGGTTGAGCGCAACGCCACGCACCTTGGCATCGCCGGCATTGGTCGGCACGGAGGTCTGATACGTGCTCGAACCGCCGGTGGCGTTGTTGAAGAACACCCGGTCTTCCACCGTGGTCAGGATGTAGTTGGAGATGTCGCGCGAGAAAAATTCGCTGCTGAGCAGGCTGCTGTCGGAGAAATACCACTCCAGCGATGCGCCCAGATTGGTCGACTCGTACGGGCTCAGACCGGGATTGCCGGTAGATGCGGTGAGCGTGGTGTCGTCGGTGGCCACGTACGGGGTCATGTTGGTGTAGCGCGGCCGCGCGATCACCTTGGAGGCGGCAAAGCGCACCATCAAATCGTCGCGCAGGTCGTAGGCGATATTGAAGGCCGGCAGCCACTTGCCATAACTGTTGAGGAAGTTGACCGGCGTGTAGCCGCCGCCCGGCGCATAGCTGAAACCGTCGGTGGAATCGCGCGTATGCACATAACGTACGCCGATGTTGCCGCGATAGCGCTCGCCGGAAAAATTGGCCTGCAGGAACCACGCACGGTTCTGCTCTTCGATGCTGTAGTTGCCGGCGTAGCTGATCGGCAGCCCGTCATCGCCTTCCAGTCCACTGATGTACTGGCTGATCGCGCCGCTGTTGATCGTCGACCATTGCTGCATATCGGCGCTGGTGGATATGCCATCCAGATAGCCCGATGGCGTGGTGCCCGGCGAGAACGCAGCGAGCGTGCTGCCATCGTTCGGCGTCCAGGTGCGGCTGTACGCCGATTGCCCTGTGGCGTGATTGGTGAGCTTGATGCCGGTCAGAATCTGCGTAAACGGGCCCCACTCCACCGCGTGATCGAAGTCCAGCTGCAGATAGCGCTCTTTGTCGTACTGCGGGCTGTGGCTGGCCGATGCATTGTTGAGTTGCATCGCTGCCGCGTTGGTGGGGTCGGTGCTGTAGTCCATCGCGGTGCGGCGCCCGTCGATGTTGTAGCTGTAGCCGGCAAGATTGCGGAACTGGATGCCGTAGATGCGCTCGGCGCCGCCTTGCGAACTGGTGTAACCCACCTGGCTGGATGCATTCCAGCCATCGCCATGCCAGTCGGCACGCAAGTGGATGCTGCCAGTGGTGACATCGCTGTTGCGCAGATAACCGTCCAGGAACGTGGTGGATTGATCGCCGAATGTACCCGAGGTGGCAACGCCGTTTTCGAAGCCCAGCGCCTGCGCATCGCCCGGGTTGGAGCCCCAGTAGCCGTAGCGGCTCTGGTTGTAGTTGTCGAAACTTTCCTTGACGTACAAACCGGTCAGATTGAGCTCGAAGTCGGCATCCGGCTTCCACTGCAATGCGGCGCTGACACCATCGCGCTTGCGCGTCTGCTGAAACAAGGCCGTGTTGATCGAGGTCGGAAACACACCGGTGTTATTGCCCACCACACCCGGCGGAAACCCTGCGCCTTCCACGTTGTCGTAGCCGAAAATTTCCACACCATCGCGGCGCAACACGCGCTGCGAATGCATCACCGAGGTGAGCACGCCCAGCGTTTCGTCCTGGTTTTTCCAGCTGTACAACGCCGATACGTTCGGCTTGGGGTCTTCGGAGCGATCGTTATAGCCGTAGCTCACCGTGCCGGTCAGCGTATTGCGCTCGAGATCCAGCGGTTTGCGCGTGTGCACGATCACGGTGCCGCCGATGGAGCCTTCGTCGATGCGTGCTTCCGGGGTCTTGTAGACCTCCATCAAGCCGACCACTTCCGGCGCCAGGGTGCTGTAGTTGAACGAGCGGCTATCCGGATCGTTGGGGTCGCCGCCCCAACTGGTGGAGGCAATGGTCTGGCCATTGAGCAGCACGCGATTGAGCGCAGGATCGGTGCCGAGGATGCTGACTTTTTCGCCTTCGCCGAATTGCCGGTCCACGGTGATGCCGGAGAGCCGCGACAGCGATTCGGCGACGTTGGTATCGGGGAATTTACCGATGTCTTCGGCGCTGATCGCATCGACGATCGCATCGGCATTGCGCTTGACGTTGAGCGCCTTGCCGAGACTGGCCTGATAACCCACCACCTTGATTTCATCCAAGGTGGAGACCGATGGATTAGTTTGCGCGGGTGCCTGTTGCTGGGCAGGTGCAGGCTGTTCCTGCGCGAATGCGGGAAGTGCCGCAGTGCTGGCAAAAACCGCGCCACCCAACAGCAAACCACGGACCGCTGCGCTCAGTAGCGAACGACGCGGTGCACGCGCATGACACAGGAAATGACCGGACAACTCGAACACACGGGGATACACCATTGCGTGGACCTCTAGGCTGATACGTCGCAACCGGTGAGTTGCGCAAGAACGCGCGATGCGCGTGCCATGCCCGCACTCCGTCCCCTGTGCCGGAAGCGAGCAACGTCCCGCACTGCCTCGTGGCGTGCGGGTCAAGGCGCCAGACCGATGCATGATCGGCGGCAACGTCTGCATGAATTCGGAGTGTGCTCCTGTTCGCTGACAACGTTATCAGCGAAGGTGCCTCCCGCAAGCCGCGCTGTCAACTCAACGACACAAACAGCCTGATTTATGTGTAATTCGTCGAATTCAACGCAGATAACGGAATGACGACGTGATCGCCATCGCATTCTTTTTTGTGTGTGGGCAGACCACTGCGCATGAAGACCTGATGCCATAAGGCTGCGCACGCAGATGTTGCGATGCAAAGTGTTTGCATGCTTGGATGTGGCGCGTACTCGTACGCAACGCTCTCACCACAAAGCACTCGCCTTTTGCTGCAGAAACGCTGCGAGTCCATGCGGCTGCGGCAACTTGCAGCGCGGCATGGATCCACGCACCGGCACGCACGCCTACGCGCGCTGCCCGGCCACCCAGGTCGCCAATACCTGCACATCCGCATCCACCAGCACCAGATCCGCTTGATAGCCCGGCGCAATTCGACCGAGGTGATCGCCCACGCCGATGCACTGCGCGGGATACGTGGACGCCATGCGCGCGGCCTCGGCCAGGTCCACGCCCAGCCATTGCACGCTGTTGCGCACGGCGGTGGCCATGTCCAGGGCGGAGCCGGCCAATGCGCCGTCGGCGTTGCGCACCACACCGTCCACGGCGGTGATGGTCTCGCCATACAGATCGAAGCTGGGGCTGTCGGCGCCGACCATCGGCATGGCATCGGTGACCAGCAGCACCTTGCCGCGCGGCTTGGCCGCCAACGCGACGCGCAGGCTGGCAGGGTGCACGTGCACGCCGTCAACGATGACGCCGCACCACACGTTAGGGTCTTCCAACGCGGCGCCCACAGCACTGGGTTCGCGCCCGGTCAGTTGCGACATCGCGTTGTACAGATGGGTGAAGCCGCTGACGCCGGCAGCAATACCGGCGTGGGCCTGCTCGTATGTCGCTGCGGTGTGGCCGGCGAACACGATCGCACCGCCGGCAACGAAGGCGCGGATGTCGTCCAACGGCACGCGCTCGGGCGCGAGCGTGATCAGGGTGACGCCGTTGTCCAGCGAGGTGTCGACCTCAATCTCGTGCGCGTCCGGCAGGCGGAACTTGTGCGCGTCGTGCGTGCCCTTGCGGGCCGGGCTCAGGTATGGGCCTTCCAGATGGATGCCGAGCACACCGGGCACGCCCTGCGCGATCGCCTGGCGCGTGGCGTCGATCGCCTCGGCCATCACCTCGGCGGTGTCGCTGATCAGCGTGGGCAACATGCCGGTGGTGCCGAAGCGGCGATGCGCCGCAGCGATCGTGGCCAGTGCCTGCGGGTCGCGCGCGTTGTTGAACAGCACGCCGCCACCACCATTGACCTGGATGTCGATAAAGCCCGGCAACAAGGTGGCGCCACCCAGATCCACACGTGTGTGCGCCTGCGCAACACGCGCATCGTCGGCCGCCACGACCGCCTGGATCTGCGTGCCGGCCAGCAAGACAACCAGCCCATCCTGCAGGCCGTCGTCGATGAGCACGCGTGCATTGCACAACGCTTGAATCGGGGAAGCATCCATGTTCAAACCGTTTCCGTAACCTTGTTCAAATGCGGCGGCAAATCGGGATTGTGGCCACGCTGCAATGCGAGCGCATTGATGGCGCGATAGAAACTTTGCACGGTCAGCAGCGGTGCGCTGGCCGGATGTGCGGCATCGGCCAGCGGCAGGTCGCCATCGGGCGCGGCCAGCCACACCTGTGCGCCACGCGCGCGGAATTCGGCGGCGAGTGCACGCGTGCCGGCACCGGTTTCATCCGGCTGGGCAAACACCAGCACCGGGAAGCCCGGCCCCACCAGCGCCATCGGGCCGTGTTTGACCTCGGCCGAGCTATAGGCTTCGGCGTGCAGGCCGCAGGTTTCCTTGAACTTCAAGGCCGCTTCCTGCGCCGCGCCCAGGCCCAGGCCGCGACCGAGCACGAACAGGTTGTGTGCGGGCACCAGGCCGGCAGTGAGTGCAGACCAGTCGGCCTGCCAGGCGTTGCGCAACTGCTGCGGCAATGCATCCAGCGCGGCCAACAATGCGGGATCGTTCTTCCACACCGCGCCCAGGTGCAGCACTGCAGCGAGCGAAGCCAGATAGCTCTTGGTGGCGGCCACGCTTTTCTCCGGGCCTGCGCCCAGCGGAATCACCACCTCGGCCAATTGCGCCAGCGGCGAATCTTCCACGTTGACCAGGGCGACCACGCGCGCGCCGGCAGCCTTTGCGGCCTCGGCATTGCGCAGCAGGTCCGGGCTCTTGCCCGATTGCGAAATCACGATGTACAGCGCGCCGCGCAATTGCAGCGGTGCCGCGTAGACCGAGCCCACCGACGGCGATGCCGAGGCAGTGACGATGCCAAGCTGGGTTTCGAACAGGTACTTGGCATAGGTCGCTGCATGATCAGAACTGCCGCGCGCGCAGGTCACCACGAACGGCGGCGGTGTGTCGCGCAGGGATTGCGCAAGTGCGGCGATGGTGTCGGCGTTGCGGGCGAACTGTGCGGCGACCACGTCGGCGGTCTGCGCCGCCTCGCGGAACATCAAGGTATCGGTTTCGAGGGGAAGGCTCATCGGGCTCAGACGGATTCGGTGGGAGAGGATTTGGCAGCCGGCGGTTGCGCCGGTGCAGTGGAACCGCGCACGACCAGTTGCGGCACGAAGCCGCGGTTCTGCAATTGCGCGGGCTGGTCGTCGTAGGCATCGCTGCGCAGCTGGCTGATCAACAGGCGTGCGGCATGCCGCGCGATGTCGTCGGTGGCCTGCTTGGCGGTGGTCAATGCCGGCCAGGACTGACGCGAAAACGGGCTGTCTTCGAAGCCGGCAATCGAGAGTTGATACGGCACGTTCATGCCGGTGGACTTGGCCGCCGCCAGCACGCCGGCGGCGATTTCATCGTTGCTGCCGAAGATGGCGGTGGGCGGCTCTCGTAACGACAGCAAACGGCGTGCGCCACGAAAGCCATCGTCGAAGGTGTAGTCGCCGGGAATCACCAGATGCTTGTCCAGCGTGATGCCGTAATCCTTCAACGCAGCTTCGTAACCGGCGTAGCGCTCGCCGCTGGAGCGATGCTGCGGGCCGCCCCACAGGAAGCCGATGCGTTGATGACCGAGCTGGATCAGATGTTCGGTGATCTCGTAGGCCGCAGCGCGGTCGTCGATATACACGCACGGGCCATCGCCGGGGTCATCGGTGGCGGCGATGATGCGCACGCTCTTGATGCCGCGCGCGGCCAGCCCTGCCATCAGCTCGGGGCGCTCGGACATCGGTGCGGTCAGCACCACGCCGGCCAGACGCGAGCGTTGCACCCATTCGGCCAATTCTTCGGCCAGCAGCGGCGAGGTGGAATCGCAGGGATGGATCTGCAGGCCAAAGCCGGTTTCACGGCACGCGGCGAGCACGCCATTTTGAATGGCGATGATGTGATACGGGTTGGGGTTGTCGTACACCAGACCGATCACGAACGGCGTACCGCTGCGCAGATTGCGTGCGGACGGATCGGGTTCGTAGTCGAGATCGGCGATGGCGCGCAGCACGCGCGCGCGCGTGGCCTGCATCACCGATGGCTCGTTGTTGATCACGCGCGACACGGTCTTCAACGAGACCTTGGCGCGCTCGGCGACATCTTTGATGGTGGGCCTGCGCATGGAGGTACCTTGTTCGTCGGAACGCATCATGCCGCGTCGCTCACTTGGCCTGGGCCGGCAGGCCCACGCGATGACCGCGCAGCGAATAGAACAGGATGTACAGATAGCACGGCACCATCAGCGCAGCGAACACGACCTGGAAGTCGTAGTGCTGTTTGAGAATGGCGAACAGCTGCGGAATGATCGCGCCACCAGCAATGCCCATGACCAACAATGCCGAACCGATTTCGGTAAAGCGGCCGAGCCCGCGAATGGCCAGCGGGAAGATCGCCGGCCACATCATCGCGTTGGCAAAGCCCAGCGCGGCAACGAAGCCCACCGACACATAGCCGTGGGTGAGCAAGGCACCGAGCGAGAACAGCACACCCAGCACCGCCGACACGCTCAGGTAGCGTGCCTGCGAGATCACGCGCGGAATCAGCACCAGGCCGGCGATATAGCCCACCAGCATCGCGCCCAGCGTGTAGGAGGTGAACAGTTTGGTGCTGTCCAACGGCAGATTGAAGCCGTGACCGTAGGTGCCGATCGCATCGCCGGCCATCACTTCCACGCCCACGTACACGAACAGGCACAACACGCCCAGCCACAGATGCGGGAACTGGAAGATGCTGGATTTCTGCACGCCGGCAGCGCCGGGCGTTGCATTGGCCTCGGAGGCCTTGAGTTCGGGCAACGGCGAGAACAATACGCCGATGGCCAACAGCAACAGTACGCCGGACATCACCAGGTACGGTGCGTGAATCTTGGCGGCAAACGCAGTGAGCAAGGTTTCCTTGGTCGCGGCATTGGCACTGGCCACCTGCTCGGACAGATCGCCGATGCCGTGCAGCACCAGCGAGCCGATCAGGATCGGCGCCAGGATGCCGGCGATCTTGTTGCAGATCCCCATCAGTGCGATACGCCGGGCCGCGCTTTCGATCGGCCCGAGGATGCTGATGTACGGGTTGATCGCGGTCTGCAGCAGCGCCAGGCCGCTACCGATCACGAACAGGCCGCCCAACGCACCCGGATACCAGCGCTGGGTGGCGAACTGGCCGAACGCCGCCGCACCCACCGCCATCACCACCAGGCTCAGCGCCAGGCCTTTCTTCATGCCGGTGCGTTTGAGGATCCACGACGCCGGCAGCGCCAGGAAGAAATACGACAGGTAGAACACCATCAGCACCAGAAACGCGTTGACCTCGTTGAGGTCGAACGCCAGCCGCACGAAGGTGATCAGTGGCCCGTTGATCCAGGTGAAAAAGCCAATGATGAAAAACAGCACGCCGACGATGGCGATCGAGACAACGGGATTTGCGGGCCTGGCAGTAGTCATGGATCGGCTGGCTCTGAGGTTGTCGTTGGGGGACGCCGGGTGGAATCAGCGGCGCAGTTCGGCGACGAAATCGTAGAAGTCGTTGTGGCAATAGGTGTCGGTCAATTCGATCGCGCTGCCGTCGCGGGCATAACCCACGCGCACCACATGCAGGATCGCCTCGCCGGTCTTCATGCGCAGGTGTTCGGCCAGCCGCGCAGGCAGATTGATCGCGCGGAAATACTGCAACGCGCGCACCACCGGCGTGCCTTGCGCATCCAGATAGCTGTAGAGCGAATCGCCGATCTGCTGCGGGTCGGCGACGATGCGTTGCGGCAGCACCGCGTGCTCGTAGGCCATGACGCGGTCGTCGGCGCTGCGCAAGCGTGTCAGCGAGGCTACTGCCGCATCCGGCGACAGACCGAGCCGCAGGATTTCTTCGCCATGCGCCGGGCGCAGGCGCCGCTCCAGCCAGCGCGTGCCCGGCTCGTAACCCTTGATGCGCAGCGTCTCGCTGAAACTGGTCAGGCCGCTGAGCTGATGCTGGATCTGCGCGGTGACGAAGGTGCCGGCGCCCTGACGGCGCGAGACCAGGCCTTGTTCGACCAGCACGTCCACCGCCTGGCGCAGGGTCACCCGCGAAATCTGCAGACGCTCGCACAGCTGGCGCTCGGCGGGCAGCGCCTCGCCGGCCTTCCACTCACCGCCGCGGATGGCGTCGGTGAGCTTGCCGGCCAGTTGCAGGTACAACGGGGTCGGCGCGGACGCGTCCAACGCCAGATCGTCCACCCGGGGATCGGTGTCGTTCCGGGGTGCCGCCTTGGGTTTGGCCATTGCTTGTCCTCCGGACCGACTTGGATTCGTTAGGTCCAATATAGTACCAATTTGGCCGCAGCGCATCTGTGCGGTGCCGATCCCGGCGACAGCTCGCACTGACCTGCGAATCGCAAGGTTCCGCGCGTCACGCGGCGGCCGGTGCTAGCAGGACCTGGCGACGACAACCTGCAAGCATCGGCAGCCATACCATCACTTGACGCGCCGTGGCCTCACAACCGCAGATACCAGCGCCGCCGATCCATCCACCAGCCCACGCCCCAGCACAGCAGCGTGTAACTCAGTGCGCAGAGCAGCGAGCCGAGCGGCCCCGGCGCGGTGGTCTGGAACACGCGGATACCAGCCCAGGCGTACAGGTCCAGGTCGGAGCTGCCGGCCGGAAGCAGGCGCAGCACCACCATGAACAATTCGGAGAACAGATAGATCGCCAGCGGGTTGCGCCCCAGCACGGTGAAAAAGCCGCTGCCGCCGATCCAGCCGCGCAGCTCCAGCAGGTAGACCAGCACGCCCAGCGCCAGCAGATCCAGGCCCACGGTGCAGGCGACGAACGACCCGCTCCATAGCTTTTTCGACAGCGGCCAGGCGGGGTTCCAGAGCAGCGCGAGCAGCACCAGGCCCACGCCGGCCAGCAGCAGCGTGCGCGTGGCTGCAGCGGTCTTGCCGCGGCGCTGCAGGAAGCGCCCGGTCAGATAGCCGGCCAGCACGTTGACCGTGGCCGGCAGCGTGCCGAGCAGGCCTTCCGGGTCGAAGCCGTTGTCTTTGCGGTACAGGTGCGCGCGCCCGTACAGCCACAGATCCAGCCGGGTGCCGGCATTGCCGGTCTTGCTCAACTCGGCGCCGGGCTGGCCGAAGACGTACAACGCCGCCCAGTAGCCCAGCAGCAGCGCCACGCAGGCCGGCGCGATGCCGCGTGGCGGCAGATAGCGCACCAGCAACGCGGCAAGCAGATAGCACAAGCCGATGCGTTGCAGCACGCCGGTCAAGCGGAGTTGATCGATCGCGGTAAATGCCCATCCCCCACCGGGCTGCAGATGGAAGAACGGAAACCAGTACATCAGCACGCCGCATAGGAAAATCAGCGCGGCGCGTTTACCCACGCGGCCGAGAAACGGCCGATGCGGCGTGTCTGTCGCCAGCGCGAAGCTCATCGCGCTGCCGACTGCGAACAGGAACGAGGGAAACACCAGATCGGCGAGCGTGAAGCCGAACCAGGCCGCGTGGGTCAGCTGCGCATACGCCTGCGCACCCGGCCCGGCGGTGTTGACCAGGATCATCAGGAAGATGGTCAGGCCACGGAAGACGTCCAGCGATAGAAAGCGTTCGCGCTTTGGCTTTGACGTTGCAGTGATAGCTGCAGCAGCCGATATTTGTTCGCTCATTGCAGTTCCTTGCCCAGGCACTGCAGGTGTGTGCGAGGTGTGCGTTTGATGCCGATGGCTTGCGTGAGTGCGTCGCGACTGCAGCGGTCATGCATGCCGACGAAGCGCAAGACGGATCCGCTCATTGGGCGGCGCCTTGGAAAGTTCCGTGCGTGGTGCCGTGCATGGCGCCGTGCGCAATTCCTTGCACCTCGCCTTGCATGTCGCTTTGCAGAGCGCTCGGCACATCGTCGTGCGCATCCACCTGCGACAGCAACGTGCGCAGCGAGGTCAGTGGATCGCGTGGTGGCTGGCGCTTCGGCACCGTGCCCTGCTCGGCCCATTGACGCTCCCACGCTGCAAGCTGTTTGTTGAAGGCCGCTTCGTCGAACGGCGTGCCCGCCTTGTGTGCAGCACGGTAGGCGCTCAGAAAGCGCGTCCAGCGCTGCAGATAGAACTCCGCGTACATGCCTTGCCACGCCTTGGACGCATAATCGGCAAGATTGCCGTCGCCGCCCCAGACGCTGACCTGCGCACGTGCGTTGCCGACATACACGCGACGCAACGCGGCATCGTCGCCCGCGGCAGCGGCCGCCTGGCCGGTCCAGTCGGCGAGGGTTTCGTGTTGGCCGCCGACCAGTGCGTCGAGTCCTTGCACCAATCGCGTCGTGCGCGCCAACAGCGCATCGCCGCGTGCGAAATCACCGGCGGCGTAGGCCTGCACCACCGCTTGCAATTGGCGGTCGGCGTGCAGGCTGAGGTAATGCCGCGCGTCTTCGATCAGGTCGTAGCGGTACAGCGGTGCATCGGCGTAGCGGTCGGCTTGCTGCAGTAGCGCGTCGATGGCGCGGCGCAGGCGTTGCGGATCGCCGGGGCGATCGTCGAAGCCGACGATGTCGGCAGTCGGCCGCTTGAACAACAGATACGCGCCGGCCCGCTTGTTCCACCAGCGCGGCGACCAATAGCGGGTCTGGTAAATGCCTGCTTCCAGATCCGTCCAGGCCTGCAGCAACGCCGCATCGCTGTGTCCGTAGCGGGCGCGCGTGTACTGCGTGAGCCACTGCGACCAGGACTGCTGCGGACCTTCCCAGGCCAGCGCGTAGAGGTACTCGTAGACCACCGAGTTGCTGTGCAAGCCTTCGGGAAACACGCCGAATCCGCTCAGATTGCGTTTGTCCGGATCGGCCAGCAAGGCCTGCAGATCCTGTCGATAAAACGCAAAGTCGCCGTACAGCGGATTGCTGGCGCCGTAATTGTGCACGTAGCCGTAGATCCATTGTTTGTTGTCGAAGGCCTGCGAGGCCTTCCAGGTGCCGGGATACCGGTCGTTGCCGATGTCCAGCACCATCAACCGCGCGTCCGGCACCCTGCCCAGAAACGCGGCGATCGCCTGCGGTTGCCAAAACTCGCGGTCGGCACCGAACAGCCAGCCCTGCATCACCCAGGTGGCCTGCGGATTGACCTGGGCGATGGAGCGATACAGCGCCTGTCCGTACTCGGCCAGGCGCGCATCGCGTTGCGTTGGCGGTACTGCCTTGGCACGTGCGGCGTCGGAGTTGGCGATGCTGTCGCCATACTTGGCGGCGGCCACGTCGCTGCCGTCGTCGGCCACTGGCGGCAGCATTTCGTTGAAGGCATCGGCCAGATAGAACTCGCCTGCGCCGTAGGTCTGCGTGTACAGCTCAAGAAATCGGCGCGCGACTTTGGCGAACAACGGATCGCGCGGATCCAGCCAATAGGTTTCGTGAAACCCCTCCCAGGCGCGCATGCGGTAGATGCGCGCATGCGGATGTGCCTGCGCGAACGCCTTGGGCACATAGCCGGCAAATGCCGGCAGCACCGGTTGCATGCCCAGCTCGCGCATGCGTGTGAGGATCTGCGTCTGCAGGACGCGTTTGCTGTCGATCCACTGTTGCGGCAACGGCGCGCGATAGCCTTCGATATTGCCCATGCGCTGCCACGGGGTGAACGCCGGGCCGGAGAAATACTCCGCCAATGCATCATCGCCCACATCGAACTCGCGCCACAGCGCTTGCCAGATCGCTTCCTGCCCTTCCATCGCCAGCGGCATGTCGATGCCGTGCAACGCCATCCAGTCGATCTCGCGCTGCCAGCGCGGCCAGTCCCAGAACGGCGTTGTGTAGCCGTAGGTGCAGGTATTGAGATAGGCACGATGCGCAAACGGCGTGCGCACCTGGCCGCTGCTGTAGGCAGGCCATTGCGCCGGCAGTGCCACGCGGTCGCCTTCCCAACTCATCGAGGCCGCACCGGCCTGGCCCAGATAGGCGTAGGCGCCGCGCGCCAATGCCACCTGCGAGGAGCCGGCAATGCGCACCGTGTCGCCACCGGCGTCGATGCGATACCAGTCTGCGCCGTCGCCGCGCGGTGCCACGGTCATCTCGAACTGGGCCGCGCGCGCGCCGATCAGGCGTTGCACCACCGCTTGTGCGGGCGGTGCGGCCAGCACGCTGACTGGAATGGCGAGCAACGCGCTCAGCAATGCGCCGGCGAACAGGCGCGCATACGACGAGGGGAAAAACGATGAAGCGATCATGGCGAGTTCCGATAATGCACGGTGACGACGTCGTGGAATCCAAACGGCTGATCGGCAGCGACCTGCATGATTACCGCCAGCGTGCGCACACCGGTCGCGGGCGCAAGCGTCAGTTTGATCGGCTTGCCGGCCGCTGCCTGTGCCACCGCGTGGCCATCCAGAAATACCTGCGCCGGGCCGCTGAGGCGGCCCAGATCGAGCATGCCGCCGTGAGTCTGCACGCCTTGCCACGGCGTGAACTGGGCGCGGTACAACACGTAGCCGGCGCGCTCGGGTGCGGTTTCCAGCGTACCGGGCAGCGTATTGCTCCAGCTGTTGTTGTCGTTGGGGCGGCGCGACAGATCCGGTGCCGGTGGCTGCGCGAAGGCGGCAGTGTGGCGCCAGCTTTCGACCACCATCACCGGCGCGGCCACTGCCACAGACGCCGGTAGCGTCACCGCCGTGCAGGCGATCTCGGCCACCGCATCTTGCAGTCCTGATGCACGCGCCTGCAGGCGCAGTACGCCGGCACCGCGGCCGGCCTGCACGATGGCCTGCGCCAGCCCGTTGAACAAGGCCACCTGCTTGGCCTGATCGGGTGCGTGCGCATTCGGGTCGCCATTGCCCACGCCCAGCAACCGGCCGCCGCTGATGTGCAGTGTCAGCGTTGCATTGCAATCGGGCACGTGGCGGCCTTGCGTATCCACCGCCTCCAAGGTCACCGGTTGAGCATCGCGACCATCGCCGCGTAGCTGGGGGCGGTCGGGCGTGAGTCGTAGCGCAACCGCTGCGCTGGTGGTTTCCACGCGCGTGCGCGCCACCTCGCGACCATCGCGCCAAGCCACCGCTTCGAGGACGCCTGGCGCGTACTGCACCTGCCATTGATTCATCTGTGCGCGATCCACCGCCTGTTTTCCCAGCGAGCGGCCGTTGAGCCACAGCTCCACCTGCGCGGCATTGCAGAACGCCATCACCTTGATCGGCTGGCCTTCGCGGCCCGGCCAGTTCCAGTGCGGCAACAGATGCAGCACCGGCGCATCGTCGATCCACAACGCGCGGCGCAACCAATACGCTCCCTTGGGAAATCCGCACTGGTCCAGGATGCCGAAGAACGAGCCCACCGACGGCCATTCGAACGGCGTGGGTTCGCCGCGATAATCGAACCCTGTCCACACGAAACTGCCGGCGACGAATGGGCGTTCGGCAATCAGCTGCCAGGCGCGGCGATGGGTATTGCCCCAGTCGGCGGCCAGGCTGTCGTCTTCGGCCACCACGTGTGCATTCAAATCGGTGAACCACGCACCGCGGGTCTGAAAGGCACTGGTGTCTTCGCTGGACAACATTGGCGTGCGCGGGCGCGCGGCATGCACGCGGTCGTAGTTGTACTGGCGATAGTTGAAGCCGAGCACGTCCACCACATCGGCCGCGCCGCGCGTGGCGAACATGCCATCGTTCATGCCGGCGGTGATCGGGCGGGTGTCGTCGAGCGCACGCACGGCGCCGGCGGCGCGCGCCATGATGGCGTAGCCGGTGGCGGTGCCCTGCAGTGGCTCTTCGTTAAGCAGCGACCACAAAAACACGCTGGGATGGTTGCGCTGGCGCCGCACCATCGTTTGCAACAGCGCCACATACTCGGGTGCGGGATTGAACAGGCGGTTCTCGGCCATCACCAGCATGCCCAGCCGGTCGCAGGCCTGCAGCAGTTCCGGCGCCACCGCGTGATGCAGGCGAATGGCGTTGCAGCCCATCGACTTCAACCGACGCAGGCGAAACGCATGCAAGGCATCGGGCAGCGCCAAACCAACGCCGGCATGGTCCTGATGCAGGCACACGCCCTTGATCTTGAGCGCGCGGCCATTGAGAAAAAAGCCTTGGTCGGCATCGAAGCGCAGGCTGCGAAAACCGATCTCGCACTCGGCATGATCGCTGCGGCCGTCTTCGCCGCGCACGCTGGCCACCACGCGATACAGCACCGGCGCATCCACGCTCCAGCGCTGCGGCTGCGCGACCGATACGCTCGCTTTTGCCTGCGCAGTGCCGAATGCAGCGACGCGTAGTTGCGTCTCTCCATGCGTCATCAGAACACCACGTGCATCGCGTAGTTCGACATCTACCCAGGCCTCGGCAGGCTGCTCGCCACTGTTGACCAGCTCCAGCTCCACCGGCACCTGCCAGACATCGCCCGGGCCTTCGTGCGGCACCGCTGCCAGGCCATCGCCGGCGATGTGCAACGGCGTCCGCAACACCAGCCAGGTGTGCCGGTAGATGCCGCCGCCTTCGTACCACCAACCGTCCATGGCTTCGGCATCGACGCGGATGGCGATGCTGTTCAAGGCGTTGCCGTAGCGCGCGACCGGCGTGAGGTCGATCACCAACCCGTTGTAGCCACTCCAGCTGCGCGCCATCAGCATGCCGTTGACCCATACGGTGGCATGGCTGGCGATGCCGTCCAGACGCAACTCCACCGCCTGGCCGCGCGCGGACTCTTCGAGCCGCAGCGTGCGCCGGTACCAGGCGATACCGCGCGGGCGATAGCCTTGCGCGATATTGGCGTCGGCGCGCACCGGCTGCTCCACCACAAAATCGTGCGGCAGTTGCAGCTGCCGCCAACCGGTGTCGTCGAAGTCCGGCGCCGCCGCACCCCAGGCCCGGCCGGCCTTGGCGTTGTCGTAGGTCTCGTCCTGCGCAAGCAGACGCGGGAACGGCAGATCGCCGGCGTGGAAACGCCAGCCTTCGTCCAGATCCAGCCATTGGCCACTGCCATCTTTGACCGATGGCGGCGGCATGGGACGCGGCTTTCCGGTAACGCCAGCGCGTGCAGTTGCAGCGCTCGCCATGCCAGGAGTCAGCGCCGGAACCCCAAGCAACGACGAGGCGCAGACGCTGCCTGCGAGGAAGTCACGTCTGCGCATGGCAGTGCCTGATCAACAGCGTTGTATGTGTGCCCCGCGACAGACGCGGAGCAGCAAATCTCGCAGCATCTTTGGAGTGCGCCGCAACAGCAGCTGCAGCATTGCATTCAATGGGTGCTGCAGCATGCAGCTGCGCACGCTGGCGCTGCGCTCCCTCCCCCGCCATCAAAGCATGTCCCACTGCATCGACAGGTAGTAGCTGCGACCGGTGACGCCAGTCATCTGCCAACGGCTGGTGATGTCCTTGTAGGCCTCTTCGGTGCGGTTGGTGAGATTCAAACCACCCAGCTGGAAGCTGAGCTTGTCGTTGACCTGATACCCGAGCACCGCATCCAGCTGCGTGCGCGCCTTCATGGTGTGGCCTTCGCGCGCGAAGAAGCTGTCGCTGCTGTCCTGCTCGTACTCACTGCGATGGTTGAGCGAGACGCGCGCCGAATAATGCTGGCTTTCCCAGTATGCGGTGGCGTTCCAGGTCTGCTCGGACAGATTGCGGATCTGGAATGCCGTATCGCGCTGCGGAATCACCCGGGTGAAGTTGGAGGTCACACCGAAGCCATCGATCGGCAGCCAGGCATCCAGCGATTGCGTCCAGCCCAGCTCGTAACCGCGAATCTTGACCTTGCTCGGGTCGTTGGTGGTGGCGGTGATCTCGTAGATGTTGCCGCCGCCGTCCACGCAGTCGCCGGCCGCATTGCTGGACAGTGCGGTGCCGTTGAACGCGCCCGGGCAGACGATGCTGTTGAAGGTGCCGTTCTTGATGTTCTTCCAGAAGCCGGCAACGGTCAGCGCGCCACCGTTGCCGTAATACCACTCCAGGCTCAGGTCGGCCTGGTCGGCGGTCAGCGCCTTCAGATCGGTCTGGCCCTGGGTGACGATGAACGTGGTCGTGCCGCCGGTATTGGTGCCGGTGGAAATGGTCGAAGCGATGGCGGTGTTGCTGTCCAGGATCGGCCGCACCAGCACCTTGGCGGCGGCAAAGCGCAGCAGCAGGTCCTCGCGCATGTCCAGCACCAGATTCAGACTGGGCAACCAGTTGGAATAGTCATACGGCGCACGCGCGGTGCCGATCACCACGTTGGCGTCGTCGCTGGCCGCCTGCGCCTGGGTGAGGTAGGTGTCGGTGGTGCGTTTGGTGTTTTCATACCGCATGCCCACGTTGCCACGCAGACGCATGCTGCCGATGTCGGTATCGATGCGCGCCATCGCATAGGCCGATGAAATGTCGTTCTCGATGCTGTAGCTGCTCTGCGGTGCGAACAGCACCGGCACGGTGATGCCGGCAGCCGCCAGCGAGCGCGCGTAGGCCGCGATGTCCGGGGTGACCCAGCTGTCCTGCGAGGCGAGTTGTCCGTCGAGGAAGTTGCTCACCGTGCTGTTGGCGGCCGACAGTTCCGGGAACATGTCGAAGCCCGATACGGCACCGGTCCTGAGCAAATACAGAAAATCGCGCCGGCGCACATCGCGGTCGAAGGTTTCGCGGCGGTATTTGGCACCGAAGCGCACCGCGTTCAACGCACCCATATCCAGATAACGCTCGGCATCCAGTTGCAACGACCATTCCTTGTTGCTGAGCGACTGGATGCCGCCATTGGGATATTCGCTACGCACCAGATTGGTCTTGTCCCAGGCGCTGGCATCGGTGGCGTCGGCATCGGTGATCAGCGAAATCGCATCCGAATTCGAGGTGTCCAGCAACGTCGAGGTCGGTTTGCGGCCCAGGATCGCCGCGCGCTCGTTTTCGTCGGTCTTGCCTTCGGTGTAATTGGCCGCGCCACTCAAGGTCCAGGCATCGCCCTTCCACTTGAAGTCGTAGGTCAGCAGCCGTGTGGACAGATCGTGCTGTTCGATCTGGCGGTTGTTTTCCAGCCAGTAGTCCGACGCCGACACTTGCGTGGCAGTGAGCCCGTTGGTCTGCAGCACGGTCAGCGGGCTGCGCTCGAACGAGTACACCAACTGGTTCATGTCGTTGGCGGTCTTGTCCTGCGAATACAGCGCGGTGAGGTTCATTTCCAGCTGATCGCTGGGCTTCCACTGCAGCCCGCCGTTGAACATCTTGCGGGTGGTTTCGCGCTCGATCGAGCGATAGCGCGGGCGCCGCGGAATGTACAAGGTGCCGGCGTCGGTTTGCTGCGTATACCAGCGGTCGATCCACAGATAATCGGCGCGATCCTTGAGCTTCTGATAGCCGGCGCTGAGGAACACGCCCAGATCGCCACCACCGAATTTGAACTGGTCGATATAGGTCAGCACGCCCTTGGGCGTGGGCGCACCGCCGGCAAATTCGGCGTATTGCGCCTTGGCCGAAAACAGCAGCTTGGTCTGCTTGTAGTCCAGCGGTTTGGTGGTGTTGATGTTGACCGTGCCGGACAACCCACCGGCATCCATGTCGGCCGACGGCGACTTGATCACCTCGATACCGGCGGCCACTTCCGGCTGGATGATGTCGTAACGGAAACCATCGGTGAAATCGGCGCTCTTGATCACCTGACCGTTGATGGTGGTGGCCGAATACTGCGGGCCCAGGCCACGCACGCTGATGGTGGAACCGCGCCCGTTGATGGTGGAAATCTGCACACCGGGAATGCGCTGGATCGCCTCGGCGATGTTTTCGGCGGGGAACTTGCCGATGTCCTGCGCCGAGATGCCATCGGTCATGCGCACGTCGTCGCGCTTGTTGTCCATCGCGGTGATCAGGCTCTTCTGGTAAGAGCTGGTGACCTTGACCGTATCGAGCTGGGAAATCTGCGCAGCGTCTGCAGGCGGCGACTCCTGCGCCTGCGCGCTGGCGCCGCAGGCAAGCAGCGACAGCGCGATGGCGATGGACAGCGAGGAAGGCGAACAACAACGCAACGAGGCACGCGAGACAGGTGACATGGGAGATCCTGAGGTGGAATGGCTGGACGACGACGCGACTGGCATTCCGATCGATCAGCGATGACAGATCCCGGCGTTGGGCAACCCACCCACACGCGCACAGGCCCCCAGTCCCGGACATCCGGAACCGCCTGCGATCTGTTGTTTGAGACACACCCCGTACGGCCCCCCGTGGGTGCCGATGCCGCCTCCCTCCCAGGACGGACATCGCGTGCCATTGCTGATCAACGGCCCTGACTGGCAAATACCAATTCAGTGGATTTGATTCTTATGGTCTTTAAAAGATTCTGTCAACAGTCACTGTCGAAAGTGTTTGATCGCTCCTCGTGACTGGAGCCATATCCTTTATTCAAGGGTTTTTATGGGTGCGCTCAGGATCATTCGGGTGCATCCCGGGTATCGTTGTCACAGGACCAGTCAATGACCAATTCGCCATTACCAGACCAATTTTTGTTCCAGGCGAAATGTGCCAGACGCACCGCATTCGCTGGAAGCTGCGTCACAGTCCATATTCAGGCGTTCCTGCGTGTCGAAAGCGGTGTCGATATCTCACCAACGCAACCAGCTGACGGCAGCAATGACTACAGGCGGCGCTACGCCGACAACGTTGTCAGCAGGCTAGCTATGCGCGCCGTCAAGTCGGCCTGGACGAAGCCACAGGCCATCACGCATGCACGCTAATGGTGCAGAAGACCGATCACCCGGTGCGTAAGCTGCGAAGCCGCGCTCAGCGCAACTGCCCCTGATCGATGCGCAACAACGTGCGCTCCGGCGTGGCGGCAAAGCCCAGCAGTTGCAGGCCCACGCCCAGCACCGCGTCCTGACCGGGATCGACGCGTGACTGCAGCTGCCAGCGTCCGTCGCGCCACAGTTGCAGCCGCGCTGCCTGCACGCCTGCAGGCAGCGCGGCGTCCGGCAGCAGTGTCAGCACCGCCGTGTCGTCCACGCACACCGGTTGCCCGGATAACCGTAGCGGCGGCAAACCCGGCAGCTCGCCCGCCCCACTCGGCAGCAGTTGCAGGCTGACCCGCCCGCGTGCGTGCACGCAGCGGGTGGCATCGAATAGCAGATCGACCTGCTGCAGTTCCAATGCCAGATCGATCAAGGTCATCCCCGCAGGCTGGCGTACCAACAACTGCCCCTGCGCATCGCGAATGCCGTGTTGCGTGCCATCCACCAGCAGCACTTGCAGCTGCGTGGTCTGCAGGTGCACCTGGCGCTCGCCACGCAACAACAGCCAGACGCGTGGCCGCACCGCGACATCGCCGAATGCGATGCCTTGCCATTGCACCTGCCGCAACGTGCCGGCCCACACCGGCCCTTCCACGTCCAGCACCGAAAACGGCAGCCCTTCGCGTGGCAGCACCAGGCGCAGTGGCAGCCATGCCAGCAGCGCGACCAACAGCATCAGTGCAAATACCAGGATCCAACGCGTGCGCGTCACGGTGTGGGCTCCGCAAACCCGCAGCGTACCCGCAGTTGGCCCTGGTCGCGCACGATGCTCAGCTGCGTCGGTGCCAGGCCATGCGCTTGCCGCAGCCGTTCCAGCCAGGCGAACAAGGTGGTGGCGCTCACCGCATCGATCTGCACGTCCACCCCGCCCGCAGCGCTGCGCTGTTGCGAGGTGATGCCGACACCGGCATCGCGTGCGCTGCTTGCGATGATCTCGGCCAGCTCCGCTGTGCCCGCTGCGGCGGTGCGCTTGGTTGCCGATGCCTGCGCGGATGCATCCAGTACCAGCTGCGCCGCATCTGCGTAACGCGCCTGCGCCTGTACACGCCAGTGCCGCAGCGGCAGGTAAAGCGCATACCAACCGACGAACGCGGCCACTGCGACGCACATCACACCCAGCATCACCCGCTCGCGCGGCGCACGCGTCTGCCACCATTGATGGCCGCGTTGCAGACCTGCACTCATTGCACTGGCTCCAGCACGAATGGCGTGCGCAGGCGATCGTCCTCGCTCTGGCTGGTGCCTGGTTGCAACCTCCATCCTGCCTCTGCCAGCCGCGCGGAAAGTTGCTGCACGCTGGCGGCATCGGTATGCAGCAGTGTGGCCCGCAACGGCTGTGCGGATTGATAGTCGAGCTGATCCAGTTCAGCAGCGGGAATGGCATCGACTGCGGCGAACAAGGTGCCGAGCTGCATCGCCAGGGTATCGACCGCTGCGCCAGCATGCCGGCGAGCCTGCAGCGCTGCCGGCACCGCCGCTGCGTCGTGCACGCCCAACTGCGCGGCGGCGCGCGATTGCAGCATGCGCGCACCGATCTCGTAGCGCAGTGTCTGCGCCAGCATCAGCAGCAGTGGCGACAGCAACACCAGCGCGGCCAACGCTGCAAGACGACGCGGCGTGACCATCTGCGCAATGGCCTGCTTTGCAGCGAATGCCTGCTGCAGCAGATTGATCGGCGCGTGTGTGGCGCATCGGGCAAAGCAGGCGATCGTCAGCGCAGGATCGGACATTGGTGGCTGTACCGGTGCGCGCTCGCCCAGCAGCATGCGTGCAACCTCGGGCTCCAGGCTGCAGGCCAGGCCTGCGCTGCGGATCAGCCAACGGCCATCCCAGTCCATCACTGCCGCCGCACCGTCGGCACCGGGCCCCAGCAACAGGCAATCGGGCACTACGGCATAGGGGGTGACGCCTAGCTGCGCTGCGCGCGCCAACCACTGCTGCATCACCGCGCTCTCCACCGCAGCCACCAGGCGCGTGCCATCGGCTTCGGCAGTCTCGGCGATCACCACATGCAAGGTCTGCGTCTCCACGGCCAGATGCTCGGCCAGTTGCAGGCGTGCGGCGGCTATCGATTGCGCGGTGCTGCGGCCCGGCAATGTCAGCCAGCGCAACTGCACATCCACGCCCGGCACCACCAGCACGCTACGTGCGGATGATTCAAATGGCGCGCTGGCTGCGCGCTGTGGCAGCACCTGGCCATGCGCATCGACGCGCACGACAATGGCTTGCGCGGTGGCATCGGCCGGCAGCAACAACAAGGTGGTACTCATTCGTCGGAACTCCATTGGCGTGCCACCAGCCGCACACGCCCCGCAGGATCTTGCTGCAACAAGGCATCCAGCATGACCTGCGCGCCGGCGTGGTCGACCTGGCTGTAGAGGGAGAAATAGCTGGTGCGTAGTTCGAATTGTTCCAACACTGCGTTGGAAGGCTCGGCCTGCATCAGCGCAGGCTGGCTCAGGAACGTCTTGGCGTCGCGCCATCCTCCGGCCGGCCGCGCGGCAATGACGCGTCGCGCAGCTGGCAGCTCCAATGCGCCTTCGGTCAGCGCTACCAACACCGGCGCATCTTCCAGGCTGAGCGTATTGATATTGATCGGCGACAAGCGCCCCTCCGGCAATGCACACACATATGGCCGCAATTGCGCGATCACCTGCGGCGTATAGCCGGCGATGGCGCGCAGCTCGCTGATGCCCGCCAGCAAGGTCGCCCCGGTGCGCAACGGCACTGCCGATTGCAGGTAACGATCGTCTTCAGCGCCCTGCGCACCGGGTTGGCTGTCGCTGTCGATCCAGTCCACCAGCGCATCGCTCAAGGCCTGCGCCTGTTGCGGCGCGATGCCGAGCACCAGCAGCAACGCGATGTATTGGCGTGTGCCGTCGTCGTTGCGTTGCCATTGCTCGGGAGCGCCGGCGACCACACTGTTGAGATTGAAACAGCCGCCGCGGTCGCGCAGACGCACGCTCACCGCGCCGTCGTCCAGCGGGAAGGTGATCGGTTGATCGTTCCAGCCGCCCTCCAGCGTGGTGCGCATCGGGTCGCGCCTGGCCAATGCCTGCAGACGTTGCAGCGCAATGGTTTCGGTGCCCAGCGCGTACCACTGCGCCTGCGTCATCGCCTCGCCATTGCCGCTACGACGCAGACCGAAGCGCAGATCGTCCAGCACCGCCACCATCAGCAGCGTCATCACCGCGACCAGCAACAACACCGTCAGCAGTGCGACGCCGCGTTGCTGCGTCACTGCGTTCAAGGCTTTCATCCGCGTCCCTCCGGCAGCACGAACAGCTGACGCACGCGGCCCCATTGCTCCAGGTCCAGCTCCAGCGAGATCGCATCCGGCAGTGCCTCGAGCCCGCCGCTCCAGCCATCGCTCCACTGCGCGCGATAGTGAAACCCCACCACCGCCGAGCGCACGCCACGCAGCACCACCTGCGGCGTGCCGGCAACTGCGCCATCGAGTGCGGGGCGTGCACTGCGCTCCAGGCGTCCATCGACCACGCGGTACTCCACATACTGCAACGACGCACGCGGCGCCTGATCCGGATTGCTCCAACCGCGCCGCACAAACCCGAACAAGGGCCCGGGCGCACCCGGCGGGCTTGCGACGAACGCGGTGCGTGCAGCGCCGCCCTCGCTGTTGCGCGTGCGCCGCACAGCGGCCTGCTGCAGATCGCTACGCAGCAGACCATGGGCAAGTTGAAACTCACGAATCTGCTGCAGGCGCGCACGCACCGCATCGCGCTGATCGATGCTCTGCCGCATCACCACCACCGCCGCGACCGCCACCAGTGCGAACACGGCCAGTGCGACCAGCAGCTCGATCAAGGTGAAGCCCGCACTGCCACGGGTACACACTGTGGCACGACGTGCGCGAATCATTCGGCGCTCCGCAAGACGCTGAGGCTGGCGATTTCCTGCGCCTGCGCTGCGGCCCGCACCTGCACCTGGATCCGCACCATGCCTGCGCCGCCGGCCGGCATCGACTTGCGCTGCCAGTCCCATGTGCGTCCGCCCAGTGCCTCTTGCCCATTCGCCGGCGCCAGCGCTGCGGCCGTGGGCGCGAGCATCGCTTCGATTGCCTGATTCTCTGCAACTACCGCAGCCAACGCACGTTCTTCCAGCACCACCGCAGTGCGCGTGCTTTCGCCGGACAAATTCAGCAAGCCAACCACGGCCATACCGAAGATCGCCAGCGCGACCATCAGTTCGAGCAGCGAGAATCCAGCGCTGTCCTGGCGATTACCGTTGTGGCGCATCGACCCGTACCACGCCGGCTGCATCCACCAGTACCTGCACCTGCTGTTGACCGTCAGCCAGCGCGATGCGTTGCGGCGTGGCCGCACCGGTAGGATCGAAACGCACGCTCACTTGCGTGCCCCCAACCGGCAACGCGGTCTGCACGCCAGCTGGCCAACGCAGTGCGGTAAAGGGTTTCTCATCCAGTGGCACCCAATGCTGCTGCGCCTGGCGTCGAAACGCATAACCGCCCGCATCGACAGTCACCTCGACCATGCGCAGGCTCAGGATCGCCTCGTCGCGTGCATGCAGCAGGGCGCTGGCCAACGCGTCGGCCTGGTCGTGCAGATCGCGCCGTGTATCGGGCAAGGTCATCACCACCAAGGTGCTGGCGAGTGCGGTGATCACCAGCACCGCGAGCAGTTCGAGCAAGGTGAAGCCGCGCGCATGCGCAAGCGACATGCGCGCGCGCGGCGTGCTTGCCGTGCGTTGCCTTGCAATGGCCATTTGCGCGAGCACGGGTGCGGCTCAGCGCCAGTTGCCGATATCGGCAGTGTCGGCGTCGCCACCTTCCACGCCATCGGCGCCGAACGAATACACATCGAAGCCACCACTGCGGCCCGGGCGACGGTACTGATACGCGTGGCCCCACGGATCTTCCGGCAGGCGGCGGATATAGCCACCCTGCCGATACCGCTCGGGCCGGGTCAATCCGCTCGGCGGGTTGAGCAGGGCCTGCAAGCCCTGTTCGGTGCTCGGGTAGCCGAGGTTGTCCAGCCGATAGGTTTCCAGCGCCTGCTCCAGCACCGCCACGTCGGCACGCGCTTTTTCGACCATGGCGCGGTCCTGGCTGGGCATCACGTTGATCATCACCACGGTGGCGAGCAGGCCGATGATGACGATCACCACCATCAACTCGACCAGGGTGAAGCCGCGCATGCGCCCGTGCGATGTGAGCGAGCCGATGCGTACGCGAGGATGGATGGACTGCATGAGGATCTCCAAGGATAGGCGGCCGCGCTCAACCAAGCGCGAGGGTGTTGAATTGCAGAATGGGCAGCAGGATCGACAGCACGATCACCGCCACTACGCCGCCGAGCAGCACGATGATGGCCGGCTCCAGCAGGCTCATCGCCGCGGTGGTGAACGACTCGAATTCGCGCTCCAGATAATCGGCAGCGCGTTCCAGCATCGGCGCCAGGCGCCCGCTGTTTTCGCCGCTGGAGGCCATGTACAACAGCGTCGGTGGAAACACGCCCGCCCGCTTCATCGCCGCGGCCAGGCTGCCGCCCTCACGAATCGCGGTGACCATGTTGTCGGTGGCCAGCCGCAACGCGCGGTTGTCGACGGTGCGCGCGGCGATCATCAAGCCTTCCATCAACGGCAGCCCGCTGTTGACCATGATGGCCAGGGTGCGCGCCATGCGTGCGGCATGCAGATCGCGGATCAACCGGCCGAGCAAGGGCGCACGCAGCAACGCGCGGTCGGCCGCCAGGCGCAGCTCCGGGCGCTTGAGCAACCGCAGCGCCGCGATCACCGCAATGACCAACGCAATCAGTAGCGGAATGCCCGCATGCAACAGAAAGTTGGAGACGCCAATCACCATGCGCGTCAGCAACGGCAACGCACGCCCCATCGAATCGAACTGGTCCACCACCTTGGGCACCACGAAGGTCATCAGCACGATCACCACCGCACCGGCGGTCAACGCCAACGCCGCCGGATAGACCAACGCAGACTGCAACTTGCTGCGCACCTGCGCTTGGCGCTCCAACAGATCCGCCAACCGCTCTAGCACCTGCGGCAACGCACCGGCGCTTTCGCCCGCGGCCACCATCGCGCGATACAGCGGCGGAAACGCGTTGCCCTGGCGTGTCATCGCATCGGACAGACGGAAGCCTTCGACCACCAGCCCGTGCGTCTGGCTGGTGACCCGGCGCACGCCGCGGCGTTCGGACTGGGTGCCGATGGTGCGCAGCGCTTCTTCCAACGGCGCGGTCTCCACCAGCGTGGCGAGCTGGCGGGTGAACAGCACCAGATCCTTGCCGCTGAAACGCGCCGGGCGCACGCTGCTGGTTGCAGCAGCCACCTCCACGCGCACCGGCACCCACTGCCGCTGCTCCAGCTGCGCACGCGCACTTTGCGCGTTGTCGGCAGTGATCACGCCCTGGCGGCTGTACCCGTGCAGATCGAGCACGGTGTAATCAAACCGTGGCATGTGCATCGTCCTGCTGGCGGGTGACGCGCAGCGCTTCCTCCAGTGTGGTGAGACCTTGCAGCACCGCCGCGCGCGCGGCATCGCCCAGGCGCGGCGCGCGTGCGAAGGCCACCGCCGCTAATGCATCTTCGTCGGCGTTGTCGCCGATCAGGCGGCGCATTGCATCGTCCACCGCGATGGCTTCGTAAATGCCCACGCGCCCGGCATAACCGCTGTGATGGCAGGCTGTGCAGCCCACCGCGCTGTAGATCGTTGCCGCGTCCGTGGCATCCAACATCTGGCGCGTGCCGGCATCCAGCGGGCGCGGTGCGCGGCACTGCGTGCACAGGCGCCGCACCAGCCGCTGCGCCAGAATCAATCGCAGGCTCGATGCGAGCAGAAACGGTTCGATGCCCATATCGCGCAGGCGCGTGACCGCGCCCACCGCATCGTTGGTGTGCACGGTGGACAGCACCAGGTGGCCGGTCAAACTGGCCTGCACGGCAATCTGCGCGGTCTCGGTATCGCGGATCTCGCCGATCATCACCACGTCCGGGTCCTGCCGCAGGATCGCGCGCAGGCCGGCCGCAAAGGTCATGCCGACACGTGCGTTGACCTGGGTCTGGCCGACACCATCAATGGCGTATTCCACTGGGTCTTCCACCGTGAGGATATTGCGCGAACCATCGTTGAGCAGGCTCAGCGCCGCATACAGCGTGGTGGTCTTGCCCGAACCGGTCGGGCCAGTGACCAGCACGATGCCGTTGGGCACCTGCAAGGCGCGCTGCACCGTGTGCATCACCGCCGGCGGCATGCCCAACTGTGCCAACGACAGCGTGCCCTGCTCCTTGTCCAGGATTCGCAGCACCACGCGCTCGCTGCTGCGCGTAGGCAGCGTGGAGACACGTACATCCAACGCTTTGGCACCCATCACCAACGACACGCGGCCATCTTGCGGAATGCGTTTTTCGGCGATATCCAGGCGTGCCATCACCTTGACGCGCGACACCAGCAGCGGGGCGATGCGTCCGGGCAAGGTCGCCGCTTCGCGCATCACGCCATCCACGCGCAGCCGCACGCGCAAGCGCGATTCGTAGGATTCCAGATGCACATCCGAGGCGCCCAGGCGTGCAGCCTCGGCGATGATGCCGTTGATCAAGCGGATGATCGGCGCATCGTCCTGGCTGTCGAGCAGATCGGCGGTGGGGATATCGTCGATCAACGAATCCAGGCTGCCGTGCAGATCCAGCGCCTCCACCTGCACGCCCTGCTCCATGCCGGCATCGGCGTAGATCTCCGACACATGCCGGTCGAACACCGACGGCGCCAAGGTGCGTACCTGCAGTGGCACACCCAGCGTGCGCCGCAACTCGATCAAGGCCTGCACATCGCCACCTTCGCGCAGGCCGATCTGCGCAGCGCTGTCGCTGCCGAGCAGCACCACGCCGTGACGCTTGGCGAACGCATACGAAATGCTGGCGCGCGCACTGCTCATGGCATCAGCGCTGCACGGGGCGTGCGCTGGGCGCAGGCGTCGGTGCTGGCGCCACCGACGATGGCGCGGCCGGCAACTGCGGCGGCTGTGCACGCAGATAGTCGCGCACCAGTGCATCGAGCGCGGCTTCCGGGTCGCCATCGGCCAACTGGCGATCGCGCAGATAGTTGTAGCGCGGTGCGGTCATGCGCTGCGCATCGGCCGCATCGCGGATGATGGTCGGGCGAATGAACACCATCAGATTGGTCTTGTCGCGATTGCGCGATTTATGCCGGAACAGCGCGCCCAGGCCGGGCACATCGCCCAGCAGCGGTACCTTTTCCACGGTCTGGCGGTCGTTCTGATCGAGCAGGCCACCGAGTGCGACGATGGCGCCGTTTTCCACCACCACGCGGGTTTCGATCTGGCGCTTGTTGAACACCAGCTCCGAGGACTGCGCGCTGACCGGCCCGGCGATCGCCGATACTTCCTGCTTGATCGCCAGCGTGATGCCACCGGCCGTATTGATCTGCGGGCGCACTTCCAGCTGCACGCCCACATCCTGGCGCTGGATGGTGCGGAACGGATTGACGTTGGCGGTGCCCAGCACTTCGCCGGTGGTGATCGGCACTTCCTGGCCGACCAGAATGCGCGCCTGCTCGTTGTCCAGCGTCATGATCGACGGTGTGGACAACAGGTTGGAGCCGGTATCGCTCTTGACCGCATCGATGATCATGCCGAACACCGCATCGTTGCTTTGCCCGGCCAGGCCGATCAAGCCGCCGCTCAACCCCAGCAACGATTGCGCGGCCACATTGCGCGCCTGCTCCAGCACCGAATCGTCTTCGCCATTGTTGCTGCGCGTGCCGGCAGCCGCAGCGGCCAGCGGCACGATGCCCGGCGCTGCACCGCTGTATTGTGTGGCGATCAACGGCACCGTGCCATTGCGGCCGGCCAGCAGCAGCTGCACGCCCAGGCGCTTGGCGGCGGTGTCGGAGATCTCCACCACAATCGCTTCGACCAGGACCTGCTCGCGATGCACGTCCAGCTGCCGGATCACGTCCATCAAGGCGCGCTGGGTTTCCGGGTCGGCGTTGATGATCAAGGCATTGGAGCCTGGGTAACGCACGATCACCGGGCGCTTGCCGGCAGCCGGTGCAATCACCTGCGTCTGTGCACCACCGGCAGCGGCCGCCACATCCACGGCAGTCGGGCGCGCATCCTGCCCAGGCTGCGCGTCATTGCCTGGCGTCTGCCCGACCAGCTGCTGCAACACGGGCAGCAATTGTTCGGCACTGGCGTGTTGCAGACGCACCACGCTGACATCGCCACGGCGCTCGGCGCGTCCATCCAGATCCACCGCGGTGCGCACCACACGCTGCACCAGCGCCGGATCGCCGCGTACGATCAGCGAATTGCTGCTTTCCACCGGCAACACCGACAGCACATTGCTGCGCTCGCCGGCCTGGCCGAACAGCGAGGTCAGCGTGCGCGCCAGTTCCTGCGCCGAGCTATTGCGCAAGGTCACCGTGTCGATCGCCGCGCGGTCGGTGTCGATCTGTGCGACCAGGCCGCGCACGCGACGCAGATTGTCGGCGTAGTCGGCAATCAGCAGGCTGTTGCCTTGCGGCATCGCCATGATCACCCCGCCGCGGCCGATCAAGGGCTTGAGAATCTCCGCAGCGCTGCGTGCATCCACGCGTTGCAAGGTGAACACCTGCGTGGCAAATCCCAGGTTGCCGTTGGCTGCGCTGCCAGGCTGTTGCGCTGCGGTGTCGTCGGGAATGATGCGATAGGTCGAAGGACCACTGGACACCGCGATCAAGCCATTGGCACGCAACACCGCCAGCAGCATGCCGAGCAAATCCTCTTCCGACATCGCCTGCGCACGCGCCACATTGACGGTGCCCTGCACGCGCGTGTCCACGATGAAGGTGATGCCGGTGGCACGCGACACATCCTGGATGAAGGCGCGCAGGTCCACATCTTGCAAGCGTACGGCCGGCGCATCGGCGGCATGCAGCGACACCATCGGCACCGCCGGCAGTGCGAACAACAACGTGGCTGAAAGCAGCCATACAGGGCGAACAGCGGTCATTGCGGGCGCTTCAAGGTCATGGTGTGGGTCTGGCCGTCGCGGCGGTAGGTCAGCGTGGCCGCCTGGCCATCGCGCAGTTCGTCCTGCAGCTCGCGCAGGTGTTCGGCATCGAGCGTGCGGCCATTGATTTGAGTCAGCACATCGCCCGGTGCCAGGCCGGCCTGGCGCAACAGTGCGCCATCGCCGCGCGGCATCACGGTGAAGCCGCTGCCATCCGTACTTGCAAGCAAACCGGCGGTCGTCAGCAGTTGTTGCGGGTCGACGGAGGCGGCGACTGTGCCAGCCGCTGTGCCGACATTCGACATCACGGCAGGTGCCGCGCTTGTCGCTGTTGTCGCGCTCGTTGCAGGCGATGCGCTCGACGACGCCGCCGTGGATTCGACCAACGCCAGACGCCGCAAGCCGTTGCTTGCACGCAGCAACACGTGATCGCTCGCGATCGCGTGCACCACCACGCCAGGCACCACGGCATCGCCCACGCGATACGCGCCTTGCTTGCCATCGCCACTGCTCAAAAACGCAGCCGCTTGCGTACCGCCTGCGCGTACCCCATGCAACACGATGCCGTCGCTGTTGCTCTCGGGCCCGCTGCGGTAGAACACATCGCGGCGCAGTGCGGGCAGATCCGCATTAGCTACCGTGGCGACCTGGCCAGTGCCCAACGGCCCGATCGGTGTGATCAACACCCACAGCAAGCGCGCGCACTGCAGTGCCAACACCGCAAGCAGCACGCAGGCCACCGCAGTGCGAACACCACGCAGCGTCATCACGGGTTTCAAGGAGGGCAAAACGCGCTGCAAAGCGGACATCCGTCTCAGGATTGCGGTCGGATGACAGAATGCGGCAGCAATGTGTCAGTTCAAAGAAACCGATGACACATGCCGACACACGGCGACACACCATCAAACGCAAAACGCCCGCCATGCGAGGCACAGCGGGCGTTTGCGTTGACAGCTGTACGCGTTGGATCAGAAGCGCGCTGTCACACTCAGGTCATACGTCACGCCAGGCTGGTACTCGTACAGGTCCACCCGGTTGCTGCCCAGGCTCTGGTATTCCTGATACTTGGTCTTGAGCAGGTTGCGTGCCGCAAAGTTCAGCGACAGCGTATTGCCCGACCACACCAGACCCTTCTTGATCACCAGATCCAGCGAGGTGCCCGGCTTGTCGATGTAATCCGGCTGCCCCGGGCGGCCACGCGCCGACACCCGCTCGCCGACATAGTTGGCGATCAACGTGGCCTGGCTGTGGGTGCTTTCGCTTTCCACACCGATCTGCAGGTTGGCGATGTCGTCGGACTGCCCCTGCAAGGCCGAGCCATCGCGGATGAACAAGGTCGCCTGCACCGGCGCAGTGAAGCCGAACGGCTGCACGGTGTCGCCATCGCTGGCACTCACCTCCGACTTGGTGCGCGTGTAGTTGCCGGACACGAACACCCGGTTGTCGCCCCACCAGTCACCCGCGATCGGCAGGTCCAGATACTTCTTGGCTTCCAGCTCAATGCCGTACAAAGTGGCTTTGGGCGCATTGATGAAGCTCTGCACGATGCCGCCACCGGGTGCATCGTTGACGATGGCTTCGATCGGCTTGTCGATGCTCTTGTAGAACGCGCCAACGGTGACGTACTGGCCCGGCTCGAAGAACCACTCGTAGCGCGCATCCAGATTGACCAGCTCGCTATCGACCAGGAACGGGTTGCCGAAGAACTGGCGGTCGATATCCGGATCCAGATACTGCTGCGGTGCCATTTCGCGGAACTGCGGCCGTGCGATGGTCTTGGAGGCACCAAAGCGCAGCTGCTGGTTTTCGGCAAAATTCCAGGTCACCGTGGCCGATGGCAGCGCATAGCTGTTTTCCAACGGTGCCACGCTGTCCTGGCGCGTGCCGCTGAAGATGTCGTACGGATGCACCGCCTGTGTGGCGTCCTCATAACGCACACCGACGGTGGCGCGCAGGGTCGGTACGATCTCGCCTTCGGCCTGCAAATATGCGGCCTTGACCTTCAAGGTCGCATCGTACGCGGCCGCACCGAAGCTGCCGGTGGTTTCGCGCAGGCGCAGCAGATCGTTGCTGAGGTTGAAATCGGAGATCAGGTAATCCACACGCTGGAACTGGTTGTAGAACGGCAGCGGGCCGTCCAGCGCCAGGAAGCGGAATTCGCGGCTCCACGCCGTGCGGTCGTTGTCCAGATAGGCCAGACCACCCTTGACGGTGAGGTCGTGCTCAATCGGCAGGCGCCAGGTCACATCCACACCACCGCTGGCCACCTTGTCGTCGACCTTGCTGAAGCGGGTGTAGTTCTGCACGCGCGAGGCATCGTGCGCCCAGTAGCCATCCAGCAACTCGTAACGAATGCCGGTTTCGTACGGCACATCGCGGCTGGCGTTGGCCACCGCTGCGCGCCATTCGATCTTCAGGTCATCGTATTGCCCAAACGCATGCGTACCGCGCAACTGGTTGTTGATCAGCTGGCGCTCGTACCACTCGGTGTTGTCGTCGCGCACATCGAACCCGGCCAGCTCATCGCGGCCGGCACGGCTACGCGCCACCTTCAAGGCGTCGTGCACATACAGGGTGGTCCAGCCGATGGTGTGGCGGCCGTATTCCCAACCCAGGCCCAGCATGCCGTTGGTGCGCACGTTGTTGCGGGTGGTGGCGAAGTCGTAGTTGGAATTGAACTCGACCGTGTCGCCGACAAAGATGCCGTCCTGCTGCTTGCCGGTGCGCGTGCGCCATTCGTTGTCGTAACTGGCCACTGCAATGATGCCCAGCTTGGCTTCGCCCACGTCCATGCTGTAGCCGGCGCTGCCGCCGACATTGACGTCCGGGGCGATGCTGTCCTTTTCCTGCAGCACATACAGGTTGGCATTGTTCAAGCTGCGGCCGATGCTGCGGATGTCCTCGCGCGAGAAGCTGCCCAGGTCGACGCGCCGGCCGCTCTGGATCGCATCGCGCAACGCGGCAGGCTGCTTGCGCGTGCCATCGTCATAGCCCCACTCGTCATCGCCGGAGCCGTAGTAGGTCAGGCCTTTTTCGCCGGTGCTGACGCTGTTGACGCCGCCGCCCACGGTGAGCGAGAGAAACGGTTTGTCCGGCACCGTCATCGATTGCAGATCGATCACGCCGCCGCCGAATTCGCCCGGATAATCGGCCGAATAGGTTTTTTGCACGGTCACGCTGGCCAGCACATCGCTGGGAAACAGATCCAGCGGCACCACGCGCTGCATCGGCTCGGGGCTGGGCAAGGGCGAGCCATTGAACAACGCCGAGGAATAGCGCTCGCCCAGGCCGCGCACATACACATACTTGCCGCGCGACAGGCTCAGGCCGGTGACACGCGTCAGCGCCACCGCTGCGCTGTTGTCGCCGGTGCGCTCCATGTCCTCGCGGGTGATGAAGGACGCCACCTCGGAAGTCTGCAGCATCGGTTCGGGAATGTACTCGCCACGCACCACGACCTGGTCGAGTTGCTTGGGCGCACTGGTGGTGGTGCTGGTAGTGCTGCTGGTGCCGCTGCTGGAATCGGCATCGGTGGTGGTCGACTGCGCCAGCGCAGCGCCGGAAAACAACAAGGTGGAAATGGAAAGAGACAGGCCCGTCCGCGAAAGACGGGCGACAGCGGAGGTTCGCATCGTGGGAGCCCTGGCAACTGAAAGATGAAGCTGGACGCATCACGCGGCGACCATCGGGCCGCCACGTGACGCTGTGCCTCAGCAGGGACGATCGGCGGTCAGACCGCAGGTCCAGCCCTGCCACCAGGTGTCGTTGGCATCACGCACGCCACCGATGTAGTTCACCTGCTGGAAGAAGCTGCTCACCCCGTTCAAGCCCTGGAACGCCGGCACGGCAGTTTCGTTGGCGCCATTGACGAAGGTGTTCTGCAACGTGGACACACCGTTGGCAACGTTGTTGGTACCGGCCGCAAACTGGGTGGCCGCACGCGCATCGCTACCGAAGGCGGTCGGGCAGGCGAAGAACACCGAGTTGAACGTGCCCAGGGTATCGGCATCGGCCAGGTTGAAGCACACCAGGCCATCGCCGGTGCCACCCGCCGGACGCGTAAACACCGAGTTGTAGAACGCGGCCTGTGTGCCCTGGTTGAGCATGATCGCCGCACCGGCGCGCGCATTGCCCACGTAGGTGAAGTTGGCCACCTTCGGACGCGAATACGGCTGGCGACGCAGGCTGCTCCACTCGTTCATGCGGTCGCCGCCACCGGCGCGCTGCACCACGATGCCGAACTGCAAGGCGCCGTTCCAACCGGCATCGGTATCCAGCGAATCGTCGTCGGCACCGGTGATCACCACGTGGCTGCCGTTGACCGACCCACCGAACCATTCGATGCCGTCGTCGGAGCTGTTGTGGATCTGCACGTAATCCAGACGCGTGCCGTTACCCACACCGGCCAGGGTGATGCCCTGCAGCTCGTTGTTGGGCGAAATTTCGAAGCCCGAATACATCACGCGCAGATAGCGCATGGAGCCGCTGTTGTCGGTGACGCTGTTGCCGCCATAAAACGCGTTGGTGCCTTCCACCTGCGCCTGACATTCCGGCGTACCTGACACGGTGGTGCCCGGGCAGTTGTTGATGGCCGCACGGCCCAACACCACAATGCCGCCCCACAGGCCGATGGTATTGGCCGTGACGGTGCCGTCCAGCGCCTGACGCGCGGTGAACACGATCGGTGCGGTCGCGCTGCCTTCGGCAAAGATCTGCGAGCCGCGATTGACCACGATGTAGTCGCTACCCGACGAGCCGTACAGGGTTGTGCCCGGCTCGATCGTCAAAATGCCCTGCGCGCTGCCGGCGGCCGGTGCAATGGCATTGCCGCCGCGGTCGGTCCCCACGTTGACGCGGCCACTGATCGAATACGCAGTGCCTGCACGTGCCGGCACCACCAGATTGCCGGTAATGGTGTCCGGCAACTGGCAGGCACGCAGCGTGTTGTTGGCGATGGTGCCGACGTTGGAAAAACCAGTCGGGCAATCCGCGGCCGGGCCGGTCGGTGCCGGTGCAGGCGTCGGTGCCGGCGTGGGCGCCGGGGTCGGTGCAGGAGCGGGTGTCGGTGCGGGCGGAAACGCGCCCTCGCCAGGCGAAGCGACGCGGTCGGCACCACCACCGCAGGCGGACAGCGCCAGTGCGGTACCAAACGTCATCAGTAATGTCTTGCTGCTGTTGCGAACGGCCATGCGGCTGATCTCCAGGTCAAAAGGTCCGGTATGAAGAGGAGTCGTCAAGAATTGGTGGCGTTCCGCGCACTGCAGTGGCGAGCACGTTCAAGATCCCCGTCACTTTTATAGGGGCTATGTGTTGCATTTGTCTTACCGCGACACATTTGACATAAAGCTGCCACACGTTGGCATGCACTGTAGGGCGATGACATCGACCACTATTCCCGCCGCCCTGGGCGACTGGATCATTGCGCAGGCAATGGCCGGCCAGCCGCCCGAGCAAGCGCTACAACCGCTACTGGATCAGGGCTGGAACGAGCAGGACGCCATCGACGCGGTAGAAGCATTGCTGCGTGAGCACATCCAGCAACATGCAGTGACACACAGCCTGCCGCTACCGGTGCGCGTGCCTGCGCTGTTGCAGGACAACGATGCCTCGCTGCTGGATCTGGGCGACCGCCAAGTGCGTGTACTGGTCAGCCTGCTGCTGCCGCGCGTGGTGGTGCTGGGTGGTTTTTTGTCCGATGCCGAATGCGATGCCTTGATCGCACTGGCACAACCACGCCTGGCACGTTCGCGCACAGTGGATAACGACAACGGCGCGCAGATCGTGCACGCCGCGCGCACGAGTGACAGCATGTGTCTGCAACTGGGCCAGGACGCGTTATGCCAACGCATCGAAGCGCGCATCGCACGCCTGCTCGATTGGCCGGTAGACCACGGCGAAGGATTGCAGGTCCTGCGCTACGCCACCGGCGCGGAATATCAGCCGCACTACGACTATTTCGACCCAACCGCCGCCGGCACGCCGGTGTTGTTGCAGGCCGGCGGTCAACGCCTCGCATCGCTGGTGATGTATCTCAACACGCCCGAACGCGGCGGCGCCACGCGCTTTCCCGATGCACATCTGGACGTGGCTGCCGTCAAAGGCAACGCCGTGTTTTTCAGCTACGACCGCCCGCATCCAATGACGCGTAGCCTGCATGCCGGCGCACCGGTACTGGCCGGCGAAAAGTGGGTCGCAACCAAGTGGCTGCGCGAACGCGCGGTGCGTTTGCCCTAGTCAGTCTAGCGCGCGGTGCCCTCACCGCACCAGACAGTTTGCTGGTTGCTTGAAAACATGCACACCGACTATCTCGACCGGTCCTTGCCCGCTCACCAGCGCGGGACCTTACGCGGCATGGATGCCGCGTAAGAGCCTACACGGACGTACTTGCGGCGTGTCCCGCGATGGTGAGCGGGCAAGGGCCCTGCAACGAACTGGCAGCCCTACGCTCTACGCCTGCTAACCACACAGAAAAATCAGCGCGACCCAAACACCCGCTGATCCACCCGCAACATCACCAATCGCAGCCGCGTCCACGCAAGACACAACCCGGCAAGGATGCCCAAGGTATCGGCCAGCGCATCGTAGGGATCAGCACTGCGATTGGTCGTCAACGCACCTTGCGCAATTTCGATACCGATCCCCAGCAACACCAACCCGAACGCCGCAAACAACAACGCCCGACGTGTGGCGAACAATTGCACCGCACCCCAACACAACAACGCGAACGTCAAAAAGTGCTCGGCCTTGTCGCTGTTGGAGGGTAGCTCCGGAAACTCTGGCGGTGGCCCCAGGCACACCGCAATCACCACGAAAATTGCCGCGACCCACAAACCCACCCACAACCACGGCCGATAAAACGGACGCAGCGCAGACGTTACAGCCGCCATGTGAGATCGCCCGCCAGAAATGCCGGCGCAAAATCGACATCGCGCGCAAAGCCCATCACCTGGAATCGCTCGCCCATTTCGCTGGGCAAGGTCAAGCGTTTGATCTGCTCGCGCAAGCGCATGCGCCCCACCTCATCGGTGCGCGTATCGGCCTGCGCCAGTAGCGCATCTAATCCATTGCCCAACAGAAAGCTCGATTGCGTGCAGTAACCGGCCAACTCGAAACCGGCACCGGTGCCGGCCTCGGCCAATGCGGTGAAGTCTACCGACGCGGTCAGATCCTGCAGACCCGGCCAGCGATACAGATCCTCATGCATGCGATGACGATAGAACGCACGCAAGGTGCCGTCTTCGCGTTGTGCACGATAGAACTCGCCACGCGGGTAACCGTAGTCGACAAACAACATCGCCCCGCGCTTCAGACCACCGGCCACCGCCTGAATCCAGTACGGCAACTGCGGCAACAACTCCGAGCGATACCCATCGGCAAACGGCTGCTGCAAGTAGCGCTCCAGATGACGCACCGCTGCACCCAGCAACGCATCGGCCGGCTGCTCGCCACGTGCAAACTGCTGCTGCGCATCCAGCACCACGGTTTCCTCATACACCTCGCCATCGCGCAGCGCGAAGCGCGGCGTGGGCAATGCGTCGATCACTTCGTTGGCGAACAGCACCCCGTCCCAATCGTCCGGAAACGGTGCATCCAGCCACTCGACCAGATCGAACACCGGCGGTATCAGCGTGCGCCCCAACCGCTCGCGCTGACGTTCGCGCAAGTCTGCACTGGGCTCCAGAATCGCGTAACGCTCGGGCAGCGCATCGAGCTCGAGCAGGCGCTTGAGCGTGACTTCGGCAAATGCGCCGCTGCCACCGCCTACTTCGAGCACGCGGGCACTTGGGCCAAGTTGCTGCAACACCGGCGCCAACGCACCGGACACGGTCGCTGCGAACAACGGCCCAAGCTCGGGCGCGGTGACGAAATCGCCTGCCTCGCCAAATTTGCTGGAGCCGGCGCTGTAATAGCCAAGACCCGGCGCATACAGCGCCAGCTCCATGAAACGCGAGAACGGGATCGCACCACCGGCAGCGGCGATTTCGGCGCGCACATGCGCAGCCAGGCGGCCGCTGTGCGCCAAGGCGTCCGAATCGGGAGTGGGAAGGTCGGCGTGCATGCGGGCACCAGTTGCGGGGACAATGCACAGGATAGCCGAGCCCTTTGCAACGCCCAGCGAGTACGCCATGACAGACAGTTCCAAGGTGGTCTTGATCACCGGCGCAGGCCGCCGTATCGGCGCGCAGATCGCCACCACCCTGCATGCGGCCGGCTACCGCGTGGCCTTGCATGCGCACCGCTCCGGTGAGGCGCTCAGTGCGCGCGTAGCCGCGTTGTGCGCGCAACGCGCAGGCAGCGCGCTGGCCTTGCACGCCGATCTGCGCTTGCCGGAGGCACCGGCGCAACTGGTCGCCGACTGCATCGCCGCGTTCGGCCGCCTGGATGGCGTGGTCAACAACGCCTCGGCGTTCTATCCCACCAAGCTGGGCGAAGCGACCGCAGCGCAATGGGACGAGTTGTTTGCAGTCAACGCGCGCGCGCCGTTCTTCATCGCCCAGGCTGCGGCCGCACAGCTGCGCCAGCACAGCGGCGCCATCGTCAACCTCACCGACCTGCATGCCCAGCAGCCGATGCGCAATCACCCGCTGTACGGCGCGTCCAAGAGCGCGCTGGAAATGCTGACCCGCTCGCTCGCACTGGAACTGGCACCGCAGGTGCGCGTCAATGCGGTCGCCCCCGGCGCGATTCTGTGGCCGGAAGAAGGCAAGTCTTCCGACGCCAAGCAGGCCCTGCTCGCGCGCACGCCGCTGGCACGCATCGGCACGCCCGAAGAGATCGCCGAGGCAGTGCGCTGGTTGCTCGATGAAGCCAGCTTCGTCACTGGCCATACCTTGCATGTGGACGGTGGCCGCCAGCTCAGTTGAGCAACTGTCCAGGCGGCCAGGCGCGCTGCCGCGCACCCTCGCTCCATGTGCGCTGCGGATGACGCGCTGCCTGCAGACTCGGCCATGACGGTTCCGGGCGGCTCCTTCCACGCCTGCCTACGACGATCCGCACGCGTTGTCAGTCACGCCCTGCCGGTACTGCAGCGCTGCGCTACTGCGCCACAGCCGCCGCGACGGGGGCCGCATCCAGCTCCACCGTCGTAAACGCGGTGCCGTGTTGCGGATGCGCCTGCCATAGCGCCGCCAACGTCTGCCCACTCAACGGGTCGACAAAGCCGGGCGCGATATCGGCCAACGGCTTCAACACGAACGCATGCTTGAGCTCCGGCCGCGGAATACGCAGATGCCCGGGGCCTTCGATGATGCAATCACCGAAGAACACCACATCCACATCCAGCGTGCGGTCGCTGAAACGCGGGCCGCTGCGGTCGCGGCCGTGCGCGTCTTCCAGCGCATGCAGCCAATGATCGAGCGCGTGCAGATCCAGATCGGTGTCCAGCACCACCGCGTTGTTGACGAAGTCCGGCCCATCGAAGCCCACCGCCGGCGTGCGGTACGCAGGCGACACGTCGAGCTGGCCAAAGCGTGCGCGCAAGGCGTCGACGGCCAAGCGCAGGTAGTGGGTCGGCTGGACATTGCTGCCGAGGCTGAGAAGCACGGTGGTCATGCGTTATTCGCGCATGCGGCCGGCGTGGGCGTCAACTGTTGCAATCGCATTGCACTTGAACAAGCACGCCCGCAACGCGCGAAAACCCCTGGATCAGGCCATTTCGAGCGCGTGCGACACGGCACGGAACACCCGGCGCATTTCCAGCGGCTTGCGCAGCACATGCACCGGGATATCCGCCGGAAAGTGCATCCGCTGCAGCGGCGCGCCGACATCTTCCAGCACGATCGCCGGGCCCTGATAGCCCAGCTCCTGCATGCTCAATAGCACGCTGACGGCTGAGAGCAGAATGATGTCGCTGTCGATGATCACCAGGTCGGGCATGGCGTGTGGCTGCACCAGTTGCAGCGCGGCCGCGCCATCGGTGGCCAGCTGCGGCTGATAGCCCTGGCTGGACAGTGCATTGCCCAGCAGCGACAGGCGCGTGGCTTCGCCGTCCACCAGCAGGATGCGTTGCCCCTGGCCCAGCGGCAGCGGCGGCTCGGTGTCGGCAACCGCCACCGCGTTCGAGCGCATCGGCACCAGCATGTCGAAACGCGTGCCCTCGCCCAGCCGGCTGTCGACCAGGATGCTGCCGCCGTAGCTTTCGATGATGCGCTTGCACGAAATCAGCCCCAGCCCGGTGCCGTCGGCCTTGGTGGTGAAGAAGGGGCTGAACAGGCGTGCGCGGGTTTCATCGCTCATGCCCACGCCGGTGTCGGCCACGCTCATGCGCACGCGCGCATCGTCATGGCGATCGGCCGACAGAATCAATGTGCCGCCACCCGGCATCGCCTGGATCGCGTTCAAGCCCAGGTTGAGCAGGCATTGCTGCAGTTCGGTGTAATTGGCCTCGATGGTCAGATCCAGGGCGATCGTCTCCATCTGCAGGAGCACGCCATCGGGCAGGCTGCTTCTGAGCAGCATCTGCACGCCCTGGAACAGACTGGCGACGGACACCTGCTCGCGCGGCTTGTTGGAGCCGCGCACGAACGACAGCATCGACTCGGCCATCTCATGCCCGCGCCGGCCGCACTCGGCCACCACCTTGGCCAACTGACGCAGCTGCGGGTCGTCGGTGCGCCCGGCCAGCAGGTCGGGCACGATCAACAACGGCTGCAGGATATTGCGCAAGTCGTGACTCAAGCCGGCCGCCAGCATCGCCAGGCTTTCCAGCCGCTGCGCGCGCATCAGCTCGCTCTCCACGCGCTGACGTTCCAGGTCGGCACGCGCTTCGCGGATCGCGCGGATCACCGCACTCGGCAAGCGGGTCGGGTTGTGCTTGATGATGTAGTCGTTGGCGCCGTCCTGCAGCGCCTTGACCGCCGTCTCCTCGCCCATGGTGCCGGAGACGAAGATGAAGGGCGTGGCGCCGTTCTGGCGCACCAGACGCAATGCCTGATGGCCGGAAAACCCGGGCATGCTCAGATCCGACAGCACGATGTCCGGCTGGAATTCATCCAGCGCGCTGCGCAGCGAGCGTTCGCTGTCCACGCGCTCGAACGCCGCGTCGATGCCGGCATCCAGCAGCTGATCGGACAACAGCTCGGCATCTTCCGGTGAATCTTCCACCAGAAGGATCTTCAGCTGCTCCAGTTTGCCACCCTCTTGCAGCATGGTTCAGTCCAGCTCCGGTGCCTGATTGATGACTGCCCAGAACGTGCCGAGCGTCTTGACTGCATTGAAGAACTGATCGACATCCACCGGCTTGACCACATAGGCATTCACGCCCAGGTCCCAGCTGCGGGCAAGGTCGCTCTCTTCGCGCGAGGACGACAGGATCACGATCGGCAAGCGCTTGAGCGTCTCGTCGCCGCGCACCTGCTTGAGCACTTCCAGGCCATCCAGCCGCGGCATCTTGATGTCCAGCAGCAACACCGCCGGCAAGCCTTCCTCGCGATCGGCGAACGCGCCACGACGCAGCAGGTAGTCCATGGTTTCCACACCGTCTTCGACGTGCACGATGGGGTTGGCCAGGCGGGCTTCACGCAGGGCGTCGACCGCCATTTCTGCATCGGCCGGGCTGTCTTCTGCCAGAAGAATGGTACGGATGGCACTCATGCATTGAACTCTTGGTTGGGCGCTTCATGCGCAGGGGGAAGCACAAAATGGAACGTGGCGCCTTCGTCGACGACACCCTCGGCCCAGACCCGGCCGCCGTGGCGCGTCAACACGCGCCTGACGCTGGCCAGGCCAATGCCGGTACCGGCGTATTCGCTGGCCTTGTGCAGACGCTGGAACACACCGAACAACTTTGCGCTGTACTCCATATCGAAGCCGGCACCGTTGTCGCGCACACTGAATTGATGGCCGCCGTCCGGCAGCGGCCGGTAGCCGACTTCGATCTTGGCGACCTCGCGCTTGGCGCTGTATTTGACCGCATTACCCAGCAAGTTCATCCACAGCTGGCGCATCATGTTTTCGTCGGCCACCAGCACCGGCAGCGGGGCGATGTGCCATTCCACACGGTGGCCGGTGTTTTCGCTCTGCACGCTGGAATCCAGGATCGCGCGCGTCTCCGACACCAGCGATTGCATGTCCACCGCCTGCAGACGCAGCGCACTGCGGCCCAGGCGCGAATACACCAGCAGATCGTCGATCAGCGACGCCATGCGCCGCGCCGAGCTGCTGATCACTTCCATGTAGTGACGCGATTTTTCGTCCGCCGCATCGCCCAGGTGACGCGCCAGCTTGTCCGAAAAACCGGCCACATGCCGCAACGGTGCGCGCAGATCGTGCGAGACCGAATAGCTGAAGGCTTCCAGCTCGCGGTTGACCTCGGACACCTGATCGACCTTGCCTTCCATCTGCCGGTTGAGTTCCTGGATGCGCTGTTGCGAGGCTTTCTGCAGGCTGATGTCGCTCACCGTCATCAGTACCACGTCTTCGTCGTTGGTATCGGGCAACGGCATGCGTCGCGCGTTGATCAACATGGTGCGCAGCACGCCATCGGCGCCGCGCTGCTCATGTTCGTAATCCCACAACTCGCGGTCGCGCAGCAGCACGTCGGCAAGTCGCTGATGAATCTGCGCATCGCGCCACACGCCCTCGCCCACGTCCTCCAGCGACATCGATTCGTTACCGCGCTCTTCCAGGCCATACAACTCGGCGAAGGCCGGGTTGTGCAGCATGATGCGCTGTTTGTCATCCAGCAGCACGATCGGCTCGCGCACGGTCTGCAGCACCGAACTGGCGCGGCCATTGGCACGCAGATATTCCTGCTCGGCCGCCAGGCGGCGACGGATCTGCCGCTGCAGCAACCAGATCACCGTGCCCAACAGCAGCAACTGCACGGCCAGCGTCGCCCAGCTCAACACCGCGTAATGCGTGCGTTCTTTGGTGGCGCGCGTACTGCGCAGTTCCAGCAACTTGCTTTCGGCGCTTTGCAACTCGTCGATCAACAGCCGGATCGGGTTGCTCAAGGTCATGTCGTCGATCAACGCACGGATCTGCGCCGGATCGGTGGTCACCGCGATACGCTCGGCCAGCAGCAAGCGGCGCTCGATCGTGCTCTGGATGCGCCCCATCCGTACTTGCTGAGCCGGGTTGTCCTTGGTCAGCACGATGAGCTGATGTACCGCCGCCAGCGCTTCACGCCGGCCACGCCGCATGCGCTCCAGCAAGGCAGGGCGCACCACACCATGCGAGCGCATCAGCGCCGCCGATTCGGTGTCGCGCATCGCCGCTTCCAGACGTTGCGCGGTCTCCTGCACGTCCTGGCTATGCGAGACCCACACCGCGGCCTGATTGGCGTTGTGCGCCATCTGCTGCAATAGCAACGAGGGCACCACCACAATCAGGAACACGGCAACTGCCAGCAAAGGCAGGCGCCAGCGATCCCATCTGTCTGCTTGGACCGTTGTCTGCATTACTCGATCTGTATCCGCTCGCTGCAAGGACCCGAAGGCGAGCCGGTATTATCCCCGACCAGACCCAAGGTGAGATTAATGATTCAGATTTGTCACGCCGATCCGTGACATAGCTGAATGGGCATATATCATAAGTGCAGCAAAGGTGAAAATGGCGAGAGCGGCCCGCCGTCTGTCGGCTGGCCTGCGACACACCAACAAAAAAGGCGCACTCCGTAGAGTGCGCCTTCGTGCTCAGGCCAACCGCCTCGTCGCGACGGCCCGGCATCTGTGGCTGCGATTACTTCTTCGCAGCAACAACCTTCAGACCCACCGACTTGACGCTCTTGACGCCTTCGATGCCCTTGGCCACAGCCACGGCCTTGTCGTGCTCGGCCTTGGTCGCGACCGAACCGGTCAAGGTCACGATGCCGTTCTTGGTCTCGACCTTGACGTCGGTACCCGACACGTTGTCGGTGGCCAGCAGATCGGCTTTCACCTTGGTGGTGATCCAGGCGTCGGTCACCGGCTTCTTGGACTCGTCCATGCTGGCAGCGTGGTCCTTGTGATCGGCATGTTCCTGCGGCGCCGCGAATGCCTGCGAGGCACCCAGCGTCAGGCCGAGCGACAGCGACAGAGCCAGCAACTTGCGTGCATGCGTCATGTTCTTCATCCGATACCCCTTCCAGTGAATGTGGCCGCAGTCTGCAGTGGCGTTCGTCGTGCAGGTGTGACTGCCGGATGCAGAGGTTGTGAACCTGGCGCACACGGGCGTGTGCAATACCATGGACGCTTCCCCAGTCGTTGCGATGAACCGTTTTCAATGCCTAAACCGTTCAATCTGGCCGTCGTCGGCTATGGCTATGTCGGCCGCACCTTTCATGCCCCGCTGATTGCCAGCACGCCGGGTTTGCAGTTGCACAGCGTGGTGTCGTCCAAGCCGCAACAAGCGCAGCCCGACTTCCCTGATGTGGCCGTGCTTGCCGATCTGGAAACCGCGTTGGCCGACCCCGCGCTCGATGCGGTGGTGCTTGCCACGCCCAACCAGACCCATGCGCCGTTCGCCTTGCAGGCACTGGCCGCCGGCAAGCACGTGCTGGTCGACAAACCCTTCGCACTGGATGCCGCACAGGCGCGCGAGGTGGTGGATGCTGCCGCAGCGGCTGGGCGCATCGTCAGCGTGTTTCAGAACCGCCGCTGGGACGCAGACTTTCTCACCGTGCGCCGGCTGATCGACGAAGGACAGCTGGGCGAGGTGGTGGAATTCCATTCGCACTTCGACCGCTACCGCCCGCAGGTGCGCGACCGTTGGCGCGAGAGCGATATCCCCGGCGCCGGGCTGTGGTACGACCTGGGCCCGCATCTGCTCGATCAGGCACTGCAATTGTTCGGCACCCCGCAAGCGATCAGCGCAGATCTGCAGCGCCAACGCAGCCAGGCACGCAGCGACGATTATTTCCATGTGACCCTGCGTTACCCGCGCCTGCGCGTGATTCTGCATGCCGGCTCGTTGGTGGCCGATAGCAGCCTGCGCTTTGCCGTCCACGGCACCCGCGGCAGTTATCTCAAGCACGGGCTGGATACGCAGGAAGACCAACTACGCGCCGGGCGTCGCCCGGGCACCGCCGGTTGGGGTGTCGACCCGCTGCCCGGCACCGTCACCCGTGTCGATGAAGAAGGCCGCGTGCACACCCATCAACCCGACACCCTGCCCGGCGACTATCGCAACTGCTACGCCGCATTTCGCGATGCATTGGCCGGTACCGGCCCGGCACCGGTCAGTGGTGCAGACGCCGTGCAATTGATGGAGCTGCTGGAGCTGGCGCAACGCAGTGCCGCGTCGGGACAGGTGCAGTGGCTGGATGGTGCCGGCGCCACGTCTGGCGACCGCTGAAACGACTGCGCGCCCGCAAGGCAGGCGCGCAGAAACTGCTTCACTCGCTGACGCGTTACGCGTCCTTGCTGCCGATCGTCGGCGGTGTTGCGGTGGTGGTCATCACCGCATGCCCACCGAACTGGTTGCGCATCGCCGCCAGCAATTTGTCGGTGAACGAATCCTTGTCGCGCGAGCGCAACCGCTCCATCAGCGACAGCGTGATGATCGGCGCTGACACTTCCAGATCGATTGCCTCGGCCACCGTCCAGCGGCCTTCGCCCGAATCGGCCACGAACGGGGCGATACCCGCCATGCTCGGGTTGTGCGCCAGCGCATCGGCGGTGAGATCCAGCAACCACGAACGCACCACGCTGCCATCGCGCCAGATCTCGGCGACCTGGTGCAGATCCAGTGCGAAATCGGTCTTGTGCTGCATCAGCGCAAAGCCTTCGGCATAGGCCTGCATCATTCCGTACTCGATCCCGTTATGGACCATCTTGGTGAAGTGGCCCGCACCGCTCGGGCCAACGCGTCCCCAGCCCTTGTCCGCTGCCGGCGCCAACGTGGCCAGCACCGGATGCAGCGTGGTCACTGCCGCCTCGTCGCCGCCCACCATCAGGCTATAGCCTTCCTGCAGACCCCAGACGCCGCCGCTGGTGCCGCAATCGACAAATGAAACACCGCTGGCCTGCAACAGCGCGGCGCGGCGTTGCGAATCCTTGTAATACGAATTGCCGCCATCGATGACGATGTCGCCGGCCTGCAACAACGGCAGCAGCTGCGCCAGGGTGTCATCGACGATCTTGCCTGCCGGCACCATCAACCACAGCACCCGCGGGCTAGGCAGTGCCGACACCAACGCTGCCAGCGCATCGGCAGTGACAATGCCCTTGGCCTGCGCACTGCTACGCGCGCCCTCGCCCGGGTCGTAGCCGTGCACGCGATGCCTGCCGTGTACCAGACGCTCGGCCATGTTGGCGCCCATGCGGCCCAAACCCACCATACCCAGTTCCATAATCGCTCCTCATGATCTGATCAGTGCAGGGTGCCACGCCGGGCGTACGCTGGCGTGGCGGAATTCTCAATGGATCGTTCCGCAGCGGTGCCGGCGCTGCACTGTTGCAGCTGCCAATCGATCCAGCGCCAGTACAACGTGCTGCGCAGATTGTGCAAGGTCAGCTCGATGGCATACGGCGTGCGCGGATTGCGGTCGAGCAGTCGCGCCACGTGATAGCCGATCGGCTTGACGCCCTTGGGATGCACGTAGACCAGAAAGCCCTGATAGAACGGATCGTCCAGTAACGCTTGTAGCGTTTGCAGCTGCGCGTGTTGTTGCGCATCGAGCGTGGCGCGCAGCTGCGCATCGCGCTCGTACAACAAACGCTCGAAGCGGCGCTTGCCCCGCCCGCGCAAGTCCTTGGCCAGTTCCCAGATCTGTCGATTGAGCGCGTCGTAATGCGCAAAGCCGCCGTGCTGCGCCAACGCCTGCGCCGCCGCATCGCTGACATCCACCACCACGAAGTTTTCGGCCTGGTTATGGATATCGTCCAGATACGCCTTGTCGAACACATGCGCGATGAATCCCGGCGCGCCGACAAACGCCTGGCGCCCCAGTTGCGCCGTCTTGACGGCCTTGCCGTCGGCAAAGAATTCGCCGGCATGCGCACCCAGCAAGATGCTGTCGGTGTCGTGCAAGGTCAAAAAGGTACCGATCGACAACTCGCCAGGCGTAAACACCTGATCGAATCCGGCATCGCCGTACAGCTCGCGCTGCGTGGCCAGCTGCGCCACCTGACGCCCCACCCCACATTCGGAACGCACCTGGCCGCTGTAGAACGCATCCAGCGCCTGCGCATTGCTGCCACGCGGCTGATAGCCGCGCCCGAAACTGCGAAAACCGCTCCAGCCCTGCGCCGCCGCGCCACGCCAGCCGAAGCCGATCCAGCCCAGTTGCACGGCCGAAAACCGATAGTGCGGGTTGTCTTGCAGCTGCGTCGTTGCACGCCGCGTGGCCGCGCCGACTTCGAACGCATAGGCGCACTGCGTGGCGGAATCGTCCAGCAAGGCCTTGAGCGATGCGCCGCGCTGTTGCGCGTTCCAATTTAGTGGAAGCGTCAGCTGCAGGTCGCCGGCGGCGCGTGCCTGCGCGAGCGAGCCGCGCGTACACGGTTCTCCACGTTGGATCACCGGCGCACTGACCGCAGCGCTGCGAATGTACCAGCCCAGGCGCCGCAGCAATGCTTCGACGCAGTCCACCCCTGCAGCGTTTGCTGCCTCACTTGGCGCGGCGACGGCGACCTGCAGCAATTGCGCGGCCAACAAGGCCAAAGCAAACATTCCGTTGCGGCAAGTGCGAAAAAAACTCATCGCTGCGATGTGGTGTGAATCGACAACACGGCGCTGCACCCTCAAACGTAGAAAGCCCCGGCATGACCGGGGCTCGTGAAAATCAATACATCACCTTCAGCGGCGTTCGCAGACGCGCTCGACCTGACGGTTGCCGTTGGCTTGCTGACGATTGCCCTGGATGGTGCGGCCCGCAGCACCGCCGGCGACTGCACCAGCCACGGTTGCCAGCTTCTTGCCGTTACCGCCACCGACCTGATTACCCAGCAGACCACCGACCACTGCGCCTGCAACGGTGCCGCCGACGCGATTGGGGTCGGTCGAATTCTTCTGCACTTCGACATTGTGGCAGCGCACGCGCGTGCCGTCATTGAACTTGCGGCCTTCGTCTGCTTCCGTATAACGGTGCTGACGCGAATGGGTCTGGGCCTGCGCGAAGGTGCTCGTCGCCATCAGGCTGATCAAGGAAATACCCAGCAGGGAATTGCGCATCTTCATCGTGGTCTCCGTCGTTCTCGCCCACTCGGCGAGTCATGGCTGCACTCTCGCGGCTCGGTCGAGAACGCAACGTGAAGCGCGCAGCCGGCTATTCAGGTTCCGGAGCGAAGCGTGAACTCTAACGTCACGGCTGAGTTGCGGGCTCGGTCTGCGGCACGTTCATCGGCGTGGATGCAGGTGCAGGTGCAGGTGCAGGGGGCGGATCCTGGGCCTCGACCGGTAGCGGCGCAACCGGCGGCTGTTCGACTGTTGTGGAAGCAGACGTTGCGGCAGCGGCCGGCACTGCAGTCGCGGGCGTTGCAGCCGCTGCGGTCGGCACGGGTGCCGCCGCCGCAGGTGTAGCCGCAGCCGGATGTGGCGGTGCAACTGGCGCGGGGGCCGCACTCGCAGCGGCAGGCACGGCCTGGGTCACATTGGGCAGATACGAGTTCAAGCGCTCGAAAAAGCGCTTGTAGAAAGCCGCGTCCTGCACCGTGGTGGTGGACACACGCACCAGCGAATCGCCGGTGCTGCCCACCGGCAGCGACAACGAGCCGAGCACGCCAACACCCACGCTGGCCGAGGTCGAGCTCTTCTTCAGTGCATAACGATCCTGCAGCGCGCTGACGAACACCTGCGCCTTGCCGCCCTCCTGCGTGGCGCAGGAAATGCGCAGATTGAGCTGCTCGCTCTGGTCGGCTTCCTTGAGCTGGAAGTTCTTGCTGCCTTCCACGCCCGCGGCATCGGCGCGCGTGACCGCATAGCCCTGGCTCAACAGCACGCGCCGCGCGGCCTCGCAAGCCTGCATCGAGGTGGCCGCCACACTGCGCGAATAGGTATCGTCGGAGTTGAACGACTCGCGCATCAGCATCGTGTCGCCCTTGCTGCCACCGCAGCCAGCCAGGGTTGCCAGCGCGCCAAGCAGCGCAGTGCGCGCGATCAGGGAAGAACAAGACATAGAAAATTTCCGGCATCCAAAACCGGCAACGAGCATAGCCGCAACCCATGTGCGCGTGGCGTGGCGTTGCCGGATCAGGGCAACGGCGGTTCATCCGCCGGCAATTGCAGGTCCAGCTGCAGGCAGCTGCCGTCTGCGCCGATGCGCTCGGCGCGCAGATAGTGGTGCGCGCGGACCGCAGCCAGCGCCACCGGCACCCGGCACGGCTCGCCCCACAGGCTCAACGCGAATCCCTGCGCCTGCAGCCAACCGGTGAGGCGGTCCCACAGTGGCTGCTCGGCTTGCAGGATCAGGTCCAGATCGGCCGGACCCTGGGGCACCAAGTCCGGCGACTCCAACCAACGCGCGTAGCTCCCGTGCACCACCACCGGCAGGCCTTGCGCCCGCACCGCCTGCAGCAACTGCGCCGCCTGCTGCAGGTCCAGCCGCGGACGGCAATGCTGAAAAATCAACGCGTACTCGTGACTGCGGTTGCTTTGCGTGCCGGCATGCGTCAGCGCAGCGCCCGGCCGTTGGTAGCAGAGCACCCGTTCCTCGCGCAGCGTGAACAGGCTGGCGAGGATCCGCACCAGATCCCACGCCTGCGGGATCACCCGCCCACCAACAACGACGTTTTCCACCATCGCCACGCCGAAGCCATCCGGCCGCAGCCGCTTTCGCAATGCATGCAACACCGCGCGCATGCCGGACAGATAACCCGCGTAATCGGCACTGGCATACAGCTGCCCAGGCAGTGCTTCACCGCGCCAGTGGCAACCGAAATACGGCACGTTGGTCAGACACAGATCGATCGCCGCAGCGGGCGCGGTGTCGGCCAACGTGCCGACCACGACCGGCGCGTGCACACCATGCCGTTGCAAGCGCGTGCGCGCCAGGTGCGCACGTGCGGGATCGATCTCCAAGCCATGCGCGTTGCGCCCTTCCAGCGCCGCAGCCAGCAGCGTGCTGCCGAAACCGCAGAACGGATCGAACACCTGCTCCCCCGGCGTACTGAAATGCCGCACGAAGGGGCGCATCTGGTTGACCCATCCACAGTCGCGCCCGCCAAGCGGATCGGTTGCGCACAGGTCATCGGGCAGTGCCCACGCGGGGTCGTCCGGCGTCGGCGTCCACCAGCTGTGTTGATCGAGCTCATCCATCGGATGGGTCCCACAGCCGATCGGCATCCGGATCCCAGCCCGCGCACAAACGGCCGTTGGCGAAGAACACCAGCTTGTAGAGGTCGCCGGTGGCATGCCGCGCGTGCATGGCCGCGTAGTCGGCGCTTTCGAACACCACCTCCAGGCTGTCTTCGCTGCGCATGCGCAGATTCCAGAAGTAATAGCCCTCGGTCATGCCGTCCGCTTGCCAACGCGACCACCACGGCTGCTGCATGCACTGCGCCAACAAGGTTTCCATGCCGATGCGATGCTGCTCGATATGGCGCCAAGTGCCATTGCTGCGGTACGCATCGTCCAGACGCGACAACTCGCGAAAGATCACCTGGCTGGCGCCGCAACTGCGCGCCCACGCGATGTACTGCGCCACGGCATCGGCACTGTCCACACCACCGCGTTGCACGATGCAGACCAGTCGCACCGGCACGCGCGCCGCAATGCCTCGTGCCGTATGCGCGAAAGTGGCCGTATCGGCAATCGGCTCGCCGGGGCGAAAGCGCATGATCGCGTCGTTGCCCGCCTGCAGCGGGTGGTGACGCGACAGCTCGATCCACGACAGGCCGAAGTCCACCAAGGCATCGATCAACTGCGCACCCTGCGCACGCGCAAACCCGGCACCATTGCTGTACAGCACACGCTGCTCCACACGCGGGCCGTTGGGCGTTGTTGACAAGGTGTGCAGCAAGGCCTGCAACCAATCCGCATCGTCGGTCATCTCCAACCCGGACAAGGAATACGACAACGGCACCTTGTGCAGCAGCTGCAACGCAGCGCTCAACTGTGCGAAATAGTCCGGCCCCGGACGCAACATCGCTGCGGCCAGGCCGCCGCCGTGCCGGCGCAGGTTTTCCGAACAGAAACCGCAGCGCGCCGAACACGGCCGCACCGACGCATACGGCGTAAAGGTGATCGGCAACGCCACCCGATACGCGCGCTCGCCGATGCGCAGCGCATGCCATCGGCTTGTCTCGCTCTGCTGCGGCACGCGCCGCCGCAGGCTGGGCGCCGCAGCACGCAGCCCGGCCAACAGTGGCGATGCAGACAGCAACGAAGCCTCGTCGATGGAAGCGTCCATGCCGCTGCCTGCGCGCCGAACGTCAGCGACGCGCGGCGTCGGCACGCGCGCGCACCTGCTCCAAGGTCCACTCCTGCTGCATGACGCCGTTTTCCCACACCGTCACCAGCGCATCTTCGCTGTCGGCGCTGGCGGCCACTTCGTCGAGCAAGGCGCTGCGATAACTGCCATCGCCGCGGTCGCGCAGCAAGGTCAGACGCCCCCGCTTGCTCTGCTTGCCCTTGTCGGTGATCGGGTCCTTGTAGACATCGATCCATTGCCCGTCCACACGCACCGCCGAGCACTTCAGCGCGAACTTCTGGGTGTCGCGGTCCACCTTCTGCAGCAACGCACCGCCCATGCCGAAGGCGACGTTGTCGGCGGCATACCCGACGGCAGTGATGCGTTCGAGAATGGCGTGCAGCGATTGCGGATTGATGCCATCGCCCTGGATCACCCGCACATGGTTGAGCACCTTGTAGCCCTTGCCGTTGAGTTGATGGCCGAAGGCGTCGTCCAGCAGCAGCAGGCATTGTTCGACCACGTCCACTGGGTCGCCGGAATCGGGGCGGATCACCACCGTCGCGCCGGAGGCGATGATCTCTTCGCGCAAGGTGGTGCCCCAATGCTCGCGAATGGCGCGGTAGATGTCGTAGCTGTCCGACACCACTGCGACCAGCGAGCCGGGGCGCGCGAACTGGGTCAGCATATTGCGATACGCATCCACCTCGCGCTCGCGGCCCCAGCTGGTGATGGTGCTGTGCTCGGCGGCGGGAATCGAAAACCCCGCCACCGGCGTGTGGTAATGCGCGCGTGCCAGCAACAACGCCGACAAGGTATCGGTGCCGAGAAAGTTCACCAGATGCGCCGCGCCACCGAGGGCGGCCGAGCCAAGACTGGACACGCCACGCGCGCCAAAGTCATGCAGCTTGAAGGGCAGCTGCCCTTCCGGGTCGTCGCTCGTGCGCTCCAGGTAATCGCGCACGATCTGCTTCACCTGCCAGCTCACCGTGGCCACGGTCACCGGGTACCACACGCGCAGTAGCAGCGTTTCCAGATACGACGGCACCCAGAATGCCTTGGCGTCGGTGGATTCGATGGTCATCAACACGTTGTGCGTGGGCACCACTGCGCCTTCGGGCACGGCGCGGATGCGGATCGGCAGCTGCCCGCCAAGGCGGTCGACGATATCGCGCCAGCCAGCTTCGTTGAACGGCTCGCCATGCGCGGCCAATAGTTCCTTCGCATCGTCGATATCGGCGTGCGTCACCGGCCGGTTGATCGCTTCTTTCAGGATCGACTGCAGGCCGAAGAACACGGTCTGGTCGTACACGCCACCGCGCGATTCCACATAGAAAAACGCCGCATCGGTACCGGGCGGGTATTGCAGCCAGTGGCTGGCCTTGTAGCTGTCGGTGTTGAGCAACAGGTTATCGAGGTAATGCATGACGGAAGCTCCTTCGCGTCGAGTGAACCAGCGGTCTATCCGCCGGCGGGAGGTCATGGTTCAAGCCGACACACGGTGCAAGCGGCTGCTTGATCGTCAGCAGCAGCACACAGCAGGTGGTGTCGCTCTCAGCCACGACCCAGGAAAAATTCAAGAATATGCAGATGGTCTTCGTACAAGCGCGGGGCCATCGCCATCACTTCGGCGATCGGAATCCAGCGCGCCTTGTCGGCATCGTCGCCGCCGCGTACCGCGGGCAACTCGCCGGCCGGAAATTCGAAATGGAATGCATGGGTGATGGTGCGTCCACGCAGGCTGCGCTCGGGATGATCGAACACCTGGCGCCCCCGCAATGACCCCTTGAGCACCGGCACCGGCACCTTGAGCCGGGTTTCCTCGCGCAGCTCGCGCAGACAGCCGTCCAGCAGACCTTCGTCCTGGCCGATGAAACCACCCGGCAACGCCCACAACCCCTTACCCGGCTCGGCGCGACGACGCACCAGCAACACATGACCCGAATGCACGACCACCGCATCGGTGGTGACGAAGGTCGGCGCATACGGCGCGTCCTTCCACGCGGCGCGGTATTGCTCGATGAAGCGGTACTCGGCCACCAACTGCGCATAGCTCGGGGAGTTGCGTCGAAACGCCTCCAGCATGTCGTACACCGGCGCCGGCACATTGCCGCGCAACATCAGCAAGCCACCGTGGAAACCGATTTCGCCGGCTTCGAACAGATAGCGGCGCAACTCGGTGGCCGACAGCGTGGCGGTGTGTTGCACATCTTCCAGCGGCCACTGCGGAAACTCACGCAAGTAATAGCTGCTGGCATCCTTGTCCATGCCGATCAGGCCGATGCGTGCATCGAGCGTGCCGCCATCGGCCTGCACGGCTTCCGCCACCTGGCGCTGCACGTCGGCGATCCACAGGCTTTCGTTATAAAGATGGTCGCGCAACGGCCGCACTATCAACCGGTCGCTCTCGCCCGGCAACGCGGACTCGATCATCACCGCGCGTTCGGCAACGGTCCACGGATTGCGAATGGTACGGGGCGTGTCGGCAGAGCCGATCAACACAATGAGCTTGTTCGCCTTGCCCAGCGCGTGGCGGGCGACGGCGGCGTGGCCGTTATGAAAGGGCTCGAAACGCCCGATAAACACGAGATAGTCGTACTGCGGTGCCATGAGAATCCCTCACGGTTGAGTGGTCAGCCAGCGGTCTATCCGTTGGCTTGGTGCAAATGCTACGCCGATGTGCGGCGGCGTCAAGCCTGCGATGCAGCGATGCACAGTGATCTATCTGTCATGGCAGCTGACTAAACTTGGCAGCCTGTCCTTATCAGGAATTCGCCTGTATGCCGCGCCAATCCCTTCGCGTTGTGTCACGTTGCTTGCTCGCTGCACTCGCAGTGCTGTGCATCGCAGTACCTGCATTGGCCGCGCCTGCGCCCGCGCCACTGCGCGTGATGTCGTTCAACGTGCGCGTGCCGGTGGATACCGACGGCGACAAACGTTGGGAGGTACGCCGCACGGCGATGGTCGCGCTGATTGAACAAGCGCACCCCGACGTCTTCGGCACGCAAGAGTTGGTGAAAGAACAGGCGCAGTATCTGGCAGCACAATTACCCGATTACCGCTGGTTCGGCAAAGGCCGCAGCGCCGATGGCAGCGACGAACACATGGGGGTGTTCTACGACAGCCGTGTCCTGAGCGTGGTGGAATCAGGCGACTTCTGGCTGTCCGAAACGCCTGAAATTCCCGGCAGCAGCAGTTGGAACACCGACCTGCCGCGCATGGCCACCTGGGCGCTGTTCGAACGCCGCAGCGACAAGCGCCGCTTCTATCTGTTCAACACCCACTTCGCTCACCGCGACCAGGACGAAGCAGCGCGCGAGCACAGCGCACGCGTGATCCTGTCACGCATCGCAACGTTGCCTGCCAACATTCCGGTGGTAGTGACCGGCGACTTCAACAGCGATCCCGACAACGGCACCTACCGCACGCTCACCGCTGTACTTGGCGATGCACGGGCACATGCGACCAAGCGGCAAGGCCCGGAGAAAACCTTCCAGGATTTCACCACCCACCCGACCCGACGCATCGACTGGATCCTGTTCCGCGGCCTCACACCCACGCGCTTTTCCACATTGGATCAGCGCCCCGGCGGCGTGCTGCCGTCAGACCACTATCCGGTGCTGGCCGAACTTGCCTGGCCGCAGTGACTTCGCGACAGCCCGTGTCCCGCGATGCTAGGTGGGCAGGGCCCTGCAGCCAAGCAACAGATCAACAATCAAAGCTCAGGTCGTCGAGGGCTCGGTGCCCTCACCGCTCGCGGGACACGCCGTGAACCCCTCCCTGGGGGCTCGGTGGCGGCATCCATGCCGCCACACGGTCCCGCAAGCAGCGAGGACACCGCACCAGAGAGTTATTCGGCTGCTATGTTGAAAGCCGGCTGGTGATTTCGTTGCGTTGCGAAGCTGATCGGATGCGCAGTTATCCAGACAACGCGTCATGCCTTGCTTGCAACTCTGCACACCGACCATCTCCACTGGTCCTTGTCCGCCCACCCTCGCGGGACCTTACGCGGCATGGATGCCGCGTAAGAGCTTACAAGGACGTACTTGCAGCGTGTCCCGCGAGGGTGGGCGGGCAAGGGCCCTGCAGCCAAGCCACAGGTCATCCGCTCTTAGTCAGCATCAAAAAAAGCCACCGCATGCGGTGGCTTTTTTGCACTACAAACAACCCAAGACGATCAATCAGCCCAACGTCCCGGCGCAGTCGACTGCGGCAGCACCTGCGCCGATAACGGCTGGTCCTGCGACAGCAGACCCAGCGCGTCGGCAATGATCGCGGCCGATTCGTGCAACAACGGATCCGGGCGCTTTTCTGCAGCCTTTTCGCGTGCAGTGTCCTTGACGATGTCGCGCTCGTTGCCGGTCAGGCCGTCGTCGCTGTCCTCGGCAAGCGGGTCCAGCGGCAGGCCTAGCTGCTTGCGCACCTGCTGACGATCCTTGCGCTGCTGATCCTGCTTCTGACGCTCGGCAACGCGCTCGGCTTCGTTCAACGAGATGAACTTCTTGGCCTTCTCATCGCGGAACTGCTTGACGTCTTCTTCCCACCACTGGAATTCCTTGTCGGTGGCGATACGCGCGGTATGCAGGCCCTGCAACTTGGGCAACAGCGGCGCGAAGTTGCCGTACTGGGTATGCGGCGCGGCGGCGATGCGTGTCCACGGCAGCGCGTTGTCGTAGGTGCTCTCACCGAACTCGGTGGCATCCACGCTGGCCGGGAATGCGATGTCCGGCACCACGCCCTTGTGCTGGGTGCTGGAACCACTGACGCGGAAGAACTGCGCAATCGTCAGCTTGACCTGACCATAGCGCTGACCTTCGGCAGCCGGCCAACGATCCAGATCAACGATGTTCTGCACCGTGCCCTTGCCGAAGCTGGTCTCGCCGATCACCAACCCGCGACCGTAGTCCTGGATGGCGCCGGCAAAGATCTCCGATGCCGATGCCGAACCACGATTGATCAACACGCCCAGCGGACCATCCCATGCCACCTTGGGATCGCTGTCGCCGTTGACGGTGACGCGGCCGCCGGATTCGCGCACCTGCACCACCGGGCCTTGCTGGATGAACAGGCCGGTGAGCTCGATGGCTTCGTCCAGCGAACCGCCGCCGTTGTTGCGCAGATCCAGCACCACGCCGTCGACCTTGTCGGTCTTGAAGCCGGCCAGCAGCTTGGCGACGTCACGCGTTGCCGAGGCATAGTCGGCCGCGTTGCGACGACGGCCTTCGAAATCCTGATAAAAGCCCGGCAACTTGATGATGCCGATACGCCGTTCCGGCTCGCTGCCCTTGGCAGGCAACGTGATGGTTTCGCCCTTGGCGGCCTGCTCGGCCAGACGCACCTTCTGCCGGGTCAAGGTGACAGTGCGGTGCTTGCCATCGATACCCGACTCGGCCGGGATGTACTCCAGACGCACCTGGGTGTCCTTGCTGCCGCGGATCTTGGCGACCACATCGTCGATGCGCCAGCCGATCACATCTTCGATCGCGCCGTTCTTGGCCTGGCCCACGCCGACGATGCGATCGCCCGGCTTGAGCGTGCCATCCACCGCCGCCGGACCGCCCGGGATGACCTCGCGGATCACCACCATGTCGTCCTGCTTCTGCAGCTGCGCGCCGATGCCTTCCAGCGACAGCGACATCTGCTGATTGAAGGTCTCGGCGGTGCGCGGGGTGAAGTAATCCGTGTGCGGATCGACTGCATTGGTGTAAGCGTTGACGAAGAACTGGAACACATCCTCGCCCTTCAACTGCTTGACCGAGTCGGCCAGCGAGACATAACGCTTGTCCAGCGTCTTGCGGATGTCGTCAGGCTTCTTGCCGGCCAGCTTGAGGCGCAGCCAATCGTTCATCACCGACTGCCGCCACAGCACGTCCAGCTGCTTGTCGTCTGCCGCCCACGGCACGTCCTTGCGGTCGTATTCGAACTTGTCGGTGCCGGAGAAATCGAAGTCCTGCTTGAGCAAATCGCGCGCGTACTTGGCGCGCTGATCGACGCGCTTCTTGTAGACCGAAAACACTTGGAACGCCGGCTCCAGATTGCCGCCACGCAACGCATCGCCAACGCCCGTCTGCAACGGCGCAAAGCTATCGATGTCGGCCTGGGTGAAGAACTGTTTGCTGCCGTCCAGCGTTTCCAGATAGCGCTTGAAGACGTCCTTGGACATCGCCTCGTCCAGCGTGCGCGGACGATAGGCATAGCGGCTGTCGGAGAGCAGACCGTAGACCAGCTTGGTCGCGGTGGCCTGGTCGGGCGTGGCTGCGGCCGGCAACGCCGTATCGGCGCGTGCGAGCAAGGCCATCGGAGTAGTCAACACCAGCGCCAGCAGGCCGGCCTTCATGGACGTAGAAACGTTGTAGGTCATCGAATGGCTCTCGGCACGGGGCCGATGAAAGGAAGGCGGTGAACGGATCAGACAGCATGACAGTGCCGAAAGTTGCTGGCCTTGTCATCCGCTGCTGAATCAGCCTAGCGCCGGGTCTGTAGCGGATTGTGAACGCGACCGTACCCTGCAGCCGACTGCGCATGGGCCGGATACGACACGGCCCCGCGCTGAGCGCAGGGCCGTGTGGCTTGCTCGACTGCCAGTGCTGACCTCAGGCCGCGACGCCAGCGCCGGCTGCCTGCCGGTCGGCGTGATACGACGAGCGCACCATCGGCCCGGAGGCGACATGGCTGAAGCCCAGCGCATTGCCGTAGTCTTCCAGCTCCTTGTACTCCTCCGGCGTCCAGTAGCGCATTACCGGGTGGTGGTGCGGCGTCGGCTGCAGATACTGGCCGATGGTGATCATGTCCACATCGTGCGCGCGCAGGTCGCGCAAGGTGGCCTGCACCTGCTCCATCGTCTCGCCCAGGCCCAGCATGATGCCGGACTTGGTGGCGATGGACGGGTGCTGCGCCTTGAAGCGCTGCAGCAAGGTCAGCGACCACTGGTAATCGGCACCCGGACGCACGTTCGGATACAGGTCCGGCACGGTTTCGATGTTGTGGTTGAACACGTCGGGCGGGCTCAGCGCCAGGATCTCCAGCGCGCGGTCCATGCGGCCCTTGCCACGGAAATCCGGGGTCAGGATCTCGATGCGGGTCTTGGGCGAACTGACCCGGATGGCCGAAATGCAGTCCACGAAATGCTGGGCACCGCCGTCGCGCAGATCGTCGCGATCCACGCTGGTCACCACCACGTACTTCAGGCCCATGTCGGCCACGGTGGTCGCCAGGCTGGCCGGCTCGCTGGCGTCGGGCGGCTTTGGCCGGCCGTGCGCCACATCGCAGAACGAGCAGCGCCGCGTGCACACCTCGCCCAGGATCATGAAGGTGGCGGTGCCATGGCTGAAGCACTCGTGGATGTTCGGGCAACTGGCTTCTTCGCAGACCGTGACCAGGCGGTTTTCGCGCAGCTTGGCCTTGAGGTTCTGCACCGCGTTGCCGGACGGAATCCGCACGCGAATCCAAGACGGCTTGCGCAGCACCGGCGCATCGACGAACTGCACCGGCGAGCGATTGATCTTGTCGCCACCGATCTGCTTGACGCCGGTCTGCAGCGGCGCAGGCGCGGCGGTGTCGCCGGAGACGACCTGCAAGGGGATGGAACGGGCGATAGGCTGGGTCATGGCAATAACGGGCGCTCAGGCCGGAAGCGAAAGGTCGGGCAATGCGGAAACAGGCTGCAACACGAGACCGAACTGGCGCGCCAGCTGATCGAGCAGCACCGCCTTGACGGCGTCCATCCCGGAAGGGCCGCCCAAGTCTAGCACCGAGGTCACTTGCAGGCCCTGGTAGCCACACGGGTTGATACGGTGGAACGGCTCCAGATCCATCGCCACGTTGAACGACAGACCGTGGAAGGTGCAGCCGCGCCGCACCCGGATCCCGAGCGCGGCGATCTTGGCCCCGCCCACGTACACGCCGGGCGCACCCTCGCGGCGCGCGGCGACGATGTTCCATTCGTCCAGGGTGTCGATCAGCGCCTGCTCGATCTTGCACACGTAATCGCGCACGCCGATCTTGAGCCGGCGCAGGTCCAGCAGCGGATAGACCACCAACTGGCCGGGGCCGTGATAGGTCACCTGCCCACCGCGATCGACCTGCAACACCGGGATGTCGCCAGCTGCCAACACGTGCTCGGGCTTGCCGGCCTGGCCCAGCGTAAACACCGGCGCATGCTCGACCACCCACACCTCGTCGGCAGTGTGCTCATTGCGCGCATCGGTGAAACGCTGCATCGCACGCCACACCGGCGCGTAGTCCTGGCGGCCGAGATCGCGCAGTTGCGCCGGCAGGATCGGAACCGCTGCCAGCACAGGCTCGGCCGCTACAGCGTCCACTTCACTTCCGGGTGTTCGCGCAGCGCCTGATGGGCGGCATCGAACTGCGCCCGGTCCTCTGCGCGAAAGCCGATCCGGATGGACACGTATTTGCCGGTGGACGAGTGCTTCCAGCTGATGCTTTCTTCCAGCAACTCGACGCCAGTCGCGGCGAGCAGACGCGGAAGTTCGGTTTCCAGCCCGCGTTCGGCCGCGCCCATGGCGGTGAGCTCGAAGGTGCCGGGAAACTGGAAGCCGTGATCGGGGTTGTCGGAGCTGATTTCCATCCGCCCATTATCGGGCCGCTGGCGGGCAAACCCAAGCCCGTCTGCCACTCTGACGTGTCGCAGATAGCACAACGGGGCCACATGAGCCCCGTTGTGTCAGACCAGACGCATCACGCCTGACCTGCGTCTTGCCAAAGAGTTACTTGGACAGTTCCAGCATGGCCGACGACACCCAGCCACGGTTGCCCATCTCGTCCTCGACTTCCCACATGACGCCTTCCTTGTTGCCGGTCGGGTACAGCATCATGCCCGGCTCGAGCGTGCGCACAGCCGCGCCGGAACCCTTGGCATTGCCCAACAGACGCCCTGCACGCGTGACGGTGACCGCCTGCTGAGAATTGGAAGCCGCCGCATTACCGGACAAACCGCCGAGCTGGCTGACGACATCGGTATAGGCCTGCAAATAGGCCAGCGTGATCACCTGGCCGATCTCGGTATTGGCATAACCGCCGGCACCGGCCGCGCCGAAATCGCCGCCAGTGAACAGGTTGCCACGCGCACCCCAGCCCAGGTCGGTCTTCTTGGCGTTGCCTTCGGCCATGGCAACCTGTTCGGACGAGCGCACATCGGTGATGGTCAGGACCACGTCGGCGGTCTTCTTGTTGAGATTCAGGCCACCGACCAGGTTGCCGGCATTGCCGCCGACCAGGCCGCCCAGCATGCCGGCAATGGCGCTGCCGCCGGCATTGTGATTCTGCGAAATGAGGTCCGGCGTCATCACATAATCGGCCGCGCGGATCTGGCCCTTGCCCACGTTGGAACGTGCGCGCAGATCGCCGTTCGCCGCCATCTCGCGCTCGCGCTGCGATGCCGCCATGCCCGCGCCACGGTCCACCAGGGTGAAGCAGCGCGACTTGTTGACGAACACCTTGATCAACTTGGACGGCGCCGGCAGCTGCTGACCCGACCACCAGTTGACTGCATCTTCCGGCTCGATGACCGACAGGCTGCCCAGCGGCTTGGCGCACACCGGAATCTGTGCGACGCCGTCCTTGCGCTGATCCTGGGCCGAGCCCTTGAAGGCATCCTTCAGCCCGGCCGATGCCGGCGCGCTGACGCCAGCCAAGGCAATACCCAACACGCTGGACAACAGCGCTGCGCTCACAGAAATCGTCTTGCTCATGTAGTTCCCCTGACACCTGCGCTGCCGTCGGCAAACGCGATCCGTTGGTAATGAAATAGCCTGCGAAAGGCCGCCGTTCCTTGGGGCTGGTTCCCCCGGGGGCGGATCATATGCTATTCGCGCGAGCTTTTCATGGCTGCGCATGCCGTAAATGGAACGGACTGGTGCCGGCAGCCTCAACCGCCGCCCAAGATTGCTCGGGCATGATGCCGGCACACATTCACGCGGCGCAGCAGCGGCCGCAGGCACCTTTGCCGAACACCGTCCTTTCCTACCTTTCCAGGCCCTCCATGCTTCGACCGCGCGCGTTGTCTGCTGCCCTGCTGCTTTCTCTCACCGGGCTGTCGATGCCGGCCCTGGCGGCTGATCAATGCGATTCCAGCAGGCTGGGACGGACCCCACCGGCGGTGAATTTCCGGGTCGACAACGATCTGTTCGGCGGGGAGGATCAGGACCAGGGCTATTCCAATGGCGCGGTGCTGACGCTGGTGTCGCCCAACCTGGTCGACTACACCGACGATCCCTGCCTGCCGCGCACCGCGCGCTGGGTCAACGGTTATCTGGAACGTCTGCATCCGGGCGAGTTCGACCAGCAGAACATGGTGTTCTCGATTGGCCAGGGAATCTTCACGCCGACCGATTCCACCCGGCGCGATGTGATTCCCGACGATCGCCCGTATGCGGGCATCCTGCTGGCGAGCTTCGGCTACAACGCGCGCAACGATGCACACCTGCGCACGACTCAGTTGCAGATCGGCGTGGTCGGCCCGTGGGCGTTTGCGCAGGAAGCGCAGGATGCGATCCACGATGCGCTGGGCGATGAGAAATTCCAGGGCTGGGACAACCAGCTGCACAACGAGCCGCTGATCAATCTGGTGCACGAGCGCATGCGTCGCTGGCCGGGCGATGCGGCGGTCAATGCAGACGGCTTCGGTTGGGATTTCATTTCGCACTGGGGCGGCGCGGTCGGCAACATGGCCACGCACTTGAATGCCGGCGGCGAAGCGCGCTTTGGCTGGAAGCTGCCGGACGATTTCGGCAGCACCCCGACCCGGCCGGCCGGCGAAAACACCGCGCCCAGCCGCCTGGGACGTGCCAGCGGCTGGTCCGGCCATCTGTTCGTGACCACCGATGCGCGCTGGGTGCTGCGCGACATCACCCTGGACGGCAACACCTTCCGCAGCAGCCACAGCGTGGACAAGCGCGCGTTCGTCGGCGACGTGGGTTACGGCCTGGCGGTGATGTACGGCCGCTGGAAATTCGCCATCGCCCGCTATCACCGCACCCGCGAATTCGATACCCAGCGCGAGACGCCGGTGTATGGCAGTTTCACGATCAGCCGGATGCTTTGAGGGCTGGGATTGGGGAGTTGGGATTGGGGATTCGCAAGAGCGGGCTGCTGGTGCTTCGCTCCTGCTCTCGCCTTTGCCAATCCCGAATCTCCAATCCCCAATCCCCGCAAAGAAAAAGCCGGTGAAAGCCGGCTTTTTCTTTGCTCACTCAGATTCCCACCACATCCAGAACGCATCCCAGAGGCGCTTGAAGAACCCGCCTTCTTCGACGGCGTTGATCGCCACCAACGGGGCCTGAGCGATGATCTTGCCGTCCAGGCTGACCTTGACGGTGCCGATCTGCTGTCCCTTCTTGATCGGGGCCTGCAGGTTCTTGGCCACTTCCATGCTGGGCTTGAGGTCGTTGTAGCGACCGCGTTGCAGGCTGACCAGCAGCGGTTGGGCCACGCCCAGCTGCACTTCGTCCTGCTCACCCTTCCACACCTTCTGCTTGGTCACGACCTTGCCGGGCGCGTACAGGCTGTGGGTCTCGAAGAAGCGGAAGCCCCAGTTGAGCAGTGCCAGGCTGTCGTCGGCACGCTGGCGCTCGGACGAATCGCCCATCACCACCGCCACCAGGCGCTGATCACCGCGCTTGGCCGAGCTCAGCAGGCAATAGCCGGCTTCGGAGGTGTGGCCGGTCTTGATGCCGTCCACCGCCGGGTCGCGCCACAACAGCAGATTGCGGTTGTTCTGCTTGATCGTGCCGACCTGGAATTCCTTGATCTTGTTGTAGGCGTAGGTCTCCGGGTAATCGCGCACCATCGCGCGGCCCAGCATGGCCAGATCGTAGGCGGTGGAATGATGGCCTTCGGCGCTCAGACCGTGCGCGTTGACGAAGTAAGAATCCTTCATGCCGATCTTGGCGGCGTAGCTGTTCATCAGCGAGGCGAAGGCTTCTTCGCTGCCGGCGACATGCTCGGCCAGGGCGATCGCGGCGTCGTTGCCGGACTGGATCGCCATGCCCTTTTCCATATCTTCCAGACGCGCGGTCTGGTTGACCGGGAAGCCGCTGTAGCTGCCGTCGGTGCCGGCGCCGCCCTCGCGCCAGGCGCGCTCGCTCATCATGACCTGGTCGTCGCGCTTGACCTTGCCGTTCTTGATCTCGGCAGCGACCACGTAGGAGGTCATGACCTTGGTGATGCTGGCCGGCGCCAGCTGCTGGTGGATGTTTTCACCGGCCAGCACCTGCCCGGTGGCGTAATCCATCAGGATCCAGGACTTGGACACGGCCGGCGCGGGTGCAGGCGGAACCGGCACGGCGGCCGGCGCAGCAGCCACTGCGGGAGTCGGCTGCGGCGCAGGTGTCTGGGCGCAGACCAGGCCGAAGGCGAACGTGGCCACGACAGCGGCGGCGAAGCGGAATTTCATTGAAGAACGACTCCTGACGGGCCCGAAGGCTGGGTAATGCGAAATTGTAAGGTGCGATGGCGATCAAGGCGACGCGCCGCAGGGCATGCACGCTTGCAGAGTTCAGCGTTGGCGTAACCGAGGGGGCCGAGAATTCCTGCAGCAGCGCGCGTCGGGATCGAGCGAGGCAGACGACGCTGCATCCAGAGTGAGCGAGTGGGCGAGCCGATTCCGTGCGCCAACCCTGCCGGCCGCGCCAGTCGACGACTGGGCGGCTGCCTTGATCCCTGCGCTTAAGACGCAACGCTTAATTGGCGACGATTTGTGGGCGCCCGAAGCCCAGCCCGGCAATGCGCTGGGCGATTTCCGAGGCATTGGCGTGGTCGCGTGCGTTGACGCGCAAGCGCCACAGGGTGCGCCCGCCACTGACGATGTCGCTGACACTGGCACCGGCGATGCCGGCCGAGGCCAGCTGCGACAGCGCACGATTGGCGTTTTCGCGACTGGCGAAGCTGGCGACCTGCAACAGAATGTCGCCGAGTGCGGTCTCGGCAACGCTGGGTGCCTTGGCAGGCACCGGTTCGGGCTTGGTCGCACGTAGCGGCGCACTGCCTGCAGGCTTGACCACCGCGACCGCAACCGGTGCGGCAGGTGCAGGCGTCGATGCCGTGGCCGATGCCGGCCGCGGCGCAACCGCCGCCGGCTTGCCGGTCGCAACACGCACGCCCTGCGACTTCATCCACGCATCGAAATTGTCCGGATTGCCGGGCTGGCGCGACTCGGCAACGTTGTAGCGCCAGCGCTCGCCGGCCGCCGTGACCGGCGCGGCGGCGATCGATGTCGCCACCGGCACGGCAGCCGAACTTGCCGCCACCGCGCGCGGAGCAACCGTGCCGTTGGGCAGACGCTGCACCAGACCATCGATCTGGCTGCCGCCCGAGGCCGGCCGCGCTGCGGCAACGCCGGTAGCGACAGGTGCCACGCCATTGCGGCGCTTGGCCAGCAGATTGCCGTTGTCGGCTTCGGTCAGGCCGCGCACTTCGACATTGCCGGTGCCCTTGCCGGTGATGCCTAGCTTCACCGCAGCGGCGTAGCTCAGATCGATCACGCGGCCATCGTGGAACGGACCGCGGTCGTTGACGCGCACCACGACCGAGTCGCCGGTGTCGGTATTGGTCACCAGCGCAAAGCTGGGCAGCGGCAGGGTCTTGTGGGCGGCGGTGAAGGCGTACATGTCGTAGACCTCCTTGTTGGAGGTCAGCCGGCCGTGGAATTTGCTGCCGTAATACGAGGCGGTGCCACGTTCGACATAGTCGCCGGGGTTGTCCATCACCACGTAGCGCTTGCCCAGCACTTCATACGGCGAGCGATTGCCCACCGCCGAGCGCGGCTCGTTGCTGACCAGCGGCTCGGGAATGCAGGCCACGTTGGGAACATGGTCCGGGGTGGTGTCCTTGACGCCGGGTTTGTACAGGCCGCCGGCGGTGTAATCGCCACGCGTGGACGGATCTTCCTTCGCTGCCGCATACGGCGAGCTCGACGGGCATCCGGTGGCGACATACGCCGGCCCCTTGCCTTCGACCTTGACGCCCTTGATCGCGCCGCTGCCTGCGCTGCCCGAGCTCTTCTTCGGTGCACTGCTACAGGCCGCCAGGCCGAGCATCAGCGCCATCGGGATCAGCCACTTGGGGCCTGTCATGCTGTTCATGCCGGGGGTAACTCCTTGCCGGCGATGGCCTCGGACAGCTGGAACACGGCCATCGCGTACATCTTGGAAATGTTGTACCGGGTGATCGCGTAGAAATTCTGGAAGCCGAGCCAGTACTGCTTGCCGTTGGCATCGTCCAGGGTGATCGGCGTCGCCGTGCTGCCGGCCACTACGGGCGCATTAGGGTGGTAACCACGCGCGGACAGATCGGCCAGCGTGTACACCGGCGACCAATCGGTGGGATTGAATTCCTCGTGGCCGGCGGCCAGCGTGGCCGGTACCGCGACCTGACCGCCGCGCACCCAGCCGCCCTTCTTGACGAAGTAATTGGCGACCGAGGCGAACACGTCGTTGTGGTCGGTGAACAGATTGCGCTTGCCGTCGGCATCGCCATCCACCGCGAACTGGCGGTAGCTGGACGGCATGAACTGGCCCATGCCCATCGCGCCGGCATAGCTGCCGATCAGCGTGGTGACATCGAGTTGCTCTTCCTTGCCGAGCGCGAACAGCTGGCCGAGTTCATCGCGGAAGAACAGCTCGCGACGCACTTCGCGTTCGAGCTTGGCCGGGTCGCCGCTGCGCGGATAGCGGAACGCCAGCGTGTACAGCGCGTCCAGCACGCGGTACTTGCCGGCGTTGCTGCCATAGCTGGTTTCCACCCCGATGATGGCCACGATCACCTGCGCCGGCACGCCGGTGGCCGCTTCGACCTTGCTCAGTTCGGCGCGGTGCTCGGCCAGGAACTTGCGGCCGCCATCGATGCGCGCCTGGGTGATGAACATCGGGCGGTATTCGTTCCACGGCTTGACCCGCTCGGCCGGCCGCGACATCGCAGTAACGATCGCGTCCTTGAATTGCGCCTGCGCCAGCACCGCTTCGATCTGGGCGGCGTCGAGGCCGTACTTGGCGGCGGTGTCGCGCACGAAATTGGCACGTGCGATCTCGAACGGCACCGGGGTCAGGTCCACCGGCGGCAATGCAGGCGCTTCGGCGGCGGCGCTGACGGGCGCGACCGGTGCGCTCGGCGGCTTGGCAGGAGGCGCACTGGCGGCCGGCGGCGGGGTCGGAGGACTGGGCTGGGTCGCGCAGGCGACAAGGCCGAGGGTGAGCAGGCAGGTCAGGGTGCGTCGAATCATCGGCCGAGAGTAACAGAGACCAGATGAACTTCTGGCAATAAGACCATGAAACGAAAGAGCTTTAGCCGAAGTCAAGACATGCCGCAGCATTGGCACAAGCTTCCAGGACGCCCCGCTGCAGGGCGCAGCACAAAAAAAACCTCCATGCAGGCCCGGATGTGTCCGCTGCGATGGCATCGGGGATTCCCCCAGTCCCCACGATGCAGCACCTCTCGGCGCTGCATCGTTTTTTGCGAACAACATTTGAAAAAAATCAGGCGCAGCCGAAACGCCGGCCACGCCCGATCGATCACAGTTCCGGGAAACGCGGTGCCGTCGAGCAGGTCGGGATCGCGCCACTCAGTTGCACGGGGGCGGTAGTGACGCCGGCGCCCAACTTTTCGGCGGTCAGGTCGCTGTTGACCAACCCGATCTGCGCATTGCTGGCAGTGACGGCAGTGTTGCCTGTCGCAAGATTGGCCAGCACCAGATCCAGCGGCGTCTGCGCATCGAAGCCTTTCAGGATCCAGCCCTTGCCCTTGAGGCCGACATCGCCCGTGGTACGCAAGCCGTTGACCACGATCTCCTTGAAGCTGGGCTTGGTCCCGCTACCACCGGTCGAATAGAACGGGTTGATCACCAGCGGACTGGTCACCCCGAACAGGCAGATGTTGCGATAGGTGATCAGGCTGACCGGGCCGCCCTTGACGATGCTGGTCTTGATGCGCAGCCCGTTGTTGTCGGTACTGCGGTTGCCAGCATCGTCGGTGGAGGTGATGGCGTTGTTTTCGATCAGCACATTGTTGACCCCGGACATCACTTCGCTGCCGATCGAGATGCCGTGGGTGCCGTAACAGCGGTTGTCGCGCACGCTGATGTTGCCGGACTTGGAGGCAATGGTCTTGATCGCCACGCAGTCGTCGCCGCCCATCACATCGTTATCGACCAGGCTGGCGTTGACCACGCTGTCCAGGTCCAGACCATCGGTGTTGGGGCTGGTGGCCGGCGACTTCACCCGCACGCCCCAGATGGTCAGGCCATCGACGATATGCGCGAAGAAATGGAAGTACGCCGCATTGATCAGATTGACGTTGTAGAGGGTGAAGGTGTTGGAGTTCTGCACCTTGATCAGGTCCGGGCTGTTCTGCACCTGGCCTGCGTTCTTGGCGTTTTCGCCGAACTCCCACCAGGTGGTGTTCTTGCCGAGCATGGGCAGATCGCCGCGGCCGTCGATGGTGCCCTGGCGCCCGCCGGTACGCACACCCATTACGCCCGATTTGACGCCCTTGACGCTGATCAACGGCAGACACCCACCGCTCTTGGCACCGGCAGTGCCGCAGCCGCTGCCGTAGTCGGCCGGATTGCGCGAGCCGTACAGGGTGACGCCCTGATCGATGACCAAGGTGACGCCGGTGGGAATCGACAGCGGCCCACTGAGAAACGCAGTGCCGGTGCCGGCCTTGAGCAGCACGCTGCCGTTTTTGCCGGTACAGGCGGTCAATGCGGCCTGGATGGTTTTGGTATCCGGCGGCGCACTTTCCGATGCAGCGTCGAACAGGCGCCCACTCGGCGTGTGGCTGGCACTCACCGGCTGGCAGGTGGCAGGAATCGCCGGCTCGGAGACAGCGCGCGTATCGCCGGTTGCAAGGTTGATGGCACCGGCTTGTGCGGCGAGCGTAAGACAGACACCGCCGATGGCGGCGGTTAGCAATTTCATGAAGAAGATCACCTGAGAGAGGAATGGCGCGTGCCTGCTGAAGCAACGCGACCCGGCCGCGGCAAACTCAGCGGCGTGATGGACTCTACGGAGCAAGCTCCGCACATGCGCAAGGCAAGCGAACCCGGCACCGCCCGAACGAAGCGGCACCGCGACGGTGTTTCGGCATTGCAACGCAGCGCGCAGAACGGTGCGCGATTTGCGAAGCGTCAGCTGCGTGACATGTGCGTGTCGCATGCCTGTGGCGCATGCAGCGCGCCGTGCTTAAAGCGAACAACAAAATCACTCGAACGCTGTAGCAATGGCGGCAACGTCTTAGCCACACGCACCTTCGTTGACGCGTGCAGCGATGTCGGGACAGCAGTGACTCGCTCGTATCGAAAGGAGCTGCTCAGACCGCACCTCATCGACCAGCCGCGCAACGTGCACTGCTCGCAACCATGCACCGACCATCCCGACTGGCCCTTGCCCGCCCACCGCCGCGGGACCTTATGCGGCATGGATGCCGCAGAAGAGCTTACAGGGACGTACTTGCAGCGTGTCCCGCGGCGGTGGGCGGGCAAGGGCCCTGCAGCAAAGCCGCAGATCACCCGCTCTACAACTGATCCATCTCCACTGTCGAATCACTTCGAAACACTGAGAGCCGAGTCGTAGCGGTTTTTTTAGATGCAGCCAGAAGCTCAGGTCAAAAGCTTTAGTCGGTCGAGGCCGCAATGCCCTCACCACTTGGTTGCGTGCAGGTGGGAACCAGAACGCCAGCCGCACCCATCTGTGGTGAGCGCAGTAGTTTTGCCAGCTGCCGTTAGCCACACGACACGCCGGCTCAATACCCATGCACAGGACGATGCGCCTTGACCGCCATCACCAGGCCCAATCCGGCCAGCAGCGACACCGCCGAGGTACCGCCGTAACTCATCAGCGGCATCGGAACGCCGACCACCGGCAACAGGCCGGAAATCATGCCGCCGTTGACCAGCACATAGACGAAGAACGCCAGCCCGGTGGCACCGGCCATCAGCCGCGAATAGGTGTCGCGCGCCTGCGAGGCGATCCACAGGCAGCGCCCGATCACGATCAGATACAAGGTCAGCACGGTGGCCACGCCGATCCAGCCGAATTCTTCGCTGAGTACCGAAAACGCAAAGTCGGTGGTCTGCTCGGGAATGAAGTTCAGATGCGATTGCGAGCCGAGTCCCCACCCCTTGCCGTCGAAGCCGCCGGAGCCGATCGCGATCTTGGATTGAATGATGTTCCAGCCCGCGCCGAGCGCATCGTTTTCCGGGTTGAGAAACATCATGATGCGGTCCTTCTGGTATGGCCGCAGCAGCCAGAACCAGGCCACCGGCGCGGCCGCCGAAACACCGCCCACGCCCACCGCCACCCACCACCACGGCAGCCCAGCCAACAGCAGCACGAACACGCCGCTGGCGGCGATCAGCACGCCGGTGCCGAAGTCCGGCTGCAGCATGATCAGCGCAGTGGGCACGCCGATAATCATGCAGGTGACCAACACGGTGGAGATGCGCGGCGGCAGCGGCATGCGATGCAGATACCAGGCCGCCATCATCGGCAGGCTGATCTTGAGCAACTCGGCCGGCTGCAGGTAAAACAGTTTCAGATCCAGCCACTGGCGGCCGTACTTACCGGTCCCCAGTGCGAACACCGCCAGCAGCGGCAGCATCGACAAGCCGTAGACCCACGGGGTCCAGGCGCGCAGGCGCAGCACCGACATGCGCGAAATGCCCCACATCGCGGCGAGTCCGATGACGAAACGCACGCCTTGCGCCATCACCAGATGATCGCCGTTGGCGGCGCCGCCGGCGCTCTTGAGCACCGACAGGCCGATCACCATCAGCGCACCCAGCGCCAGGCACAGCACCCAGTCCAGGCTGCGCGTGAAGCGCGCAACCATGTCCACCAGCCAGCGCAGGATGTCACTCAATGGTCAGTCTCCTGCACCGCATCGGGCACATCCGGCACCACCGGCTGCGCCGGGGTGTTGGGGTCCAATGCCACGGCGGTCTGGCCGATCACCACCGGCAACTCGGCCAGCGTGGCGGCGGCCGCATCGCCAGCCGCACGCGCATCGGTGGCGCCGGCCTCGAACTGGTTGACGCCTACGGCGGTCATGCCGAGCTCGCTGTCCAGCGGCTCCAGGCCGGCGGGCATCTTGCCCAGCAGCCAGGCGTCGAAGATCTTGCGTGCGATCGGCGCCGCCGAGCTGGTACCGAAGCCACCGCCCTCCACCGCCACCGCCACCGCGATGACCGGGTTGTCGGCCGGTGCGAAACCGACGAACAGGCCGCGGTGACGCAAATGCATCGGCAGGCTGCGCGGGTCCACCGCCGCCACGCCCCTCCGGCTGACCACCTGCGCGGTGCCGGTCTTGCCGGCCATCAGGTACGGCGCGCCGGGGGTGATGGCATACCCGGTGCCGCCGGGGCGCATGGTGTCCATCATGCCCTCGCGCACCACCTGCACATGCGCAGGATTCGGGCTGATCGGCTTGCCCGGCGGCTGGATCATTGGCTGCCAGGGGTGATCGAAGCCGGTGCGCTCTTCCAGCACCAGATGCGGGCGCTGCAGCAGGCCGCTAGCGATCCCCGAGATGCCGCGCACCAGCTGCAGCGGGGTCACTTTCCAGTCGCCCTGACCGATGGCGATATTGACGGTGTCGCCGGGGTACCAGCGCTCCTTGCGGGTTTTGTACTTGTAGGCCGGCGACGGCAGGATGCCGCCGATTTCGCCGAGCAGGTCCACTCCAGTGGGCGCACCGAAGCCGTACCCGCCCATGTAGTGGTCGAAGCGCTCGATGCCCATGTCCACCGCCAACCGGTAGTAATAGGTATTGACCGACTGGGCGATCGACTTGCGCAGATCGGTCCAGCCATGGCCGCCGCGGTGCGAGTCGCCCCAGCCGCGGCTGACGCCGGGCAGGTAGAACATGCCGGTGGACAACACCCGGTCTTCCGGCCGACGCAGGCCGCTATCCAGCCCGGCCAGCGCGATCAGCGGCTTGAGCGTGGAGCCCGGCGCCACGCCGCCCAGCACCAGCCGGTTGAACTGCGGCCGCGACGGGTTGTCGTTGAGCATGCGGAAGTCGGTGTGCGAGATGCCGTTGACGAACAGGTTGGGGTCGTAGCTGGGCAGGCTGACCATGCCCAGGATCTCGCCGGTACGCGGGTCCATGGCGATCGCCGCGCCTTCGTGCTCGCCGAATGCGGCCACCATCGCGCGCTGCAGATCGGCATCCACCGACAACCGCAGGTCCGCGCCCGACTGCGGCGCGACCCGGCCGACGGTGCGGATCGCCCGTCCCTGCACATTGGTTTCGACCTGCTCGTAACCGACCTGCCCGCGCAGATCCTGCTCGTAATAGCGCTCCAGCCCGGACTTGCCCATGTGGGTGAGCGCGGCATTGCCCTCGCCCAGCACCGCCAGGTCTTTTTCGTCGATGCGGCCGACGTAGCCGATGATGTGCGCGAACAACGGGCCGAACGGATAGCGCCGAGTCAGATACGGCTCCAGCTCCACGCCGGGAAAGCGCCAGCGCTCCACTGCAAAGCGCGCCATTTCCTCATCGCTCATGCGCAGCTTGAGCGTCACCGGCAGAAAGCTGCGGCGCGCCTTGCGCTCACGATTGAAGCGTTCCAGATCCTCGGGCGCGATCGGGATCACCTTGCCCAGCGCGGCGAGCATGGCGGCCATGTCGGTGACCTTGTCGGGGGTCACATCTAGACGGAAGGCCGGCACGTTTTCGGCCAGCAGCCGGCCGGTGCGGTCGTAGATCATGCCGCGCCCGGGCACCACCGGTTTGGGCTTGATGCGGTTGGCTTCCGAGCGGGTGGCATAGACCTCGTGATCAAGCACCTGCAGCTTGAAATACCAGCCGCCCAGGCCGACCAGGCACACCACCACCATCACAAAGCCCAGCACCGCACGCCGGCGGAACTGCTCGGCCTCCGCGTGCGGGTTCTTGGGGTGACGACGCCCGTGCATGGCTTACTTCTTGCTCCGCTTGCCCAGCCGCACCGCATCCAGCAACACGAACAGCGGCGGCCACAGCGCCATGCCCAGCAGCGGCGCCCACCAGTAGCTCCACGGCAGGGTCGGCTCGCCCACGGCCAGATGCACCGCCGAGGAGACGATGCGGTCGTTGAGCAGCAGCCCGCCGATCGCCAGCGCCTGCTGCGAGACCGGAAAGAAGCGCATCCGCGCGCGAAAGCGCTGCAGGATGAAGGTCAAGATCACCAGCCGCAGCGCCTGCTCGCCGAGCAGCCCGCCGTACAGCAGATCGGCCAGCACGCCGGCCACGAACGCGATGCCCAGCCCGACCCGGTCCGGCTCTTCGATCACCCAGTACGCCAGCACCAAGGCCAACCAGTACGGCCGCAGCGGCTGCACCACGAGCGGCAGCGGCAGCAGGCCCAGCACCAGCGCGATGACGAAGCTCGCCGGCAGGATCCAGGTGTTGCGCATGCGGGTCATTGGTCCGTCTCCTGTGGAGACGGGCGGGAATCGGGAGTCGGGAGTGGGGAATCGTTAGGAGCGGTGTTCTGCGGCGGCCGCGCGCCGCTCGCACGGCCAGCTGGCGTCTGCGCGCCGCTGCCATTCCCTGTTCCCGCCGCCCGCACGCCCTGCGGCGAAGCCGGACGGGGATCGGGAACCGGGCTGTTGGATGCGTTCGACGCGGGGGGGCGGGCCAGCGTGGTGGACGGGCGGACGGACGCTGGCGCGCGGGCCGGTTGCGCGCCGGGCGCGGCGGGTGTCGACGCGGACCGTGCACGCGGCGCGGTGCCGGTGCCCGATGCCGCTTCGGCCGTCGGGCGTGCCGGATCAATCGCTGTGTTGGAAACTCCGCCCGCCGGCGTGCGTGGTGTTGCGGTCACCGGCGCACTCGCTGGCGCGCTGGCCGCAGCCGCCTCGACACTGTTGCCGTTGCTGTTGCCGTTGCGAATCCCATCTCCCGACTCCCCACTCCCGGCCCCAGGCAACACCCGCAGAGGTTTGCCGGCGCGCAGCAACAACACATCGCGGCCGCGATCGAGCTTGGCGGCGGGGGTGAGTTCGCCGACCAGGAAGGCGTGGGTGTCGTCGGGATGCAGCTCGGACACCTTGCCGACCGGGAAACCCGCCGGGAAGCGGCCACCCAGGCCGGAGGTGACGATCTCGTCGCCCACCTGCACGCCGGCGCTGAGCGGGATATCGCGCAATTCGAGCCGGTCGCCACGGCCGTAGACGATCAGCCGCACGCCGTTGCGCGCGACGCTGACCGGCACCGCGTGGTCGGGGTCGGTGAGCAACAGCACGGTCGAATGCAGCGGCGTGACTTCGATCACCTGGCCCATCAGGCCGCCGGCATCGATCACCGCCTGGCCCATCAGCACGCCATCGCGGCTGCCGGCATCCAGCAACAGGCGCTGGCGAGTCGGGTCCAGGTCGATATCCAGGATCGGCGCCAGCTGCACGTCCAGGCCGCGCCGCTCGGCCACGTTGAGCAGTTCGCGCAGCTGCGCGTTGTCCAGCGCGGCGGTCTGCAGCCGGGTCAGGCGTGCATTGGCCACCAGCAGCTGATTGCGCAGCGAGCGGGTTTCTTCCACCAGCTGCGCGTGGGTGGCGGCGTTGTCGCGCACCTGCGAACCGATCCGCCCCGGCAGCCCGGCCACCGCCCAGATCGGCTGGATCAGCAGATTGGCCTGCATGCGCAGCTGGCTCAGCCAGCTACCGCGGCTATCGAGCGCGATCAGCACGATCGCCAGCACCAGATAGACCAGCAGGCGCAACGTGGAGGTGACTTCGCCAGGACGGGAGGCGACGGGAGGACCGGCGTAGGAGGGCACTTTCAGGGCCGGGAATGGGGAGTCGGGAGTGGGGAATCGGAGAGCGCTGTGCTGCCCTCGGTGCGGCTGAGGCTAAAACTCAAATCGGCGGAACCGCGTAGCAACCGCGCAGGGCCGCAGGCAGGGAATGTTTTTACGATTCCCCAATCCCGATTCCCGATTCCCGTCCCCATCACTCCGGCGCGAAGAACTCGTTGCCGTGCATGTCCACCAGCTCCAGCGCGCGACCGCCGCCGCGGGCCACGCAGGTGAGCGGGTCGTCGGCCACCTGCACGTGCAGGCCGGTTTCTTCGGAGATCAGGCGGTCCAGGTCGCGCAACAGCGCGCCGCCACCGGTGAGCACGATGCCGCGCTCGGCGACGTCGGCGCACAGTTCCGGCGGGGTCTGCTCCAGCGCCAGCTTGACCGCGGAGATGATGCCCGACAGCGGCTCATGCAGCGCTTCTAGCACTTCGTTGGAGTTGATCTTGATCATCTTCGGCACGCCTTCGGCAAGGTTGCGGCCGGAGATTTCCATCTCCTGCACCACGTCCTGCGGGTAGGCGCAGCCGATCTGCAGCTTGATGCGCTCGGCGGTGGCTTCACCGATCAACATGCCGTGGTTGCGGCGCACGTAGTTGGTGATCGACTCATCGAAGCGGTCGCCGCCCACACGCACCGACTGCGAGTAGACGATGCCGTTGAGCGAGATGACCGCCACTTCGGTGGTGCCGCCGCCGATGTCGATGACCATCGAACCGCGCGCCTCGGTCACCGGCATGCCGGCACCGATCGCAGCAGCCATCGGTTCTTCGATCAGATACACATCGCGCGCACCGGCCTCTTCCGCCGATTCCTTGATGGCGCGGCGCTCGACCTGAGTGGAGCCGGCCGGCACACACACCAGCACGCGCGGGCTCGGGCGCAGGAAGCGCGACTTGTGCACCTTCTTGATGAAGTGCTTCAGCATCGCCTCGGTGTAGGTGAAGTCGGCGATGACGCCGTCCTTCATCGGGCGGATCGTGGTGATGTGACCAGGCGTGCGGCCGAGCATCTGCTTGGCTTCTGCGCCGACGGCGGCTACCGAGCGCGTGCCGCCGATCGCGCGGTCCTGACGTACCGCAACCACCGATGGTTCGTTCAGTACGATTCCCTGCCCGCGCACGTAGATCAGCGTATTGGCCGTGCCCAGGTCGATGGACAGGTCGTTGGAGAACATGCCGCGGAGTTTCTTGAACATCGGGGGAGCCGTTCCTGAGGAGTCGCGTGCCCTGCCGCCAGACTGGCGAAAAAATGGGCGAAAAACGAAGTCCACTAGCCTAGCAATCCCCCCCGGTGCGAGCAAGGAAAAATCGGGTATTTCGGCCGGGTTTTCATGTGCCGGTCACGCCGGGCATGGCATGCGGTTGTGGCCCTGATCGGTCGCAGCCGTTACCCTTTGCGCCGCGGCGTTCGCGCCGCCCCGCTGCCATGCCCGGCAACTGGCGGGTATTTCCCTACGCAAAGGCCTGACTCGATGTCCGCACTGATCTGTGGTTCCCTCGCCTACGACACCATCATGGTGTTCCCGGACCAGTTCAAGAATCACATCCTGCCGGACAAGGTGCACATCCTGAATGTGTCGTTCCTGGTACCGCGCATGCGCCGCGAGTTCGGCGGCTGCGCCGGCAACATCGCCTACAACCTGCATCTGCTCGGCGGCGCGCCGATCCCGATGGGCACCGTTGGCCAGGACTTCGGCCCGTACCGCGAACATTTCGAGGCGCTGGGTATCGACCTGTCGCGGGTGAAGATCATCGATGATCTGTTCACCCCGCAGGCGTTCATCACCACCGACCACGACAACAACCAGATCACCGCGTTCCATCCGGGCGCGATGATGCGCAGTTACGAAAACCACGTGCGCGACGTGCCTGGCGTGACCCTGGGCCTGGTCGGCCCGGACGGGCGCGAAGGCATGATCCAGAACGCGGAAGAGTTCGCTGCTGCCGGTATCCCTTTCATCTTCGATCCCGGCCAGGCGATGCCGTTGTTCAACGGCCCGGAGCTGCGCCAGTTCATCGAGCAGGCCCAATACGTGGTGGTCAACGACTACGAGTCCAACCTGTTGCAGGAACGCACCGGCTGGGACGAGAAGGACATCGTCTCGCGCGTGCAGGCCTACATCACCACGCAGGGCCCGAAGGGCGCGCTGGTGCATACGCCGGAGAAGACCTACGACATTCCGCCGGCGCACGAGCGCCGCGTGGTCGACCCGACCGGCTGCGGCGACGCCTTCCGCGCCGGGCTGATCTACGGCATCCAGGGCGGCTACGATTGGCTGACGATCGGGCGCATGGGCAATTTGATGGGCGCGCTGAAGGTGGAACACCCGGGCACGCAGAATCAGCGCTTCGATTTCACCGAGTTCAACGACCAGTTCAAACAGCAGTTTGGCTACGCGCTTTGAGGCTTTGCTGATCAGCGCTTGACCCTTCTCCCATCGGGAGAAGGTGCCCCCGCAGGGGCGGATGAGGGTGCGCCTCAGATACCTGCCAAAACCAGCCATGACAAACGCGTCGCCACGCGCCTTCAAGGATGAATCACTGGCGATAAAGCCATGTCTCACTGGCCCGCACCCTCGCCCCAACCCCTCTCCCCCAGGAGAGAGGCTATAAATTCCCAGCCCTACGTAAATTCCCACGCAAGCCGCGCACTCCCCTTCTCCCATCGGGAGAAGGTGGCGCGTAGCGCCGGATGAGGGTACGAGCGAAGCCTCGTGCAGTTTGAAAGTGACGAGGGCTTCGCCCGTACCCTCACCCCAACCCCTCTCCCGCAGGAGAGGGGCTCGTCGGCCTCACTCGGTACTGAGCGGACAACTACCACATCCGGCCCCTGACATCGCTGGCCGTGGCATCCGCATCCGCATCCGCAATTCATTTGCAGCAACGCAATTTGCTGCAATGCAGTTTGAGCATAAGACCAATCTGTGCCTCTACTGACGCTTCGCGCTCACTGAGGAACGCTGGCCCATGTCCGAGCCAAGCGTTGTCGCCGCTACGTCCATCGTCCTGCCGGAGATCGAACCGGATGTGCTCCGGCAGATCCGCCGGCTGCGCGACATTGCCCCGTTGGCCGCGCCACTGTCGCGCTCGTGGCGACGCTGCCTGGACGAGCACGGATTGTTACCCGAGGCACCGCCCGAAGCGCTGGTGCACGACGCCTTGCACGTGCGCGAGCGCCAGCAGCGCCTGGGCGAGGTGCTGCGCATCGCCAAGGTGGAGATGGAAAACCTCTACGAACAGATCGCCGGCAGCGGCTACGCGGTGATCTTTGCCGATGCCGAAGCAACCGTGCTGCACAGCGTGCACGACCCGACCCTGCTGCGCGAATTCCGCCAGGCCGGTTTGTTCTGCGGCGCCAGCTGGGCCGAATGCCATCAGGGCACCAACGGTCTGGGCACCTGCGCGGTGGAGCGCACGGCGGTGAGCGTGCACCGTGGCGAACATTATCTGACCCGCCATCTGCCGTTGTCGTGCTGCGGCGCGCCGATCCTGGACCCGCACGGCGGCCTGCTGGCAGTGCTGGATGCCTCAACGCCCGATGCGCAGGACGGCAAGCAGATCCAGCGCCACACCGTAGCCTTGGTGAGCATGTCGGCGGCGCAGATTTCGCGCTCGCATTTTCTCAACCAGTTCGGTCATGCCTTCATCCTGCGCTTCCACAGCCGGCCCGAGTTTGCCGGGTTGCTGCATGAGGCGCTGATCGCGATCGATACGGACGGCCGTGTATTGGCAGTCAACGAGGCGGTACTGGAGCAGCTCGGCAAGATCGATCGCAGCCAGCTGGTGGGCCGCAATATTTCGCAGGTGATGCAGCTGGACTTCGACACCCTCGAGCATCGTGCCGGCAGCGATGCCGGCACCTTGTGGTCGATCCGCTGCGCCTGCCATGGGCGGCGTTTCTACGCACTGGTGCGCCCGCCGCGTGCACGTCCGGCGCTGCCGGCGGTAGGCGGGCCGGCACAGCTGGCACCGGATACCGAGCTGCAACCCGGCGAGCATGTCGGCTCGGATCCGCGCATGCGCCACAACCTGGCCAATGCGTTGAAACTGGCAGCGCACCGCGTGTCGATTTTGCTGCGTGGCGACACCGGGACCGGCAAGGAAGAGTTCGCAAAAGCGGTGCATCGTGGCTCGCCGTGGGCGAGCGGTGCGTTCGTGGCGATCAATTGCGCGGCGATTCCCGAGGCCTTGATCGAAAGCGAATTGTTCGGCTACGCACGCGGCGCCTTCACCGATGCGGCGCGCGAAGGCCGCCACGGCAAATTGCTGCAGGCCAGTGGCGGCACGCTGTTTCTGGATGAAATCGGCGACATGCCGCTGCCGTTGCAGAGCCGCCTGTTGCGCGTGCTGGAAGAACAATCCGTCACGCCGTTAGGCAGCGAACGCACAGTGCCGTTGGAACTGCACGTGATCAGCGCCAGCCACCGCGATCTGGCGCAGCGGGTGGCAGCCGGCGAGTTCCGCGAGGATCTGTATTACCGGCTCAACGGCGTGGTGCTGCATCTGCCGCCGCTACGGGAGCGCAGCGACAAGGCCGAGCTGATCCGCACCTTGCTGCGCGAAGAAAACAGCGAGCACAGCGTGCGCATCAGCGAAGAAGCGATGCACAAACTGCTGAGCTACGCCTGGCCGGGCAATCTACGCCAGTTGCGCAATGTGCTGCGCACGGCGGCAGTGCTGTGCAGCGATGGGGTGATCCGGCTACCGAATCTGCCGCAGGAAATCGTCGATGCCGGCAGCGCGCCGTGTCTGGTCGATGGCCGCGCAGTGGCGGCCGACGACATGCCCGGCCGCGTCGCACTCGATCAGGCCGAGCGCCTGGTGCTGCAGCAGCAACTCGAACGCCATCGCTGGAATGTCAGCCGTACCGCCGATGCCCTGGGCATCAGCCGCAATACGCTGTATCGCAAGCTGCGTAAGCATGGGTTGGATACTGGCTGATTGGGGGGGCGGTGATTTGGGATTGGGAATTGGGGATTCGTAAAAGCCAAAGCAGGGTCTTGGTGCTGGTCCTTACAGCGATCAACAGAACTACTTCTTGGCCATCAGGCGGTGGCGAGTTTGCTCGGTGCGGCATGCACCACGTACATGACGTCATTGCGGAGCGGATGATCTGTAGCTCGGCTGCAGGGCCCTTGCCCGCCCACCATCACAGGACACGCCGCAAGTACGTCCGTGTAGGCTCTTACGCGGCATCCATGCCGCGTAAGGTCCCGCGACGGTGG
>NZ_VCME01000010.1:129043-171475 GCF_011305375.1 Xanthomonas hortorum
AGGCCGCGTAAGGTCCCGCGACGGTGGGCGGGCAAGGACCAGTCGAGATGGTCGGTGTGCATGGTTGCAAGCAATGCATGACGTGCGTTGTTCTGATAACGCCGCGGCCGATCATCGTCCCGATGCACCCGAGCAACAAGCAGCTTTTGAAACGACCACCGACTAACTCTCTGGTGCGGTGGCCTCGCCGATTGCGGGACCGTGTGGCGGCATGGATGCCGCCACCGAGCCTCCAGGGATGGATTCACGGCGTGTCCCGCGAGCGGCGAGGACACCGCGCCCCCCGACCAGCGCGGCTTGGGATCATCCAGATGACGAGAAGGGCTTACGGCTTATGGCTTATGGCTTACGACTTACGAATCCCTAATCACGAATCCCCAATCCCCGCCCCACTCACAACGCCCAGCGCAATCCGATCAGATACTGCCTTGGCACGCCCGGCGCAAGAAAACGGGCCGGGCCGGTTTCCACTGGTGCATCCTGCGGGCGCGCCAGTTCGCCATCGGGAAACACGTCTTCGGCCACGGCCGCATACGTCGCGTAGCGGCGGTTGAAGACGTTGTCGACGCGGGCAAACAGCGATAGCCGGTCACTGAATTGCCAACGTGCCTGCAGGTCCACCAGCGCGTAGCCGGCGGTGCCGATGTCGATGCGCTCGGGCGCGGGCTCGCCGTCTTCGGCGTTGTCGACCTGGCCATCTTCATTGCCGCTGGCCACGCGCCCGGACACCGCACGCACACCAGCGCTCAAGGTCAGCGCATCGCGCTGCCATTCCACACCCAGCTTGAGGTTGTGGCGCGGCAATGCGGCGATGCGAAGGCCGGGACGCAAGGTGATTACACGCTCGCCGGAAAGCAGTTCGCCATCGCTGCGATAGGTCGCATCCAGAAAGCTGTAGCCGGCCGACCACTGCCAATCGCCGCTGCGCAGGCGTAGCGACAGATCCGCGCCTTGATAGCGGGTGCGGCCGACATTGTCGAAGTAACCCAACTGCGTATCCGGCGCGCGCAAGAACAAAATATCGTCGCGATTGTCGGCGCGATACACCGACACCGTGGCATTGGTGTTGGCCGATGGCGTCCAGCGCGCGCCAAGTTCATAGGTGCGCGAAATGATCTGCTCCAGGCGCGGGTCGGCTTGCAGGCCGGTCGGCAAGCGGCACGGCTGGGTGGGATCGGCGCAGCCCAATTCGATCGCAGTTGGCGCTCGGCTGTTTTGCGCGACCGAGCCGTATACCGTCAGCCCGGAATCGAGCCGGTGGGTCAGACCCAGGGACGGATTGGCCTTGGCATAGACGAAGCGCTCGCGCGGGCGGTCGCCGTCTTCGGCGGTGGAAAGAATATTGTCCACCACCACATGGTTCCAGCGCACTGCAGCGGTGAGATGAGTAGCAGCGTCCACTGCCCAGGTGTCGGCAACGAACACACCCAGCGTTTTGGTGCTGCCGCGCACGCCGGAAAAGAACGCGCGCTCGGCATCCGGATCGGCGGCGACCGAGCGGTCTGGCTGCACCCAACCATCGCGGGCGAATTGCTGATAACGCACATGGCCGCGATCGAAGGTGACGCCGGTGCTGAGCGCATGCGCACCCCATTGTTTGCTCAGGTTGAGCGCAAGCCCCTGCGCTTCCTGGCGCATCTGGGTGGTGTTGAGCGCGCCGCTGGGCAATGCATCGGCATCGGCGCGTGCCACATCGCAATCGGCATCCAGTGCGCTGCCATCGGCGGCATAGCCCGATGCGCATTCTTCGACGAATTCTTCGTAGTCTTCGCCGATATCGCCATTGACGGTGTCGCGACGACCCACGCGCGAGTAGGCCAGTGCGTGCAGTGCGGTGTCCGCGTCGAAACGATGGTCCAGCTGCGCGGTGAACAACGTATTGCGATTGCGGGTGAGATCGGGCGAGGTGTACACCGAGCGGCGGTCGGCGCGATACAAGCCGGGCTCGGGGCCATCGTCGGTGTAGCGCGTATCCGGCAACAAGCCATTACCGATCAAGCGGCTGCGCCCGTGCAGCACCGACAGGCTCCAATCGGTCTGCTCGCCTTGCTTACCGACCTTGCCGAACAGCGTGCCAAGGCGACCTTCGGAGGCATCGCGCCAGCCGTTTTCATCGAAGCCGGTGACTGCGACAAAGCCATGCCACCCGTCCTGACTGGCGAGGCCGTAACTGGCGTCCAGCCGCTTGCGTGCGCCGCTGCCGATGCTCACTTCGCCCTGCAATCCAGGCGCGGTCAAACCGGAGGCCGTGGACAGCACCACCGCGCCACCGAGCGTGTTCGGCCCGAACAAGGGATTGGAGCCGGGCATCAAGGTCACTGCCTTGATTGCCGACTCGGGCAGCATGTCCCAGCTGACGATATCGGCGAACGGTTCGTTGAAGCGCACGCCATCCAGATACACCGACACGCCTTGCGAGGCGCCCGGCAAGGCAGACGCGCGAAAGCCGTGGAAGGTGAGATCGTTCTGGAACGGACTGCCTTGCACATCGTTGCCGTCCACACCGACAAAGCGCCGCTGCAGCAGATCGCTGAGGTTGTTGCTGCGCCCGCGCGACAGCTCGCCATTGGTGGCCGATTGCACCATGTACGGCAACTGCGCCGCGTCGATGGTGGTGCCGGGAATCGGCGTGGCGGTGACCTCGATGCGATCCAGCCAGGTGACCTGCGGCGCGTCTTCGGCCATTGCAGTGCCGATCGTGCCAGCGCACAGCAGCGCTGCGCAGGCGCAGGCAAGCCGATGTCGTTGCAATGCATCGCGGCCATGGCGTGCGGCGCGATGCGGCGTTGTGCTGCGATACCCCAGTAAGTGATGCGTCGACCTCATGTCGTCTCCCTCAATAAAGCACGATCGATTTGATGCCGCGCGCTGCACGCAGATCCGCCAGCGCCTGATTGATGTCGTCCAACGCCAGAGTGCGCGTGATCAACGGCGCCAGCTGGATGTCGCCTTGCAGATAGCGCTCGACATAGCCGGGCAGCTCGCTGCGCCCTTTTACTCCGCCGAATGCGCTGCCCCGCCACACCCGCCCGGTCACCAGTTGAAACGGGCGCGTGCTGATCTCCTGCGCGTCGTCGGCCACGCCGAGAATGACGCTCTCGCCCCAGCCCTTGTGGCAGCACTCCAGTGCCGCGCGCATCGCACCGACATCGCCCACGCATTCGAAACTGTGGTCGGCGCCGCCGTCGGTGAGGTCCACAATCACCTGCTGGATCGGTGCGCCGTAGTCACGCGGATCCAGGCAATCGGTGGCGCCCAACGCACGCGCCAGCGCGAACTTGGCCGGATCGATATCCACTGCGATGATGCGCCCGGCCTGCGCCAGCACCGCGCCCTGCACCACCGACAAGCCGATCCCACCCAGCCCGAACACCGCCACGCAATCGCCGGGCCGCACATGCGCGCTGTTGAGCACGGCCCCGACACCGGTGGTGACCGTGCAGCCGAGCAGGCAGACCTGATCCAGCGGTGCATCCGGATGGATACGCGCCACCGCGATCTCCGGCAACACCGTGTATTCGGAAAACGTGCTGGTGCCCATGTGATGCAGGATCGGCCGCCCGTTCAATGAAAACCGGCTACTGCCATCGGGCATCAGCCCGCGCTCCTGGCTGCTGCGGATCGCCTGGCACAGGTTGGTGCGACCGGAGCGACAGAACTTGCACACACCGCATTCGGGCATGTACAGCGGGATCACGTGATCGCCGACACGCACGCTGGTAACGCCGATGCCCACGGCTTCGACGATTCCGGCGCCCTCCTGTCCCAGGATCACCGGAAAGCTGCTCGCGCGCCCGTGCGCCAATGCATGCGCATCGCCATGGCAGATACCGGTGGCGACCAGGCGCACCAGCACCTCGCCCGGCCGCGGCGGCTGCAGGTCCACCTCTTCGATGGTTAGCGGCTGGTGCGGACCCCATGCCACCGCAGCGCGTGTCTTCATCCGGCCTCCCTGGCGCGCGTCGGCATGGCCGCCGCTCAGCGCGCGATCACCACGCCCCACGGCAATTCGCCGACGGGGATCTGTTTGATCTGTTGCAACGTCGCGGTGTCGATCACGCTCACCGTGTTCGAGCGCCCGTTGGCGACATACAGCTTGTCGCCGGCCGGTGTCAGCGCCGGATTCCACGGCCGCAGCCCCACTGCAATTTCGGCAAGACTGCGCGCGCTTCTGGTGTCGATCACGCTGACCGTGCCGGCACCGCCATTGGATGCGTACAACCGCGAGCCATCGGCCGACAACGCCACCCCCGCCGTGCGCACACCGGCCGGCAGACTGGCGCGGCGTTGCCGCGTTTTCAGATCGATCACGTCCACCACGTTGGCGGTTTCCTGCGCGATGTACACGCTGTGCCCGTCCGGTGCGAACGCCATACCGCGCGGATGGCCGCTGGTGGCGACCACACCGCGCGATTGACGGGTGGCCAGTTCGATCATGTCCATGTCGTTGGAGCCCTCGTTGCTGGTGAGCAGCCACTGCCCGTCCGGCGTGTAGGCGCAATGCTCCGGCGCCTGCCCGCGTGTGGCGATCACCTGCTGCAGCTTGAACTGCGCGGCATCGATCAACATCACCTGATTCTGCCCTTCCACACACACCGCGAACTGTTTGCCATCCGGCGACAACGCGATGCCTTCGGCGTTTTCGCCGATCTCCACGCTGCGCAGCACCGCATCTTTTTCGGTATCGAGTTCGATCAAGCGATGATGCTCGGCATCGATCAGATACAGATGCCCATGCGGGCCCGGCAACACCTGCTGCAAGCGCTTGCCGAGCTGGCCTTGCGCACTGAGCGTGCGCACCACCGTATCGGTGTGCGTATCGATCACCGAGACCGTGCCGCTGCGCTGATTGGGCACGTAGGCAAACACCGGCGGCGTTGATGGCGCCGGTGTTGCTGCAGGAGTTGCTGCAGGGGTCGCAGCAACCGCCGCCGCAGGTGCGGTGCTCGCCGCAGGCGCAGCAGCGTCGCGCTGGCAGCCCGCCACTGTGAGCAGCGCGCCCAGCACCATTGCGACATAGACGCGCTGCCACCTGATCAGCGCTGACCTCATTGCGTCTTGCCCGCGGTCTTGTTGATCGAGTGGATGAAGGCGAGCAGTTTTTCGGTGTCGCCCGGCTTGAGCACCGGCGCGAACGGCGGCATCTGCCCGACCACTTTTTCATGTCCGATGCGGGTCTTGCCGTGGGTGATCATCGCTGCCGTGCCTTCGCTGATCAGCGCGCGCAACGTGTCGTCGTCGCTGCCATACACCCAGATGTCGTTGGTCAACGGCGGGCACATGCCACCGCCACCGGTGCCGCCGTGACAGGCGTTGCAACCGGCCGAGAAATAGATCTTCTTGCCTTCGGCAATCAGCTCGGGCGTGACCTTGACCTCGGGTCCTTTCGGAATCGGCACGACAGTGGCAGGCGCGGCGGGCGGCGTGGCCGGATCCGGCGCAGGCCCGGCTCCCGGGTTGGGCACCCCGGCAGTCGCCGCTGCAGGCGCAGGCGCGGCGGTACCGGTGGCCGGCGCAGGCGTATTGGCAGCCGGCGGAGCAGCCGCCTCAGATGCAGGCGCTGACGGCGGCGCCTCCTTGCCGCACGCGGCCAGCACCACGCTGAGCATCAACGCGCACAGCGGTGCGCGCATGGAACGATCGAAACAACCCACAGTGGACTTGCGCATGGACGAACCTTTCTGATCGGAGGGAACACCGCGCACCCCGTGCACGCGGCAGGTGACACAGTCATTGCCGAGACGGACGCCTGGTCTGCGTGAGCAGCGTGGCCAGCGCGGCGTCGCCGCGCGCCTGCGCCAATGCGGCGGCGGTCTTGCCATCGCGATTACGTGCGGCAGGATCGGCACCGGCCGCCAACAAGCGCTTGGCCACTGATTCGCGCCCGGCCGCTGCGGCCAACATCAATGCGGTGACGCCAGCCTGGTTTGCGTGGCCGACGTCGGCCCCGCGTGCCAGCACCGCATCGAGAATCGCCGGGTCGTCACGTGCTACCGCAAACATCACCGGCGTGAACCCGGTGGGATTGGCACGCCGCACGTTCGCACCCGCTGCCAGCAATGCCTGCACCACGCCGGCATCGGCGTAGGACACCGCCAACTCCAGCGCGCTCCAGCCATCGCCGGAGACGGTGTCCACCGGTGCACGCTTACCCAGCAACTTGGCCACACTGTCGGCATCGTTGGCCCAGGCCGCCTTCATCAAGGCGGTCCAGCCGCTGCTATCGCGCGCATTTAGGCGTGCACCGGCATCGAGCAACAGGCTGACCAGATCCGGTTCCTGATTGCGGATGGCCTGATGCAGCGGCGGCTCGCCGAGCAGGTTGGGACGATTGGCATCGGCGCCATGCCGCAACAGCCACGCCGCACGCACGCCATCGCCGGCATCCAGCGCATGCGCCAGTTCCTGGTTCGGGTCGGCACCGTCGGCGATGCGCAGTTGCAGCTGCGCCAGTTCCTGCGACGACGCGGCCGGGCTCGGTGCCTTCGACGCTGGCGTCGGCGTCGCATACGGCCCGTGCGATGCCAGATCGCCGGCCACCACGCAGTCGCTACACCGCACCAGCGGCACGTGATAGCTGCGCAGGATCTCGGCGATCTTCACCGCACTCTGTTGCATGGCCGTGTTCAAGGCATCGCGCAGGTCCGCGTCTTTGCGCGACACTGCCCACGCCATCGAGTACTCCAAGACCGAATCGTCGATAGTGTTGAGCGGCACCAAGCCCAGCCCGCTGCGTTGCGCGTAATACCCGGCCACCGGGCCCCAGGATTCGGCCGCATCCAGTTCATTGGCGGCGACGCGTTCGACCAGCTTGCCGGGATGTTCTTCCGGCGCGGTGGCCGAGTCGTAAAACAGATACTGCACATCGCCACTGATGCCGTGCTCGTATAACGCCTGGCGTGCGGGCGAACTTTGGAACACGCCCAGCCGCAGCTTTTTCAGCGCAGGGTCGTCCAGCGAGGTCGGCACCAGATCTAAACCTTTGCGCGTCACCAGCATATAGGCCGAGCGATACAGCGGGCGGGTGGTCAGACCCTGCTCGAAATCGCTGTTGAGATCCATTAGCACATCGCAGCGGCCGGCATTGATGGTGCTGCGTGCCAGCCCGCGTTGGTAGTAGGTGCGCCACTCGTATTCCAGGCGCCGGCCCATGGCATCGGCCACAACCTGCGCGATCTTGTTCTGAAAGCCCTCGCCGGCCTTGTTGGATAACGGCATGTTGCCCGGGTCGGCGCAGACGCGCAGCACAGTGGGATCGGGCGCAGGTGGCGGCGTGTTGGCCGGCGTTTGCGCGGAGGCTGGCGCTGCAGTGGATGCAGGCGCCGCTGTGGGCGCCGCACCGGAATCAGAAGCGCGAGCCGCCGGTGAGGACGGCTCGCGTGTGCAGCCTGCGGCGACGAGTCCGAGGCTGCAAAGCACCAGCAGCTGACGCAGCTGCCGGCTCATGCCACGCGTACCGGCAGCCAGCTGCCGGTGCGCGCTTGCAACGCCTTGCCTGGATCTCATCGTGCGGTCTTCGCTGCGGCGTTGGCGGTGCCGCCACCTGCGGCCGCAGTGGCGGTGGCACTGGCGGTCACAGTCTTGCCGGCGCCATCGATACGGAAGGTATGCACCATGCCGCCGAGCGGGATCTTGTCGAAGCCGGCACCGAATGCCAGACCGGCTGCGCCCAGCGCGCCATACGGATCGGCCGGGTCCAGACCTGCGGCGACCGGCAAGCCGATCCAGCCACCGATGCCGGAGAACACCGCCACGTACTGGTGCCCATTGGCCTTGTAGGCGATCGGGTTGCCGATGATGCCGGAGGGCAACTTCATCTCCCACAGCTTCTTGCCGGTGTCCTTGTCCACCGCACGGAACCAGCCATCCAGCGTGCCGTAGAACACCAGCCCGCCATCGGTGACCAGGGTGCCGCTCCACACCGGGAACTTCTCCTTGATCTCCCACTTGGACTTGCCTTCCACCACATCGAATGCCTTGACGATGCCCAGCGCACCCGGCTCGTTGGGCTTCATCATCACGTTGGCGAACACGTACGGCAGACCCATCATGGTGTTGCCGCGTTCCTGCGGTTCCAGCTCCATATGCCAGTTGTTGGTGCCGCAGAAGAACACCGCCGAATTGGCCGGATCCACCGAGCACGGCTGCTGATCCTTGCCGCCCATCGCCGAGGGGAACGCCTGCACTTTCTTGCCGCGTTCCAGTGGCGAATGCGCGGCCACTTTCACCGGGCGGCCGGTCTTCATGTCGATGCGTTCGGCCCAGTTGGCCGGCACGAACTTGTGCGCGCGCAGCAAGGTGCCGTCGCGACGATCAAGCACGTAGGCAAAGCCGTTGCGATCGAACTGCACCACGGACGGAACTTCCTTGCCGTCGATGGTCAGATCGACCAGGATCGGCTCGTTGATGCCGTCGTAATCCCACTGGTCGAACGGGGTCTTCTGATAACCCCACACCGCTTCGCCGGTATCGATCTTGCGTGCGAACAGGGTCATCGACCACTTGTTGTCATGCTCGCCGTTGTTGCATTCCTCTTGCGAGGTCTTGCCGCAGCGATACGACGGGCTCCACAGGCCGGGATTACCGGTGCCGTAATAGAGCAGCTTCAATTTCGGGTCGTAGCTATACCAGCCCCAGGCCGCACCGCCGCCACGCTTCCATTCGTCGTTAGGAAAGGTCTTGACGCCCAGATCCCCGAGCTGGCCGTGCTGCGGATTGGCCTTATTGAAATCCGCACCCAGGCAGATCGCCTTGTCGGTGCCGGCCGCATCGCAGGACCACACCTGCTTGCCATCGGCCAGGCTGTAGGCCGCCACGCGCCCGAGCACGCCGAACTCGTTGCCGCTGATGCCGGCGATCACTTTGCCGTCGGCAATGATCGGCGCCATGGTGATGGTTTCGCCCTTGTCCGGATGCCCGAGTTTCTGCTTCCACACTTCCTTGCCGGTCTTGGCATCGAGTGCGATCACATCGCCGCTCAGGCTGCCGAACACCAGCTTGCCATCGGCATACGAAGCGCCGCGGTTGACCGTATCGCAGCACGCCACCGCCACCGAGCGTTCGTCCTGTTGCGGGGTGTATTTCCACAACACCTTGCCACCGTCGTCCTGCGCCGCCAGGTCGATGGCGAACACGTTGTTCGGGTAGGCACTGACCATGTACATGATGCTGCCGATCACCAGCGGCTGGCCTTCGTGGCCGCGCGTGGCATCGGTCTTCATCTCCCACGACATCTTGAGATTCTTGACGTTGTCGCGATTGATTTCGGCCAGCGGGCTATGCCGGGTAAGTGCGAAGTCGCGCCCGATGCCGCCCCAGTTATCCGGGTTGCTGGCATTGGTGGTGAATTCGCCATCGGTGTCGACCACGGCGGCGGCCGGCGGCGCAGCGGCGGGCGCGGCTGCCGGTGCGGGCGCTGCAGTTTCAGTGGCCGCGTCCTTTTTACAGCCGGACAGCGCGGCGCTCAGCGCAAGCATGAGCAGCGCACCGCTGCGAATGCTGCGACAGGAAGATTGATGCATATGCGTCTACCCCTTCGATTGAACAACCAGTCGGTTGAAACATCCGCAGCGCAGGCACCGTTGCAGCCAGTTGCGTCGCAGACGTCGGAAACGTCGAGGGAGAAGAGAGCAAACGCCATGCCAGTGCACTGGTGCGATGCACCATGTCGGGGCAGCGGGGCTTTGCTGTGATGGCAGTCGCTTGAGCGAGGTGCACTGTCACGGTTTTGGCACAGTTTGCACCGGGCGTGCTGTTACATCGGTGGTGCAGATGGTTCGGTTTTTCCAGTCAGCAAGTGCCATGGCAATGACTGCGGGGTTTTGCTCGCTGCTGGCTGCATCAGGTCGCGTCCGCAGCTTTTGCTGGCACGCCTTGTTCCAACACACTGCCTGCACATCAGACCCCGTTTTTCCTTCAGACATCGACCGAAATCGGCGGTGCTTGCGCGCGTACCGGCGTGGGACCTTACGCGGCATGGATGCCGCGTAAGAGCCTACACGGACGTACTTGCGGCGTGTCCCACGCCGGTACGCGTGCAAGCGCCCTCCATGAGCCGAAGCATTCGCACAAGACTGACAGACGTTGCGTGTGTGGGTTGGTCTGTGCGCGGCGCCGTATCCGGCGTCGGAATCCGCACTTTGCGCCTACTTGCCAGACAGCGCGCTAGCCTTTCCACCGCGTAAGCAACTGCGTGCAATCCTGCAGACGCCAGTCGGCAAAGCCGGGCCAAGGGTCACCCGGCGTGTTGACCAGCACCGTGCAGGCGCCAACGGCACGACCGCAGGCCAGGTCGTTGTGGTGGTCGCCGACCATCACCAATGCCGCACCGTCGACCGACCAGCGTCGTTCGAAATACTGCAGGCCATCGGGCGCGGGTTTGGGCGCGGCCTCGTCACGGCCGACGATGGTGTCCCAGGCAAATGCATCGTGCAGGCCGATCGCCTGCAACGTCACCTGCGCCAGTTCGCGTGCGTTGCGGGTAAGCATGCCGAGTTGGCATCCGGCCGCCTGCAATGCACGCACCAATTCCACTGCACCGGGCGCGGCGCGTGCGGTCCGTGCGAGTTCACGCTCGTGCTCGAGTAACCAGGCGTGTTTGGCAGCAGCCTGGTCGGCAGGTAGCGATGCCAGGTGATGCAGGATGTCGGCCTCGGGCGGGATGTCCAGCGCGCGTCGAATCAACACGAAATCATGCACGGCTTCGGTCAGCGTGCCATCCATGTCGAACACCCAGTGGCGGTAGTCGGACAACGCGGGAGATGTTTGTGTGAGTGTCATGCAGTCCATACGCGCGAAAATTTAAGAGTGCTGATGCAACACGGCAAACAGTTGTCAGGAAGATGCAGACTGTGCGAAATCAACCGCAGTGGAGGAACGATACATACCGATGCCGTGCATCGACCGCGCGCACCTGTTCGCTGCGCAGTCGTGTATTGCTCATGCCTACTTCCAGCCCGGCATCTGCGTGTTATCCAGCCCACCCACTTCGAACTCGGCGGTGCGCGTGCCGCCGGCTTTCACCGGAAACGCGATGCTGACGCGCTTGGCATTGCGCACCAATTTCCACAGCGCCTTGTCGTCGTCGATGAACATCGCGATCGCTTCATCGGTGTCGGGGCGATGTGCGGCCATCAGGCGCGCTGCACCGCCGTCGGCCGAGACCTGCACCTTGCAGCCGCTGTAGCAGTTGAAGTCGCCGGCCTTGAGCACCAGATAGCTGTGGCGCTTCCACTGCGGGTGATCGCGGAACACCAGGCTCACCGGCTTCGGGCCGCTGCCGTCCACGTCCACGCGTTCCTTGGCATCGATCATCGCCGAGCGCTGCGTGCCGCCCTTGGCCGGCACCTGTGAGTATTGCCATAACGCCTGCATGCGGCGCAGTTCGCGCGCCTGCTCGCCCCTGGCCTTGATGTCGGCGTAACCGGGCTCGATGCGCGTGGCCGCAGCGGTGCCGGCGTAGCCTTCCAGCAACGCGGCGCCATGCGCGCGTGCCATGTCCCAGTTCTGCGCTTTCACTGCCTCGTCGTATTGCTTGGCGAGCGCATCGGCATCGTGTTCTTTGGCTTGCGCCTGTGCGGTTTCCTGCGCCTGGCGTTGCGCCTCGCGGTCGGTACAGCCACTCAATGCAGCGACGCACAAGGCCGCGCTCAGCAGATACTTCATCGTGGACTCCGGGGCGAATTCAATGGCAACGATACCAGCCTGCCCCGATGGAATTGATCAACCGCCTACGCAGACAGCCTGCCAGCAGACGGCCGGACACCGTAGGAGCGCACCTGGGCGCGATGGGGCTCCATCGGGAATGCCACATCGCGCCCGGGTGCGCTCCTACAGGGCGATTGCAGGACACGATGCAGCGGCGGGAGGGCATCTGCAACGCCCTCCCCTGCCATTACGGCTGCTTGGGCGGTGCCGCCTTGGCCTTGGCAATCATCTCGGCCACCGATGCGGTGGTGATCGGGTGATAGCTGGGCTTGGCCTTTTCGAAGGCCTGTTCGGCGAAGGCGATGCCGTCCGGGGTCTTCAACAGTTCGGCATAGATCGGCAGCACCAGCTTGCGGCGACCGACGCGTTCGATGAACTCGCCTGCTGCGGCCTGTGCGTCGGTGTAGCCGCTACGGATCGCCAGCGGGTACCAACGCATCGCGATTTCGCCGTTCGGGGTGCCGGTGAAGTGGTAGGCATCATCCAGTTGCTTGAGCTGTTCCGGCTTCAAGGTGGCGCCCATGCCGCTGAGGAAATGCACCCATTCCTGCGTGCCCCATTCGCCGGTGACCTGCTTGTTGGGTAGCGTGCCGCTGCCGCTCCAGGCGATGCGTGCGGTGTCCACGATCGAGAAGCTGCGCGAGCGGGCCTTGGTGGCGAAGGCCGGGATGCCCGGCTGCTTCAACCACGCATCCACTTCGGCCGCGCTCACGGTATTGGGATGCTTGGCCAGCAGGTTCTTGTTGAGGTAATCGACGAACTGGTCGGTGGTGGCGCTCTGGAACGCATGATCGTCGAACCAGCCACGCAGGAACGGGTCGAACACTTCGCGCCCGAAGCGCTGCTCCAGGAACTGCAGGAGCCACGCGCCCTTGACGTAGGCCACCTGGCTCAAGGCTTCGTCGGGGTCGCGCTCGGCCAACGGCGGCAATGCCAATGCCTGGTCGGCCGGCGCCATGTCCTTTACTTCAGCCAGCAGATCGCCCTGGTCGATCTCGCGCTCCATCTCGGCCATCTCCGCGCCGTACAACGCCTCGGTGATGCGCGCCTGCACGTAGGTGGTGAAGCCTTCATTGAGCCAGATGTCCTTCCAGCTGGCATTGGTCACCAGGTTGCCCGACCAGCTATGCGCCAGTTCGTGCGCGACCAGCGACACCAGCGACTTGTCGCCGACGATCACGGTGGGCGTGGCGAAGGTCAGGCGCGGATTTTCCATGCCGCCGAACGGGAACGACGGCGGCAGCACCAGCATGTCGTAACGGCCCCAGCGATACGGGCCATAGAGTTTTTCGGCGGCACCGATCATCTTTTCGGTGTCTTCGAATTCCTTGGCGGCCTTGTCGGCCATGGCCGGCTCGGCCCACACGCCCGAGCGTGCGGAAATCGGCTTGAACACCACATCGCCGGCAGCGATCGCCAGCAGATACGAGGGAATCGGCTCGGGCATCTTGAAGCTGTAATCGCCATCGCGCGCGGCCTTGGGGTCGTTGTCGGCGCTCATCAGCACCATCACGTCCGGGCGCGAGGTCACATGCGCGCTATAGGTGAAGCGCACGCTCGGGGTGTCCTGCAACGGCACCCAGCTGCGCGCGTGGATCGCCTGCGACTGGCTGAACATGAAAGGCAGCTGCTTGCCTTCGGTCATCGACGGCTCCAGCCACTGCAGGCCCGAGGCGGTCGGTGCGGTGTGATACGTGATCACGATCTTGGACGGCTGAGTCGGCGTCTCGATGGTGAGCTTGCTGCCGAAGGTCTTGTCGGCCGGCGCCAGCGCGAACTGCAGCGGCGCCAGCGCGCCCTTGCCGTCGTCGGCCTGCACCTGCGCAATGCTCAGCTCGCGCGTGTCCAGCACCAACTGCTTGGCGGCCTTGTCCTTCCAGTCCAGCGTGTAGGTGGCGGTGCCGCCGATCTGCTTGGCGTCGAAATCCAGCTTCAGGTCCAGCGCCAGATCCTTGATGGCCACCAGCTGCGGCTGGGCGTAGGAGCTTTCGTCGTGGTTGCGGGCGTCTGCTTTCACGGGGGCCTTGGCGGTGGCGGCCGGTGCCGCGTTGGTCGCGGCCGGCGGTGTGGACTCGTTGGAACAGCCGGCCAGCGCGATGGAGACGGCCAGGGACAGCGACAGGAACGGGAAGCGCATCGACGGCACCGCAGCAAGGGGAATCGGGCATTTTAGCGCTCTGGGCCATTGCCTGCCCGTGCCATCGCTGGCGGCTCAGGTCACCGGATGACTGCGCGGGGTATCGTGCCCGTCGCGCACCAGGCGCCGGCCGCCGGAGAACTTGGCGCGGTACATCGCCGCATCGGCGCGTCGATACAACTCGGTGGCATCCAGACCCTGCTCGCAGACCGCGCTGCCGGCGCTGACATGCAGCGGCGCTTCGTCGGCATCGTCGCGTTCGAGCATCGACAGCCATTGATTGAGTTTGAGCGTGGCCTCGTCTTCGCCGGCATGCACGCCGATCAAAAATTCATCACCGCCCCAACGCCCGATCCAGTCCTGCGCACCGAGCCAGCCGTACGCCGATTCCACCAGCCGCACCAACACGCGGTCACCGGCCAGATGGCCGAAACGGTCGTTGATCGTCTTGAGGTTGTCCATGTCCAGCACGAACAACACGAACGGCCAGCCTTCGCGCTGCGCGGCGGTGACCGAATCCAGCATCGCCTGCTCGCACCCGCGCCGGTTCAACGCTTCGGTCAGCGAATCGAACAAGGCGTGCTTCTTGAGATCGCGCATGCCGGCATCGATACCGCGCAGGCTGCGATTGATGCCGCGCAGCAAACGCCCCAACTCGTCGTCGCCATGTTCGGGCAGCGTGGGCAGGCGTTGGTCGGCGTAGTACGCATCCAGCGCGTCGGCGGCGATGCGCAGTGGCGCGAGCAGGCGATACAGTGCAGACAGCGTCAGCGCGGTGCCCGCCAGCGTGGCCAGCAATGCCACGATCACCACCGACCACAGCGGGCGTCCACCCAACTCGCTTTGCGATGCCAGCCAGACGATCAGCAACAGCAGCGGCAAATGGATGCCGACAAACGTCACCGCCAGCAGCTTGGCGCTGAAGGAGCGAGGAAACACGCGCGACAGCCCTGCGTACAAGCGCATGCACGTCTCCAGCGAAAGGTGGCCTAGTGTCGCCGACCATTGGTGGAGCCAACGCGACGGGAGTCTCAAAAGTTTGTCGGCAAACGCAGGCGCGCAAGTCGTGATGGCGCGGCAAGCGAACACAAGCGCAACGTCCTTGCGCGATATCCGGCGCGCGATGCACGCCGGACCAGACGCTCAGCCAACGCCGCGTCGGATCACGCTCAGATCTTGTAGCCGGAGTGGATCGCCACGATGCCGCCGGTCAGATTCTTGAAGTGGCAACGCGCAAATCCGGCTTCGCGCATCATGCCCTTGAGCGATTCCTGCGGCGGATGCTTGCGGATGCTCTCGGCCAGGTACTGGTAGCTATCGGCATCGCGTGCGAACAGCTGGCCCAGCTTGGGCAAAATCTTGAACGAGTGGAAGTCGTAGATCGGCTTGAACCAATCGGCGGTGACTTCGGAAAATTCCAGCACGCGCGCCTGCCCGCCCACCTTCAACACGCGGTACATCTCGCGCAGCGCAGCGTCTTTATCGGTGACGTTTCGCAGGCCGAAGGAGATGGTCACCAGATCGAAACTTTGATCCGGGAACGGCAGCGCTTCGGCATTGCATTGCACGTAGTCGAAGCCGGCCACCAGGCCACGGTTGGTCAGCCGGTCGCGGCCCACCGAGAGCATGCCGGCGTTGATGTCGCCCAACACCACCGCGCCCTCATTGCCCACACGCTCCTTGAGCAGCACCGCGATGTCGCCGGTGCCGCCGGCCAGATCCAGCACGCGGTCGCCCGGCTTCACCTGCGCGGTCGCCACGAAGTAGCGTTTCCACGCGCGGTGCACGCCCAGACTCATCAGATCGTTCATCAGGTCGTAGTTGCGCGCGACCGAGGTGAAGACGTCGCCGACCAGCTTCTGCTTGTCCTTGGCAGCGACATCGCGAAAGCCGAAATGGGTGGTGCCGGAGGTATAGGGAGATTCGCTCATGGGTGGATTATCGCACTGCTGACGCCGCCATGACCGCAACCGGACCACAATCGCCGTCTTCTTCAGCGACTGGCCCAGCGAGCATTCGGTGCGCGACAAGTACGTCCAGCGCGACTGGCAGCCCCATGAGAAGCCCACCCTGCCAGGGTCGGCCTCCACGCCCCTGCACCCCACCCGGCGGCGCATCCAGTACGGGCTGGTCGGCGTGGTGGTGGCGCTGACCGGTGGGCTGAGCAATGCGCTGGTCACCGCCAACCTGACCTATCTGCAAGGCACGCTGGGCGCCTACGCCACTGAAATGGCCTGGCTGCCGGCCGCCTACGTGATGACCAACATGTCGGCCAACCTGCTGCTGGTGAAGTTTCGCCAGCAGTTCGGGCTGCGCCGCTTCACCGAAATCTTCCTGGCGCTGTATGCGGCCATCGCCTTCGCGCATCTGTTCGTGCACAGCCTGAGCTCTGCCATTACCGTGCGTGCTGCGCACGGGCTGGTGGGCGCGGCGCTCAGTTCGCTGGGGCTGTATTACGTGATCCAGGCGTTTCCAGCCAGGTACCGGCTCAAGGCGGTGGTGACCGGGCTGGGCGTCACGCAACTCGCATTGCCGTTGGCGCGGGTGTTTTCCACCGATCTGCTGGAATTTGGCGAGTGGCAGGGCCTGTATCTGTTCGAATTCGGCCTGGCGGTGTTTGCGCTGGCCTGCGTGCTGGCGCTCAAGCTGCCGCCGAGCGATCGCTATCGGGTGTTCGAGCCACTGGATTTCCTCACCTTCAGCCTGTTCGCGGCCGGTTCGGCCGGTCTGGCGGCGGTGCTCTCGCTGGGACGGTTGCTGTGGTGGACCAGTACGCCGTGGCTGGGCGTAGTGCTTGCCGCCTCCATCGTGCTGCTGTGCACGGCGGCGTGGATCGAGCACAACCGCCGCAACCCGATGATCAATACGCGCTGGCTGGCCAGCGGCGACATGCTGCGGCTGGGCCTGGCAATCCTGCTGATCCGGCTGGTGCTGTCCGAACAAAGCACTGGCGCGATCGGCTTTTTCCAGACCCTGGGGCTGGCGAACACACAATTGCAGACCTTGTTCGCGCTGATGCTGTTGGGCGCGGTGGCCGGCGTGGCCGCCAGCGCGTGGCTGATCAATCCGGCGCGGGTGGCCGAGCATCTGATCATTGCGGTTGCCGCGATCTGTATCGGTTGTTTCATGGATGCCGATGCCACCAGCCTCACCCGCCCCGAACAGATGTACGTCAGCCAGTTCCTGCTGGCCTTCGGCAGCACCTTCTTCATCGGCCCGGCAATGGTCGCGGGGCTGGGCCGGGTGATTGCGCAACCCGGCAATCTGATCAGTTTCGTGGTGCTGTTCGGCATGGCGCAGAACATGGGCGGCCTGCTTGGCAGCGCCCTGCTCGGCACGGTGCAGGTGGTGCGGGAGAAATACCATTCCAGTCAGCTGGTCGAGCACCTTGTGTTGAGCGACCCGCAAGTGGCCGCGCGCGTGCAAGCCTATGCAAGCCTGTACGGCCGCAGCATCGGCGACCCTGCCCTGCGCCAGGCCCAGGGCGTGCGCGCCCTGGGCAGCGTGGCCACGCGCGAAGCCAATGTGCTCGCCTATAACGACGTGTTTCTGTTGATCGGCTGCATCGCCATCGCCACCGGGCTATGGATCCTGTCCGTGCTGGTGTGGCGGCGTTATGTGCGCCCACCCGTGTCGCCCCTCTCTCCTGTTTCCACTGCGCGCCCATGAATACACCTGCAGATTCAACTTCTCTTGCCGATCAGCAACGTCGCAGACGTCGCCGCATCGCTGGCGCACTCGGCTTCGGCGGGCTTGCGCTCATTGGCGTGTTGCTGGTGCTGTATGCATGGCGCCTGCCGCCGTTCGTCAGTGCCATCGAGCGTACCGAGAACGCGATGGTGCACGGGCAGATCACCGTGATCGCACCACAGGTCAGCGGCTATGTCACCGACGTGCCGGTGCAGGATTTCGCGCATGTGAAGCACGGCCAGTTGCTGGCCAAAATCGACGACCGCATCTATGCCCAGCAACTCGAACAGGCCAGGGCGCAGGTGCAGACCGCGCAAGCCAACCTGTCCAACTGGGACCAGCAGCGGCATAGCGCCGATGCCACCATCGCCGAACAACGCGCGGCACTGAGCAGCAATCAGGCGCAGCGCGATCGCACCCGCTCGGCGTACGCACGCACGCAGCAACTGGCCAGCCAGCAATTGGTCTCCGAGCAGGATCGCGACACCGCCTTCGCCGCACGCGCACAGGCCGATGCCGGCGTGGCGCAGGCACGCGCCGCGGTGCAGGCCGCCGAAGAAAATGCACGCAGCGTCACCGTCAATCGCGCCGCGCTGCAAGCGGCGGTTGCCAACGCGCAAGCGGCCGTGCAACTGGCGCAGATCAATCTGGACAACACGCGCATTGTTGCCCCGCGCGATGGCCAGCTCGGTCAGCTCGGCGTGCGCCAGGGCGCCTACGTCACCAATGGCACGCAGCTGATGTCGCTGGTGCCGGACACGCTGTGGATCGTGGCCAATTTCAAGGAAACCCAGATGGCGAAGATCCGCATCGGCCAGCCCGCCAGCTTCAGCGTGGATGCGCTGAACAATGCACGTCTGCACGGGCGCGTACAGGAAATTTCCCCGGCCGCCGGCTCGGAGTTCAGCGTGTTGCCGGCCGATAACGCCACCGGCAATTTCGTCAAGATCGCCCAGCGTATACCGCTGCGCATCAGCATCGATCCCGGCCAGCCGCTGGCAGCGCGCCTGCGCGCGGGCATGTCGGTGGTGGTGGCAATCGACACCGGCAGCGCAGTCGACTAAGAGCGGCTAACAAAACTACTACGCAGCCGCTCGCTACGTTTTGTTAGCCACTCTAAGCCAACGTAGTCGCTATCATGCGGTGATGTCGTCTTCGTCCTCCCATTCGCTCTCGCTGCGCTGGCAATGCCTGCGCTTCGAGCACCTGAGCACTACGCAGCTGTATGCGCTGCTGCGGCTGCGCTCGGATGTGTTTGTGGTGGAGCAGCAGTGCGCGTATCCGGAGCTGGACGGCAAGGATGTGTTACCGGGCGTGCTGCATCTGCTCGGCAGCACTGACGACGCTGCGTTGGCCGCGTATCTGCGCGTGTTGCCGCCCGGCGTGAGTTATCCCGAACCCGGTATCGGCCGGGTGGTCATTGCCGCCGCACAGCGTGGTCACGGCTTTGCGCATGCGCTGCTACGCGAAGGCTTGCGCGTGGTGCAGCAACACTGGCCCGCCAGCGCAGTGCAACTGGGTGCGCAATCGCACCTGCAAGCGTTCTATGCCGCACACGGTTTTACGCCATCTTCCGCCGTGTATCTGGAAGACGGCATTCCCCACACCGACATGCTGCGTCGCGCCGACGCTGCCACCCAGGAGCCTGCATGATCACCACCCCCGACTACCGCGCCCTGCTCGACACCGCCATCGCCGAAGCCCGCCAAGGCCTGGCCGAAGGCGGCATCCCGATCGGCGCTGCGCTGTATCACAACGACGGGCGTCTGCTCGGTTGCGGTCACAACCGCCGCGTACAGGAAAACGATCCCTCCGTGCACGGCGAGACCGATGCCTTCCGCAAGGCCGGCCGCCAGCGCCGCTACAAGGACACCATCATGGTGACCACGCTGGCACCCTGCTGGTACTGCAGCGGGCTGGTACGCCAGTTCAATATCGGCACGGTGGTGGTTGGCGAGTCGGTCACCTTCCAGGGCGGCGTGTCCTGGCTGCGCGAGCACGGCGTCAACGTCATCGACCTGCAAAGCCAGGAATGCATCGACTTGCTGGGCGGCTATATTTCCGCCAACCCCGATGTGTGGAACGAAGACATCGGCGAAGACTGACGCCGCTTGAGCAGACTGGACAGCGCTTGCCCGCACGCGTAAGCACAGCGCACGCCGCGTTGCACGTGCCATCCACGCGCAACGCTCGGCACGCTCATCTGAGTTGATATCAATCAAGGTCTTTTGACACGCCGGGCGCTAAGCTCGCGTTTTACCCGGTAGATCATTGATGGCAGCGGCCAACGAACAGGTGTCCAACACGTCCACTGCGCATTCCCTGCAGCTGGACATCGTCAGCCTGAGCGGTGCGTTGTGGAGCGGCGAAGTGCGCGAGGTCAGCCTTCCCGGAAGCGAGGGCCGCTTCGGCGTGATGGCACGGCACACGCCGCTGCTGACCATCCTGGCCGAAGGCATGCTGCATATCCACCCGGTCAGCGGCGAGCCGTTGCAGATCTATGTCTGCGGTGGCTACGTGGAAGTGCAGCCGGACAAGGTGTTCGTGCTCGCCGATCTGGCCGCACGCAGCGAAGATCTGGACCAGGCGCGCGCGGAAGCGGCGCGGGCTGCAGTCACCTCGCCACTGGCCACCAGCCTGACCGACACCGCCTACGCGCAGGTGCACATGGAGTTACTGCATCGCTACAGCGCCAATCTGCGCCATGGTGCTTCTCGCTAACGATGGCACGCAGTCGCCGCGCCGCCTTGTGCATGCGCGCTGCAATCAGGCATGTCACGCGTTGCTGATTTCGATGCGCGATGCACGCAACGCAAAGGCCCGCCGAATCGGCGGGCCTTTGCGTTGCAACACCCTGCATGCCTTAAAGGATGTAGCGGCTCAGATCCGGATCCTGCACCAGCTCACCCAACTGCGCATCGACATACGCCGCGTCCACGGCGACGCTCTGTCCATCGCGATCCGGGGCTTCGTAGCTAAGCGTATCCAGCAAGCGCTCCAGCACCGTGTGCAGACGACGCGCACCGATATTCTCCTGGCGCTCGTTGACCTGCGCGGCGATCTCGGCCAGCCGGTCCACCGCATCGGCACCGAAGGTCAAGTTCACGCCCTCGGTTTGCAACAAGGCTTCGTACTGCTTGATCAACGCGGCCTTGGGCTCGGTAAGGATGCGCACGAAATCGGCCTTGGTCAGTGCGGTCAATTCCACCCGGATCGGGAAACGGCCCTGCAATTCGGGAATCAGATCGCTGGGCTTGGCCAGATGAAACGCGCCGGACGCGATGAAGAGGATATGGTCGGTCTTGACCGTGCCGTACTTGGTCGACACGTTGGAACCTTCTACCAATGGCAGCAGATCGCGCTGCACACCTTCGCGACTTACATCGCCACCGGTCGAACCGGCTTCGCCACGCTTGGCGACCTTGTCGATCTCATCGATGAACACGATGCCATGCTGCTCGCAGGCTTCGATCGCTGCAGCACGTACGTCGTCTTCGTTGACCAGCTTGCCAGCCTCTTCTTCGATCAGCAGCGGGCGCGCGGCCTTGATGGTGAGTTTGCGCTTCTGCGACTTGCCGCTGCCCAGATTGGAAAACATCTGCCGCAGCTGCTGGCCCATTTCTTCCATGCCCGGCGGGGTCATGATGTCCATGCTGGCGTTGACCGCGACTTCCAGTTCGATTTCGCGCTCGTCCAGCTCGCCATTGCGCAGCATGCGGCGAAACTTGATGCGGGTGTCGTTGTCCTGCGACGACGGCTCGTGACGCGCGGCCTCCGGGTCGAAACCAATCCCGACGGCACGTCGCGGCAGCAACGCATCCAGGATGCGGTCTTCGGCACGTTCTTCGGCCTGGTTGCGCACGCGCACCTTGGCCTGCTCGCGATACAGCTTGACCGAGGTATCGGCCAGATCGCGAATGATCTGTTCCACGTCCTTGCCGACGTAGCCCACTTCGGTAAAGCGCGTGGCTTCCACCTTGACGAAGGGCGCATTGGCCAATGTGGCCAGACGCCGCGCGATCTCGGTCTTGCCGACGCCGGTGGGGCCGATCATCAGGATGTTCTTGGGCATCACTTCGTTGCGCAGTTCTTCCGGCAACTGCATGCGCCGCCAGCGGTTGCGCAGCGCAATGGCCACCGCGCGCTTGGCGTCGTGCTGGCCAACGATATGACGGTCGAGCTCCTGCACGATTTCGCGCGGAGTCATGGTTGAGGTATCGGGATTTGGCATTGGGAAGTCGAGAATTGGGAATGGGGAATCGTGGGGCAAGAATCAAGAACCTATATCGTTGGAGTGGAGACGAAACCGCTGTTGCGATTCCCGATTCCCCACTCCCGATTCACAGCTCTTCGACCACCACATTGCGATTGGTATAGATACAGATATCGCCAGCGATGTGGATCGCTTCGGTGGCGATGGTCTTGGCATCCAGTTCGGTGTGCGCCAACAGCGCGCGGGCGGCCGACAAGGCGTACGAACCACCCGAGCCGATGGCGATGATGCCGTCTTCCGGTTCGATTACATCGCCGGTGCCGCTGATGATCAGCGAGGTCTCTTTATCGGCGACCGCAAGCAGGGCTTCGAGCTTGCCAAGGCGGCGCTCGGTGCGCCAATCCTTGGCCAATTCCACCGCTGCGCGAGTCAGCTGGCCGTGCTTGTCGAGCTTGGCTTCGAACAACTCGAACAAGGTGAACGCATCGGCGGCAGCGCCGGCAAAACCGGCCAACACCTGACCCTCGCGGCCAAGCCGGCGCACCTTGCGCGCATTGCCCTTCATGACGGTATGGCCAAGCGTGACCTGGCCATCGCCGGCAACGGCGACATGCCCACCACGCCGAACCGAAATGATGGTGGTGGCGTGAACGATGTTGGGATTCTGGCTGGGGTCCATGGGTCCTCCGGGGGTTTCCAATGAGGTGGGGACGCCCCTGCCGGGTTCAAGCATGCTGCGCGCATGTACTGCGGGCGGCTGATGCAGCGCGCTCAGACGGCAGGAGTGCGAGCGCACTGCTTGGACATGTCAGTGTGCGCGCGCTTCGCCCGCACTCACTCATCAGCTTTCTTGCGCTTGGCACGCGGATGCGCGGCGTCGTAGACCTTGGCCAGATGCTGGAAATCCAGATGCGTATAAATCTGCGTGGTGGCAATATCCGAGTGGCCGAGCAACTCCTGCACGCCGCGCAGATCGCCGGACGATTCAAGAATATGGCTGGCAAAACTGTGCCGCAGCATATGCGGATGCACGTCCTTGAACATGCCCTGGCGCACCGCCAGTTGCTTGATGCGGATCTGTACCGCACGTTGCGAAATCGCACCGCCCGCACGGCCGGGGAACACATGCGTTTCGGCACGCCCGCCGCTATCGCGTAGCCACGCGCGCAGTGCGGTGATCGCATGCGACCCCACCGGCACCAGGCGCTGCTTTTCGCCCTTGCCCAGCACCATCACCAGGCCGCTCTCCAGATCCAGATCGCGCCAGCGCAGCGCGCATAGCTCACTCAAGCGCAGACCGGAAGAATAGAACAACTCCAGCAAGGCGCGGTCGCGCAAGCCCAGCGGCGCATCGGTCGGCACTTCGACCAGGCGCACCGCTTCATCGGCATCCAATACCTGCGGCAATTTGCGCGGCGCCTTGGGCGCACGCATCGCTGCCGCCGGGCTGGCTGCAATGCGGCCATGCTTGAGCAGCCAGGCGTAATAGCTACGGCATGCCGAGAGCCGGCGCTGCAGGCTCTTGGGCGACAGACCGCGTCGATGCTCGGCAGCGACGAACTGGCGCAACTGCGCGCTGGTGAGTTGCGCGCTGTCCAGCAGCGCAGCATCCAACGGCGCGCCATCTTCACTCTTTTGCTCGGCCGCCCAGCTCACCAACGCAGCCAGATCGCGTCGATAGGCATCCAGCGTGTGCGCAGACACCTGCCGTTCGACCTGAAGATATGAAAGAAAGTCTTCGACCGAAGACATCTTTAAATTCCTCGCTGCCGCGCCATCGGAGCAACCATCCACTGCAGGTCGCTCGCATCGGCGCGCCCTGCGGTGCGCATCATGCGTCGAAGCGTTGCAGTGCGACGCTCAACGATTCGCCCATCATGCGCAGAAACAGCGTTCCCATGCCGGGATAGAAGCGATTGGCATCGCTGCTGCCGACCGCGATCAGGCCGATGCCGGGCAACGGCAGCAGCGCAGTCGATTGCACCTCGGCGGCTTGCTCGGCATACAGCAGTGCATGTTTTTCGGTCTGCAGGCGGCCGCAGATCGGCTCGCCGTCGCTCAGACAATCGCGGAACGGCTCCAAGCGCGCGTCATCGGCGGCGATGACCTGCAGCCAGTCGGCGTCCAGTCCGGCGACCGGCGTCAGCAACACCAGTCGCACCAGTTCGCCATTGAAATCTTCTGCCAGCGAGGCCGCCATCGCCTTGAGCGTATCGGCCGCGCTGGTCTGACGCATCAGCGCCAGCGTCAGTTGATGCGTGCGCACCGCCAGGCGTTCGTTGTCCTGCGCATTGTGGCCAAGTTCGTGCAACCGCCGCGACAGTTCGCGATTCTTGTCGCGCAACACTTCCAGCTGATAGGTGGCCAGCGATGCGGTCGGGCCGTCGTCGCGTGGCACCAGCAAACTCACCGCAAGGTCCGGGAACTGTTTGAGGAAGGTCGGGTGGCGCCGCAACCACGTGGCCACTTCGTGCGCGCTGAATTTATCCACGCTCTCGCTCATCAGTTCCACTCTCCATCGAAAACGAACACCGCCGGGCCGGACATCACCACTTGTTCCTGATCGCCGGCCCAGCGGATGCGCAGCTCGCCACCGGGCAAGGACACGCGCACATCGCGTTCCACACGGCCGCGCTGCATCAGCACCACCGCCGCCGCGCACGCGCCACTGCCGCAGGCCAGGGTTTCGCCGACGCCGCGCTCGAACACGCGTAGACGCACATGCGTGGGCTCGACAACTTGGACGAAACCGACGTTGACCGAATCGGGAAACGCGGCATTCTGCTGCAACAATCCACCCACGCGCTCCACCGGCGCAGCATCCACGCGACCCACCTCGATCACGGCGTGGGGGTTGCCCATCGACACCGCGCCAAAGCGCACCGTCTCGCCGTGCACCGGCAGCGCGTATTCCTCGCGCGCATGTGCAAAGCCGGCCAACGGGATCTGCGTGGGCTCGAAGTGCGGCACGCCCATCGCCACCGCATAGGTGCCGGCGTCAAGACGCTGCACGCGGTGCGCGGTGAACGGGCTGTCGATGACGAATTCATCGCCCTGCGCCGTGCCATCGCGCACCAACCAGGCCGCGACACAGCGCGCGCCGTTGCCGCATTGGCGCGCGGCCGAGCCGTCGGAATTCCAGATGCCGTAGGCGGCCACCGCCTCGCTGCTGCGTGGCGCTTCGATGGTCAGGATCTGGTCGCAGCCCACGCCGAAGTGGCGGTCGGCCAGACGTGCGGCCAGCGCGGCATCCGGCGGTGGCGTGCCGTCGCGCAGGTCCAGCACCACGAAATCGTTGCCGGCGCCATGCATTTTGGTGAAACGCAGACGCTCGCTGCGACCGTCAGCGCTCATTGCCGCGGCTAGCGGGCTGGTCGGTGGTGGACGCGGGCTGGGTGTCGGTGTTCACCGGCGCAGGCGCCGGCGTCGACTCGTCCAGCGGTTGCGGCGCATCCGGCGGCTGCGGCACGGGCTGGGCTTCCACCGGAACCGGCTTCTGCGGCATCACCAGCGGGCCCTTGTTACCGCAAGCGGCAAGCAGGACAAAGGTCGCACCAACCAGTGCGAGGCGAACGGATGGTCGGGACAGAATACTCATGCACCGAAGTATAGCCAGAACACCCTGACTGCCGTGCGCTCAGGGCGCGGTGGGCAGCGCGCGCGGTGGCGGCTCGGGGCGCAGCCACAGCCAGATCGCCACCACCACCATACTGCCGATCGACAGGCATTTGACCCAGAACACCGGCACGCACCACAGCATGATGCCGGCGCAGACGGTCATGGTGAGCGTGGCCATCCATTTGGCCTTGCGGCTGACCGCGCGATAGGTCTGCCATTCGACAATGGCAGGGCCGAAGCGCGGATGCGAGAGCAGCCAGTTGTGCAGACGCTCGGAGCCATGCGAGGCGGCCCAGGCGGAAATAAGAATGAAGACGGTGGTCGGCAACCCGGGCACGAAGATACCGACGATGCCGGTGGCCAGGCTGGCGTAGGCCAGCAACCACCAGGCCCAGCGGAATCGAGTCGGTCGCGTCATGGGTAAATGATACGACCAGTGGGGGGGTGAGGTGGTCAGCGCCCCCCCTTCTCCCACCGGGAGAAGGTGCCCGAAGGGCGGATGAGGGTACGTCTGCACGCAGGAACTGGAGAGCCCTGCTCTTACCAATCCCAAATCCCGATTCCCAAATCCCCGCCCCTCACCTACTTGACCCCAAGCTGATCCAGCACAAACGCATACGATTCGGCCGCCTCGCGGTAGCGACGGAAGCGGCCGGACTTGCCCCCGTGGCCGGCTTCCATGTTGGTGCGGAACACGATCGGCTGGGCGCCGGTGTTGTCGTCGCGCAGTTTGGCGACCCACTTGGCCGGTTCCCAATACTGCACCTGCGAATCCCACAGACCGGTACCGACGAACATTGCCGGGTAGGCCTGTTTGCGCACGTTGTCGTACGGGGAGTACGACAGCATGTAGTCGTAATAGGCCTTGTTTTCCGGGTTGCCCCACTCGTCGTATTCGTTGGTGGTGAGCGGGATGCTGGCGTCGAGCATGGTGGTGACCACATCGACGAACGGCACCTGCGCGACCATCACGCGGTAGTCCTGCGGGGCCATGTTGGCCACCGCGCCCATCAGCAGGCCACCGGCGCTGCCACCGGATGCGGCGACGCGATCCTTGGCTGCATAGCCCTGCGCAACCAACCCGCGCGTGACATCGACGAAGTCGGTGAAGGTGTTCTTCTTGTGCAGCAACTTGCCGTCGTCATACCACTGCCGGCCCATCTCCTGCCCGCCGCGGATATGCGCGATGGCATACACCACGCCACGGTCCACCAGGCTGATCGCCGGCAGATTGAACGCCGGGTCCATCGACATGCCGTAGCTGCCATAGGCGTACTGGAACAGCGCGGCAGTGCCGTCCTTCTTGAAACCCTGCTTGTAGACCAGCGACACCGGCACCTTGACGCCGTCGCGCGCAGTCACCCACACGCGCTCGGTGACGTACTTGCTGGGGTCGTAGCCGATCACCGGCTGCTGCTTGAGCAACTTGCGCTCGCCGGTCTGCGTATTGAGCTCGTACGTCGTTGCCGGTGTGGTCAGCGAGGTATAGCTGTAACGCAACCAGGCCGTGTCAGGCTCGGCATTGATCGCCAGGCCCATCGAATACGCCGGCTCATCTGCCTTGACGTACTCATGACTGCCATCGCGCTTGAGCAGGCGTACGCGTTCCAGCCCACCGGAGCGCTCTTCGATCGCAGTAAAGCCATCGAACAGCTCAAAATTTTCGATGTAGACGTTGTCGTCGTGCGCCACCCAATCGGTCCACTGCTTGCGCGTGGTCGCATCGGTGGGCGCAGTCACCAGTTTGAAGTTCTTGGCGTCGTCGGCATTGGTGCGGATCACCCAGCGGCCGTCGAAATGCTCGGGGTGATATTCGACATCGCGCTCGCGCTTGGCCAGCACGGTGAAGCGCTCGGGCTTGTCGGCCGGTGCGTAGCGCGATTCTGACGACACCGTGCTTTCCACGCCGATCACGATGTACTTGTCGTCGCGGGTGCGGCCGATGCCCATGTAGAAGCTGTCGTCCTTCTCCTCATAGACCAGCACGTCGCTCTTGGACGGCGTGCCCAGCACGTGCTTCTTCACGCGCACGGTGAGCAGCGTTTCCGGATCGTTTTCGATATAGAACAGGGTCTTGTTGTCGTCGGCCCAGACCACGTTCGCGGCGACACCTTCCACGGTGTCCGGGTAGATCTCGCCGGTGTCCAGATTCTTGAAACGGATCGTGTACTGGCGACGGCCCACGGCATCGTCGGCCCAGGCCAGGATGCGATTGTCCTGACTGACTTCCGCATCGCCGACACTGAAATAGCCCTTGCCTGCGGCCATCTGATTGACGTCGAGCAGGATCTCTTCCGGTGCCTCCATGCTGCCTTTACGGCGCGCCTGGATCGGGTAATCCTTGCCGGCTTCGAAACGGGTGTAATACCAGTAGCCACGTGCGCGATACGGCACGCTGGCGTCGTCCTGCTTGATGCGCCCGACGATCTCGGTATACAGCGTGTCTTCCAACGGCTTCAGCGGCGCCATCACCGTGTCGGTGTAGGCGTTCTCGGCGTTGAGGTAGGCCAGCATCGCCTTGTCTTCGCGCTTGTCGTCGCGCAACCAGTAGTAATCGTCGTTGCGGGTTGCACCGAACGGGGCCTTGACCACATGCGGGTGCTTGGCCACGTCCGGCGGCGACGGGAGAGCTGCAAAGGCGGAGGGAACAGATGTGGTCATCAGGCTGGCGATCAGAAGAGTCAGGACAGGCTTCATCAGATTGGGGTCCGTTGGATGAACGCAATGCCATCCCAGCGCCCGAGTGTAGAAGAGACCGGCGCGCAGCGTCATGTGCCAGGAGTCTGGTGCCGCGCGCGATAGCGAAGTTGCGACGTCTGGGATCAGGATGATCGTGTATGGCCTGCGGCAAGTCGGGCAGCGACCGCTAGAACCCGATGGCCGTGCGTGTCTGCGCGTAAGGACTACGTTCGCATTCGGCGGGCACGCACCTGGTCCCGATGGTTATCCATATGGTGACGCACACGCCCGGACGCGCGGTGATCTTTGCCGCGCGGTAACAAAACCTGTGCAATGACTGGTCTACCATCCTGCCGATGGATACCACGCCTCCGCACTCCTCCGGTTATAGCCGTCGCAGTCAGGACATCGCGCCGTTCCATGTGATGTCGCTGCTGGCGCGCGCCAACGCGCTCGAACAGGCCGGCCACGATGTGATCCACCTGGAAATCGGCGAACCGGATTTCACCACCGCCGCACCGATCGTTGCCGCCGGACAGGCCGCATTGGCCGCCGGGCACACCCGCTACACCGCCGCACGCGGCCTTCCTGCACTGCGCGCAGCCATCGCTGGGTTTTATGCGCAGCGCTATGGCTGCGACATCGATCCGGAACGCATCCTGGTCACGCCCGGCGGTTCCGGCGCCTTGCTGCTTGCCAGCAGTCTGTTGGTCGATCCGAACAAACACTGGCTGCTCGCCGACCCCGGCTATCCGTGCAACCGTCACTTTCTGCGCCTGGTCGAAGGCGCCGCACAACTGGTGCCGGTCGGCGCGGACACCGATTACCAACTGACGCCCGGCCTGGTGGACGCCTGCTGGAATGCCGATAGCGTCGGCGCATTGGTCGCCTCGCCGGCGAACCCCACCGGCAGTGTGCTGTCGCGCGAACAACTGGCCGGCTTGTCGCAGGCGCTACGAGCACACGGCGGCCATCTGGTGGTGGACGAGATCTACCACGGCCTGACCTATGGCATGGATGCGCACAGCGTGCTGGAAGTAGACGACGGTGCCTTCGTATTGAACAGTTTCTCCAAGTATTTCGGCATGACCGGCTGGCGCCTGGGCTGGCTGATCGCCCCACCCAGGGCGGTGCCCGAGCTGGAGAAACTCGCGCAGAATCTGTACATCAGCGCCTCCACCATCGCCCAACACGCCGCGCTGGCCTGTTTTACGCCAGAAAGCATCGCCATCTTCGAAGCCCGCCGGGCCGAGTTTCAGCAACGTCGCGATTATTTACTGCCTGCCTTGCGCACATTGGGTTTCAAGATCGACGTCGAGCCGCAAGGCGCGTTTTATCTGTACGCCGATATCAGCGCATTCTCCGGCGATGCCCAAGCCTTCTGCGCCCACTTCCTGGAAACCGAACATGTCGCCTTCACCCCAGGCATCGACTTCGGCTTTCATCGCGCCAATCAACACGTCCGTATTGCGTACACCCAGAGCCTGCCGCGCCTTGAGCAGGCGGTAGAGCGGATTGCGCGTGGGTTGCGGCATCTTTGATTTCGCGACGCGTGATTTGCACGGTCAATCTCTGCAGCTGCATTTAGCCGCAGCAGCACACTCATTGCAGTCGATATAGACAGCCATAGCTGCTGTTTTTCTGCCTCTGAGCTTTTTTGTTCTTTTGCTTTTGCGCTTCTGTTTTTGCGCTTTTTCTTTCTGGCTGCTGGCTTGTGCCTCCCCTCGCCCTAGAGCGAGCCGAGCACCGCAGCCACGCGTGGCCGAAGAGGCGCCCTGTCTGAGCGTAGCGAGTTTGGGCGCCGTGCCGCGTGTGGCGAGGAGCGCAGGGCACCGGTGCGGCTCCATCGCACCGGATCGCGTCGGGCGACATGGTTTTGGTTACTTTTGCCGAAACAAAAGTAACCCGCGCCGCAAGGCGCGGAAGCCTTGGCCTTGGCCTTGGCTTTGCCTCAAGCCTCTGCTCGAAACTCTACTTCCGCAGTTGCTTCATTGAGCAAGCATCAACTATCGCGTGCAAACCGTACCCTCATCCGCCCTTCGGGCACCTTCTCCCGCAGGGAGAAGGAAGCATAAAGAAGCCCTGAGCCAATCGACCCAGGGCTTTCTTCAGAGCAGGACACAACGAAAGCAACTCGACTTACAGAACCACTTCCGGCCGGCGCCTCAATCGGCCAACCGCTCCCACAGGAAGCTGTAGGCCAGCGCCGCCATGTGCGCCGCCTGCGCATTGTTGGCCGCACCGCCGTGTCCACCTTCGATGTTCTCGTAGTAGGTCACGTCCTTGCCGGCCTCGATCATCTTGGCCGCCATCTTGCGCGCGTGGCCCGGATGCACCCGGTCATCGCGGGTGGAAGTCAGGAAGATCACCGGCGGATAGCTCTTTTTCGCATCGAACAGGTGATACGGCGAAAAGGTCTGGATGAACTTCCAGTCGTCGGTATCCGGGTTGCCGTATTCGGCCATCCACGACGCGCCGGCCAGCAGATGGCTATAGCGCTTCATGTCCAATAATGGCACCTGCACCACCACCGCACCGAACAGCTCCGGATACTGGGTGAGCATGTTGCCGGTCATCAGGCCGCCGTTGCTGCCGCCCTGCACGCCCAGATGCTTGGTCGAGGTGATCTTGCGCGTGACCAGGTCCTTGGCCACCGCAGCCATGTCTTCGTAGGCCTTGTGGCGGTTCTGCTTGAGCGCGGCCTGGTGCCAGCGCGGGCCGTATTCGCCACCGCCGCGGATGTTGGCCACCACGTAGACGCCGCCCTTTTCCAGCCAGGCGCGGCCCATTGAGCCGGAATAATTCGGCGTCATCGAGATTTCGAAGCCGCCGTAGCCGTACAGCAGCGTCGGTGCACTGCCGTCAAGCTTCAGGTCCTTGGGACGCACCAGGAAATACGGCACGCGGGTGCCGTCCTTGCTGGTGGCAAAGTGCTGTTCGATGCTGTCCTTGCCGGCATCGAAGAACGCCGGCATGGTCTTGAGCGGTTGCGGCGCGCTGCCCACCTCCACCCACGACAACGTGGTGGGGGTCAGATAATCGGTGACGGTCAACCACAGCGCGTCGCTGTCGTCGCTGTCCACCGCGCTGACATCCACGGTACCGAACGCTGGCGCACCGACGAAGGCGCTCTTCTTCCAGCCATCCTGCGAGGGTGTGACCACGCTCAGGCGATTCTTGACGTCTTCCAGCACGTTCAACACCAGGTGCGATTTGGTCCAGGCGATGCCGGCCAGCGAGGTGGTGTCGGTGGGCTCGAACAGCACATCGAAATTACGCTTGCCCGCCATGAAGTCGTCAAACCGCGTGACCAGCAAAGAGCCGGCCTTGTAGGTCTTGCCGCCCACCGTCCACGGATCGCGCAGTTCCAGCGTCAGCCATTCGCGCTTGACCGCCTTACTGGCCGAGTTGGGCGCATCCACCTTGACCAGCTTGCCGTCGGCACCCTTGAAATACAGCTCTTCGTTGTAGAAGGCCAGCGTGCGGCTGACGAAATCGCGCTCGAATCCGGGCGTGTCGTCGTGCATCGCGGCGATGTACATATCAGTCGGCTTGCCTTCGTATACCACCGTGGCTGCGCTCAGCGGGGTGCCGCGCTTCCACTGCTTGGCGATGCGCGGGTAGCCGGAGCTGGTCAGCGCGCCGGGGCCGAAATCGGTGTAGACGTAGACGGTGTCTTTATCGACCCAGCCCAGGCCACCCTTGGCTTCCGGACGGAAGAAGCCGTCCTTGACCCACTGCTTGCCGGCCAGATCGAACTCGCGCGTGACATCGGCATCGGCGCCGCCGCGCGACAGCGCGATCAGGCAGCGCTGGTAGTCCGGGCGCAGGCAGTCGGCACCGTGCCAGACCCAGTTCTCGCCTTCGGCCTTGTTGAGCGCATCCAGATCCAGCACGGTCTCCCACTTGGGCGCCGGCTTGCGGTACTCGTCCAGCGTGGTGCGCCGCCACAGCCCGCGCTCGTGCTGCTTGTCCTTCCAGAAGTTGTAGTAGTACGGGCCGATCTTCTGGACGCCGGGAATCTTGGCATCCGAATCCAGCACTTCGCGGATGCTGGTTTCCATCTGCGTGAACGCGGGCGTGGCAGCCAGCCGCGCTTCGGTCTTGGCGTTTTGCGCCTTCACCCACTCCAGCGGTTTGGCGCCGGTGACATCTTCCAGCCAGGCGTAGGGATCGTTGGACACGGCGGTTTCCTCTGCAGAGACGGCGCCAGCGGTGATCAGGCCGGCAACCAGGCAGATCGAGGCGAATTTGGACATGAATTTTCCGGGAGAACGAGCGGACGGCCGGACCGTAGCACAGCCCTCCGCCCGCCCGACCCTGCCGAAGGTCAGGCCGCGCGCACCTGTGGCGCGGTTCGCGAAGCGTTGCGTCGGCGCTGTGCCTGTGGCCCGCGCCGACGTGGCGCAACGCGTCGCGTGCCGGGCCGCCGCAGGGTCGGCAACGCGAACCGGTGCAGGCTCCACCAGGCCAGCATCGGCATGCCGACCAGCCACAGCGGCAGCCAGCCGATCCATTCGCTGTGGCCGCGCGCGGCCGGCCAGACCAGCACCAGGGCCAGCCCGGCCAGGGCAATCTGCCGGACCGGGCGCAGCACGCGCGGGTCGGGACGTTCGGAACGAGCGGTAGGACGATGCGACATGGCGGCACTCCGTGGCAGGTAAGGATCACAACAGGCCGGCAGGATTGCCTGCGTCCATCTCACCGACTGCGACCTGGGCGCGGCGCGGCGGAGACGGCTGCGATCGCCGCCACCAATCCAGGCACCTGCGCCCCCCGCTCAGGCGGGCAAAACGCAGCCACCGACGCCAGACACGACCGTTGACGCGAACTTGCCCCCTGCATGAGGTAGTGTGCTGACCCAACCGCCCCTTTCGTGATGTTGCGATGCGCCTGACCGTTTCGATCGCCCTCGCTTTCCTGCTCGTCCTCGGCCTGCCCGTGGCGCATGCAAAGGACACACCAACCGACGAACCAGCGGTCGATCTGTCCAAGATCATGGGCACCTGGTACGTGATTGCGCGCATGCCCAACCCGGTGGAACGCGGTCATGTCACCAGCCGCGACGAGTACACCCTGGTCGAAGACGGCAAGGTGGCGGTGCGCTATCTGTATCGCGACGGGTTCGGCGAGCCGGAAAAAGAAGTCAGCGCACGCGCCTCGGTAGACGCAGAGAGCGGCAACCGCGACTGGCGGGTATGGTTCTACAAGGTCATCCCGGCCAAGCAACGCATCCTGGAAATCGCACCGGACGGTTCCTGGATGCTGATCTCCTACCCCGGCCGCGATTTGGCCTGGATCTTCGCGCGCAAGCCGGATATGAGCCGCGACCAGTACCGCAAGCTGGTCGACAAAATGCGCGACGATTATTCGATCTACACCGACAAGCTCAAACGCGTACCGCAGTTGCGCGAGCAGGTGGACCGTCTGGGCTTTGAAGTGCCGAACAAGCGCTGAGTTGACGCGTAGGGCGGTGGTTTCTGCACACCGTCCACAGCCGCTTGACGAGTGCGCGTTACGTACTGCGCGCCACGCTCAGTCGTAATTGCTCAGCGCCAGCGACAGCAGCGCCTTGGCCTGCTCGCGCAACGACACCGGCTCAACGATTTCCGCATCCGAGCCGTAATGCAGCACGTCCATCAGCAGTTCGCGTGAGTTGCTGTACGGCACTTTGAGCTCGTAACGGCCGTCGGGCAGAAAGCGCCCCTGCTGCTTGGAATGCCAGTGCTCGTCGGCGACCCAGCGCGCGGCCTTGGCACTGAAGGCGATCGTCGCCCAGCCCTTGGGCGCGCCCGAAAAAATGCCGTAGCTGGCCGCCAACTGCTCGTCCAGCTCGCTGTCGGGCACATCGCGCGGCACGGTTTCGAGCAGGCGCGCGTGATTGATGCGGTCCACCGCAAAACTGCGTACGCCGTCGCGGCCGTGATCCCAGGCGTCCAGATACCAGTTGTCGCGGTAATGGGTGATGCGCTGCGGGGAGACGATGCGCTTGGTCGATTCGTCGGTGGAGCGTGCGCGGTAGTCGAAGCTCAGCTGCTTGCGCTCCAGCACGCCCGAGGCCACGGTGCGGAAGCTCGCCTCGTCCAGCTTGCGCCCGCGGTGCGGAATCACCCGCACCCGATCCACCGGCCATTGCGAGACACCGGCCTGGGCAGCCAGCAACCCCTCGATGCGTTGCTGCAGCGGCGCCAGCATCGAGGACAACACCCCGCCGCCGGTGCGCGCGAGCAACTGCTGCGAGGCCAGCAGCGCGTGCAATTCTTCCGAACTCAGCCACAGCCCGGGCAACTCGAAGCGGTCGCTTTCGCCGGACAGATAGCGAAAGCCGGATTCGCCATCGCCTTCCACCGGCGCCATCAGCGCATCGCGCAGAAAGGCCAGATCGCGATACACGGTTGCGCGGGAGCAGCTGAGCTCATCCTGCAGCCGCGCCACCGTCACCGGGTAGCGCGCCGACTTGAGCAAGCGATGCAGCGAGTTGATGCGTTCGTAGCGGTCCATGCGTGGATTATGTCCGAGTCTTTGCGCGGCAGGGTGAGCGCGGATGGGCAGAAGCGACAATGGCCGGCCGGCTGCATGCGCAGACCCGCGCAGGGCCGGCCTTGCTGCGGTGTTGCATCGCTCCTGCAAGTGATACTCGCGATAGTGGCACGCTCGATCGCCGTACGCCTGATCGGGATGCGCCGGCTTGGCCCGATCAGGCCAATCGGGCGCCGTCGGGGACGACCGACCGAACCGCCAATGAAGCGCGGCGTTCACCTAGTCATGACGTAGCCGCCCAGTCCGTTATCATGAAATCGCTTCCACCCTCTTTCGCCCCTGCCTTCCAAAGCGAGCTGCCCATGCCCCGCCGTGCCCCGTTGTCTGCCCTGCTGCCGCTGTTGTTGATCACGCCTACCGTCTGGGCCCAGGCAGTTGCACCGGCGCCGGTGGACCCCGCTGCCGCTGTGATGCCGTCGCCGTGGAGCGGGAGCAGTGGCGAGCTCGGCTACGCCGCCGCCCACGGCAACAGCACCACCGACAGCCTCAATGGCCGGGTCCGCTTGCGCTATACCGACGGCGACTGGATCCACAGCCTGGATGCCACCGCGCTGCGTTCCAGCTCGGAATACACCAATACCAACGACGACGGCAGCACCGAACGCGAGCGCCAGACCACCGCCGAGCGCTATACCGGCAGCGTGGGCAGTGCGTTGCAGCTGGGCGAACACCGCCAGCTCACCGCCACCGGCCGTTACGAACACGACGACTTCGCCACCTACGACCGTCTGGCCACCTTCGGTATCGGTTACGGCACGCGGCTGATCAACGCCGACCGTTTCTATCTGGATGCACAGGTGGGCCCGGGTATCCGCCGCGCGCACAACAGCGACGAAGATCGCAACGAGACCGGCCTGATCGGGCGCGGCCTGTTCGATCTCAAATACACCGTCACCGACAACACCGATCTGATCAACACGCTGCTGGTGGAATCGGGCGAATACAACACCTATGCGCAGAACGATTTCGGCGTGCAGGTCAGCATGAATTCGCACTTCGCGCTCAAGGCCGCGTGGCAGATGCGCCACAACAGCGAGGTCAGCGAAGGCGACAAGAAGACCGACACGCTGACCACGGTCAACTTGGTCTACACGTTCAAGTAAGCGACCGCGAAGGTAGGAGCGGCCTTGGCCGCGAGGGTTTTACCGGTAAAGCCTCTCGCGGCCAAGGCCGCTCCTACGAGGAGCAGGCGTTGCGTGAGAGCGGGCATTGCGTGCGTGGTGGCGACTTTGGAGCCTGCGCAGGTGTCGATGCAGGCCGCGTTACAGCTCAACGCTTGCGGCGCAGGTTGCCGGCCGCGTTAGAGCTCCGCCAACAACTGCGCGGCACCCTTGTCGAACAATCCCTGCGCGACCAGGCGGCCGAGTGCTTCGGTGTCCTCGGCACTGCCGTGCGCCTCGGCGTGGATCAGGCGTCCGTCGCTGGCGCTGCCGACCATGCCCTGCAGAAATAACCCGTCGCCGTCCCAGCGCGCGAACGCGGCCACCGGCACATGGCAGCTGCCGTGCAGCGCGCGGTTCATCGCCCGCTCGGCCTCAACGCAGGCGCGGGTGCGGCCGGCATCCAGCACCGCCAGCAGTCCATGGATGTGCGCATCGTCGCCACGGCATTCCACCGCCACTGCGCCCTGGGCAGGTGCCGGCAACCACTCCGGCACGTCCAGTCGCGCGGTGATGCGCGCATCGAACCCGAGCCGCTGCAAACCGGCGCAGGCCAGCACGATGGCGTCGTAACCGCCGTTATCGAGTTTGGCCAGGCGGGTGTTGACGTTGCCGCGCAGGTCGATCAGTTCCAGATCCGGGCGCGCGGCGCGCAACTGCGCCTGGCGCCGCAGCGACGACGTTCCCACCCGCGCACCAAGCGGCAATGCGTGTAGCGTGGCGTAGAGGTTGGACACCAGCGCATCGGCCGCATCGCCACGCTCCATGATCGCCGGCAGCACGAACGGCGCGTCCAGTTCCATCGGCACGTCCTTGAGCGAATGCACCGCGCAATCGGCCTCGCCGCGCAGCATCGCCAGCTCCAGTTCCTTCAGGAACAGGCCCTTGCCGCCGATCGCGGCCAGCGAGCGGTCCAGCACTTCGTCGCCGCGGGTACTCATCGGCACCAGCACGACCTCCAGCCCGGGATGATGCTGGCGCAGCGCGGTGGCGACGTGTTCGCTCTGCCAAAGGGCGAGCGGGCTCTTGCGGGTGGCGATGCGGAGCGTGGTCATCGGACCATTATCCCGGACCGGACGCGTAACGCCTATCCGGAGCGCAAGCAGGCCCCACGCAGTACCCGCGCCGCTGACGGCCAACACCTCTCATCCCAAGCGGCATGGCACACGTTGATGCAATTACCTGAGCAAGCTGGCCCACACAAACGACACGCGCTAACGCAATTGCTCGCGCAGGCTGGCCACGCAGCGGCGGCTCACTTCCAGGGGGTGCGGCACATTGCGCAGCACTGCGTGCACCTGGCCATCGCCGCTGCGGCGCAGTTCCACCAGCTCAGCGCGCGCGACCAGGCAGTTGCGATGGATGCGCACCAGGCGGTCGGCGAATTCGTCTTCCAGCGATTTGAGCGACTCTTCGATCAGGTCCTCGCCACGGGTGTGGTGGACGATGACGTACTTCTCTTCGGCCTGCAGATAGCGGATGTCGCCGATGGCGATCAGCCGCAGACTGCCGCGCAGACGGGCACACAAATGCGTGCGTAGCGGTGGCGGGGTGGCGCTGGGCGCGCGCCCGGCCAGAAAGGTCGCCACCTTTTCCAGTGCGGCGGCCAGGCGCTCCGGGCGCACCGGCTTCATCAGGTAATCCAGTGCGGCGGCGTCGAAGGCCGACAGTGCGTGCTGGTCGTAGGCGGTGCAGAACACCACCGCCGGCGGTTGCTGGCCTTGGCGCAGCAGGCGCGCGGTTTCCAGGCCGTCGACGCCGGGCATGGCGATGTCCAGCAGCACCAGGTCCGGATGCAGGTGCTGGCATTGCTGCAGCACCTGCTGGCCGTTTTCGGCCTCGCCGATCACCTCGACGTGCGGATGCTCGCCCAGCAGCATGCGCAGGCGCTCGCGCGCCAGCGGCTCGTCATCGGCGATCAGCACCCGCACTTGCGTGGCCGTCATGGACTCCCCCTCGCTGCCGTGACTTTCCCCTCACGGCAGCGGCAATGTGATCTCACAGGCATAGTAGCCCTCAGCCCAGCTGGCCGCCATCCGTGCCCCGGCCCCGAACTGAAACGCCAGCCGGTGCGAGATGCTGGCCTGGGCGTGCCCGGCGCCGGCAAGCAGCGGCAACTGCGTGCCCGGCTGCGGAGCCGGATTGACGATGCGGATCTGCAACTGGTTGCCGCGCTGGCGCAACGACAGGTACAGCGTGCCGCCCTCGGGCAGGCGCGAAATCCCGTGCAATACCGCATTTTCCACCAGCGGTTGCAGCACCAGGCGCGGCATCGGCAACTCCCACGGCAAGGGTTCCTGGCGATGCCAGCGCACCTGCAGGCGTTCGCCCAGGCGCAGCGATTCGATCGCCAGATAGCGCTCGGCCAGTTCGCATTCGGCGCGCAAGGTGGACAGGCCTTCGCCGGCACCGAGCGCGGCGCGGAACAGATCCGACAGATCCAGCACCGCCTGCTCGGCCACCACCGGGTCGCGCCGCAACAGGCTGGCGATCAGATTCATGCTGTTGAACAGGAAATGCGGGCGGATGCGCGCCTGCAAGGCATCGGCCTGCGCGCGCGCATTGGCCTGCACCTGCGCTTCCCAGCGGTCGCTGACATAGAAATAGCGCAGCGCCAGCGCGGTGATCAGCACCACCGTGGCCGCACTACCGAGGGTGAACCGCCAGAAGCCCACCAACGGCCCCAATGGCGCCTGCCCGAGTACCGCATACAGGCCGTGCACGATGCCGGCGCCGAGCATCGCCACGACGGCGGCGATCGATAACGCAGTCAAGCCGCCCAGCTTGGGCGGCAGCCGCGACAGGCTGGGCCGCAAGACGCATAGCAGCACGGTGACGGCCAGCGCCAACCACAACGCCAGACCGCTGGCCGACACAAAACGCGACAGCGTGATGCTGCGCGCCGCGCCGGCATCGGGCACCAGCGTCACCACCAGCACCACCAGTTCGGCCAGCCCCAGCATCGCGCCCAATCGTGGCAGCCGGCACAGGTCCGGCATCCAGGCGATCTGTGGCGCGCGCGGGGCCATGCACTCAGGCGGCGGTGAAGCGCGCCTGCATCCAGTTGCGCAGCGCCTCGATCTCTTCCAGGCAGACCTGATGGCCCATCGGGTAGGTGTGCCATTGCAGTTCAAAGCCGAGCGTGCGCAAGGTCTGTGCGCTCTGATCGCCGACACCGAACGGCACCACCGGGTCGGCGCTGCCATGCGCCATGAACACCGGTTGGCGAGTGGCAGCCGGCTGCAACTGGCTGGCGGCGGCCGTCGGGTCGGGCAGATAGGTCGACAGGGCGATCAGCCCGGCCAGCGCAACGCTGCGCTGCAGACCGACCGCCAGGGTCACTGCACCGCCCTGCGAAAAGCCGGCCAGCAGGATGCGCTCGGGGGCGATGCCGCGGGTCTGCTCATGGGCGATCAATGCCTCGATCTGGGCCACCGATTCGGCAATGCCGGCCTTGTCGGCACGATGTGCGAAATCCATGCCGACGATGTCGTACCAACCGCGCATGCGCACGCCGTTGTTGATGGTGATCGGGCGGATTGGCGCGTGCGGGAACACGAAGCGCAGCGCCGGCCACTGCGGGCGCACCAGTTCCGGCACCATCGGGGCGAAGTCGCTGCCATCGGCACCCAGGCCGTGCAGCCACAGCACGGTCCACTGCGGGTTCGGTCCGGTCTCGCGTTCGATCACTTCCAACATCGTCCAGCTCCGCTTGCGGGCTGGGCATTATGCCTTGCGACATCGGCCGGCCTGATCACGCAGCGGGCAAGCCACGCGTGGCGATCGGTCCGGGCGTGCCTGGGGCGGCTTGCCAGGCACGAACTCATGCGCGGCAGGCCGCGCGCAGCGTGCCGCGCTAGATCAGCGAGGGCTCCAGCGCGGCGGCTCGGCGCAGTTCGGCCGCACGCACCAGCACCTTGGGCGGGTCGAGTTCTTCGGGAATGCAGAAGATGCCGGCCCGCCGCAGACCCAGGCCGGTGCGGCGCAACGAGGTCAGTGCCACCACCGGAATGGACAAGGCCATACCGATGATCACCGGCGCCATCCAGGCCGCCAGCGACGGCGAGACCACATAGGCCATCGAGCCCATGAACAGGCCGAAGATGGTCAGCCCGCCGTAGCTGCGCAGCAGCGCAGGCCACGCCAGCTTGCCGTCGTCGCGCACCTGTGCATCCCAACCCGAATCCTTGCCGGCCAGCACTTCGAACACCCCGCGCGACTGCAGATACATCACCACCGGCGCCATCAGGGCCGCCAACACGGTTTCCAGCAGGATGCTCAGCATGGCGCGAAACGCACCGCCGCAGGCACGCAGTTCGCGCGGGTTGAGCAGCAGTGCGATATAGCCCAGCAGCTTTGGCGCGAGCAGCACGAACATGGTGCAGGCGAAGATCCAGATCGCGTTGCCTTCGCTGCTGCCGTGCCAATAGCGCGCCGGCGAGAACGGCAGGCCCTGGGCCAGGTCGATGCCGGCCCCGGCCAGCGGAATGCCGATGCCGATCAGCATCAACATGCCCCACATCGGCGCGGTGAAGTAATGCCCGATGCCGATCATCATGTGCATGCGGCTGATCCAGTGCAGACCCTTGGCGCCCACGACCTTGGCGTGCTGCAGGTTGCCCTGGCACCAGCGACGGTCGCGGATCAGCAGGTCGGTCAGCGTCGGCGGGCCTTCTTCGTAGCTGCCCTGCAGGTACGGCACCATGTGCATGGCCCAGCCGCCGCGCCGCATCAGCGCCGCTTCGACAAAATCGTGGCTGAGCACATGCCCGCCGAACGGCTTGCGCCCGCGCAGCGCCGGCAGGCCGGCGTGATCGGCGAATGCCTGGGTGCGGATGATGGCGTTGTGGCCCCAGTAATTGCTCTCGGCGCCATGCCACCAGGCCACGCCGAAGGCAATGATGGGCCCGTACACGCGGCCACCGAACTGCTGCATGCGGGCAAACAGGGTCTGCCCATTGACCACCGCCGGCAGGGTCTGGATCAGCCCCACATCCGGGTTGTTTTCCATGCCGGCGACCAGCCGCACGATGGTGTCGCCGGTCATCACGCTGTCGGCGTCCAGGATCAGCATCTGCGGGTAGCTGCCGCCGAAACGACGCACCCAGTCGGCTACGTTACCGGCCTTGCGCGCGGCGTTGTCGGCGCGGCGGCGGTAGAAGATGCGCCCATGCCCGTCGACGCGATCGCATAGCTCGTTGTAGACCAGTTCTTCGGCAGCGCCGATGTGTTCGCGGGTGGTGTCGCTGAGCACGAAGAAGTCGAAATGTTCCAGCTGGCCGGTTTCGGCCACCGATTCGTAGATCGCCTGCAGGCCAGCCAGCAGCCGGCGCGGGTCTTCGTTGTAGGTGGGCATCAGCAACGCGGTGCGGGTGTGCAGCGTCGGCAGCGGTGCATCCGGGTCGATGCCGAGCTTGCGTCCGGCGCGCGCCACCACGGTGACAAAGCCGGCCACCGCGCTGGCGAAGGACATCGCGATCCAGGCAAACAACAGTATGAACAGCCCGAGCAGGCAGCCTTCCAGCACGCTGATGCCGCCGGGCCACAGCACGCTGAGCATCACCCACACCGCCACGGCAGTGGTGGCGAAGGTGCCGCCGATCAGATAGAAACGCCGCACGCCGATACCGACCGGCGCAGTACGCTGATGCGGCACCTGCAGGCTGCCTTTGCGCAGGTCTTGTTCGGGCATCGCCAACGGCGCTTCGGGCGGCAGCGTGGGCTGGCCGGCGTCGAGGGCGGAGATGGAGGGAAATTCGGTAGGTGCGGGAGAAGAAGTCACAATGCCGTCCATCAAGGCTGCCCGTCGCGCGAAGGCGACAGCGCGGGCTGAAACGGGAGATCCATCCCCGCTATATAAAACGCCGTTGCCACACGCACCGTGTCGTGGGCGAGCCCGACGGTGTGCGACCACGTCGCAGGTTTGGCAGCTCTAAGACCACTCCGATGCACAAGCTCTCCTGGCTGCAACTTCACGTCGCGGCTCATCCTAAAGAATCGATCGTTAAGGAAGCGAAGGCCGCTTTCTGTCGTCTTCGCCCCACCCCACGAGGACAGCGCGGCAGACTACGCCGCAGCGACCGAACACAACCCCAACAGATTGCAGCCTGACGCGCGCGCTGTCACGGGCGGCGAACCACGCTGTCATGTAAGACAACTGCAAGTGATGTGCCAGGAAGTGCAATCGGTTGCATTGTTAGCTGCAGTCGGAAACTCAGGTCAGAAGCTTGGCTGGTCGAGCGCGCGGTGCCCTCACCGCTCGCGGGACACGCCGTGAATCCATCCCTGGAGGCTCGGTGGCGGCATCCATGCCGCCACACGGTCCCGCAATCGGTAAGGACACCGCACCAGAGAGTTAATAGGTTGCCTTGTTCAAAAGCATGCACACCGACCATCTCGACTGGTCCTTGCCCGCCCACCGTCGCGGGACCTTACGCGGCATGGATGCCGCGTAAGAGCCTACACGGACGTACTTGCGGCGTGTCCCGCGATGGTGGGCGGGCAAGGGCCCTGCAGCCAAGCCGCAGATCACCCGCTCTCCGCTCTGCAACCGGATAAAACCGCAGGTGCGAGAGGGTGGGATGAAAACTACTCAACGCAATCACCCAATCAGATGCAAACCGGCAAAGACTTACCGCGTTACTGGCCGACGGCAGCCTTATCGCAGCGGCACGTTCAACACCGATGGC
>NZ_VCME01000011.1:0-138971 GCF_011305375.1 Xanthomonas hortorum
TGATCTATCCGCACTGTTCAGTCACTACAAGACAATCGAGATGTCGATTCGTAGCGTCGTTTAGATGCAATCAAATTCTAAGTCACAAGCCGAGTCGGTTGAGGGCGCGGCACCCTCGCCAGACAGTTGGCAAGTTGCTTTATTGAAAACATGCACACCGACACTCTCGACTGGTCCTTGCCCGCCCACCGTCGCGGGACCTTACGCGGCATGGATGCCGCGTAAGAGCCTACACGGACGTACTTGCGGCGTGTCCCGCGATGGTGGGCGGGCAAGGGCCCTGCAGCCAAGTCTCAGATCAGCCGCACTTAACCAACAAAATCCGTAGCGCAAAAAAACAGGCCGCTTTCGCGACCTGTTTTTTTTGCCATCGCGGTTTCGTCAATCGACTCGCCACGATCCACTGCGTCAAACTCAACGCATACCCGTGTTGTTACCAGTGCCCTCAGAGCGCAGCGGAATTAAACGGATTTCCACGCGACGGTTCTGTGCGCGACCGGCATCGGTGTTGTTGTCGGCGATCGGGTAACGCTTGCCGGCGCCCATCGTTTCCATGCGCTCGCGCTGCACGCCTTGTGCTGTCAGATACTGCGCAACTGCGCCGGCACGTTCTTCGGACAGACGCTGGTTCACTGCATCGCTGCCGACGCTGTCGGTATGACCGACCACTTCCACCATGGTCTGGTTGTACTCGCGCAACGTGGACGCCACACCATTGAGCGCGGTGTAGAACTGCGGCTTCAACGCCGACTTGCCGAAGTCGAAGGTGATGCCGTCGGGCAGGTTCAAGGTGATGTTGTCGCCCTGGCGCTGCACTTCGATACCGGTGTTGGCGGTACGCTCGCGCAATGCGCGCTCCTGACGATCCTGGTACTGACCCACGGCCGCGCCACTCAACGCGCCGATCCCTGCGCCGACCATCGCGTGCTGACGGCGCTCGGTGGCGCTGTCGCCGGTGAGCAACCCTGCAGCGACACCAATGGCGGTGCCGATCAGCGCATTGCGGCCGGTGCGGTTCTGCTGTTGGGTCTGGTCGCCGTACTGGTCGCGCTGCACATACGAGCCGCCGGTGGCGCAAGCGGACAGCGCAATGGCGCTGGCCAGGGCAACGGCGAGACTCTTGGTGGCTGCTGGGGACATGGTGTTCTCCTGTGGCCGGACCATCCGGCACTCAATCGTGTCGGCGAGGATAAACAGACCAACGCGACTGGCACATGATGAAAGCGGCCGCAGATTGCCTGCGACAGGTACTGCATTCAGGAAAACGTTTCCGGTTATCCCCGCGTCTTCGCATACGCCGCCAACGCCGCATCGCGACCTTCGGCCAATCCGATAATTGGCGTGCGCGGGTACTCCGGCGCAAATCGCGCCAACGACAACGGAGACAACCACGGTGCGAAACGCTCCTTCACCGCAAGCTTGCCGAGCTCCGGCACCCAGCGTGTGATGTAAGCCGCCTGCGGATCGAATTTCTCCGCCTGCGTCACCGGATTGAACACGCGAAAATACGGCGCCGCATCCGCGCCGGTACCGGCCACCCATTGCCAGCCCAAGGTGTTGTTGGCCAGGTCCGCATCCACCAGCGTGTCCCAGAACCAGCGCGCCCCTTCGATCCAGTGGATGCGCAAATGCTTGCACAACAGACTCGCCACGATCATGCGCACACGGTTGTGCATCCAGCCGGTGTGCCAGAGCTGACGCATGCCGGCATCGACGATCGGAATGCCGGTGCGACCGCGCTGCCAGGCCTGCAACGCGACCGGGTCGACCTTGGCCCAATCGAATCCGTCGAAGCGCGGATTGAGATTCTGGTTGGTGGTTTCCGGGAAGTGATGCAACAGGTGATAGGCAAAATCGCGCCAGCCCAACTGGCGGATGTAACCATCGATCTCTGCACTGTTGCGCGCGTTGCGGTTGGCTTCCAGCGTGCTGGCGATCCGCCATGGCGCGATCTCGCCGAAATGCAGATGCGGAGACAGCTGCGAAGTGCCGACCCGATCGGGCCGATCGCGGTTTTCGCGATAGCCGGACAGCGCGCCGTCGATGAAAATTTCCAGCATCTCGTGCGCACCGGCCTCGCCAGGCTGCCAGTGCTCCCAGAAACCCTGATCCCAGTCCAGTTTCGGCACCAACTCCAGCGTCTCCAGCGCAGCGCTTTTCAACGTCGCAGGCAGCGCTGGCAGGCTGCGTGGCGCAGCAACTGCAGCGGGCAACTGCAGTTGCGTGAGTGCGTTGCGCCAGTACGGAGTGAAGACCTTGTACGGGCCGCCCTGCTGAGTTGACAACTGCCACGGCTCCATCAACAGCGAGGCATTGCAGCTCTGCACTTCGATGCCGCGCTCACGCAAGCTACGCTTGATCTGCGCATCGCGCGGTTGGGTGGCCGGTTCGTACTTGCGGTTCCAATACACCGCCACCGCACCGGTCTGGGCGATCACCTCATCCAGCACCTGGGCGCTGTCGCCCGCGCGAATCACCAGGCCGCTGCCGAGCGCTCGCAATGCAGCGTCCAAGGCAGCCAACGAGCGATGCCGCCAACTGCGCGAAGCGGCGCCGGGTGTCCACTCACCTTCCTCGTGCGGCGCATCGATATACAGCGGAATCGGGGCATGCCCGGCATCCAGCGCAGCGCGCAAGGCCGGGTTGTCCTGAAGGCGCAAATCGCGACGGAACCAGACGATGGCGTAGGACATACGAACTCGGCAGCGACGATAAGGCTGCGCAGCATAAGCCAGCAGGTGCAACGATGGCGCGATGCAGAGGTGAGCACTCCTGGTCCAGCTAAGAGCGGCTACAAAACCTCCCGAGCGCTGTAGCGATGGCGGCAGCGTGGTTGGCCACACCAGCCTTCGTTGACCAGTGGAGGATGTCGTGGACAACAGCAACACTGTCCGATTCAGATCGAACTGAGTTGATCAGACCGCAGTTAATCAACCGGCCGCGCTGCACGCACTGCTCGCAACCCTGCACACCGACACTCTCGACTGGTCCTTGCCCGCCCACCGTCGCGGGACCTTATGCGGCATGGATGCCGCAGAAGAGCTTACATGGACGTACTTGCAGCGTGTCCCGCGATGGTGGGCGGGCAAGGGCCCTGCAGCCAAACTGCAGATCATCCGCTCTACAACCGACGCATCCAAATGGTTCGAGCAGCCCTCAAGGCGCCCGAGAGCTTGAGCTTCAGCGTCGTCTGGATGTTCCCAACCGAGTAGGTCGAGGGTGCGATGCCCTCACCGCTCGCGGGACACGCCGCAAGTACGTCCATGTAGGCTCGGTGGCGGCATCCATGCCGCCACACGGTCCCGCAAGCGGTAAGGGCATCGCACCTGCCAACGTGATCGTGTACGGATGGGAACCACAACGCAGGCCGCGCTCGCATAGCGCTGAGCGCAGTAGCTTTTTGGCGAACCAAAACAAAACGCTTACTCGAAACTGCCCACCGAATCGTGCGCCAGATTGTCGAAACGGGTGTATTCGCCGAAGAATTTGAGCTTGCACGAGCCGGTAGGACCACCGCGGTGCTTGCCGATGATGATCTCGGCCAGGCCCTTGTCCGGCGAGTTTTCTTTGTTGTAATAATCGTCGCGGTAGATGAAGACAATCATGTCGGCGTCCTGCTCGATTGCGCCGGATTCGCGCAAGTCGGCCATCACCGGGCGCTTGTCGGTACGCGTTTCCAACGAGCGGTTAAGCTGCGACAGCGCAATCACCGGCACGTTGAGTTCTTTGGCCAGTCCCTTGAGACCACGCGAAATCTCCGAGATTTCGGTCGCGCGGTTTTCGCTGTTGCCCGGCACCGACATTAGCTGCAGATAGTCGATGACGATCAGACCCAAGTCGTGTTCGCGCTTGAGCCGGCGGCACTTGGAGCGCAGCACTTCCGGCGACACGCCCGGCGTGTCGTCGATGAAGATCTTGGTTTCCTTCAACATCTTGATCGCACCGGTCACGCGCGCCCAATCCTCGTCTTCCAGCGCACCGGTACGCAGGCGCTGCGCGTTGATGCGGCCATTGGACGAGATCAAGCGCATCGCCAGCTGCGAGGCAGACATTTCCATCGAAAACACCGCAACGCCTTTCTTGGACTTGATCGCGGCATATTCGGCAATGTTCAGCGCCAGCGTGGTCTTGCCCATCGCCGGACGTGCGGCCAGGATGATCAGATCGGTCGGCTGCAGGCCGGCGGTCATCGCATCGAAATCGGTGTAGCCGGTCGGCAGGCCGGTGATGTTGCCGCCATTTTCGAAACGGTTACGCAGCTCTTCGAAGGCGTCCTTCAACGCGCCCGGCATCGCCACGAAGTCGGTGCGCCCGCGCGCGCCGGCCTCGGCGATCTTGAACACCGCTTTTTCCGCAGATGCCAGCAGCTCCACGCTTTCGCGGCCTTCCGGCTGGAAGCCATCGTTGACGATGGTGGTACCGACCTCGATCAACTGCCGCAGCACCGCCTTGTCGCGCACGATTTCGGCATAGGCGGCGATGTTGGCCGCCGACGGCGTGGTGCTGGCCAGCTCGATCAGATAGGCGCCATCGGCCACCTGCTCCAGCTTGCCTTGCGATTCGAACCATTCGCCCAGCGTCACCGCATCGAATGGGCGGTCTTTCTCGTTCAATTCGCGAATCGCGCGGTAGATCAGCCGGTGGTCGCGGCGGTAGAAATCGTTGTCGGTGAGCTGGTCGTTGACCCGGTCAAACGCCTCCGGCGCCAGCATCAACCCGCCAAGCACAGCCTGCTCGGCCTCGACCGAATGCGGCGGCACGCGCAGCTGGTCCAGCCGCGGCTCGGGACGATCGTAATCGTCGTCGTCGCGATCGCGATTGCGTTTGGAACGGAAACCAGGACGAGCGGACATGGACAAACAAACCTGACGCTAGGGGGATGAGGGCAGGAAGCATAGACATCGACGGCGTCGACGACCATGCACAACTCTGTGGATAACCGGTGCACAGCCGGTGCATCACGTTCTACTCGCCGGCTGTCGCAGCAGCCGCGACCCCTGCCCCGCCTGCGTTTTGGCCGCGTGGCCGGGCCCGCCCGGCGCAGTGCGTCAGGCGGACCACATCACCTGCGACTCAGCGCTTGAGCTGCTCGATCAAGCCCAGGAACGTGTCGATAAAGCCCTGCAGAAACGCGCGGCTGTCGGCGTTGGCGATCTGATCGTCGGCACCGAACAAGCCTTCCTTGTACTGCAGGAACACTTCCGGCTGGCCGAGCACATGCATGTTCAGATACGACAGCACATTGCGCAGATGCTGCTGCGCGGTCGCCGTACCGATCGCTCCGACCGAGATGCCGACCACCGCCGCCGGCTTGCCGGAAAACGCGCTATCGCCATACGGCCGCGAGCCGGTGTCGATGGCATTCTTGAGCACGCCGGGGATCGAACGGTTGTATTCGGGGGTCACGAACAACACCGCGTCGGCGGCACGCACCTGCTGCTTGAAACGGGTGCCCTGAGCCGGGAAATCCGCATCGTTGTCCTGGTTGTACAGCGGAATATCGCCGATCTCCAGATACTCGAACACCGCCTTGTCGCCGGCCAGGTGCTCCAGCGCGCGCGCCAACTGGCGGTTGTAGGACGCTGCGCGCAGGCTGCCGACCAGGACGGCGATGGTGATCTTGCTCATGGGAGACGCTCCGTGGAAACAGGGCCCCACCCTACCCAGCGCGATGCTCAGAGCCGGTGAAGTGCCGCCCGACACCGGGCGATCACCCGCAGATGCACGCACACGGCGGTGTCTCAATCTGCAAGGCGTTAACGCCCCACCCGGCCTGATGTCCGAGCGGCAGCTTCAAGCGTCAGAAACAACTCGGCAACGGCAGCGCGGTCTCGCACACCGCGCAACGGTTGGTCGCCGCGCGCAAGATCAACACGTTGACCAAGATCAGCGCGTCATCGCCGCCCGCTGCGCGCGCCAGTGCGCCTGCCAGGCCTGGAACATCAGCACCGTCCACAGATGCGTATGCCATTTGCGCTCGCCGCCGTTGAAGTCGCGCCACAGCCCGGCCACGGTGTCGGCAGCAAACACACCCTCGCGCTCCAGCGTGCCGTGCGCCAGCAGATCGTCGGCCCAGCCGTTCAGATCGCCGCGCAGCCACGCGCTGACCGGCGCGCCAAAGCCGCGCTTGCCGCGGTAGACCATCGGATCGGGCAGATAGCGGCACAGCACGCGCTTGAGCAGGTATTTGCTGACCCCGTCGCGATACTTCAACGACAGCGGCAGCGACCAGGCGAACTCGGCCACACGCCAGTCCAGCAACGGCGCGCGCGCTTCCAGCCCCACCGCCATGGTGGTGCGGTCCACCTTGCACAGCAGATCGTCGGGCAGATAGGCGGCGAAGTCGGCCAGCATCATCGCGTCGGCCGGGGTGCCGGAGCCATGCAACGGGTCGGCCAGGCTGTAGAAACTGTCCGGCTCTGTCGCGCCCAGCACCACTGCGGCCGGGTCGCGCCAACGCGAAATGCGATTGCGATAAATATCCCCGATGCCGCGTGCGCCGGCTTCGGCTACCAGCGCGGCCAAACCACCGGTACGCGAGGATTCGCCATTGCGGCGCGCAGCCACCGCCATCAGCTTTCGCAGCGGGCCCGGTACCAGCCCATGCATGCGCCAATTGCGCAGCGCACGCTGGTAGCGGCCGTAGCCGAAGAACAATTCGTCGCCGCCGTCGCCGGACAGCGCCACCGTCACCCCGCCGCGCGCCAGCCGCGCGACCAGCGCAGTGGGCACCTGCGAGGCATCGGCAAACGGCTCGTCGAACATGTCCGGCAAGCTCGGCACCACCGCCAAGGCGTCGGCACCGCTAACGTAGAGCTCGGTGTGGTCGGTGTGCAGGTGCGTGGCCACTTCGCGCGCCAGCGGTGCTTCGTCGTGGTGCGAGCCTTCGAATCCGATGCTGAAGGTGTGCACCGGCTGGCTGCTCTGCGCCTGCATCATCGCGGTGACGATCGACGAATCGGTGCCGCCGGACAGGAATACGCCCACCGGCACATCCGCCACCATGCGCAGCGCCACCGCATCGCGCAGCACCGCATCGAGTTGTTCTTCGGCCTGCGCGTCGCTGCCGGTGAACGGCGCAGCCAGGGCGCGCTGCATCGCTTCGCGCGCGTTCCAGAACGGTTGCTGCGCCTGATCCGGCCGATGTGCCGCCGCGCCAGCCGCCACCGCCTGCGCATCCAGCCGCAGCACCCGGCCCGGCATCAGCTTGAAGGTGCGCTCATGGATGCAGGCCGGTGCCGGGATGTAACCCAGCCGCAGCAGCAAGGTCAGCGCATCGCGATCCACGCCGTTGTCGAAATCCGGGTGCTGCCACAACGCCTTGAGCTCGGAACCGAACACCAGCGTGTCGCCGGCCCAGCCGTAGTACAGCGGCTTCTTGCCGACGCGGTCGCGCGCCAGCGACAGGCAGGTGTCGCGTTCGTCCCACAGGGCGAGTGCGAACATGCCGTTGCAGCGGGTCAGGGTGTCGTCCAGGCCCCACTCCACCACTGCAGCCAACAGCACTTCGGTATCGGAGTGGCCACGGAAACGATGCCCGAGCGCCGACAAGGCCGCACGCAGCTGCGCGAAGTTGTAGATCTCGCCGTTGTAGGCCAGTACGTAACGGCCGTCGGCCGAGCGCATCGGCTGATGGCCGAGCGGCGACAGATCCAGAATGCTCAGCCGCTGATGCGCAAGCGCCACGCCCGCCTGTGCATCGCACCAGGTGCCGGCATCGTCGGGGCCGCGATGGCGCAAGGCCGCGCCCATCGGCCGCACCAGCGCGTCGAGTTGTTCGCCATGCAGGCGCGGCGACGCCAGCAGCAGTCCTGCCAATCCGCACATCGTCAGCGCTCCTGCAGCTTGCGCATCGCGCGCGCGCTGCTCATGCCGGCACCGAGGCGGATGCAGGCGCCGGCATCGCGATGAAACCGGGCAAGGCTTGCACGCGCTGCAGCCAGGCGCCGATCGCCGGCCAGCGTTCCAGATCGAAGCCACCGTCTTCGGCGCAATGGGTATAGGCGAACAGCGCGATATCGGCGATGCCGTACTCGCCACCGGTAAACCAGGCATGCTGCTGCAGATGCTGTTCCATCACCGCCAGCGCCTGCTCGCCACGTGCGCGCAGCTGCGGCAGTTCGGCCCGGCGCGCCGCATCGCGTGGCGTCCACAGGCTGATGAAACGCGCCACCGCCACATACGGCTCATGGCTGTACTGCTCGAAAAACATCCAGCTCAAGGCCTGCGCGCGCTGCCACGCGTCGGTGGGCAGGTAGGGCGTACCTTCGGCCAGCCAGAACAGGATCGCGTTGGATTCGGTCAGCACGCGGCCGTCGTCGCGCTCCACCATCGGCACCTTGCCGTTGGGATTTTTGGCCAGATACTCCGGCGTGCGGGTTTCGCCCGCAGCGCTGTCGACCTCGACCCAGTGATAGCGGCTGCCCAGTTGCTCCAGCAACAGCCGCACCTTGTAGCAGTTGCCGGAACTGGACATGCCATGGACGGTCAACGGGGGACGCACGGTCGACATCAAGCTGGCTCCGCGGCAACAACGAGGGGGCTGGCAGTGTCACAGCCCGGCGCATCTTTGCAAAGCCCTGCCGGATTGCGCGGCACAGCCGCACAACGGGTATCTGGACCGATGCGTCTGCTGGCGGGCGCGCCAGCGCTGACGATTACGCAACGCAGACCATGCCGACACGTCCGCAGTGTGACCAGGGCATCCGATTGCCGTATGCCGAAGCCGCAGACGGCTCGGCACACCGCCGCCGACACGATGGGATGCAAGCGCAACGTGTCAGTACATCGCCACCAAGGCCACCGGCACACCCAGCACCGCAATCAGCACGCCCAGCGCAGACAGCGTCAATGCCACTGCGCCGAATGCGCGTGCACGCCCGCAGCCCACCGCACCCGCCACCGCCTGCACCGCGCACACCGACCACCACAGCACCCCCAGCATCAGCAACAGCGCGCACATCGCCAGCTGCGCCACGCCGGCCGGATCGCTTGCGCCGGTGTGCAGCAACGCCACATTGCCGGCGAGTGCGACCAACGCCGCCAGCAGGCAGACCAGCCACGGCAAGGCGCAGCCCAGCACGGCCGGCAACAACCGCCCGACCTGCGCCACGCACCCCAGCCAGCGCAGCACCTGCCTGAGCAACACGCAGCTCAGCACGGCGATCGCCACCACCGTCACGACACCCAGCGCCTTGGCCCACCACGGCAAGGCATGCAGCCCCATCCAGGCCGACAACAGCGTGGCCAGCGCAAACACGCTCCAGGCGCTCCAGCGCAAACCAGCCTGCTGCGGCATGCGCTGCGCGGTGGCGTATGGATCGAACACCATCCCGCCCAGGCCACCGCCGCGCCACCACACCAGGCACGCCAGCAGCAACACGATCAACACCAGCAGCCCTGCCGCCGGATAGCTCAGCGCACTCCAGTCGGCCTCAGGCCTGCGCCGCTGCGGCTTGAAATCGTGATTGAAGTACAGCAGGTCGCGCGCACGCTCCATGTCGGCCGCTGCGCGCGCCACGCCATCGGCGGGAATGCGGTCGGTGAACCGCTGCCATTCGCCCACGATGACGATGCGCCCATCGTGCATGGAGACCGTGCGCGAGAACCGGAACCACGGGTTGGCGACGATCTGTTCTTCCGGTTTCACCCGTATCACCGGATCGGTCTGCACCCGTACGGTCTGCCGCGCCCGTTGCGGCCCGCCCAGCGCCAATGGCCGCTTGCGCGACTGTTTCGGCAAGGCATCCATCCACTCGCCGAGTTGAAACAGCGGGAAACCGATCTCGTCGCCCTCCTCAGCCGGCCACTCCAGGCGATAGGTTTCGTGCGTGCGCACATCGAGCGCATCGGCATCGTCGATGCTGGGCACGTCGACCTGGGTCAGCGCGGTGTAGTACTTCTGCATGAACTCCAGATAGTGCTCACCAACCGTTTCTGCGCCATGGTCTTCGAAGCTGGCAGAGACGCGATCGCCGCGGCCTTGGCGATAACGCGTGTCCACGGTAAAGCTCGCCACGCGCTGCGGTTTGCGCAGTGAGATTTCCACCTCCTCGTTCACTTCGATCTGCGGCAGCGTCGGCATCGGCGATGGCACTGCGACCAATCCGCTCTGCCCGGCCAGCACCGGCAACCCGCGCACGAACGGCAATGGCCGGCGCTGGGCCAGCACGCCGTCTTCGCGATCGCGCGTGGCATCCACCCAGACCTCGCCCTGCGGCAGATGCGCGCGCACCACCACATGATCGAACGCGTAAGGACTGGGCAGCCGTGCATCCAGGCCATGACCCTGGTCGCTGTTGACCAGCACCGGTTCGGCGCGAATGCCGGCCAGTTGCAGCAGCGCGATCAACAGCGTCGCCTTGTCCTTGCAGTCGCCATAGCGATTGCGCAGCGTCACTTCCGGTGCGTGCGGGGCATGCGAGTTCTCGCCCATGTCCAGGCCGACGTAGCGGATCTCGCCCTGCACGAACGCCACCGCACGCAACAACGCGCCCTGCGGGTCGTCGCTGCGCAGTTGCAGACTGCGCACCATGCTGGCGGCAACCTGCGCATCCTTGAACGCACGCGGATACAGCTGCGCCGCCCATGCCGCCACCGCTTCCCAATTGCCGGCGGTGGAGAGTTCGATCAAGCCATAGGCATCGACATCGTCCGGCGCGTCTTTTTCTTCCTGCACGGCGGCGATGTTGCGTGCGGCGATCTCCAGCGTGGCCACCTCACCGGCGCGGCTGACGTTGCGGCTGAAGCCCGGCGCGCTCACCCGCCACTGCAACGGCATGGCGGCGGGATACCGCACGCGCACGCGGCGCTCGCCCAGCGCCACGCCATAGCGCGCCTCGAACACGTCGTAATAGCCCTTGCCGAACACCGGATTGCTGCCGGTGGTGGTCACGGCATAGTCGACCTGGTCGCCGACGCGCAGGTCCGGCAAGGTGATCGACAGCGTCAACGCGCCATCGATCAATCCTTGTTCCAGCCCGCTCTCGCGACGCAACCTGGCGTAGTGCGCGCGGCTGCGCATGTCGATGCGCTTGCCGTCGCGCCAGACATCCAGGCTGTTGAGTTCCAGGCGCTGGTATTGCGGCTGGTAATCGATGGAAATCTGCCCGGCTTCGTCCAGGCTTTTGGCGCGCTGCACGCTATAGCTGAGGCGGCGATACGCCTGCGGCGCGGCGCCGGTGAGATCGATCTGATCGGACACCAGCTCATAGCGCATACCGTTGGCGCCAGGCACCTTGTCGGGCACTGCATCGGCCACCACCCAGGCCGGCGGCGGCGCCATGTTCGGCGCCTCGTCGGCCTGCACCGGCGAGACGACTGCGATTGCAGCGATCACACACAGCATCCAGAACACGCCTCGCAGGCGTCGCGTCACATCCTTGCTGATCAACATCCACTCCTTGTCAGAACGCATTGAGTCCGGTCAGCGCACGCCCCACCACCAACTGATGCACGGTTTCGGTGCCCTCGTAGGTGATCACCGATTCCAGGTTCAGCGCATGCCGGATCGCCACATGCTCGGTGGTGATGCCGGCCGCACCCAGCAGATCGCGGCACTCGCGTGCCACGTCCAGCGCCATGCGGCAATTATTCCATTTTGCCAGCGAGATCTGTTCCGGCCGCAGCGTACCGGCTTCTTTCAGGCGCCCCAGCTGCAACGCCAGCAATTGCGCGGTGGAAATCCGCCGGGCCATGTCGGCCAGTTTGATCTGCGCGCTTTGCGTGGCCGCCAGCGGCCGGCCGAACAGAATGCGCTGCCCGCTATAAGCCAGCGCTTCGCGCAGACAGGCCACCGCCGCACCGATCGCGCCCCAGGCGATGCCGTAGCGCGCCTGGTTGAGGCAACCCAGCGGCGCCTTCAAACCGGCCGCGTTCGGCAACCGCATCTGCTCCGGCACGTAGACATTGTCCAGGAACAAACCCGAGGTCACCGACGCGCGCAGGCTCATCTTGTGGGCGATGTCCTGCGCACTGAAACCGGCGCTGCTGGTCTCGACCAGAAAGCCGCACACGCCATCGTCGGTATGCGCCCAGATAATCGCAAGGCCAGCGATGCTGCCGTTGGTGATCCACATCTTGGACCCGTTCAAGCGCCAGCCATCGCCCTCGCGCACCGCACGGGTGGTCATCGCCGCCGGATCCGAGCCGCCCTGCGCTTCGCTCAATCCGAAGCAGCCGATCAAACGGCCCGCCGCCATCTCCGGCAACCAGCGTTGCCGCTGTTCGTCGCTGCCGTAGGCATGGATCGGATACATGCACAGCGACGATTGCACGCTGACGAAACTGCGCAGGCCGCTGTCGCCGCGCTCCAGTTCCTGGCAGATCAGCCCGTAGGCCACCGCACCCAAGCCTGCGCCACCATCGCGCACTGGCAGGCTGGCGCCCAGCAATCCCAGCTCTGCCAGTTCCGGCACCCATTCGCTGGGGAAGCGCCCCGCATCGAAGGCATCGCCGATCGCCGGCAACACCCGTGTGTCGGTGAAGCGGGCCACCGCGTCCTGCACCGCACGCTCCTCATCGGTCAGCAGTGCGCGTACATCGAACAGATCATCAGGGCGCACCGGCATGCTGGCTTCCACCAAAGAAGAAGCGGCGATTATCTGCCAGTTGCCGGCCGAACATTGCGCCGACGTGTTCAGCGCGCCCGCTTGCATCCGCTGGTCGCAGGCAGTGCCTGAAAACGAAAAGAGCCGGCAATGCCGGCTCTTTTCTTGCTATCGCAGCGATCCTGGGCGCATGACTGCCAGCGATTTACTGCCGCGTGCTGCCCGTCTCCACACGAACGCCCTTGTCACCGGCCGTCGAAGCGGTCTGGGTCACCAGCTGACCGTCGACCACCGGCAGACGATCGCTGGCCGGCTTGTCGTTCATACGCACGGTCTTCTCGAAACCGTCGTAGCGGTAGGTCACGTCGTAGGCCACCACGTTGTCGGCATCGCCCAGCGAGATGCGCTCTCCCGGCTTGCTGTCCATGCGCATGGTGCCGGTGGTGCCATCGGCGTTGCGGTAGGTCACGTCATAGCCGACCACACGCGAGGACTGCGAATTGGCATTTTCGGTATGGCACTGGCGCTCGGTGCGGTCCACCACGCGGCCGCCGACATGGTTGCGGTCCACACGGTTGCCGACCATGCCGCCACCGACCGCACCGGCCACCGTGGCCAGCTTGCGGCCATTGCCGCCGCCGACCTGGTTACCCAGCAGGCCGCCGATCACCGCGCCAGCGACGGTGCCGCCGACATTGCCGTCGCGCTCGGGCAGACGTTCCTGCACCACCACGTCGCGGCAGACTTCGCGCGGCGAGGAGCTGGTGGTGGTTTCGCGGATGGCGGCGCTGTTGACGACCTGCGCGTACTGCGGCTCGCGCTCGGTGATCGGGGCGACCTTGACCACGTCGGCGTATTCCAGACCGCGCGGTGCCGGCTCGCCGTTGGCGACGAAATCGCCGGACGACGGGCGATTGTTCATGAAGGCGGCCGTGGCCACGCCTCCGACCAGCAACGCACCAGCAGCGACCAGTATAGTTGTCGTATTGCTCTTCATGATCCAGCTCCGTGCGGACACGCCGCGTTGTTGACGGCGTGATTCCAGCACGTGAACCCTGAACGAAAACGCCCTCGCTCATGAATGCCGTCGTTAAGTTCAGCTAGCGGTTACTTCATGCACTTCTAACAGCCGGAGCATTCGCATGCGAAATCCCCTGACCTCGCGCGCCCTGGACTGGGCCAGCAAGCTGCGCTACCCCACCTTGTTCAAGCTGGCGGCCGCGCTGTTTCTGGTGGACCTGGTGATCCCGGACCCGATCCCGTTCCTGGACGAACTGTTGTTCGGCCTGACCACGCTGCTGCTGGCCAACTGGAAAACGCGCAAGGCGCCGCTGCCCGCCCCAGTCCGCCGCGATTGATGCAGCTGGTCGATAGCCACTGCCATCTGGATGCCGGCGAGTTCGACCACGATCGCGCCGCCGTGATCGCACGCGCGCAGGCCGCCGGTGTCGGGCAGCAGGTGATCCCGGCGATCACCGCCGCCAGTTGGCCGGACCTGCGCACCGTCTGCACCCAGGCACCGGGGCTTTACCCCGCCTATGGGCTGCATCCGATCTTTCTGGATCAGCATCGTCCCGAACATCTGGAGCTGCTGGCCGAGTGGATCGAGCGCGAGCGCCCCTGCGCCATCGGCGAGTGCGGGCTGGATTTCTATCTGGACGGCCTGGACGCGCAGCTGCAGCGCGATTACTTCGAAGGCCAATTGCAGTTGGCCAAGCGCTTCGACCTGCCGCTGATCGTGCATGCGCGCCGCGCCACCGAAGAAGTCATCGCCCGCATCAAGGCGGTGGGCGGCCTGCGCGGGGTGGTGCACAGCTTTGCCGGCAGCCCCGAACAGGCGCAGCAACTGTGGAAGCTGGATTTCATGATCGGCCTGGGCGGCCCGGTGACCTACCCGCGCGCCAACCGCCTGCGCGGCCTGGCCGCGACGATGCCGCTGCAGTACCTGCTACTGGAAACCGATGCGCCGGATCAGCCCGACGCCGGCATCCGCGGCCAACGCAACGAGCCGGCGTATCTGCGCACGGTGCTGGCCTGCATTGCGCAGCTACGCGGCGAGCCGGAAGAGCGCATTGCCGCGCAGACCAGCGCCAACGCGCGGCAGCTGTTCGGATTGCCTGACCTGGCTTTGCCCGGCTGACGCAGGCGCGCTGCCGAAGCGCGCCATGTACAAACGCTACGAACTTGCAGCCACCTCGGCGGCCGGCGACGCAGCGGCGGCAGCCACCTTCGGCTTGAGCAACATCTCCAACGCCTTGCCCACTGCTACAAACGCGAAGGTGCCGGTGATATGCGTGGCGGCGCCCAGCCCTGCCCCGCAATCCAGCTTGAGCGTGGCATCGGCATCCAGTTGCGGGCGAATGCCGCACACGCTGCCGTCGGCCTGCGGGTATTTGACGTTCTCCAGCGAGTACACCGCCGGCACGCCGAAGTAACGCTGCGGATTCTTGGGAAAGTTGAACTCGCTGCGCAGCTTCTTGCGGATCAGCGCCAGCATCGCGTCGTGCTCGGTGCGCGAGACATCGCGCACGCGCACCAGCGTGGGATCGGTGCGCCCACCAGCGGCGCCCACCGTGAGCAACGGCAGCTTGCGCCGGCGGCACCAGGCGATGGTTTCCACTTTCACCCGGAAGCTGTCGCAGGCATCGATCACCAGATCGAAGTCATCGCCGAGCAGGCTTTCAATATTGCCGGCGGTGAGAAACGACTCCACCGCGTCGGCGGCGATCTCCGGATTGATCGCCACACAGCGCTCGGCCATCGCGCGCGCCTTGTTGCGTCCGTAGTGCCCGGCCAATGCCGGCAATTGCCGATTGGTGTTGGACACGCACAGATCGTCGGCATCGATCAGGCGGATGTGCCCGACGCCGGTGCGCGCCAGCGCCTCCACCGCCCACGAGCCCACGCCGCCCATCCCCACCACGGCCACACGGCAGGCCGAGAGCCGCTCCACCGTGCCGACTCCGTACAGCCGGTCGATACCGGCAAAGCGTTCACGCCATTGTGCTTTCATCGGCCTATTTTACGCGCGCCGCTCAACAAGCGCTTGCTTACCCCGCGCCCTCACCGGGCCTTCAGTGGAGCCGCCATGTCCGCTACACCCCCTCACCAATCACGTGCGTCCCGCTACGCGTTCATGCTGATCCTGGGTTTGTTGATCGGCCTGGTCTGCAGCGTGATGGTGGCGCGCGCGCTGCAGGCCAGGCGCAACCCGGTGCCGGACAGCTTGATGCAGGTGATGGCCTATCAATTGCGCTCTTTACAAGCCGCTGCCGGCGAGGCCTGCAACCCGACGCAACAGCAGGCACGACTGCAATCGCTACGGCTGCTTGCAGACGAACTGGAACCCGCATTTGCAGACATCGGCGAAGACCGCCGCTTTGGCGAGCATGCGCAGGCGCTGCGTGCCGCGCTGGATCAGGCGCAGCGCGCGCCATTGCACGATTGCGCCGCGATTGCTGCAGTCAAAACACCGCTGTCGGACGCCTGCGACGCCTGCCACCGTGACTTTCGATGAAGAACGCGCTCGGGTTTCGTTAAGCCTGGAGCGATCCAGTTGGCAGACCGTTCACCTGGACCACCACAGGATGACGTCGCCGCGGCCCTGACCGCTTTTCGAACCACCCCGGAGAGATTTCATGAAGACCCGACTGCTCGTCATTGGCCTGGCTGCAACCGCCACCCTGGTTGGCTGCGCCACCTCTCAACCTCAGTACGGCAGCTATCGCGGCGACCGCGGTTACGACCAGGGGCAGTCGCAGCAGGCGCGCTGCGTGGATTGCGGCATCGTGACCCGCATCGATGAAGTCGGCCCCACCCGCAGCGCGCCCACCGGCACCGGCGCAGTGCTCGGCGGCATCGTCGGCGCGGTGGCCGGCCGTCAGATCTCCAAGGAGACCGGTGGCAGCAAGGGCAACAAGAATGTCTCGGCCGTAGCCGGTGCTGCCGCTGGCGCGCTGGCAGGCAACGCGATCCAGAACAACGTCACCAGCGACAGCTTCGATGTGCAGGTGCGCATGGATGATGGGCGCGTGATCGTGGTGAACCAGCGCGACCTGGCCGGCGTACGCGAAAACGCCTATGTGCGCGTGGTCAACGGCAAGGTCGTGCTGCGCTGATCGGCTTACCCGCTGAGTGACATGACAGAAAGGCCCGGCGACGGGCCTTTCTGCTGTTTGGATGGTGGCTCGAAGTGCTGCGCTGCGCTCAGACCACCTGTACCGCGTCGGCCTGCAGGCCTTTCTGCCCTTGCACGACGGTGAAGCTGACCTTCTGACCTTCCTTGAGACTCTTGAAACCCTGGATCTGGATCGCGCGGAAATGGACGAACACGTCCTCGCCGTTTTCGCGACTGATGAATCCAAAACCCTTGGCATCGTTGAACCACTTCACGACACCATTCTCGCGTTCGATGTTGGACATCTCGACTGACTCCCTACGACACTGTGGTGGACTGGCGGTGGTCGCTGTGATTGCAAGGAGGAGCCGAGGTACAAGGATGTAGCGGATCGGACGATCTGCCGCATCAGGCCACGATTCACGGTGACCGTTGCAAACAGCAGCGCTGGCAACTTAACCCGCACAAAACGATTTTTCAAGAATCCCTTGCGTATTTTTGTCAAGCCTGAAACAGGACATGTCTAAACCATATGGACACCACCGTCGTTTATTACATCCTGGCTGGCGTGCTGGTGCTGATCGGCCTGGCCGGGGTCATCCTGCCGGCGCTACCGGGCCTGCCATTGGTGTTCGTGGGGTTGCTGGTGGCCGCCTGGGCCGATGGCTTCACCCACGTCGGCTGGGTCGCGCTGGTGATCCTGGGCCTGATCACCGCGCTGTCGTTCGCGATCGACTTTTTGGCCACCGTGTACGGCGCAAAGCGCGTCGGCGCCAGCAAGATGGCGTTATGGGGATCGGTGATCGGTTCGATCATTGGCATCTTCTTCATGCCGATCGGCTTGTTTGTCGGCCCGTTTGCCGGGGCGTGGATCGGCGAATACTGGCAGACCCGCAAATCCGACCAGGCCACCAAGGTCGGCATCGGCACCTGGATCGGCATCATGCTGGGCACCGCGAGCAAGCTGGCGCTGGGTCTGTGCATGCTTGGCGTGTTTGCGATCGCCTGGTTTTTCTAGTCAGTCGCTCTAGCGACTACTGACGTTGGTGGCGCCAGACGGATGTTTGAGCCAGACGGCTGTTTCGGTGTTGGCAGCGCGGACAGGTATTGACCTATCGCTGCCCCGCCGACGTAGCCGCCTGAACGAATGTTATGCCGCCGTGTACACACCGCGTATGCAGGCGCGACCGTTAAGCTACAAACCTCTGCGCCTGCCTGGCGCCTTCATTCGGCAAGACTGCCCATGTCAAAGCACCGCACCCGTCCCTTGATGCTGATTGCGCTGGCGGCCGCGCCGCTGGCGCACGCGCAGGAAATCGCCGCAACCCCCGCCTCGCCGCAGGCCTGCACCTCCGTCACCTCGGATGCGGCGCGGCTGGCGTGCTACGACCAGGCGCTGGGCTACACCCCGCAGCTGACCGCAGAAGCCGACGCCGCCGCGCAACTGGCCAAGCAGAAAGAGGCCAAGCCACAGGACGAACGCGCCATCAGCCGCGTCGGCGATTTCTTCCGCGCCGATGGACAGGACCAACCCAAGGCCGAGGCGGTCGCCAATGCCGGCCGTGGCTCGCTGCTGGATCGCCGCTGGGAGCTGGCCAAGGATTCCAAGCTGGGCACATTCCAGCTGCGCGGCTACAAGCCGGTGTATCTGTTGCCGGCGTTCTGGACCAGCGACTCCAACCGCACCCCGCAGTCGCCCAACCCGGCCAACTCGGTGTCCACCCCGCAGCAACTGGACAGTGCCGAGCTGAAGTTCCAGCTCAGCTTCAAGACCAAGGTGGTCGAGGATCTGTTCGGCGACAACGGCGATATCTGGATGGGCTACACCCAGAGCTCGCGCTGGCAGGCCTACAACACCGATGCATCGCGCCCGTTCCGCGAAACCAACTACGAGCCGGAGGCGATGTTGGTGTTCCGCAACAACTACAGCCTGTTCGGCTGGAAGGGCCGCATGAGCGGCATTAGCATCAATCACATGTCCAACGGCCGCGAGGACCCGCTGTCGCGTTCCTGGAACCGGGTGATCCTCAACATCGGTCTGGATCGCGAGAACTGGGCACTGACGCTGCGTCCGTGGTTCCGCATCAAGGAAGACCGCGCCGACGACAATAATCCCGATATCGAGGATTACATGGGCCGCGGCGACGCGACCCTGGTCTACAACAAGGACGGCCACGAATTCGCATTGATCGCACGGCATTCGCTGCGTGGTGGCGATCGCTCGCACGGCTCGGTGCAGCTAGACTACGGTTTCCCGATCACCAACCTGCTGCGCGGCCATGTGCAGGTGTTCGACGGCTACGGCGAAAGCCTGATCGACTACAACCACAAGGCGACCTATATCGGCCTGGGTGTGTCGTTGTTGGAGTGGTTCTAACCGCGTGCCGTTTCACTGGCCGGCGCAGTGCCGGCCAGTCGCCAGCGTCGACGTTTGATCGGAGCTGGCGTGCCCGTCGCAAAACGCTTGCGGCCGAGCACGCGTACTGGGAGCATGGATGCACGCACTCCGTGCACGGCCAAGCAGGCCGCCCCGTCGACAGGACGTCCCATGGCTCGCCCGCACCGCTCCTTCTTCGCCCATGCCTCTGCGCTGCTGGGCGTGCTCAGTCTGATGGGTGTGGTGTGTTTCCACTTTCCCGATCTGTTGACCAGCCGCGAGTTCCGCGCCGCCTATAACGAGCAGTTCGCACGCCATCTCCTGCTAGTCGGGCTGGTTGCCGCGTTCTTGCTGGGTACCTTCGCCATTCTGCGTGACCGCAACAAGCGCATTGCGATGGTTGGTGTGGGCAGCGCAACGTTGGCGGTGTTGTTCGGCGGCACCAATGTGCAGTTCGATACGATCGGGCGCACGCCCTATTCGCTTGGCCTGGACTGGTTTGTGATTTCGCTGTTTTTCTCGGCGCTGGTGTTCGTGCCGCTGGAACGCTATCTGGGCAAGCGCCGCATTTCGCCGCTACGCCAGGGCTGGCGCACCGATATCGGCTACTTTTTCATGAGCCATGTGCTGGTGCAGTTCATCCTGATCCTGGTCACCGCCTCCACGTCGGGTATCGCCGGGCTGGCCGCGTTTCCATCGCTGAAAGCGGCAATCCAGTCCCTGCCGGTGTGGGGACAGTTTCTGATCGCAGTCTTCGTTGCCGACATGGCGCAGGCATCGCTGCATCGGGCGTATCACAACATCCCGTGGCTGTGGCGCTTCCACGCGGTGCATCACTCCAGCCGCGAGATGGACTGGCTGGCCGGATCGCGCATCCATTTTGTGGAAATCGTGCTGACCCGCAGTGCGGTGCTGCTGCCGCTGTTGATTCTCGGTTTTTCGACCCCGGCGGTGAATGCGTACGTGATTCTGGTCGGTCTGCAGGCGGTGCTCGCACATTCCAACCTCGGCCTGCGTTTTGGCTGGCTGGAATACGTGCTGGTCTTGCCGCGTTATCACCATTGGCATCATGCGCGCCAGCAGGACTATATCGACGTCAACTACGCCATCCATCTGCCCTTGGTGGACATGTTGATGGGCACGTTCAAACTGCCGCCGAGTCGCGATGCGTGGCCGCAAGAATACGGCGTCATGAAACTGGAAACGGTGCCCAAGGGACTGATGCGCCAGCACCTGATGCCATTCCGTCGGCGCAAGACGTTCGACGATTATGTGGACCAAAAACTTGAGATACGGTTTGCGTTGGAGTGTTTGCCCAGCGCAGATAATCACGTGCAGAACGGCTGATCTGCGGCCTGGCTGCAGGCCCTTGCCCGCCCACCATCGCGGGACACGCCGCAAGTACGTCCCTGTAGGCTCTTACGCGGCATCCATGCCGCGTAAGGTCCCGCGATGGTGGGCGGGCAAGGACCAGTCGGGATGGTCGGTGTGCATGGTTGCTAGCAGTGGATGCGGCGCGGCTGTCCGATGAGCTGCGGTTTGATCAGCGCCTGCGATCTGATCGATGTCACTACCATTCCAGACATCACTCCATTCGCTCAACGAACGCGACACGTTGCCGCCATCGATACAGTGTGCGGGCGGTTGTGTCAGAGCTGACGACCGCACCGCACCGCATATATGAAAACAGCGCAGGAGATAATCCTGCGCTGTCATTGCCCGAACCATTGCAATAACCATCAGACGTCGAAGAAATCTACCTTGCCGTCTTTCAGGGTGTAATACGCGCCGACCACGCGGACATTGCCTGCGCGCAGCGGTTCCAGCAGTGCTGGCTCGGAAGCGGCACGCAGGCGGTCGACGGTGCGCTTGACGTTGGCCTTGACCGAGTCGGCCAGCAAGTCAGCGCCGCCCTTGCTCTTGGCAGTCAGCACGGCGGGGACGATCGGCTCGATCATCGAGCCGATCGCGCCGGGGAAGAACGCGCCCTGCTCCACCACCGACACCGCGGCGGCAACCGCGCCGCAACTCTCGTGGCCCATCACCACCACCAGCGGCACGCCAAGCTGGCTCACCGCATATTCGATCGAACCCAATGCAGTGGTATCGACGGTGTTGCCGGCGTTGCGCACGATGAACATCTCGCCCAGGCCGCGACCGAACAGCAGTTCCGGCGGCACGCGCGAATCCGAGCACGACACCAGGATCACGAACGGGGTCTGACCCAGCGCCAGTTCCAGCCGGCGCTTGCCGTCGGAGATCACCTTCTTGGGACGGTTCTCGACAAACGCAGCGTTGCCGTCACGCAGGGTCTGCAACGCCTGCTCGGCGTTTAGATCGGTTTTCTTCGACGGCGCGGCGCGCACAGCGAATGGCAGTGACGCGGCGGCGGCCGCGACCGGCGCGCAACAGGCGCATTGCAGCAATTTTCGACGGGATGCGGAATGCGACATGGACGAGCCCCTGCTCTCTGGTTGGTGTCGCGATCGTACTACGCGGCAAGCGCAGCGGAACGCTTTGAAGCGCGCTGATGGACGCCGCACAACGCCTGCTGCGGCTGGAGATTCAGGTCCAGTCCGTTAGACCCTCGCGGCGATAGGTTTCCTGAAACGCCGGCCGGGCTTTCATTCGCTGCGCATGCGCGTGCAGCGCCGGCCAGGTATCGCTGGGCCGGGGCATATTGCGCGACCAGCGCATCATCATGGTCAGCATGAAATCGGCTGCCGACAGCGTCTGGCCGAGCAGATACGGACCATTGGCTTGCAGGTGCGCATCGACCTGGGCCCAGGCCGCTTCGAGTTTTTGCCGTGCCTGCGCCTGCGCCGCATCGCTATGCGCAGCGCCCGCCGGCTCGCTCGGGTAGAACCAGGCGCGATACGCCGGCTGCAAGGTGTTGGCGCAGAAGAACATCCACCTGTAGTAGTCCGCACGCGCAGGCGTGCCGACCTGCGGTGCCAGCCCGGCCTGCGGATACAGGTCGGCCAAATGCAGCACGATTGCTGCAGCTTCGGTCAACACCTGGCCGTCCAGCACCAGTGTCGGCACCACGCCGGCCGGATTGAGTGCCAGGTATTCAGGCGATTTCTGCTCGGCGCGATCGAAATCCAGCGGATGCAGCACGTGCGGCACATCCAGTTCGATCAGCAGCCAATGCACGACCAGGGCTGCGGTGCTGGGGGAGTGATAAAGCGTTGTGGTCATACGGATTCCTGAAGTCAGTTGGTGCAGGCGCGCAGGCAGGCGAGCTTGCGTGGTTCACAGCGATTGTCGTCGCTCTGTTGGCTGCAATCGAAGACCTGCGCGAGGCAATTGGCCCGCTGTGCCGGATTCTGCACGTCATCGCAGCGTTTTCCGCGCGGCGCCACCGAGGCGCTGCAACTGCTCTCGCTAGGCCGATCGGCGCGGCATTGCCTGGCACTCTGGTTGCACTGCGCGATGCAACGGTCCGACGCTGCGGGCCCGCTGAATCGTGTGGAGGGCTCGCTTGGCCTGAGTGGCTTTTTTTCTTCAAACGGCACCGGCGCGGCCGGTTTTGGCGCGTAGTTGCCGGAAGGAAACAGCACCGTCGGTGCTGTCTTCTGTTGCGCTGCCACAACCTGGCTGAGACAGACCAACAACGCGATGCAGATGAGTCGGAGCATTCCTGTTCTCCTGTGACCGTCAGTACGCCGAGCAAAACGGGTTGTCGCTCGGCGTTGCCTGGCCGCGTGGTCGATCCGGCAGGCCGTCTTCATCCCGATAGACAGACACCGGCTGATGACGGGGACCTACGCGTATTAACTTGTTTGCGGGACGCGGCGACGCCGTGCAGTTGCGTCGCCGCTCCAGGCCAAGCTTATTCCACCACCACCGGAATCTTGCCGATGCGCGACTGCCACAAACGTGGCCCGGTCTTGTGCACCGACTCGCCGGTGGAATCCACAGCGACGGTCACCGGCATGTCCTTGACCTCGAATTCGTAGATCGCCTCCATGCCCAGATCTTCGAACGCCAGCACGCGCGCGGCCTTGATCGCCTTGGACACCAGGTACGCCGAGCCGCCGACGGCCATCAGATAGACAGCCTTGTTGTCGCGGATCGCATCGATCGCCGCATCGCCGCGCTCGGACTTGCCGACCATGCCAAGCAGGCCGGTTTGTTCCAGCATCTGGCGGGTGAACTTGTCCATGCGGGTGGCAGTGGTCGGGCCGGCCGGGCCGACCACTTCATCGCGCACCGGGTCGACCGGGCCGACGTAGTAGATGAAGCGGTTGGTGAAGTCGACCGGCAAGGTTTCGCCCTTGTTGAGCATGTCGATCATGCGTTTGTGCGCGGCGTCGCGGCCGGTCAGCAGCTTGCCGTTGAGCAGCACCACTTCGCCGGGCTTGAAGCTGGCGACTTCCTCGCGGGTGATGGTGTCCAGATTCACCCGGCGCGCGTTGGTCGGGTTGTAGGTGAGCTTGGGCCAGTCTTCCAGCGACGGCGGGTCCAGCATCACCGGGCCGCTGCCGTCCAGGGTGAAGTGCGCGTGGCGGGTGGCGGCGCAGTTGGGAATCAGCGCCACCGGCAGGTTGGCGGCGTGGGTCGGGTAATCCTTGACCTTGATGTCGAGCACCGTGGTCAGGCCGCCCAGCCCCTGCGCGCCGATGCCGAGCGCGTTGACCTTTTCGTACAGCTCCAGGCGCAATTCTTCGGCGCGATTGGAGGCGCCACGGGCCTGCAGATCGACGATGTCGATCGGCTCCATCAGCGCTTCCTTGGCCAGCAGCATGGCCTTTTCGGCGGTACCGCCAATACCGATGCCGAGCATGCCCGGCGGGCACCAGCCGGCGCCCATGGTCGGCACAGTCTTGAGCACCCAGTCGACGATGGAATCGGACGGGTTGAGCATGGCGAATTTGCTCTTGGCTTCCGAGCCGCCGCCCTTGGCCGCGACGATCACTTCGACATGGTGGCCAGGCACGATCTTGGTGTTGACCACCGCCGGGGTGTTGTCCTTGGTGTTCTGCCGCTTGCCGGCCGGGTCGGCCAGCACGCTGGCGCGCAGCTTGTTATCGGGGTGGTTGTAGGCGCGGCGCACGCCTTCGTTGACCATGTCTTCCACACCCATGGTGGCGTCGTCCCAGCGCACGTTCATGCCGATTTCCAGGAACACGGTGACGATGCCGGTGTCCTGGCAGATCGGGCGGTGGCCTTCGGCGCACATGCGCGAGTTGATCAGGATCTGCGCGATGGCGTCCTTGGCGGCCGGCGACTCTTCGCGCTCGTAAGCGGCGGACAGATTCTTGATGTAGTCGACCGGGTGGTAATAGCTGATGTACTGCAGCGCGTCGGCGACGGACTGGATGAGGTCTTCCTGCTTGATCGAGGTCACGGCTGGCTCTACGGCTGGCGGGGGCAATCCGGGCATTTTAGTCCAAACTTCCAGCGCGTCCTGCGGCCGCGTCAATGGCTGCGATTGACCAGCCAAGGATTGCGTGGCGCCTGACCCAACGCCCGGGTGCCCTGCGATACACCGGCCGCACCGATTTGCGAGTTCGCAGTCAGCGGTAGAGCACTGATCGCGCGCCGATGCCGGCATGCTCGCTGGCGCCCATCCAACACTTCACGCCTACGCAAAGCGCTGCACACTAGCGCGATGTCAGCATCCCGTTCCGGCGCCACCGCGCCCGCCGCACCCCGTACCGGCCCCACCCTGCGCGAGCGCTTGAATGCGTTGCGTAACCTGCCACCGTTCCTGCGCCAGATCTGGCAGACCAGCCGCTGGCTGAGCGCCAGCAGCATCGGCCTGCGCGTGCTGCGCGCGTTGATGCCGGTGGCCACGCTCTACATCGGCAAACTGATCATCGACGAGGCGATCCATCTGGTCGGCCAACCGCCGGCCTTCGATTCGCTGACCCAGGCGCTGAGCAGCGGCCGCCTGAACCGGCTGCTGGAATTGCTGGCGCTGGAACTGGCGCTGGCAATCGGTTCGGATCTGCTCGGCCGGCTGGTCGGCTACGCCGATGCGCTGCTGTCGGAGTTGTTCAACAACGCCGCCAGCGTGCGCCTGATGGAACACGCCGCACAGCTGGATCTGGAGGATTTCGAAGACCCCGACCGGCAGGACAAGCTGGATCGGGCGCGGCGCCAGACCATGAACCGCATGAACCTGATGAGCCAGTTGTTCGGCCAGGTGCAGGACGCCATTACCGTGGTCAGCCTGGCGGTGGGCCTGGTGGTGTATGCGCCATGGTTGATCCTGCTGCTGGCCATCGCGCTGATCCCGGCCTTCATCGGCGAGGCGCATTTCAACGCATTGGGCTATTCGCTCAACTTCCAGTGGACGCCGGAGCGGCGCCAGCTCGATTACCTGCGCCAGGTCGGCGCCAGCGTCGAGACCGCAAAGGAAGTCAAGATCCTCAACCTGCACCGCTTTTTGATCGCACGCTATCGCCGGCTGGCCGACAAGTTCTTCCAGGCCAATCGCGCATTGGCGCGCAAGCGTGCGTTGTGGGGCGCGCTACTGGCTGCGCTGGGCACATTGGGTTACTACATGGCCTATGGCTATATCGCCTGGCGCACCGTGCGCGGCGATTTCAGCATCGGCGATCTGACCTTTCTGGCCGGCAGTTTCCTGCGCCTGCGCCAGTTGCTGGAAGGCCTGCTGATCGGGTTTTCGCAGGTCGCCGGCCAGGCCTTGTATCTGGACGATCTGTATTCGTTCTTCAACATCGTGCCGGAAATCCGCTCGCGCCCGAATGCACTGCCGGTGCCGCGACCGATCCGCCAGGGCTTCGTGTTCGAGGATGTGGGTTTTCGCTATCCGGACGCCGAACAGTGGACGGTGCGGCACCTGGATTTCGAGCTGCGGGCGGGCGAAGTGCTGGCCCTGGTCGGCGAAAACGGCGCCGGCAAGACCACCCTGGTCAAGCTGCTGGCAAGGCTGTACGACCCGGACGAAGGCCGCATCCTGCTCGATGGGCAGGACCTGCGCGATTACGATCTGGACGATCTGCGCGCCAACCTGGGCGTGATCTTTCAGGACTTCGTGCGCTATCACTTGAGCGTTGGCGAGAACATTGGCGTGGGCCAGGTCGATGCGATGGACGATGCACCGCGCATCCAGGCCGCCGCCCAGCGCGCGATGGCCGGCGAGCTCATCGACAGCCTGCCCGATGGCTACGATCAATTGATCGGCCGACGCTTCAAGAACAGCGTGGATCTGTCCGGCGGGCAATGGCAGAAGATCGCCATCGCACGCGCCTACATGCGCGATGCGCAGCTGATGATCCTGGACGAACCCACCGCCGCACTGGATGCACGCAGCGAGTTCGAGGTATTCCAGCGTTTCAAGGAATTGTCGGACAACCGCACCGCGGTGCTGATCTCGCACCGCTTCTCCAGCGTGCGCATGGCCGACCGCATCCTGGTGCTGGCCGCTGGCCGCATCGAGGCCAACGGCACGCATGCGGAGTTGATGGCGCAGGGTGGGCGGTATGCGGAGTTGTTCGAGCTGCAGGCGGCGGGGTATCGGTGAGGCGGGGATGCGGGATTGGAGATTGGGGATTGGCCTGAGCTGCAGGTCCATCGCGGGCCCGAGAACGTCCAGGACCCAAGGATCCGCTCTTGCGAATCACCAATCCCGACTCCCGACTCCCGGCTAGCTAAATGAGAGTTCATCTCATTTGGCCGGCTTGAGGTAGAATTGGCAGGTACTCTTCCCACGACACTCACCGGCATGTCTTCCGCTTTCGGCGCCCAAACGGTGCTCGAGGTCCGTCACTGGACCGACGCCTACTTCAGCTTCACCACGACCCGCGATGCCGGGTTCCGTTTCGAGAACGGCCAGTTCGTGATGATCGGCCTGGAAACCGAGACGCGCCCGTTGCTGCGTGCGTACTCGATCGCCAGCGCCAACTGGGAAGAACATCTGGAGTTCTTCAGTATCAAGGTGCCGGACGGCCCGCTCACCTCGCGGCTGCAGCACATCAAACCGGGAGACCAGGTACTGGTCGGCAAGAAGCCCACCGGCACGCTGCTGATCAGCGACCTGCACCCGGGACGCAATCTCTATCTGCTGGGCACCGGCACCGGTCTGGCGCCGTGGCTGTCGGTGATCAAGGATCCGGAAACCTACGAACGCTTTGACAAGGTGATCCTGACCCAGGGCGTGCGCTTCGTGCAGGATCTGGCCTACCGCGACTACTTCGAGCGCGAGCTGCCGCAGCACGAATTTCTCGGCGACCTCCTGCGCGACAAGTTGCTGTATTACCCGGCGGTGACGCGCGAAGCCTTCGCCAACCGGGGCCGCCTGACCGAGCTGATGGAAGACGGCCGCATGCAGCAGACGCTGGGCTTGCCGCCGCTGGATCCGGCCAACGACCGCTTCATGATCTGCGGCAGCCCGCAGATGCTGGCCGACCTGCGCAACGTGCTGGATGCGCGCGGCTTCGAAACCTCGCCACGCATCGGCACGCCGGGGCATTACGTCTTCGAGCGCGCGTTTGTAGAGAAGTGATGCGGCGCGCGTGAAACGCCAGCGATGGTGCGGCGTGTTACGTAGACCGCATCGCCAGCGCGCGTGCGTCGTAGGAGCGCCCCTGGGCGCGATGAAGCATTCCCGGTAACGCCTCATCGCGCCCAAGGGCGCTCCTACGTTTTAGCAACACGCCCTGCAAGATCACGCGCCCAGCGCGCGCTCGATATCTGCAGCCAACGCTTCCGGCTTGGTGGTCGGCGCATAACGCTCCAGCACGCGGCCATCGCGCCCAATCAGGAACTTGGTGAAATTCCACTTGATCGCTTCCGAGCCCAGGACGCCGCGCTGTTCGTGCTTGAGGTGCTGCCACAGCGGATGCGCGCCACTGCCGTTGACCTCGATCTTCTCGGCCAGCGGAAAATCCACCGAATAATCGAGCGAGCAGAACTGGCGGATCTGCGCCGCGTCGCCCGGCTCCTGATGACCGAACTGATCGCACGGGAATCCGATCACCACCAAGCCACGTTCGCGATAGCGCTGCCACAGCGCCTGCAGGCCTGCGTATTGCGGCGTAAAGCCGCATTTCGAGGCGACATTCACCACCAGCAGCACCTTGCCGGCGTAGTCGCGCATCGACTGCGTGCGACCTTCCAGGTCGGTGAATTCAAACGTGGAGATGTCGCTCATGGCGTGCTCGGATGCTCAGGGAAACGGCAGCGTAGCCCAGCTGTCGGCATTGCGGCACTGCATCCGCACTGCGCGTGCTCAGCACGCGCGCACCAGCAGAAAGGCGCAACAGATCGACGCTCTGTTGGGGCCATCCCCACATTTCATCCAATGTCTCCGAATCATTATTGGCGCCGCAGGTGAAACGCCAGGCGGCCTCACAAAGCGAACGAGAACCAAGCGAGCCATCATTGGACCAGCCCAGATGGCGCACTTCGCCGCAGCGTTTGACTACGGCATTTCACGGTAACGCAGCGTCTTGTGAGTCGCGGTCCAGCGGCGCCAGCTAACGGCAGAGCCCGCGTGCACTGCCGCCGACCAGCTGGTCGAGCTCGGCCTGGTCCACCGGCCACGTTCGCGGATTGGCTACACGATGACCTTGCAGCCATGCCTTTTGTCACACGCCTGTCCGGCCCGACTGGGTTAGCCTCGGCGGTTCGCACTTTGGAGCCACTCTCTTGACCACCCGTCTCGCCTTTGCCCTGGCCGCTTCCCTGGGACTTGCCATGCCGTCCTACAGCATCGCCGCACCTGCCGCCACGCAGGCCGCCACCCAAGCCAACCCGTTCTTTGCCGACAGCACGCTGCCGCTGCATTACCCGCATTTCGACAAGATCACCGACAGCGATTTTGCTCCCGCCTTCGACGCCGGCATGACCGAGCAGTTGAAGGAAGTGGAAAAGATCGCCAACCAGAAAGCCAAGCCGAGCTTCGACAACACCATCATTGCGCTGGAAAAAAGCGGCTCCACGCTCGATCGCGCCACCACGGTGTTCTTCAACCTGGTCGGTGCCGACACCAACGATGCGCGCAAGAAACTGCAGGCCGATTATTCGGCGAAATTCGCCGCGCACCGCGACGCGATCTCGCTCAATAGCAAGCTGTTTGCGCGCATCCAGACCTTGTACGACCAACGCAGCAAACTAGGCCTGGACGCGCAAGGCCTGCGCCTGGTCGAGAAGTACCACAGCGATTTCGTGCGCGATGGCGCCAAGCTCTCCGATGCCGACAAGACCACGCTCAAGGCGATGAATGCCGAGCTGGCCAACCTGGGCACCACCTTCAGCCAGAACGTGCTGGCCGAAGTGAATGCCGCCGCAGTCGTCGTCGATGACGTCAAGCAGCTCGATGGCCTGTCAGACGAGCAGATCGCCTCCGCCGCCGAAGCCGCCAAGGCGCGCAAGCTCGATGGCAAGTATGTAATCGCGCTGCTCAACACCACCGGCCAGCCGCCGCTGACCCAGCTGAAGAATCGCGAGCTGCGCAAGAAGATCTACGACGCGTCGGTGTCGCGTGGCAGCCACGGCGGCCAGTACGACAACACCGCGCTGGTCGCACGCATCATGAAGCTGCGCGCAGACAAGGCCAAGCTGCTCGGCTTCCCCACCTACGCCGCCTATTCGCTGGAAAACCAGACCGCCAAGACGCCGGAAGCGGTCAACGCGATGCTGGGCAAGCTGGCGCCGGCGGCAGTGGCCAATGCCAAGCGCGAAGCGGCCGATCTGCAGGCGATGATCGACAAGGAACAAAAAGCCGCGCGCAAGCCGAGCTTCAAGCTCGAAGCCTGGGATTGGGCCTACTACAGCGAGAAAGTGCGCCAGGCCAAGTACAACTTCGACGAGTCGCAGCTCAAGCCGTATTTCGAGCTGAAGAACGTGCTGGAAAACGGCGTGTTCTATGCGGCCAATCAGGAATACGGCCTGACCTTCAAGCAGCGCACCGACCTGCCGACCTATCGCGACGACATCACCGTCTACGACGTGTTCGATGCCGACGGCAAGCAGTTGGCGATCTTCATCGCCGACATGTACGCACGCGAATCCAAGCGCGGCGGCGCGTGGATGAACTCGTATGTCTCGCAATCGGATCTGACCGGTTTCAAGCCGGTGGTGGCCAATCACCTCAATATTCCCAAGCCGCCGGCCGGCCAGCCCACGTTGCTGACCTGGGACGAAGTGACCACCATGTTCCATGAGTTCGGCCATGCGCTGCACGGCATGTTCTCGGACGTCAAATACCCGTATTTCTCCGGCACCAGCGTGCCGCGCGACTTCGTCGAGTTCCCCTCGCAGGTCAACGAAATGTGGGCCGATGAGCCATCCATCCTGAAGAACTACGCCAAGCATTACCAGAACGGCACGCCGATGCCGCAGGCATTGCTGGACAAGGTGATTGCTGCCTCCAAGTTCAACCAGGGCTTTGCCACCACCGAATATCTGGGTGCGGCGATGCTGGATCAGAACTGGCACCAACTCAGCGCCAACCAGGTGCCCGACGCAGCCGGCGTCATGGCCTTCGAAGCCAAGGCCCTGCAGCAGGACGGCATTGCCTACGCGCCGGTGCCGCCGCGCTACAAGACCCCGTATTTCAGCCACATCATGGGCGGTTACGCGGCGGGCTACTACGCCTACATCTGGTCAGAAGTGCTCGACGCCAACACCCAGCAGTGGTTCAAGCAGCATGGCGGGTTGAGCCGCGCCAATGGCGATCGTTTCCGCCAGACCCTGCTCTCGCGTGGCGGCAGCGTGGATGCGATGGAGCTGTTCCAGAACTTTGCCGGGCATGCGCCGCAGATCGAGCCCCTGCTCGAAAAGCGCGGCCTGAGCGCGCAAGGCGGCGATGGTGCTACGCCGGAAGCACCGCAGTCCAAGCCGTAAAGGGACCTGCAGAAAATAAAAACGCCGCCCGGAGCGATCCGGGCGGCGTTTTTTCATGCGTGCGGTGGCGCGTCCTGCGGCAAGCCAGACGCCTGTTGCTCAGAGCTCGACAGCATCCACACCTTCCAACAGTTTCCTCAGCAGTTTTTCCAGACGCACCTGCTCGGCCTCGCTCATGCAGGCAGTTTCTGCATTCAACAGCGTGCAGGCATCGGGAAGCAGACTGTTGATCAAGGCCAGGCCTGCCGGCTGCAACGTCAACACGATCTTGCGCCTATCGTCGGGGCTGCTGCCACGCGCGATCAAGCCCTTTTCGCAGAGCTGATCGGTGAGCCGGGTGATGTTGGCCGGCTTCTCGCTGGCCGCTTCGGCCACTTCAGTAGGCGTGATCGCCTGCTCCGGCGTGCCGTAGAGCATCATCAGAATTTCGTATTCCGGTGGACTGATCCCATACGGCTTGAGCGTTATGCAGCCCTGCGTATGCAGCCGCTTGTAGAGATGCTTGATCAACCTCACCAGGACAGCCGGCTCCCGTGGGAACGCCGGGTAACGCACGCAGGTGTGGTCCACGCGACTTGCGGTTGGATCGAAACTACTCATATCACCCGTTTGATTACATTACTGAATGGCCAAGCCATTCAATCACATCATCTGCGGGGTGACATCTCAGCGAGCGAAGAGATGTGCATATTCCGGCGCGACCCAGGCCAATAATGTGGAGGCAGCGACATCGGCGGTCTGCGTGCCGTCCGAATACGGCCCCACCTGATACGGCGGAAACACGAACCGTAGCGCAGTGATCTGCCCTGCCGGGTTCAGCACCGGCACGAACTGCGCAAAGTTGTCGACCTGCGCCGCGGTGCCTTCGGCAATCATGCGATCGGCCGAGGCCACCTGTTCGGCCTGCTCCTCGACCGGTACGCGATCGGCCTCCACGCGCTGGGCGGCAGCGTTATGCAACTGCGCGGCGACCTCGCGTGCGATCTTTTCCCAGCCCGCCGGATCGGGAATCAGCGCCTGCGCCGTCAGTTGCTTGCGCTCCTTGACCAACCAGACGAAGCGCGCCACCAACGGCTCGCCATGCGCGCCGCCGGTGTAGCGGCTGCCATCGGCAGACACCACGATCAGATCGGCAGTCTGCAGCACGGTCTCGAACGCCAGCGACAGCTCATAGGGTGCGGCAGGTTTGTCGTTACCAAGACCAGAGACGGCTTCCATCAATTCGGTGCGCGCGTCCTGCGAATAGCTGCGGATCAGCGCGGCCAATTCCGGGTACGCATCCAGCCCACGTGGATAGCTGATGCCGACCATATAGGCAGGCGCATGCTCGATCACATCTTCCAATGGGCCGCTCTGGACGACAACGGGCTCCGGAGCCGGCATCGCTTGCGCTGTTGCGTCCGCTGCCGGCTCCGTCGTTTCTGCCGTTGTAGGTGCGCGCTGTGTACACCCCGCCAGCAGAGCCAGCATCAGCACGCCCCGCACTCCATTCACTGCAAACAACCGCCCCATCCCACCTGCCCCTCATCGAAGTCACGCTGCAAAGACACGCTGCCGGCGATCAGGCCAGCAGATCCTGAAACTGTTGATGCCGACGTACATACGCCTCGGCGTAGCTGCACTCGGGTACGACCTTCCACCCCGCCTGGCGCGCGTAATGCAAAGCGGCCTCGACCAGCACGGCAGCGATGCCGCGCCCACCGATCGCCTCCGGCACATGCGTATGCGTGATGGTCATGCGCTCGCCCTCAAGACGGTAGGCCAGTTCGGCGCGTTGTCCATCGGTGTCTACGCTGAAGCGTTGCTGGGTCGGATCGTGTTCTGCCTGCACTGTCGCGGCCTCCATCATGGTCTGCGTCTGGCAGTGAATGTGACGATGAGTGTGACCAGCGCGGCGCCGCGCCTGCGTGAAAATGAATCGATGCTGTGACACGTAGCGCAGCGCGTCGAAGGCGCACTTAAGTTCGTTCGCGTAGCGCCGATAGCTGAGCCGAAGGCATTCGCTGCGCATGGCCGGCTGGCACGGGTTGCCGGCCATCTGCCGACGTCTTCGCCTTACCTACGAGGAGTCACCGCATGAACAACGATTCGGCAGGACACAGCACAGACAGCGATAGCTCGTTGCTGGAGGGCTTGTTCCAGTTCGCCATCAACGGCGATACCCACAACCCGGACTTCGCGCAACTCAACGATACGGTGTACGAGCGCTTGCAGCAGGCCTACGGCAGCACGGCCGTTGCCGACCAGGAACGCAACGCGGCCTGAGCCACGCGTCGCGTTACCCGCCAGGGCCAATCGCATCGATGGCCCTGGCCGGTTGCCTCAGGCAACCCAGCCATCACGATTTCCGATCACCGCCGCGCCGCCTGACGGCCACGCTTTCCTTCGGCAAGCCTTGCTAGACCGACGCGCTTATCCGAAGCGCGGATTGGACAGCTGCTCCAGAAACACCTGCCACACCCGCGGCTCCATGATCAGCATGAACATCACACCGAAGGCCGCACCGGCCAGATGCGCGCTGTGGTTGATGCGATCGCCGCCACGGCGGTCCATCCATAAGCTGTAGCCCACGTAGAACACCGCATAGATGATCGCCGGCGCCGGAATGAACAGCACCAGGATGATCGTCCACGGCTTGAGCAGGATGAAGGCGAACAACACCGCCGACACCGCGCCGGAAGCGCCCAGGCTGAGGTAATTGGGGTTCTTCTGATTCTTCAGATAGCTGGGCAGGATCGAGACCACCAAGGCGCTCAGATAGAACAACGGATAGGTCAGCACGCTGCCGCTCAGCCGCGTCATCACGTCTTCGATGTACCGGCCGAAGAAGAACAGCGTGATCATGTTGAAGACCAGATGGCCCAGGTCGGCATGGATGAAGCCATAGGTCACCAGGCGGTCGTATTGCTTTTGCTTGTCCAGCGCCGGCGGCCACAGCACCAGCCGGTCGGCCAGCTTGCGGTTGTTGAACGCCATCCACGAGACGATGCCGGTGATGGCGATCAGGATCAGGGTAATCATGCGGACCTCAGGCAGAACGATAATTGTCGACCATGCGATACCGGCGTGCGTACAGGCCGAAGGCCAGTGCCGCCAGAAACGCGAAGGCCGCGAAGAAGAACATCAAAAATGCCGCTTCGCTGAGCCCAGTATCGGCGATATGCGCGGTCACCGTCTCGTTACGCACCGCCACGTTCGACAACAGCACCCATAGATTGCCCACCGTGGTGGTCAGGTACCAGAAGCTCATCACCACGCCCTTCATCGATGGCGGCGCCTGGCTGTAGGCGAATTCGATACCGGTGGCCGACACCAGCACTTCGCCAAAAGTCAGCAGCGCGTACGGCAGAATCTGCCAGGCGATATGCATCGGCTCGCCGCCGTCCATGCCGATCTGGATGGCACCGACCGCGATCCAGGCCAGGCCGCTGAAGGCGATGCCGCAGGTCATGCGCCGCAAAGCAGTCGGCTCCCAGCCGCCACGCCGCAGCAGCGGATACAGCACCAGGTTGTTGAACGGGATCAGCAGCATTACCAGCAGCGGATTGAGCGCCTGCATCTGCGAGGCGGTGAACCAGGCCGGCATGGTCATCTCGCGTCCCTGCAGCACCCAGGTCGAAGCCTTCTGATCGAACAGCGAGAAGAACGGCGTCACCAGCGCGAAGATCACCAATACCCGCAGCAGCGCACGCACGCCTTCGACCGCCGTATCGGGATGGATACCGCGTGCACGCTCCAGCTGCCACCAGGTGCCGCCACCGATGCCCGCCAGCAGCAACACCAGCGCCATACACAGGCAGATGACGATGCCGAGCTGTTCGACCAGCGCGAAGCAGGCCAGCGCCAGCAGTACCGACACCACTGCCAGCATCAGGCCGGGACGGCCCTGCCCCGGCGCATGCGCCAGCAAGGCGGTGCGCATCACCGCGCCGAAGCCATGCGGGTCGGTCGGCGGCAGCGGCACCCGCACGTAACGCTTGCGACCCAGCCAGAACACCAGCGTGGCCACGAACATCAGGATGCCGGGAATGCCGAACGCCCACGCCGGGCCCAGATGTTTCAGCGCCAGCGGAATCAACAACGAAGCGAACAACGAGCCGAAGTTGATGATCCAGTAAAAGGCGTCGAATACCACCTTGGCCCGGTGCTTGTTGGACTGGTCGAACTGGTCGCCCATGAACGAGGCCACCAGCGGCTTGATGCCGCCCGCGCCCAATGCGATCAAGCCAAGCCCGACGAAAAATCCGTTGCGGCTGCCCTCGAACAGCGCCAGGCACGCATGGCCGGCGCAGTACACCAGGCTGAACCACACAATGGTGTTGTATTTGCCGAAGAAGCGATCGGCCAACCAGCCACCGAGCAGCGGAAAGAAAAACACCCCGATCATGAAACTGTGCAGGATGTGCTTGGCCTCGGCCTCGCGGCCGGGCCCGCCGACTTCCTGCAACAACAGCGAGGTAATCAGAAACTGCACCAGGATGTTGCGCATCCCGTAGAAGCTGAAACGCTCGCAGGCCTCGTTGCCGATGATGAAAGGAATCTGGCGCGGCAGTTGCGCCGCGGCAGTAGAGCCCGGCAAGGTGGTAGTGGTCAAAGGCAGTCCGGTCGAGCAGAAAACACGCGCTATCGTACCGGCGGGCAGTGGCTGGCCGCCATCGCGACCATTGGATAAGGCATCGGTGTAGGACGTTGCATGCGTCGACCCCGCTGCGGCCGTTGCTACGGTCGTGGCTCAGTTCGGAAAGTCGTCCGGCCAGGCGCATGCTGAAAAACACGTATCGAAACTCCGCCGCCAAGCCGATCACGCGCAAGTCATGACGCAGTGCAGATTGGCCTGCTGCGCCGGCTCGGCTACATTGCAAACGTTTTCCTGGAACACTGGACCGCTGGATGCCCCGCTTCACCCGCCTGGCCCTGAGCCTGTTGCTGCTGACCACCGCCCCCGCCGCACTGGCCACCGAACCGCTGACCACCCAGGCCGAGCGCAGCGGCTTTGCGCAAACCGGACGCTACGATGAAGTCATCGCGCTGTGCGATGCCTTCGCCCAGCGCTACCCGCAGGCGGTGCGCTGCATCGACTTCGGCACCACCCCAGAAGGCCGGCCGATGAAGGCGCTGATCGTCTCCACCAGCGGCGCGCTGGATGCGACCAGTGCCGCGCAGCGCAAGTTGCCGGTGGTGCTGGTGCAAGGCGGCATCCATGCCGGCGAGATCGACGGCAAAGATGCGGGCTTTCTGGCGCTGCGCGAGTTGCTGGACGGCAAGGCCGGCAAAGGCGTGCTCGACAAGCTGGTGTGGGTGTTCGTGCCGGTGTTCAACGTCGACGGTCACGAGCGCTTCGGCGCCTGGAACCGCCCCAATCAGCGCGGCCCCGAACAGATGGGCTGGCGCACCACCGCGCAGAACCTCAATCTCAATCGCGACTACCTCAAGGCCGACGCACCCGAAATGCAGGCGATGCTTCGGCTGGTGCAGCAGTGGGATCCGTTGATGTACGTGGACCTGCATGTCACCGATGGCGCCAAGTTCGAACACGATGTCTCGGTGCAGGTGGAGCCGGTGCATGCCGGCGATGCCATGCTGCAACGCGACGGTACGCGCTGGCGCGATGCGGTGATTGCCGATCTGGCCAAACAGGGCTCGCTGCCGCTGCCGTATTACCCCTCGTTCGTGCACGAAGACGACCCGACCTCCGGCTTTGCCGACGACGTCTCGCCGCCGCGTTTTTCGCATGGCTATTTCCTGCTGCGCAACCGCTTCGGCATGCTGGTGGAAACGCATTCGTGGAAGACCTACCCGGTGCGTGTGCGCGTCACCCGCAACGCGATCGTCTCGGTGCTGCAGCAGACCGCGCGCAACGGTACGAAGTGGCGCGCCGATGCGCTGGCAGCCGATCAGCGTGCCACCAAACTGGCTAACGAAATGGAGCCATTGAGCTTCGCTGCCGGCCCGGCCGCACGCACTGTTGCCTTCCGCGGCTACGCCTACACGCGCACGCCTTCGCCGATTTCCGGCGCGTTGATGACGCGCTACGACGAGACCAAACCACAGATCTGGAAGGTGCCGTTACGCGATCAGATCACCCCCGACGTGGTGGTCGACGCGCCGCGCGGCGGCTATCTGGTACCTGCCGCGCAAGCTGCTCTGGTGGCGGAGAAACTACGCCTGCACGGCATCGCCTTCGACACCATCGCCACTGCTGGCGAGTATCCGGTGCAGAGCTTCCGTGCCGACAAGGCAACATTTGCCGCACGCTCCAACGAAGGCCATCAAAACCTGGAAATCGCCGGCCACTGGCGCGATGAAACCCGCAGCGTGCCAGCCGGCTCGCTGTTCGTCCCGATCGCCCAGGCCAGGTCGCGCCTGGTGATGGCGATGCTGGAACCGCAGGCGCCGGACTCGCTGCTGCAGTGGGGTGTGTTCAACACCGCATTCGAGCGCAAGGAATACATGGAAGACTACGTCGCCGAGGATGTCGCCCGCGACATGCTCGAACGCGACCCGGCAGTGAAGGCGCAATTCGAACAACGCCTGGCCAGCGATGCCGCCTTCGCCGCCGACCCGAAGGCAAGGCTGGAATTCTTCGCCCGCCTGCATTCCTCCTGGGACGAGCGCTACCGCTTGTATCCGGTGTTGCGCACGGCACAGACGCAGTTCTGATGCAGCGCCCGATTACGGCAACCCCCTGATTCGGCGCGCACGCGCGCCATTCGAACTTGGGCACTGCGGTGCCCTCCCCTGATTGCAACCGCACCACAAGGACCACCCGTGCCACACCCTGATATGAAAACGTTTACACGCACCACGCCGCGCCGTCTCGCGCTCGCCATTGCACTCGGTATGAGCGTCGCGTTTGCCGCCCCGCTCAGCGCACAACCCGCCGCTGCAGCGCAGCCGTGGATGGACGCCGCGTTGACTGCGGACCAGCGCGCCGACCGCCTGCTGGCGCAGATGAGCGAAGACGAAAAATTCCGGATGCTGCGCAGCTACTTCGGCCTGGGCACCGACAAGATTCCCAAGCCCGAAGGCGCGCTGGGCTCGGCCGGCTACGTGCCCGGCATCCCGCGCCTGGGCATCCCGGCGCAGCAGCTGGCCGACGCTGGCGTGGGCGTGACCAATCCGGGCGGCATTCGCAAGGGCGACTTCGCCACTGCGATGCCATCCGGCCCGTCCACGGCATCGAGCTGGAATCCGCAGCTGGCCTATGCCGGCGGCAAGACCATGGGCCGCGAATCCTGGCAGCAGGGCTTCAATGTGCTGCTAGCCGGCAGCGTCAACCTGCAGCGCGACCCGCGCAACGGGCGCAATTTCGAATATGCCGGCGAAGACCCGCTGCTGGCCGGCACGATGGTCGGCGAATCGATTCGCGGCGTGCAGAGCGAGCACGTGCTGTCGACGATGAAGCACTTCGCGCTCAACGATATGGAAACCCGGCGCAACTTCCATAGCGCCGAGATCGGCGAGCAGGCGATGCACGAATCGGACCTGCTGGCATTCGAGATCGCGTTGAAGATCGGCGACCCCGCATCGGTGATGTGCTCCTACAACAAGATCAACGGCATCTACGGCTGCGAGCACGATTACCTGCTCAATCAGGTGCTCAAGCAGGAATGGAAATACCCCGGTTACGTGATGTCCGACTGGGGCGGCGTGCACAGCGGCTCCAAGGCGGCGCTGGCCGGTCTGGACCAACAATCGGCCGGCGAGGTGTTCGATGCGGCGGTGTTCTTCGATGCGCCGCTGCGGATGGCGGTGTCGGCCGGCGTGGTGCCACGCGCGCGCTTCGACGATATGGTCAAGCGCGTGCTGCGCAGCCTGTTCGCGCATGGCGCGTTCGATCACCCAACCCAGCGCCAGCCGATCGATGGCAAGGCCGGGCTGCTGGCCGCGCAGCATGTTGCCGAGGAAGGCAGCGTGCTGCTGCGTAACGAGCAGGCCACCTTGCCGCTGTCCAAGGACGTGCGCCGCATCGCTGTGATCGGTGGGTACGCCGACAAGGGCGTGATGTCCGGCGGCGGTTCCTCGCGGGTGGACTACACCATCAACGGCGGCAACGCGGTGCCCGGCCTCACCCCGACCACCTGGCCCGGCCCGGTGATCATCCACCCGTCCTCGCCGTTGCAGGCGCTGCGCGCCGCATTGCCGAACGTGCAGATCGATTATGTCGACGGCAAGGACCGCGCTGCCGCTGTACGCGCCGCCAAGGCCGCCGATGTGGCCATCGTGTTCGCCACCCAATGGGCCGCCGAATCGGTAGACCTGCCGGACATGCAGTTGCCCGACAACCAGGACGCACTGATCGAAGCGGTGGCCAAGGCCAACCCCAAGACCACCGTGGTGCTGGAAACCAACGGCCCGGTGCGCATGCCGTGGGCCGAGCGCGTGCCGGCGGTGTTGCAGGCGTGGTATCCAGGCATCGGCGGCGGCGAGGCGATCGCCAACCTGCTGACCGGCAAGGTCAATCCTTCCGGCCATCTGCCGGTGACGTGGCCGGTGGACGAATCGCAGCTGCCGCGCCCGTCGATCCCGGGCCTGGGCTTCAAGCCGGCCAAGCCGGGCGAAGACACCATCGACTACGCCATCGAAGGCGCCAACGTCGGCTACAAGTGGTTCGCCGCGCGCAAGCTGACCCCGCGTTACCCGTTCGGCCACGGCCTGTCGTACACCCAGTTCCGCATGGGCGGGCTGCGCGTGGAGGCCAACGGCAGCCAGCTCACGGCGAGCTTCGAAGTGGAAAACATCGGCCCGCGCGAAGGCGCCGCCGTGCCGCAGCTTTACGTCACCCTGCCCGATGGTCATGCCACCCCGCTGCGCCTGATCGGCTGGCAGAAGCTCACCCTCAAGCCGGGCGAAAAGCGCAGCGTGCAGGTGATCGCCGAGCCGAAGACGCTGGCCGACTTCGATGCCAAGGCACGTCACTTGAACATCGCGGCCGGCACCTACCGCGTGCAGCTGGCGCGTTCGGCAAGCGAACCGGTGCAGAGTGCGGAGGTCACGTTGCAGGCCGCGCAGCTGCCGTAAACCGGCGTCGCGGCGGGCGTGCATTGCGCGCGTCCGCCACGCCGTCTTCTCACGTCGCCGGCAGGCGCGAGCCACCACGAAGAATTTGTGCGAGATGCGTTGACAGCTTCGTGCGCAACTTGCACAATTCGCCCCCTGAGTCGCCCAGGTGGCGGAATTGGTAGACGCACTAGCTTCAGGTGCTAGCGGGGGCAACTTCGTGGAGGTTCGAGTCCTCTCCTGGGCACCACGACTCACGGTAGATCGTAAAAAACCTCGCTCAGGCGGGGTTTTTTGCGTTTGATCCATACGATGGTGGACGATGGTCTGTCGGCATTGCTGAGCATGCCGATAGGCAGCGCCAGGACTGCGCTGGCAGTGACTTTCGACACGCGACCACCTGTTGCGGCTTTGGCGACGATGCTTGACGCCTTCACGACCGCAGCCCGCTCCATGCGCACCCTCCTCTGGCTTGCCTTGCTAGCTGCCGTTTTCAGCCCGCATGCACGGGCAGACCAGACCGACAAGCACGATGCTCCTCGCCATCGCGCGCATGTGTCTTCGCACCAATGCGGTCTCAGCACGCCGTTCAATGTGCTCGCCGACAGCGGCGGTATCTGGCTTTACCGCGACAGCGATTGGCCGCGCGAAATTTTCTTCCACGGCGGCGAACTGAGCATCGACCACAAGGTGCAGCAGATCAGTGCGGCCGATGCACGACGCTTGTGGGAGATGGAACAGCAGACCCGCGCACTGATGCCGCAGGTCGCCGGCATTGCGCACGACGTGATCGACCTCAGTTACGACGCACTCGGCGGTGTCATCGAGGTCATGACAGGCAGCGCGCTCAATGCCCGCAAGATCGAGAGGCTGCGCAAACGCGCAAGCGCGTATGTCGACGGCACCCTGGGCAAAGGGCGTTGGGATCAGAAGGCGTTCGACGGCAACTTCGCGAACTACGTCGAACATGAAGCCGAAGAGTTCAAAGGCAGCATCGCGCGCCATCTGCTCTGGCAGATCGTCACTGGGCGCTCGGACGGAATCGACAAACGCGCCCAGCAGATGGAAGGCCAACTGGATGCAAGGCTCGACGCCCAAGCATCCACCATCGAGGCCAAAGCTAACGCGCTCTGCACCGAGGTGGAAAAACTACGCCAGCGACAGGACGCGCTGGAGTTCCGCTATCAAGGCAAGCCGCTGCAAATGCTTGCACCGCTGCAGCAAGACAAGTCGCGCAATGACACCGGGAATTCAGGATCACCATCCGACAACGGCGACGCACCGCCGGACAAGGCAATCGAAGTGCAACCGATAACGAACTGATGATGTCTTACGCAATGGGCTCAGGCACATCATTGATTGTCAGGCGTGGCAGATATGCTCTTGATGGTCTGCCTGATGGCGCTCGAACGGATGAGATCCCCATTTGCCTCATATGCCTCGGCAAGGCTGTCCAGCGCATTGCTGGACGTTGGAAACAGCAGCACATTCAGTGCAAACACACGAATCGCCGCTTCTGCGCCGAGATTGGACAGAACGGTGTAGCCCGTCGTGTTGACCACGGCCTCGAGTTGATTCAGGGGGATGCTCTTGTCGGCACGCAGCGCATCGGCCACCAGTTGCGTGTCGTGATCGGCAGGCGATTGCAGCGCGAAGGCGATAAGTTTCTCCGACACAGCTTCGGCGGGAAACATCTGCGGCGCGATGGTGGCCATGATGCTGTCGACCAGCACCCTGGACCACACACCACGCGCGCTGCCATTGGTCAGGTAAAGGATGGTGTAGCTATCGTCATCCAGAGAACCGGCGAACAGCAACCGCACTCTCACCATCGCGCCGCCATCATGACCAACATACTGGTAGGCATCACTTGCCCCACGCTCCCAGCCGCTGGCAAACCAGCCACGCTGTCCGTTGGGCAACACCTGCGGTTGCCAGAGCTGTTGCAGCGTTGCCTTGCCGACTAATTCCCGGTGCGCATCGCGTCCATGAAAGTAGCCAGATCGTCGATGCCGGTGTACAGCTCGGCATGCCCGAGGGCGTAATCGGGCCAGGCGATCTGTGGCTGTTTCTGCAGCTTTCCGTCTTTGCCAACGTAAGCACTGACCACCTCATCAGCCGGCAATCGGGAGCGTCCGAGGAAGGTATGCGCCAGCTGTAACGGCTCGATGATCCGCTCGGACACGATCTGCGAATACGGCTTGCGGTAATGCGCCTGAAGCAGCTGCGACAGCACCAGATAATTGGTGTTGATGTAGCGCGTGTCGCTGCCGGGTGGAAAGAGCAACGGTTGACTGCCCCAGCGTTGCAAAGACAGCGTGCGCAGTTGCAGGAAACGATGCGTTGGCCTCCGGCGAGCCGCTCACCTGCTCCTGGGTAAAGTACTCGGGCAACCCGGAGGTGTGGTTGAGTAGCTGGCGCACCGTGATCTTGTTCCAGCGCTGCGGCAACTCTGGCAGGTAGACCCGTGCAGGTCGATCCAGATCGATCTGGTCAGCTTCGACCAGCTGCATGATCAGCGTGCTGACCAACAGCTTGCTTACCGAGAACACTGGAAAGATCTGCTCGCGCGTGACCGGCTGTTGGCTATCGAGATCGGCAAGCCCATCGCCACCGCAAAACAGCAGCTTCCCGTTGTGGGAGACGTACACAGCCTGCCCTACGATGCCGTAGCGCTGCCGATTGAGCTGCATCTGCCGTGTCACGTTGTCGCTCAATGCATCGGCCGCCGCGATCAACGGCAAACACAGCCACAGAAGGAGCACAGTCTGCAACAGACGTCCCATCGCCGTCGCTGCAGGTCGTAACTCACGATGACGATGGACCTCTTGATCCAGCGTGCGCCTGCCTTGGCGCTGCGTCGCATCCATGAGGCAGAAGGACTGCGGTAAACCGGTCTTAGAAGGCGTCACTGCCATTGGACTGCTCCCACTTGGAGAGCATCAGTCTAGAGGGTGTTGACAGGCACAGCACGATTGTTGGAACGGCTCATAAACCGTAGCGAGCCCCCCGGCTGGTGGTGCGCAGTGGTTTTGTCAGCCGAATCTTGTTGGACGCAGTCGGAAGCCCAAGTCAAACACTGACCTGGTCCAGGCTGCGGTGCCCTGACCGCTCCACGCGGTTTGCTGATTGCTTTGAGAAGATCCACGCACACCGACTATGCACGCCGACCATCTCGACTGGCCCTTGTCCGCCCACCGTCGCGGGACCGTCGCCGGGCCTTAGGCGGCGCGGATGCCGCGTAAGAGCTTACAAGGATGTACTTGCGGCGTGTCCCGCGATGGTGGGCGGGCAAGGGCCCTGCAGCCAAGCGCCAGATCAACAGTCAAAGCCAGGGTGAGTCGAGGGCGCGGTGTCCTCACCAGAGAGTGAGTCGGTTGCTTTAAAAACATGCATACCGACCATCTCGACTGGTCCTTGCCCGCTCACCCTCGCGGGACCTTACGCGGCATGGATGCCGCGTAAGAGCCTACACGGACGTACTTGCGGCGNNNACAGCACGCACGGACGTACTTGCGGCGTGTCCCGCGATGGTGGGCGGGCAAGGGCCCTGCAGCCAACTCACAAATCACCCGCTCTGCAGTAGACCAGCGTGTAGTCGTTTTCTTAGCCGCTCGTAATACAGCTGCGCGCCTTGTCAGCCGCGCCTAATGCCCACCAGCCGCCGCCGCACCACCGGCACCCGCACCAAACGGCGGTTTGGCCAGCCACAGGAAGAAGATGATCGCCAGGAACGTCCAGCCGAGCAGATAAAAGATGTCGTTGAAGCCCATCTGCGAGGCCTGGTGATTGATCATGTTGTTGAGCGATGCCGCGCCGCGTTGCAGGTCGCCCTGCCCCATTGCGGCGACCTGCTCCTGCATGCCCGGCGTGTACACCGAAATGTGCTCGGTGATGTGCGCGTGGTGCACTTGGGTGCGACGTGCCCACAGATAGGTGGTCAACGATGCGGCAAAGCTGCCGCCCAAGGTGCGCAGGAAGGTGGCAAGGCCAGAGCCTGCCGCGATCTCGCGCCCGTCCAGATCCGACAGCAGAATCTGCAGCACCGGCATGAAGAACAACGCCACACCCACGCCCATCACCAACTGCACGGTAGCCACGTGGTTGAAGTCCACCTGCAGGTTGAAGTTGGAGCGCAAAAAGCTGGTGAACGACAGAAAGATGAAGGCAACGGTGGCGAGCATGCGCAGATCGAACCGCAGCGCGTACTTGCCCACAAATGGCGTCATCAGCACCGGCAGGATGCCGATCGGCGCGGTGGCCAGGCCAGCCCAGATCGCCGTGTAGCCCATGTCGCGCTGCAGCCATTGCGGGATCAGCAGACTCACACTGAAGAACGCCGCATACGCCACCACCATCGCTAATGTCCCGGCGCGAAAATTGCGATGCCGGAACAGCTTGAGATCGACGATGGGGTCCTTGTCGGTGAGCTCCCAGATCACGAATATCACCAGCGCCACCGCAGCGACGCAGGCCAGCACCACGATCTTGTCGGAGGAGAACCAATCCTCGTCGTTGCCCAGATCCAGCACCAGCTGCAGCGCGCCGACACCGACCACCAACAGGATCAGACCGATGTAATCCATGCGCGGCTTTTCAAGCTGCTCGGGGCGATGGCGCAACTGCGAACCGACGATGCTGCTGGCGATGATGCCAAGCGGCACGTTGATCAGAAAGATCCATTCCCAACTGTAGTTGTCGGTGATCCAGCCGCCCAGGATCGGGCCGGCGATCGGTGCCACCACGGTGATCATCGCCAGCAAGGCGAGCGCCTGCCCGCGTTTTTCGCGTGGATAGATCGACACCAGCAGACTCTGGGTGATCGGGTACATCGGCCCGGCGACAAACCCCTGCAGCGCACGCGACACCACCAGCATGCCCATGCTCTGGGCCAGCCCGCACAGCAACGAAGCAACGGTGAAGGCCAGTGTCGACCACACGAACAACTTGGTCTCGCCAAAACGCCGACTCAGCCAACCGGTCAGCGGCAAGGCAATCGCGGTGCTGACCGCAAACGAGGTGATGACCCAGGTGGCCTGCTGCGAACTGGCACCGAGATTGCCGGCGATGGTCGGCAACGACACGTTGGCGATGGTGGTGTCCAGCACCTGCATGAACGAGGCCATCGCCAGGCCCACGGTGCACAACGCCACGCTCGCCGGGCGAAAGCCGGCGGCGGGCGCAGGCGCCGAGGGGCCGCCGGGCGCGCTGGGTGCTTGCGAAGACATGCTGGCTTAGCCCGCCTTGGAAACAGCCTGCGCGGGCAGGTTGTCCTGGATGATGCGTTGGATGTCCGCGTCGGCGGCCTGCAATTGCTGCGCATAGACGTCGGTGGAGAACACCGCGCCATTGGCGAACTTGGTCGGCAACACGCTGCCCTGCTGATCGTGCAGATTGACCTCGACCTTCATCGACAAGCCAATGCGCAAGGGATTGCCGGCCAGTTGCTTGGCATCCACCGCGATGCGCACCGGTACGCGCTGCACGATCTTGATCCAGTTGCCGCTGGCGTTTTGCGCCGGCAACAGCGAGAACGCGCTGCCGGTGCCCAGGCCCAGGCTTTCGATGCGGCCGGTGTAGTTCACGCCACCGCCGTACAGATCCGAATGCAGTTCCACCGGTTGGCCCAGCCGCATGTGCTTGAGCTGGGTTTCCTTGAAATTGGCTTCCACCCACACCTGCTCCAGCGGCACCACCGCCATCAGCACGCTACCGGGCTGCACACGCTGGCCGAGCTGCGCCGAACGACGCGCCACGTAGCCGGACACCGGCGCGATGACACCGGTGCGCGCGTGGTTGAGATAGGCCTGACGCAGCTGCGCGGCGGCCGTCTGCACGTCCGGCTGATTGGCCACCGCGCTGTCATCCACCAAGGCGCGATTACGTTCGAAGCTCTCGCGCGAACCGCTCACCGCCGCTTCGGCAGCAGCGAGTTCTTCGCGGGCATGCGCCAGTTCTTCGTTGGAAATCGCGCCGCTGGCAGCCAGATCCTTACGCCGTGCGAAGTCGGCGCGCGCACTGCGCAACGTGACCTCGCGCGAGGACAATTCGGCCTGCGCGCCTTCCACACTGCGATACAGACCGCGCACCTGACGCACGGTCTTGGCCAGGTTGGCTTCGGCCTGCTGCAGTGCGACTGCGGTATCGGCCGGGTCCAACTGCACCAGCAACTGGCCGCGTTCCACGCGCATGCCGTCTTCGGCGCCGATGCTGACCACGGTGCCGCCCACCATCGGGGTGATCTGCACCTGGTTGCCCTGCACGTATGCGTCGTCGGTGTCTTCGTGCCAGCGGCCGACCAGGAAGTACCACACCACAAGACCGATGATCGCCAGGATCACCACAATGGCCACGATGCGCAGCGCCGCACGGCGCTTGCTGGGCGCGGCCGGCGCAGGTTGGGAAGAAGTTGCAGTCGTCTGGCTCATCGTCGCTGTCTCAGGAATTCGGTTGTGCGGAAGTGGTCGCGGCGTGTGCGGTATCGCGCGCAGGTTCCGGCGTGAATCCGCCGCCCAAGGCGCGCTGCAACCTCACCGAGGCCAACAGTTGTTGCGATTGCAGGCTGGCCATGCGCTGGCGTGCGAGCAGCAATTGCTCCTGCACGCTGAGCACTTCCAGATAGCTGCCGATGCCGGCGCGGTAGCGCTGCTGTGCGAGATCGAAGGCGGCAGTGACGGTCTGCACTGCCTCGTCCTGCGAGCGTGCGCGCTGCTCCAGCGAACGCACTGCGTTGACCTGGTCGGCCACTTCACGCAGCGCATCGAGCACCTTCTGATTGTAGTCGGCCACCGCCAGGTCGTATTGCGCATCGCTGCCGGCCAGATTGGCGCGCAGCTTGCCGCCATCGAAGATCGGCAGGCTCAAGGCCGGGGCGACCACGCCGAACAGCGATGCACTTTCCAGCAACTGGCCGACATCCCGGTTCACCAGCCCGCCCAAAGCGGTGATGTTGAAGCTGGGATAGAAGCGCGTCTTGGCGACCGCAATGTTTTTATCGGCCGCTTCAACGCGCCAGCGCGCGGCGACCACATCGGGGCGATGACCCAACAACTCGGCCGGCAACGCACTTGGCAATTGCAGTGCGCCTGCGCTGCTCAAGGTGGGGCGCGCGATATCCAGCCCGCGGTCCGGGCCCTGCCCGACCAACGCGGCCAGCGCCGTGCGCGCTTCGTCGATCTGCTGCTGCGCCGATTGCAGCTGCTGTTGCGCAGCCGGCACGCGCGCCTGCGACTGACGCACCTGCAGTTCACTATCGATGCCGGCGCCGCGACGTTGCCGAGTCAGGTCCAGGGTCTTCTGCGCGCGCGTCAGCTCATCGTTGGCCACATCGTGCAGACGCCACGCGTAATCGAGCTGGGCATAGGCTTCGGCGATCGCCGCCGACAGGTTCAAACGTGCCGCCTGCGCATCCACATCGGCCGCATGCGCCTGGTCCACTGCGGCTTCCCAGGCGGCGCGCTTGCCGCCCCACAGGTCCACGCCGTAGCGGAAATCCAGCACTACCTGGCCGTTGCCGCCGAACTTGCCGCCGCGTTCGTCGCCCACCACCGATTCGGGCAACTGCACGCCGGCATAGCCACCGGACACCGACAGGCTCGGGCCGCGATCGGCCTGCGCGGTGCCGATGCGCGCCTGCGCCTGGCGCAGGCGCGCATCGGCCGCCGCCAGACTGGGGCTGTGCTGCAGGCCTTCGGCAATCAGCGCGTTCAATTGCGGATCGCCCAAGGCGCGCCACCAATCGCTGGCCGGCCACGCCGCCGGGCTCAGGGGGGTTTGCGCCAGGGTGCGCTCGACATGCAGCGCACCCGGTTCCAGCACGGCGCCTTGCGGGGCCAGACCACGACTGCTCGCGCAGGCGGCCAATGCCAAAGTCAAGGCGGTGAGCACAAGCGGCCGCGCAAAGCGCGTTGAGCGCAGGCGCAACATCTGGATCGAGGAACTAGCAGCGTTCATGAGTTGAGTGCATCGCGGACACGGATGAGAAGAGAGGTGAGTTGTTCGCGCTCGGGCGCGGCCAGATCGCGCAAGCCGTGCTCGATGGCGCGTTCGCCGCGCAGCTTCAGGCGCTCCCACAAGGCCACGCCCTGTTCGGTCATGACGATCTGCAACGCGCGCCGGTCCTGCGCATGCGGCTCGCGCCGCACCGCGCCCAGCGCTTCGAGCTTGTCGAGCAGCCGGGTCACCGCGCTCGGGGTCTGGTCCAGCGCCAGCGCCAGTTCGTTGGCCGTACACGGCGAACGCACCGCCAGAATCTTCAAGCCGACGTAGTGGCTGAAGCCGAAGTCGGGCAGTTCGCCCTTCATCTCGGCATCGAGCTGCCGCATCAGCGCGTCGCGCACTTGGCGCAGCAATAAGCCGAACGACGGGGAGGTGGAGGAGAGATCGTTCATGGCCGGCCATTTTCTTCCGAAATATATATTTGTCAATGCAAATATGTCGAAAGGGATTAAACCGCAAGCAAGGATCGCCACGATACGCGCGGGTCTGGCTGGCCTGGTAATACAATTGCGCCAATGACTATCGAAAACCCGCCAACGACGGTCGATGCCTTGCCTCCGGGCGTGCGCGCCAGCTTCGAGTGGGCCGATGGTCCGGAAGTGATCGCTTTTTTGGCCGATCTGCACGCGGTATGGGCACCGGAGACCGCCCCGCACGCGCATGTGCGCGGCCAGCTGATGTATGTGGAGCACGGCGTACTGATCGTGCATACCGAACAGGGCACCCTCTCATTGCCGCCGGGCTGCGCCGGCTGGATGCCGCCCGGCCAGCAGCACACCGTGGAGCTGGCCGGGCCGATGCGCGGCTGGGGCGTGGTGGTGCGGCCGGATGCCTGCGCCGCCCTGCCCGCCCAAGGCGGGGTGATTCGCCTGACCGGGCTCGCCCGCGAAGTCATCATGCGCGCGGCCGGCTGGCCGCTGGATCAGCCGCTGGATAGCGCCCAGCAACGGCTGGCCGCCGTGCTGCTGGACGAGCTGTGCCAGGTGCAGATCGACCACCTGCACCTGCCCATGCCGGCCGACCGCCGGCTGCTGCGTATCGCCCGCCAGCTGCTCGATAACCCCGCCGACCCGCGCGCGCTGGATGCCTGGGCCGATTGGGGCGGGCTGTCGCCGCGCAGTCTGAGCCGGCACTTCCGCAGCGAGACCGGGCTGAGTTTCGCGCAGTGGCGGCAGCAGGCCAGGCTCGCCGAAGGCCTGCGGCGCTTGAGTCAGGGCAGCGCGGTGGCACAGGTCGCCGACCAGCTCGGCTACAGCAGCCCCAGCGCTTTCGTCAGCGTGTTCCACCGCCATTTCGGCGCCCCGCCCACGCGTTATCTGGCCGGTGGCCACGCGCCCGGCTTGGCATCCCCCGCCGCATCCGGATAATCGGCGCTCTTCGAGCTCGCGCCTGGCGCGCGGGTTCCTCTTTCGTAGGACCTGGCTTCGCAATGACCGATCTGACCCGCCCCACCTTCCATGGCTTCGAGCAGCTGCCGCTGCGCGAGTACGCCGAACGCGCCTATCTCGACTATTCGATGTACGTGGTGCTCGACCGCGCCCTGCCGTTCCTGGGTGACGGCTTGAAGCCGGTGCAGCGGCGCATCATCTTCGCGATGAGCGAGCTGGGCCTGAACGCCGCCGCCAAGCCGAAGAAATCCGCGCGCACCGTGGGCGATGTGATCGGTAAGTACCATCCGCACGGCGACAGCGCCTGCTACGAAGCGCTGGTGCTGATGGCGCAGCCGTTTTCGTACCGTTACCCGCTGATCGAAGGCCAGGGCAACTTCGGCTCCACCGACGATCCGAAGTCGTTCGCGGCGATGCGTTACACCGAATCCAAGCTGACCCCGATCGCCGAGGTGCTGCTGGGCGAAATCAGCCAGGGCACCACCGACTGGGCCGCCAACTTCGACGGCACCCTGGAAGAGCCGACCTGGTTGCCGGCACGCCTGCCGCACCTGCTGCTCAACGGCACCACCGGCATTGCGGTGGGCATGGCCACCGACGTGCCGCCGCACAACCTCAACGAGATCGTCAGCGCGCTGCTGCGCCTGCTCGACAACCCCGATGCCACGGTCGCCGAACTGTGCGAGCACGTGCTCGGTCCGGACTACCCGACCACCGCCGAAATCATCACCCCGGTGGCCGACCTGCGCGCCATCTACGAGACCGGCCACGGCAGCGTGCGTGCGCGCGCCACCTACAAAAAAGAACACGCGAACATTGTTATCGACGCGTTGCCGTATCAGGTGTCGCCGTCCAAGGTGATCGAACAGATCGCCCAGCAGATGCGCGCCAAGAAGCTGCCGTGGCTGGAAGACATCCGCGACGAATCCGACCACACCAGCCCGGTGCGGGTGGTGCTGGTGCCGCGCTCCAACCGCGTCGATGCCGAACAGCTGATGGGCCACCTGTTCGTCACCACCGATCTTGAGCGCAGCTACCGCGTCAATCTCAACGTGATCGGGCTGGATGGCCGCCCGCAGGTGAAGAATCTGCGCCAGTTGCTGAGCGAGTGGCTGACCTTCCGCAGCGACACCGTCACCCGCCGCCTCAACCATCGCCTGCAAAAGGTCGAGCGTCGTTTGCACCTGTTGGAAGGTTTGTTGATCGCCTTCCTCAACCTGGACGAAGTGATCCGCATCGTCCGCAGCGAGGACGAACCCAAGCCGGTGCTGATGGCCAAGTTCGCACTCAGCGAGGAACAGGCCGAATACATTCTGGAAACCAAGCTGCGCCAGCTGGCGCGCCTGGAAGAAATGAAGATCCGCGGCGAGCAGGAAGCACTCGCCAAGGAACGCGCGCAGATCCTGGCCATTCTCGAAAGCAAGACCAAGCTGAAGAAGCTGATCAAGGACGAGCTGACCGCCGACGCCAAGAAGTTCGGCGACGCGCGTCGCTCGCCACTGGTGCAGCGTGGCGCGGCGCAGGCGATCGACGAAACCGAAATGGTCGCCAGTGAACCGATGACCGTGGTGTTGTCGGAAAAGGGCTGGGTGCGCGCGGCCAAGGGCCACGAAGTGGATCCGGCCGGCATGTCCTACCGCGATGGCGACAGCTTGCTGGCCGCAGTGCGCAGCCGTAGCACCCATCAAGTGGCGTTCCTGGATTCGGAAGGCCGCGCCTACTCCACCGCAGTGCACACCCTGCCCTCGGCGCGTGGCAATGGCGAGCCGTTGACCGGGCGTTTCTCGCCCGCTTCCGGCGCGTCGTTCCAGGTCATGGCCAGCGCCGACAACGCCGTCCGCTTTGTGCTGGCCTCATCGCACGGCTATGGCTTCGTCACCCGCTTCGAAAACCTCACCGGCCGCAACAAGGCCGGCAAGGCGATGCTCAATCTGACCACCGGCGCGCAAGTGCTGACGCCGGCGCAGGTGATCAACCCGCAGAGCGATCGCATTGTCGCGGTCACCAGCGCCGGCAATCTGTTGGCGGTGGCGGCCAGCGATGTGCCCGAGCTGGACAAGGGCAAAGGCAACAAGATCATCGAGATCCCCAAGGCCAAGCTCGGCACCGAGCGCGTGGTGGCGGTGGTGGCGGTGGCGCCGGGCAACACGCTACTGGTACGCAGCGGCGCACGCACCATGAGCCTGTCGTTCAAGGATCTGGATACGTATGTGGGCGCGCGTGCGAGCCGCGGGGCGTTGTTGCCGCGCGGGTGGCAGAAAGTAGATGGACTGGAAGTGCAGTAACGCTTGTTCACCTAAGCGACGCGCGGCGGCGCGTTCGATGCTGTCGTCGCGCCCTCGATTAGTTCGGCTTGGAACATCCAAACGACGCTGAAGCTCAAGCTCTGCGTCGCCTTGAGAGGTCATCGAACGGTGCGGATGCGTCTGTTGTAGAGCGGATGATCTGCGGCTTGGCTGCAGGGCCCTTGCCGGCCCACCATCGCGGGACACGCCGCAAGTACGTCCATGTAGGCTCTTACGCGGCATCCATGCCGCGTAAGGTCCCACGATGGTGAGCCGGCAAGGACCAGTCGAGAGGGTCGGTTTGCATGGTGCAAGCAGTGCACGTCGCGCGGCTGTCCGATGCGCTGCTTTCTGATCGGCTCCTTTCGATCTGCAATGTCACTGCCATCCCCGACGTCACTTCACTGGTCAACGCAAGACAACAAGACAACATCATGGATACAGATTTCTGGCTGCAGCGGTGGCGGGACGGTCAGACCGGCTTCCATCAGGACGAGGTGATGCCGCTGCTGCAAAAGCATTGGCCGGCGTTGCAGTTGCCGAAGGCTGCCCGCGTGCTGGTGCCGTTGTGCGGCAAGACACTGGATATGCATTGGTTGGCCGCGCAAGGCCATCGCGTGCTGGGTGTGGAAGTATCGCCGTTGGCCGTCACGCAGTTCTTCGATGACGCAGGCCTGCAACCGCAGCGACACACCAGCAGCGCCGGCGAGCACTTTATTGCCGGCCCGATCGAAATCATCTGCGGCGATGCCTTTGCACTGGACGCAAGCGTGGTGGCCGATTGCAGCGCTGTCTATGACCGCGCTGCATTGATCGCCCTGCCCGCGGCGCTACGTCGGCGCTATCTGGAGACCGTCTATGCGCGCCTGTCCACAGGCTGCTGCGGTCTGCTCATCACGTTGGAGTATCCGCAAGCCGAAAAAGCCGGCCCACCCTTCTCGGTGGATGCCGCCGAGGTGTACGCATTGTTCGACGCGCAGTGGCAGGTGCAGGCGTTGGAACACCGCGACATCCTGGATCAGGAGCCGCGCTTCCGTGCCGATGGCGTTACTGCGCTGTCGACCGGGGTGTATCGCCTGCAACGTAACTGACGATTGCGTTCGAACGCGCTGTCGCGCCCGAACGCCGCCTTCGCATCAGTCGGCCGCTGCATGCGTCGCACAATGCGCGAGTCGCAAGCCAATCGAGACCGCGTGGCCTTGCACCACGCGGTGGTTCTGCACGCGCGCGTGATGCGCCAAGCAACACACCGCAGCAGACGGTCGGTAGATGACGCAGGCCGCGCAGCAATCGCGATGCACAGCGCGGCACCTGCCGACTGCGAAGCTGTGCTGCGCCAGCTCTTCGGCTGCGCAGCGCCCAGTCGCCCGACTCAGCCGGCCACGTGGCCCTTGTCGATCTTCGAGGTCTGGTACAACTCCAGGCCAATGCGCTTGATCAGGCCGAGCTGCTGCTCCAGCCACCAGGCGTGATCTTCTTCGGTGTCCTGCAGCTGCTTGAGCAGCATGTCGCGGCTGACGTAATCGCCGTGCTCTTCGCACAGCTTCATGCCGGCGGCGAGCGCAGCGCGCACTTCGTATTCCACCACCAGATCGCGCTCGAGCATCTCCACCACGGTCTTGCCGGGCGCAAACTCAGACGGCCGCATGTCCGGGTCGCCTTCCAGGAACAGGATGCGCCGCAGCAGCGCGTCGGCGTGCTCGGTCTCTTCCTGCATCTCGTGATTGATGCGCTCGTACAGCGCCATCAGGCCCTGATCTTCGTAACGGCGCGAATGCAGGAAATACTGGTCGCGTGCCGCCAGCTCGCCGCGCAGCAGCTGCTTGAGGTAATCGACGACTTCGGGATGGCCTTTCATGGTGTGCTCCAGCGACGCAATGCGCGCATGGTGCCCTAAGCAGCCGGGCAATGATCTAATCGGAATCACTTTCAGTTGCGTTGCCACCAGACCCGCCACGGTCATGACGGCGCGCCACACTTTGACCGAGCTCAAGGAATCGACAATGCGCAAATGGCTGGGCCGGCTGCTGCTGGCAATCGTGGTGTTGGTCGTGGCGGCCGTGTTGGCCGTGTATCTGTTGATGCGTGGCAGCCTGCCGCAGCTGGACGGCAATAACGCACTGCACGGCCTGGCGGCGCCGGTCAGCGTGCAGCGCGACCGATTGGGCGTGGTCACCATCGATGCGGCCAGCCAGGTCGATGCCATGCGCGCGCTCGGCTATGTGCACGCGCAGGAGCGCTATTTCGAGATGGATCTGATGCGCCGCGCGCCGGCCGGCGAACTCTCCGAGCTGTTTGGCGCCGCAGCGCTGGACCTGGACAAACGCAATCGCGTGCATCGGTTGCGTGCACGCGTGCATGCCAGCCTGGACATTGCTGCAGGCAGCCAGCGCGCAGCATTGCAGGCCTATACCGACGGCGTGAATGCGGGGCTGGCGGCCTTGCGTGTGCGTCCATGGCCGTACCTGCTGCTGCGGCAGACGCCGCGCGCATGGACGCTGGACGATTCCATCCTCACCGGCATGGCGATGTACGCCGACCTGCAGGACAACGACAACCAGACCGAACTGGCCATCGCACGCATCCGCGCGGTGGTGCCGCCCGCACTGGCGGCGCTGCTCGATCATCAGGGCTCCAGCTGGGATGCACCGCTGTTCGGGCCGGCACTGGGCGATGCGGCGCTTCCGGATGCGGCAACGCTGGATCTGCGCCGTTTGCCGCATCCAGCCGCTGCACCACGCGCCGAACAACCGACCCCGGGCAGCAACAACTTCGCCGTGGACGGCAGCCTCACCCGCGATGGTCGCGCCATCGTCGCCGACGACATGCACCTGGGCCTGCGTGCGCCCAACATCTGGTTCCGCGCGCGCTTGCGGTATCCGGATACCAGCGCGCCCGAGGGCAAGGTGGATGTCACCGGCTTCACCCTGCCCGGCCTGCCGGCGGTGGTGGTCGGCAGCAATGGGCACGTGGCCTGGGCGTTCACCAACAGCTACATCGATACGGCGGATTTCGCGCGGATTGCGCCAGCCACGCCCGGGCATCCGCAAGCGCTCACCACGCATGCCGAAACGATTCGTGTGGCAGGCGCTGCACCGGTAAGTTTTCCCGTTCGCGAGGCGGTCTGGGGCCCGATCCTGCACGAGAATGCCGACGGCAGTTTGCTCGCACTGCGCTGGGCCGCGCAGCTTCCCGGCGCAATCCGCCTGGATTTCGCGCAGATGAGCAGCGCGGCGGATCTGCAGGCGGCCTTTGCGGTGGCGGATCGCTCGGGCATTCCCGCGCAAAATCTCGTACTGGCCGATCGCAGCGGGCGCATCGCCTGGCGGCTGATCGGTGCACGCCCGGCACGCAATGCGGGGTGCAGCCCGAGCGGTATTGCCGAACTTGGGACCTCGGCGCAGGAGTCGAACGAGGCGTTGCCTGCGGCTGCCGGCGCGGTCGCCTCCGAACCTGCGCCGACCGGCTGCGTGCCATGGCCCGTGCGCAGTGACGATGCACCCGCCTTGATCGACCCACCCGCGCACCGGCTCTGGACTGCCAACAGCCGCATCGTCGATGCGCAACAGCTGGCGACACTCGGCAATGCCGGCTACGACCTGGGCGCGCGCGCGCAGCAGATCCGCGACGATTTGTTCGCCAAACAGCGTTTCAACGAACTGGATCTGCTCGCCATCCAGCTCGACGATCGCGCCGTGCTGCTCACGCGGTGGTGGCAGTTGTTGCGCAGCGTGGTCGAACACAGCAAGGACCCGGCGCTGCAACAGATCGAAGTCGCCACGCGGCAGTGGGACGGGCATGCGTCCACCGGCTCGGTGAGCTATCGCATCGTGCGCGGTTTTCGCAGCATGACCATCGATGCCGTGGAAGCCGGACTGCTGGCACCGGCAAACGCTGCACTTGGCGATGACTTCCTGCCGCCGCGTCGCGCGCAGTTGGAAGGCATCGTCTGGCCGTTGCTGCAGCAGCGCCCTGCACATTTGTTGCCGCCCACGTACACCAGTTGGTATCAGTTGCTTGCCGATGCTGCACGCAGTGCGCAGACGGATTTAGCTGCGCAGGACGGCCCCTTGAGCGAGCGTACCTGGGGCGAGCGCAATACCGCCGCGATCTGCCACCCGATCGCGCGCGCCTTGCCTGCCCTCGCCAAGCGCTGGCTGTGCATGCCGCCGGATCAACTGCCCGGCGATCGCGACATGCCGCGCGTACAAGGCCCGGCCTTCGGCGCCTCCGAACGCATGGTGGTCTCGCCCGGCCACGAACGCGACGGCATCGTGCATATGCCCGGCGGCCAGAGCGGACATCCGTTGTCGCCCTTCTGGGGCGCGGGGCATGACGATTGGGTGCATGGCCGGCCGACGCCGTTTTTGCCGACGACTACGCGTTACACGCTGCGACTGCAGCCGAATTAGGCGTGATTGCGTTGTCAGATCTGTCGGGTACGGGTCTCGGCGGAAGCGTAGAAAAAGAAGTATAGAAATGAAGCGCAGGAAGAGGTGGGCTGCAGTAGCCCCTCTCCCGCCGGGAGAGGGGTTGGGGTGAGGGTACGGGCGCACGCCGTGCTACCGATTGCATGCGATGCAGCTCATCCTGCACTAGCGTCAAGCGGCTCCCTGCATGACAGACGGCACGCGGCTGCGCTCGCACCCTCATCCGCCCTTCGGGCACCTTCTCCCGGTGGGAGAAGGGATGCGCTGCACGTCTGCGTGTCCACATGTCTGAAGTTCTGCGTTCTACAAATCTGCACGTCTGCAAATCTCCACCCTGCACCTCTCAAAACCTACGCCCGGCTCAACACCTACACCCGGCCCTAGCGGTCCACGCAGCGAAGCGAGCACATCATGCTAAGATGCATTTGATAACCATTCCCATTAGTGACCAATGCGCCCCACGCTCCTTGTCACCGCGCTTACCGCTGCGCTCGCCCTGCACTCGCCATCCGCTTTCGCTCAGCACACCAGCACCTCAGCAGCCGTCACCGACCTGGATGGCGTCGATGTCATCGGCCGTGCGCAAACACTCTACAAGTCCGAAGACGCCGCAGTTGCCACGCGCACCGATACGCCGCTGGCGCTGGTGCCGCAATCGGTGCAGGTGCTGCCGCGCGAATTGATCGACGACCAGGCCGCGCGGCAGATCACCGATCTGTATCGCAGCATCAGCGGCATCAGTTTCTTCAGCTATGCCGGCGTCACCCTGCGCGGATTCCGCCAGGAAAACGTGTTGTACGACGGATTGCGCGGCGATCCGTATGCGGGCTTCTCGGTGCCGCAGCTGTTCAATATCGAACGCGTGGAAGTGCTCAAGGGCCCGGCCGGTGCGTTGTACGGCGGTGGTGAGCCTGGTGGCGTCATCAACTACGTCACCCGCAAACCTGGCCATCAGGCTGCGCGTCGGGTGGAGCTGCAGGTAGGCAATCAATCCTTCGGTGCGGCCTCGTTCGAAGCCACCGGCCCGGCACGCGACGATGGGCGCATCCGTTACCGCATCGGTGCTTATGCCGATGGCGAGGATGGCTTTCGCCGCAACACCGATAGCCAGAGCCAGATTGGCGATGCGTCGGTGGCGTTCGACATCGGCCAGACCGGCGAGCTCACGCTGCAGTACACCGACATCACCCAGAACCTGGGCGGCAATCGCCTGCGTGGCGTGCCGGTGGATGACGCCGGCAACTTCCTCACCGACCGTCGCTGGAACCACAACGAGCCCACCGATTTCCTCGACATGCGCGCCAAGGTGGCGTTTGCGCAGTACCGCTTTGCGCCGTCGGATGCGTGGGACGTGGACATGGCGCTGCGCTGGTTCAAGAACGACGAGCATCAGATCTATCACGAGCCGATGGGCTTGATCGACCGTGATGGCGACGGCACCGCCGAATGGATGACGCGCCAGTTGCGCAATCAGTTCCGCGACAACGATGCGATCTCCAGCAACGTCAACGCGATCTTCCGCACCAGCATCGGCGCGATCGAACACAAGCTACTGATGGGCGCGGATTATTACCGGCTGGATGCGGATTTCCGCGCGCAGACCGCCAACACCGCCGACACCGGACGCACGCGCGGCCCGGTGCCGGGCATCGATCTGCTCAACCCGGTGTACGGGCGCAGCGGCTTCTACGACTATGGTCTGGACAGCCTGCCCTGGCGCGCCACCAGCACCCGCAGTCAGCGCTATGGCGCCTATCTGCAGGACGAACTCACGCTGACGCCGCGCTGGTATGCGATGGCCGGGCTGCGCTGGGACGGCTTCAAGGACGACAACCTGCTGGATGGCTCGCGTGTCACCGGCAACGATCTCAGTTGGCGCGTGGGCAGCACCTTCGTGCTGCGCGATGGCGTCAATGCCTACGCAAGTTATGCCAGCGGTTTTCTGCCGCAGGAGGCGGCAAATCAGGACAGCAGCGTCGGCGGGCCATTCGATCCCGAGCGCAGCACGCAATGGGAAGTCGGTCTGAAAACCGCGCTCAACGATGGCGGGCTCACGCTCAATACTGCGCTGTACCGCATCGAACGCAGCAATATCGTGCAAGCCAACGGCAGCATCGTCGATGGCGTCAATCAGCTCTCCGCGCTCGGCCTGGTGCGCAGCGAAGGCCTGGAAGTGGATCTGCTGGCCGACCTCACCGAGCGCTGGGTGCTCAATCTGACCTACGCCTACAACGATGCGCGCGTGCTCGATGCAGGCACCAACGGCATCACCAATGCCTCCGGGGACCGCTTCGCCAATGCACCGCGCAACACCTTCGGCCTGTGGACGCGCTATGACCTGCCGGCCTGGAAATCGGCAATCGCCTTTGGTGCCGATTACGTGGGCGAGCGGGTCAGCCTGGAAGGCCAGCGCGTCAAACCGTATGCGATCTTCGACATCAGTTGGCAGACGCAGTGGGATGCGTGGAAGCTGCAGGTCAACGTCAAGAACCTGTTCGACAAGGTCTATGCAGTGAGCGGTTTCACCGAACGCACCGGGCATTTTCCGGGCGAACCGCGTCGCATCTATGCGCAGCTGGCTCACAGTTTTTAAGCGTGGCAACCGCGCACGTGCTCAGCTCTTGATCGCTACGCTCAACTGTGACGTTCGTCAGCCACTCCGGCGTGCCGCACACGCCGTTGCGGCCTCCACCACAGCGACGCAATGAACCTGCGCAGAATCGCGCATGCCGGAATCAGCCAGACCTTAACGTTCGGTGGGACACACTAGAGGCCGTGGCGATATGGAGTTCATCTCCACACCATCGCTCCCCTCCCCCCACTGACCGGAATCCGCATGCCTCAGCTTGCCCGCTCCGTTGCCGCCCTGTTGCCATTGTTCATTGCCACTGCCTGCTCGGCTGCGCCACCCGCACAAGCGGGCCCACCGGACGCGCCCGTCGCCGCGTGCACCGCCAAAGTGCGCCCCGGCCAGGATCTGCAAAAAGCCATCGACAAGCTTCCACAAAGCGATACGCCTGCGGTGTTGTGCCTGGAAAAAGGCGAATTTCCGCTCAACGGCCTGGTCTCGATCCACCGCGGCAATCTCACCTTGCGCGGCAAGGGCCCGACCACCGTGCTGCGCATGGCCGATGGCGTGCAGCAGCCGGCGCTGGTGGTCGGCGATTACGAAAATCAGCAGCCGATCGGTGTGATCCGCAACGTCAGCATCGAAGACATGCAGATCGTCGCCAGCACCGGCGACAAGGAATTCATGCCCGAGCGCCCGTATCTGAGCAATAGCGCGGTGGTGGTGCGTTCCGGCCAGGGCATCCGGCTTGCCGGCCTGCAGGTCAACAAGTGCCGCAGCGCCTGCTTGCTGAGCGAGTACGACACGCGCGAGATCACCATCGAAAACAACGATGTCTCCGGTGCGATCTGGGATGGCGTGTCGTTCAACCGCACCGCCAAGGTCACGATGGTCAACAACTACATCCACGACAACGTGGCGGCAGGCCTGACCACCGAGCACCTGGAAGACAGCGAAATCCGCAACAACCGCTTCGAGCGCAATGGCAGCCAGGGCATCTATCTGTCGGATGCGCGGCGCAACCGCTTCAGCAACAATCAGTTCGAAGGCAACAAGGTCGCCGGCATCTTTCTGGCCTGTGCGATTCGCTACCGCACCCCGGAAATCCTGTGCTGGGACAACAGCATGAGCCAGGACAACGTGTTCGAGAACAACCGCTTTGCCAGCAATCCGTTCACCTACACCATCGGCGTGGACCGCGCCGCCAACTGCACTGCGGGCGACTTCAAGCCGAACCTGTGGCGCAACAACCAGGCCGATGTGGCCGGTGTGGATATCGAGCCGCAGCGCTACGGCTATTGCGTACGCCACGAGTGATCGCAACAGTGGCCGGCAGTGCGCAAGCGCATGCCGGCCACTGCACTGCAGCAACGTTACGAAGCCAACGCCTGTTCGTGCACGCCGGCAATCGCACGGCCGGACGGGTCGGCCATCGCGGCAAAACTCGCATCCCAGGCAATCGCGGTCGGCGACGAACACGCGATCGACTTGCCGCCAGGCACTGTCTCCGCAGCCGCCTGGCTGGGGAAGAACTGCGCAAACAGCGTGCGATAGAAATACGCTTCCTTGGTCTGCGGCGGGTTGACCGGGAAGCGCTTGTCGGCCGCGGCCAACTCGCGATCGCTCACATGCGCGGCGGCATGCGCCTTGAGTCCATCGATCCAGCCATAGCCCACGCCATCGCTGAACTGCTCTTTCTGTCGCCACAGAATCGACTCGGGCAGATAGCCGGCGAAGGCTTCGCGCAACACGCACTTTTCCATGCGCATGGCGCCGCTGCTGGTCTTGTCGATCATCTTGAAACTGGCATCCATGCGCATCGCCACATCCAGGAACTCGCGATCCAGGAACGGCACGCGCGGCTCCACGCCCCAGGCCATCATCGACTTGTTGGCGCGCAGGCAATCGAAGTTGTTAAGCGCGTCGAGCTTGCGCACCAGTTCCTCATGGAATTCGCGCGCGTTCGGCGCCTTGTGGAAGTACAGATAGCCGCCGAAGATTTCGTCGCTACCTTCGCCGGACAGCACCATCTTGACGCCCATCGCCTTGATGCGCCGCGCCAGCAGGAACATCGGCGTGGACGCGCGAATGGTGGTGACGTCGTAGGTCTCGATATGACGGATGACTTCCGGCAGCGCATCCAGACCTTCTTCGAACGTGTATTCGAAGCCGTGATGCACGGTGCCCAGCGCGGCGGCGGCAACTTCGGCGGCGGCCAGATCCGGCGAGCCCTTCAAACCGATCGCGAACGAATGCAGGCGCGGCCACCAGGCTTCGGTGGTGTCGTTCTCTTCGATGCGATGACGTGCGTAGCGCGCGGCAACGGCGGCGACCAGCGACGAATCCAAGCCGCCAGACAACAGCACGCCGTACGGCACGTCGGTCATCAACTGGCGATGCACTGCACGCTCGAACGCCTCGCGCAATTCCTGCAACTGCACCTGCACGCCTTCCACTTCGGCGTATTCGCGCCAGGCACGCTCGTAGTAGCGGCTCAATGCGCCGGTGGCGCTATCGTACCAATGACCGGGCGGGAACTGCGCGGCATCGGCGCAATCGTCGACCAGCGATTTCAGTTCGGAGGCCACCCGCAAGCGGCCTTCGCGATCATGGCCCCAATACAGCGGCACTACACCGATCGGGTCGCGCGCGATGATCACCCGCCCTGCTGCCTTGTCCCATAGCGCGAACGCAAAGATGCCGTTGAGACGGTTGAGGTACGAGGCCGGCGCGTCTTCGCGATACAGTGCGTTGATCACCTCGCAATCGGAGCCGGTCTGGAACGCGTACGGCTGCGTCAGTTCCTGCTTGAGCTCGCGATGGTTGTAGATCTCACCGTTCACCGCGAGGGCGAGCTGCCCATCTTCGGACAGCAACGGCTGCGAACCACCAGCCGGATCGACGATAGCCAGGCGCTCATGCACCAGGATCGCGCCGGTATCGACATACACGCCGCTCCAGTCGGGACCGCGATGGCGCTGCCGCTGCGAACATTCCAGTGCCTGCCGGCGCAATGCCTGCAGATCGTCACCGGGTTGCAGGCCGAAAATACCGAAGATGGAACACATGGAAACACTCCTGATGAAACTGCGGGGGTTGGCGGCCGGTGGAAGAGCGTGCTGCACGAGAATGACACCCATAAAAAAACCCGCATCGGCCGATGCGGGTTTTCTGATTCCTGGGCGTTTGCTGTACTTCGCCTAGTCGCAGATCCGCATCGGCCGCGCACGATTATTCGCGCGCAGATTGTTGCGGTTGGCGTTATTGACGAGGTTGGGCAGGAGCGATGACATGACTCGACCGTATCCCGCTTTCGACGGCGGCGCAACTGTTGCGATGGCAACCAAGCCCGGCATCGCAGACCACGCCGCGGTCGCACCGGCGCATTGCGAGGATAATGACCGCCCCAACAATCGGCAGTAATGGAATGACCCCACGCATCGGACGCATGCCGCCCCTGGCCCTGTTGCTTGCAGTGTTGCTGCAGGCCTGCAGCAGCACCCCTCCGCGCACCGATCCAGTCTATCTGCAACAGCTGGAACAACAGGCGGCCGATGGCAGTTTCGACAGCGCGTGGAATGCGGCCGAACGCCTGGAGGCACGCAACGACCCGCGCGCCATCCACTGGTACGAACGTGCCGCGGCGATCACCCCGTGGACGTTCCGCAACACCCGCGCCGAACTGGCGCTGGGACGAATCTGGGCAAGCGGGACGCTCTTCCATCCCGAGAGCCCGTACATCGACCAGCGCGTCGCATTACGCGCGTCGCCGCGCAAGGGCGAGCGCTGGTACCTGGCAGCGGCCATGCATGGAAACCCGTATGCCATCGCCGAGCTCGCCAAGTTCCACCGCGACCGTGGAGAGGCGGCTGCAGCGTTGCGCTGGGATCTGCGCGCGACGATCTATGAGCGCTCCGCATCAGGATCGTCGGGGCTTCCCGCCGCCATCGCGCCAAGCGGCGGTGCATTGCACCCGCTGGTACGCGACATCCAGCGCCGCGCCCGTAACGGCGATGCCGAGGCGCTGGTCGATCTTGGCGCGCTCCATGAAAAAGGAATGGGTGGCGTGGACAGAGACGGTACGGAGGCGCTGCGCTGGTACCGGCGCGCGGCGGACCAGGGCAATGTGTATGGTCAGTATTTCTCCGGTCTGCTGCTCGGACGCGGCAGCAGTGGCGTGACGCGCGACGTGGAGACGGCGGCAACCTGGTTTGCCAAGGCGTCCGCACAGACGTTCTATATCGCCGACGAATCGCATTGGCGCGAGGCGATCAAACCGCCGTTCTGGACGTTCGACTAGCCCCCGAGCCTTGTGCGTCCATGCCACTTAGCTGCGCAATGCAAGCGAGATGCTGCTGCAATCCAAAAGGTCTTAGTGCAGCTTGGCGATGCCCGCGTCGCGCAGCAGCATCGGCATGCCGCAGGTGACCGCATGCCGTGGCGCTGACTGCGTAGTGTGCAAACCAGCGCATGGCATGGGCATGGCCCGGCAATTCAGACCAGCAGGCGTTCGATCAGTGTGCGGTACAACGCCGGCAGCGCTTCCAGATCGGCCACGCGCACATGCTCGTCGACCTGGTGGATGCTGGCGTTGACCGGGCCGACCTCAATGCATTGCGCACCCAGCGGCGCGATGAAGCGCGCATCGGAGGTACCGCCGCCAGTGCTCTCTTCCGGCGGCGCTCCCGCAAACTGGCCCAGCACCTCGCGCGCGACGCTGCGCAGGCGCCCTTCCGGGGTGTAGAACGGCTCGCCGCTGCGATGCCAGCGCAGCGAATACTCCAGCGCGTGACGATCCAGCACTGCGGCAATCTCCGCTTCCAGACGCGGCGCATCCCAATGCGGGGTGTAACGCAGATTGAAGGCCACCTGCAGCTCGCCGGGGATCACGTTGTTGGCGCCGGTGCCGGCATGGATATTGGAGATCTGCAGGCTAGTCGGCGGAAAACTTTCGAAGCCATCGTCCCATTGCCGCGCAACCAGTTCGGCCAAGGCCGGGGCTGCCAGATGGATCGGATTGCGCGCCTTGTGCGGATACGCCACATGCCCCTGCACGCCTTTCACCGTCAGCGTGCCGGACAGGCTGCCGCGGCGGCCGACCCGCAGCAGGTCGCCCAACCGCTCGGTGGACGACGGCTCGCCGGTGATGCACCAATCGATCGCCTGCCCACGCTCGCGGAACAGCTCGGCCACCCGCCGCACGCCATCGATGGCATCGCCTTCTTCGTCGGAGGTCAGCAGCAGCGCCAGCGTGCCGGTGTGCTGCGGATGCGCGGCAACGAACTGTTCGGCGGCGACCACGAATGCGGCCACTCCACTCTTCATGTCGGCGGCGCCGCGCCCGTACAGCACACCATCGCGAATCTGCGGGTCGAACGGATCGCTGGTCCACGCCTCGCGCGGCCCCGGCGGCACCACATCGGTATGCCCGAGCAGCACCAGCACCGGCGCACCGCTGCCATGCGTGGCCCATAGATTGTCCACCTCGCCCAGACGCAGGTGTTCGATAGCAAAGCCGGCGCGCGTGAGCCGCTGCGCGATCAGTTCCTGGCAGCCGGCATCGTCCGGCGTCACCGACGGGCGGGAAATCAGTTCACAGGTGAGGTCAACAATGTCGGACATGATCGGGAATCACTGTAGAAGTGGGGAGCTGCGGCAGCACTGGCTCACGCAACGCCGAAGCGCTGCTTGAAACCGTTGTCCGAAAATCCCTGGCTGAGCTGGCCGTCATCGGTGATGACCACCGGGCGGCGGATCAGTTGCGGATACTCGCGCAGCAGCAGTTTCCATTCGGCTGCGCTGGCAGCGGCCTTGCGGTTGTCCGGCAGTTGCCGCCAGGTGGTCGACGACTTGTTGATCAGCGCATCGAATCCGCCGGCCTGCTCGGCCCACGCCACCAGCGTCTCCGGCTCGGGCTTGTGATCGCGGTAATCGACGAAGGTGTAGGCGACATCGAAGCGGTCCAGCCACTTGGTGGCTTTTTTGCAGGTGTCGCAGTTTTTGAGTCCGTATAGCGTGGTCATGTCATGCAGTTCCTGTGGTTGCGCGGCGCGCATCGGCGCGCGCCATCAGGTCGGTGGCAAGCAGTTCGGCCGACTGCCCGCGGGCAGGCAGGAAGATCACCGGTGCGTCGCCGGCCTGCACCTGCAGTGCCAGGCGCACCGGCGGAATCAGCCAGGCCGGCTCGACTGCGCGCAGGTCACGCAGGTCGATGCGCTGCCGCCGTCCCTGGCGCTCGACCAACAAGGCATCGCCGACGTCGTAGATCTGCGCCCAGCGCGCCGGTTGCCGCAGCCAACGCAGGGCCATCGCCACCACCAGCGCCGGCACGATCCAATGCCACGGCCCGCCGGTTGTGACCCTAGGATCCCGGGTCAGCACGCCGACCGTGTAAAGCACGCCCCAGCCCAGCCAGAATGCCGGGATGCCCCACCGCACCCAGCGCGATGCGGCCCTGGACAGGATGTCCTGGTGCACGTTCGGTTGCGTGCTCAATCGGCAAGGCCACGCAGCAGCTCATTGACGCTGGTCTTGCTGCGCGTCTTGGCATCCACCTGCTTGACGATCACCGCGCAATACAGCGAGTGCGAGCCATCCTTGGACGGCAGCTGCCCGGACACCACCACGCTATACGGCGGCACATAACCATACGAGATTTCGCCGGTGGCACGGTTGTAGATGCGCGTGCTCTGGCCGATGAACACGCCCATGCCGATCACGCTGTGATGCCCCACCACCACGCCTTCCACCACTTCCGAACGCGCGCCGATGAAGCAATGATCTTCGATGATGGTCGGGCTGGCCTGCAGCGGCTCCAGCACGCCGCCAATGCCGGCGCCGCCGGACAGATGGCAGTGCTTGCCGATCTGCGCACACGAACCCACCGTGGCCCAGGTGTCGACCATGCTGCCTTCGCCGACGTACGCGCCGATATTGGTGAAGCTCGGCATCAGCACCACGTCCTTGCCGAAATAGCTGCCGCGACGCGCCACCGCGCCCGGCACCACACGCACTCCGGCCTTGCGGAACTCGGCCTCGTTGAAGCCGGCAAAACGCGATTCCACCTTGTCCCAGAACGGCGCCGGCTGCGCCTCGATCACCGCCATCTCGTTGACACGGAAATACAGCAGCACCGCCTTTTTCAGCCACTCGTTGACGGTCCAGCCACCCTGCCCGTCCGGCTCGGCGACGCGGAACTCGCCGCTCTCCAATCCGTCGATGACGCGGGTGACGATGGCGCGGGTAGAGCCGTCGATTTCGTCGATGGTCAAGCTGGCGCGGCGCTCGAATGCACTCTCGATACCGAATTTGAGTTCGTCAGTGCCCACCTGCGCGGCAACGCTGTGCACGGCCTTTTCGGCGATCGGCAGTTTCTTGGCAGCGGCAGCCTTTTTGGCCGCCGGCGCAGACACCACGCTGGTCGGCTGCTTGGCCACGCGCGGTGCGCTGGCGGCGACTTTCTTTGCAACGCTCTTCTTGGCAGCAGCCTTGGTGTCGGCAGCTGCGACAGCGGTGGCCTTGCGCGCAACAGGCAGCTTGCCTGACTTACTGACTGCCTTACTTACCGGCTTGCCGACCGACTTGTTGTCACTCGGCTTGCCACTCGCCTTGCTGCTCTTTGCGGTCGCGCGCGCAGGCGCTGCGCTGGTCGTGGTCGCGCTCTGCTTGCGCGCAGTCTTCTTGGTAGCCATGGGGGTCTCCGGAGGTGCTAGGTGGGATCGAGACAGGCGCACAGCGCATCGCGCAGCGCCTGCCGGGCGGATTCGGACAACGGACGGTCGTGCTCGTCGGTGATCTGGAACTGGTCTTCGGCGCGCTCGCCAAACGTGGCAATGCGCGCGTCGTGCACGCGCAGGTGTTGCAGGCGCAGCACGTTGGCCACGTCGGCCAGCAAGCCGGGGCGATCAGGTGCGACCAGGCTGATGCGGGTGCGGCGGCCGCCAGCGCTTTCGCTGAATTCCACGCGCGGCGCAAAGCGGAAATGCCGCAGCTGGCGCGGCACCGCACGCCGCGAGGGACGCACCTTCTGCAGGTCGCCGGCCAGCACCTGCCGCAAGGCTGCAGCCAGACGCTGCGGGTCGCCATCGGCAGAGCTGTCCTGCGGCAGCACTTCGAACACGTCGAAGATGGCATCGTTGGGTGCATCCAGCACGCGTGCGCGGTGGATGCCGTAGCCCTTGCGATCCAGCGTGGAGACGATCGCCGAGAACAACCCGTCCCGGTCGCGCGAGTACACAAACACTTCCAGTGCATCGTTGTCCGGCACTGCGCGCCGCGCCTTGACCGTGGTCTGGCCGATCTGCACTTCGATCAACGACACCGCCTGCCAGGCCAGTTGCTCGGGACGGAAACGCAGGAAATTCTCGTCCGGCATGCCAGCGAACTGACGATCGATGGTGGCATCGTCGTGCCCTTGCGCCTGCATCAGCGCGCGCGCGGACTCGCGCGCTTCGCGCAGGCGTTCTTCGCGCGGCGGCGGATGTTCCAGACCTTCGCGCAGCGCGCGGCGCGCAGCGAAATACAGATCGGCCAGCAGCCGGTCCTTCCATGCATTCCACAATTTGGGGCTGGTGCCGGCGATGTCGGCGCAGGTCAGCAGATACAGATAGTCCAGCCGCTCGCGCGTGCCCACCAGCATGGCGAAACGATGGATCACCTCCGGGTCGGAGATGTCCTGCTTCTGCGCGGTCACCGACATGCGCAGATGCTGCTCCACCAGCCAGGCCACCAGCGCGGTATCGCCTTCGCTGAGCCGATGCGCCTGGCAGAACGCGCGCGCATCCACCGCACCCAACTCGGAATGATCGCCGCCACGGCCCTTGGCGATGTCGTGAAACAGACCGGCCAGCAGCAGCAATTCCGGCTTGCGCAAGCGCGGCCAGACTTCGTGCGTGATCGAAAAACGTTCGTCGGCGCGACCGGCCGCAAACAGCGCGATATTCCGCAGCACCATCAGCGTGTGCTGGTCCACCGTGTAGACATGAAACAGGTCGAACTGCATGCGCCCGGACACGCTGGCGAATGCGGGAATCCACTGCCCCAGCACGCCCAGGCGCGCCATGCGATTGAGCGTTTCCATCGCACGCGGGCCGCGCAGCAGCCCCATGAAACGGTCGCGCGCGGTGGCGTCGGCCACGTCGTAAGCCGGCAGCTCGCGCAGCACCTCGGCCAGCGCGCGCGCGGTCAGCGAATGCAGGCCGCGCACCTCGCGATGCGCCGCCCACTGCGCGAACAAGGCAAACACCTGCAGCACATCGCCGGCCGGCCAATCATCCGCGTCGGCCGCCAGATAGCCGCGGCGCAGGCTGAAGCCGCCACCGAGCGGTTCCGGTACCGCTTCGCCATCGAATTGTTCTTCGAAGCGCTGCAACAACCGGTCGCTAATGCGGCGGATCAATGCAGCGCTGCGATAGAAGCGCTGCATCATCTTTTCCACGCCCAGGCTTTCCGGGTCGTCGGCAAACCCCAGCCGCTGCGCCAGGGTCTTTTGATAGTCGAAACGCAGGCGTTCTTCCGGCCGGTTGGCGACGATATGCAAACCGAACCGCAGCCGCGCCAGTTCTTCGCGCTCGCGCCGCAGCGCCGCAGCCTCGTCGAAGCCGACATGGCCAAGCCCGACCAGCGCTTCCAGATCCTTGACGCCGAAGGCGCGCAGCGCCATCCAGCCCAGCGTTTGCAGATCACGCAAGCCGCCAGGGCCGTCCTTGATGTCCGGTTCCAGATTGTCGGCGGTGTCGCCAAAGCGCTGATGCCGCGCCAGCAGTTCTTCGCGCTTGGCCTGGAAGAATTCGCGCGCCGGCCACACCCGTTGCGGGGCGATCGCTGCGGCCAGTGCCGCGCGCGCCTCGCTCCCTGCAACCAGCGGGCGCGATTCGATCAATGCGGTCAGCACGGTCTGGTCGGCTGCAGCGGCGGTGCACTGCGCAGCGGAGCGCACCGCATGACTGATCGGCAGGCCCACATCCCACAGCAACGCGAACAAGCGCGCCAGGGCCTGCTCATGCTGTTGCTGCACCGCGCTTTCGCCCAGCACCAGCACATCCACGTCCGAACGCGGAAACAGTTCGCCACGCCCGTAACCGCCAACCGCATGCAGCGACAACCCGGCATCGGCCGGGATGCAGCGCGTCCAGGCATTGCGCATCAATTGGTCGACCGCGCGTGCGCGCAAGGCCACCAGGCGTTCGATCGGTTCACCCTGATCGAAGCGCTTGCACAGCCGCATGTCCGCATGCACCAGCAGCGGACGGGCCTGCGCGGCCCACTCGGCATCGCCGGCGACACCCGGGTCGGGTCGATCCGCCGGCGTGGCCGTCATACCGGGGCGGGCGCGTTCGGCGACAGCGTCAGCACATCCACGCCGTCTTCGGTCACTGCGACCATGTGTTCCCACTGCGCGGACAACTTGCGGTCCTTGGTGACCACAGTCCAGCCATCGGGCAGCGTCTTATGGTGGTAGGTGCCTTCGTTGATCATCGGCTCGATGGTGAAGGTCATGCCGGGCTTGAGCACCAGGCCTTCGCCGGGACGGCCGTAATGCATCACCTGCGGCTCGTCGTGATAGACCTTGCCAATACCGTGGCCGCAGTAATCGCGCACCACGCTGAAGCGCTCGGCCTCGGCGAACTTCTGGATCGCATGGCCCACATCTCCCAGCGTCGCACCCGGCTTGACCGCACGGATGCCGCGCCACATCGCTTCGTAGGTGGTATCGACCAGGCGCTTGGCCATCACTGACGGCGTGCCGACGTAATACATGCGGCTGGTATCGCCGTGCCAGCCGTCTTTGATGACGGTGACATCGATATTGACGATGTCGCCTTCCTTCAGGACTTTGGCCGCGCTCGGGATGCCGTGACAGATCACGTTATTGACCGAGGTGCACACGCTCTTGGGGAAGCCGCGATAACCGACATTGGCAGGAATGGTCCCCTGCACGTTGACGATGTGGTCGTGGCAGATGCGGTCGAGCTCGGCAGTGGTCACGCCCGGTTGCACGTGCGGGGCCACGATGTCGAGCACCTCGGCGGCCAGGCGGCCGGCGACGCGCATCAGTTCGATTTCTTCTTTGGTTTTTAGATTGACGCTCATGGTCCGGATTATCGCCGATTCGGGCTGAATCTGAACGACCCGCACAGCCGTTTTTTGCAAAACACGCCGTTACGGCGGAAGCGGGCGGTGCAGCAAAAAACTGGCGTCACTGCGCATTCATGTGTGACGTAGTTCGAGGAGCGTCAAAGTCTCCATTAACGGAGTCATCCGCATGACATCCCAATTTTGCGAAAAGAACCAGATTAAACAGCTAGATAGCGCGTGAATTCGGCGTTATCGTTTGGCACAGCTGATGCATTGGAGGGAGGGCGACACGTCGTCGCGTCACCAATGACCAGACCGGTCAAGGAAATGTCCATGCGTACTGTCCGTCCTGTCCTGCTGTCCCTCGGCCTGCTCTCGACCATTGGCGTTGCCACAGCAGCCGATACCACCACATTCAACGTCAAGATCGCCGTCACCAAGGCCTGCACCATCACGGCGGCGTCTGCGACGGACGTCGACTTCGGCTCGGTGTTGTCCACCTCGACCGCCAATGCCGACGCCAACGGCAGCGTTACCGCACAGTGCACCGCGTTGACGCCGTACAACATCGCCTTGAGCGCAGGCAGCAATGCCGGCACCGCCAACGACGTCACCACCCGCCGCATGAAGAACACCGATGCGCTGGTCACCACCAACAACTTCATCGCCTACCAGCTGTACCAGGATCTGGGACGCAGCACGGTGTGGGGCAGCACCAGCGGCACCAATACGCTGAGTCGTACCGCCACCGGCATCAACCAGGTCTATCCGGTCTACGGCCGTGTGACCAACCCGTCCGCCAACAATCCGGCAACCGGTGCGTACCAGGACACGATCACCGCCACGATCGTCTATTGAGCGCGCGCATGCCCTTGCACCACCGCCTGTCGTCTCGCATGCCGGCGTGGCTGGTCACGACCGCAATGGTCTTGACGCTCGCACTGAGCAGCGCCTGGCCGCTGCTATCGGCGCGCGCAGCGAGCCTGCAATTGGCACCGACCTCGCTGACGCTGAGCGCAGAACAGTCCGCCGACGGACTGTGGCTGAGCAACAGCGGCGGCGTGCCGGTGCAGGTGCAGACCCGCGCCTATCGCTGGACCCAGCGCGACGGGCAGGACCAGCTCGACCCGACCCAGGAACTGCTGGTCAGCCCACCGATGCGGACCCTGGCCGCCGGCGAGCGCCAGCTGATCCGGGTGATCCGCGCCGGGCCTGCGCCGACCAGCCAGGAAGTCTGCTACCGCATCATCGTCGACGAATTGCCTAATGCCGATGCCGACCGCAAGGGCATGCAGTTCGTGCTGCGCTACTCGGTGCCGATCTTCGTGCTGCCGCCTGGAAAAGCCGAGCCCACGCCGACCTTGAGCACGCAAGTGGTGGCCGGCAGCGACGGCAATGCGCAGATCCAGATCAGCAACACCGGCAATGGGCATGCCCAGGTCGCCGACCTGCAGCATCGCGTCGATGGCGCGACCAAGACCACATTGAACGGACTGGTGGGCTATGTACTGCCCGGCCAGACCATGCGCTGGTCGCTGGGTGCACCGCTGGCGCAGTTCGCCCGCGGCACCATCATCGCAAGGATCAATGGTGAGGCGGACGAACGCACCCTGTTGGCAACGCCGACAGCGCCGTGACACGGCCCGGCTGGCGATGACGCTGCTCGCGACCGCCACCTGCCTGGGAAGCGCCGCGGCTGTCGATCTGGCCGACGTTGCCGCGCTGCCCGATCAAACCCCGCAAAGCGCCAGCGCACTGCCGCAGACGCTGTACCTGGATGTCACCCTGAATCAGGCCGACCGCGGCCTGGCGCCGTTCGAACTGGTGGACGGCCACCTGCGTGGGTCGGTCGAAACGCTGCGCAAGCTCGGTTTCATCCTGGCCGACCGCAGCGCCGGCGAGCTGGTCGATCTGGATCGCCTGCCCGATGTGGAAGTGCGCTACGACGCCGCGCTGCAGCGGCTGGCGCTGCAGGTGCCGCTGGCGCAGCTGTCGCTCTCCACCACGGTATTGAAAGCCGAAGAAGTCGCCCCGCCCAGCGCCACCGCCTCCCCGGGCATGCTGCTCAATTACGACGTCTATGCCACGCGCAATGCCGGTGCCAGCAGCGTGTCGTTGGCGACCGAACTGCGCGGCTTCGGCATCGGCCGCGGCATGGTCGACACCACCGCCGTGTTCCTGGCCTACGACCGCCCGCAGGACCAGCGCTGGCGCAGCGAAGCGGTGCGCCTGGACAGCGCCTGGCAGATGGATTTCCCGGACACAGCCACCAGCCTAACGGTCGGCGACTTCTACAGCGGCTTTGTCGACTGGAGCCGCTCGATCCGCCTGGGCGGCGTGCAGATCGGCCGCAATTACGCCTTGCAGCCCTATCGCGTGTTGACGCCGACGCCGAGTTTTCTGGGCGAAGCGGCGGTGCCTTCGACCATCGAGCTGTACGTCGATGGTCTGCGCCAATACAGCGGCCAGGTGCCGGCCGGGCCGTTTCAGCTGGCCGCACAGCCGGGCATCAGCGGCACCGGCCAGGCGCAGATCGTGGTGACCGATGCGTTCGGCCGCGTGCGCCGGCTGGACTTCGCGTTCTACGGCACCCCGCAACTGCTGGCGCGCGGCATTTCCGAATGGTCGGCCGGGATCGGCCACCTGCGCCAGGACTACGGCGTGCGCTCGTTTTCCTACGATGCACGCACGGTCGCCAGCGCCACCCTGCGCAAGGGCCTGCGCGACGATTTCACCATCGAGGCGCATGCCGAAGCCGGCGGCGGTGTGGTCAACGCCGGTGCTGGCGGCATCTGGCTGCTTGGCGTGGGCGGCGTGTTCAACCTCGCCTATGCGCACAGCCAGATGGACGACCTGCACGGCGGCCAGTACGTACTGGGTTACGCCTGGAACAACCGTCGCTTCAACTTCAATCTCGGCACCCAGCGCACCCACGGTGACTACCGCGACCTGGGCGCGCTGCAGGGCGCATTGCCGGCACGCATCAGCGACCGCGCGGTGTTCGGCGTCAACGTCGCTCCGATCGGCTCGCTCGGCACCAGCTACGTGCGGCTGAGCTATCCGCAAGGCGACACCTCGCGCTATGCCAGCGTGTTCTGGTCGCGCAGTTTCGGGCGCAACTGGGCCGCCAATCTGTCCGGCAATCAGAACCTGGACGTGCGCAGCGATCGCAGCCTGTATCTGTCGCTATCGACCACCTTCGGCGAGCTGCGTCAGGCCAGCGCCTCGATGCAGCGCAACGGCAACCGCACCGGATTTGTGGCTGATGTCAGCCAGCCGTTGCCGGGCGACGGCGACCTGGGCGGCATCGGCTGGCGCCTGCAGGGGCGTGCCGGCGACGATGCCAGCGGCGGGCTGGCCGAACTTGGCTGGTTGAACCGGGTCGGCCGCTACAACCTCGGCGCAGCCAATCAGGATGGCGACAACTTCGGCTACGCCAGCGCCAGCGGCAGCCTGGTGTGGATGAACGGGCGTGGCTTTGCCGCGCGCGATATCCAGGATGCGTTTGCGGTGGTGTCCACCGACGGCCAGGCCGGCATTCCGGTGCGGCTGGAGAATCGCCTGATCGGCGTCACCGATGCGCGCGGCACGCTGCTGGTCACCCCGCTGCAATCGTGGCAGCGCAACCAGTTGTCGATCGACACCTTGAACCTGCCGGCAGATCTGCGCGTGGACCGCGTCGATACCGCAGTGACGCCGCGCCAGCAATCCGGCGTCGCGGTGCGCTTCGGCATCACCCGCGTGCGTGCGGCGATCATCGTATTGCACGACGCACAAGGCGCCCCGCTGCCGGTGGGCAGCGTGGTGCAGCGCGAGGGCGATGCCGAGCGCGTCGTGGTCGGCTACGACGGCGAAACCTATCTGGACAATCTGCAGAGCGACAACCGCCTGCTGGTCGACTTGCCGCAGGGCCGCTGCAGCGCGCAGTTCACCTATCCGGCCAACCCGAGCGGCATTCCGCGGGTGGGGCCGCTGCAATGCGTCACCGAGCAGAAAACGCCATGAACCTGCACCGCATCTGGCGCCTGGTGATTGCACTGGCTATCGCGATGTTATGGCTGGCACCAAGCCAGCGCGCGCAGGCCGACACCACGTGTACCGTCACGCTGGGCACGCCGTTGGCGTTCGGCAATGTGGCAGCCAATGGCACCACCGATGCAGTGGCAACGCTCAACGTCTCCTGCGCAACCGCCGCGCTCAGCGTCCTGGGCTATGCACAAGTGAGCCTTTGCCTGGACCTGGGGCCAGGCAGCGCCAGCAGCGGGCTGTATGCACCGCGCCGCATGCTCAACTCCACCAGCGACAGCCTGGACTTCCAGGTCTACAGCGACGCAACACGCACCCAGATCTGGGGCGCCACCGGATCCACAACGCCCTCGCCGCGCACCTTGACGCTGTCGTACGGCGTCCCCTTGATCACCGGTGGCTCGCAGACGGCCACCATCACGCTGTACGGACGCATTCCAGCCAACCAGATCCTGTCGGTCGGCAACCACACCAGCAGTTTCGGCGGCGCCGACACCGTGCTGCGCTATGCCTACAACGAAAGCATCATCGGCATCCCACCGCTTCCGGGCAGTTGCATGGCCGGCGGCAGCGGCGCCAAGACCGCCAGCAACGCCTTCCCGTTCACCGCCTCGGCCAACGTACCGGCACGCTGCAATACCTACGTCACCACCGATCTGGATTTCGGCAGCATTGCCGGCACCATCAGCACCGCCATCGACCGCAGCTCCACCATCAGCCTGACCTGCACCAACCGGACCGCCTGGAACATCGGGCTGGGCGACGGCATCAACGCCACTGGCAGCGTCCGCCGCATGCGGCATTCCAGCAGCGCCAATTACATCGCCTATGAGCTTTACAGAGACGTCGGCCGCGGCAGCCGTTGGGGGACCAGCATCGGCGTCGATACGCTCAGCGGCACCGGCAACGGAGTGGCCCAGACGGTGACCGTTTACGGCCGCGCGCCCGCACCGCAACTGCCCATCGCAGGCGACTACAACGACACGGTGACCGTCTCCATCACTTATTGACAGTTAATCAAGTTCGCATCCGGGGCGTCGCTATTTGTTACGTCTCCAATGCAAACGATTGCCTTCATGATGCCGGTCACCCTCCTGAAGCGCCTGATGCTGCTTGCTCTGTTCTGCAGCGCGTCTGTGGCCAATGCTGCGGCCAGCCGCGGCCCGGAAAATTCCACCCTGCACATCGGCCTGCGCCTGCTCAGCGGTTGCGAGCTGCGCACCACGCCGCCGCGCGCCAGTTGCTCCAGAGGCACGCCGATGGCGATCGCCCAGCCGGCGCGTGCCGCCGAAACACCGGCCATCGCAAGCACCGGCCAGGACGCCAGCGCATTGGCAGGCCCGGCACCGGCAACCACCGCACGCATCACCACGATCGCGTTCTGACCATGACCACGCGACGCTCCCTTCATTGCTGGCTCGCAGTTGCGCTGGCCTGTGTCGCAATCGACGGCGGCGCCATCGCTGCCGAGATCGCCATCGCACCGACCACTGCGCATATCCCGGCCGATAGCGATCAGGCAACGGTCTGGCTCTACAACCAAGCCGCGCTGCCATGGCGCGCCGAAGCCAAGCTCTACCGCTGGCGGCAGGATGGCGAGCGCGAAGTACTTGAACCCGCCACCGGCGCCACGGTCAGCCCGAATCATTTCGAGATCCCGTCGCAAGGGCGCCAGCTGTTGCGGGTGATCCGGCTCGGCCCCAGCCCGGTGCAGACCGAAGACAGCTATCGACTGGTGGTGACCCAACACGCCACCGGCGACGAAACCGAGTTGCTGCGTTATTCCACCCCGGTATTCGCCCTGCCCAGCCAGCCCGCCGCGCCAAATCCGGTGCTGCGGACCACCCTGTCCGGCCACGGCGGCGGACGCGCACTGAGCGTGCACAATGCCGGGCTCAGCCATGCACGGCTGGCCGATCTGGCCTACATCGATGCCGGCGGCACCCGCCGCAGCATCCGCGATGATCTGGCCGGTTACGTGTTGCCAGGCCAAACCCGCCAATGGGCACTGCCGGCTAACCTGCCCACCGGCAGCGGCCGCTTCGTGGCGCGCATCAACAGCGACATCGAGACCACGCTGACGCTTGAGCCATGAATCGGGAATCGGGAATCGGGAATTGGGAATCGGGGCAGCATTAGAGTGGCTGACGAAACCGCTCAGTTGTTTGGATCGAACTGAGCTGATCAGGCCGCACCGCATCTGACCGCCGCGTCGCATTCACTGCTCGCAACCATGCGCACCGACCATCTCGACTGGTCCTTGCCCGCCCACCGTCGCGGGACCTTACGCGGCATGGATGCCGCGTAAGAGCCTACACGGACGTACTTGCGGCGTGTCCCGCGATGGTGGGCGGGCAAGGACCCTGCAGCCAATCAACAGACCAGCCGCTCTGCCCCAACGCATCCACACCTCCAATGAACCTCTCAAGGCGCCCAAGCTGTTGAGCTTCAGCGCAGCTGGACGTCTCCAAGCCGACCAATTGCGCAGACGCGCCCTGCCAGCTATACTCCGCCGGCTGTTTTGCGTCTTTACGCATTGCGTCGTCCACGTCGGACGTCACCGACGAATTCACACCTGCCGCCGCCATCCGTGCCGGGGTGCCCCGCGAGGGGTTCGACACGGAGGCGACAGGGAAGCCCAACCCCGGAATCATGTGCGTTTTGATGCGAGTCCCTCGCAACAGCCCGCACATCCATGTGCGGACTTTTCAACAACAAGCCGCGCACGGCGATTCCGCTTTCAGGAGTTACTCCAATGCCCCAAGTCACCATGCGTCAGATGCTGGAAGCCGGCGTCCATTTCGGTCACCAGACCCGTTATTGGAACCCCAAGATGGCGCCGTACATCTTCGGCGCGCGCGGCAAGATCCACATCATCAACCTCGAGAAGACCGTTCCGCTCTTCAACGACGCGATGAACTTCCTCTCCTCGATCGCGCAGAAGCGCGGCACCATCCTGTTCCTGGGCACCAAGCGCAGCGCGCGCGAGTCCATCAAGGAAGAAGCCGAACGTTGCAACATGCCGTTCATGACCCAGCGCTGGCTGGGCGGCACGCTGACCAACTTCCGCACCGTCAAGCAGTCGGTTGCGCGCCTGAAGGAACTGGAAGCGGCCGAGACCGATGGCACCTTCGAGAAGCTGGTCAAGCACGAAGTGCTGGGCCTGCGTCGCGAGCGCGAGAAGCTGGACGCCTCGCTGGGCGGCATCAAGGAAATGAACCGCCTGCCCGACGCGATCTTCGTGATCGACATCGGCCATGAAGACATCGCCATTAAGGAAGCCAAGAAGCTCGGCATCCCGGTGATCGCCGTGGTCGATACCAACTACGACCCGGCCCTGGTCGACTACGCCATCCCGGGTAACGACGACGCCATCCGCGCCGTGCAGCTGTATGCACGCGCCGCTGCCGACGCCGTGCTGGAAGGCAAGGCTGCTGCCCCGAACTCCGCCTCCGTGCGCGAAGAAGAGTTCTCGGCCGAATCCGCCGACGAAGGCAAGGGCCGTCGCGCCCCGGCCAAGAAGGCCGAGAAGACCGAAAAGAAGGCTGACGCTCCGGCCGATGCCGCAGCTCCGGCTGCTCCTGCTGCCGAGTAATCGGCCTGCAATGCGGCCGCACCATGCTGTGCGGCCGCAGCCCCGACGGGACCATGGCGTCCCGTCGCCCGGGCCACTGAAGACATCTACGGGGGCGGCCAGCACATTGCGCCGTCTCCTCATTGGCGGAACATCTCCGCCGCATGCATTCGTCCAAACGAGGTAATTCCATGGAAATCACTGCTTCCCTGGTCAAGGAACTGCGTGAGCGCACTGGCGCCGGCATGATGGAGTGCAAGAAGGCACTCGTCGAAAACGCTGGCGACATCGACGCCGCTGCCGAATGGCTGCGCAAGTCGGGCCTGGCCAAGGCCGACAAGAAGGCCGACCGTGTTGCCGCCGAAGGCCGCATCGCGACCGCCCAGGCCGGCGGCAAGGCCGTCCTGGTCGAAATCAATTCCGAAACCGACTTTGTCGCCAAGGATGAGAACTTCCTGGCCTTCACCGAGACCGTGGCCACCGCTGCGTTGAACTCGGATGCGGCCGATGCCGAAGCGCTGAAGAGCGTCAAGCTCGACAGCGGCGAGACCATCGAAGAACGCCGCGCTGCGGTCATTGCCAAGGTCGGCGAGAACCTGCAGGTGCGTCGCCTGGTGCGTATCGACAGCGCCAACAACGTCGCGGCCTACGTGCACGGCGGCCGCATCGGCGTGCTGGTCGAGCTGAAGGGTGGCGATATCGAGCTGGCACGCGGCATCGCCATGCACATCGCCGCGATGAACCCGCCGCACGTCAAGGCCTCCGACGTTCCGGCCGAGTTCGTTGCCAAGGAAAAGGAAATCGAACTGGCCAAGATGTCCGAGAAGGACAAGTCCAAGCCGGCCGAGATCCTGGAAAAGATCATCAGCGGCAAGATCAGCAAGATCATCAACGAAGTCACGCTGTACGGTCAGCCGTACGTGCTGAACACCGATCAGACCGTCGAGCAGGCCGTCAAGGCGGCCGGTGCAGAGGTGATCGGCTTCCAGCGCCTGGCCGTTGGCGAAGGCATCGAGAAGGTGGTGGAAGACTACGCCGCCGAAGTGATGAAGCAGGCCGGCCTGGCCTGATCTTCGCCACACGCAAAAAAAGCCGCGGCATGCCGCGGCTTTTTTTTGCCTGAAATCTGATGCGCATTCGCAGTGACTTCTGAAGCTGAAGCGCACGCATACACCGCACCGACAACCGACCTCGACTCTACAGATGTTGTGACGGTGGCCGCTAAATCTGAATGCCGACAAGGCTCTCAGCGTCCAGAACGCGCATATCGCAGCGCAGCGATGGCAAAGCTTGGCGTGCCCCACTCAACGAACGCAGCTGTATGCTTGCGCTCACTGTCGGCGATGAATCATGCAACCAGACCTCCAAGCCGCCCTGCACTACTGCCGCAATCTGCCATCGCCGCCCGGCGTTGCGCTGCGCATCATTGAACTTGCGCAAGACCCCGATGTGGACATGACCGCGACGGCCAATGTCATCGGCATGGACATGGCATTGAGCGCACGCATGCTGCGCGTTGCCAATTCGCCGCTGTACGCCAGCCGCCGCCGCATCGACAACCTCGGCCAGGCGCTGACCATGCTCGGCCTCAACGCCACCTTGAGCCTGGCACTTGGGTTTTCGATGGTGCACGGCGTGCGCAGCACCTTCACCGCGCATCCGCTGCACGATCGTATCTGGCGGCGTGCCGGCTTGTGCGCACTGGCCAGCCGCATCCTCGGGCAGGCCTACGGCATCCGCAAACCCGAAGAATTGATGCTGGCCGGCCTGCTGCAGGACATCGGCAAACTGGCCCTGCTGCAAGGCGCACCCGCGCTGTATGCACCGCTGCTGGAACAGGCACCGGACAACACCGCGTTGCTGGAAGCCGAGCGCGAGCACCTGGGCGCAACCCATGCCGAGGTCGGCGCCTGGCTTGCGCATCAATGGCAGTTGCCGCCGTATCTGCAGAACGCGATCGCGCAAAGCGAACAGGAGCCGGCCAGCCTGGAACCGTTCATGGCCTGTGTCGCGCTGTCCGGGCGACTGGCCGATATCTGGCTGTCGGCCAGCGCAGTCACCGCCACCGAACACGCGCAACAGCAGGCCCAGCAGGTGCTGGAACTGGACGCCGAACGCTTCGAAAAAGTGATCGAGCGCATCGCCGAATCGCTGCCCGAACTGGAAGCCTTGTTCGACATTCGCGTGCCGCAGCCCGAGCACATCCAGATGATCTTCGAGCAGGCCCGCGAGTTGGCGATGCTGCGCAGCCTGCGCGAGTTGCAGGATGTGGCCGAAGCGCGCCGGCATGCCGACGAATCGGAAAACCGCATGCGTCATCTGGCCGAACAGGCCAGCCGCGACGCACTCACCGGTGTGTTCAATCGGCACCAGCTCGGCACTGCGCTCGAGCACGAATTCGAGCTTGCATCACGCCAGAGCTGGCCGCTGTCGATCGCCTTCATCGATCTGGACGAGTTCAAGCGCGTCAACGACTCGCATGGGCATCTGATCGGCGACGAGGTGCTGCGCAATTTTGCGCAGACACTGCAGCGGATGGTGCGCACCAGCGACCTGGTCGCACGCTACGGCGGCGAAGAATTTCTGGTGATCCTGCCCAACACCACAGCCGACGCGGCGTTGATGGTGATCGAGCGCATCCTGGTCGAAACCGCACGCACGCCGATGGCGCAATTGCAGAGCGGCCCGCTGCACATCACCTTCTCCGCAGGGCTGGCCACGCATGGCGGCGGCGGCCGCCAGTTCGAGAGCATCGAGCATTTATTGCAGGCTGCCGACAGCACGCTGTATCGCTCCAAGCATCGCGGCCGCAACCGTGTCACCGCTTACGATGCGACCGATGTGCCAGCCCCGCAGCCGCCGCGCGCGCACTGAGCAACGCATCACGTCACGCCCCGACAAGCGAATTTTTACCACGCCCGGTGACAGGCTTCCGCTAGACTTGCCGGCGTTTGCCGATCCCCCACACCGAGGTTTCCCCCATGTCTGCACTTCCCTATCGCCGCATTCTTCTCAAACTTTCCGGGGAGGCGCTGATGGGAGACGGGGATTACGGCATCGACCCCAAAGTCATCAATCGCCTCGCCCATGAAGTGATCGAAGCGCAGCAGGCCGGCGCGCAGATCGCACTGGTGATCGGCGGCGGCAACATCTTCCGCGGCGCAGGTCTGGCGGCCAGCGGCATGGACCGCGTCACCGGCGACCACATGGGCATGCTGGCCACGGTGATCAACGCACTGGCCATGCAGGACGCGCTGGAAAAGCTCGGCGCCAAGGTGCGCGTGATGAGCGCGATCAAGATCAACGACGTGTGCGAAGACTTCATCCGCCGGCGCGCGATCCGTCATCTGGAAAAGGGCCGCATCGCAATCTTCGCCGCCGGCACCGGCAACCCGTTCTTCACCACCGACTCGGGTGCGGCGCTGCGCGCGATCGAGATCGGTGCCGACCTGCTGCTCAAGGCAACCAAGGTCGACGGCGTCTACGACAAGGACCCGAAGAAGCACGCCGATGCGGTGCGTTACGACACCCTGACCTACGACCAGGTCATCATGCAGGGCCTGGAAGTGATGGACACCGCCGCCTTCGCCCTGGCACGCGACAGCGACCTGCCGCTGCGCATCTTCGGCATGAGCGAGCCCGGCGTGCTGCTGCGCATCCTGCACGGCGAGCAGATCGGCACGCTGGTTCAGGGCCGGAGCTGAGGTTGGGAATCGGGAATCGGGATTGGGGAATCGCAAAAGCGCCGTTCCAGGAACTGCGCTGATACCTGACCGATAGCGCCGCCGGGCTGAAGCGGCGCCGCAAGTGAACCGGCTGCGCAGGACCCTGCCAGCCGGCAAGTCTCAAAACGCAGTCCCGGCTATAATCCCCGGATTCAGCTCCACACGGATTCCGGCGATGCTCAACCAGATCAAACAAGACGCGCTCACGCGCATGACCAAGAGCATCGATGCTCTGCGCCATTCCCTGACCACCGTGCGTACCGGCCGCGCCTCTCCGGCGCTGCTGGACAACATCAAGGTCAAGGCATACGGCACCGACACCCCCTTGAATCAGGTTGCCAGCATCAGCGTCTCCGAAGGCCGCTCGCTGGTCATCAGCCTGTTCGACAAGGGCATGATCAAGGACGTCGAAAAAGCGATCTATGCCTCGGATCTGGGCCTGACCCCGACCGTGGTCGGCACCGTGATCCGTCTGAACCTGCCGCCGCTGACCGAGGAGCGCCGCAAGGAGCTCAGCAAGTCCGTGCATGGCGAAGGCGAAGACAGCAAGGTGGCCATCCGCAACATCCGTCGCGATGCCAACCAGCAGGTCAAGGATCTGCTCAAGGACAAGGCAGTCACCGAAGACGAGGCGCGCAGCGCCGAAGACGACATCCAGAAGCTCACCGACAAGGCCATCAAGGACGTGGATGAGGTCGTCAAGGGCAAGGAACAGGAACTGATGACGGTCTGATCGTGGCATCGCCTGCCATGCATCCAGAACCCTCCGCTGCCGCCGTGCCGCGCCACATTGCCATCATCATGGATGGCAATGGGCGTTGGGCGCAGCGTCGGCGCCGTCCGCGCATGATCGGCCATCGCGCGGGCGCGCGTGCGGTCAATCGCACCATCGACTTCTGCCTGGAAAAAGGCGTCTCGGCGCTGACCCTGTTTGCGTTCTCCAGTGAAAACTGGGGCCGCCCGCAGGAGGAAGTCGATGCCTTGATGAAGTTGTTCCTGCATGCGCTTGATCGCGAGGTCGACGAACTGCAGCGGCGTGGCGTGCAAGTGCGTTTCATCGGCGACCGCAGCCGCTTTGCCGCGCCGTTGCGCGAGCGCATGGCCGGCGCCGAACGCATCACCGCCGCCAACTCGCGGCTGGTGCTGAGCATCGCTGCCAGCTACGGCGGCCGCCAGGACATCGCGCTCGCCGCACGTGCACTGGCCGAAGAAGTGGCTGCCGGCCGTCTGCAGCCGCAGCAGATCGACGAAGCCCTGCTGGCCAGCCGGATCGCACTGGCCGACCTGCCGGCGCCGGATCTGTTCATCCGCACCGGTGGCGACACCCGCATCAGCAATTTCCTGTTGTGGCAGCTGGCCTACACCGAACTGTGGTTCACCGAAACCCTGTGGCCAGAGTTCGATGCCGCGGTGCTGCAGCAGGCACTGGACGACTACGCCGGGCGCGAACGTCGCTTCGGCCTGACCAGCGCCCAGATTGCCGACAAGGCGACAGAGACCTCCTCCGCATGACCAGGACCCGCGTGATTGCCGCGTTGATCATGGCGCCGCTCGCCATCTGCGCGATCGTACTACTGCCGACCCAATGGCTGGCAGCGCTGGCGGCGATCCTGTTCCTGACCGGCCTGTGGGAGTGGCTCAAGCTGTCCGGCATCGACGACAGCCTGCCGCGCACCGTGCTGCTGATGCTCAATCTGCTGCTGATGGTGCTGATGGTGTGGGCGTCGGCCGGCTCCATGGTGCTGTTCCAGATTGCCGCGTTGGTGGGTGTCGCCTGGTGGCTGCTGGCCTTGCTCTGGCTGCGCTTTTTCACCTTTGGCGCAGACCACGGCAACGGCCAGGCGCGTGCGCTCAAGCTGGCCGCCGGCACGCTGGCGGTGCTGCCGGCCTGGGCCGCGCTGGTGCTGCTGCATGCCAATCCGGACAAGGGCAATCTATGGTTACTGACCGCGCTGACCATGGTGTGGGCGGCCGATTCGGGCGCGTATTTCGCCGGCCGCGCGTTCGGCAAGCACAAGCTGGCGCCGCGGGTCAGCCCGAACAAGACCATCGAAGGACTGCTCGGCGGCATGCTTGCCGGCATCGTGGTCGCCTGCGCATTCGGCTGGCTAGCCGGTCTGACCCTGGCGCATGTGCCACAGCTGATGCTGGTCTCTGCCATTGCGGTGCTGGCCTCGGTGCTGGGCGACCTGTTCGAGAGCCTGCTCAAGCGCCACGCCGGCGCCAAGGACTCGGGCGCGGTGATTCCGGGCCACGGCGGCGTACTGGATCGCATCGATGGCGTGCTCGCCGCCCTGCCGGTGTTCGCACTCGGCAAGGAAATTCTCGGATTCTAGGCATGGCTGGCTCTTCTCTCCGTCAGGTCGCCGTGTTCGGCGCCACCGGCTCGATCGGTGCGTCGGCCTTGGATGTGATCGCCCGTCACCCCGAGCGGCTGCGCGCCAGCGTGCTGTCGGCCGGTAACAAGGTCGAGGCATTGCTGGCGCTATGCGCCGCGCATCGGCCCGCGCATGCGGTGATTGCCGACCACTCCCTGTACCCGGTGCTGCGCGATGGCCTGCGTGCGGCAGGCCTGGCCACGCAGGCGCATGCCGGTAGCGAAGCACTGGATGCACTGGCCGGCAGCGATGCCTGCGATACCGTGGTTGCCGCCATCGTGGGCGCCGCCGGCCTGCCTTCGACCCTGGCTGCCGCCCGCGCCGGCAAGCGCCTGCTGCTGGCCAACAAGGAATCGCTGGTGCTGGCCGGCGAGCTGCTGACCCGCACCGCGGCGGCGGCGGGCGCGGAGATCATCCCGATCGACAGCGAGCACAGCGCCATCTTCCAGTGCCTGCGCTCCTGCGACGCCAGCCGTGGCGTGCGTCGGGTGATCCTGACCGCCTCCGGCGGCCCGTTCCGTGGCTGGGAGCGCGCCGCGCTGGGCGCGGTCACCCCGGCGCAAGCGGTCGCACATCCCAAATGGTCGATGGGCCCGAAGATTTCGGTGGATTCGGCGACCCTGATGAATAAAGGCCTGGAGGTTATCGAGGCGCACCATCTGTTCGGCCTGCCTGGCGCGCAGATCGATGTGCTGGTGCACCCGCAAAGCCTGGTGCATTCGCTGGTCGAATTCGTCGACGGCTCCACCCTGGCCCAGCTAGGCCTGCCGGACATGCGCACCACCCTGGCAGTCGGCCTGGCGTGGCCGGAGCGGGTCGAATCGGGCGTTGCCGGGCTGGACCTGCTGACCCAGGGGCGACTGGATTTCGAGGCGCCGGACACGGCCGCATTTCCGTGTCTGCGGCTGGCCTGGGAGGCACTGGAGGCCGGTGGAACCGCGCCAGCGATCCTGAACGCGGCCAACGAAGTGGCTGTTTCAGCCTTTCTTCAGGGCAAAGTGGGTTTCCTAGCGATCCCAGCGTTGGTCGAACACACACTGACAACGCTCCCACGGCACAATGCCGACACCCTCGACACCCTTCTTTCTGCCGATGCCCAAGCACGGCAGATCACTGAACGCGCCCTCGCCCATCATTCCTTTCATGCCTGATCGATCCACGCAGCCGAGTTGCATCCATGGGTGATTTCATCGGTTCGGTCTGGTGGATGATCGTCAGCCTGGGCGTGTTGGTGACGTTTCACGAATTCGGACACTTCTGGGTCGCGCGGCGCTGCGGCGTCAAGGTGCTGCGCTTTTCGGTGGGTTTCGGCAAGCCGTTGTGGATGCGCCGCGACCGCCACGGCACCGAGTTCGCGATCGCCGCGATTCCGTTGGGCGGCTACGTCAAGATGCTCGACGAGCGCGAAGGCGAGGTGCATCCGGCCGAGAAGGATCAGGCCTTCAATCGCAAGACGGTGTGGCAACGCATCGCCATTGTCGCGGCCGGCCCGATCGCCAACCTGTTGCTGTGCATGGCGATGCTGTGGGCGATGTTCGTGGTCGGCAAGCAGGATTATTCGGCCACCGTCGGCCGTGCCGATGGCCTGGCTGCCGAAGCCGGGCTGACGCCTGGCGAGCGCATCGTGCGGATCGACGACCGCAACGTGAGCAGCTGGAGCGATGCGAGCATGCAGCTCACCACCGCAGCGATGGACAGGCGCGATATCCGCGTGTTGACCGCCGCCGAGGGCGCCGGCAACAGCGAGCACACCCTGCGCCTGTCGCAGCTGCCGGCCGGTTTCGACGAGCGCCGCGTGGCCACGCTGGCCGGCATCGGCTGGCAGTTCATGCTGCAACCGCCGGTGGTGGGTCAGGTGGTCGCCGGCTCTGCGGCCGAAGGCCTGCTCAAGCCGGGCGACCGCATTGTCGCCATCGATGGCCAGCCGATCCGCTCGGCCGACGAGATTCCTGCCCAGCTGCAGACGCTGGGCGCGCAGGGCGGGAACGGCATGATCGAGGTCGCACGCGGCGAAGACCGACTGGCGCTGGAAATTGCTCCGCGCAAGTCGCCGCAAGGACAGTGGATGCTGGGCGTGGGCTTTGCCCCCGCACCAGCCCCGGCCTACGACAGCCGCCAGCAATACGGCCTGTTCGCCGCCGTCCCTGCCGCCATCCGCGAAACCGGCAAGATGACCGCCGATTCGCTGGGCATGATGAAGCGCATGCTGACCGGCCAGGCCTCGGTGAAAAACATCTCCGGCCCGGTCACAATTGCGCGCGCCGCCAATGCCTCGGCCGAACGCGGGCTCGACTGGTTCCTGTATTTCCTGGGATTGCTGTCGCTCAGCCTGGCGATCATCAACCTGATGCCCATCCCGATCTTGGACGGTGGGCATCTGCTGTATTACCTTATCGAGTTGATCAAGGGCAGCCCGATCAGCGAACGGGCCATGATTGCCGGGCAATATGTCGGCCTGGCGCTCCTGGCAGGGCTGATGGGACTGGCGTTCTACAACGACATCCTCGGCCTGCTTCCACGATGAAACCGCTCCACCCTTTCCGCCTGTTGTCGTCGTCATACGTCGGCATCCAGCAACACCCGAAATCGACTCCAACCGGATGTGACATGACGCGTCTTCCCACTCGCCGCCTGCTTGCCCTCGCTCTTGCCGCCGGCCTCAGCCTGCCAGCCCTCGCCCTGGCGGCCGAGCCGTTCGTTGCCAGCGACATCCGCGTCGACGGCCTGCAGCGCATTGCCTCTGGCACCGTGTTCACCTATCTGCCGGTGAATCGCGGCGACACCGTGGACGATGGCAAGGTTGCCGACTCGATCCGCGCGCTGTACCGCACTGGCTTCTTCGAAGACGTGCAGCTGGATCGCCAGGGCAACATCCTGGTGATCACGGTCAAGGAGCGCCCGGCGATCAACAAGCTCACCGTGACCGGCAACAAGGACATCAAGTCCGAGGAGCTGCTCAAGGGCCTGGGCGATATCGGCCTGACCGAAGGCGGCACCTTCGACCGGCTGAGCCTGGACCGCGTGACCCAGGAACTGACTCGCCAGTACAATAACCGCGGCAAGTACAACGTCGAGATCACCCCGACGGTGAGCCCGCTGGATCGCAACCGCGTGGACGTGGCCATCGCGATCAAGGAAGGCAAGGCGGCCAAGATCCGCCACGTCAACCTGATCGGCACCGAAAAGTTCGCCAACGAGGACATCCTGGAAAACTGGGAATCCAAGGAGCACAACTGGGCCTCGTGGTATCGCCGCGACGACCAGTACTCCAAGGAAAAGATGTCCGGCGACCTGGAGAAGCTCAACTCCTGGTACCTGGACCGCGGCTACGTGGACTTCAGCATCGACTCCACCCAGGTGGCGATCAGCCCCGACAAGCGCGACATGTTCGTCAGCGCCGGCGTCACCGAGGGCGAGCAGTACAAGATTTCCGAGATCAAGGTCACCGGCGACACCGTGTTGCCGCAGGCCGATATCGAGCGCCTGGTGATTCCCAAGGCCGGCGACATCTTCTCGCGTGCGTTGCTGGAATACACCTCCGATGCGATCATCAACACGCTGAGCAACGTCGGTTACGCGTTCGCCAAGGTCAACCCGATCCCGACGCCGAACCGCGAGGACCGCACCGTTGCGGTGAACCTGCAGGTAGTACCGGGCCCGCGCGTGACCGTGCGCCGCATCCTGTACAAGGGCAACAGCCGCACCTCCGACGAAGTGTTGCGCCGCGAAATGCGCCAGTTCGAAAACACCTGGTACTCGCAGGCGGCGATCGACCGTTCCAAGATCCGTCTGCAGCGCCTGGGCTACTTCGAGAGCGTGGACGTGGAAACGCCAGCCGTGCCGGGCAGCAACGACCAGGTCGATGTGGTCTACAACGTCAAGGAAACCACCTCCGGCAGCTTCGTGTTTGGCCTGGGTTACTCGCAGAGCTTCGGTGTGACCACCTCGGTGCAGTTGTCGCAGAACAACTTCCTGGGCGGCGGTAACCGCGTGGCGGTGGAAGCCTCGCGCAGCACCTTCCAGCAGCGTTACGCGTTCTCCTACACCAACCCGTTCTTTACCGACGACGGCGTGTCTCTGGGCTACAACCTGTCCTGGCGCGCACTCGACTACTCGGACTTCAACACCGCGCAGTTCAACAGCAAGAATGGTTCGGCGCAGGTGGTGTTCGGCGTGCCGATCACCGAGAACGATACCGTCTCGGCAATGGTCGGCATCGACAGCAATCAGATCACCACCTTCCCGGGCACCACGCCGCGGGCAATCATCGATTACATCGATGCGATCGGCACCCGTACCTTCCACGCCTGGCGTACCGAGCTGGGCTGGGCGCGCGATACCCGCAACGACTTCTTCATGCCAACCCGCGGCATGTACCAGCGCGTGGGTCTGGAAACCACCCTGCCCGGCTCCACGGTCGAGTACTACAAGCTCAATTATCAGATCTCCAACTACTGGCCGATCATTCCGGCGATCGTGTTGAACACGCGCTTCGAACTGGGCTATGGCGACAGCTACGGCAACGACAGCACGCGGGTGGTGACCGATGGCAATGGCGTGTCACGCACCATCACCGCCACCGGCCTGCCGTTCTACGAGAACTTCTACGCCGGCGGCACCAACTCGGTGCGCGGCTTCGAAGACAACACCCTGGGCCCGCGTTCGGAAACCATCAACGGCTTCAATCGCGGCCAGCCGCTGGGTGGCTCGTTCAAGACCGTGGGCTCGGTGGAAATGTATTTCCCGAAGCTGTTCGACAGTCCGTCGGCGCGTGTGTCGGCATTCTTCGACTTCGGTAACGTGTATAGCGGCGTGGACAACTTCAAGGCCAATGAACTGCGCGCGTCCACCGGCGTGGCGTTGCTGTGGCGCGCACCGGTCGGCCCCATCTCGATCAGCTACGCGTTTCCGCTGAAGAAGGAAGACAACGACGAGATCGAACGTCTGCAGTTCACCTTCGGCGGCCAGTTCTAAGAGCTGCAGGCAAAACAATGGCGGCCCGAACTTCGGGCCGCCATTGTTTGTTTGACTGCTTCCTGTCTGAAACCCGGACTTAGAAGTAGGTGTTCCAGACGTTGCCCAGGCAGGTGGCGGTGGCGCCCCAATCGGACGAGTCCACGCACTGGATCTGCTGGTCCCAGAAGCCCTGAGCGTTGGCGCGCTGTTCTGTGAAATCGTCGGCCGAGGCACTGGCAACCGCGCCCAGCAGGATCACGCTTCCGAAAATGGAGAGGACAGTTTTCATATGCTTTTCCTGGGTTCGCCGCACAGTTGCGGCCCAGCCAGAGATACGCCCGACTGTTTGGCAAACATTTGGCAACGTTTTTTTTCCGTAAAACCAGCCACTTACTGTTTACGCGAGGTTCACCCTGATGCGCTTGACCGCCAGTGCGATTGCCGAACAATTTGGGTTGACCGTCGTTGGCGACGGCACCACCGAAGTCACCGGTGTCGCCACCCTGGCGCATGCCGGCGCGGGGCAGCTGAGCTTCCTGTCCAACCCACGCTATCGGCCGCAGCTGGCTGACACTCAAGCAGCCATCGTTGTCCTGCGTGCCGACGATGCGCAAGCCGCACGCGGCACCGCGTTGGTCGCCAAGGATCCCTATACCGCGTTCGCCAAGATCGCCGCCTTGTTCGATGTGGCGCCGGTGCGCGAACCGGGCATTCATCCGTTGGCGGTGATCGACCCCACCGCTCAGGTCTCCCCAAGCGCGCATGTCGGCCCGTTCGTCAGCATCGGTGCGCGCAGCCGCGTGGGCGATGGTTGCGTGATCGGCACCGGCAGCATCATCGGCGAAGACTGCGTGGTGGATGCCGGCAGCGAACTGATCGCCCGCGTCACCCTGGTGACCCGCGTGCGGTTGGGCAAGCGGGTGCGCATTCACCCCGGCGCGGTGATCGGCGCCGATGGCTTCGGCCTGGCGATGGATGCCGGCCACTGGATCAAGGTCCCGCAACTGGGCGGCGTGGTGATCGGCGACGACTGCGAGATTGGCGCCAACACCTGCATCGACCGCGGCGCGCTGGAAGACACCGTGCTGGAAGAAGACGTGCGCGTGGATAACCTGGTGCAGATTGCGCACAACTGCCATATCGGTGCGCATAGCGCGATCGCCGGCTGCACCGGCATTGCCGGCAGCGCCAAGATCGGCCGTTACTGTCTGCTCGGCGGGCATGTCGGCGTGGTCGGCCACCTGGAGATCTGCGACAAGGTCGTGATCACCGGCAAATCGGTGGTGCGCAATTCCATCCATGAGCCGGGCGAGTATTCGTCCGGCACCCCTCTCACCGACAATCGCACGTGGCGCAAGAATGCCGCGCGCTTCAAACAACTCGATGTGCTGGCAAGGCGCATTCTGGCTGTGGGCAAGGAGAAAGAATGAGTTACCCCACGTATGAGCTGCCGATCGACGTCAGTCAGATCCAGACGCTGCTCCCGCATCGTTACCCGTTTCTGCTGGTCGACCGGGTCCTCGAACTCGATCTGGAAACCAAGTGGATCGTGGCGCAGAAGAACGTCACCATCAACGAGCCGTTCTTCCAGGGCCACTTCCCGAACCGTCCGGTGATGCCTGGCGTGCTGATCATCGAGGCGCTGGCGCAGGTCGGTGGCGTGATGACCCAACTCGGTTTGGGCCGCGATGCGTTGTCGCAGTTGTTCTACATGGTCAAGGTCGACAACGCCCGCTTCAACAAGCAGGTGATCCCAGGCGATGTGTTGATCATGGAGGTGAAGATGAAGCGCCTGATCCGTAACGTGGGATGCTTCTACGGCGAGGCCAAGGTCGATGGCGAAGTGGTGGCCAGTGCCGAGGTGATGTGCGCCGGCGCCAGGTAATAACCCGCTTTCGGAGTAAGACACGATGCGTGATTCGACACCTTTGATTCATCCCACGGCGGTCATCGATCCCTCGGCAACGCTGGCCGACGACGTCCGCGTCGGCGCGTTTTCGCTGATCGGCGCCGATGTGGAGATCGGCGCGGGCACCGAGGTCGGGCCGCATTGCTCGATCCATGGCCCGACCCGGATCGGCCGCAATAACCGCTTCATCGGCCACGCGGCGATCGGCGGTGAGCCGCAGGACAAGAAATACGCCGGCGAGCGCACCGAACTGGTGATCGGGCACGGCAATGTGATCCGCGAATTCGTCACCATCAATCGCGGCACCGGCGGCGGTGGCGGCATCACCGTGGTCGGCGACGACAACTGGATGCTGGCCTACACGCACGTGGCGCACGACTGCCATGTGGGCAATCACTGCGTGTTTTCCAACAACACCACGCTGGCCGGCCACGTCACCGTCGGCGACTACGTGATCATCAGCGGCTTTGCCGGCGCGCATCAGTTCTGCCGGATCGGCGCGCACGCCTTCCTGGGCATGGGCGCGCTGACCAACGGCGACGTGCCGCCGTTCACCATGGTCGGCAGCGAATCGCTGGGCCGCCCACGCGGCATCAATAGCGAAGGGCTCAAGCGTCGCGGCTTCGATGCCGAGCGCATCACCGCGATCAAGCGCGCCTACCGCACGCTGTACGTCGCCGGCCTGCCGCTGAGCGAGGCCAAACTGCAGCTGGCCGAACAGGCCAAGAGCAGCGAGGACGTGCGCGGGCTGCTCGAGTTCATCGAAGCGGCGGAAAGGCCGTTGTTGCGATGACGGGAATCGGGAATCGGGAGTCGGGAATCGATGCAGGCGCGCACGACGACGCGTCTGTCGTCGGCCACCCGACGGCACTGCCGATTCCCCATTCCCCACTCCCGATTCCCAGCGCGCGCGCGCGCGCTCCACGCATCGCGCTGATCGCCGGCGAAGCCTCCGGCGACATCCTGGGTGCCGGGTTGATCGACCAGTTGCGGCGCCGCTATCCGACTGCCGAGTTCGTCGGCATCGGTGGCGATGCGATGCGCGGCGCTGGCTGCCAGACCTGGTTCGATGCCAGCGAGCTGGCGGTGATGGGCCTGACCGAAGTGCTGCAGCATCTGCCGCGGCTGCTGAAGCTGCGCCGTGCGTTTCGTGAGCGTGTGCTGGCCTGGAAGCCGGATGTGTTCATCGGTATCGACGCGCCCGACTTCAATCTTTCGGTCGAGCGCTGGCTCAAGCAGCGTGGCGTGCGCACCGTGCATTACGTCAGCCCCTCGGTGTGGGCATGGCGCGAGAAGCGTGCGGAAAAGATCGGTGCCAGCGCCGACCTGGTGCTGTGCCTGTTTCCGATGGAGCCGCCGATCTACGCCCGGCACGGCATCGATGCGCGGTTTGTCGGCCACCCGATGGCCGACGATATCGCCTACCAGGCCGATCGCGCGGCCGCGCGCGCCAAGTTGGGCCTGTCTGCCTCCAGCACCGTGCTGGCGGTGTTGCCAGGTAGCCGGCATGGCGAAATCAGCAAGCTCGGCGATACGTTTTTCCAGGCCGCCTGGCTGGTGTCCGAACATCTGCCCAACCTGCACGTGCTGGTACCGGCAGCCAACCCTGGCTGCAAGCAATTGCTGGCCGAACAGCTGTCGCACTCGTCGCTGCCGGTGCTGCGCTCGCACCTGCTTGACGGCCAGGCGCGCACCGCGATGCTGGCTGCCGACGTGGTGTTGCTTGCGTCGGGCACCGCCACGCTGGAGGCGATGCTGGTCAAGCGCCCGATGGTGGTCGGCTACAAGGTCGCCCCGCTCACCTACCGCATCGTCAAGACGCTGGGCCTGCTCAAGGTCAACCGCTATGCGCTGCCCAACATCCTGGCCAACGATGACCTGGCGCCCGAGCTGATGCAGGACGAGTGCACCCCGGAGCGCCTGTGCGTGGCCCTGCTGGACTGGTTCAAGCACCCGGAGAAAGTCGCCGCGCTGCAGCCGCGGTATCTGGCCCTGCACGCAGAGCTACGCCGCGATGCATCGGCGCGCGCGGCCGATGCGGTGGCCGGACTGCTGACGCAGCCGGAATCGAGAATCGGGAATCGGGAATCGGCAGGAGCCGGGCCATGAAGCGGTCAAGCTCTCACGGTGCCATTGTCGTTCCGACGGCGCAGGACGCGCTCTTCCACGATTCCCCAATCCCGATTCCCGATTCGCGCTTGATCGCCGGCGTCGACGAAGCCGGCCGCGGCCCGCTCGCCGGCCCGGTTGCGGTGGCTGCGGTGGTGTTCGACCCGAGCAAGCCGCGCATCAACGGGCTGGATGATTCCAAGCAACTGAGTGCCGAGAGGCGTGAGCAGTTGTACGCGCGCATCGTCGAGCGGGCGCTGGCCTGGTCGGTGGTCTTGATCGACAGCGAAGAGATCGACCGCATCAACATCTATCAGGCGACCATGCTGGGCATGCGGCGCGCGGTGGAAGGGGTGGCGCATGTGGCCGGGTTCGCGCGTATCGACGGCAACCGCGTGCCCAAAGGGCTGCCCTGCCCGGCCGAGGCCTTGATCGGTGGCGATGCGCTCGATCGCGCCATCATGGCCGCCTCGATCGTGGCCAAGGTCACCCGCGACCGTTTGATGCATGAGTTGCACGCGCAGCATCCCGAATACCGCTTCGACCAGCACAAGGGCTACGCCACGCCGGTACATCTGGCCGCGCTGCAGACCCACGGGCCGTGCCCGCAGCATCGCCGCAGCTTTGCACCGGTGCGGCGTGCGCTGTGGATCGAGACCGCCGCACCGTCGAACTGGGACGTGCCCTGCGTGGACCCTGCCGATGGCCTGCTGCTGGCCGACTGACTGACCGCAGTCCAGGGGATCCAGGGGACCTGGCCCGGTATCGGTGCCATCCATCCGCGCGCATGCGGCCCGCTTCGGCCGTGGCTTCGCGCAGCGGACGTTGTACTCGCGTAGCCCCGCACGCCCCCCGATCCGCGCAATCGCCGCCAGCGCGCTCCACGCAGCTAGCCGAACCCTGAATCGGCTGCACCGGCCAGCCCCCGTGGCGTCTGGCCGCAGCCCCGTACCGGTGCTGTCAAGCCTTGTTCGGCCCGGCCACGGTCGCTACCCTGACCGCGCATTATTCCGGTCTCGCATGTCCACTTCCCGCTTCGTCCATCTGCACGTCCACACCGAGTTCTCGCTGGCGGATTCCACCATCCGTGTGCCCGAGAAACCGGATCAGGCTGACCCGAAAAAGGCCAAGCAGGCCAACCTGCTGAGCCGCGCGGTCGAACTCGACATGCCCGCGCTGGCGGTCACCGACCTCAACAACCTGTTCGCGCTGGTCAAGTTCTACAAGGCCGCCGAAGGCGTGGGCATCAAGCCGATCGCCGGCGCCGACGTGATGATCGCCACACCGGACATGACGCCCTGGCGCATGACCCTGCTGTGCCGCGACCGCGAAGGCTACCTGAGCTTGTCTCGGCTACTCACCCGTGCCTGGATGGAAGGCCACCGCCCCGAAGGCGGCGTGGCGATCCACCCCGAATGGCTGCAGAGCGGCCACGCCAACCTGTTCGCCCTGGCCGGCCGCGACAGCCTGGCCGGGCGCCTGTTTGGCGAAGGCCGCGCCGATCTGGCCGAGCAGCAACTGGCCGACTGGCAACGCGTATTCGGCGATGGCCTGCATCTGGAGCTCACCCGCACCGGGCGCGAGGGCGAAGAACGCTTCAACCAGTTCGCCCTGCATGCGGCCGGTGTGCGCGGCCTGCCGGTGGTGGCCAGCAACGATGTGCGCTTTCTGTACGCCAGCGACTTCAATGCGCACGAAGCGCGCGTGTGCATTTCGTCCGGCCGCGTGCTCGACGATCCCAAGCGCCCGCGCGAGTACAGCGACCAGCAGTACCTGAAGTCTGCCGACGAGATGGCCGCGCTGTTCGCCGACGTGCCCGACGCGATCGACAACACCCACGCGCTGGCGCAACGCTGCAATATCGAAATGCGCCTGGGGACCTACTTCCTGCCCGCCTATCCGGTGCCGGAAGACGAGACGCTGGACAGCTGGATCCGCAGCCAGGCGCGCGACGGTCTGGCCGCACGCCTGGAAAAAAGCCCGATCGCCCCCGGCAAGACCCGCCAGGACTATGTCGACCGGCTCGAATTCGAGCTGGACACCATCATCAAGATGGGCTTCCCCGGCTACTTCCTGATCGTTGCCGACTTCATCCAGTGGGGCAAGAACCAGGGCATTCCGATCGGCCCGGGCCGCGGTTCCGGCGCCGGCTCGCTGGTGGCCTGGGCGCTGCAGATCACCGATCTGGATCCGCTGCCGTACAACCTGCTGTTCGAGCGCTTCCTCAATCCCGAACGCGTGTCGATGCCCGACTTCGACATCGACTTCTGCATGGATCGCCGCGACGAGGTGATCGACTACGTGGCGCGCAAGTACGGGCGCGAGCGGGTCAGCCAAATCATCACCTACGGCACCATGGCGGCCAAGGCGGTGGTGCGCGACGCCGGGCGCGTGCTCGGCTTCACCTATGGCCTGGTCGACAGCGTGGCCAAGCTGATCCCCAACATCCTGGGCATCACGCTCAAGGATGCGATGGGCGAAGGCAAGGATTCGGAGATGGCCTCGCCGGACCTGATCCAGCGCTATCAGGTCGAAGACGACGTGCGCGACCTGATGGACTTGGCGCGCCAGCTCGAAGACCTCACCCGCAACGCCGGCAAGCACGCCGGCGGCGTGGTGATCGCGCCCGAGCCGCTCTCCGAGTTCTGCCCGCTGTTTGCCGAACACGACGAGGGCGGGCGCGGCAAGAATCAGGTCACCCAGTTCGACAAGGACGACGTCGAAGCGGTCGGCCTGGTGAAGTTCGACTTCCTCGGCCTGCGCACGCTGACCATCATCGATTGGGCGGTCAAGGCGATCAACGTGCGCCACGCGCGCGCCGGCATCGACCCGGTCGACATCACCACCCTGCCGCTCGACGACGTGCCCACCTACAAGGGCGTGTTCGCCTCGGGCAATACCGGCGCGGTGTTCCAGTTCGAATCCTCGGGCATGCGCCGCCTGCTCAAGGACGCGCGGCCGGACCGTTTCGAAGACCTGATCGCGCTGGTGTCGCTGTACCGCCCCGGCCCGATGGATCTGATCCCGGACTTCAACGCGCGCAAGCACGGCCAGCAGGAGATCATCTACCCGGATCCGCGCACCGAGGCCATTCTCAAGGACACCTACGGGATCATGGTGTACCAGGAGCAGGTGATGCAGATGGCGCAGATCGTCGGCGATTATTCGCTGGGCGGCGCCGACCTGCTGCGCCGCGCGATGGGCAAGAAAGTGCCGGCCGAAATGGCCAAGCACCGCGAGATATTCCGCGAGGGCGCCGCCAAGGGCGGCGTGAGCGCGCACAAGGCCGACGAAATCTTCGACCTGATGGAGAAGTTCGCCGGCTACGGCTTCAACAAGTCGCACGCCGCCGCCTATGCGCTGGTCAGTTACCAGACCGCCTGGCTGAAACGGCATTACCCGGCCGAGTTCATGGCCGCCACGCTGTCTTCGGACATGGACAACACCGACAAGGTGGTCGGCTTCCTCGATGAGGTGCGCAACCTCGGCTTGACCGTCAAGCCGCCGCGCGTCAACGAATCGGCCTACATGTTCGAGGCCGCCACCCCGGACACGATTCAATACGGCCTGGGCGCGATCAAGGGCGTCGGCCAGGGCGCGTGCGAGGCGATCATCGAAGAACGCCAGCGCGGCGGTCCTTACACCACGCTGCTGGATTTCTGCACGCGTGTGGGCACCGCAAAGCTCAACCGGCGCACGCTGGAAGCGATGGTCAATGCCGGCGCGATGGACGGCCTGGGCAAGAACCGCGCCTCGCTGATGCTGCAGCTGCCGGAGGTGATGAAAGCCACCGAGCAGATGGCGCGCGAGCGCGCCTCGGGGCAGAACTCGCTGTTCGGCGGGCCGGACCCGAGTGCACCGGCACTGCGTCTGGACCTGCCCGAAAGCAAGGAATGGCCGCTGGGCCAACTGCTCACCGGCGAGCGCGAAACGCTGGGCTTTTATCTCAGCGGCCACCCGTTCGACCCGCACCGCGACGAAGTGCGCGAACTGGTCGGCTGTGATCTGGGGGCGCTGGAAAAGATCCTCGCCTCGCAACAACGTGGCGGCGGTGGAGGCGGCGGCGATGGCGAAAAACGTGCCTGGCGCCCGGAAGTCAGTGCCATTCTCGCTGGCCTGGTGGTCGGCGTGCGCCGCAAGGGCGACAGCCAGGTGTTCGTGCAACTGGAAGACGGCCGTGGCCGGGTCGAGTGCAGCGCGTTCTCCGATGCGATGGCCGAGTTCGGGCATCTGCTCACCCGCGACCGCATCCTGATCGTCAAGGGCGGCCTGCGCGAGGACGAATTCAACGGCGGCTACAGCCTGCGCATCCGCCAATGCTGGGACTACGAGCAGATCTGTGCCGACCACGCGCAACGGCTGTCGCTGCGCCTGGACCTGCGCGAAAAACAGGCCTGGAAGCGCATCGACGCCCTGCTGGCCAAGCACCGCCCCGGCAAGACGCCGCTGCGCCTGGACCTGCTGCTACGCGCCCAAAGCGGCGGCGTGGCCGGCATGCTCGACCTCAACGGCAGCCACTCGGTACGCATCGACCAGCACTTGATGGACAGCCTGCGCGCCGACCCGGCAGTGCGCACCTTGAAGATCAAGTACAGCCCACCGTGGGCGTGAGAATGGAGAATCGGGAGTGGGGAATCGCAAGAGCGAGGCGGTCGGATACCTTGCTCTGATTCCCGATTCTCCATTCCCGATTCCTCTCCCAACCCCACCGTACGGGTTCATCGGACGCATTCCGCTACACTTCCCGCCTTACGTTGACGACACCACTGCATGAATCCTAACTACCTCGACTTCGAGCAACCCATCGCCGATCTGGAAGCCAAGATCCAGGAACTGCGCAAGGCCAGCACCGGCCCTGCAGTCAACGTGGACACCGAAGTGCGTGCGCTGCGCGACAAGCTGCGCATACGCACCGCACAGATCTTCCGCGACCTCTCCGCCTGGCAGGTCTCGCAGCTGGCGCGCCACCCGCAGCGCCCGTACACGCTGGACTACATCAACACCATCTGCGACGAATTCCAGGAACTGGCCGGCGACCGCGCCTATTCCGATGACAAGGCGATCGTCGGTGGCCTGGGCCGCATCAATGGCCGCCCGGTGGTCATCATCGGTCACCAGAAAGGCCGCGACACCAAGACCAAGGTTGCACGCAACTTCGGCATGCCGCGTCCCGAGGGCTACCGCAAGGCGCTGCGCCTGATGAAGCTGGCCGACCGCTTCCGCCTGCCGCTGCTGACCTTCATCGACACCCCGGGTGCCTATCCTGGCATCGGCGCCGAAGAGCGCGGGCAGTCCGAAGCGATCGCGCGCAATTTGCTCGAAATGGCCGAATTGAAAGTGCCGGTGATCTGCACCGTGATCGGCGAAGGCGGCTCCGGCGGCGCGCTGGCGATCGGTGTGGGCGACCGCACCTTGATGCTGGAATACGGCACCTATTCGGTAATTTCGCCGGAAGGCTGCGCCTCCATCCTGTGGAAGGACGCCGCCAAGGCCAAGGACGCCGCCGAGCAGCTCGGTCTCACCGCCAAGCGCCTGAAAGGCCTGGGCCTGGTCGACAAGGTGATCCGCGAGCCCACCGGTGGCGCGCATCGCAATCCCGAGCAGATGGGCAAGCGCCTAAAAGCGGTACTGCTCAACGAGCTGGATGCGCTGGAAAAGATCCCGGTCGACGCCCTGCTGCAGCAGCGTTACGAGCGCCTGCGCAGCTACGGCGCCTACGAAGGCAATTGATCGGCGGTTGACTCACGATGGCGCAGAACGCGCCATCGCACCGCCAGGCACGCATGAAAAGGATGTCCGCACAATGAGCCCGCTGCTGCTTTTATCGCTGGTGTTACAGGCCGCCTGCTGCGTGCACGTGGTCCGCAGCGGCCGCCCGCTGTACTGGATCTTCATCCTGCTGGTACTGCCTTTTCTGGCGACGCTGGTCTACATCGTGGTGGCGGTGATTCCGGATCTGCGCAACGACCCGACCGCCCGCCGCGGTTTGCGCAAGGTGCGTCAGCGCATCGATCCGCAACGCGAACAACGCGACGCCTCGCGGCAACTGGATGTGGCCGACACTCCGGAAAACCGCCGTCGGCTCGCGCAGACGCTGCTGGAACAAGGCGATTACACGCGTGCGGCAGAGCTCTACCAGGGCGCGCTGCGTGGCATCTACCGCGACGATCCAGACTTGATGCTGGGCCTGGCCAAGGCGCAGTACGGGCTGGGCCAGGCGGCGGAAACACGCAAGACCCTGGACGCATTGATCGCCGCCAATCCCAACTACCGTTCGCACGACGGGCATCTGCTGTATGCACGCGCGGTCGAAGACAGCGGCAGCATCGACGAGGCGCTGCACGAGTACGAGACGCTTGCGCAAGGCTATCCGGGCGAAGAAGCACGCGTGCGCTATGCGCAATTGCTGCTGCGCGCTGCGCGCCAGCAGGAGGCCAAGGCCATCTTCGAGCAGGTGCTGCGCCACGCGGCCGCCTCGCCCAAGCATTACCAGCGCGAACAACGCGCCTGGATCGACATCGCACGCAAAGGTCTGAGCGAGCTGGGCGTCGACGCGTAACTGCTACCTGACCCAGTCAACCTGCGTCGGCCAGCGCCTCGGCTCGGCACACGCCGTCTGTTCGTCAACAGCGCTCAAAACGGCTTGGCGAGCACCAGCCAGATCACGCCGACCAACAAGAACACCGGCACTTCGTTGAACAACCGCAGTGCACGGCCGCTGGGCACGGCGCGCCCCTGGTCCACGCCCTTCAACCAGCGCCCGGACACGATGTAGTGCGCCAGAATCAGCGCCACTGCAAAGAGTTTCGCGTGCATCCAGCCGCCAGCCACCATCGTCGGGAAGTCAGGAATCACCCGATAGCCTTGCCACAACACCGCACCCAGCACCAGCGCCAGACCCAGCATGCTGTGGCCGAACTTGTAGAGGCGCCGCCCCATCAGCACCAGTCGCGTGCGCACTGCGGGTTCGGCGCCGGCTTCGGCGATATTGACCAGGATGCGCGGCAGGTAGAACACCGCGGCCATCCAGGCGATGACGAACAACAGGTGGAAGGTCTTGATCCACAGATACAGGGTCATGGGCTGGCTTCGCTGGCTGGCGTAGGATGGCCCGCATTTTCACCTATCCGCTCGCGCGAAAGCACATCCGTCCATGCATCAGCCCGACGACAAACAGTACGACGCCCACTATTTCAGCCGCTGGTATCGCGATGCGGGCTTAGCCGACCCGGCGCGCCTGCGACGCAAGGTCGCACTCGCGGTGAGCCAGGCCGAGTACTACCTGGAGCGCCCGATCCGCAGCGTGCTGGACATCGGCTGTGGCGAGGCCGCGTGGCGCGCACCGTTGCTGGCGCTACGGCCAAAGCTCAGTTATCTGGGTTTCGACAGCAGCGCCTATGCGGTGCAGCGCTACGGGCGCAGCCGGCAGATCCACCCTGCCCGCTTCGGCGACTTCGCCTGGCTGCGCCCGTGCGCACCGGTGGATCTGCTGATCTGCTCGGACGTGCTGCATTACGTGCCCACGCGTGAGCTCAATCAGGGTCTGCCCGGATTGGCCGAGATGTGCGCAGGCGTGGCGTTTCTGGAGACGTTTGCGCAGGAGGATGCCTTCGAAGGCGATCACGATGGTTTTCAGCCGCGCCAGGCGCGCTGGTATCGGCGCCGCTTCGCCAGCGTGGGCTTTGCGGCGCTGGGGTCGCATTGCTGGTTGTCGCCGCAGTTGGGTGGGGAGGCATCGGCACTGGAGCGCGGTTGAGGGTCGTCCGTTGGTTGCTTGAATGACTTACCGCGTGTGGCTTTGCCCCGTACCCTCACCCCAACCCCTCTCCCGCAGGAGAGGGGCTTCGATGGTCCTACTATTAACGCGATCTTCCCCGTAGCGCTAAGCCGTTCGGAAGATCACAAATGGCGGCAGATGAAGCTGCTTACGCTTGCCATATCTCCTATGACAACCTCTACCGTCCGCAGCCCCATTAAGGTGCAAATGCGCCAAAGCGGGTATGCTGCGTGGCAGCAAAGCCGCACGGATGGGTGGAATGCTTTATCAACTGCACGAGCTAACCCGTAATCTGCTCGCCCCCTGGGTGCATCAGGCCCAGGCGAACGCCAAGATGTTCTCCGACCCCGACAGTCTGTGGGCCTCGCTCCCGGGTGCCGAACGCATGGCAGCCAGCAATGAGCTGTTCCACCGCCTCGGCAAGGAATACGAAAAGCCCGCCTGGGCGCTCGACGATGTCGAGGTCGACGGCCACTCGCTGCCGATCATCGAACGCGAAGTCCTGAGCAAGCCGTTCTGCCGCCTGCTGCGCTTCAAGCGTTTCAGCGACCATGTCGAGCTGATCGGCACGATGAAGCAGCAGCCTGCCGTGCTGGTGGTGGCGCCATTGTCCGGCCACCACGCCACCCTGCTGCGCGACACCGTGCGTACCCTGCTGCGCAACCACAAGGTCTACGTGACCGACTGGGTCGACGCGCGCATGGTGCCGCTGGAAGCCGGTGCTTTCCGGCTCGAGGACTACATCAGCTACATCCAGGAATTCATCCGCCACATCGGCGCCGACCGCCTGCATGTGGTGAGCGTGTGCCAGCCCACCGTGCCGGTGCTCGCGGCGGTATCGCTGATGGCCACCAACGATGAGCCCACGCCGCGCTCGCTGGTGATGATGGGCGGGCCGATCGATGCACGCCGCAGCCCGACCCAGGTCAACAACCTGGCCACCGAGAACGGCATCGAGTGGTTCCAGAACAACCTGATCCACACCGTGCCGTTTCCCTATCCGGGGCATGGCCGGCAGGTGTATCCGGGCTTCCTGCAGCACGCCGGTTTCCTGTCGATGAATCCCAACCGGCACGTGATGTCGCACTGGGATTTCTACACCGATCTGGTCAAGGGCGACCTGCAGGATGCGCAGGCGCACCGGCAGTTCTACGACGAATACAACGCCGTGCTCGACATGCCGGCCGAGTATTACCTGGACACGATTCGCGTGGTGTTCCAGGACTTTTTGCTGCCGCAGGGCAAGTGGAAAGTGGACGGTCAGTTGGTGAAGCCATCGGCGATCCGCAACACCGCGCTGCTCAGCATCGAGGGCGAACTGGACGATATTGCCGGCCTCGGTCAGACCGAAGCGGTGCACGATCTGTGCACCGGCATCGATGCGGCGCATCGCCGTCATCTGGTGGTGGAAGGCGCCGGCCATTACGGCATCTTCAGCGGCCGTCGCTGGCGCGAAGTGGTGTATCCGCAGGTGCGCGAATTCATCGCCCGCTACGACGCAGACCCGGTCGGTAGCCGCGATCCGGCCACCGTCACCCCGATCCGCAAGCGCGGCAAACGCGCTTGATCAGGTGAAAAAAAAGCGCCTTGATCGATCTCGATCAAGGCGCTTTTTTTATGGACAGATTCTTGGTTCAAGCGAAGACAGAATAGTGCGTGATCGCGCGGTCGCGTGCGCGGTGCCCTCGCCGCCCGCGGGACACGCCGCAAGTACGTCCATGTAGGCTCGGTGGCGGCATCCATGCCGCCACACGGTCCCGCAATCGGCAAGGACACCGCACCAGAAAGTTAGTCGGTTGCTTTGTTGAAAGCCTGCCTGTTGATCTCGTTGCGTTGCGAAGCTGATCGGACGCGCAGTTATCCAGACAGCGCATGTCATGCCTTGCTTGCAACCATGCATACCGACCATCTCGACTGGTCCTTGCCCACCCACCGTCGCGGGCTCTCACGCGGCATGGATGCCGCGTAAGAGCCTACACGGACGTACTTGCGGCGTGTCCCGCGATGGTGGGCGGGCAAGGGCCCCGCAGCCAAGTGGAAGATCAGCCGCTCTGCAACTGATCTATCCGCACTGTCCAGTCACTTCCACGACAACCTGAATTTCAAGTCGTAGTGTCATTAGGTCAAAAGCCAGTCAATCGAGCGCGCGGAGCCCTAACCGCACATGGAAGGTTGCTGGTTGTTTCGTTGAAACTGCGTGCGCTGCCGACTTGGTACTGCAGCGATCGCAGCCGCGTGTCGCACAACGCGCAATCACGCAGTCGCGCAGTGCACTCAACTTTCGCCACTTTTGACCAGCAAGTGCTTGGCGAACATGCCATGCAGCTTGCCGAAGGCGCGCGCCAGATGCAGCGTGACGAACAGCAGCAGCACGCCCACGACAAACAACGGCAGCGTCAGCCAGGGGCTGGTGACATCCACGCCATCCCAGGTCAGCACCGCCGTGTTATCGAACAACAGTGCCAACGGTGAAGCGGCCAAGCCCAGCGACAGCGACAACAACGTGGTGAACACGCTGAAGTAGATCACGCCCAGCGGCAGCATCAGCAGGAAGTACAGCATCGTGCTCCAGGTGCGCGCATCAGTGAACATCGCACCGATGCGTTGCAGCCAGCCACCTTGCGGCCCGGGATGGGCGGGACGACGCGGCATGCGCACACCCAGCAGCGTCTCCACCACGCGGCCTTCCACCAGCGACAGCACGCGCACCGACCCGAAAAACAGCACCAGCAGCGGCACACCGATGATCAGGATCAACAGGCCCGCCGACAGACTCGCGCCGGTCACCACCCAGGTGAAATAGAACACGCCGGTGACCAGCGACAGCAGCATGTAGAACAATGCGCCGTATGTGCGCGGGTCGGCCGCGACGCCGAAGAACTTGCCCACCCAGGAACTGCGTTTGGGCGGTAGCGGCGGACGCAGTGCGCGCGTCACCGTCACTTCGGTCTCGCGATAAATCTCGGCCACTTCATCCGGCGCGCCGTAGCTGCTGGCCACGCCGGCGATCACCTCGGCCTCGCTCTTGCCAGCCTGCTCGGCCAGTTCGGCGCGCAGGTATTCCTCGGCGTCGTAAAGTGCGTCCTGGATCATCGCCGGATCCGCGCCGGCTAAGGCCTGGCGCAACTGCGTCAGGTAATCGGGAATGGTGGTCGGCAACGGACGTGTCTGCGCAATGGTCGTCATGGGTGAGTCCCCTCAAGCACTGAATCAACGGAATCGCGGGTGGCGCGCCAGGCGGCGGTCCAGTCGCGCAGGCAATCACGCCCGGTTTGGGTGATGCGGTAGTAGCGCCGCGGCGGACCGGACGCAGAGGGCTCGACATGGCTCTGCAGCAGCCCTGCCGCTTCCAGATTGCGCAGCACCGGATACAGCGCGCTCTGCTTGCCGCTCAGCACGCCATCCAATCGCTCCAGGCGCTTGGCGATCAGGTAGCCATACAGCGGCTCGTCGGCCTGCGCCAGCACTGCCAGCAACGCCAGCGACACGGTGCCGGCGCTCAGTTCTTTCTGAAATTTTCGTAGGTAGGCATCCGGCTCGCTCATCGCCATCTCCGCTAGGTCGAAGACGATACTAGTGAGAAGTTAGGTATAGCGGATGTGCTGTTAGTCATGGAGGCGGGTTATGTCAGTCGGGATTCGGGATTCCGGCTTCGCAAAGGCATGCAGGCCGAGAATTTCCGTGCATCGACTCAAGCGAACTGAAGAAGAATTGGCACAGCAATCGACACGCCTGCTGTTGCGAATCCCCAATCCCCAATGACAAATTCCGGCTCATGTACTTAGAACCATTGGGTTACTGCCTTTACGGCATGGCTCCACTACAGTCCTTGGGCACTGAGCCGATACACCGTGCTCAGGCGACTCACTTTTAGATAGGGCGACACGATGCGACTTGCGCGTTTGGCACGACCGGCCATGGCTGACACTTCCTTTGGTACCACCCGGCGCCTCTGCCTTGCGATCGGGTTGTCGCTGCCTGGCGTGAGCGTTGCACAGGCGCAGACAGCGCCGGTCAATGCCGAGCAGACTCAGCCGGACACCCGCAAATCGCAAGCGCCTGCTGCAGCACCTGCTGTCCCTGCTGCGCCCGCTGCATCCAAGGGTTACCCGCTCGAAGCGCAGGGTTGGGGTGCCAAACAGGGCGGCAACATGTGGCAGGTGCGCTGGGTTGAAGACTGGTCGTATCTGAAAGATCCGTCCAAGCGCAAGAGCCCGTTCGATCCGCTCAAGTACATCCCGCTCAGCGAATCCGGCGATGTCTACGTGTCGCTCAGCAACGAGCTGCGCGTACGCAGCAACACCATCACTAATCCCGGGCTGATTCCGGGCAGCCATTCGCAGCAGCAGTATCTGTTCCGTGCATTCTTCGGCGCCGACTTCCATGTCGGCGAGCATTTCCGTCTGTATACCGAGCTGGCGCATGGCAGCCTGGATGGGCGCAACGAAGGCGCCAAGACCGGCACGCAGGAAAACAACGCGATCCTGCAGCAGGTGTTCTTCGACGTGAAGGGCAACATCGGCGGCGCCGACACCGGTCTGCGTGTGGGCCGTCAGGTGTTCGTCGACGGCCCGACCACATTGATGGCGCTGCGCGACAACACCGATATCTTCGTGACCTTCAACGGTGTGCGCGCCTGGGCGATCGGCGAAAAGACCCGTGTGGACGTGTTCGATTTCAACTTCAATCTGGATGGCACCGAAGGGTTGGGCGACGATCGCATCGACCGCTCGCGGCATTTCCGCGGCGTGGTTGGCGGGTATCGCCTGCCGACCGCCAAGCCGATGTATCTGGAGCCGTTCTTCTATCAGTTCCGCAACGACAATCAGTTGTGGGGCCGGCAGACCGCCGAAGAAAACCGCAATTACTACGGCCTGCGCCTGTGGGGCAATGTGGGCAAGCTGCGCACCGATTCGTTCGTGACCGTGCAGCGCGGCAGTTTTGGCGGACGCGATCTGCGTGCCTACATGGCCAGCACCTCCAATGCCTGGACGTTGAGCGACAGCGGCTGGAAGCCACGTGTGGGGTTTCACAGCGAAATCGCCTCCGGTGGCGGCGGTACCTCCGGCACCGGCACCTTGCGCAATAACAATTTTCTCTACGGCAACACGATCTACTTCAGCTGGGCGACGTTCTTCGGCCCGGTCAATCTGGTCACTGCTGCACCGACGCTCATCTTCTCGCCCACGCCCAAGCTCACCGTGAACCTGGAATGGGAAACCTTGTGGCGCCAGACCACCAGTGATGCGATCTACAACAACCAGGCGCGCGCCTATGCACGCACGCAGAGCACCGGCGAGCGCCGCATCGGCACCATGCCGCGCATCAACGCGACCTGGAATATCGACCCGAACTGGTCGGTGACCTTCCGCGCCGAACACCTGATCGCCGGCCCCGCGCTGACCAAGGCCGGTTACGGCGATTCGACCTTCGTGATGGGGTGGTTGAACTTCCGGTTCTGAGTAAGCAGTACGGTCCCGATCGCTGTTCTGCACTGATCTGCGCCCTGCAATCGGACGCGATGAATGTGTCGGTTTTTATAGCGGCTGATCTGCGGGTTTGCTGCAGGGCCCTTGCCCGCCCACCATCGCGGGACACGCTGCAAGTACGTCCCTGTAAGCTCTTACGCGGCATCCATGCCGCGTAAGGTCCCGCGACGGTGGGCGGGCAAGGACCAGTCAAGATGGTCGGTGTGCGTAGCTTTAAATAAAACAGCCAGCAAACTTTCTGGTGCGGTGTCCTCGCCGCTTGCGGGACCGTGTGGCGGCATGGATGCCGCCACCGAGCCTACATGGACGTACTTGCGGCGTGTCCCGCGAGCGGTGAGGGCACCGCGCGCTCGACCGACTCGGTTTTTGACTGCATCTAAACGCCACTAACTCCGTTTGATCGATATCGCCGCCGGCTCAGGCGGCCGCTTGCTGCCGGCCAGCGGCCACTGATCTTCCACCACCTTCTCCTCGGGCCTGGCGTATTGACGCAGCTGCACGCTCCGGCCATCGGCACCGGGCTGGAGTGGTCGCGCTTGTCCGCGCAGCGCTGGCGGCAAGCCGGCAAGGCGCTGCTCCAGTGTCTGCGCATCATTGGGATGATCGCGTAACCACAGCACTGCCGACAGCGCGCGCAATGCAGCCGCGGTGTCCTGGAGCTTGTGCTGGTACTGCGCATAGTCAGGGCGTGCCATACCCGCCAACAGACACCCCACCGCATTGGCAATACAGCCCATCGACACCGTGTCCGGCACTGGAATCATTGCCTGCGGCACCGCTTGATCCTGCGCCAGCAAGGTCCGCACCGGCGCGCTACACGCCCAGGTATAGGTCGGCGCCATCAGCGCACGGGTACGCTCGTGGTCGAGCAGACGCAGCGACAACCGTTCGTCCCAGGACAGATCGGTTGCCGGGTCCTTGCGAACCTCTGTCTCGAGCATCGACAGCACCATTCGCGATTCGCCGTGCAAGGCATTGCACAGCGAGACCTCATCGACCGCAAGCGGCGCGAATGCAGTGAGGCATTGCGCGGGTAACGGATGCTTTGCAGGCAGCTCGGCCAGCATTTCAGCAAACAGATGCGCGCTGGTACGCAGCATCGCCGCACCAACCATCGGCATGATGAGGTTGTCGCCGCTACGCAGCAGTACCCGCGCAATCCGTGCATCGGCGCAGACGCCCGCCAGCGCCTGCTCGGTGCGTCCTTGGACGAAGTCCAGCGCGTTGCTGGTCATCGACAGCTTGAACCGCGGCAGTGTCGGTAGCGGGGCGGTGGCGCTGGGCGGGAACGGGCTGCGGTAATCTGCATAGCCCGCAAGATCGCGCAACGTGATCAACTGCCGCGTCTGTGTGGCTAGCGCGTCGGCATAGGCTTGCGGCCGTTGACGCACGCGGTCCAGGCACCCGTCATAGCGCGTACACAGTTCCGGGGCCGACGCAGGCCAATCCGGCCGGCGTGGATAGCGTGTGGCGGCGCTTTGCAACAGCATGCCGGCGGGCAAGCCTTCGAACCGCTGCACATCCTGCGCAAGCAGCGCTTCACGCTGTGCATCCGGCACCGCGTACGGCAACGACCATAGCGCGACAAACATGTTGGGCCCACGCAGCGGCAGCGGCGGTTGACGCAGTTGCGCCAACGCCTGGCGTTGTGCCTCAGGAATCGGCCAGCGTGCGGAGATCGCGTACAGGGCCACCAGTAGGGCAACCAGAATGCAGAGCCCCAGCAGGGCCGACTTGAGGAATCTGGCGAGCATGCGTTTGCAACCTTCCGTGGATGAACTGCGCCATCTTAGAGCGGCAGGCACCGGCTCACGCGTGCCATAACGCGTATGCGCACTTGCCGTCTCCCGAGCGAACAAGCACTGCCTCGGGTCTGCACCGGACCCGGCCGAGTGCCTACAATGCGCGGATGTCCGAATCCCCCACTCCGCATCCCCGCCCTTCCCTGCAACGGGTCTTTCTGACCGGTTTGCTCACCCTGCTGCCGGTCTGGTTGACCTGGGTGGTGGTGAAGTTCGTGTTCTCGCTGCTCTCTGGCATCAGCAGCCCGTGGGTGGTGCCGTTGTCCGAACGCATCGCCGCCTCGTTCCCCGACTATCTGGGCTGGATCAAGGCGCTGTGGGTGCAGAACACCATCGCGCTGATCGCCACCGTGGGCGTGATCCTGTTCGTCGGCATCCTGAGCCGGCGCGTGATCGGCCAGCGCCTGTTGCGCTGGTTCGAGGCGATCATGCGGCGCATCCCGTTGGCCAGCGTGGTCTACGACAGCGCGCGCAAACTGCTCGACATCCTGCAGACCCAGCCTGGCAGCACCCAGCGCGTGGTGCTGATCGACTTCCCGCATCGCGACATGAAGTCGGTGGGCCTGGTCACGCGCGTGATCAAGGAACAAGGCACCGGCCGCGAGCTGGCGGCGGTGTATGTGCCGACCACACCCAACCCGACCTCCGGCTATCTGGAGATCGTGCCGGTGGAGTTGCTCACACCGACCGACTGGACCGTGGATCAGGCAATGAGCTTCATCATCTCCGGCGGCGCGGTGGCGCCGGAGTCGGTGCCCTTCACCCGTACTGCGGATCGCTAACGCCATGACACAGGTGCGTACCCTCGACGATCGTGCGGTCCGCCTATTCATTGCGCTGGCGGCGTTCTTCTGCGTCAACGCGGCGCTGGCCGAGTTCATCGGCGTCAAGATCTTCGCGCTGGAAGACACGCTCGGCATCGCACCGCTGAACTGGAATCTGTTCGGCCAGACCGGCTCGCTCAGCTTCACCGCCGGCACCCTGCTGTGGCCGGTGGTGTTCATCATGACCGACACCATCAACGAGTTCTTCGGCAGCCGCGGGGTGCGTTTCATCTCGTGGGTGGCGGTGGCGCTGATCGGCTACGGCTTCGTGTTTGCGTTCGCGGCGATCGCGCTGGCGCCGGCCGGTTGGTGGGTCACTGCGGCGCAGAGCCAGGGCGTGCCCGATTATCAGGCGGCGTTCGCGGCGGTGTTCGGGCAAGGGTTATGGACGATCGGTGGGTCGCTGGTGGCGTTTCTGTTCGGCCAATTGATCGATGTGTCGGTGTTCCACCGCATCCGCCGCGCCACCGGCGAAAAGCACGTGTGGCTGCGCGCCACCGGCTCCACGGCGGTGTCGCAGTTGGTGGACAGCTTTGTGGTGATCTACATCGCCTTTGTGCTTGGCCCGCAGCATTGGTCCACCGACCAGTTTCTGGCGGTGAGCACGCTCAACTACCTCTACAAGATGGGTTTTGCGGTCGCGCTGATCCCGCTGCTGTATCTGGCCCGGCGCGCCATCAGCGCGTATCTGGGCGCTGCGCGCGCCGAGCAGTTGCGTGAGGAAGCCGCTGCCGACTGAGCGTGGCCGGCAAGACGAACGCGCTCACCGCCAGGTACGCGCAGCGCCCGCAGTGGCGTGTCGCACTCGAACGCCGTGTTTCCGAGAACACGCCCCCCGTGCACATCACGACTGCCAGCTCCGTTTTGTCAGCCACTCCGAGCGGACCAAAGTCGCCCGTCGAAATTTTGTTCAATCCGTCATCGCCCTCGCTGGCCATGCTGTTGCGCCCCGCTATGGACGTCGCGCAATGGACCATCTTGTGGCAATGGCGAGCTTCGCGCTGGTGTGCTCGATTTCGCCCGGCCCGGTCAACCTGGTCGCGCTGAGCACCGGCGCCAGCGCCGGCGCGCGTGCCGGGCATCCCCATGTGATCGGGGCCACCGTGGGCTTCGTGGCGCTGCTGCTGTTGGTCGGCATGGGGCTGCAGCAGGTATTGGTGCGCTGGCCGCTGCTCGGACGCGCATTGCATCTGGCCGGGGTGGCGTTTCTGCTCTACATGGCGTGGCGCCTGCTGCGCGACGATGGCGTCATCGACGCTTCCAGGCCGCGCCCGAGCGCCTCGTTCTGGAACGGTGCGGCGATGCAATGGCTCAACCCCAAAGCCTGGCTGGCGGCGACCTCCGGCGTGGCCCTGTATGCAACGGCAGGCAGCACGCAACTGGCCGGCTTTGCGGCGGTGTATGCGCTGATCTGCTATCCCTCGCTGGCGTGCTGGTTGCTGGCCGGCGCAGTGCTGCGGCGGCATGTGCAGGTACCGAAACAGCTACGCCGGTTGAACCGGATATTGGCCGCGCTACTGGTGCTCAGCGCCGTCTATCTGCTGATGAACTTCTGCTGAGGGCATGGGGTCCGGCATTGCGATAGTGCCCGGGTGTCACCGCCCAGGCGCGTTTGAAGCTGCGCTGCAGATGCGCTTGGTCGGCGTACCCGTGCGCATAGGCAACCTCGGCAATGCCGCCACCGCGACGCAAGGCCTCACGCGCACGCTGGAACCGGCAGTCCAGCAGATACGCGTGCGGGGTCAGACCATGGGCCTGACGAAAACCGCGAATCAGGCGCGGCGCAGGCATCCCGGCCAGCGCGCACAGTTCGCGCAGCGACACCGCACGCGCGTGATGGGTCTGCAGATACTCGGCCACCTGCCGCATCGGCCCGGTATCGACCGCAACCGCACGGCTCATCGGCTCCACGTGCAGATGCAGGCGCGCCACGAACGCGATCAACGCGCTCTCGCGTGCAAGCGCATCGGCGTTGTCGTCGATCAGCAGCGCATGCATGCGGTCGAAGGCGGCGTAGGCTGCCGGCGTCTGGCACAACGGCGCTGCCAGCATATGCACATCCGTATTGGCGGCCAGGCCGAGTGCGCGTTGTTGTTCGCGCAGCCACGCCACGTCCAGATACAGCATGCGGAACGACCAGTCCTGCTGCGGATCCGGATTGCAGGCATGCACATCGCCGGGGTTGATCAAGGTCAGCGACTGCGCGCCCACCTGCGCCCACCTGCGCCCGCACGCGTCCATTACGGTAACGCGCAAGCCCGCGATCCACCGCACCCACCGACCATTGCTCGTGCGTATGCGCCGCATAACAGAGCGTGCGGCTGTTGATCACCTGACGGAGTTCGACGAAGGGCAATGCCGCATCGCGCCAGAACCCCTGCCCGCCTTGCAGGGGCAACTGCGTCCCGCGTGTCGATTCATCCTGTTGCATGCGCGCAAGACTATCGCACTGCAACATGCGTGTGCGTCACCCATCTGCAGCGCGGGCTTCATGAATTTCAGGCGGGCCAGGTGTCGCGGGTGGGTGGCTTGAACGGTGCGGATCGGGCAAGCTCCCCGCTCGCTTGTTCCCGGAGCCGGTAATGCCCCTCAGCTTTTCCCGCCTGCTGTCCCTGGCCATGGCCGCCATCATGAGCCTGTCGCTGGCAGCGCCCGCCGATGCGGCCAAGAAGAAAACCGGCAAGGCACAGACCTCGCAAACGCGCGCGAAGGCGAGCAAAGGCAAGAAGACCGCCAAGCCGGCGGCCAGGACCACCAAGGCTGCCAAAGGGGGCAAAGCCGCCAGGGCCAAGCCGCGCGTCGTCGCCGCGCCCGTGGTGCTGACCAAGGCGCAACAGCTCAACCTGCTTTACGACCAGTACTGGGATGCCTCGCTCAAGCTCAACCCGCTGCAGGCCACCTTCCAGGGCGAAACCCGCTACAACGACCAGTTGCCCAACTTCCTGTCGCCGGCGTTCCGGCAACAGTCGCACGACTTCACCGTGCTGTGGCTGGGCAAGGCCGAGGCGTTGGGCCCGGACGGCCTGAGCGGGCAGGACCTGCTCAGCTATCAGATCTTCGTGCGCGACGCGCGCAGCGCACTGGCAGCCGAGCAGTTCCCCAGCTGGATGCTGCCGATCAACCAGTTCTACAACATCGCCAGCATCGCGGTGGTGCTGGGCTCGGGCACCGGTGCGCAGCCGTTCAAGACGGTCAAGGACTACGACAACTGGTCGCGGCGTGCGGTCGGCATTCCCGAGCTGTTCGACCAGGCGATCACCAATATGCGCGCCGGCATGCAGGCCGGCGTGGTGCAGCCGAAGGTGCTGATGCAAAAAGTGCTGCCGCAGCTGGACGCGATCATCGCGCGCAATGCCGAAGACAGCCTGTTCTGGGGCCCGGTGCGCAACCTGCCGGCAGACATGCCCGAGGCCGACAAGCAGCGCATCACCGCCGAATACAAGCGTTTGATCGAAGTGCGCATCATGCCGGCCTACCGGGAGCTGCGCGGCTTCATCGCCACCGAATACCTGCCGGCCTGCCGCGATACCGACGGACTGACGGCGCTGCCCAATGGCGCGGCCTGGTACGCCTACGACGTGCGTCAGAGCACCACCTCCGAGCTGACCCCGGACCAGATCCATCAGATCGGGCTGGATGAGGTGGCGCGCCTGCAGGGCGAGATCGCCGCGCTGGCCAAGCAGGTCAAGTTCCGCGGCAACCTGCCCAAGTTCTACAAGTTCATGCAGACCGACAGGCGCTTCGCGTTCCGCAGCGACACCGAATTGCTGGGTTATTACCGTGGGCTGCAGGGCCGCGTACAGCTGGCGGTGCCGCGCCTGTTCAATGTCCAGGGCATGCCAGCGCTGGAAGTGCGTGTGGTGGAAGCGCAGCGCGCGCAGGCGGCCGCCAGTGGCTCGTACATGCGCCCCAACGGCGACGGCAGCACGCCGGGCATCTTCTACGTCAACACCTCCGACCTGCCCTCGCGCAAGACCTGGGAGGCCGAGAGCCTGTATCTGCACGAGGCCATTCCCGGCCATCACTACCAGCTCGGGCTACAGCAGCAGCTGACCGATCTGCCCAAGTTCCGCCGCCTGGGCGGCGAGACGGCGTATATCGAAGGCTGGGGCCTGTACGCGGAGTCGCTGGGGCGCGAGCTGGGGCTGTATCAGGATCCGTACAACACCTACGGTTATCTGCAGAACGCGCTGTGGCGCTCGATTCGCCTGGTGGCTGACACCGGCCTGCACAGCAAGGGCTGGAGCCGCACCCAGGCGATCGACTACATGCTGGACAACTCGGGCATGAGCCGCACCGATGCCGAAGCCGAGGTGGACCGCTACATGGCCATCCCCGGCCAGGCGCTGGCCTACAAGGTCGGCGAGATGAAGATCGCGCAGCTGCGCGAACAGGCGCAACGCGAACTTGGGCCACGCTTCGACGTGCGCGCCTTCCACACCGAAGTGCTCAAGGATGGCTCGGTGCCGCTGGAGATCCTGCAGGACAAGATCCAGCGCTGGATCGCCACGCAAAAAGGCTGAGGCAGCTCAGCCCGCCGTGCGCGCAGCCGCCAACGCGGCGATGTCGCGCGGCGTGGTGCGGCAGCAACCGCCGATCAACCGCGCACCGGCCGCCAGCCACTGTGCGTGCTGGTCGGCCAAGCTGCATGCCGTCGTGCTTCCTGCGTGCCAGCGCTTGTCGCTGGCATCGTAGTGCTCGCCCGAATTGGGATACACCACCAGCGGCAGCGCTGTCAGCGCGGACAGCGTCTGCAAGGCGGCGGTGACGTGTTCCAGTGCAATGCAGTTGATGCCCACTGCAATCACTTGCTTGCAAGCATCCAGCGCCGGGATGACCTGTGCCAACGGCGTGCCGTCGCTCAGATGCGCGGCATCGCGCAAGGTGAAGGAAAACCATGCATGCAGCTGTGGAAATTCTTCCAGCAGCAGGCGCAGCGCGACGATCTCGTTGGCAGACGGCAGCGTCTCGCAGGCCAGGACATCCACACCCGCCTCGGCCAACGCGGCGATACGTGGACGATGAAAGTCCATCAGCTGTGCCAACGGCAGAGCGTAGTCGCCACGGTATTCCGAACCATCAGCCAGATACGCGCCATACGGCCCGACCGACCCGGCCACCCATAACGGCGCGTCCTGTGGATGGGCAAGCAGATGATCGGTGCGCGCCTGCGCGGCCAATGCCACGCTGCGTGCGATCAGTGCTTGCGACTGCGCCAGGTCCAGCCCGCGCGCGGCAAAGCCCAACGGTGTGGCCTGGTAACTGGCGGTGATGGCGCACTGCGCGCCGGCGGCGAAATAGTCGCGATGCACTTGATAGATCAGCTCCGGCTGCTCCATCAGCACGCGCGCCGACCACAGCGCATCGTTGAGATCGCAGCCACGTTGTTCCAGTTCGGTAGCTAGCGCGCCATCGAGCAGCACATAGCCATCGTGCTGCAGGGCCTGGCTGAAAGGTGCGTCGGCACGCGGCCGGCGGGGAAGAATCGTCATGCGTGCTGTCTCCGGGCCGCAAGCCATTGTGTGAGTGCGTAGGCGCCGTAGCACAGCGCCACAAACGGGATGCCGCACCACAGCGCGATGCGTTGCTGCGGATCGAATGCCAGCCCGATACAGGCCAGCAGACACAGCGAAAACCCCAGGATCGGCGTCCACGGATACCACGGCGCGCGATACGCCAGGCTCTCCGGCGCGATGCCGTCGCGCAGCAACTGGCGCCGAAAAAAGTAATGCGAGGCGCAGATGCTCAGCCACACCACTACCACCGCAAAACCCGATACTGCCGAGATCGCAACGAACACGGTGTCGGCCGCGTACACGCCGGTGAGCAGCGCCAACAGACCACCGAGCATGCTCAACGCCAATGCCGGCAACGGGATGCCGCGCCGGGTCAGGCGCGCCAGCCGCGCCGGCAGCGTGCCTTCGTTGGCCAGCGACCACAGCATGCGCGCGGCTGCGTACAGGCCGGAATTGGCCGCCGACAGGATCGCGGTGAGGATCACTGCATTCAAGATGTCGGCCGCATACGGAATGCCCAGCAACTCGAACGCGCGCACGAACGGGCTGGTCTCCACTGCTGCCTGCTCGGCCGGTAACAGTGCGGCCAGCACCAGCACGGTGCCAACGAACAACACCACCAACCGGACCAGCGTGGTGCGGATCGCCAGCGGAATCGCACGTGCCGGCTGCGCGGTTTCGCCGGCGGCAACACCGATCAACTCGGTGCCGGAGAAAGCGAAGTTCACCGCCACCATCGTCATCAAAATCGGCAAGGTGCCCTGTGCAAACCAGCCATCGGCGCGCAGGTGGCGCAGCCCGGGGGCCGGCGAACCATCTGCCAACGGCAACACGCCGACCACCGCAGCACCACCGAGCACGATGAACACCAGAATGGTGATCACCTTGATCAACGAAAACCAGAATTCGCCTTCGGCAAACCAGCGCGCCGACACCGTGTTCAAGCCGAAGATCAGCGCGCAGAACAAAAGACACCACGGCCATGCCGGTGTGTGCGGGAACCAGTACTGCATGCAGAACGCGGCAGCGGTCAGGCTCGATCCCAACGCCACCGTCCAGGTCAGCCAGTACAACCACGCCACCACATAGCCGGTGGCCGGCCCGAGATAGCGCGCGGCATACACGTGAAAGGCACCGGTCTGCGGCATCGCCACCGCCAGCTCGCCCAGGCACTGCATCACCAGATACACCACCAATGCGCCGATCAGATACGCGATCACCGTGCCCAACGCACCGGTGCTGGCGATGATGTAGCCGGTGTTGAAGAACAACCCGGTGCCGATGACCCCGCCCAGCGACAACATCACCAGGTGGCGCACCTGCATGCTGCGCTGGAATTGCGGTGCGGCGTTGGAGGTGGGTTCGGGCATCGGTATGGCGGGTCGGTGGCCCAGCATCCTGCCATGCGCGCGCAGGCGAGCACAGCCACGCGGTGGCCAGCCGTGACGCGGCACCAACAATCCGCGATGCCGTGCGGCGATACCGCGCGGGGCGTTTTGCCTCGATGCGCTCCAGCGCGCGTCGCGCTCGGCCTGGTCTGCACAACACGCTGCGGGCACCCCGGGGGGTATCCTCGCCACTGCTCATCCGGACCGCTGACATGCCACATGACTTGCACACACGCACCTACGCGCAGACGCAGCGCTGGAGTGCATCCTCGCTGCCTGCATGTATCGCAGATGCCATCAATGCCGCTGTCGTCGTCGCTGCATGTCGCGCATCCATGCTGGCCGCTAGCGACGCGGGGCAGCGCCAGCTCCCCCATCGCATGCGAGGCGCCGCATGATGCTCGCCGGCATTCACCACGTGGCGATCATCGCCGGCGACTATGCGCGCTCCAAGCAGTTCTATTGCGACGTCCTGGGTTTGCGCGTGCTCGCAGAGCATTACCGCCAGCCGCGCGATTCCTGGAAGCTGGATCTGGCGCTGCCCGACGGCGGCCAGATCGAGCTGTTTTCGTTTCCCGACGCACCGCTGCGCCCCAGCCGCCCGGAAGCACGCGGGCTGCGTCATCTTGCCTTCCGGGTCGAAGCGCTGGACGCGGCCGTCGCGCATCTCAACGCGCACGGCGTGGCCACCGAAGACATCCGCATCGACGAATACACCGGCCGCCGCTTCACCTTCTTCGCCGATCCGGACGACTTGCCGCTGGAGCTCTACGAAGTCGGTTGAACAGCAGACCCGGCAGGTTCGGTCACATCTGCCACGGAGGCACGTCGAAGAATCAAAGCGATCAACAAAGCTACTGCGCGGCCGCCAGGCGGGCACTCGGTATGTTTTGTTAGCCGCTGGTAGTCGATGGTCGCTGTGACTTTCGGCGGATGCGGCGATGCGGTAACGCCATGAAGATCGAACCACACCAGGACACAGGAACCGTACATGCTGCAGATCCGTGCATTGTCCAAGACCTACGCCAATGGCGTGCATGCGCTGCAAGGCGTCACCCTCGACATTCCTCGCGGCATGTTCGGATTGCTGGGGCCAAACGGCGCCGGCAAGTCGTCGTTGATGCGCACGCTGGCCACGCTGCAGGAGCCCGATTCGGGTAGCGTCAGCCTGACCGGCGCCGACGGCAGCAGCATCGACGTGCTCACCGACAAGGACGCCTTACGCCGCCGGCTGGGCTATCTGCCGCAGGATTTCGGCGTGTATCCCAAAGTCAGCGCGCTGGACATGCTCGATCACTTCGCCGTGCTCAAGGGGCTGAGCCATCGCGGCCAGCGCAAGGAGGTGGTCGAGCGGCTGTTGCAGCAAGTGAATCTGTGGGACGCACGCAAGCGCAAGCTCGGCACCTATTCCGGTGGCATGCGGCAACGTTTCGGCATTGCGCAGGCGCTGCTGGGCAACCCGCAATTGGTCATCGTCGATGAGCCGACGGCCGGGCTGGATCCGGAAGAGCGCAATCGCTTTCTCAATCTGCTGGCCGAAATCGGCGAGAACGTGGTGGTGATCCTGTCCACCCACATCGTCGAAGACGTCACCGACCTGTGCCCGACGATGGCCATCATGAACAAGGGCCAGGTGTTGCTGACCGGGCGGCCCGCCGACGCGATCGACATGCTGCAGCAGCAGGTCTGGCGCAAACAGGTCGCCAAGCAGGCGTTGCCCGATTACGAGGCACGCTTCACCGTGCTGTCCACGCGTCTGATTGCCGGGCATCCGGTGATCCACGTGTTCAGCGCCGACTGCCCGGAGCCGGGTTTCGAACAGGTCGCTCCCGATCTTGAGGATGTCTATTTCCAGCGCCTGCGCAAGCAAGCGCTGGCTGCCTGACGGAGCGCTGCGATGATCCTGGCGTTCCTGCGTTTCGAGCTGCGCGAACAACTGCGCTCGCCCTTACTGTGGCTGCTGGCTGCGCTGTATGCGTTGCTGGCGTTTGCCGCACTGTCCAGCGATGCGGTGCAGATCGGTGGCGGCATCGGCAACGTGCTGCGCAATGCGCCGACCGTGATCGCCACGCTGCTGGGGCTTTTCAGCCTGCTCGGTCTGCTGGTGATCACCCTGTTCGTCAGCAATGCCTTGCTGCGTGACTTCGACCTGGGCACTGCCGAGCTGGTGTTTTCCACACCGGTGCGGCGGCGCGACTATCTGCTTGGCCGCATCGGCGCGGCGCTGATCGCCGGCATGGTGATGTACGTGGTGATCGCGCTGGGCATGTTCGCGGCGCAATTCATGCCGTGGATCGATCAGGCACGGCTCGGCCCGGTCACAGTGCTGCCTTATCTGTGGTCGTTGCTGGTGCTGGTGCTGCCCAATCTGCTATTCACCACCGCGTTGCTGGCGGTGCTGGCGGTGACCACGCGCAGCATTCTGTGGGTCTACATCGGCGTGATCGTGTTCTTCGTGCTGTATGGCGTGAGCCGTGCGCTGATGGCCGATCTGGACAATGTATGGATCGCCACGCTGTCCGACCCGCTCGGCATCCGCGCGTTGTCGCAGACGCTGCGCTACTGGTCGGTGGACCAGCGCAATCACCAGTTGCCGCCACTGACCGGCTATCTGCTCGCCAATCGCGCGGTGTGGTTGGGCATGAGCGGTGTGCTGTTCGCCGCCACCTTCGCGCTGTTTCGCACCGAGCGCAGCGGCACGCGTCGGCGCCGTGGCGCTGGCGCGATTGCGCCTGCCGATACGGCGCCCACCAGCACGCGCGTCACCACCACGCGCCTGACGGTCACACCGAGCTTCGGCGCGGCGACCGCATGGAAGCAGCTGCTGCGGCAGATCCGCTTCGACACGCTCGGCGTGCTGCGCAGTGCGCCGTTCGTGGTGCTGTTGCTGCTGGGCCTGGCCAACTTCATCCCGACCGCCTTGTTCAATTCGCGCAATTACGGCACCGCCGTGCTGCCGGTGACCTCGTTGATGCTGGAGGCGCTGCAGAACAGCTACAGCTTTCTGCTGATCATCGTGGTGCTGTTCTATGCCGGCGAGCTGGTGTGGAAGGAGCGCAGCAACCGCATCGACGGCATCACCGACGCGATGCCGGTACCCGATTGGGTGCCGCTACTCGGCAAATTCGTCGCCTTGCTGGCGGTGATCGCCAGCTTCCAGCTCGCCGGTGCGCTGACCTCGATCGCGCTGCAGCTTGGCCGTGGCTACACCAGCATCGAACCGCTGCTGTATCTCAAGACCCTGGCCCTGGGCTCGGTGTTGTACGTGCTGATGGGCGGCATGGCCTTGGCGCTGCAGGTGCTGAGCAACAACAAGTTCGTCGGCTATGCGCTGCTGATGCTGGTGTTGATCGGGCAATCGGTGCTGTCGATGCTCGACTACACCCAGAACCTCTACACCTTCGGTGGCTGGCCCAACGCACCGTATTCGGACATGAACGGCTACGGGCACTTTTTGCCTGGCCAGTTGTGGTTTCAGGGCTACTGGGGCGTGTTCCTGCTGGCCTTGCTGTTGCTGTCCTCGGCATTCTGGCCGCGCGGCGTGGGCCACGGGTTGCGACAGCGTGTGCGGCTGGCGTTGCGGCGCCTGCGCAGCCCGACCGGTGCGGCATTGGCGGCCACCCTGCTCGGCTTCGCGGCGGTCGGCGGCTGGCTGTACTGGAACACCAACGTCTACAACAGCTTCCTGTCGCCGGAACAGCGGCTGGACCTGCAGGCGCGCTACGAGCGCGATTACCGCAAGTACAAGGATCTGCCGCAGCCGCGCATCGTCGCGATCGACAACCAGGTCGATCTGCATCCGGAAACCCAGTCCGTCGTCATCGATGCCACCTGGACAGTGCGCAACACCCACACCGCGCCGATCAGCGAGGTGCACATCGGCATGCAAGGCCGCACTGGCGACCGCAGCCTGGTGAGGGTGGATCTAGGCGGGCAGACCCTTACCACGCACGACGTGCCGGCCGGCTACCGCATCTATCGCCTGCAAAAGCCGCTGCAACCTGGCGAAGAGCGCGTGTTCCGCTTCCGCGTGGACCAGCATCCGCACGGCCTCACCGCCGAACAGGCGCAAACCGAACTGGTCGCCAACGGCAGCTTTTTCAACAATACCCTGCTGCCCTGGTTCGGCTACAACACGCAGACCGAGATCACCGACCGCAACGACCGCCGCAAGCGCGGCCTGGGCGAACCCACGCGCATGCCCAAGCTGGAAGATCAGGACGCGCGCGCCAACAGCTACGTCAGCAACGATGCCGACTGGCTCGGTTTTGCCAGCACCGTCTGTACCGCACCGGATCAGATCGCCCTGGCACCGGGCTATCTGCAGAAAGAATTCCAACGCGATGGCAGGCGCTGCTTCCGCTACGTGATGGACCGCCCGATGCTCAACTTCTACGCCTACCTGTCGGCACGCTGGGAAGTGCGCAAGGCGCGTTACAAGAACATCCCGATCGAGATTTATTACGACCCCAAGCACCCATACAACGTGCAACGCATGATCGAGAGCGTGCAGAAATCGCTGGCCTATTACGAAGCCAATTTCAGCCCGTATCAGCAGCATCAGGTGCGCATCATCGAATTCCCCGGTTACGCGCGATTTGCGCAGTCGTTCGCCAACACCATTCCCTACTCCGAATCGATCGGCTTCATTGCCGATCTGCGCGACAAGAACGATATCGACTACGTGTTCTATGTCACCGCCCACGAAGTGGCGCATCAATGGTGGGCGCATCAGGTGATCGGTGCCAATGTCCAGGGCGCCACCATGCTGTCGGAATCGCTGGCGCAGTATTCGGCGTTGATGGTGATGGAACGCGAGTACGGACGCGCCCACATGCGTCGCTTTCTCAAGTACGAACTGGATCGCTATCTGGAAGGCCGTGGTGGCGAAACCATCGAGGAATTGCCGCTGTATCGCGTGGAAGACCAGCAATACATCCACTACCGCAAGGGCTCGCTGGCGTTTTACCGGCTGCGCGAAGAGATCGGTGAGCAGGCGCTCAACCGCGCGTTGCAGCGCTTCCTGGCCGCCAAGGCTTTCGAACAACCGCCTTACACCACCTCGGCCGAGCTGCTGCAGACCATTCGGGCCGAGGCACGCCCGGATCAGCAGGGGCTGATCACCGACCTGTTCGAGAAGATCACCTTCTACGACAACCGCGTGGTGAGCGCGCAGGCACGCAAGCGCCCCGATGGGCGCTATGAGGTCACCGTGCAGACGCATGCGGCCAAGTTGCAGGCCGACGGCAAGGGCAAGGAGCACGCAGTGCCGTTGGACGACTGGATCGAGGTAGCGATCTACGGGAAGGCCGCTGGCAAGGACGCGCAAGCACCGGTGCTGTACCTGAAGCGTCAGCACATCACCAGCGCCGCGCCGAGCTTTACCGTCACGGTCGACGGCCTGCCTGCGGAAGCCGGCTTCGACCCGGACAACAAGCTGATCGACCGCGTGCCGGCGGACAACCGCAAGCAGGTGACGCTGCAATAGCCGAATGAACGCATGCCGCAGCGCGTCTTTCCGCCACCATACTCCACGGTATACATTGCGATCAGGCCGCCGACGGCGGCCACAGCAATCCCTGGGAGGGGACACATGCGCAAGACCTTCAAGACCCTGATGCTGGCCCTGCCGCTGGCCGCCGCCTCGCTGCTGGCCCAGGCCGCCGATTCGCCGGTAGGCCGCTGGAAGACCATCGACGACGAGACCGGCAAGCCCAAGTCGGTGGTGCAGATCGAACAAACCGGCAACGGCACGCTGAGCGGCAAGGTGGTGGACATCCTGCAATCGGACAAGGGCCCGAGCCCGCTCTGCGACAAATGCGATGGCGCCCAGAAAGGTAAGCCGATCAAGGGCATGACCATCCTGTGGGGCCTCAAGCCCGACGGCACTGCGGTGTGGAGCGGCGGCTCGGTGCTCGACCCGGCCAAGGGCAAGACCTACAAGGCCAAGGTCACCCTGACCGACGGCGGCAAGAAGTTGCAGATGCGCGGCTATGTGGGTATCGAAGCGCTGGGCCGCACTCAGACCTGGATTCGTGAATAGCTGGGATTGGGGATTGGGGATTCGCAAGAGCGGGCGTCCTTCGGGGCGCCTTTTTTGTGCGTCGGCACTTTTTTGGGGGCTTGTTCTATTGGGCGGGATCATCGGCTGCTGGTGCCGCAGCGATGGCTGACGCCGCGCGTCTAGACATGCAGGCGGCCTGATCCTGCTTTGACGAATCCCCAATCTCCCAGCCCCAATCCCGGCTCACGACTAATGCGATAATCGCCCGTCCCCCGCATTACGCCTGCCATGACCCGCACCGCACTCGTCACCACCGCCCTGCCCTACGCCAACGGCCCGCTGCATCTTGGCCATCTGGTCGGCTATATCCAGGCCGACATCTGGGTGCGCGCGCGCCGCTTGCGCGGCGACAAGACCTGGTTCGTCTGCGCCGACGACACCCATGGCACGCCGATCATGCTCGCCGCCGAAAAGGCCGGCGTGACCCCGGAAGCCTTCATCGCCAACATCCAGGCCAGCCATGAGCGCGATTTCGCCGCGTTCGGGGTGACCTTCGATCATTACGATTCGACCAATTCGCCGGTCAATCGCGAACTCACCGAGGCCTTCTACAGCAAGCTCGAGGCGGCCGGTCACATCAGCCGTCGCTCGGTGGCGCAGTTTTACGACCCGGCCAAGGGCATGTTCCTGCCGGACCGCTACATCAAGGGCATCTGCCCCAACTGCGGCAGCGCCGACCAATACGGCGACAACTGCGAAGTCTGCGGCGCCACTTATGCTCCGACCGAGCTGAAAGAGCCCAAATCGGTGATCTCCGGCGCCACGCCCGAGCTGCGCGATTCAGAGCATTTCTTCTTCGAAGTGGGCCATTTCGACGGCTTCTTGCGTGAGTGGCTGGCTGGCGATGTCGCACTGCCGGGCGTCAAGGCCAAGCTCAAGGAATGGCTGGACACCGAAGGCGGCCTGCGCGCGTGGGACATCTCGCGCGATGCGCCGTACTTCGGCTTCCAGATTCCCGGCCAGCCGGGCAAGTATTTCTACGTGTGGCTGGACGCGCCGATCGGTTATTTGTGCAGCTTCAAGACGCTGTGCGCGCAGATGGGCGAAGACTTCGACGCGCATCTGGTCGCCGGCACGCAGACCGAGCTGCATCACTTCATCGGCAAGGACATCGTCAATTTCCACGGCCTGTTCTGGCCGGCCGTGCTGCAAGGCACCGGCCATCGCGCGCCGACCCGTCTACATGTCAACGGCTACCTGATGGTGGACGGCGCCAAGATGTCCAAGTCGCGCGGCACCTTCGTGATGGCGCGGACCTTCCTGGACGTGGGCCTGGAGCCGGAGGCGCTGCGCTATTACTTCGCGGCCAAGTCCTCTGGCGGCGTGGATGATCTGGATCTGAATCTGGGCGATTTCGTCACGCGCGTGAACTCCGATCTGGTCGGCAAGTTCGTCAACCTTGCCAGCCGCTGCGCCGGCTTCATCGGCAAGCGCTTCGACGGCAAGCTGGCCGACACCCTGCCCGACCTTGCGCAATACGAGCGCTTCGTCGCCGCGTTGGCGCCGATCCGCGAGGCCTATGAGCGCAACGACGCGGCCAGCGCGATCCGCCAGACCATGGCGCTGGCCGACGAGGCCAACAAGTACATCGACGACACCAAGCCATGGGTGATCGCCAAGCAGGAAGGTGCCGATGCGCAGCTGCAATCGGTGTGCACGCAGGGTTTGAATCTGTTCCGCATTCTGGTCGCCGCACTCAAGCCGATCCTGCCGCGCACCTGCGCCGAGGCCGAGGCTTTCCTGTCGGCACCGATGACCAGCTGGGAAGACGTCGCGCGCCCGCTGACCGCGCACACGATCCAGCCCTACACCGCCCTGTTCACCCGTATCGACCCCAAACTGATCGACGCCATGACCGACGCTTCAAAAGACACACTCTCTGCGCCCGCAGCACCGGCTGCGGCCACCGTCAGCGCTGCAAAGGTGACCAAAACCGATGCAAAAGCGGCTACGCCGGCCAATCCCCCCGCCTCCGTCTCGAATCCAGGTCTTATTGGCATCGACGATTTCGCCAAGCTCGATCTGCGCATCGGCAAGGTGCTGGTGTGCGAATTCGTGGAAGGCTCGGACAAGCTGCTGCGCTTCGAACTGGACGCCGGCGAGCTAGGCAAGCGGCAGATCTTCTCGGGCATCCGCGCCAGCTACGGCGAACCGGAAACGCTGGTCGGCCGCAGCGTGGTGTTCATCGCCAACCTGGCCCCACGCAAGATGCGCTTTGGCATCAGCGAAGGCATGATTTTGTCGGCCGGCTTCGATGGCGGCGCGTTGGCGTTGCTGGATGCCGATACAGGCGCGCAGCCGGGGATGCCGGTTCGGTGAGGCGGGAATCGGGAATCGGGAATCGTAAAAGCAAGACCTGATTGTTGAGGGAGACCTGACACGAGTGCTTCGCCCGTACCCTCATCCGCCCCTACGGGGCACCTTCTCCCGGTGGGAGAAGGAAGAGGCTAAGCCCCTCTCCTGCGGGAGAGGGATTGGGGTGAGGGTACGGTGCGAAGCCATGGTGTCGTTCCAACTGCACGTGGCTTCGCCCGTACCCTCATCCGCCCCTGCGGGGCACCTTCTCCCGGTGGGAGAAGGAAAAACACCGCGCCTTTAACCAATCTCTAATCCCAAATCCCCAATCCCAAGCCCCACCTCCCAGCCCCATGCGACTCGCCCTGTTCGACTTCGATCACACCATCACCACCTGCGACACCTATGCGCGCTTCCTGCGCAAGGTGGCAACGCCGGCGCAGTTGGCGGCGGCAAAGTGGCAGGTGGGTCCGTGGGTGTTGGGTTATCGACTCGGCTTGATCTCCGCGCAAACCCTGCGCGCACGCGTCACGCGCCTGGTCTTCAGCGCTCGCTCGCTGGAAGAAATGACCATGCACGGGGCAGCGTATGCACGCAACGATCTGCCTGGCATGTTGCGCACGAACATGATGCAGCGCATCGACTGGCACCAGGCGCAGGGGCATGAAGTCGTGCTGGTGTCCGGTTCGCTGGACCTATATCTGCAGCCGTGGTGTGCGCAGCATGACCTGTCGTTGATCTGCAATCGGCTGGAACACCACGCCGGCGTGCTGAGCGGGCGCTATGCCAATGGCGATTGCGGGCCGCACAAGGCCACGCAGATCCGCCTGCGCTACGACCTGTCGCAGTACGAGTGCGTGCATGCCTATGGCGATAGCCGCGAAGACACACCGATGCTGGCGCTGGCGCAGCAGCGCTGGTATCGCGGCAATCTGTTGCACTGACATGCCCATTGCAACGCCCGCCCCCACGCACGATCTGGTCGAACGCCTCGACCGCCTGCTGCCGCAGACCCAATGCGGCCAGTGCGGTTACGACGGCTGTCGCCCGTACGCGCAAGCGATGGCCGATGGGCACGCCGACGTCGATCATTGCCCGCCCGGTGGCGACGCCGGTGCCCGCGCGCTGGCGCACGCACTGCAGGTTCCTGCACGCCCGTACGACCGCACCCGCGGTACCCACACGCTGCCGCAAGTGGCGTGGATCGTGGAGGCCGACTGCATCGGCTGCACCAAATGCATCCAGGCCTGCCCGGTGGATGCCATCGTCGGCGGCGCCAAACACATGCACACGGTGATCGCGCCGCTGTGCACCGGCTGCGAGCTCTGCCTGCCAGCCTGCCCGGTGGATTGCATCGAGCTGCACACAATCGGCTAGACGGCTCGCAAAAGGCCTCCAACTCCTACCTTCCGTCAGGAACGTCCTGACGCATCCGGCGCATCCGTGCTGCGGACGCGCTCGTATTGGTGTGTACTCCCATCGAGGAATCCGCCGATGCGCCCATTCGCCGCCCTTGCCACACTAGCCGCACGCTGCCGGCCGATCCCGCCGTTGTTGTTGCTGGTGCTGGGCTGTTCGCCGCTCAGCGCAGCAGCTGTCACCCGTGTGGACGGCGATGCCTTCGATGGCGACAGCGGCGCGCTGCGTTACCGCGAGTCGCACTGGCTGCTCGACGACGGCGGCCGGGTGGTGCTGTATCGCTGCACGGACGGGCGCCCGTTCGCGCGCAAACTGGTCGATGGCGGCGGCAGCGCACCTGACTTCAGCCTGCTCGATGGACGCGACGGCTACCGCGAAGGCGTGCGCCAACGCGATGGCGTGCGCGAGATGTTCCAGCAGGAACCCGGCAAGACCGAACGCCGCACTGCGCTGCCCGCCAGCGAAGGCGCGCGCGTGATCGATGCCGGTTTCGATGCCTATCTGCGCACCCAATGGGACGCACTCGCCAGCGCAACGCAGCGCGTCGACTTCGTGCTGCCGAGTCTGCAGCGCCAGCTGGCCTTCAAGGTCGAACGGATCGGCGACAGCGCCGGCCAGCGTCGCTATCGGCTCAGCCTGGATGCCTGGTACGGCGCCGCAGTGCCGTCGCTGGAGGTGCGCTATTCTATCGCCGACAAGCGCCTGCTCGAATTCCGCGGTGTCGGCAATCTGCGCGACGAACGCGGCCGCTATCCGCACGTGCGCATCGTTTTCCCGGACACCGCTGCGCGTGCCGCCAGTGCGGACGAGTTGCGCCAGGCACGCGAGCAGCCGCTGGCCAAGCGCTGCAGCGCCCCGTGAACCAGACACGCGCCATCTTCACGTTCGACCACGCGCCGTTGCGTAAAACGGCCCGGGCACCCATTCCCCACGCAGGAACATCCTCATGGCCAAGGCCTATCTCTGGATCAACGCAGTGCTCTATGTCGTCCTGGCGATCTGGTGCACGCTCTCACCGGCCAAGACCGCAAATGCGGTCGGTTACACCCAGCTTTCGCCGGCCGGGCAGTCGGAATACCTGGTCATCTACGGCGGTCTGCAGTTGGGCATGGCGTTTTTGTTCGGTTACTTCGCCTGGATCGATCAACCGCGCACCGGGCTGTTGGTGGCACTCGCCTTCTACGTCCCGATCGTGCTGTTCCGCACTGTCGCGCTCTCGCGGCTGTGGCCGGTCTCTGCACCGACGGTTGCGCTGGCAGGCGTGGAAATCCTGTTGCTGCTCGCCGCTGTGCTGCTGTGGTTCCGGCACAAGTGAAAGACACCGTGTAGCCAGTCCGGTAGGATCGGCGCCACCTTACTCAACGCCCGACCGCATGAGTGCCATTCCTGGCCACGACGACGATGAAACCGGACGCCTGCTCACCGCAACTGCGGGCGGCGACCGGCATGCTTTCGAAGCGCTGTATCGGCAGACCTCGGCCAAGCTGTTCGGGGTGTGCTTGCGCATGATTCCGCAACGCGCCGAAGCCGAAGAAGTGCTGCAGGACGTGTTCACGCTGATCTGGCACAAGGCTGGGCAGTTCGATCCGGCGCGTGCACGCGGGCTCACCTGGCTGGCGATGATCGCGCGCAACAAGGCGATCGACCATCTGCGCGCCAACGCACCGCAGCGCCGCAACGTGACCCTGGACGATGCCGGCGACCTGCGTGCCAGCGATGCCTCACCGCTGGAGCGCACCGAGCGCGCCAGCACGCGCCACCGCATCGACCATTGTCTGGCCGAACTCGAACCGCCGCGCAGCGATTTGATCCGCACCGCGTTCTTCGATGGCATCACCTACGAAGAATTGGCGGCGCGCACCGACACGCCGATCGGCACGGTCAAGAGCTGGATCCGTCGTGGCCTGGCCAAACTCAAGGCATGTCTGGAACGATGAGCACGCCATTCCCCATCGACCAGGAACCACCGCGCGACGTGCTTGCCGGCGAGTACGTGCTGGGCCTGCTGAGCGCCGACGAGCGCCTGGCAGCCGAACAACGCATCGCCACCGACAGCCAGTTCGATCAGGCGGTTCTGCAATGGCAGCAACATCTGATGCCGCTGCTGGACGAAATCGCGGCGGTGACCCCGTCAGATCAACTCTGGACGCGCATCCGCCAGACGCTGGGCTTCGATACCCCACTGCGCGCAGTGCCGTCCGCACAGACCGCCACCACCACGCCGGCAGCACCACTGTGGAACAGCGTGCGCTTCTGGCGTTGGGCCAGTGCCGGTGGCTTGGCGACTGCCGCAGTGTGCGTGCTGGCCTTGTTGAACGTGAACACGCCGCCCGCATCGGTGCAGCCGCCAGCCACTGGCCCGGTGGTACAGGCACCGCCGGTCACGACTCCAGCAACCCCGGCCACCCCGCCTGCCACCGGCATCGCGATGACCGCCACGCTGGCGACCGAAGACGGCCGGCCGGGCTACGTGGCCTTGATGGATGCCGACAAGCACACCATCACGGTGACGCCGCTAGATCGCACCGCCACCGCCGACAAGGTGCCCGAACTGTGGTTGATCACCGCAGACGGCAAGCCGCATTCGATGGGCACGTTCGACGATCAACGCGCACGCCGCGCGCAGATCCCCGATCAGCTGATGCCCATGCTCAGCAACGAGGCTCTGTTGGCCGTCACTCTGGAACCACTGGGCGGTGCGCCGGGTGGCATCCCCACCGGTACCGTGGTGGCCAAGGGCGGCATCAGCACGCTGGCAATGGCGCCCTGACCCGGCGGTGAGCTTGCCTGCGAGGCTCTCGCAGGCAAGCTCGTTTCACGAACGACCTCATGCGCGCCAGCGATACGGCGTGTGGTCAATTGTGTGCGCGATTGCGCGAATTATCAGTGTGATCAGACGAACCTTACACACGCATGCGACGATCATGCGCGCTGGTGCATCTGTTTGCCGGCAGCGTTCGTAAAGGGTCACGACCAACGACGGAGAACCACGCGTGCCGAGTACCGGAGTCGACCCCAACGCTGCAACGCCTCAGCCCACCAGCCCACATCCCCGTGGCTGGTTGGCAATGCGTATCGGCAGCCTGCGCCGCTGGGTGGATTCGCAGACCGACGAACCGCTGGACGAAGCGCGCGCAGACCGCATCGACTGGCTGCGCGCCATCCCCTTCATCGCCCTGCACCTGGCCTGCCTGTCGGTGGTCTGGGTGGGCGCGTCCTGGTTTGCGGTGGGCATGGCGGTGGCGCTGTATGCGCTGCGCATGTTTGCGCTGACCGGTTTCTATCATCGCTATTTCTCGCACCGCGCCTTCAAGACCTCGCGCGTGTTGCAGTTCGTGTTCGCCGCGATCGGCGCTACCTGCGTGCAACGCGGGCCGCTGTGGTGGGCCGCGCATCATCGCAACCACCATCGGCATACCGACACCGGCCGCGACCCGCATTCGCCGGCGCAACACGGCTTCTGGTGGAGCCATACCGGCTGGTTCCTGACCCCGCGTAATTTCCGCACCGATTGGGAGGTCATCCCGGATCTGCGCCGCTTTGCCGAGCTGCGCTTTCTGGACCGCTTCGACATCGTGATGCCGGTGGTGCTGGCGCTGGGCTTGTACCTGCTCGGCGACTGGCTGGCCACCGCCGCGCCCGCGCTGGAGACCAATGGCGCGCAGTTGCTGGTATGGGGCTTTGTGATCTCCACCGTGGCCTTGTTCCATGCCACCTTCACCATCAACTCGCTGGCGCATCGCTTCGGCAGCCGGCGCTTCGATACCCGCGACGACAGCCGCAACAACTGGCTGCTGGCGCTGCTCACCTTTGGCGAAGGCTGGCACAACAACCATCATTTCTTCCCCGGCTCGGCGCGCCAGGGCTTGCGCTGGTGGGAGTACGACATGACCTGGTACGGCCTCACGGCGATGTCGTGGGTGGGCCTGGTGTGGGACCTCAAGCCAATGCCGAAGATGCTCACGCAGCGCGCCGAGCGGGTGCGCCGATGAGCGAGGGCAGGATTGCCGTGGTCGGCAGTGGCATCGCCGGCCTGGGCGCGGCGTGGCTGTTGTCGCGGCGCTATGAAGTCACTCTGTTCGAGGCCGCCGATTATCTCGGCGGGCATACGCACACGCACGACATCCAGCTGCAAGGCCAGCGCTACGCGGTGGACAGCGGCTTCATCGTGTTCAACCCGCAGCACTATCCGTTGCTCACGCGCATGTTCACCGAGCTCGACGTGGCCGCGCAGCCGACCACGATGAGCTTCTCCGTGCACGATGCGCGCAGCGGGCTGGAATACAACGCCGGCAGCCTGGGCGGGCTGTTCTGCCAGCGCCGCAATCTGCTCAGCCCGCGCTTCTGGGGCATGTTGTCCGACCTGCGCCGCTTCTATCGCCAGGCACCGGCGGTGCTGCACAGCGACGAGCAGTTCAGCACGCTGGGCGAGTATCTGCAGCGGCATCGTTACTCGGATGCATTTCGCGACCAGCATCTGGTGCCGATGGCCTCGGCGCTGTGGTCATCGCCCTCGCAGCGCATCCTGGAATTTCCGATGGGCCAGCTGATCGGCTTCATGGCCAACCACCACATGCTGCAACTCAGCGGGCGGCCGCAGTGGCAGGTGGTGCGTGGCGGATCCAACAGCTATGTGCGCGCGCTGCGGCGGCGCTGGCAGGTGCTGGAGCGGTTGTCCACCCCGGTGCATGCGATCCGGCGCGTCGGCAATGGCGTGGTGCTCAGCTCGCTGCGCGGCGAAGAACATTTCAATGACGTGGTGCTGGCTTGTCACGCCGACGATGCCTTGGCATTGCTCAGCGACTCCACACCGGCCGAGCAACAGATCCTGGGCGGCATCACCTACCAGAACAACGACACCGTGCTGCATACCGATGCGCGCGTGTTGCCGCGCGATCACCGCGCCTGGGCAGCGTGGAACGCGCATGTGCCGGCCGACCCGCAGGCGCCGTGCACGGTGAGTTACTGGATGAACGCGCTGCAGTCGATCGAAGCGCCACAGCCGTTCATCGTCAGCCTCAATCGCGACCACGACATCGACCCGGACAAGGTGTTGCGGCGCATGCGCTATCGCCACCCGGTGCAGAACGCGGCCGCACTCGCGGCGCAGACGCGCAAGGCCGATATTCAAGGCGTCCAGCACACCTGGTTTGCCGGCGCGGCATGGGGCTTCGGCTTTCACGAAGATGGCCTGCGCAGCGGCGTGGACGTCGCCCACGGCCTGGGAGTGCCGTGGTGATGCAGCTGCTGCGCGAAGCCAGCACCGATGCGGTGCCGTTGCCCCCGACCGAGGGCAATGGCGCCGGCAGCGTGGCCGCGCCGTTGCGCAGCGCGATCTATACCGGTTGGGTGCGGCACCGCCGGTTTGCGCCAAAACCGCTGGATTTTCGCTACAAGCTGTTTTTGATGTATCTGGATCTGTCCGAACTGGATCGGGTGTTTGCGCAGCGTTGGCTGTGGTCGGTGGGGCGCGCCAACCTGGCGCAGTTCCGTCGCAGCGATTATCTCGGCGACCCAACTATTCCACTGGATGAAGCGGTGCGCGATTGCGTGCAGACCCACACCGGCGAGCGCCCCGACGGCGCAATCCGCCTGCTCACGCATCTGCGCTACTTCGGCCATGTGTTCAATCCGGTCAGCTTCTACTACTGCTTCGATCGTCACGACGGCCTGCGCTGGATCGTTGCGGAAATCACCAACACGCCCTGGCAGCAGCGCCACACCTACGTGCTGCCGGTCGCGCAGGCGCGTACCCATCGCGACGTGCATGCCTGGCGTTTCGACAAGCGCTTCCACGTCTCGCCCTTCATGGGCATGCAGCACCAGTACGAATGGCGTTTCAGCGTGCCGGACGCGCAATTGCGCGTGCATATGGAGGTGCTGGATGCACCCGATGCCGACGCAGCAGGCAACGACAGTGGCGCCCGCCGTTTCGACGCCACCCTGGTGCTGCAGCGCCAGCCGCTGACCGCGCGCACCCTGGCGCGCACGCTGTTGGCCTACCCCTTGATGACCGTGCAGGTGGTGGTCGCCATCCACTGGCAGGCCTTGCGCCTGTGGCTGCGCGGCAACCCTGTGCACGACACCCCCCATCCGCCTGTGCGAGAACGCCGATGAACGCCACGTCCCTGCCCGACACCACTGCCCCGCGCGCGGCTTCCTGGACGGATCGCCTGTTGCGCAAGCGCCTGCTGGCCACGCTCGGCGACCTGCGCGATGGGCAATTGCAGCTGCACGAGGCCGATGGCATCACCACCCTCGGCAATGCCAGCGGCGCGGATGCCTTGCAACTGCAATTGCGCGTCACCGATCCGGGCTTCTATCGGCAGGCCGCGCTCAATGGCAGCGTCGGTGCCGGCGAGTCGTACATGGATGGGCAATGGCAGTGCGACGACCTGGTCGGCCTGATGCGCCTGCTGTTGCGCAATCGCGACCGCCTGGATGCGATGGAAACCGGCACCGCACGTCTGGGTGGTTGGGCGATGCGCAGCCTGCACACCTTTGCGCGCAATACCCGCAGCGGCAGCCGGCGCAATATCGCCGCGCATTACGATCTGGGCAATCCGTTATTCAGCCTGTTTCTCGATGAAAACCTGATGTATTCCTCGGCGATCTTCGTCGATGGCGAAGAGGCGCAATGCGAAGCGGCACTGGAACGCGCCGCCACGCGCAAGCTCGAACGCATCTGCCAGAAACTGCGGCTCGGCCCGCAGCACCATGTGGTGGAAATCGGCACCGGCTGGGGTGGATTCGCCATGCATGCTGCGCGCGAGCACGGCTGCCGCGTCACCACCACCACCATCTCGCGCGAGCAGTTCGATCTGGCAACCCAACGCATCGCTGCAGCCGGTTTGAGCGATCGTGTAACGGTGTTGCTGCGCGACTATCGCGATCTGGACGGTCGCTACGACCGGGTGGTGTCGATCGAGATGATCGAGGCGATCGGCCATCAGTATCTGGACACCTATTTCGCCAAGGTCGGCAGCTTGCTTGCCGACGATGGCGAGGCGCTGATCCAGGCCATCACCATCGAAGACCATCGCTATGCGCAGGCATTGCACTCGGTGGACTTCATCAAGCGGCATATCTTCCCCGGCAGCTTCATTCCCTCGGTGGCGGCGATGACCGGTGCCATCGCGCGCGCCAGCGATCTGCGCCTGTTCAATCTCGAAGACATCGGGCCGAGCTATGCGTTGACGCTGCGCGCCTGGCGGCAGCGCTTCATGGCGCAGCTGCCGCAGGTGCGCGCGCTGGGCTACGACGAGCGCTTCATCCGCATGTGGGAGTTCTATCTGGCCTATTGCGAAGCCGGTTTTCTGGAGCGCTCGATCGGCGATGTGCATCTGTGGCTGAGCAAGCCGGGCGCGCGTCCGCCGCAGTTCGTGCCTGGCCTGCCTGCCGACGCATGAAGCAGCTCGGCAACTATCTCGGTTTGCAGGTGCTATGGGTGGTGGCGGTCAGCGCCGCCGCGCAGGCGCGCATCTGGCCGACACTACTGGTGTTGGCGCTATTTGCGCTGTATCAGCTGTGGCCGTCGCGGCGCGCGCCGGGCGATCTGCAATTGTTGATCGCCGCGTTGTCGCTGGGCTTGCTGCTGGACACCACACTGGCTGCAGGCGGCTGGGTGCGTTACGCCGCACCGTGGCCGGGCACGCTGTTGGCACCGGCCTGGATTCTGGCGTTGTGGCTGGGCTTTGCGCTCACGCTCAATCACTCCCTGGCAACGGTGATGCAACGGCCGTGGTTGGCGGTGTTGCTGGGCGCCATCTTCGGGCCATTCTCGTATTGGTTGGCGCAGCGCAGCTGGAATGCGGTGGCATTCCAGCCGCCACAGCTGCACGCGGCGGTTGCGGTCGGCATCGGTTGGGGCGTGGCCTGCGGCGTGTTGTCGCTGTATGCACGCCGCCTGGCGCGACCATTGCCTGAGCACATCACCGGAGAACTGCAATGACTGTCTGGCCACTGCTGCATGTAGGCGTATTTGCGAGCGTGGTGATGGTGATCGGCTGGCTGTGGCAACGCCGCAGCGGCAATGCCGGCCCGGTGGATGTGCTTTGGGCCGCGTGTCTGGCCGTCGCTGCGCCGTATTGCGCGTGGATGTCCGATGGCGCGCTGCTACCGCGCGTGCTGGTGGCCGTGCTCGGCGGCGTGTGGGGTGCGCGCCTGGCGCTGCATCTGGGCGTGCGCGTATTCGGCGACCCGCACGAGGATGGCCGCTATCGCGCACTGCGCGAACACTGGAATGGCGACCAACGTAAATTCCTGGGCTTTTTCCTGGCGCAAGCGGTGGTGGTGGTGCTGTTTTCGGTGCCGTTTCTGGCCGCTGCCAGCAACCCGAATCCGGCCTGGAGCGTGTGGAGTACATTGGCAATTGCCGTGTGGTTGATCGCGGTCGGTGGCGAAGCGCTGGCGGACCGGCAACTGTCTGCGCACAAGGCCAATCCGGCCAATCGCGGCGTCACCTGCCGCAGCGGGCTGTGGCGGTATTCGCGCCATCCCAATTATTTCTTCGAGTTCGTGCATTGGTTTGCCTATCTGGCGCTGGCTGTCGGTGCCGGGCCGTGGCCGCTCGCCTTGTGTGCGCTCGGGCCGGTGGTGATGTTCGTGTTTCTGTATCGCTTCACCGGCATTCCCTACACCGAGCAGCAGGCGCTGCGCTCGCGTGGTGAGGACTATGCGCAGTACCAACGCAGCACCAGCGCATTTTTTCCGTTTCCCCCTTCGTCCTGAGTCGCCTGGAGAGTCGTATGTCCACCGTTACTATCCCGCCCTCCTCGCTGCCCGAAGAATCCTTCGCCACCCGGCTGGCCGAATCCGGCCTGCTGCCCGATGCCGCGTTGCGCTACGGCATCCGCCGACTGTGCGCACAGCGCCTGCGCGATGAGCGCGGCGACGGCGCCGATGGCAGCGGCGAACGTCAACGCGCGTTTATCGACAGCCTGCGTGCCAGTGCGATCGCGATCGAAACCGATGCCGCCAATCGCCAACACTACGAGTTGGCGCCGCAGTTCTTCACCCTGTGCCTGGGGCGCCGGCTCAAATACAGCAGCTGCTATTGGGACGCGACCACGCCGGATCTGGATGCCGCCGAAGAACGCATGCTGGCGCTGTACGGCGAGCGTGCCGAGCTGGCCGATGGCCAGCGCATTCTGGAGCTGGGCTGCGGCTGGGGCTCGCTGACCCTGTGGATGGCCGAACGCTATCCCGGCGCCACCATCACTGCGGTGTCCAACTCACGCCCGCAGCGCGCGCATATTCTGGAACAGTGCCGCGTGCGCGGTTTGAGCAACGTGCAGGTCATCACCGCCGACGTCAACGCGCTGGCGCTGCCGCCGGGCAATTTCGACCGTGTGGTGTCGGTGGAAATGTTCGAGCACATGCGCAATTACCGCGAGCTGCTGGCGCGCGTCGGCAGCTGGCTGGCGCCGGGCGGCAAATTGTTCGTGCATGTCTTCTGCCATCGCGATCTGGCCTACCCGTTCGAAGTGGCCGGCGAAGACAACTGGATGGGGCGGCACTTTTTCACCGGCGGGCTGATGCCGGCCACCGATACCTTGCTGCATTTCCAGCAGGACGTGGTGATCGAACAGCGCTGGGTGCTGTCGGGCGAGCATTACGAAAAAACCGCCAATGCCTGGCTGGAGAATCAGGACCGCCACCGCGAGCAGATCATGCCGCTGCTGAAGCAGACCTACGGCGACGATGCGCAACGCTGGTGGCAGCGCTGGCGGATGTTCTGGCTGGCGTGTGCGGAGCTGTTCGGTTACGACCAGGGCCGCGAATGGGGCGTGGCGCACTATCGCTTCGTCAAGCGTTGATCGAAGCAAGGCTGATCGACGCAGGAGCGCGCGTCAAACAACATCGCGGTCAACAGATGGCCGCGATGTGTCGGCTTCAACTCGGTTCTTCAACAACGCTGGCACGCAGATCAGCGCGTTGGCTGGCACTGCCAGCCGCCACGCAACCAGGTTTTCGTGACTGGCTGCTGAGGCGGCTGCAATGTTCTGCAGATCGCATGGCTGCAACGCGCGATCGACCGGCGATCCGCGCGCTGCCAGGTGATCAGCCCGCCGCAGCGGTGATCACGATTTCCACCTTCCACTCCGGCCGCGCCAGTTTGGCTTCGACAGTGGCACGTGCGGGCGTAAAACCATGCGGCACCCACTCGTCCCAGGCCTTGTTCATGCCGTCGAAATCGGCGATGTCGGCCAGGAAGATTTCCGCGCGCAGGATCTTGGTCTTGTCGCTGGCCGCCTGCGCCAGCAGTTTGTCGATTTCGCCCAGCACCTGGCGGGTCTGCCCGGTGATGTCTTCGCTGGTGTCCTCGGCAATCTGGCCGGCCAGATAGCACACGCCGCCATGCACGGCCATTTCGGACATCCGCGGACCTGTATCGAATCGCTGCACCATTTCAGACTTCCTACGGTTGGTTGACCCGGGCATTGTCCCGCGAATGCGGCAAACATGCAGCCTGCGCACGTACGTCGCACGCCAGCCACCGCCCCACCAGTACCATCCAGGACACGATCGCCACGATGGCACTCTTCTGGCTGATGCCCGGCGGCGCGCTGGTCACGCTGACGTGGAACAACAACAGCGCAAATGCCACCAAGCCCAGACCGAATGCCGGCACGAGGTGCTGCCGCCACCAACGATCACGACGGAAATACCAGGATTGCAGCAATATCGCTGCAATTACGCACAGAAATGCGGTATTCGCCGACAACAGATGCACCATCTTCGCCGCGTCGGGTGCGAGCACCGGCATCCAGCTGTCGCCGACCGCCACTGCGCTCAGGCCTACTGCCGCCATGCAGAACAAGCCCACCACCGTGCGACTGCATGCGACCGGCGCCAGCGCCACGTACAGGCCCAGCGCCAGCCACGCCATGGCTGCGGCCAGCAGGCAATAGGCGGTGCGCAGCAGCAAGCCGTAAGCGCCGTGCAGGTAGGCACTCAGTTGTGCATCGATCCAGTCCAGATCGCCGCGCAGCCATTGCAGCAACACCACCAAAGCGATGAAGGCCATGCCCGTCCCTGCGGTGATCGCACCGGCGTAACCGCTCCAGCGTGGCGGACATGGCCGCCGGGTTAGCGCAGCAGTGCGGTAATCGCATGCATTCCCCATCAACAGCCTGTCTCCCTTGCAACTGTCCTCTGATCCATCCGGCTCCCCGACGGCATGTACGCGTGGCTTTGCCCTATGATGCGCGCGGCCGCCATGCGCGGACAAATGTCGGCATGGCCGAACCTTAGCGTTCACTTCATTTCTGCATTGACGCGATCACGCTGCACGCACTTCAATCGACCGGCCCATGCAGACCCTCCGCGCGCGGCACATTCCGTGCATGCCCCCTCTTTCCCTCAAGCAGATCCCGTTGCCCTCATGACGGATACCCCCGTGTCTTCCGAAACGCCCGCCAGCGGTTGGCGTCGCGCCCTGCCGGTGATCATCAGCCTGGCGATCCTGGCGATGGCGCTGCACGCGCTGTCCTCTCAGTTCACTGACCACGGCTATCGGCAGATCCGCCAGGCGTTCCGTGAACTGGGGGTCGGCCAGATCGCGCTCACCCTGCTGCTGGGCTTGAGCAGCTACGCCTGCCTGGTGGGCTTTGACTGGGTGGGGCTCAAGCGCACCGGCAAGCGCTTGCATCCGGCGCGGGTGGGCATCACCGCGTTCATGGCGCACGCGGTCGGGCAGACATTGGGCTTTGCCGCACTGACCGGCGGCGCGGTGCGCTTGCGCGGTTATGGCAGCGTGGGGCTGACTCTGGCCGAGATCGGCCAGGTAGTGCTGATGAGCACACTGGGCTTCATCTTCGGCGCCTGGGTACTGCTTGGCCTGGCCTTGATGCTGGAACCGGAAGCCGCTGCCCGCGCCCTGCCGATCGCCGCCGAAGGCATCCGCATTGCCGGCATCGCCTTGCTGGTCGGCTATGTGGCGATGCTGGTATTGGTCGGCAGACAGGGCCGCGAATTCGGCATCCGCAGCCATCGCTTCTGGCTGCCCGATCGCACCACGGTGCTCGGCGTGACCGCGCTGAGCGTGGTCGAACTGGGCCTGGCTGCGGCCGCGTTCTACGTGCTGCTGCCGCCGGATCCGGGCACCGGCTACTTCGGCTTTATCGGCATCTGGCTGGTGGCGGTGGTCGCCGGGCTGATCTCCACCGTGCCGGCCGGCCTGGGCGTGTTCGAGTGGAGCCTGCTCAAGCTGCTGCCGCATGTCACCCCCGCCGCAGTGCTGGCCGCGGCGCTGGCCTACCGGGTCACCTACTACATCGTGCCATTGCTGATTTCGGTGGCAATGGCGGCGGCTTCGGGCCTGGGTGCGCCAGTGCGTGCCAGTGCGAGCACCGCACGCACGGTGTGGAAGGCGTTTCGCCCGTGGCTGCCGCAGATTCTGGCGTTGGCGGTGTTTGCGGTGGGTGCGGCGCTGATGATCGACGGCACCTTGCCCACCCCACGCGCGCGTCAGGAAGTGGCGCCGCTGCCGCTGATCGAAACCTCGCATCTGCTGGTCAGCCTGGGCGGCATGTTGTTGTTGCTGATCGGCCAGGGTCTGCAGCGCCGCAGCCATGCGGCCTGGGCGCTGGCACTGGGTGTGTGCGTGCTGTTGCCGCCGCTGTCGCTATTACGCGGCAGCCATATTTCGGTGTCGCTGTCGGCGGCATTGGCGGCGGTTGCGCTGTGGGCGGCACGCCGCGAGTTCTATCGCCAGGGCGCGCTGCTGGACGAAGCCTGGTCGTGGCGCTGGCTGAGCAATCTGGGGCTGGTGCTGGTGGCCACCTTCTGGCTGCTGTTCTTCGTCTACAGCCATGTCGAATACAGCAACGACCTGTGGTGGCAGTTCGCCACCTCGGCCAATGCGCCGCGTGCGCTGCGCGCCGCGCTGATCCTGTGCGTGGGCGTGATCGTGTTCGGCATGGCGCGCCTGCTGCGTGGCGGGCGCCGCCCGATGCCGGCCGCCGATGCGCAGACGCTGCAGACGCTGGCACCAATCCTGGCCATCAGCACCGACACCCAGGCCTGCCTGGCGTTGACCGGCGACAAGGCGTTTCTGCTGGATGAGCAGGGGCGTGGGTTTGTGATGATGCAGCGCTACGGCGGCTCGCTGATCTCAATGGGCGATCCGGTCGGCCCGCCGGAGGTCGCGCGGGCGCTGATCTGGCGCTTCCGCGAAGAGGCCGACCATATGGGTCTGCGCCCGGTGTTCTACCAAGTCGGCGAAAAATACTGGCAGACCTACCTCGACATGGGGCTGACCCTGGTCAAGCTGGGCGAAGAGGCGATCGTGCCGCTGGAAGGCTTCACCCTGGAAGGCCGCGACCGTGCCGACCTGCGCCAGGCCTGGAACCGCGGCAAACGCGGCGGCCTGACCTTCCGCATGCTGCAACCCGAGCAAGTGGAGGCGGTGCTGCCGCAGCTGGCCGAGGTCTCCGAGCAGTGGCTGGAAGAAAAAGCCGGCGAGGAGAAAGGCTTTTCGTTGGGCAGCTTCGATGCGGAGTACCTGCGTCGGTTTCCGGTGGCGGTGGCCGAGGCAGAAGGGCAGATCATGGCCTTCGCCAACGTGTGGTGGGCGCCGGCCGGCGGCGAGCTGTCGGTGGATCTGATGCGCCACAGTGCGCAGGCGCCCAAGGGCACCATGGACTTCCTGTTTATCGAGCTGTTCCTGTGGGGCCAGGCCAATGGCTACACGCGCTTCTCGCTGGGCATGGCACCACTGTCGGGCATGACCGAGCATCGCCTGGCCGGCCGCTGGAACCGCTTCGCCAGCCTGGTCGCGCGGCACGGCGAACGCTTCTACGGGTTCAGCGGCCTGCGCCGCTTCAAGTCGAAGTTCGCGCCGACCTGGCGCCCGCGCTATCTGGTCGCGCCGGGCGGCATGCACTTGCCGGCGGCGTTGCTGGATGTGACCCGCTTGATCTCGGTGGATCCTGGTCGGCAGGAGTGAGGCCGCGTGATGCCTGCGCCTTTGTGCGAAATGCTCGGTTTACTGAGGGGCGCTTGCGCGCGTGCCGGCATGGGACACGCCGCGAGTACGTCCGTGTAGGCTCTTACGCGGCATCCATGCCGCGTAAGGTCCCATGCCGGCACGCGCGCCAGCACCTT
>NZ_VCME01000011.1:139284-281741 GCF_011305375.1 Xanthomonas hortorum
CACGCGTACCGGCATGGGACACGCCGCAAGTACGTCCATGTAGGCTCTTACGCGGCATCCATGCCGCGTAAGGTCCCATGCCGGCACGCGCGCAAGCACCTTCGGATATTGTCGGCGGCTGAAGGAAAAGCTGCGGATGGAAAGATGCACCGCTCGCTCACGGCTTCGACAGCCCGTGCAACTGCTCCATGATCACCTTGGCCAAGGTGGCGTAATCGCCCTTGAAGTGATGATCGCCCGGCAGCGCAACCCGCTTGGCCGCCTGCGCCGGCAGGCTCGGGCAAAGCGCGTCCTCATCGTCCTGGCCGTAGATGCACACCGTGGTGCCGGCCGGCAGGCGCTGCACTTCTGGTGCGATCGGCAGGCCATCGTCGTCCGAACCCAGCCAGTTGCTGACATGGAACTCGTAGTCGGCCAGCTTGCCCACCGACAACAGCGCCGTCATGCGGATGTTCTGCCTGGTCTGCGCCGGTAACTTGTTGATCGCTGCGGGCAACACGTCCGCGCCTTGCGAAAAGCCGATCAGCACCACCCGCTGACGCTGCCAACGCTGCGCGTAGAAGCGCGCGATGCGGTCCAGATCGGTCGCGAAGCCCTGCGGCGTGCGTTCTGTCCAGAAGTAACGCAGCGAATCCAGGCCGACCACCGGAATGCCCTGCGCGGCCAGCGCGTCGGCCACTTCTTCGTCCAGACCCGCCCAGCCACCATCACCGGAGACGAAGATCACAAAGGTGTCGTCGTCGCTGTCGCCGTCGGGTTTGGCCGGCACTTCCACCACTGGCAGATCGGCCAGACCGCCCGGCGGCGGCGGCAGGGCCACGCCCTTCTGCTCGCCCAACGAGCGAGCGGCAGCGCGCAGACCCGGCAGAATATCGCCCTGCGCGGAACGCGTGAACGTGCGCGCCTGCGGCACCTGCTTGAGGAAGGCGTTCTCGGTCGCGGCCGGGCAACGCTTGTCCTGGCTGCCGGCCAGCACCCAGGGAATCTGCAGCGGCACCGGGAGCAGCGCGTTGCTGCCCGGACGCACCCCCGGCTGGCAGATCGCCTGGTCGGAGACCGCCGCCGGGCACAGCCCATCGGTGAGCACGCCGGCCAGCACATGCGGCTTGGCTTGCGCCCCGATCGCATAAGCCAGTGCCGCTCCGTCGCCGTCGCCGACCAGCAATGGCAGACGGTAGGTGGGGATGTGATAGAAGGCCTGCAGATAGCGGGAAAAGTTCTCCACATCGCCAACCGAGAACGCGCAGCTGCCACCGGCCTTGCGCAGCACCGCGTACAGATGCGCGGTGTCCACCATCGCCACCATCGCGCCATCGGCGCGCAAGCTTTCTGCCTGCGCCTGGCGCTTGGCGGCATTGCCGGCACCGCTCAACCAGATCACCACACGCTGCGGCTCGCCCTTGGGCATCAGCACCGGCACCTGTTCGAAACGGCCATGGCTCACCGGTTGCGGTGCCTGTGCGGCGACCGCGCCCGATAGCGCCAACACCGCCGCGCCGCAGAGCGCGCTCCACATCTCAAGTCGTCGCATGTCGCACCATCGGAAAAAGTGGTTCAAAGATAATCGTTCCAGGCTGCAGCGCGAAGCGCGACGCTTCGCTTACGGCGCACTCGCTTGCTGACGCGCTTCCCAGGCTGCCAGTGCTTGCCTGTAGCGCGCCAGTTCCTCGGCGTACAGATCATGCACGCACAACGGACAACCGCTTTCGCAGCACGCATTGGGCGCAGGCGGCTCGGGGGGTTGCGGACGTGGATCGGGTGTGGAAACGGCGCTGTCGTGCATGCGCCATTGTAGCGTGCGCTGTTGCTGCGCCTGGATGAACCGCCAGGATCATCCAGGCGGATCAGCGACCCAGCCGCCGGCGCAGATTGGCCCGCGCGGCCGCATCACAGCGCGCATGGAAGTCATCGCTCAAGAAGATGCGCGGGCGCTTGAGCAGGCCGGCCAGAAAACGCCGGCGGTTGAGCCGGAACAGCACGCTTGGCACATGTCCGCGGTATTCGGCGGCAATGGCACTGTCGTACGCATCGAACACCGCTGCCGGTGCGGCCAGAATCGCCATGTCGCAATCCAGAAACAACGCCGCTTCGGCGTCCACGTCCTGCGGCTGCAGTTGCCCATGACGTGCAGTCAGCAGAATCAGGCTCTGCACACGCTGCAGATCCACCTGCGCCTGCGGCCACCAGCGCGGAATGCACTGCGCCGCCCAGTTGGCAGATTCGGCCTCGTTGTCGCTGCGTCCGGGCTGATACACCGCATCGTGAAACAACACCGCCAGCCAGACCTCGGCCGGCTGCTGCCAGCCCGGCCCGGCGGCGACCTCGGCGTAATGCTGCAGCAGCGCGCGCACATGGCCGAAGTGATGGTAGGCGCGCGGTGGCGTGGCATAGGCCTGTTCGAGCGCGGCCAGGTGCTCGGCCTGCAATGGCAGTGGTGTGGTGGCGTCCATGCACGCAGGCTACCGCGTGCGCGCCCGCCTGCACATCAACGCAGCGACCAGCGGCCTTCGATCTGGTAACGCGATTGGCCGAGAAAGCTGCGCACCAGCGCGAACTCGCGCACCGTCCAGGCGAGCGTATCGCAGCGCCGTTGCGGCAACGCCTGATTGCAATACAGCAGCGTCATATGCGGCGTGTACTGCGCATCGCCGGCAATCCCCACATGCGCCAGTTGCCGACCCAGTGCACCTTGCAACTCGTACAACCCGCGCACTTGCTCTTCGCCGCGCAACACGCACGGCAACTGCGAACGCCGTCCACCGAAGGTGCCGACCCGATCGAACGCCACATCGAAGGCATCCAGCATCACGCGCTCGGCCGCCTGACTGGCGCGGCTCACCAACGATGGCGGCAAACCACCGGCGTAATCGCCCAGATGATGCAAGGTCACATGCAGCCGCTCGCGCGCAAGCGGCTTGCCATCGACCTGACCGCTACCAAGCAACCCTTCGGCGATGGTTGCCGCATGCTCGGCAGTGCGCGCATCGGCCATTACCGCAAAAAACAAACGCTCGGTGGTCTTCTCTTCCCCCAGGCCCAGCGACAACTGCGCCTCGGCCGATGACAGGTACAGGAACTGCTGTTTCATGGGTAAGTCCACGACCGCGCATGCGGGCCTGCCGGAGGAAGGGCGGCGGATACTAGCAGACCTGGCGGGTGTCCGACACATGCAAAAACATGGCTGGCAACGTGGAACGCGCATGGTTGCGTGGAACAGAACGCGTGCGCCGTATCTGCATGTGCGCCTGCATGCGCGACACAAAAAGAAACGGGCAGCTTGCGCTACCCGTTTCCGCCTTTATCGGTTTACTCCACGAGCTGCATCACCTGGATGCGCTGCGGTCACGCACGCAACTTACGCGGCGCTTTTCATCGCGTGCTTGCGGTTGCGCATCACGTCGTGACATGCGCGCACTTCCGGCAGCAGACGCAGTGCAGCGTCACGTGCAGCGGCCGGAGTATCTTGGTCGGCGATGGTCTCATCGAACGCCTTCAACAGACGGTCTTCGGACTCTTCCAGCTCGGCCACATAGCCATACTTGGTGTCGCCCAGCGTTGCACGCACCTTGCCGTAGAACTGCTGCATGCTGCCGACCATGGTGCCGCTGGTCTTCGGCTCGCCGCCGGCCGCTGCAACAACACTGCTCAGATTGCTGACGATGTCGGACTTGACGCCAGCGATGCGGCGGAACAGCGTCGCGAGTTCCACATCGTCGACCTTGGCTGCGGCTTCGTCGTAGAAGTCCTTGCCGTCGCGGGAAATGGCGATGAGATCGTTGAGGCTATGCTCGGTCTTGCTCTGAATGCTCATGTGTCGCTCCTTGTTGCGGTGGGCCAGCGCTGCGTCGTCTAACAGATGCGGTCGCGCCGGCTTTGGGGATGAGGCAATCGATGCGTTGATTGCGCTACCTTGACGTTGTGTACGGCCCCATAGTGGTGGCGCGCGCATAATCCGCATGTGAGTTATGTGGGCCGCTTCCTCACGCGGTCATGCAAGCAATGAATAGCGATTCATCGATGCCAACGCAAAGTCAAAACTCACTTGGGTTGCCGGCTCGCCCACATGTTGTCGATCAGATTGGGATACGGCCGCCCTGCTTCTTCCGCACGTTGTCTGGCCGCTGCTTTCTGCGCATCGCTTAGTGGCGTGGAGGCAGATTTACGCTTGGGATTGGGGCGCTTCCACGGCGGTGGAGTGAACTCGGTCATGGCACTGTTCGGTCCGCTTGTGTTCAAGCCTGCAGTCTCGGTGCCGCACCGTGAGTTGGCTGTGGATACGCCATGGGCGCGTATTGCATCGTGTTACCGATTGACGTTGAAGCGCCACGGAAAAACGAAATACCGCACGCGGCAATGCGGATCAGCTCGCCACCAACACACGTTGCCGACGCTCCTGCCACACCGCCAGCGCGTACACCAACAAACCGCCCAGCGCGGTTGCCGCGCCCACATACCCGGTGGACGTCCAGCCCCAGCCTGCGGTGATCGCCATGCCACCCAGCCACGGGCCCAAGGCATTGGCTGTATTGAATGCCGCGTGGTTGGAGGCCGCCGCCAGGGTCTGCGCTTCGGCTGCCACATCCATCAAACGCGTCTGCAATGCGGGAGCCAATGCGCCCATGGTGCCCACGGCCACGATGGAGACGAACACCCACAGGCCCGATTGCGCGGCCAACGGAAAGGTCAGCATCACCACCACCGACCACACCAACAGCACCGGCACCGCGCGGAACTGCATGCGATCGAACAACCAGCCGCCCAGGATGCTGCCGAGCACGCCGCCGACACCGAACGCCACCATGGCCAAGGGAATCCGCGCCGGCTCCACGCCGGTGACCGCAGTCAAGGTCGGTGCCAGATAACTGAAGACGCAGAACATGCCGGAAAAACCCACTGCACCGATCGCCAATGCCAGCCACACCTGCGGCTGATTGAACGCGCGCAACTCGCGCAGCGGCTGCTGCCGTGGCTCGTCCGGCGCAGGCGGCAAACGTGACGCCACTGCGGCAACCGTGCACAGCGCAAGCACCGACACCGCCGCGTAGGCCCAACGCCAGCTCACGATCTGGCCCAGCCAGGTCGCCAGCGGATTGCCCACCAGCAAGGCGATGCTCAGGCCCATCAACACGCGGCCCACCGCAGTGGCGCGTTGATTGGGCGGGCTGATCGATGCGGCCACCAACGAGGCCACGCCGAAGTACGCGCCATGCGGCAAACCCGCAATAAAACGGCACAGCAACATCGTGTGATAGCTCGGCGCCAACGCACTGGCCAGGTTGCCCAACGCGTAGAACACCATCAACAGCAGCAACAAGGTGCGCCGTGGCCAGCGCGCGCCAAGAATCGCCAGCAACGGTGCCCCGACCACCACACCTAACGCATAGGCACTGATGATGTGACCAACCTGCGGCTCGCTGATCTGCAGCCCCTGCGCGATCTGTGTCATCAACCCCATGGTCGAGAATTCGCTGATGCCGATCGCAAAGCCGCCCATCGCCAACGCAAACAGGATCAGCACGTAATCGCGCCGCGAGACGGGCGGCGGTGAGAGATCGATATCGGACATGCCCGACTCCAGAATGACGGGGCGGCTCATTATTGTGCAATGCAGCATCGAGCGAAAGGACGCCGCTGGCAGCGATTCAGCGCCAAGCCCCCAGCACATCACAGTTCGGGGCAATTCTGGTGCAGTGGAAGACGCTGTGTCCTATCGGCATCGCTCGAATCCGCTTGGGTCCGCCACCATCGCTAGGGGGCACTCGCGATCGGCGCGGTGCCGCGCCTGGCGCGTGATCAACTTCAACTGGTTGCTGATGTCCAAATCCACTGAATCCCCGTTGTTCTCCCCGGTGCGCCTGGGCGCGCTGGATCTTGCCAACCGCGTGATCATGGCGCCGCTGACGCGCAACCGTGCCGTTGCCGGCCAGGTGCCCTCGCCGCTCGCCGCCGAGTACTACGGCCAACGCGCCAGTGCCGGATTGATCGTGGCCGAGGGCACCCAGATCAGCCCGCTCGGTCAGGGCTATCTCGACACGCCCGGCATCCACAGCAAGGAACAAATCGAAGGCTGGCGTGCGGTCACCGATGAAGTGCATCGCCGCGGCGGCAAGATCGTGCTGCAGCTGTGGCATGTGGGCCGCGTGTCGCACACCAGCGTGCTGCCGCCGGGCGAATCGCCGGTTGCGCCCAGCGCCATCCGCGCCGAAGGCAAGACCTTCACCAAGAACGGCTTTGAAGATGTGTCCGAGCCGCGCGCACTGGCGCTGGACGAAATCCCCGCTTTGATCGAGGACTACCGCATCGCCGCGCGCAACGCCATCGATGCCGGTTTCGACGGCGTGGAAGTGCATGCGGCCAACGGCTACCTGCTCGACCAGTTCCTGCGCGACGGCTCCAACCAGCGCACCGACGCGTACGGCGGCGATATCGAAAACCGCACCCGTCTGCTGGCCGAAGTGGTGCAGGCCATTGCCGACGAGATCGGCGCCGAGCGCACCGGCGTGCGCCTGTCGCCGGTCACGCCGGTGTACGGCATGCACGACTCCGATCCGCAGCCCTTGTTCGAGCGTGCGGTCGAGCGCCTCAACCTGATCGGCGGGCTGGCCTTCGTGCACGTGATCGAAGGCGCAACCGGCGGTCCGCGCGACAACGTGGCCTTCGACTACGCCGCACTGCGTGCGAAGTTCGACGGTGCCTGGATCGCCAACAACAGCTACGACAAGGCGCTGTCCGAAAAGGCCATCGACAGCGGCTATGCCGATGCGATCGCCTACGGCCGCCCCTTCATCGCCAACCCGGATCTGGTGCGTCGCCTGCGCGAAAACGCCCCGCTGGCCGACTTCGACCAGGCCACCATGTACGGCGGCGGTGCCGAAGGCTATATCGACTACCCCGCATTGCCGAACTGATGCAGTAGACGCCGGATGCCCGATGGCCGTCGCAGTGCGGCGGCTGTCGGCATCTGCAATGGCCGACTGCACGATCCATCTCACCCAGCTCAAAGAGTCATCTGCGCACTGCATGCAGTGCGTCTTGCATGCACGCTTTGCAGCACAGGCAAGCTACGCGCTCAAGACGCTCGCGGCATCGGCTGTCTTCGCAAGGCGCACCGATACCAGCAGCAACGACATGACGCGCACGCCCTGCCCCGCTAGGATCGTGCCGACACTGCTTTCTGGAATGCCGATGCGTCCACTGCTCACTGCTGTTCTTTTCTGCACGCTGCTGATCTGCGGGCAAGCCATTGCCGTGCCGTTCTGGGGCGCGCGCCAATCCAGCCCCGCCGAAACCACGCCTGCCCAACTCAAGCCGGGCGAATGGATCTGGGGCGGCGTCAGCAAGGGCTGGGGCCCGATGGCGGTGATCGTCAGCCTTACCGAGCAACGTGCCTATGCGTATCGCAACGGCATCCTGATCGGTGTCTCCACCATCAGTTCCGGCAAGCCCGGGCACGAGACGCCCACCGGTGTGTTCACCATCCTGCAGAAGGACAAGGACCACCGCTCAAACATCTATAACGCCGCGCCGATGCCGTACCAGCAACGACTGACCTGGGATGGCGTGGCCCTGCATGCCGGCGGCTTGCCCGGTTATCCGGAATCGCATGGCTGCGTGCATCTGCCATCGGAATTCGCGCGGCTGCTGTTCGACAACTCCAACATGGGCATGGTGGTGGTGGTCGCGCAGGCCGGCGTGGATGCGGACGCGGTCGTACATCCGCGCGCGCTCAGCCCGATCGACCCGACCACCGGCGCGCAGCGCGCATTGCTGCCGCTGCCCAACGGCCAGGCATTTGCATGGCAACCGGAGCTGGCCCCCACCGGCCCGATCTCGATGCTGGTCAGCAGCAGCGACCAGCAGTTGGTGGTGTATCGCAATGGTGCGGAAATCGGACGTGCGCAAGTCGCGCTGCACGCGCAGCCGGGCGCCGCACCGCTGGGCACGCAGGCCTTTATCGTCGGCCAGGGGTTTTTGCCGGGCGAAGTGCCCGGCCTGCCCGGTCAACGCATGCCCAACTGGATGCGCATCGGCATCCCCGGCAGCAGTGCCGCAGCAGGACAAGCGCTGGACGCCGACACCATCGCGCGGCTGCAGGTACCGCCGGCATTTCTGGCCGGCCTGCTGCCGCTGCTGACGCCTGGCGTGGTGTTGGTGGCCACCGATCAGCGCATTCTTCCCGAGACCACCGGCGGCAAGGTGCAGGTGCTGGATTCGGATCCGCCCGAAGCACCTTGAGCGCAAGCTGCGCAGCGTTATCGCAGCAGCAAGCTGAAAGGTGCGCGTGAGGTTGCGCGCGCACATGGTCGCTGATCAGCATCGGCAATGCGCTCATGTGCGCTGGCGGTGCCCAGCGCAGGCCGCCCGCCCGGTTTTGTTGAACGCGCGACGCGTCGCGCGTTGCGATTGTCAGCGTGGCCTGCTTGGCAGATGATGCAGCCATACCTCATTGCCAAGGATGTGCGTGATGCGTGTACTCACTGCGGTTCTGCTCGGCAGCACGCTTTTCAGTTGCGCGTTATCCACTGCATCGGCCGAGCCGGTGCGCCCGGCCGCGCCAAGCGCCGAGTGCCTGGATGCACGCAAGGTGTCCGAATTGCATCAAGCCGATGCGCGCACGCTGGCGGTGGCCGAACACGGCGGACGATTGTTCCGCCTCAGCTTGGCGCAGGATTGCCCGCAGCTCGCCGCGCAAGCGGATGCGAGCCTGCTGGCGGCGCATGGTTGGGTCTGCAATGGTGCGCAGGCGTACGTCAGCACCGCCCAGCAACGTTGCGCGATCAGCCAGGTCGCCATGCTCAGCGCGCGCGACTATGCCAGCGTTGCCAGGCAACGCGACCATGGTGGCGTACCGACCCTGGAAGGCGTCAGCGTGCGCGAATCGCGCCGGCGTAACTTCGCCGGCTCATCCAGCTATTGCTTCAATCCCAGCATGCTGCGCTCCTGGTCGGAAGATGGCCAAGGTCTGGTGGTGGAAGTCTCGCCACGTCACCCCGGCACGCACCGCCATTATCGCGTCGAGCTGATGGACAGCTGCCGCGAACTCAGCGGCTCACCGCCGATCCGCTTCGTGTCCGGCATGGGCTTGAATGCGATCTGCGGCAATCCCGGCGACAAGGTCGACGTGCTCGACGAGATGGCGCTCGCCGGCGCGGCTGCCGGGTCCGGCCAACAGGGCGACCTGAGCGCCACGCGCGGTGGCCTGGCTGCGCGGATGCGACAGAGCTGCACGGTTGCAGCGGTCTACCCACGCGATTGAAAGTGCCACATCGTAGGAGCGCGCTTGCGCGCGATGAAGCGTTATCGATAACGCCTCATCGCGCGCAAGCGCGCTCCTACACACGCTACGTGCGGCATTGCCGCAGCCGCAATCGCCTCACGCCTTGCGCAGAAAACAGGTCTTCAACACCAGGCCCTTGATCTTTTCAGAATTGCCTTCGATGTGCTCGGCATCGTCTTCGACCAGGCGGATATTGCGGATCAGCGTGCCCTGCTTGAGCGGAATCGACGAGCCCTTGACCTTCAGATCCTTGATCACGCTCACCGTGTCGCCGGCCTGCAGCACATTGCCGTTGCTGTCGCGTACCACCGTCGCGGTCGCGGCGGATTCGCCGGCACTCCATTCGAAGCCGCAGTCTGCGCAGATCGACAAGGCGCCGTCGGCATAGGTGTTGTCCAGGCCGCATTGCGGACAGGCGGGAACGGTAGACATGCGATTCCTAAGCTCAAAACGGGCGTGGATTGTAGCGCCCCGGCCACGCGATCACGTCTCCGGCACGGCGGCGGCGCGATAGTGCGGCGCTTGTCGAATGCCTTGCAGGTCGCGCGTGTCCAATCAATCGGTCCCCAATCCGCCCAGCGGCGCGCCCGAATCCGCAGAGCATCGCGCTGCCGAGCCTGGGGCCACCGGACCCGGCGCGGCAAATGCCAATGCCAGTGCCGCAAAAAAGACCGGCTCGCACCTGGTCGTCTACGTGGCGCTGGCCGGCAACCTGGCCATCGCAATCGCCAAGTTCATCGCCGCCGGCATTTCCGGCAGCTCGGCGATGCTCAGCGAAGGCGTGCATTCGCTGGTGGACACCATCAACGAAGTACTGCTGCTCTACGGCCTGCGCCGCGCAGCGCAGGCGCCGACGCCCACCCATCCGTTCGGCTACGGACGCGAGCTGTATTTCTGGAGCTTCATCGTCGCGCTACTGGTGTTTGCGATGGGCGCGGGCGTGTCGCTGTACGAAGGCATCGTGCATCTGCGCAATCCCGAGCCGGCCAAAAGCCATCTGATCGCCTACATCGTGCTCGGCGTGTCGATCGTGTTCGAAGGCATTTCCTGGGTGGTGGCCTTGCGCGAGTTCCGCGCGAAGAAGGGCCGCATGGGCTATTTCCAGGCGTTTCGGCAGAGCAAGGATCCCAGCACGTTCACCGTGCTGCTCGAAGACAGCGCCGCATTGATCGGTTTGTTCATGGCCGTGCTTGGCCTTGCCGGCGCACAACTGCTGGACATGCCCGAACTCGATGGCATCGCCTCGATCGGCATCGCCGGCGTACTGGCGGTCACTGCGTTCCTGCTCGCGCGCGAAACCAAGGGCTTGCTGATCGGCGAGCCCGCATATGCGCACGTCACCGAATCGCTGCTGCGCATTGCCGCCAGCGACCCGGACGTGCGCGCCGCCAACGGCGTCCTCACCATGCAGATGGGCCCGAACCAAGTGGTGGCTGCGTTGAGCGCCGAGTTCGAAGACAGCCGCACCACGCCGCAGATCGAAGCCTGCGTCGGGCGCATCGAGGCCGCCGCCAAACGCCAGCACCCCGAGCTCACCGCACTGTTCATCAAGCCGCAAACGCCTGAAACCTGGCATGCACGGCGTACCGAGATCGAACGCGGCGCACAACCCGACTAGCGCGCGGCGCGTGCGTTGGGGTGCACGTTGAAACATGCGAAACACCTGCTGACGTGCGATGCAAAACATCCGCCGCGCCGCAGTTCCAATGCAGCCAGACAGTCGACGCATCGACCTGCGGCTGCAGGCATGGCCAAGCTGACATCACCACGACCAAGCTGATCCTCGCCCTAACCGCCGGATCGGCTGCGGTTGCATGATCGAAGTCGATTGCCTACGGTGGGCGTGCAGCATCTCTTCGCATCGTGAATCAGCCGATGCATTCCACTCGATCACCGTCATGGAGGTTTCCAATGGAAATCACCCAGGGTCGCGTTGCGACCATTCACTACACACTTTCCGACGACACCGGCCAGGTGCTGGACCGCTCCACGCCGGACACGCCGCTGAGCTATTTGCACGGCGCCGGCAATATCGTGCCGGGCCTGGAGCAGGCGCTGGAAGGCAAGCGCCTGGGCGAAACGCTCACCGCCGATGTGGCGCCCGAACAGGGCTATGGCCCGCGCCATGCGCAATTGATCCAGCAGGTGCCGCGCGATGCCTTTCCCACCGATATCGAAGTGGTGCCGGGCGTGCAGTTCGAGGCCCGCACCCAGCAAGGGCCGGTGCTGGTGACGGTCACCGACGTCGGCCCGGAGCATGTCACCGTCGACGGCAATCACCCGTTGGCTGGGAAGTCCCTGCATTTCGCGGTCGAAGTCATCGAAGTGCGCGAAGCCACCACCGAAGAACTGAACGAAGGCCACGTCGCCAACCTTGCGGCATGAGCCATCGCGCCGTGCGCCTGCGGGTGCACGGCGCTTCGGCTGCTGCGACCTGCGCGCGGTCCTTTGCCCACGACGCAAACGGCAGAAGTAGTAAAGTGCGCGGCCCGCTCATAGGCCCGCCTGCATGAAACTCGGCATCGACTTCGGTACCAGCAATTCCGCCGCTGCGGCGATCGTCGATGGCCAGGTGGTGCCGGTGCGGTTCGGGCAGGACCTGCAGTTCCGCACCACGGTGTATTTCCCCGAGACCATGCGCGACCCGGACGATTTCAGCCTCACCCCGGCGCTGGAATACGAGGTGGAACGGCTGATCGATTCGGGCCGCCGCGACGCGCTTGCCGCCGGCCGCACGCCCGCCAACGACAGCCTGCGCCGCGATGCGATCCGCATCGTGCGACGCCAATGGATGGAAGAACAGGTACGCGAGCCGCGCAGCTCTGCCGCCCTGCTGCAGAACGCGGTCTATGGCGACGAGGCGCTGGATGCGTATTTCCTCGAAGGCGAAGGCAGCCTGGTGCAGAGCCCCAAGTCGATGCTCGGCTACAACCTGCATCCGCGCGCGCGCCAGACCATTACCGGCATCGCCACGCATGTGCTGGAACACATTCGGCTCACCGCCTCGCGCCAGTTCGACATCAATATCCGCAGCGCCACGCTGGGTCGCCCGGTGCAGTTCCGCAGCTCGATCGGCGAGGCCGGCAATGCACAGGCGCTGGAGATCCTGCAGACCGCCGCCATCGCTGCGGGCTTCGACACGGTGGATTTCCTCGAAGAACCCGCCGCTGCCGCCATGCACTACCACGTCAGCCACGACACCCGGCACGACACCGTGGTGGTGGACATCGGCGGCGGCACCACCGACATCGCGCATGCCAGCGTCGGCGGTAGTGACGCGCCGCAGGTGCACCGCGCCTGGGGCATCGCACGCGGCGGTACCGATATCGATCTGGCACTGAGCCTGGCCGCCTACATGCCGCTGTTCGGCCGCGGCATCACCCGCGTGCCCACCCACCACTACGTGGAAGCGGCGATGGTGCAGGACATGACCCGTCAGCGCGAATTCCGCCTGCACAAGTACCAGGACGTGCCCGCCCCGTTCGACAAGCGCCTGCAGGCGCTGCAGGACACCGGCAACACCGCGCGCCTGTATCGCGGCGTGGAGGCCTGCAAGATCGCGCTCAGCGAGCGCGACCACCACCGGGCGGCGCTGGACTTCATCGAACGCGGGCTCGGCGTGGAAGTGCAGGCCAGCGCGCTGGTGGCGTCCGCTTCCAACTACCTGGGCGAACTGGAAGGCCTGCTCGCGCAGGTGCGTGCCGACCTGGCCGCGCCGCCGGCCACGCTGTTCCTCACCGGCGGCATGTCGCGCGCAGGCTATATCCGCGACACGGTCGCGGCCGCCTTCCCGGAATCGCGCCTGGTGCAAGGCGATCCGTCCTTCGGTGTGGTCCAGGGCCTGGCCTGGGCTGCCGCGCGGTAAGCAGCAGCCACGTGGTCGGTGAGCTGTGCACAGGGCCCATCGCATTGCACAGCACGCGTTAACGCAATCCGGCGCGACTTCCCATATAATGCACGGTTGCTGCCGGACGCCCCGCCGTCTTGTCTGCAAGGCACGCTCGCCGTGCCGCCGCGATTGCGCACCGAACGCGATCGCACCTCTCGACATCGCTTCTGCGCGCGCCACCCTAGCCGCACGCGATGTCCTTGCACTTCCCCGCTACAGGAGGCCACATGGCACGTCCCGCGACCAAGCAGAAATCCCAGCCCAGCATCGCTCGCAGCGAAGGCAAGTCGCAGCCGCTCAGTCGTGAGCGTATCGCTGCCGACATCGCCGCGTTCCGCAAGACCGGCGGCAGGATTGAAGTGCTCACCACCAACTTCGGCCCAGCACGCAACGATGGCGACAAGATCGCCTAAGCGTTGCCCCGAAGTGTTTGCTCAACGTGCCACCGCAAGGTGGCACGCTTGTTTCAGGCATCAGCTTTCGGGCATCAGTTGTTGTAATCGATGCGCACCGAGCCCGAGTGCGATTCCAGTTTGACGTCACCATTGCCCGCCCCCAGCCTGGTTTTCAGGCTCTTGCCCGGGCCGTATTCCGGCCGCTGCACCTGCCCGGCCACCGAGCGGATGTCGCCACTGAACACCTCCACCTGCAGCGCTGCCGAGACATTGCGCGGCACGCCCAGGGTGATCGAACCGCTGACACTCTCCGCCGCGATACTGCCGCCGGGCGCCAGCCCGGTCACCGTCAGCGCCGTTCCCCCGGACACGCTCTCGGCGCGCAGCTGCGACACCTGCCCCGCGCCAACCCGGATCTGGCCGGAGACGGACTCGACCGACACCACTCCGATACCGCCCGATGGCGCATCGATTTGCCCACTCACCGTGCCCAGCGTCAGCCGCCCGCTGGCCACCGTGCTACGCAGCGAGCCGCTGACAGTTTCCAGTCGCGCCTCCTTGGCGCGTCCACCGGCGACTACATCGCCGCTGACCGACTTGAGCTGCAACCGCGCCAGATCGACCTGATCGACATCGACCGAGGCACTCACCGCCTCCACGTCCAGCAACGCCGCACGCGGGACCCGCAACTCCAGTTGAGCGCCCTTGCTGTTGCGGCCGTTGCGCGGGTAGATCACCTCGAGCTGCAGCAGGTCCGGGCTTGCGTCGACATCCAGCCGCTGCCCCTCGCCCAGGGTGCCGGTCAGCGCCACCTCGTCACGATCCCAACCGCGCACGCGAATCTGCCCGGCGATATTTTCCACCTCCACGCGCCCACCGCGCGCCAGCGGATGGGTCTGCTTCAGCGTGGTCTGCGCCGCTGCCGGCGCGGCGCAGACCGCAGCCAGCAACAACAGGGAAAGAGTGACGTAACGCATGGGCATGCTCCTCAGCTAGGGAAAGATGCCTCGCCCTGTGCGGCGAGACGGGTCAATTGCAGCCGCTTCGCATAGGTGCGCTGCAGCTGCGACAACAAAAACGCCGAGCGCGGGCTCTGCGCGATCGCGGCGTGGATGGCCTGTACGCTTTGATCCAGCTCATCCAGCGCCGGACGTAGATCGGCCGGCACCTGCTGGACTGGAAATGCCGCAATCGCCTGCTGGTACTGCCCGGCCATCGCCTGTGCCTGCGCCACCAGCGCGGGCTGCACGGGCACGGGCGTGCGTGCCTGCCGATCGAGCCCGGGCACGATAACCACCAACGCCAGCGCAGCGGCGAGCGCCACACCCAGTGCAGGCCAGGCCCAGGCGCGATGACGGCGTGGCGTCAATGCGACCACGTTGGAGTGCGCCGTCAATGCGGGTGCAATGCGCTCCCACACCTGCGCCGGTGGCTGGCGGTGTTGCGGCAATGCCCGCAAACGCGTGCACAACGCAGCGTCATCGGTCTCGCGTGGGTCATGCGAATCATGGTGATCGTGGTTCATACGGTGTCTCCCAGCCGCGCACGCAGCAAGCCGCGCGCGCGATGTAGTTGCGCCTTGGAACTGCCGACCGCCATGTGGAGTTGGTCGGCAATTTCCTGATGTTTCCAGCCCTCGATGTCGTGCAGTACCAGCACTGCGCGTGCACGCGGCGGCAATGTTTCCAGCGCGCGCTCCAGATCCATCCGGGTCGATTGGCAATGCGCTGCGCCGGGAATCGCCGCGAGGATCTCGCCGTCGGCATCGTCCACCAGGTGATCGCTCGCAGCCGAGCGCGCACGCAACTCCATCAAGGCGGTATTGACCGCCAGGCGATGCAGCCAGGTGCCCAGCGCACTCTGAAAACGGAATTGCGGCAAGGCCTTCCATGCCGCGATGAAGGTTTCCTGCAACACATCGTCGGCGCGCGCCGCATTGCCACCGCACAGCCGCCAGACCACCGCATACAACCGTGGCGAGTGGCGGCGATAGATGGTCTCGTAGGCAGCGCGATCTCCGCGCGCAGCAGCACGCGCCAAGCCGGCGTCATCGCGGTCGGCGGGGCTGTCGCACTCTGAGGCATCGATGGGCATGGCGGTGTCGAGCATATCCAGTTCGATGCAACAGACAGCGCAAAGGTTTAAACCCGGCAAACTCTTGTTCTTCGAGCGCGGCGTAAACCTTTTCGCCTGCCGACGCATCCAATCCTTTCGATAGCGCACTCCTGCGCTGCATCGCTTGCCTGGGCACGGTCATCGGCCGCTCCAAGCGCAGGCATCCTGATCGGAAGCCCACATGCCGCATGTTCTTGGATTGCTCCTGAGCCTGTGCTCCACCCACTGCCCGGCCCCGCTGCCGATGGATGCGCTGCAGCTCACGCTGACCCCGGCGCGCCTGGAGCTGTGCCTGCTGCGTTTACCGCTCAAGCAGGTGTCTTGCGTCGCGATGAGCACACCACGGGAATGGACGCTGGTGCGTCACCTGGGACAGCGCTGGCAGCGATTGGTCGCACTCTCTGCATCCGGTGCGCGTGTTGCGCGCTAGTCCAGCTGCAACTGCGTGCTGTCTTCCTTGAGCGCCCCGTTACAATGGGCATCCACCCAACCTGCATGATGTGATGTCCACGCCCGATGCGTTGCCCACCATGATCCGTAGCCTGCTGCCGCACTGGAATCCGCAGTGGCTGGCTGTCGCAGTGCCAACGGTACAAATCGTGTTGATCGTCGCCGTTGCCGCGCTGGTACGGCTGTTGCTGCGGCAACTGCTGCGGCGCTTGTGCACGCGCTACAGCCTGCCGGCAGAAATGATGATCGGTATCCGGCGTGTGGGCAGCTTCGTCATCTCGGTCACTGCCGTGCTGACGGTGCTGAACGTGCTTGGCGTCTCCAGCGGCACCTTGTGGACCGCGTTCACCGGGTTCGCGGCGGTCGGTGCGGTGGCGTTCTTCGCGGCATGGAGCGTGCTGTCCAATATCTTCTGCACGTTCCTGATCATCACCACGCGCCCGTTCCGCCTGCACGACCATATCGAATTGCTCGAAGGCGGCGACAAGCCGGGCTTGAAAGGCCGCGTGATCGACATCAACGTGATTTACACGACACTGGAAGAAACCGGCGACCATGCAGGCAGCGTGCTGCAGGTTCCCAACAGCCTGTTCTTCCAGCGCACCACACGTCGCTGGCGCGAGACCAGCCACTTCAACACCCACTAAGACGCCCATCCAGCTGTCAACGCAGTTGACTGTCCTTGCTGCCGCGGCGGTTGTAGCCGCCCTGCGCCGCCTGCTCGAGGTCGTGCGCTTCCTGGCAATTTACGCACAGGTGCACGCCTGGCACGGCCTTGCGCCGCGCTTCGGGAATCGCTGCATCGCACTCTTCGCAATGCGTCAGGCTCGGGCCCTGATGCAGCTGGCTCCGCGCGCGCTTGATCGCATCCTCGACGGTTGCATCGATCTGGTCCTGCACCGCCCCATCACCCGCCCATCCGGTCGCCATGATCGCCTCGGCTTGTTGGCTCAGGAGTGGAATATGGGCATGCCCAAAGGCAAATCCAAGCCGGACGTGCACAGTGCGCTCAAATCGGGTGCTCTAGCATCGGGGTATTCGCACTCGTTGAGGAATCTGCAATGGAACAACCCGTCCACCCGTTCTCCGAATTATTCGCCCAGTTGGGCCTGCCATCGGACGAAGTCAGCATTCGCGACTTTATCGATGAGCACTCTCCGTTGCCGGGCGATGTGCGTCTGGAAGAGGCGCCATTCTGGACCCCGGCGCAGGCACAGTTGTTGCGTGAAGAACGCCTCGACGATGCCGACTGGATCGTAACCATCGATCAACTCAACATCGCCTTGCACACCACTGCCGAAGACACCGGCGTCTGATCTGCGCAAGAGCGCGTTGAACGCGTTGCGGTAGAACTCGCCTGCGGCCTCTTACTTGCGCCGGCCGAATACTTGCGCCGGCCGATTCGATTGATCAGATTGCAGTAACAAAAAGAGCGGCCAATGGCCGCTCTTCTGCATTCCGGGTAACGCGGCTGGCGTGCGAAGCGCGCGCCGACGCCAGGCACTGGAACGTCAGGTCACTTTCTTGGCGATCGTCACACCCAGCACAAACAGCACGATGGCGATGATGATGCCGGCCCAGAACAGGAACTTGGCAATGCCCATCGCAGCGCCCGCCATGCCGCCAAACCCGAGCGCACCGGCGATCAGTCCGATGATGGCGAAAATAATGGCCCACTTGATCATGTTGTTGTCTCCTCGTCCGGCACGGTGCCGTGTTTTTAGTCGTGTGCCTGCGGCAATACACCGCAAAACATGCGCTGCACGCTACGCATCCGGGTGTGCCGCATTCGTGAATACGCCTGACACACACCGCCACATTCGCGCGCGCAGATTCGCCACCGGCACCTGCATCGGCGATCATGTGCACTTCGCAGCACTCGATCGGCATGGACACTCTCCGCTATCTCACCGGTTACCCGCCCGCCGTCCTGGATCAGGTGCGCGAGCTGATCGCGCAGGACAAACTCGCAGCGGTGCTGGCGCGGCGCTACCCGGACCGCCATGAGATCCGCACCGACCGCCATCTGTACGAGTACGTCAAAGCGATGAAGGAGCGCTACATGCGCTCATCACCCACCTTGCACAAGGCGATGTACGACAACCATCTGCAAGTGGTGAAGCATGCATTGGGCACACACACCGCGATCTCGCGCGTGCACGGCAGCCGGCTCAAGGCCAGCCGCGAAATCCGCATCGCCTCGCTGTTCCGCGATGCTCCAGAGCCATTTCTGCAGATGATCGTGGCCCACGAGCTGGCGCACCTGAAGGAGGCCGATCACAACAAGGCCTTCTACCAGCTGTGCAACCACATGACGCGCGACTACCACCAACTGGAGTTCGATCTGCGCCTGTATCTGACCCAGCTGGCGCTGTCGGCGAGCAGCTGATCGCGCATCGCCCGGGCAGGGCTTAGGATGCCGCGATGGAACAGACGCATTCACTCGCCGACCTGACGCAAGCTGCCAATGGGCAACAGCCCGCCGCAATGAATGCCTTGGCACAGGCGCTGGTGCGCGCCGGGCAGACCGAGCAGGCCTTGGTCTGGTACGCGCGCGGCGCGGCCGCAGGCGATACCACGGCTCTAATCGAAGCCGGGCGCATGCTGGCCTACGGTGTCGGTTGCGATGTGGACATTGCCCAGGCGCGGGCGCACTGGCAGCAGGCCGAGCGCCAGGACTCCGCAGCGGCGCGTTATCTGCTGGCAACGCTGGCAGTCACCGACACTCCGTTGGCGCTGGCGCCTCAGGCATATGCGCAACTGCACGCAGCAGCCTCGGCCGACTATCCACTCGCACTCCGCGCACTGGCCGTCCAGCACGGCCGCATCGATGACCCGCAACAACAACGCCGCTGCGTTGCCCTGCTGGAGCGCGCCGCCGCAGGCGGCGATGCGCTGGCGGCCGCACTGCTGGCAGAGCGCCTGCTGCGCGGCGAAGGCGTCCCGCCGCAGCCTGAGGCCGCGGCGCAGCTGTTGCGGCAATTGCAACCGTTGGGCATCGCCGCACTACCCGATTTGCGGATCCCGCCACCCGATTCCGGTCGCGACCCCATTGGCGAAGAGGATCACATCAGTTTCGCGCCCCAAAGAAACGTGACGACGCGGCGCCACGACGCGCCCATGATCGAGGAAATCTCCGCTGTGCTGTCTGCCGACGAATGCCGCTTGCTGATGCTGCTGGCACGGCCGCATCTGCGTGCTTCGCAGGTGGTGGACCCCAACAATGCGAGCACGCACCGCGCGCCGATCCGCACCAGCCGCGGCGCCACGCTGGATCCGATCCTCGAAGACTTCGCTGCGCGTGCAGCGCAGGCGCGCGTGGCGGCCTGCGCGCAGCTGCCGTTGACCCACGCCGAAGCGCTGTCGGTGCTGTGCTACGCGCCGGGCGAGCACTACCGCGCCCATCGCGACTATCTGCCGCCGGGCACGATCGCCGCAGACCGCCCTGCCGCCGGCAACCGTCTGCGCACCGCGTGCGTGTATCTCAACGATGTCGGCGCAGGCGGCGAAACCGAGTTCCCTGTTGCTGGCATCCGGGTACAGCCGCGTGCCGGGTCAGTGGTGTGCTTCGACAACCTGCAGGCCGATGGCCGCCCCGATCCCGATTCGCTGCACGCCGGCCTGCCGGTCACCACGGGCAGCAAATGGCTGGGAACCTTGTGGTTCCGGCAGCAGTGCTATCGGCATTGGTGAACAGATTCATACACAAGCCCCTACCGACGTGGTTTAAAATGTTGCAGCGCGACGTGATCGGACAGGGTCTGCAGACGTCGCGTTTTTTGTTTCCCATTGCACGGGTCCAGACCCGGCCTCAGGGAAGGCACATCACGCAGCCCCGCGGAGCCTTCGATGCTTTTCGAAACCCTCGATACCACCGGCCACGAGCAGGTGATTTTCTGTCACAACCGCGACGCCGGCCTCAAAGCGATCATCGCCTTGCACAGCACCCGCCTCGGGCCGGCATTGGGCGGCTTGCGCATGCGCCCCTACCCCACTAGCGAAGCCGCACTCGATGACGCGCTGCGGCTCAGCCGCACCATGACCTACAAGAACGCGCTGGCCGGCCTGAATGTCGGCGGCGGCAAGGCGGTGATCATCGGCGACCCCAAAACCGACAAGAGCGAAGCGCTGTTCCGCGCGTTCGGCCGTTTTGTCGACACCCTGGGCGGGCGCTACATCACCTCCGAAGACGTGGGCACCGACGTCAACGACATGGAAAAGATCTACCTGGAGAGCGAGTACGTCACCGGCGTGCATCAGGTGCATCGCGGCTCCGGCGACCCGGCGCCGTTCACTGCCTACGGCGCGCTGCAAGCGCTAATGGCCTCGCTCAATCGCAGGCTCGGCCATGAAGAAGTCGGCAAGTCCAGCATCGCGATCCAGGGCCTGGGCCATATCGGCATGGAGCTGGTCAAGCTGCTCAAGGAACGCGGCGCCAAACTCTATGTGACCGATCTGAACCCGGCGCTGATGGACCGCGCAGTGGCCGAATACGGCGCCGAAGCCGTGCGTGTGGACGAGATCTACGAAGTGCCGGCCGATGTGTTCGCGCCGTGCGCGCTGGAAGGCGCGATCAACGAACAGACCCTGCCACGGCTCAAGGCCAAGATCATTTGCGGCACTGCCAACAACCAGCTCGCCAGCGCCGCCATCGGGCAAGAGTTGCACAAGCGCGGCATCCTGTACGCACCCGATTACGTGGTGAATGCTGGCGGCGTGATGAATGTGTCGCTGGAGATCGACGGCTACAACCGCGAACGTGCGATGCGGCTGATCCGCAGCATCTATCACAATCTGGAAAAGGTGTTCGATCTGTCCACGCAGCTGGGCGTACCGCCGCAGCAGGCAGCCGATCAGATTGCCGAAACGCGTATCGAGGCCATCAGCAAGCTCAAATTGCCGCTGGGCCGCACCGCACCGCGTTTTTTGCACAAGCTGCGCGGCGAGTGATCCGCATGCCCAGGCAGCAGTGCCTGGGCATGCAGGACGCCGATCAGAAATCGGCGCTGTAACGCAGGCTCAGCGCGCGATCGTCGCCGCGCTCGCCCACCCGCTGGTCGTAACCGAAACGCAGCTGGCTCCGGTTGCCGAACGGCGCCGAGGCCGCGATGCCGAACAGACCACCCGAGCGCGCCGGCTGCATGCCGCGCAACGGCGCCCACGCATCCACGCCGATGAAGCTGGCATCCAGCATCAGGCCTTCGCTGCTCAATGCCTGCTGCCACTCGGCATAACCGCCCAACTGGATGCCACGCCAGCGATATGCCGAACGCACACCGGCCAGCACCTGCGTGCGCGAGGAGGTGCTGGCATCGGCACGCAACCCGAAACCGTCGCCACCACTTTCGCGGAAGCCCTCGCTACGCAGCCGCACGTAATCCAGACCCATATACGGCGTCAGCGATGCGCGTGCACCGCCCCAGCGGTAGCCGGTTTCCAGGTTGCCACTGAGGTAACTGCCGCTGTAGTCGCTGAAGGCGCTGCTGCGGTCTTCGCCGAACTGCAGGCTGCGCTCGATCTGCCGATCGACATTGCCGAAACCCAGCTGACCCAGCGTGTAGGCTGAGCCCAGCGTGGTGCCCCAGTACAGCTGACCTTGCACCTGACGATCGCGCCCACGCGCACCGTCCAGATCGCCCAGGCTGTTGGAGCGCGTTTCGCCGAAGGCAAAACCTGCGACCGCGCCGGAGGCCAGACGCAGATCATTGCCCATCATCCAGCCGGAGGTGGCGAATCCGGAAGTGGTCACCCCGCCCTCGCCCGGCCCGCCGAGCGCACGTTGCCAGACGCCGAGCATGCGCGGCTGCTGCGACAAGCCATCGAAATGCGCCGCCAACGCACGCCGGCCCAGATCGATGGTATCGAAGGTCATCGCGGCCGAGGCCGCATGCGCACGACCGGACAGACTGCGCAACGAATCGGCGGCAGCCTTCGCATTCGGCGATTGCTGCAACGCCGCTGCGGCGCGAATGAAGCCGTTACTGATCGCGCCGCTGCCTTGCAGTTGTTGCGCATCCACCTGCTGGAACGCCTGCTCGACACGCACTGCCGAATCCATCGACGCAGTGCCGATGACGCCCAGCGTTGCCGCAACAGCAGTGACATCCATGCGCCGCAACGTCAGATACGCGCTATTGCTGTCGTAGCTCAGATTGGCATCGAGGAAGGTCACTGCCGGCCCGTTGCTGAGCGAATCGAACCGACCCTGCAGCCCGTTGGTGGCTTGCAGCAAGGTGTAGGTGTTGTTGTCGATCACGTAATCGCGCCGGCCGAGCACTTGCAGATCGCCCGCGATCGTCGCGGTGCCCGCAACGTTCAAACGATCGCCGACGTTCAAGGCCAGACGGCCATCACCCGCCTGGGTGTAATTGCCGGTGACAGACAGCGCCGCACTGTTGACCTGCAGCGTGCCGGCGTTGTTCACCGTTCCACCAATCCTGCCGGCACCGACCAGCCTGGCGCCATTGGCGATGCCCACGCGCGCGCTCTGCAGACTGGCGGTCTGCAAGGTGCCACCGAGCACCTGGGTGTCGCCGGCAAAGGTGTTGGCATCGCTACTCAATACCAAGGTACCGGTCCCGCGCTTGGTCAGGCCACCGCTGCCGCTGATGTCGTTGGCCCAGGTCGAACGCAAGGTATTGACGGTGACATCCACCGTCCCCCAATCGAAACGTGCCGGTCCCAGCACCGCCTTGCCGACATTGAGCAAGCCGTAGCCGAACGTCGGATCGACGCCCGCTGCGCCCAGATCGGTGGCAGTTCCCAGCAACGTCTGGCGCACCAGATCATTGTTGAAATACGGAAACGCCTCCCACACCAGTGCGGCAGCACCGGACACCAGCGGCGCGGCAAACGAGGTGCCGCTGCCATAGAAGTAACGGATGTTGCTGGCGGTGGCATCGGGGTCGAGAAACATCGAGGTGCCCGGCGCCACCAGGCAGTAACGCATCGCAACGCCGCAAGCATTGGAGTACGAGGCCAGCTGCGTGGGATTGGCGGTATCCAGTGCGGCGACCACCAACCAGCCGCGTTCCAGATCGGCGGCCGGCAGCGTCCCGTTCGGACCCAGCTGGCTGGGCAGCGCCGCCGTATCGGAGGGCTGCGCACGCGATTCGTTGCCCGACGCAAACACCACCAGCCCATCGTTGCCGATGATGAAAGGCCGGTATTCCTGCGCAATCTGATTGGTCACCGCAGGGTCGTTCCAATATAGCCCGCCCCACGAATTATTCATGATGCGCACGCCTGCGCTGATCAGGTCGGCATGCACGCCGGCCAGTCCAAGCGGGCCATCGACCTCGTTGCCTTCGCCGCTACCGTCATCGTCCGGCGCTTCATCGCTGATGATGCGTGCGGACACCAGGCCTGCGCCGCTGGCGATGCCGCCCGGCCACTGCCCCACGGCACGCCCGGCCGCCAGCTGCGCCACCACGGTGCCGTGGCCCACCACATCGCCCGCAGCGACATTGTTGGTGCGCGGATCGACATAGATGAAGCTGTCGCTGACCCGCCCCTGCAAGGCCGGATGATTGGTATTGATGCCGGTATCGATCACGCCGATGCGAAACCCCGCACCGGTGAACCCCAACGCCTGCGCAGCGCGTGCATTGATCAGCGCCAGATGCGCGTCGAATGCGGGTTCCGGTGTCGTCGGCGGTGCCACCACTGGCGGTGGCGGCGGTGGCGGTGAGGTTGGCGGCGGTGGTGGCGGTGGCGAGGTCGGTGGCGGTGCAGTCGGTGTGGTCGGACGAATGCCGCCACCACCTCCACCGCCGCCACACGCGGTCAACGCCACAGCCAGCGCCGAGGCCAGGACAGTCCTGGCGACGTCTCTCTTCTTCATCTGAGTTGTTCTCCCCGAACCCATTCCATGGATAGGGCCCAATCCGGACCCGAACGACGTCTTTATAACGCATCGTCACGCCACTGTCGCAGCTAACTGAGTAGCGAATGTCGCGGCTGGCGCGAACGGAGCATGAGGCAGATAATCGTTTCACTTTAAACGGTATCTCTCTATGTCCGACATCGTCATCGTTGCTGCCAAACGCACTGCCATCGGCTCGTTCCTTGGCCAATTCAATGGTGTGCCGGCGCCCAGACTCGCCGCCGCCGCCATCGAGGGTGCGCTGGCGCAAGCCGGAATCGCAGCGGCCGACATTTCAGAAGTCATCGTCGGCTGCGTGCTGCCGGCCAACCTCGGCCAGGCGCCTGCACGTCAGGCTGCGATTGCGGCAGGCATTCCCACCTCCACCGGCGCCACCACCATCAACAAGGTGTGCGGCTCGGGCATGAAGGCGATCATGTTCGCACACGATCTGATCAAGGCAGGCTCGGCCAGCATCGTGGTCGCCGGCGGCATGGAGTCGATGAGCAACGCGCCGCATCTGCTGCCCAACTCGCGCACCGGCAACCGCTACGGCAACTTCCAGGCAGTCGACCACATGGCCTGGGATGGTCTGACCAATCCGTACGACGGCCAGGCGATGGGCGTGTTCGGCGAAGCCACTGCGGAGAAGTTCGATTTCAGTCGCGCCGATCAGGATGCCTTCGCGATCGCCTCGGTCGAGCGTGCGCAGGCGGCGCAGCGCAGCGGCGCGTTCGCCGATGAAATCGTTCCGGTCACCGTGGCAACCCGCAAGGGCGAGGTCGTCGTGGACAGCGATGAGCAGCCCGGCAAATCCGATGTGGCCAAGATTCCGACCCTGAAGCCGGCCTTCAAGAAGGACGGCACCGTCACCGCCGCCAGTTCGTCGAGCATTTCCGACGGCGCGGCAGTCACCATCCTGATGCGCGCAGACGATGCGCAACGTCGTGGCATCACGCCGTTGGCGCGCATCGTCGGGCATGTCACCCACTCGCAGGAACCTGAGTGGTTCACCACCGCACCGGTGGCCGCGATCCAGACCCTGGTCGGCAAGATCGGCTGGCACCTGGACCAGGTGGATCTGTTCGAAATCAACGAAGCGTTCGCGGTGGTACCGATGGTGCCGATCAAGGAACTGGGCATCGCGCACGACAAGGTCAACGTGCATGGCGGCGCCTGCGCACTCGGCCATCCGATCGGCGCATCCGGTGCGCGCTTGGTGGTGACATTGGTGAACGCGTTGCGCACGCGCGGCGGCAAGCGCGGAATCGCGACGCTGTGCATCGGCGGCGGCGAAGCGACCGCCATCGCTATCGAATTGATTTGATTGTTTTTAACGGCGATTTTGCAAAACTGAATGCGCGCACGCTTGACACTAGTCTTGTGGCCGTCATCATGTCGGGGGCGCGCAATAGCGCGTTGCCTAATCTAACGACGAGGATTGAAACAATGACCATTAACAAGCTGCTGATCGCAATGGCTCTGGGCCTGGCCCTGACCGCTTGCTCGAAGCCGGAACAGGCTCAGGACGCTGCTGCTTCGGCTAACGAAGCTGCTGCCGACGCTCAGACCGCTGCTGACCAGGCTGCTGCCTCGGGCTCGCAGTCGGCTGACGCCGCTCAGGCTGCTGCCAACACCGCTGCTTCTTCGGCTGACACCGCTGCTGACGCTGCTCAGGCTGCTTCCGGCGCCGCGACCGACGCTGCTGCTGATCAGGCTGCCGACGCTGCCAAGACGGCTGAAAACACCGCCGAAGCTGCTAAGGACACCGCCGAAGAAGCCAAGAAGTAATCACTTCTTAGCTCCAAGCGAGTTCGGAGAAAGCCGCTGGTTTCCAGCGGCTTTTTCTTTGCCTGCGATTTGTTCGGCGGATGGCACAGCCGCGTGCCCGCCCGGCGGCTGAATGGCCATTGCGGCATTGACGCGCACTGCATTGGCTCCTGCATAAGCTCCGCCTTCCAACACCGGAACAGGAACAGGACCACCCATGAAGACGATCCGCATGCTGTCGTTGAGCGCCATTGCCGCCCTCTCGCTCGCCGCCTGCCAAGGCCCTGATGCAGAGCAGGCGCGCCGCGATGCCGCATCCGCCGCCAAGCACGCTGCTGCTGCCACCGAGCAGGCCGCCGATCGCGCTGCCGTGCAGGCCAAGGCTGCCACTGCCGACGCACGCGTGGCCGCTCGCGAATTGGCAGCCGATGCCAGCCGCGCAACCGCCAATGCCGCCGACGCCACCGCCGACAAGACCCGCGAGATGGCCAACAAGGCCGAGCAGAACGCCGACAAGCACGACGCAGAGCATCCGGAGCACTAAGAGCGCGGCTGTCACAACGACTGCGCTCACCGCTAGGCGGGCAAGGTCGGTGCTCGGAATCGGCATGTACCACGCGTACCTTCCGGCTCCGCCGCCGCGTACTTACCCACTAACGGCCGCCCGCTGCGTTTGTCAGCCACTCTGAAACACCGCGTGACCCCGTTGGCACTTTGCGCACGCGCCGGCTTTATCGAGCCGGCGCGTGCGTTTGTCGGCGGCAGAAAGCGCATGTTGTCGAGCACGGCAGGCTAGCATCGGCGCATGCCTTCTTCTTTTACTTCGCGCCGCAGCAATCAGCTTGCACTGGCTTTTTCTGCGCTGATTTTCATCGCCATCGGCATCGGCATCTTCGTCGGTGCGCGCCGCTCGCTGGCCGATGCTGCGTGGGTGGCACATACGCATGAAGTGATCGGCCGGATCGACGAGATCCAGGCGCGCATGCTGGATGCCGAATCGGCGCAGCGCGGCTTTTTGCTCACCGGCAACGATGGATATTTGCTCGACTATCAGACCAGCGTCGAGCGCCTGCCGATTCTGCTCGGCAACCTGCGAAGGCTGATTACCGACAACACCACCCAGGAACAACATCTGGACCGGTTGCAGCAACTGGTGGAGACGCGTCTGCAGCAGATCCAGCATGTGCTCGATCTGTATACGCAAAGTGGCCTGGAGCCAGCGCGCGCAAGCATCCGGCAAAGCGCCTTCCGCACTACCAGTGCGATCCGCGAGCAGTCGCTGAGCATGGTGCAGCGCGAACAGGAACTATTGGTGGAGCGCGCCGAAAGCAGCCGGCAAAGTGCGACCTTGCTGCTGGTACTGGCGCTGGCCGGCATTCCATTCGGGCTGGTCGTCGTCGGCACCGTCTACGGCTTGTTGATGCGCGAACTGCGCAATCGCGCGCAGGCCGAGCGGCTCGCGGCGCAGGCCAATCGCGAGCTGGGCGACAGTGTCGGGGCATTGCAACGCAGCACCGCCGATCTCAATCTGCTCAGCCGTTACACCGGCCTGCTGCAGAGTTGCATCAGCGCCGAAGAGGCGTTGGTGGTGACCAGCCGCACCTTGGCCAGCCTGCTGCCCGGCGTGGCCGGAAGCGTGTATCTGCTGCGCGCGTCGCAGGATCGCGCCGAAGCGATCAGCCATTGGGGCGAGCCGCTACTGCAAAGCGCGCCGCATCTGCTGCCGGAAGAGTGCTGGGCGCTGCGCCGGGGCCAGCCGCACATCATCGAAGACCTGCACCGGGATGCGCTGTGTGCGCATATCGCCGTGCCCGATACCACCGCGCCGATCACCACCGCCTGCCTGCCGATGTCGGCGCAAGGCACCCAGCTCGGCTTTCTGTTTCTGTCCTCGCCTGGTCCTGGCCCGATGCCGCGCCTGGAAATCGCCGAGGCCGCTGCCGAACAGTTGTCGTTGGCATTGAGCAATCTGCGTTTGCGCGAATCGCTACGCCGGCAATCCATTCGCGATGCGCTGACCGGGCTGTACAACCGGCGCTATCTGGAAGAATCGCTCAGTCACGAACTGGCGCGTTGCGCACGCCGTGACCTGCCGTTGTCGGTGTTGATGCTGGATGTGGACCACTTCAAACAGTTCAACGACAGCCAGGGCCATGCCGGCGGCGATCTGTTGCTGGCAGCGGTGGGCGAGCTGCTGCTGACCCGCCTGCGTGCCGAAGACGTGGCCTGCCGCTACGGCGGCGAAGAATTCACCGTTATCCTGCCCGAGACCGATGGTGCCGAAGCCATGCGCGTGGCCGAGCAGATTCGCGGCTATATCGCCGCATTGGCGGTCAGCGATGGTCAACGCGCGTTGCCGCGTGTGACCGCCTCGATCGGCGTGGCCAGCTTCCCGGTCGATGGCGAATTGGGTTCGAGCCTGATCCAGAAAGCCGATGCGGCCTTGTATATCGCAAAACATCGCGGACGTAATCGGGTCGAGCAACACGGGGCCGTCGCACCCCCATTGGACTGAGCACGCACGCCGTCGATGTTGGATTGTGGAATTCATCACACAAAAGATCGGTCCACGCGGCGATAGTCGGCCTCGACCCCCAAGCGAGGCAATCCGATGTCGATGTGGCGCGATCAAGGTCCCAACAAGAAAGACGGCGTTCCGGCCGCCCCCGAAGTTCCCCCCGCCGCCGATGGCCGGTTGTTCACCGCCGAGGCCAGCCCCGCTCCGCCGGTGCCTGCCACCGCCCCGTCCAGTGTTGCGCCGGTGACGCCGGCAGCCAGCACTGCGGCCCCGCAGCGCCAAAGTGATGCAAAAGAATCGCTGATCGCCGCCGACATCAGCATCGAAGGCAAGATCGAAGGTGCCGGGCACGTGCGTCTGGCCGGCCGCTTCAAGGGCGACGTCAACGTCAAGGGCGATCTCACCATCGAACGCGGCGCCAAGCTCAACGGCGGCGTGCGCGCCAACAAGGTGATCATCGCCGGCGAACTGGAGGGCAATATCGAATCCGCTGCACAAGTGGAATTGCAGACCTCCGGCGTGCTGGTTGGCGACGTCAAGGCCGGCAGCCTCACCGTGGCGTCGGGTGCCCGCATGCGCGGCCAGGCCGATTTCGGCTGGGGCGAAGACACCGGCAAACCGGTTGGCACGAGCAAGGCAATCGTGAGCGGAGACAGCGACGCCACATGAGTGCACCCCGCCCGGGCACGCCCGGTGCCACACGCAGCTGCCCGCACTGCAAGGCGACGATTCTGGAAAGCGCCAGCGTCTGCCCTGCGTGCAAGCATCACCTGCGCTTCGACTCGGCAGCTGTGCAGCATGCGCAACCCGCCCCGATCGTGCCGCTCAAGGTCGAAGGCACCATCCGTCATCCCGCCGATGGCGATCCATGGGAATACACCGTGGTGGTGTCGGTGCGTAACGGCAAGGGCGAAGAGATTCGGCGCCAGGTCGTGGATGTCGGCGCCATGCAGGGCGGCGAAGAGCGTGGATTTACGTTGGCCGTGGAAGCGACCGCGGTGCGCTCGCCTGGGCGGCGTACGCGGCATTAAGGCATAGGACGGCAAGTCCCAGATGGAAGGCCTGCATGAGATCAGGCGTGCCGGGGATCAGGATCGGAGCGGGATCAACGCGGACGACGCCGATCACTCCTCGCTTTTGATGTTCGCTTGTCAGGTTTTATTTGCGTTCTCGATGCAGCAAAAGGCAACGTCCCAGCGTCCCAGCGACGTTGAAGGCGCACGTCTCGCCACGCGAAACGCTCGACCGCGTCGCGCTAGACGCTTTCTCGTAATCACGCACGCGCCCGCTCGAACCTCGCCGTGCAAGCACGTGTCGAGGCGTTACGCCGATGCATGCTATTCCCATTCTCAGGATCTGCACACCGGCTTGGCCAGAGTTGCCGCATGCGCAACGGCAACGACAAACCTGGCGATCTGGTGGTGCTTGGACCCGAGGGTCTGTATTGCCCGCAGGGCGACTTCCATATCGATCCCTGGCGGCCGGTGCCGCGTGCGGTGATCACCCACGGGCATGGCGACCACGCGCGCAGTGGCATGGGCGAATACCACTGCACGCACGAGAGCCTGCCGATCCTGCAGTGGCGCCTCGGCGAGCAGGTCTATCACACGCATGCCGATGGTGAAGCGTTTCGCCTGGGACGCGCGCAGGTGTCGCTGCATCCGGCCGGCCACGTGCTCGGCTCGGCGCAGGTGCGCATCGAAGTCGATGGCGAGGTCTGGGTCGCCTCGGGCGATTACAAACGCCAGCACGACCCCACCTGCAAACCGTTCGAAGTGGTGCCGTGCGACACCTTCATCACCGAAGCGACCTTCGGGCTGCCGGTATATCGCTGGCCGGATACTTCAGACGTCGCAGCCGATATCGTCGCCTGGCGCCACGAATGCGCCGAGCGTGGCGAAGCGGCAATTCTGTATTGCTATGCGCTGGGCAAGGCGCAACGGGTGTTGGCGGAATTGCGCGCCTGGGACACGCAGCCGGCATTGTTGCATGGTGCGATCGCGGTGGGCGTGGAGGTGTATCGCCAGGCCGGCATCGCGATGCTGGACACCCAACCGGTCAGCGAACATGCGCGCGGCGCCGACTATGCCGGCCAATTGGTGCTGGCGCCGCCCTCGGCGGCCGGCAGTGCCTGGATCCGTCGCTTCCGGCATGCGCAACAGGGGTTTGCATCGGGCTGGATGCGCATTCGCGGCAATCGCCGTCGACGTAATTACGACCGCGGTTTTGTGGTGTCCGATCACGCCGATTGGCCGGACCTGTTGCGCACCATCGAAGAGACCGGCGCGCAGCGCGTGATCGCCACCCATGGCAACACCGATGCATTGATCCAGCATCTGCTGGAACGCGGCGTCGCTGCCGAGGCCTTCCGCACCGATTTCGGAGCCGAGGAATGAACCCGCTGCCCGCCCGTCGTTATGTTCGCGCACGTCCTCGCATTCGCCTGAGCGGCGCGCTCGCATTTCGTCGGCACGCCCTGGTGTTTCGCATTCATCGCGCTGCGCCTGCGGCCACTGTCGGACCGCCGCAGCCGCAGCGTCGCGTACGCAGCTTGAGTGCGTTTACGCAACGCGCGATGAAACTGCGCGCCGCAGACAAATGCGCAACTGCGCAGGCACTGCCGTGAAGCGATTTGCCGCGTTGTACCGCACCCTGGATCGCAGCACCGGCACGCTCGACAAGCGTGCAGCATTGGTGCGTTATTTCGGCAGCGCGCCGCCGCATGATGCGGCGTGGGCGTTGTATTTACTGGCCGGCGGCAAGGTGGCCAGCACACGCATGCGCATCGCCAGCAGCGGCGAGTTGCGCGAATGGATCACCGAAACCGCCGGTATTGCCGATTGGTTGGTTGCAGATAGCTACGACCACGTCGGCGATCTGGCTGAAACGCTGGCCTTGCTGCTGGATGACCCGGCCACCGAAGCGGCCGATTTACCGCTTGCAGAATGGATCGAACAGCGGCTGCTGCCGATCGCCAATCAAGACGTCGATGTACGCAAGGCCTGCATCGTGCAGGCGTGGCGCAGCCTGGCCTTCGACGAGCGCCTGGTGTTCAACAAGCTGCTAACCGGCGCCTTGCGCGTGGGCGTCTCGCAGCGACTGGTGCAGCAGGCCTTGGCCGAGATGTCCGGGATAGAGATCGCGCGCATCGCGCAGCGCATGCTCGGCAGCTGGCGGCCGCATCCGACCTATCTGGCCAACCTGCTGACCGCCGAAGAATTGCCTGGCGATCGGCAGCAGCCCTACTCGTTCTTTCTCGCCTCGCCACTGGAAGCCGAGGTCGAAACGCTGGGCGCGATCGATGCCTGGCTGCTGGAATGGAAGTGGGACGGCATTCGGCTGCAGCTGATTCGACGCGCTGGCGAAGCGGCGTTGTGGTCGCGCGGCGAAGAACGTCTGGATGGTCGTTTTCCGGAAATCGAACAGGCTGCGATGCAGTTGCCCGAGGGCACCGTCATCGATGGCGAGCTGTTGGCCTGGCAAGCGGAGCAGCCATTACCGATGCCGTTCACCGCCTTGCAGACACGCATCCAGCGGCTCAAGCCCGGACCCAAAACCTTGGCGGCGGCGCCGGCGCGCGTGGTCGCCTACGATTTGCTTGAGCTCGACGGCGAGGATTTACGCGAGCGCCCCTTGCAGGAGCGTCGCGCGCTGCTGGAAGGCGTGCTGGCCACACTCGCCGACCCACGCATCGTTGCCTCGCCATTGGTGCAGGTGAGCGATTGGCAGGCCGCCGCGCAAGTGCGCCTGGATGCACGCGAGCGCGGCGTGGAAGGGCTGATGCTCAAGCGCGCCAACTCGATCTACCAGTCCGGTCGCCGACGCGGCGACTGGTGGAAATGGAAGATCGATCCGCTCACCATCGATGCGGTGCTGCTGTATGCGCAAGCCGGTCATGGCCGGCGCAGCACGCTGTACACCGACTACACGTTCGGGCTGTGGCACGAGGGCCAGCTGGTGCCGATCGCCAAGGCCTACTCCGGTCTGGACGACAAGGAAATTCTGCAACTGGATCGCTGGATCCGCGCCAATACCACCGAGCGCTTCGGCCCGGTGCGCGCGGTCACCGCGCATCATGTTTTCGAGCTGGGATTCGAAGCGGTCAACCGCAGCGCGCGGCACAAGTCCGGCATTGCGGTGCGTTTTCCGCGGATTTTGCGCTGGCGCCAGGACAAGCCGATGGCCGAGGCCGATCACCTGAGCAGCTTGCAGGCGCTGGCACGGTGAGCGACGCGCAGCAGACACGCGGCACGCCGTTGCAGCAATGGCGTGCCTGGTTCGCGCAGCGCGGCTGGGCGCCGTTACCGTTTCAACGCGATGTGTGGAAGCGCTATCTCGATGGCGAATCCGGCTTGCTGCATACGCCAACCGGCAGCGGCAAGACGCTGGCGGCCTTCGGCGGGCCGCTGCTGGAAGCGTTGGCTGCACGCGGGCGCCGCACGCCGATCAAATCTGTCACGACGACTGCGCGCCGTCAGCAGCAACGCACACTGCAAGTACTGTGGATCACCCCGTTGCGCGCACTCGCCGCCGATACCGCACGCGCCCTGCGTGAACCGGTGGAAGCACTGGGGCTGGATTGGCAGGTGGGCTTGCGTACCGGCGATGCCAGCGCGCGCGACAAGCGGCTGGCGCGCAGCGGCAAGCTCGATGTACTGGTCACCACGCCAGAATCGTTGGCCTTGTTGCTCTCGTACCCCGACACCGCGCCGCAGTTGTCGGCGCTGCGCTGCGTGATCGTCGACGAGTGGCATGAGCTACTCGGCAACAAGCGCGGCGTGTTGCTGCAACTGTGCTTGGCGCGCTTGCGCGGCTGGGCGCCGGAACTACGCCTCTGGGGCTTGTCGGCGACGTTGTGCAACTTATCCCAAGCACGCGATGTGCTGTTGCCGCATCGCCCGGATGCTGCGCTGGTCTCGGGCGTCAAACCGCGCGCGATGACGTTGGAGACGTTGCTGCCGGAGAGCGGCGAACGCTTTCCCTGGGCCGGGCATCTGGGCCTGGCGCAGCTGGCGCGCGTGCTGCAGAAGATCATGCAGCAACGTACCAGCCTGGTGTTTACCAACACGCGCGCGCAGGCCGAGTTGTGGCATCAGGCCTTGAACGCGGTGTGGCCGGACGATCCGGCCACGCTCGCGTTGCATCACGGCTCGCTGGACCCCTCGCTGCGCGCAGCGGCCGAACTCGGCTTACGCGACGGCAGCCTGCGCTGCGTGGTGGCAACCTCCAGCCTGGATCTGGGCGTAGATTTTCCGGCGGTGGATCAGGTGCTGCAGGTCGGCAGCCCGAAAGGCATTGCCCGCTTGCTGCAGCGTGCCGGCCGCGCGCGTCATCGCCCGGGCGAATCAGGGCATGTGGTGTGCGTGCCCTCGCATGCGCTGGAACTGGTGGAATACGCCGCTGCGCGCCGCGCGATCGTGCACGGACATATCGAGGCACGCCCACCGCCGCGTTTGTCGCTGGATGTACTGGCGCAGCACTGCGTCACCCTCGCACTCGGCGGCGGTTTCCACGCCGATGCATTGTTTAAGCAAGTGCGCGGCACCGATGCCTTTGCCGCGCTGGATAAAGCCACATGGCAAGCGGTGCTCGACTTCATCGTGCAAGGCGGCAGCGCGCTGGCGCATTACCCGGATTTCCATAAAGTCGTGCGCGACGAAGAGGGCGTGTATCGCGTCATCGATCGGCGCGTCGCGCTGCGGCATCGCCTGTCCATCGGCACCATCACCAGCGACGGCAGCGTGCGCGTGCAATTTTTGCGTGGCGGGCGTCTGGGCGCGGTGGAAGAACAGTTCGTCGGCCGTCTGCGCCGTGGCGACCGGTTCCAGTTCGCCGGGCGTTTGCTGGAGCTGGTGCGGCTGGAAGACATGACCGCTTATGTGCGCGTGGCCAAGGGCGGCAGTGGCGTGGTGCCCAAATGGATGGGTGGGCGCATGCCGTTGTCGTCGGCATTGGGCCGTGAGGTGGAAGCGGTATTCGCCGATCCCGGCGATGCGCCGGAAATGCAGGCGCTTGCGCCGTTACTGCGCCTGCAGTCATCGCTGTCCTCGCTGCCCGGCCCGGACCATCTATTGGTGGAAAGCATCAAGGCGCGCGATGGCCGACACGTGTTCGTGTATCCGTTCGCCGGCCGCCAGGTCAACGAAGGGCTGGCTGCGTTGCTTGCGGCGCGCTGGGGGCGGCGTCAGCGCAATACGTTTAGTTTTGCCGCCAATGATTATGGCTTTGTGCTCTCGCCCGCGCAGGATGTGGAACTCGATGCGAGCGTGCTGCAGAGCTTGTTGTCGCCGGACGGATTGCTCGACGATCTGCGCGACAGCCTCAATCTGGGCGAGTTGGCACGCCGGCAATTCCGCGAGATCGCACGCGTTGCCGGGTTGCTGTCGCCAGCGCTGCCTGGCCGTGCGCCGCGCAGCCTGCGCCAGCTGCAGGCCTCCAGCGGCTTGCTCTACGACGTCTTGCAGCGCTTCGATCCCGAGCATCTGCTGCTGGCTCAAGCCGAGCGCGAAGTGTTCGAAGGCCAGCTCGAGTTGGCGCGGCTTGCGCATGCACTGAAAGACTGCGCCCGCCGCAAACTACGCCTGTGCAAACCGCGCAGTCTCACTCCCCTGTCGTTTCCGTTATGGGCAGAACGCGTGCGCGGCCAACTGAGTACCGAAGACTGGAAGGCCCGCGTGCTGCGCGCTGCCGAACAACTGGAGCGTAAACATGGGCGATAGCGTGCAACTGCAGCTGGCCGGCGAAACAGTGGAATTGCTCGGCGAGCGTGCGTTGTATCGGCCGGCGCAACGCGCCTTGCTGATCGCCGACCTGCATCTGGGCAAGGCCGATGTGTTCCGCCGGGCGGGCATCGGGATGCCGGCCGGCGGCACCGCGCACGATCTGGATCGGCTGGATGCGCTGCTGGAACAACGCGACGTGGATGCGCTATGGATCCTCGGCGATCTGCTGCACGGGCCTGCCCCGCGCGCGGCCTGGCATCGCCGCTGGAGCGCCTGGCGCGAACGTCATTGCGCGTTGCACGTGATCGCCATCCGCGGCAACCACGACCGCGCGTTGGCCGGTGCGGATCTGCATATCGAAGCGGCCGGCGAGCAGGTGGAAGATGGCCCGTTCGTGCTGCGCCACGATCCCTTGCCGCACCCGACCGGGCACGTGCTGTGCGGACATCTGCATCCGCTGGCCGCACTGCCCGGCATGTCGCGTCGCTGGCCGGCATTCTGGTTGCGCGAGCGCGTCACCATCCTGCCGGCGTTCTCGCATTTCACCGCGGGCATCGTCCCGACGCTGATCGAAGGCGAGCGTCTGGTTGCCTGTGTGGAAGGCGACGCGGTGGCGTTGCCGGTGCGTTAGCGACCCTGCAGTGCGGGCTGCGATCACACCCATCGCTCATCAGATTGGTCACGCGTCTGGCCGGCAACAACCCACACGCGCTACATCACGGCTTTAACGCCATCGGCCTCAGCACGTGTTTGCAGCTGCGGCGACAGTTGCGGTTGCGGTACTGGTTGCGACAACGCCTCCACAAACTCCGGCGCCAATGCCAGCTTGCCGAACCAACCCTGCTGGGTACCGCTGAGCACGCGCAGCATATGTCCGCGCCCGCCAGGCACGCGGCCCATCGGGCGCATCAGAAGGTCGCGTCCGTGTGCCCATAGATCGCGTTCGGACTGGAATAGCGGCGTCAACCAACGGCTCCAGCGGTGGTAGATCGCCACATGCGCCTGGCGCTCATGCTGATAGTGCTGCAAGGCCGCATCCAGATCGGTGCCGACACGCAACGCATCGCGCATCGCCAACGCATCCAGCAGCGCCATGTTGACGCCCTGCCCCAGCTGCGGACTCATCGCATGCGCCGCATCGCCGGCCAGCACGAAACGGCCGCGATGCCAGCGCGTCACCACCGCGTCGCGGTAACTGGCACGCGCCAGTGCGCCATGCACTTGCACGGTTTCCAGACGCGCATGTGCATCCGGCCACATCTGCGCCACTTCATCGCGCCATGCCGTGATGCCGCGCTGTTCCCACGCGGCAAAATCGCTGCACGGCAGGCTCCAGAAAAAACTCAGCCGCGGCGTGTCGTCGCCCGGCCGCGTGCCCACCGGCAGTAAACCGATCATCTTGCGCGCACCGATGTAACGCTGACGCAGCTCATCGACGAACGGCCAATCCTCGCGTGGCAGCAGGCACCACAGCGCGCCCCAGGGATACACCCGATCCAGCCGCGTGCCTTGCGCCTGCGCGCGTAGCGTAGAGGCGGAGCCATCGGCGGCGATGATCAGATCGTACGGACCATGCCAGTGCCCGCGCTGGTCCTGCACACGCACGCCGTCGTGATCGATCGCGGTGATCTGCGTATCCACATGCAGCTGCGCCTGCTCCGGCCATGCATCGCGCAACAGCGCAAACAAGGCCCCGCGCTGCATGCCCAAGCCCATCAGCCGCGTATCCAGATCGCGATACTGCATGTCCATCACCGCGCGCCCGCACGGCGTCTCGCCATATAGCCGCCGCACCGGCGCGCCATGCGCAAGCGCCTGCGGCAGCAATCCCATCTTCCACAACACCTGCAGACCGCTGGGCTGCAGCAGAAATCCTGCGCCCACCGGCCCGGGCGCAGCGGCGCGCTCGAACACGTCCAGTCGATGCCCATCGGCACCCAGCAGCACCGCCAGTGCCTGCCCGGCCGTGCCATAGCCCACTACCGCAATCCGTAATGCTCGTTGCATCGTCCCTGCTCTTTGCTGATCTTCACCGATCCCGCATGGACCGGTGCAAAAAAAACCCCGCCGTGGCGGGGTTCTTCAACCGCACAATCGAGTCACATCACTCGACCGGCGTGATGTTCGAAGCCTGGGCACCCTTGGGGCCCTGGGTCACGTCATAACTGACGCGCTGGCCTTCCTGCAGGCTGCGAAAGCCCTTGGAGTTGATCGCGGAGAAGTGCGCGAAGACATCGGCGCTGCCGTCCTCCGGTGAGATGAAGCCAAATCCCTTGGCGTCGTTGAACCACTTGACGGTACCGTTCGGCATGGTGATGCGAGACCTTTGCAATAATTAATGGGTGGTGTACGGCGGAGCGTACGCGCCGAGTATGCAAAGCTTATGCCCCAATGACAATCACCCGCGTGCAAGTTCGCCAATCAGCTCCGGCAATCCGGACGAGGCCGCATCGACGTTACTCAGCACCTCGGCCATGGTGATTTCCTGCGCGTCGCCGCAGCCGGCCGCCCAGTTCGCAACGATCGCCAAACACGCATATTCCAGGCCTTTTTCGCGTGCGAGACCCGCTTCGGGCATGCCGGTCATGCCGACCAGATCGCAGCCGTCGCGACGCATGCGGGCGATCTCTGCAATCGTTTCCAGCCGTGGTCCCTGCGTGGTTCCATAACATCCATCGGCAACCAGCGTGACACCCGTTACCTTGGCCGCGGCAATGACCTTGCTGCGAAACATCGGCGAATACGGATGACCGAAATCCACGTGCTGCACCTCGCTTCCCGGCTCTTCGCAGAAGGTGGACACGCGGCCCCAGGTGTAATCGATCAACTGATCCGGGCACGCCAATACGCGCGGGCCGAACCGTTCGGTGATGCCGCCCACGGTATTGAGTGCAAGCACGCGCGAGGCGCCGATTTGCTGCAGCGCAGCGATGTTTGCGCGGTAATTCACCTTGTGCGGCGGCAGCGAATGGCCTTCACCATGACGCGCCAGAAACGCCACGCGATGACCCAGCAACATGCCGACGCGAATCGGTCCGGAGGGCGCGCCATACGGTGTTTCGATCTGGTGCGTCTGCACCTCGTCCAGCTGCGCGAGCTTGTAGACACCAGTGCCGCCGATGACGGCCAATGCGATGGAATTGGGGGACACAACCGACCTCTGCTACAAAAAGACATGACGGTGCGCGCACGCATGCGCGCCGGGCTGCCCGCAGCGATGCGGGCACACTGCGGGAGTTACTGCTTCATCGCATAGATGGCGGGAATGCCGCGCAGCTGCTCGTTGACGTCCATGCCGAAACCGAACACGTAGCGGTCGGCCACTTCCACGCCCACATAATCGGCAGCGACGCCGGGCACGCAGCGGTCGTGACGCTTGACGGTCAACACCGCCACACGCACGTCGGTAGCGCCCTGCTCCAGGCACCACTGGCGCACGCCCTGCAGCGTATAGCCCTCATCGAGAATGTCGTCGACCAGAATCACCCGGCGGCCGAACAGCGCGGTGGCCGGGCGGTGCTTCCACACCAGCTCGCCGCCGGTGGTTTCGCCGCGATAACGGGTGGCATGCAGGTAATCGAACTGCAGGTCCTGGCCGCGTGCGCCCAGCTCCAGCGCCAGCTGGCCGGAGAACGGCAGCGCGCCATGCATGATGGTGAGATACACCGGCACTTCGCCGGCATAGTCGCGCGCGATCGCATCGGCAATGCTGCCGACGGCCGCGTCGATGGCGGGGCGGTCGACCAGCAGATCGGCTTGGGCCAGGGCCTGGGAAATGGTGAGCGTGGACATCAGGCAGTTGTTCCGAAAGGGGCGGAAGGGGAAGTGGTGAATGAGGCGTCGGTGCCGGCAAGCAGGCCATCCCAGCCCAGCGCGCCGCGGCCGATCAGGCCGATCAATGCTGCGGTATTGAGGCTGCGGCCTTGCACGGCGTGCAGCGATGCGTCGACCAGTTCCGGGTGGCAGACCAGCACCACGTCACAGCCGGCATCCAGGTGCGCATGCACCCGGCCCGCTACGCCGCCGGCACTGAACGAGGCCGCCATGCCGATGTCGTCGGAGAACACCACGCCGCGGAAGCCCAGTTGCCCGCGCAGGATCTGCTCGATCCAGCGCTGCGAATAACCGGCCGGTTCCGGCGCAATCTGTGGGTAGACCACGTGCGCCATCATCACCGCGTCGGCACCGGCTTCGATGCCGGCCACGAACGGCACCAGGTCCTCGGCCAGCAGCACGTCCAACGGCCGCGGGTCGCTGGCGTGATCGACATGGGTGTCTTCCAGCACGGTGCCGTGGCCGGGGAAATGCTTGAGCGTGGCGGCCATGCCGGCGCCGTGTAGCGCTTGCACATAGGCACGAGTGAAGCTGGCCACGATCTGCGGGTCGTCGCTGAAGGCGCGATCGCCGATGGCGCGGTTGCCGCGGCCCAGATCCACCACCGGCGCAAAGCTCAGATCCACGCCGCTGGCGCGTACTTCGCTGGCCATCAGCTGCGCATGCGCGCGCGCGGCGGCAAGGGCGGCCTCGGGATCCTGCGCATACTGCGCGCCGAAGCTCTGCAGCGGCGCCAGGGCGCTGTAACCGTCGCGAAACCGCTGCACGCGCCCGCCTTCCTGGTCTACGCAGATCAACACCGGACGCGGTGCCGCAGCGCGGATGGACGCGGACAGCTCGGCCACTTGCGTACGCGAGGCGAAGTTACGCTTGAACAGCACCACGCCGGCGACCGCATCGTGCTGCAGCCAGTCGCGCTCCTGTGCACTGAGTTCGGTACCGGCAACGCCGATCAGAAGCATGTTGGGGGACTCCCGGGCCACGCGCCACGTTGGCGCAGCGCGGCATTGTCGCAGATGCGCGTTGCAGCGTCAGATCGCGTATTCAGGCAGGTGCCGTGTTTCTGCCCGTCGGCCCGGTCCACGCAGTCTGCGTGCTGCGATCCGCCCTCCCCTCAGAGCACCTCAAGATTCGCCCGCCAATGCGCTGCCTGCGCCTGGACCTGGGCCAGCACCTGCGGCGTCATGTCGTCGAGCTGCCGGTACGGCATCGTCAGCCGCTCGTTGGCGTGCAGCAGCGTGCGCTGCCGCGCCAGGAAATCCCAGTACAACGCGTTGTACGGGCAGGCCTGCGCGCCGACCCGCGCCTTGCGCTGGTACTTGCAGCCGCCGCAGTAATCGCTCATGCGGTCGATATAGGCCGCGCCGCTGATGTACGGCTTGCTGCCGAGCAGGCCGCCATCGGCAAACTGGCTCATGCCGATCGTATTGGGCAACTCCACCCACTCGAAGGCGTCGATGTAGACGCCCAGGTACCAGCGATGCAGCGCCTGCGGCTCCAGCCCTGCCAGCAGCGCGAAATTGCCGATCACCATCAGCCGCTGGATATGGTGCGCATGCGCATTGGCCAGCGAATTGCCAATGGCATCGGCCAGGCAGCGCATGCCGATCTGCCCGTCCCAGAACCAGTGCGGTAGCGGCGCATGCTGCGCCAGCTGATTGGACTGTGCATAGCCCGGCATCTGCGACCAATACACCCCGCGCACGTATTCGCGCCAGCCCAGAATCTGCCGGATGAAACCTTCCACCGATGCCAGCGGCGCATGTCCGTCATGCAAGGCCGCCTCCGCGCGCGCGATCACCTCGCGTGGATGCAGCAGCTTGACGTTGAGCGCGAACGACAACAGCGAATGGAACAAGCGCGGGCTGCGCGTGCTCATCGCATCTTCGTAGCGGCCGAAGTGCGGCAATGCGTGCGTAATGAACGCCTCCAGGTGCTGCAACGCTTCGTCACGATCCAGCGGCCATGGCAAGGCATCGGCGTTCGGTGCGCCGAAGCTGCGCACGCCGGCCGCTTCGATGCAGCTCCACAGCGCGCGGTGATCGTGCGCTGTGCGCCACTCCTGCGGTGCCGGTGGGTCGCCCGGCCACGGCGCGCGGTTGTCGTGGTCGAAATTCCAGCGACCGCCTTCCGGCTCGCCGGATGCATCGAGCAGGATCCGATGACGACGGCGCATCTTTCGATAGAACACCTCCATGCGCCATTGGCTGCCAGCGCGAAAACAGGCGGCGACGTCATCGCGTTCGGTCAGAAAATGCTCGCTGTCGACCATGCATGTGGCGAAGGGCTGGCGCGCGCACCAGTCTCGCAGCGCTTCATCCAGCCGCCATTCGTCCGGCGCCTGATAGTCGAAATGGGCGGCGTGGTAATGCGCCATCAGCGCGTCAAGATTGGCTGGAATCGACTGCCGATTGCTGGGGTTGTCGATGGCCACGTAACGCACCCGATGACCGGCCTGCCGCAAGCGCGCAGCGAACGCGCGCATCGCCGCGAAGATCGCCAGAATCTTCTGCGCGTGATGCAGCACGTAGTCGGTTTCTTCGCGCACCTCCATCAGCACGTAGACCACGCCCGCATCGGTCGCATCGAACCAGCTGTGCTGCGGATTGAGCTGATCGCCCAGAATCAGGCGCAGCGTGTGTGCGGGCACCTGCGGGTTGAGGTCGGCTGCGCGTGCCACAGCGCTAATCGCGATCGCTGCACACGGCATCGCTGGCGCACACACGCTCCGCCAGCGCCACGCCGCTTTGCCAGGCGCCTTCCACCTTGCCGCCGGCCAACCAGTCGCCACACAGGCCGATGCCCGATTGCGCATCCCAGGCGCAGCCGATCTGCAGGGGCGGCTCCGTGCTGGCCACAGTCCAGCGAGACGCAGCGCAGGACTGCGGCAATGGCAACCCAAGTGCGGCCAACGTTGGCAATACAGTGGCAATCACCGCCTCGGGTGTCGCGTCGAAATGCGCCTGGCTCCAATCGGCATTTGCATGCAGCAGCCAGGTTTCGCTGCCCGTTCGTCCAGGCTTGCTGGTGTTGCGCGCCACCCAGCGCAATGGGCCGGCGTTGACGAACAAGGCGTCGTAACCAGGGTCGAGAGGCGTGTCGAAATGCAGCACCACCGCCCAGGTCGGCTGCATGTTTGCGCCAGCGGCAACCGTCGCGAGCGTGGGCGCAATGTGCTGCAGTAATTCAGCTGCAACCGGCGCCGGCACCGCCAGCACTACCGTGTCGAAGGCGTGTTTTGTCTCGTCTCCCGACACTGCCAGCCGCCATGTGTCGCCGTCGCGCTGCAGAGATCGCACAGCGGTGCCCAATCGAACATCCAGGTCCGCCGCAAGCGCACGCGCCGGTGCGGCCATGTCCGGCACACCGACAAAGCGCGCCAAAACGCTCTGCGAGGGACGAAATTCGATGCCATCCCAACTCGCGACGCGTGCAGGCCAGGCCGCCGCGACGCCGGCCGCAATCCACGCGTCCACCACGGCTGCAAACGCCCGATCGCGTGCGGTGAAATACTGCGCGCCGTGGTCGCATTGCCAGCCATCGCCTGCGCAACTAAGCATGCGGCCGCCGGGAAGATCGCCCTGCTCGAACAGCGTTACCGCACATCCTGCTGTCTGCAGCCGTTGCGCGCAGGCAAGCCCTGCCAAACCGGCACCGATCACCGCAACCGTCTTCGGGCGGGCGGGCTGTGTCATCTGCTCAGCTGTTGGGAGGTGCACGATGCCGCCGGCAGTTCACACCGCACAGCCGTCCGGCCCGCAGGCATCGGGACCACCGATCGGCGCCGATTCGGCCGCCAGCTGCAACAGCGCTTGCGCAAAGCTCTCAGGCGGCTGCGCGCCCTGGATCAGGCTGCGTCCATCGATCACGAAACTGGGCACCGCGCGGATTCCCAGCGCAGTGGCCTGCGCCAATTGCGCCTCCACCGCAACGATGCCTTCATCGGAGTCCAACAGTGCGCGCACGCGTGCTTCGTCGAGACCACCAGCGGCACCGGCATGCACCAGCGTTTCGGTCGCGCCCAGGTTGTGGCCTTCGGCAAAATGCGCATGAAACAGCGCTTCGATCACTGCCTCGACATCGCCCTCATGGCTCGCCAGCCAGATCAGCCGATGTGCGCGTAGCGTGCTGACCTGCACCTGGCCGCGTCCGAAATCGAACGGCAGGCCTTCGGCGCGTGCAGTGGCCTGCGTCTGCGCCAGCATCTGATCCACGCGCGCAGCACCGCCGAACTTTTGCGCCAGCGCATCACGCAACGGTGTCGGTTCCAGACCGGCGTCGGGATCCAGCTGAAACGCGTGGTAATGGATGTCCAGCGCAGGTGCCTGCGCACCAAGCGAGGCCACCGCTTGCTCGAAACGGCGCTTGCCGATCCAGCACCAGGGACAGACAACGTCAGACCAGATATCGATGCGCATGGGCGGGGATTCGTCAGTGGGGATTCGGGATTGGCAGAGCATAGACCGGATTGGAGATTGAGAAGTCGCCAAGCGGTGGCCTGGCGACCAGCTCACCTCCAGCTTTTACGAATCCCAAATCCCGAATCACAAATCCCCGCTCCAGTTCTTGAACGGATGCGAGGCCAGCGCCAGGTTGTAATAGCGCACATCGTCGGTGACTTCCGTGCCGATCCACTCGGGCTTGGCAAATGCCTCGTCGGCACTCCCGAGTTCGATCTCGGCCACCACCAGCGCGGCGTTGTCGCCGAGAAATTCATCCACTTCCCACACGTGGCCCTGGTACTGGACCAGATGCCGGCGCTTGTCGATTAAACCGCCGACACATAGCGCCAGCAGCGCACGCGCATCGGCCACCGGAATCGGATAGTCGAACTCCTGCCGCGTATGCCCCACCTCACGCGATTTCAAATTGAGAAACGCACTGTCGCCCTGGATGCGCACACGCACCGACGCGTTCTGCGCACCACTGCGCATCGCCGCCTGGTCGTTGATATACCCCTGCGCCATCGGGATCACCGCATACGCAGCAGTGCGCCAACCGTCGCCGGTCACGAGAAACTTGCGTTCGATTTCAATGCCCATGTCCACAAGTATGGCGGGACCTGCAGAAAAATGCCTGGCCGACGCAGCCTCGCCACCTCTACACTCCGCCCCCTCTCATTCAAGGACAGAACGCCATGACAGGCCGCCGATATTCCACCCTGCACATTGCGGCGCTCACTGCCGCATTGGTGTGCGCAACTGCCACAGCCGGCGCTGCCGCAGCCACGGTTTCGCTGGCCCAGGCGCAACAGGCACTGGACGCGGCCATCGCCGATGACATGGCAGCCAACACGCAAAAGCAGGGCGACCAGCTCATGTCCGCCATTTTTCATCCGCGCTTGACCGCGTTGACCGGCTGCCTGCCGGCTGTCGACGCCAAACCGGAGACGCTCGATTGCATCGTCACCGGCCAGGCCGGGCTCAGCGAAAGACACATGACGCTGCGGTTTGTCCCGAAAGGGAACGCGTGGGCGTTGCAGCACAGCGAGAAGGACATGGAAGTCGCCGCGCCGGTACCGCCGCAGGATCGCGTGCAGGTGCTCCTGCGCGAGGCCATCAGCCTGTTGCTTGCGCAGGAGAACGACGCGGCGATGCGCACGCGCATTCAAGACGCCGCGCGTACGGCGCAAGTCTCCAGTGTCGAGCACTGCGAACTGGGCAGGGAGGCGCCAGTGGTCGAGTGCGACGTCATCGTTGAAGCCGAAGGCAAACGCGGCACGCGGCCGATGGCCTTCGCGCTGGTTGACGGGCAGTGGCAGAACGCCGTCGAAAAGAAAGACTAAGAGCGGCTGACAAACTACTGCGCAGTCGCGAGGCGGGCGACGGGTAACCGACGCCCGGAAGAAAAGGCCTAGCGCCGCTCAAACACCGCGATGCTTTCCACATGCGCAGTATGCGGAAACATGTCCATCGCGCCGGCGGCCTTGAGCGTAAAGCCCTGCTCGTTGACCAGATAGCCGGCGTCGCGCGCCAGCGATCCCGGATGGCAGCTCACATAGACGATGCGCTCGAACTTTTTCAACGGCAGCTGCTGCAACACTTCCAACGCACCCGGCCGTGGCGGATCCAGCAGTAGCTTGTCGAAGCCCTGCCGCATCCACGCGGTATGGCGCTGATCCTGGGTCAGGTCGGCCGCATAGAACTGCGCATTCTCCAGTCCATTGCGCTGCGCATTCTCGCGCGCACGCGCCACCAGCCCGGCATCGCCTTCCACGCCGACCACTTCGCGCACGCCGCGTGCCAGCGGCAGGGTGAAATTGCCCAGACCACAGAACAGATCCAGCACGCGGTCCTCGGGCCTGGCGTCGAGTAACGCCAGTGCATGCGCAATCATTTTCTGATTGAGCGAGGCGTTGACCTGGATGAAGTCCAGCGGGCGGAACGCCAGCTCCACGTCCCACTGCGGCAGGCGGAACGACAGCGGCACTTCTTGCGGCCACAACGGATGCACGCTCTCCACGCCGCCCGGCTGCAGAAAGATGGCAAACGCGTGCGCCTGCGCAAATTCCGTCAGCGCCTGCAGATCGCGCTCGCTGAGCGGCTGCATGTGGCGGATGGTCAGCACCACCGCCTCGTCGCCGGCAATGAATTCGATCTGCGGGATGTCGCGCTTGCCGTCCAGGCCTTCGACCAGCGCGGCCAGCTGCGGAATCTTCTCGCCGATCTGCGGGATCACCGTATAGCAGACCGACAGATCGGCCACGAAGCGCGGGTCGAGCTCGCGGAAACCGACCAGCGTCTTGTCCTTTTTTTCCACCCGCCGCACCGAGAAGCGACCCTTGCGGCGGTAGCCCCAGTTGTCGCCCACCAACGCCGGCAGGATCGCCTGCGGGGTGACGTGGCCGATGCGCTCCAGGTTATCCATCAGCACGCGCTGTTTGGCCACGATCTGCTGCGACTCGTCCAGATGTTGCAGCACGCAGCCGGCACAGACGCCGAAGTGCGGGCAGCGCGGGCTCACCCGTTGCGGCGATGCCTCCAGCACCTCCACCGTCTTGGCCTCATCGAAATGCCGGCTGCGCGCGGTGGGTTCGGCATGCACCACCTCACCGGGCAGGGCGCCGCTGATGAAGGTGACCTTGCCGCCTCCGCCCTCGCGGCGCGCAACACCGCGGCCGTCGTGACTGAGGTCGATGATGGCGGTCTGGAACGGGGTACGGTCGAAACGGTTTCTGGTTCTGGCCACGTGGCGACGAGCTGCGGGCAAAAAGGGTGCGTATTGTCGCAGATGCGATCGATGGAGGCCGCTTGCAGCGATGGGACAATTGTCGTGCGCCGCAAACACAGGCAAACTCCGGCTGCGCGCGGCGGTCACGACGCGGCATCGCTGACAAGGAGGCAGCATGAATATGGCGACACGTCAGGAACCCCACCCACGACTCTTGCTGGTGGAAGACGACCCGATCAGCCGCGGGTTTCTCCAGGCCGTCCTGGAAGACCTCCCCGCCCGGGTGGATTGCGCCGATTCGCTGTCTTCGGCGCTTGACCGCGCCCGCGAACGTCGTCACGACCTTTGGCTGATCGACGTCAATCTTCCCGATGGCACCGGTAGCGAACTGCTGCGCGCACTGCGCCTGTTGCATCCCGACGTCCCCGCACTTGCCCACACCGCCGACGGCACCATGACCATGCAACGCAGCCTGCAGTCCGATGGATTTCTGGAAATGCTGGTCAAGCCGCTGAGCTCAGAACGTCTGCTGCAGGCGGTGCGTCGCGGACTGGCGCGCGGCCGTTACAGCGTGGCGCCGGTCGGCGTGGTCGACATCGCCGCCAGCGATTGGGACGAAGCGGCCGCGCTCAGCGCGCTCAACGGCCAGCAGCACCATCTGAACGCACTACGCGAATTGTTCCTGGCCGAGCTGCCGGGCACACGCGACGCGGTGGATTCGGCCCTGCAGATCAGCGACGAGCCGGCACTGCGCAATCATCTACACCGGCTGCAGGCCAGCTGCGGCTTTGTCGGTGCAGCGCGACTTGCCGGCGCGGTCCGCCTGCTGCGCGGCGACCCGCAATCCAGCACGGCGCAGACGCAGTTTCATGCGGCGGTGGAGGCGCTGCTGCACTGAAGGACGACTGCACCGATGTCTCTAGACTCGGCGCAGTGTCAGCGATCGAAACAGGCGAAATTGAGCACTACGCATGCACGGCGGAGTGCGCATGGTCCCCAACGCGCATCTTGCTAGTACACGCCAGGTTTGGCTGACCCGCCTTGCGCTTCTCAACGCCGCCGCGCCAGATCCTCAAGCATTTCCCAAGATTTCAGGCCGCGTCCGCCCAGGTGATGCAGCAGCACGCCGCGCATGCTGCGACGCAATCCCGGCATGTCGTCGGCCGCCGGCATGACGTCTTCGCCCAGCGCCAATAGCGCAGCGCCGGTCACGGTCTCACGCCGGTCCTGCGCCAACCGCTCGCTCAAGACGCGTAACGCGCCTTCCTGCGGATCGAGGCGGTAACGTGCCGCCGGGTCGATCGGTTGGCCATCGTTGTCGTGTTGCAGATCGAAGGCAAACCCGAGCCCATCGAGTACATCGCGCTCGAACTGGCGCAGCCCCCAGGCCAACGGCAGGTTGGAGGCCAGATGCGCCCGCGCCCGCGCATAGCAATCGAACAGCTCGGGCACCGGGTCGTTGCGTGGAGCCAGCCGCAGCAGCAACTCGCTGATATAGAAACCGGCCAGCATGGTTTCGCCGGCCAGGCGCGGCGCAGTGTCCAAGGCTTCGGCCTGGCGTAACTGGGCAAGTTCGCCACGCTGCATCGCCGTGAACTGGATCAGCTGCAATGGCTGCAATGCAGCGCGCAAGGCCTGCTTGCGCGGCGCGTGCACACCACGCGCCAGCAACCCCACCCGCCCCTGCTGCTCGGTGAGCACTTCCACCAGCAGACTGGTCTCGCGCCAGGGACGCACATGCAGGACGAAACCGCGTTCGTTGTCGATCAACATGGCGGCAGGCGGGACCGGGTCCCGGCCTTACTCGTACCCGAACGCCTTCAATGCCGCTTCGTCGTCCGACCAGCCTTCTCGGACGCGCACCCAGGTTTCCAGGAACACTTTCGCACCGAACAGCCGTTCCATCTGCAGGCGCGCCTTGCCGCCGATTTCCTTCAGGCGGGTGCCGCCCTTGCCGATCACGATCGCCTTCTGGCCTTCGCGCTCGACCCAGATCACCGCACCGATCCGCAGCAATGCGCCGTCTTCGGCAAAGCGCTCGATCTCCACGGTGGTGGCATACGGCAGTTCTTCGCCGAGCTGGCGCATCAACTGCTCGCGCACCAGTTCACCTGCCAGAAAGCGCTGGCTGCGATCGGTGATCTCGTCTTCGCCGAACATCGCCTCGGCCTCGGGCACCAGCTTGAGCAGATCGCCGACCAGCGCTTCCAGGCCCTTGCGCTTGAGCGCCGACACCGGATGCACTGCAGCGAATGTGCGGCCTTCGCTGACCTGGGCCAGGAACGGGAACAGCGCGGTCTTGTCCTTGAGCCGGTCGACCTTGTTGACCACCAGCACCACCGGCACTTTAGAGTCGCTCAGGACCTTGAAGGCCAAGGTGTCTTCTTCGTCCCAACGGCCGGCCTCGATCACCAGCACTGCGGCATCCACGCCTTCAAGCGAGCCGCGCGCGGCGCGATTCATCACCCGGTTCATGGCGCGCTTCTGCTCGCGATGCAATCCAGGCGTATCCACCAGCGCCAGCTGCCCCTCGGGGAAGGTCGCGATGCCCAACAAGCGATGCCGCGTGGTCTGCGGCCGGTTGGACACGATGCTGACTTTCGCACCGACCAGCGCATTGGTCAGGGTGGACTTGCCGACATTGGGGCGGCCGATCACGGCGACGCTGCCGCTACGGTGGGGGGAAGAGGTTTCGCTCACGTGTTTGAATCCAGTTGTGCGATGACAAGAGTGGCCGCCTGTTGCTCGGCGAGGCGACGCGAGGTGCCCTGGCCTTCGGCGCGGGCGACGGGCTGTTCCAGAATGCAGGCGACATGGAACTGCTTGGCATGTTCGTCGCCGCTTTCACTGATCAGCGCGTAATTGGGCAGCGGGAGTTGCCGCGCCTGCAGCCATTCCTGCAGCCGGGTCTTGGGGTCTTTTTCAGCCTTGCCCACCGGCAGCGCAGCCAACGAGGGCTCGAACCAGGGCAGCACCACCTCGCGGCAACGCTCGAAGCCACAGTCCAGATAGATCGCCGCAACGATCGCTTCGACCGCATCGGCCAGGATCGAATCGCGCCGGTGGCCACCGGATTTCAGCTCGCCCGGACCAAGCGTCAGCCGCTCGCCCAGATTCAGCGTGCGGCCGATGACTGCCAGCGCCCCTTCGCGGACGAGTTCGGCGCGCGCACGGGTCAATGCGCCTTCGTCGGCCTTGGGCCAGCGCTGATACAGCGCCTCCGCGATCAGCAGATTGACGATGCCGTCGCCGAGGAATTCCAGCCGTTCGTTATGCGGGGTCCCGGCGCTGCGATGCCGCAGCGCCTGGGCGAGCAGACCCGGATCGGCAAACGCGTGCCCGATCGGATCGCCACGCTGGAAAGTTCTATTGCCCACCACGTCCAGTCATGTCCTGCGATGTATCGAATTTGCCGACCACATCGAGATTGCCGATCATTTCGCGACGCACTTCGTAGTTGACCTTCATGCGCCAGCCGCCTTCGATGCGCTCGAACTTGACGTCTTCTTTTTTGACGTTTTCCGAGTAATTGATGTACAGCCGACGGAAGAACAGATCCTGCAACTTGGACGGATCCATCTCGCCGGCACCGGGCTCTTTGGCCAGCCCCTTCATCGCTGTGCGCACGGAATAATATTCCTGATACATCGGAAACAGCTTCATTCCCAGATACAGGCCAAACCCCACCACCGCCAGCACCACCACGAACGACGTCAACGTCATACCGCTCTGCTTGCGCTTCATTGTGCTTCCCCTGGCACGCTGTGCGTGCATTTACTGGATTCCCGTCCCGATCCGCGACGGATCGAAACTCCCCTTGCAGAACCACCCTTCGCAATTGAGCCAGATCAGGAACGCCTTGCCGCGCAGATTGGCCTCCGGCAGAAAGTGTGTCTGGGTCCAGAACCGGCTGTCTTCACTATTGTCGCGATTATCCCCCATCACGAAATAGCTGGCTGCCGGCACGGTCCAGTCACCCTGCCCGGCCGGCATGTTGCGATCGACCCATTCCAGCACGGTGTGCGTGCGGCCCGGCAAATCCTCGACCAGCAACGTGGTACCGGTCATCTCGGCGCCCTTGCCCTTGCCGATGTACTCGCCCTTGACCGTGTAGCGCATCGGCTTGTCGTTGATGTACAGCGTATCGCCGTGGAAACCGATCTTGTCGCCGGGCAGGCCGACCACGCGCTTGATCCAGTTCTGATCGGGCGCATGCGGCGGCTTGAACACCACCACGTCGCCACGCTTGGGCTCGCCGGTCGGAATGAACTTGGTATTGGTGATCGGCAGACGGAAACCGTAAGCGAACTTATTGACCAGGATGAAGTCGCCGATCAGCAGATTGGGCATCATCGAACTGGACGGAATCTTGTACGGCTCGGCCACGAAGCTGCGCAGGATCAGCACCACCGCCAACACCGGAAAGAACGCGCGCGAGTAGTCGATGATCGCCGGCTCGCTGTCCAGCAGCCCGGCACGTGCGGCGCGGCGCTTGGCCAGAAACAACTTGTCCAGCAGCCAGATGAAGCCGGTGCCCAGCGTCAGCACGACCAGGGCGATTTCAAACCATTTCATTCGGGTTCCTTCGGAACAGGATTCGGGATTGGAGATTGGGGATTCGCAAAAGCTCAGGGCTGGCGAGTCGTTGCCAATCCCGAATCACGAACCCCGAATCCCGGCTACTTATCCATCTGCAAGACAGCCAGGAAGGCCTCTTGCGGAATCTCCACGCGGCCGACCTGCTTCATGCGCTTCTTGCCTTCTTTCTGCTTTTCCAGCAGCTTTTTCTTGCGCGAAACGTCGCCACCATAGCACTTGGCCAACACGTTCTTGCGCATCGCCTTGACCGTGGAGCGCGAGATGATCTGCGCGCCAACGGCGGCCTGAATTGCCACGTCGAACATCTGCCGCGGGATCAATTCCTTCATCTTTTCGCACAGTTCGCGGCCGCGCCGATCGGCGTAGCTGCGGTGCACGATGATGCTCAGCGCGTCGACCTTGTCGCCGTTGATCAGCGTGTCCACACGCACGAACGGGCCGGCATCGAAACGCAGGAAGTGATAATCCAGCGAGGCGTAACCGCGCGAGACCGACTTGAGCTTGTCGAAGAAATCCAGCACCACTTCGGCCATCGGCAACTCGTAGCTGATCTGCACCTGGCTGCCCAGGTAGTTGATGCCGATCTGGCTGCCGCGCTTTTCTTCGCACAAGGTGATGATGTTGCCGACGTAATCCGGCGGGGTGAGGATATTGGCGCGAATGATCGGCTCGCGGATCTCTTCCACATGGTTCAACGGCGGCAGCTTGGACGGATTGTCCATCGGAATAATGCTGCCGTCGGTCTTGAGCACTTCATAGACCACGGTCGGCGCGGTCGAGATCAGATTGAGGTTGTACTCGCGCTCCAGCCGCTCCTGCACGATTTCCATGTGCAGCATGCCCAGGAAGCCGCAGCGGAAGCCGAAGCCCATCGCCTCGGAACTTTCCGGCTCAAAGCGCAGCGCCGCATCGTTCAGACGCAGCTTGTCCAGCGCTTCGCGTAGGTCCGGATAATCCTCGGCATCGACCGGGAACAGGCCGGCGAACACGCGCGGCTGCATTTCCTGGAAACCGGGCAGCGCATGCGGTGCCGGGTCGGCCGCCAGGGTCAGCGTGTCGCCGACCGGCGCGCCGTGCACGTCTTTGATCGAGGCGTTGATCCAGCCCACTTCGCCGGCGCCCAACGCGGGCAATTCCTTGCGCTTGGGGGTGAACACGCCGACCTTGTCGACCAGATGGGTGCGGCCGGTGGACATCACCAGGATCTTGCTGCCCGGCTTGATCTCGCCCTGCATCACGCGCACCAGCGAGACCACGCCCAGGTAGTTGTCGAACCAGGAATCGATGATCAGCGCCTGCAGCTTGTCGGTGTCACGCGGCTTGGGCGGCGGAATGCGCTGCACGATCGCTTCCAGCACCAGATCGACGTTGAAGCCGGTCTTGGCACTGACCGCCACCGCGTCTTCGGCGTCGATGCCGATCACCGCTTCGATCTCGGCCTTGGCGCGCTCGATGTCGGCGGTCGGCAAGTCGATCTTGTTGAGCACCGGCACCACTTCCAGGCCCTGCTCGACGGCGGTGTAGCAGTTGGCGACCGACTGCGCTTCCACGCCCTGGGCCGCATCCACCACCAGCAACGCGCCTTCGCACGCGGCCAGCGAGCGGCTGACTTCATAGGAGAAGTCGACATGCCCGGGGGTGTCGATGAAGTTCAGCTGGTAGACCTGCCCGTCCTTCGCCGTGTACGGCAAAGACACCGACTGCGCCTTGATCGTGATGCCACGCTCGCGCTCGATCGGGTTGGAGTCGAGCACCTGGGCTTCCATCTCGCGCGCTTGAAGACCGCCGCACAGCTGGATGATCCGGTCGGCCAGGGTGGATTTCCCGTGGTCGACGTGGGCAATGATGGAGAAGTTGCGGATGTTCCGCATTGAATCAGAGGACATTGAGGTGGGCGCCGGCGGTGCCGTCGTCAGGGTAACGCAGCATTATCGCACGCTACGGCCCCGCAGGGCCGAGAATCGGGAATCGGGAGTGGGGAATCGGAAAAGCCAGGCGAGCTATCGCCTCGCGGAGCCGCTCTTGCCAATCCCGATTCCCGATTCTCCATTCCCTCCGTCAGCCGCCAGCCTTCAAAGCGACATAGCTGGTGGCCTTGCCGTCGGTGACCAGCAGCATGACCACGTCGCCCTTCTTGACACTGGCCAGCGCGCGATTGATATCGGCGACGCTGCCGACCTTGGCGCGACCGACACGCGCGATGATCAGGCCCGGCGACAACGGCGGCTGGGTGCTGCGTGCCGCAGCGCCGGTGACCGAGGCGATGCGCACGCCCTCGCCCGCTTCAAGGCCGAGGCGACTGCGCTCGGCGGCGGTCAGATCGGCGAGCTGCAGCCCGAGCAATTCCACACTGGCCGGTGCGCTGGGCTTGCTGTCGTCGGCAGCGGTGCGCGGTGCAGCGTTGCCGGCCGGGTTGTCCAGCGTCGCCAGCGTGACCGTCACCTTGCGCGGCTTGCCGTCGCGCAGGACATCCAGCGTGACCTTGGTGCCCGGCGCCATCAGGCCGATCATCGGCGGCAGATCGCTGGCTACCTCGATCGGCTTGCCGTTGACGGCGGTGATCACATCGCCCACTTCGATCCCGGCCTTTGCTGCCGGGCTGCCGGCGGGAATGTCGTTGACCAGCGCGCCGCGCGTGTCCGGCAGGCCAAGGCCCTGCGCCTTGAGCGAATCGATCGGGCCGACCGCGACGCCCAGCATGCCGCGACTCACATGCCCGGTGGCCTTGATCTGTTCGGCGGCGCTGAACGCCAGGTCGATCGGGATCGCAAAACTAATCCCCATGTAGCCGCCCGAGGCGGAGAAGATCTGCGAATTGATGCCGACCACTTCGCCACGGGTGTTGAGCAGCGGGCCGCCGGAGTTGCCCTGATTGATCGCCACGTCGGTCTGGATGAAGGGCACGTAGCGCTGGTCGGCATATGGATTGCTGCGACCGGTGGCACTGACGATACCGGCGGTGACCGAGTGATCCAGACCGAACGGCGAGCCGATCGCCACCACCCACTGGCCCGGCTTGAGCGTGTTGGAATCGCCCAGGCGCACGGTCGGCAGGCCCTTGGCCTCGATCTTCAGCAGCGCCACATCGAACTGCTCGTCGCTGCCGACCACCTTGGCCTTGAACTCGCGCCGGTCGGTCAGCTTGACGGTGACCTCGCTGGCGCCATCGACCACATGATGATTGGTCAGCACATAGCCATCGGCCGAAATGATGAAGCCCGAGCCCATCGACTTGCCGGCAATGCCGCCATCGTCATCGCCCTGCCCTGGGCCACCCGGCCCCTGACGCGGCCCGCCCGGCATCTGGAAATCCGGCCCGAAGAAGCGGCGGAAGAACTCCGGCATCTGCTCATCGCCCGGCATCGCGCCGCCGTCCTGCCCACCCGGCCCGCCGCGCCGCTGGCGCGCCATGGCGTCCTTGCGGGTGATGGTGGTTTCGATATTGACCACGCCCGGGCCGACCTGTTCGACCAAATTGGTGAAGTCCGGCAAGCCCGCCACCAGCTGCGGCGCCGGCGTGGCGCTGCGGTTGGCGGCAATCGGTGCGGCGTCCTTGGCGGCGGGCGCGGACTGCTGCGCGCAGGCGGCCAACGGCAGGGTCATGGCGATCAGGCCGAACATCTGGGTGCGGATGCGATGGTTCATCAGGTTGCCTCCGATGGCAGGGCGACAGGGGCCAAAGCCCCTGCCTTTGCAGGGGTCCGGCACGATAACGGAAGGGAGGACGCCGAACCGATGAAGGTCGGCGGCGGGATCAGTCTTGCGGCGGCTGCACCGGCAGCGGCCGGCTCGCTGATGGGCTGGCAATCGCTTGCGGCGCAGGCTCGAACGGATAGAACGCCGGGCCCGGGCGGCCTTGACTGAAGCTGGCATTGAGCGGACTGTCGCCAGCGCCGGACAAGGCCGCGCGTGGCCAGGGCCGCGCCTGCAAGGTCATCTCGGAATGCGTGAACGGGTTCGACGGCGCGGCCGGGCGCACAGCTGGAGCAACCGGTGCCGGCGTGGCAGCGGCCACCATGCGGGTCGGCGCCTGCTGCTGGCGGGCAGCGACACTGCGGGCCGCCTGCTGATTGCGCGTGGCCGCACCGCGACGGGTGGAAGCCAGCGCAGCGGCAGGCAACGCTGCAGCGAGCGCGACACCCTCGTCGGGCGTGGCCGGGTCCGGTGTCGCCGGCGCTTTCGGCGCTGCCGGCGGCTGCACTGCGGCGGGCATCTGCGCGGCCGAGGCGAACACCGGCACCTGGGCGGCAGGCGGCGCCGTCTCGGGCAAACGCTCGCGCGCCATGAACAAGGCGATCGCCGCGACCGATGCCGCAATCGCCGCGCCACCACCCCAGCGCCAGCGCGTCGCCGGGCGCGTAGAGGATTGCGCCTGTGGAGCGGGCTCATCGGCGATTGCCGTGCGCACACGCGCTGCGAAGTCCAGCGGTGCCGGCGCACTGGCTGCGCCGCGCAGCACATCGCCGCACAGCTGCCAACGTTCGTGGCAACCGGCCAGCTCGTCGTCGTGCGCCAGACGGCGCAACAAGAAGCGCGACTCGTCCGCGTTCAATTCGCCATCCACCAGCGCAGACAGCTGCTGGCGATAGTGAAGCTCGAACTTGTCGGTGGTGGACATCACAGGGGTATGGCTCATACGCGGTGTCGCTCACGGGTAGCGCTTTCGGTCTCCAGCAGAGGCCGCAGCTCGATGTCGATGGCCTCGCGCGCCCGGAAGATGCGCGAGCGCACCGTTCCGATCGGGCAATCCATTTTTCGCGCGATTTCGTCGTAGCTCAGCCCATCCACCTCGCGCAGGGTGATGGCCGACCGGAGTTCTTCCGGCAGGGCTTGGACCGCACGCATCACCGTTTGTTCCAGCTCCTGTCGCATCAATTCGCGCTCCGGGGTATCGGTGTCGCGCAAGCGTGTCGCCCCATCGAACTGCTCGGCATCGCTGATCTCGATGTCGTCGGTGGGCGGACGGCGGTTGTGCGCAACCAGATGGTTCTTGGCAGTGTTCACGGCAATGCGGTGCAACCATGTATAGAACTGCGAATCGCCGCGGAAACTGTTGATCGCGCGGTAGGCGCGCACAAACGTATCCTGGGCCACGTCTTGACATTCGCTCCAATCGGCGATGTAGCGCCCGATCAACGCAACGATGCGGTGCTGGTATTTGCGCACCAGCACATCGAACGCTGCGCTCTCGCCGCGCTGCACACGCCGGACCAGTTCCAGGTCCAGCTCCTGAGGTGTATCGACTTCGGCCATGTCGGGCCGCACTCCTGTCAGCCCACCGAAGTCGGGCAATGAGACCGCCATTGAAAAGAAAAGTTCATACCGATCCGTACGACCGTCACGCATCAGGGTAGCGGCACCGATGCGCCGCTGGCGACGCCTCGCACCAAGCGCACGCCGCCTTGTCGACAGGTATGGGTATTTGACGTGAAGGAAACAACCTCTGGATGATAACGATCTTTCCTTATATCTCCGGACGGCCAGACGCATGCTTCCAGGTTTCGACGGGCTCCGATTCAGCCATTGGCAGGCAGACCTGCGCGAGGACGGCGTGGTCGTGCTCAGCCTTGATCGCCAAGGTGCGCCGGTCAACGCGTTTTCGCAGGAGGTGCTGCTCGAACTGGGCGCGCTGATCGAACGACTGGCACTGGAGCCGCCCAAGGGCGTGGTGCTGCGCTCGGCCAAGGCCAACGGCTTCATCGCCGGCGCCGACCTCAAGGAATTCCAGGAGTTCGACCGCAAAGGCACCGTCAACGACGCGATCCAGCGCGGCCAGAGCGTGTTTCAGAAGCTGGCCGAACTGCCCTGCCCCACGGTCGCGGCGATCCACGGCTTCTGCATGGGCGGCGGTACCGAGATTGCGCTGGCGTGCCGGTATCGGGTGGCTTCCGACGATGGCAGCACGCGCATCGGCCTGCCGGAGACCAAGCTCGGCATCTTTCCCGGCTGGGGCGGCAGCGCCCGCTTGCCGCGTCTGATCGGTGCGCCAGCGGCGATGGATCTGATGCTGACCGGCCGCACCGTGTCGGCCAAGGCCGCGCGCGCGATGGGCCTGGTCGACAAGGTCGCCGCGCCTGCGGTGCTGGTGGATGTCGCCGCCGCACTGGCGCTCACCGGCAGCAAACGGCCGTTCAAACAACGCGCCACTGCGTGGGCCACCAACACCTTGCTTGCGCGCAAGCTGCTGGCGCCACAGATGCGCAAACAGGTCGGACGCAAGGCGCGCAAGGAGCATTACCCGGCGCCGTATGCGTTAATCAACGTGTGGGAACGCGCCGGTGGCAGCGGCATCCAGGTGCGCCTGGCCGCCGAGCGCAAGGCGGTGGTGAAACTCGCCAGCACGCCGACGGCGCGCAACCTGATCCGCATCTTCTTCCTCACCGAGCGCTTGAAGGCGCTGGGCGGCAAGGACGCTGGCGCTGCGGCGCTGGCCCCTATCCGCCATGTGCATGTGATCGGCGCCGGCGTGATGGGCGGCGATATTGCGGCCTGGGCGGCCTACAAGGGCTTCGAGGTCACGCTGCAGGATCGCGAGCAACGCTTCATCGATACTGCGCTGGGCCGCGGCGGCGAGTTGTTCGCCAAGCGCGTCAAGGACGAGGCCAAGCGGCCGGCGGTGGCGGCGCGTCTGCGTGGCGATCTGGCCGGTGCGGGCGTAGCGCAGGCGGACCTGGTGATCGAAGCGATCATCGAAAATCCGCAGGCCAAGCGCGATCTGTATCAATCCATCGAGCCGCAGCTCAAGCCCGATGCGTTGCTGACCACCAACACCTCGTCGATTCCGCTGACCGAGTTGCGTGGACACATCCAGCGCCCGGCGCAATTCGCCGGCCTGCACTACTTCAATCCGGTGTCGATGATGCCGCTGGTGGAAATCGTGCAACACGACGGCCTGGATCCAGCCAACGTCGCGCGCCTGGCGGCGTTCTGCAAGGCGCTGGACAAGTTCCCGGTGCCGGTGGCGGGCACACCCGGCTTCCTGGTCAATCGCGTGCTGTTTCCGTATCTGCTCGAAGCGGCCACCGCGTATGCCGAAGGCGTGCCGGGCACGGTGCTGGACAAGACCGCAGTGAAGTTCGGCATGCCGATGGGGCCGATCGAACTGATCGATACGGTGGGGCTGGATGTCGCCGCTGGCGTGGGCGCGGAGCTCGCGCCGTTCCTGCACCTGCCGATTCCTGCGGCGCTGGCCACCGTGGAGCCGGGCAAGCGCGGCAAGAAGGACGGCCAGGGCTTGTACAAATGGGAGAACGGGCGCGCGGTCAAACCCGAGGTCGCCAGCGGCTACGCGGTACCGGCCGATCTGGAAGATCGCCTGATCCTGCCGCTGCTCAACGAAGCGGTCGCCTGCCTGCACGACGGCGTAGTGGCCGATGCGGATCTGCTAGATGCCGGCGTCATCTTCGGCACCGGCTTTGCCCCATTCCGCGGTGGCCCGATCCAGCACATCCGCAGCGTCGGCGCCGACGCGCTGCTGGAACGCTTGCAGGCACTGCATGCGCGTTACGGCGATCGTTTTGCGCCGCGCCCAGGTTGGGAGTCGCCGTTGTTGCGTGAAGCGGTGGCGTGACACGCTGACTTCAGCTGCGACTTTGAGCAAACGCGCAGCCGAGCCGCTAGCGGCGATCACACGGCATGAGGTCGTGGAGTAGCGCGTCATCGGCGGCGCATGTCGCAAGCAACAAAAAAGAACGGCGAGCTAAGGCTCGCCGTTCTTTTTTACACAGTCACGAAGCGACTCAGAAACGCAGACCCACACTGGTGAAGAAGTAGCGGCCGGCTTGGTCGTAACCACCGAGCGAGTTGCCGTTATAGGTCAGGCTGCCACCCACCAACGGCGGTTCCTTGTCGGCGATGTTGTTGACGCCCAGCGTCCAGGTGACGTAATCGCCCAACTGCATCGAACCGGAAAGGTCGAAGTAGTTGTAGGCAGAGACCTTGTTGTCCTGATTGACCAAGCGCACGTCGGTGGTCCCCGGCGTGCCGTCGGTGTTCTGATAGTCCAGCTCACCGATATAGCGCCAGCGCAGACTGACGGTGTAGCGATCGAAGTTGTAGCGCGTGCTCAGCACATGCCGCCACTCGGCACTGTTGCACGCCACGTTGACCACGCCCGCGCAGTCGTAGGTCACTTCCTGCACGCCCGGAACCGGCTCGTATTCCTGCTTGAGGGCATAGCTACCCATCATCGAGGCGGTCAGGCGGCCCGGGCCGACACTCCATGCATACGACGCAGTCAGATCGATACCCTGGAAGTGCAATGAGCCGAAATTGTCCTGGGAATTGAAGATCAGACCGGAGATGTCTGCATCGCTGCCGCGGAACAGATCGCCTGTCGTGGCATTGCGGCGGACGCGGCTGCAGATATCCGCATTGCCGGTCACACCGCAGGCGGTCAGGATGTTGGATGAGCCGATCGACCGGATCGCATCGTCGATCTTGATGTCGTAGTAATCCACGCTCAGATCGAGCCCCTTGATCGGGCTGGCAGCAAAGCCGACGGTCCAGGTGTTGGCCGTTTCCGGCTGCAGTGAAGCATTACCGCCACCGATTTCGTTGTACTGACCCGCAGGGTTTGCTGCAACGCGGCCGTACTGCGCCGCCGTCACGCCCGTGTTGGCGCACTGGGCCTGGGTAAATGTCGGATTGGCGCCAGCGCAGGGGTCGCTACCGCTCCACAAATTGATTGTATTTTCGTTGTACAGCTCGGTGACGTTCGGAGCGCGGATCGCACGGTTCCAGCCTGCACGCAGGTGGTATTTACCGTCGACAAACGTCGCACCTAGACCGACCTTGTAGGTACTGACGCCACCGGAGATGTCGTAGTCCGAGTAACGATAGCCAAGCTGCATGTCGAGGTTGTCCAGGCTGCCTGCCTTCGCCAACAACGGCACCGCGCCTTCCAGAAACAGTTCCTTGACGCTGATGTCGCCGGACACGTTGGAGGTGGGACCGCCCAGACCGGTGAAGTTGCCGGTCTGCATATTGCTGTCGGCCACCCGCTTGAAGGTTTCGGTGCGGGTTTCCACACCACCGACGACGCTGATCGGGTTATCGCCGGCCCACGGCAGGCTATAGCCAAAGTTGCCGGTCACGTAGGCGTTGAACACGCGCATCGAGGTTTCGTAATTGACGATACCCACGCCCTGCAGGGCTTCTGCCTCGGCTGCGGTGACGCTATCGTTCCACACGCTGTACGGCACGCAGCCGTCGAACGAGCCCGGCTGGCAGCCCAGCAGTGCATCGCGTACGCGGGTGGTCACGAAGTCGTTGATGTTCTCGGACTTGGTGGTGCTGCGGTTGTAGGTGAACGACGCGTCGTAGGACCAGTTGTCGTTGATATCGCCCTGCGCACCGCTGGTGATGCTGAAACTGTTGCTGTCCGAATTGGTGATACGCGGGCCGCCTTCGACGTTGCGCTTGGCGACATACACAGTGAATTCGTCATCGGTGATGCCGACATCGTTACACAGGCTGCCGAGCACCGATGTGCCGCAATTGACATTGAGATCGGTAAAGAACGCACCCGATGGCGCAATCTGCGTCGAACTCTTGCGGTTGACGAACAAGGTTTCGAGGTAGGGCTTGAAGTGCTCGTTCACTTCGTACTTGAAGCTGCTGCCGGCGGTATAGCGCGTATCCGGGCGCTGGTAGTAATTCACCGGCGCAAAGTTGTAGAAATTCGGAGATGCAACCTGCGACCAGGTGCCGCCTGCGGAAGGCTGCACGTAGAACGCACCCGCAGACGGCGCGACGACGTAGAAGTTTGCCGGGTCGGCGGTGGCCGAGCCACCGCAAGCGGTACCACGGTTGCTCAATGCGCACGCAGAGTAATCGCGCTGCCCCTGCAGCAACGGATCGTTTTCGCGCCAGGTTGCCCATGCGGTGGCGTGACCCGATTCGCCGAAGCTGCCGCCGATGGCAAGGTCTACATTGCGGGAGATGCCGTCGAAGCCGGAATTTCCGGTCGGATAATCGTAACCGGCATCATCCATCAGACCACGCATCAACTTGTTGCCATTGTCGTGCTGATAGGCGTTGTAGCCCATGTCGACACTGACGCCTTCGAACTCGTCGTCCAGCACGAAGTTGACCACACCGGCGACGGCATCCGACCCGTACACCGCAGAGGCGCCACCGGTCAGGATATCCACGCGGCGCACCAATGATGCGGGAATGATGCTGATATCCGGGCTTTCGCCGATGCCCTTGGGAATGCGCCGGCCATTGACCAGGGTCAAGGTGCGCTGCGCACCGAGGCCGCGCAGATCGACCGTTGCATAGCCGTCCGACCCATTGTTGGCGAAGTTATCGAAGGTGGCAGCGAGTTGCGGATATTGATTGATCAGATCTTCGACCTTGGTCGAGCCGGAGTATTGGAATTCTTCCTTGTTGATTTCTGCCACCGGACTGGAGGCGGTCATTGTCTGGCTCTTGATACGCGTGCCGGTGACATTGACCGTATCCAGGCTTTTGGCATCCAACGACGGCTGCTCCTGTGCCATGACGGTTCCCGACAAGGCCAGCGCAGCAGCGCCAACCGTGAGCGATACCCTGATGGCATCGCGCAACTTGGTGGTCTTCAATCTCATCTTTCTCTCCGAAAGTCCGAACGGGGGAAAGCAGCGCAATGCGTCGGCATCTGAAGTGATGCGAGCGCGGATCGACTGCGACATCGTTGGCGAACGCATCAAACTGCGCAGCCACACCGGCAAACGGACGGGCGAAGAGCGCTCCGAAAAAACGTTGCCAACCCGATGTTAAGACGATGTTGACGAAAGTTAAAGCGCCATTCAGAAATGCTCTAAATAGGTGCGTTGAAGCCCCAAAAGAGTGCGCCCGTCACGGAAAAACTGCCTTGATGCACCTCTACGCCCTGTAGAGGCTGGTCTCCGTAATCGCGGTTTTGTCTATCCCACAAAAAGCTAGAGCTCGCTTGCACGTGCGAGTTGGGCTTGTTGGTGGTTGATGGCGAATACCTAAAAACTGGAATCCCTAGAAACTGAAACTCAAGACACGCTCACACCCGCCGCTTGAAGCCGCGTCACTAACGGAGCGAGCTCGTTCAAATGCCGCCGAGAACTGTGCACCGACCGTTGATGGACCTCGCCACGCACCTGCGCAGCGCTGGCAGTGACAAACGCCACGTCCTTCAATTCGGACGTATTTTCATTCGATGAAAGTCCGCACCACGTCAGCACCCGCGTGATCTGATGCTCGGTATCACGCACCAGATCTTCGTAATGCACATCGAGAATTTTCTCGGGCAGCACGGTGTGCCAGTGGCGCATGGTCTGCTGGTACGCGAGGTAATACTCGCCAAGCTCATCGAGCGCGTATGAAAACGGATAGGCGTTGTAGAACAGGGTCTTGTACATCGCATAGCAGGTGTCCAGCGGATCGCGCACCAGATGGATGATGCGCGCCCGCGGCAACGCGGCCGCAATCATGCCGCAGTAAAGGTAATTGACCGGCATTTTGTCGATGAGTACCGGATGGTCATGCACGACTTCGCGAGCGCCGCGCAGATACTCTTTGCCGACTGCTGCGAAATCGATCTTCAGCGACGCTTGCGCCGCAGTCAGGCCGGGATTGCTCGCCATCACGCCAGAGGTGGCGCTTCCAAGAACTGCTCCGAAATCCATCAATTCGCCTGCAGAGCGCGCGCCGCCGCGTTGTATGAGCAGTCGTTCCAACAAGGTGGTGCCTGACCGCGGCAGGCCGACGATGAAGATCACGCCCTCACCGTCGTGACCCGGCCGCAACGTGCGTAGGGCATCCGCAGCATAGGCTTGGCGCACCGAAGCGATATGCGCACACTCGGCGGTCACGTCGTACTGCAAGGTCTTGCGCTTGCATGCCGCTGCTGCGGTCAATGTTTCGAAGGATTGTGCATGTTGCCCAAGATCTTCCAGTTCCTTGGCCAAGGCGTACAGGCCTGCGGCCCTGGCAGATGGCTCCGATAGCGTGGTTGCCAGCCGGTGACGCAGGTCGTCCAGATGGTTGTGCTGCCCGGTCTGCCGCCGGAGCGTTGCGCGCAGGTACAGCGCATCGCCAGCATTTGGGGCAAGTTGCAACAGCCGCTCCACGGTGATCTCAGCGGCATCGAATTCACCACCGAAGAACTGCATGGTCGCCAGGTCGTACAGCAAGGCGGGCTGGTCCCCCAGCAACGTCAGCGCTTGCTGATAGGCATCACGGGCTGCAGCCACGTCCTGGCAGCCACTGTACAGCGCGCCGATCCGCCACCACGCGTTGCCATCCGCTGCTGCCAGTGCCTGCGCTTGACGCGCGACCAACGCCGCCTCGCGGCGACGGCGCAGCTGTATCAGCAGGCTGGCATATTTGATCAATAAGGGAAGTGGCGACGATGCCACCGCTGCAGCATTGGCGATGCACTCGGCTGCAGCGTGTGGATCACCGTTGGCCAACCGGGCTTCGCTTGCGAATTCGAGCAGGTGCGCGTTGTCAGGCCGGTCTGCGCAGGCGCGATCGGCCAGAGCAATTGCGTCGGCATAACGGCCTTGACGCAGCAATTGATATCCGTCACGCAAGAGGGCGCGCAGCTGTGTCTCAGTCAATCCATTCTCCCTGTTTGGTGCACTGTGGCCGGTCATCTGGCTAGTCGATACGACGCGCGCGCAGCGCCACGCCGGCAGCGGTCACCAGCATGTAGCTACCCATTGCCGCCTTGCGAAGCACTATCACATCACCTTCGGCCAAATGGCCGCGGCTGCTTGCTTCTGTCAGTGCCCAGCGCTGGTGCGTATCAAGAGACACCATGCGGGTGCCATCTGCCTGATAGGTCACTGCAAGCACTGTTGCGCTCAGTTGCGCAGGCGACGACCGTCTCGTAGCAGCAGCAGATACTTCATCTGCGCTATGGCCAAACTCGCGCACGCCCCTGCTGGCTTCTGCGGCCCGTACGGCCTGCGCTGGCGGGAAGCTGGCGTCGTAGCAGGCCAGCCGCGGCAATGGCTCAAGTACCGACGCGCATCGATGCGTTGGAGTCTCCTGAGCCACCACACCCCATGTGCAACACATGATTGCCAGCCCACACAGTCTCCGCTTGTGCATTTGCGCATCTTCAATCGTCGGTTGCGCCTGAGCATACAAGGCAACCGGACGGCGGTGGAGAGACAGGCCGGCGCTGTTTTGCCTGGCATCGATTGAACAGGCTGCAAGCGCCATCTAAGCTGCGGGTCTGAACTGACGCACCACCTCCCAGGATTACGCCTTGAACATGTCGTTGCAGCAGGCCGCACAACTACTGCAGCAGGGCCAGTTGCAGCAGGCGATCGTGGCGTATCAGCGCGTGCTGCAGACGCAGCCGCGCTCGGCCGATGCCTGGTACAACCTGGGGTACTTGTTGCGCCGGACCGGCAATGCGTCCGGTGCGCTGGACGCTTATGCGCAGGCATTGGTCTGTGGCGCAACAGCGCCCGAGCAGATCCACCTCAATCGCGCCGCACTTTATAGCGACCATCTCCATCAGGAGGCGGCAGCGCTGCGCGAACTCGACCTGGCGCTGCGCTGCCGGCCCGACTACGCTCCGGCGCTGCTCAATCTGGGCAATCTGCACGAGGAACTGGGCGCACGCGATCAGGCGATTGCGGCCTATTGCCGACTTGTCGCTCTTGTCGATAGCGACGCCGCTACGCACGCGCTGCAACTGCAAGCCACTGCGCGCCTGCTGCATCTGAATCCGCCTACTCACGCCGAGGACATACGCCTGCTCACACTCGGGCAGGCAGTCTCGGCACCCGACCAGGATCCGGAGCTTGTCGCCAGCGTGCTGCATGCGCTTGCCCACGCCTACGACCGTCTCGGTCTGCACGCACGCGCTTTCGATGCAGCAAGCGCCGGCAATCGTCATGCTCATGCACAGGCAAGGCGCTACGACCCGCTCCGGACACAACAGCATTTCGACCACATCGCGAAGGTATTTGCCGCAGCCGATGGCGCGACCACCCCGATGCCGCAGGTTGCTGAGCACGACACGGTGTCTCCGCTATTTATCTGCGGCATGTTCCGCTCCGGCTCCACCTTGATCGAACAGGCCTTATCGCGCCATCCCTGCATTGCGGCGGGCGGTGAACTGGATGCGCTGCCACGACTGGTGGCACAGTCGCTGTCGCCGTTTCCGCAAGCCGCACATGCGCTGCCCGCTCAAACCCTGGAGCAGTTGGCAGCACGCTATCGGCAACGTGTGGCAGCCGCCGTTCCCGAGCAGGCACGCCTGCGCTATATCACCGACAAGCGACCGGATAATTTCCAGCTGATCGGTTTGATCAAGCAGCTGTTTCCTGCCTCCAGGATCGTGCACACGCGTCGCCATCCGCTGGACAACGGGCTGTCGATCTTCCTGCAGCAGCTCAATCCGCAGGGGTTTGGCTATGCGGGTCGGCTGGAGGATATCGGCCATTTCTATGCGCACTATCAACGGTTGATGGGGCACTGGCTATCGCTGTATCCAGACAGCATCCACACCTTCGACTATGACGCATTCGTCGCCGCGCCAGAACCGACCTTGCGCGCCTTGCTGGACTTTCTGCAGTTGCCCTGGGAACCGGACTGCCTGGACTTTCACCTTGCAGGTGGCGCAGTGAGAACCGCCAGCTACTGGCAGGTGCGTCGCCCCTTGCATGCAGATGCGTCTGGGCGCTGGCGACACTACGCTGCGCAACTTGCTCCTTTGCGCGCCGCCCTTGCCCAAGCCGGCATGACGCTTGACGATTGACGATTGAACCTAGCTGTCTTCAACCAGCGCGGTGGCGCGCGATGGCGGTCTCCATGGCATTGACCATGCCGCGCTCTTCCTGGGTCAGCAGCGGGTTCCAGATATCGAAGATCAGTACTACGCGCACCCGAGAACTCTCGTTGCGCGCCTCATGCTCGATCGAGTCGTCGAACACCAGCACCTTGCCGACCTCCCAGCGCCGCCAGTCATAACCCACGCGAAAACTGCAGCCCTCCGGCACGATCAACGGCAGATGCGCCACCAGACGCGCATTGGTTTCGCCATGGTGCGGCGGAATCACCGTCTGCGGCGCCAGTACCGAAAACATCGCGTTGGGACACACGCCGTCGATCTGCGCGGCGTCGACCAATGACAATGCGGCTGCAGTGGCGGGACACCGCACGAGATGCTCCTGCACCGGCTTGCCATGGGCCCAGAGCGGATAGGAACTCCACGCAGGCGAATGATTGAGGTCTTTCCATTGATTGACCGGCTGATCAGGCGCGTAGGCGATATAAGGGGCGAATCCGCGTTGATCGTCGTGCATGACCGCATACAACTCCTGAGCGATTGCGTCGGTCTGGCCCTGCACCGCATCGATCCACGGGAAGGCATCCGTTGCATGAAACGGCAAGGCCGGCAATCGCGGCACATACAAGCGGTTGGATTGGGAATGGAAGGGGCGACTGCGCCCGCAGGCGATCGCTGCGGCCTCGTCCCAGCGCCCCTGTAGCGCTGCATCAACCGCTGCACTTGGGCTCGCAAGCAAGGTCCGCAACTGGGTTTCCAGTTCCAGCGTGTCCTGTTCCACTGCTTGCTTGGCAAGGGCTAGCTTGCGGCGTAACGCCGCCGGCCATTGCGGTTCTGGCGGTGCCACTTTCAAAGCATCGCGATAGACCGCGGCGGCTGCACGTGGGCGACCGCGCGCTTCCAAAAACGCCGCCTTGGCCAGCAGGCCGGGCAGGAAGTAGGCATCCAGCGCCAAGGCGGTACTGATGGCCTGCCACTCGCCATCCAGGTCGCCCTGCGCCTGCTTCACCACCGCAATGGTCAGGACGATCATCGGGTCGCCTGGGCTGCTTGCGCGTGCGCCGCTCAGATACTCCAACGCTGCCGTTGTGTCGCCCCGCTGATAGGCGTGCACGCCCAGGCTATACAAGGCTTGTGGATGCGCAGGCGCCAATTGACGCACCTGTGCCCATAACTGCTCGGCCTGTTGCCATTGCCCCACCGATGCCGCGGCACCTGCCTCGGCGATCAGCGCGGCGATCTGTTCGTTGGTCTGTTCGATCTGTACCGCCATGGCACTCGCAGCCTGTCAGCCTTCCCCGGCTCGATCATACGGCTTGAGCGGCATCGCAACAGCCAGGCTGCTACGTAGCACGCCGCCTGTGCGCGACCTGCACACGCTACTGTGAGCGACGACCTGCCAGCGGCGCCGCTTCCGGATGCTTACGCCCTGCAACAAAACATCAATGCGAGTGGCCGCTGTGAGAGTGCGCGTGCCCCTGGTGATCGTGCTCCGCAGCGCCTTTCGACACGCCTGGCGTCCCACAAGGCTCGGTGCCGCAGTCGCCGCTTTCCACCTGCAGGGTGACGTGGGTGATCTCGAAGCGCTCGTGCAGGAGTTGGCCGAGCGCCTCGCGCAGGCGGTCGCGGTCGGTGGTTTCGCTGACCACCACGTGTGCAGTGAGTGCGGGAGTGCTGGAGGCCAGCGCCCAGACGTGCAGGTCGTGGACGTCTTCGACGCCGGGATAACTGCTCAGCGCTTGCTGCACCTGAGGCAGGTCGATGCCTTTGGGCACGCCTTCGAGCAATACGTTGATCGCTTCGCGCAACAGCACCCAGGTGCGCGGCAGCACCCACAGGCCGATCAGCACGGCCAGCACCGGGTCGATCCACTGCCAGCCGGTCCAGCGGATCAGCAGCGCGCCGATGATCACCGCCACCGAGCCGAGCATGTCGCTCCAGACTTCCAGATAGGCACCCTTGACGTTGAGACTCTCGCCGCTGCCGGCATGCAACAGCTTCATCGCGATCAGGTTGATCACCAGGCCGAAGCCGGCGATCCACAGCATGCCGCTGGAGGAAATATCCTGCGGCGCGCGAAAGCGTTGCGCGGCTTCCCACAGGATGTAGGCGCCGACTGCGAACAACAGCGCGCCATTGGCCAGCGCGCCGAGCGCCTCCAGACGCACATAGCCATAGGTGCGACGCGCGTCGGCAGGGCGTCGGCTCAACCGCACCGCGACCAGCGCGATCATCAAACCCACGGTGTCGGTGGCCATATGCGCAGCGTCGGACAGCAGCGCCAGGCTGTTGGTGATGAACGCGCCGATGACCTCCGCCAACAGGAAGGTGGCGGTCAGCGCGAGCGCCCACCACAACGGTTTCTCGTGGCGGATGTCGCTAGGTGCGTGGTTGTGGTCGTGTCCCATGGATGCGGTGGCCTCGTGCGATCCGCGCACCTTAGGCGCACGCGATGGCGGAGACTATTACACCTGGGCGTGATGACATCACATCACGTGGGCGCGGTGATGTGCCTTATTGCCCACAGGCCGGGTGGCAACCTGGAGCGGCTAACAAAAGCTCTCGAACGCCGCAGCGATGGCGGCAACGTGCTGGCCACACTGCCTTCGTTGACGAGTGGAGTGATGTCGGTAGTGGCAGTGACATTGCTCGGATCGAGAGGAGCCGATCAGACCGCACATCATCGGACGGCCGCACTGCATGCACTACTTGCCCTGCTTGCAACCATGCACACCGACCATCTCGACTGGTCCTTGCCCGCTCACCGTCGCGAAGAGCCTACACGGACGTACTTGCGGCGTGTCCCGCGACGCTGGGCTGGCAAGGGCCCCGCAGCCAAGCAACAAATCAGCCGCTCTGCCTTGCGGCGTGTCCCGCGACGCTGGGCGGGCAAGGGCCTCGCAGCCAAGCCACAGATCAGCCGCTCTGCCTTGCGGCGTGTCTCGCGATGGTGGCCGGGCAAGGGCCTCGAAGCCAAGCCACAGATCAGCCGCTCTGCCTTGCGGCGTGTCTCGCGATGGTGGCCGGGCAAGGGCCTCGCAGCCAAGCCGCAAATCATCCGCTCTGCACCCGACGCATACCCGTTCGATCACCTATCAAAACGGATGCGAGTTACAACGCCGGCGACGCCCACCTGGCGGTGGGAATAGTAGCTTTGTTAGCCACTCTCAGACCTTGGCAACCAACTTGATCACGCTGGAAAAATCCAGCGCACCGTTACCGGCCTGGCTGTTCATCGCGTAAAGATTGCGCGCCAGCTCGCCGAGCGGAATCGACACGCCCGCCTGCACTGCGGACTCAGTGACCAGCCCCAGATCCTTGAGCATCAGATCGTTGCCGAAGCCGCCGCTGTAGCCGCGCGAAGCCGGTGCATTGGGCAGCACGCCCGGCCAGGGATTGCAGACTTCGGTGGCCCAGCTGCGCCCGGTGCTGACCGCCATCATCTGCGACAGCACCGCTGGGTCGAGCCCCTGCGCGACGCCCAGCGCCAGCGCCTCGCCGGTGGCCGCCATGATCACGCCCAGCGCCATGTTGTTGCACAGTTTGGCGACCTGGCCGGCACCGTTGTCGCCGACGTGGAAGATGTTCTTGCCCATGGCCTGCAGCACTGGGCGGGCGCGCTCAAGCGTCTCGGCTGCACCGCCGACGATGAAGGTCAGCGTGCCGGCCGCCGCGCCCGCGGTACCGCCAGAAACCGGCGCGTCCAGCATTGCCAAGCCACGCGCCTGCGCTGCAGCGGCGACTTTGCGCGCGGTGACCGGCGCGATGGTGCTGCAATCGATGACAAAGGCACCTGCGGGAATCTGCGCCAGAATGCCGGCCTCCCCGAAGTACAGGCCTTCGACATGGCGGCTGGCCGGCAGCATCGAGATCACGATCTCGGCATCGGCCAAGGTGTCGTGCGCCGAGCGTGCCGCATGCGCGCCGGCTGCCGCAGCGGCGTCCAGTGCGGCAGGCACCAGATCGAAAACGCGTAGCTGGTGCCCGGCCTTGATCAGGTTGGCAGCCATCGGCCCGCCCATATTGCCCAGGCCGATAAAAGCGATCTTGCTCATGGTGTCGGTTTCCAGGTTAGAACGATCATCAATAGTTAGTGCGGTCGTGGATTGGCGGCTGGGTCGCAAGGCGGCCATCGCAAACTCCGGGCCTGCCGGTGCCAATGCGAACCTTGCGATTCCCCCGCCGCGTCCGCGTTGCGCTAGCTATCAACCGCATTTGCCGGCCACTCAGCATTCACCGACTTCACGTACAGCAAGATCGGCGAGCGGGTGCTCTGCGGCCGGCCAGGGCGATTGAAAGAATGCAGCAGCCCACTGAGCATCCGCTTCTTCCAGCGAGGCCGGTTGCCATTGCGGCTGGCGGTCCTTGTCGATCAGCAGCGCGCGGATGCCTTCGGCAAAGTCGCCATGTGCGGCGACATGCAGCGCCGCCACGTATTCGGTGCGGAAGGTATCGGCCAGGGTGCTTGTAGCCGGATGACGTTGCAGCTCCCAGGCCAGTCGCGCGGAACTGGGCGCGCCAGCTGCGAGCGTTGCGCGTGCGGCTTGCAACCAGGTGTCTTCGCTTTGCAGTGCCAGGATCGCAGCGACCACCTCTTCCAGCGTGTCGCCCGCCACCAGTTGCTCGATCAAGGCCGCATGCACTTGCAAGGGGCCGGGCTCCAGAGCTTGCGCAATGCCGTGCAAAAACGCACTGAGTTGGCCGCGATCGTCCTGCACATTGCCCGTCCAGGCGTGCGCGCTCAAAGCATCCAGCACGGCGGCATATTGCGTGTGCTCCAGGCGCACATCCGCAAGCCCCGCATAGATAGCGTCACTGGCATCCAACGGCGCACCGGTCAGTGCCAGAAACAATCCGGCGCCGTGCGGCACACGGCGCAACAACCAACTGCCACCGACATCGGGAAACAGGCCGACGCTGATCTCCGGCATCGCCAGACGCGAGCGCTCGGTGACCACGCGATGGCTGGCGCCGGACATCAGGCCGATGCCGCCGCCCATGACAATACCGTGGCCCCAACACAGCAGCGGCTTGGGATAGGTATGGATGCGATAGTCGAGCCGATATTCTTCTTCGAAGAACGCAGCGGCGTGCGCATTGCCTTGCGGCTGCGCGACGCGTTCTTGCGCATCCGGCACCGCCTCGCGATGCGCGCGCATGCTCTGGTACAGACCATGCAGATCGCCGCCCGCGCAGAACGCTTTCTCGCCGGCACCACGCAACACCACGCAGGCAATCTGCGCATCGTCGGCCCAGACGCGCAGCTGCGCATCCAGCAGGCGCGTCATCTGCAACGACAGGCCGTTGAGCGTCTTGGGCGAATTCAAGGTGGCGATGCCGATGCGATGCCCGTCCGCGCAATCGCGTTGCTCGAACAGCACCGGTGCCTCTTCAGTTGCGTTGACATCCACCATCAGCCGTTGCTCCACTGCGGCGCGCGCTTCTCGAGGAATGCCGCGACGCCCTCGGCCTGATCGGCTTGCTCGAACAGGTCGACGAAGGCCTCGCGCTCGGCAACCAAGGCCGCAGCGTGCGTGCCATGGCGGGTGTATTGCACCAGGCGCTTGCAGGCCGCCACGCTCACCGGGCTCTGCTTGCCGGCACGCTGCGCCCATGCAACTGCCAGCGCGCGCGACTCGCCCTTGCCAACCACCTCTTCCACCAGGCCGATACGGTGCGCGGTGGCGGCATCGATACGCTCGCCCAGCAGGATCATGCGCTTGGCCCAGCCCTCGCCGATCAGGCGCGGCAGGTTCTGGGTGCCACCCGCGCACGGCAGCAAACCGACGCTGGCTTCCGGCAGCGCCAGATGCGCCTGCTGCTCGGCAATGCGCAGGTCGCAGGCCAGCGCGCACTCCAGACCACCGCCCATGGCATAGCCGTTGATGGCGGCGATCGACACGCCACGGAAGGCGCTCAAGGCCTCGAACGCTTCGCCGAAGCGACGCGCGGCCTCGCGTGCAGCGGCCTTGTCGCCATCGGCAAATTGCTTGAGGTCGGCACCGGCGCTGAAGAACTTTTCGCCTTCGCCGGTGATCACCAGCGCATACACGCTGCGGTCGGCATCCAATGCATGCACCAGGTCGCGCAAGGCAGCCAGACTCTGCACGGTCCAGGTATTGGCCGGCGGGTTGCTCAACGTGACGGTGGCCACATGCCCATCGCGCTCGACCTGCAGGCCGGTATGCGTGCGTCCTTCCCAATCGCTCATCGCAGTTCCTCCTCGCCGTTGAGCAGGTGCCGCGCAATGATCATGCGCATCACCTCGTTGGTGCCCTCCAGGATGCGATGCACGCGGCTGTCGCGCAGCAGGCGTTCGATCGGGTACTCGCGGATATAGCCGTAACCGCCGTGGATCTGCAGTGCGTCGTCGCAGATGGCAAAGCCGGCATCGGTGGCGAAGCGCTTGGCCATGGCGCACCACACGGTGGCATCGTGGCTGCCGGCATCGAGCTTGCGTGCGGCGGTGTGCACCATCTGCCGCGCGGCCACCAGTTGGGTGGCCATATCGGCCAGCTTGAATTGCAGCGCCTGGAAATCGGCCAACTTTTTGCCGAACTGGCGGCGCTCGCCCATGTAACGCCGCGCCGCATCCAGCGCGCCTTGTGCCGCCCCCAGCGAACATGCCGCGATATTGATGCGGCCGCCATCGAGCGCCTTCATCGCCATCTTGAAGCCCTCGCCTTCCTTGCCGAGCAGATTGCCGGCCGGGATGCGTACATCGGTAAAGGTCACCCCGCGCGTGGGCTGGCTGTTCCAGCCCATCTTTTCTTCCTTGCGGCCGTAGCTGATGCCGGGCGCGTCGGCCGGCACCACGAAGGCGCTGATGCCGCGTGCGCCATCGTCGCCAGTGCGTGCCATCACCACCAGCACATCGGTGGCGCCGGCGCCGGAAATGAAGGCCTTGCTGCCGTTGAGCACGTAGCTGTCGCCGTCGCGCTGTGCGCGGGTTCTCAACGATGCCGCGTCCGAGCCGGCACCCGGCTCGGTCAGGCAATACGAGCCCAGCTTGGCACCGCTGGTCATCGCCTCGCCCCATTGCGCACGCACGCCGTCGTTGCCGTAGCTGGCGATCAACCAGGTGGCCATATTGTGGATGCTGATGAAGGCCGAGGTGGACGGGTCGACGGTGGCCAGTTCCTCGAACACCACTGCCGCATCGAGCCGGCGCATGCCCAGGCCGCCCACGCCTTCGTCGGTGTACAGACCGCAGAAACCGAGTTCGGCGGCCTTGGCGATCGCCTCGCGCGGGAAGTGACTTTCTGCGTCCCATTGCGCGGCATGTGGGGCGAGTTCCTTGTTGGCGAAGTCGCGCGCGGCGGCGCGGAAGGCCTCCTGCTCGTCGTTCAAATCGGCCGCGTTGGGGTGTAGCTGGATGGCTGCATTCATGGCGATCGGATCACTTGAGAGAGATGGTGGTGTTGACGCCGTGGCCCAGCGTCTGGTCGTCGAACCAGCGCGCGGTCACCGTCTTGGTCTGGGTGTAGAACATCACCACCTGCTTGCCGTACGGGCCCAGGTCGCCGAGCTTGGAGGCGCGCGAACCGGTGAACGAGAACAGCGGCACCGGCACCGGAATCGGCACATTGATGCCGACCTGGCCCACATCGATGTCTTCCTGGAAACGCCGCGCAGCAGCACCGGACTGGGTGAACAACGCGGTGCCGTTGCCGTTGGGATTGGCGTTGACCAGCGCAATCGCGTCGTCCAGCGTGTCTGCGCCCAGGATCACCAGCACGGGGCCGAAGATTTCTTCGTCGTAGATGCGCATGCCCGGCGTGACGCCGGAGAAGATCGTCGGGCCAACGAAATTGCCTTGTTCGAACCCCGGCACGCTCGGGCTGCGACCGTCCAGTTCCAGCGTGGCGCCTTGCTCCACACCGGAGGCGATTAGGCTCTCCACACGCTCGCGTGCGGCGCAGGAAATCAGCGGGCCCACGTCGGTGCCCTGGGCACTGCCCGCACCCAGCTTCAAGGTCTTGGCCTTGGCGACCAGTGCCGGAATCCATTGCTGCGCCTCGCCCACCAGCACCAGCGTGGATGCCGCCATGCAACGCTGGCCGGCGGCACCAAAGGCGGCACCAACCATCGCGTTGAGGGTCTGTTCCTGATTGGCGTCCGGCAGTACCACGGCATGATTCTTGGCGCCCATCATGCATTGAACGCGCTTGCCGGCCAGCGCTGTGCGGCGATAGACGTGCGTGCCGACCTTGGTGGAGCCGACGAACGACAGCGCCTTGATCTCGGGGTGGTCGCACAGCGCGTTGACCACCTCTTCGCCGCCGTGCACCACGTTGAGCACGCCCTTGGGAATGCCTGCTTCCAGCGCGAGCTCCACCAGGCGCATGGTCACCATCGGGTCTTGCTCGGACGGCTTGAGCACGAAGGTGTTGCCGGTGGCGATGGCCATCGGAAACATCCACAGCGGAATCATCGCCGGGAAATTGAACGGGGTGATGCCCGCGCACACGCCCAGCGGCTGCAGCAGGCTGTAGGTGTCCACGCCGTTGGCGACGTTGTTGGCCAGCTCGCCCAGTTGCAGATTGCCGATCGCTGCAGCGTGTTCAACCACTTCCAGCCCGCGGAACACATCGCCTTCGGCATCGGCCAGGGTCTTGCCCTGCTCGGCACTGAGCAGCGCGGCCAGCTCGGGCATGTGCTCGCGGATCAGCTGCTGGTATTTGAGAAAAACGCGTGCACGGGTGCCGATCGGGGTCTTGCGCCAGCTTACAAACGCATTGCTGGCGGCGGCCACGGCAGCGTCCACTTCACTGGAGGTGGCGAACGGCACCTGCGCCAGCACCGACTGGTCGGCCGGGTTGACCACGTCCTGCCAGTGCGAACTGTCGGAAACCACAAATTCGCCATCGATCAACAGGGACACGCGGGGGACGGATTCGCTCATTGCAGGTTCGCTCGCAGAAGGGTCGACACAGATGCTTCGCATTGTTCGCACCCCTCGCCGGCATTCCCAGCCGCCAATTGCTTAATCGCGCTAAGCTGGCGGCACAATTTTGCGAATATTGCGAATGCCACACACGCAGCCACCTCTGCGCCACCAGCTCGGCCTGCGCCTGCAGCGGCTGCGCCAGCGCCATGGCCTGACCCAGGCCGAACTGGCGCGCCGGCTGGCGTTGTCGCCGAGCTATCTCAACCAGATCGAGCGCAACCAGCGCCCGTTGACGCTGGCGATCCAGCAGCGGCTCAAGGCCACCCTGGGCGACCTCGAAGGCCTGCTGGATCTGGACGACCCTGCCGCACTGGTGGAACCCTTGGACGAATCGCTGCGCAGCCTGGGCCATAGCCTGTCGGCCGCCGAGCTGCGCGTGCTCACCGGCAATCTGCCGCAGGTGGCGCAGGCACTGCTGGACCTGCACCGCGCCCATCGGCATCTGCTCGAGCGCAATGCCGCACTGGAACTGCAGATCGGTGCCGACCACGCCGCACTGCCCTCGCTGTCGCCCGGCGAGCAGGTGCGCGATTACTTCAATCGCGCGCACAACTACCTGCCCGAACTGGATGAGCGCGCCGAAGCGCTGTATGCCGAACTCGGGCTGACCCCGGACAACCTTGCGCTGCGGCTGCGCCAACGCCTGGCCGATCGCCACGGCTTGTTGGTGCAGGACGCCACCGATCTGCTCAGCGACAAACGCAGCGTGGATGCGCAGGCACGCGTGCTATGGCTGCCTGCGCATCTGCGCCCCGGCCAACAGGCCTTCCAGATGGCGGCGCAGTTGGCGTTGCTGGAATGTGCGCCGCTGCTGGAGGCGCGCATTGCCGATGCCGGATTCGAAGATGCCGAGCGCATCGCGTTGTCGCGCATTGGTTTGTCGAACTATTTCGCCGGCGCCCTGGTGATGCCGTATGGCGAATTTCTGCACAGCGCACAGACCTGCCGCTACGACATCGAATGGCTGGCCGATCGTTTCGATGTGGGCTTCGAGGCGGTCTGCCACCGGCTCAGTACCTTGCAGCGGCGCGGTGCGGCCGGCTTGCCGATCTTCTTCATGCGGGTGGACCGCGCCGGCAATGTGTCCAAACGTCACTCGGCCACCGACTTCCACTTCTCGCATGTCGGCGGCGCCTGCCCGTTGTGGATCGTCTACGAAGCCTTCAATCAGCCCGACCGCATCCTCACCCAGATCGCGCGCATGCCCGATGGCCGGCGCTATTTCTGGCTTGCGCGCCAGGTCAGCAGTGGCGCGCCCGGTTACGGCCGCCCGCGCAAGACCTTTGCATTGGCGATGGGCTGCGACCTGCGCCACGCCGACCAATTGGTGTATGCACGCGGTTGGGACCTGGATGCGGTGGACGATGCGGTGCCGATCGGGCCGGGCTGCCTGACCTGCGAGCGCAGCGACTGCGTGCAGCGTGCCTTCCCGGCATTGCCTCGGTTGCCTGCCAGCGCGCGCTAGACAGCAGACAAGGCTGCGCATGCGTTCCAGTGCAACCTTTGGTGGCCGTGTCGCCACTTACGCCGCAACTGTGACGGGCCATTCGCTATCGCTGCACTGCAGCATTCCAACGTGAGATAGCTCACGCAAAATGCTTCATTGGAATGGAATGGCTTGCGCTTCTACCCTGAAGCGGACACATGCAGGACAGGGGGGGCGCCAACGCGATCGACTCGATGATTGTTGCAGCGTCGCGCAACCGCACACTTGGCTTCAACCGCAGCAACGCACCACCTCAGTCATGCCCGCGCGGATGCGCCAGACGGCCGCAGCAACGGCCACCATCTCCATTCGGTAACTTTGTCCTGGGAGGGATCAAACGATGCCCGTTCACCACACCGGCCACTCGGCCAGCCGGCGCCTGCGCCGCACCCCTGCGCGCGACGTCCTCTGCACCACCATCGCTTTCGTTCTGGCCAGCGCGTTCAGTGCGCACGCACAGGACAGCGCGCCTGCGCCTGCCGCAGCGCCGGCAAGCGACAGCGCCGCCGCCGCGCCGCCACCGGTCACGCTCGACAACATCACCGTGATCGGCCAGCGCGCCAGCCTGAATCAGGCGGTGCAGGCCAAACAGATGTCCGATCACGTCATGGAAGTGATCTCGGCCGACAACATGGGCCAGATGCCCAATGTCACCGTGGCCGAAGCGCTGGTGCGCCTGCCCGGCGTCAACGGCACCCGCGACCGCGGCAACGAGAGCCTGGCCACCGTGCGCGGCCTTGGCCCGCGCATGACCATGGGCACTGTCAACGGGCGCGAAATCGCCTCCTCCGAACCCAATCGCGCGGTGCGCTGGGAAGTGTTCCCCACCGAGATCGTCTCCACCGTCAAGGTGTACAAGACCCAGTCGGCGGATCTGGTGGCCGGTGGCCTTGCCGCAACGGTGGACATCTCCACCATCAGCCCGCTGGACTACACCGGCCCGGGCTTTGTCGGCACCGCCGGCCCGGTGTTCTACGACCACGCCAAGGACGTGGACGGCTACACCCCGTGGGGCAATCGCTTCGGCGCCAGCTGGGTGCACAAGATCAACGACAACCTGGCGGTTGCGCTGGGCGCCACCTATCAGAAGCAGAAGAACTCCAACTCCTCGATCGGCAGCTGGGGCTACACCGATGCCACCACCTCGCGCGATGTGGATGGCGACGGCACCGTGGACCCGACTCCGTTCGGCGCGGCCGATCAGCTCAAGCTGACCGACCAGACCCGCACCGGTGCGATGGGCACCGTGCAATGGCGCTCGGGCAACTTCGAGTTGAAGTTCGACGGCCTGTATTCGCGGATCGAAATCGACGAAGACCAGTTGCAGAACTGGTTCAACGGCCTGGCTTTCAGCACCTTTTCGACCGGTGCCAACCCATACACCACCCCGGGCTCGTCCTACACCATCGTCGATGGCGATGTGGTCGCCGGTACGCTGGCCAACTCCAACCTGCAGGTCGACCATGTGGTCAGCCACTACAACGAGGTCAAGACGCTCACCGCCGGTGGTTTGAACGCCAAGTGGAGCGGCGATGTGTGGACGCTGGGCAGCGACCTGTCGTTCTCGCAGGCCAAGCGCGACAACACCTGGCAGGCCGTGCGCTTCGGCAGCAATCCGGACACTGTCTCGTTCGATTTCCGCCGCAGCGTCACCCCCACCATCAGCACCAGCTCGGACACGCCCGAATACGGCATCGCCGGCCAGACCGAGCCGCAGGGGCTGCGCGACAAGATTGCCGCGCTTGCGCTCAACGCCAGCCGGGCGATCGATGCAGCGGCCTTCACCTCGCTGGAATTCGGCGTACGCGCCGCGCGTCGCGAAAAGCAGAACCGCCGCTTCATCAGCAATCAATCCGGCTACGACCAACCGATTTCGGCGTATCAGGGCCTGATCTATCCGGTCACCATGCCGGACTTGAACGTGCCCACGCTGACCGGCGGCAACATGGATGCCATCGCCGAAATAGGCTTCGGCGGTTTCGATCCGGCCACGCTCGACGAGCAACTGCTCGACCACTGGAACGTCAAAGAAGACGTGCGCGAAGCCTTCGCCAAAGCGGTGTTCAGCTCGCAGGTGTTCGGCACCGATGTCACCGGCAATATCGGCGTGCGCCTGGTCAATACCAAGACCACAAGCGACGGCTTCGATTCGGTCGGCAACACCGTGCAGGCCAGCACCGACAGCAAGGAATATACCGACGTGTTGCCTAGCGCCACCATCAACTTCCTGATCGACGATCAGCGCATCCTGCGCTTTGCGGTAGCCAAGGTCATCGCACGTCCGCCGCTGGATGAGTTGCGCACCGGCCGTCGCCTGGACGACCCCAATGTCACCGTCGGCCAGCTCACCGGCAGCGGCGGCAACCCGCAGCTGGATCCGTTCAAGGCCACCCAGGTCGATGTGTCCTACGAGTGGTACTTCCACAAGGAAGCGCTCGCGGCGATTGCGGTCTACCGCAAGGAAGTGGATTCCAGCATCGGCTACCGCACCGACCGTGAAGTGATCAACGGCCTGGATTACCTGGTCAGCGCGCCGTTCAATGGCGGCGGCGGACATATCAACGGGGTGGAGCTCACCTTCCAGACGCCGTTCTACTTCATCCCGCACATGGAAAACTTCGGCGTCTATTCCAACTTCTCGCTGGTCGATTCCAACCTCAAGGAATTCTCGCCGGTCGACAATCCGTTGCCACTGAGCGGCCTGGCGCGCAAGACCGGCACCTTCGATCTGTGGTACAGCAACGGCAGCTTCGAAGCGCGCGTGGGTTACAAGTACCACAGCCCCTACACCGTGGTGTACGGCTGGAATGCCGCGCGTCTTGCACGTCTGCAAAGCGAAGGCACGGTGGATCTGAGCCTGAACTGGCAGTACAGCAAGCAGCTCAGCTTCCGCTTCCAGGCCGGCAACCTCACCAACGAACCGCTGCGCGCCTACACCGACAACAAGCCCAATCGCCTTGCCAATCAGGACGACGGTGGCTACCAGGTGTTCGGCCGTCGGTATGCGCTGGAAGCCAGCTACAAGTTCTAAGCGCAGCTGATACCCCTGCTGCGTAACCGCTACACAGGTGCGGTGCATGCGCGGAATCGGATCTGTCATCGACGTTCTGATTCCGCGCACACACCACACGACAGCACGGCCCCATGCGGCATGCTGTCAGCCGCTCCACGTTTGATCCGTCGAGGAATTGCATGCGCTCTACACGCCGTCTCTGGACGCCCGCGCTACTGGCGCTGGCCATCTCCACCTTCGCACACGCCGCCCCGGCCCCCGCCACGTTGTATCTCGGTGCGGACCTGTCCTACGTCAACGAGATGGAAGAGTGCGGTGTGCAGTACCGCGAGAACGGCGTGGTCAAAGACCCGTTCGAACTCTTCCACGCCCACGGTGCCAATCTGGTACGTGTGCGGCTGTGGAACGACGCACGCTGGACCCGCTACAGCGACCTGTCCGACGTCAAAAAGACCATCGCGCGTGCACGCGCGCAAGGCATGCAGGTCTTGCTGGACCTGCACTACTCCGACGATTGGGCCGATGGCGAAAAACAGCTGATTCCCAAGGCCTGGGCCAGTATCACCGACACCGATGAGCTGGCGCGCACGTTGTATGGCTTCACCTACGACACGCTCAGCGCGCTCGACCGTGCCGGCTTGATGCCGGAGCTGGTGCAGGTGGGTAACGAAAGCAATTCCGATCTGATGGACAGCATTCCCTGGGACAAGAAGCGCCCCATCAACTGGCAACGCAACGCCAAGCTGTTCAATGCCGGCATCAGGGCGGTGCGCGATATCAGCGCACGCTCCACCATCAAGCCACGGGTGATGCTGCATATCGCCCAGCCGGAAAATGTGGAACCGTGGTTTGCCGCCGCCACCAAGGCCGGCGTCACCGACTACGATCTGATCGGTATCAGCTACTACCGCAAATGGTCGACCCAATCGATGGCCGAGCTGGGCAAGACCATCAAGCGCCTGCGCGGCCGCTACGACGCCGATGTGGTGGTGGTGGAAACCGCCTACCCGTGGACGCTGGAGTCCGGCGACACCTCGCACAATCTGCTAGGCCAAGACTCGCTGATTCCCGGTTACCCGGCCACACCGCAGGGCCAGTCCCGCTACATGATCGATCTCACCCAGTTGGTGATCGATACCGGTGGTGCCGGCGTGGTGTATTGGGAACCGGCATGGACCAGCAGCAGCTGCAAGACGCGCTGGGGCACCGGCTCGTCGTGGGAAAACGCCAGCTTCTTCGATTTCAAGCACGGCAATGAAATGCTGCCGGCGATCGATTTCATGCGCCATCCGTATACCGGCGTGCCTGCATCGAGCAGGCCGGCAACAGGCAAACCCGCTTCGACCAAACAAGACCAAGCTGCCGACGCCAGCACGAGGACGCAGCCATGACCGGCATCAATCGCCGCGAGCTGCTGCGCGGCATGTTGGCAAGCGGCGTGAGCGCCGCTCTCCCCGTCGGCGCAGCCGGCGCGTTAGTGCCCGCCATCGCCGGTGCAGCGCCAGCCGCAGGCAAGAACGCCACGCCGCTTGCCGCGCTCGGCGATGCAACGCTGGCACCGCGCGAACGTCTGTTATTCGACTTCGGTTGGCGCTTCCATCTCGGCCATGCCAGCGATGCGTCGCGCGACTTCGAGTTCGGCACCTTTCAGCGCACCTTTGCCAAGGCCGGCAAGGACACTGCGACCGCCGCGCAACTCGCTTTCGACGACAGCGGCTGGGAACTGCTGGATCTGCCGCACGACTGGGCCGTCACCCTGCCCTTCCGCCAGGAACCGATCTCCGCCACCATCACCGAAGAAGACCCGGCCGCCGCGCACGGCTACAAACCGCTGGGCACGAGCTTTCCGGAACACAGCGTGGGTTGGTATCGCCGCACGCTGCAGATTCCCGCAAGCGATTTGGGCAAGCGCATCAGCCTGGTGTTCGACGGCGTGTTCCGCGACTGCATCGTGTTCTGCAACGGCCACATCGTCGGGCGCAATGCCAGCGGCTATTGCGGCTTCGAGGTCGACCTCAGCGAAGTGCTCGACTACGGCAAGCCCAACCTCATTGCCGTGCGCGTAGATGCCACGCTGGGCGAAGGCTGGTTCTACGAAGGTGCCGGCATCTATCGGCATCTGTGGTTGCAAAAGACCGACCCGCTGCATCTGCCGCAAGACGGCGTGTTCGTGCGCAGCACTGTGCAAGGCGACAACGCAACCGCGCAGGTGTCCACCGAAGTGCGCAACGACGGTACCGCACCGCGCCAGTGCAACGTGCAAGCGCGCGTGACAGCACCGGATGGGCGCGTCGTCGCACAAGCGGTCAGTGCAGCGGTCACTGTTGCACCGGGCCAGGTGCAGGTTGTCGAACAAACCGTGCCGCTCGGCCAGGCCGCGCTATGGTCGATCGACGACCCGCAGCTCTACAGCCTCACCACCAGCGTGCACAGCGACGGCACTGCCATCGATGCGTTGGTCACAGCGTTCGGCGTACGCACGACCGCCTTCGATGCGCAACGCGGCTTCCTGTTGAACGGCACCCCGCTCAAACTGCATGGCACCAACAACCACCAGGATCATGCCGGCGTCGGCACCGCCATCCCGGACAGCCTGCACGAGTGGCGCCTGCGCCGACTCAAGTCGATGGGCTGCAACGCCTATCGCAGCTCGCACAATCCAGCCACGCCCGAACTGCTCGCGCTATGCGATCGCCTCGGCATGTTCGTGATCGAAGAAACCCGCCGCATGTCCACCGATCCGGAAGCCATGGGCGAACTGGAGACCATGGTGCGGCGCGGGCGCAATCATCCCAGCGTGATCCTGTGGTCGCTCGGCAACGAAGAACCGCAACAGGTCACCGAGCGCGGCGCACGTATCGTGAGCCGCATGCAGCAACGCGTGCGTCAACTCGACCCCACCCGCCCCACCACCTTTGCCATGGACAAGGGCTTTGGCGATGGTGTTGGCCAGGTCGTCGATGTGGTCGGTTTCAACTACCGCACCAGCCAGATGGACGGCTTCCACGCGCAATACCCGAACATTCCGATCTACGGCAGCGAAACCGGCAGCACCGTGTCGGTGCGTGGCAACTACCAGCGCGACGATGCACGCGGCTATACCCGCGCCTACGACCTGGACCACCCGTGGTGGGCGAGCACTGCCGAAGCCTGGTGGAGCTACGTCGCACAACGTCCGTACATCGCCGGCGGCTTTATCTGGACCGGCTTCGACTACCGCGGCGAACCCACACCGTATAACCGCTGGCCGAATGTCGCCTCGCAATTCGGTGTGCTAGACAGCTGCGGGTTTCCAAAAGACAACTACTGGTACTACCGCGCACAGTGGACCAACGAACCAGTGCTGCATCTGTTTCCGCACTGGAACTGGGACGGCCTGCTGCAGCCCGACGACAAGGGCCGCGTCGCCGTCTGGTGCCATACCAATCTCGACGCGGTGGAACTGCTGGTCAATGGCGTCAGCCAGGGCCTGCAACACGTGCCGGCCTACGGGCATGTGGAATGGCGCGTCGCGTATGCGCCGGGCGTGATCGAAGCGCGCGGCTATCGCGGCGGCAAACTGGTGCTCACCGAACGCCGCGAGACAGTCGGCAAGCCGGCTGCGATCCGCTTGAGTTGCGATCGCAAGGCATTGCGCGCCGACGCCGAAGATGTGGCCGTGGTAAAGGTCGAAATTGTCGATGCGCAGGGCCGCGTCGTTCCCACCGCCGACACGCACGTGCAGTTCGCGGTACGCGGCGCAGGCAAACTGATCGGCGTAGGCAACGGCGACCCCAGTAGCCATGAGGATGACAAGGCACCGCAGCGCAAGGCGTTCAATGGCTTGTGCATGGCGTTGCTTCAGGCAACTAAAAAACCCGGCGACATCATCTTGCAAGCGACTGCGCAGGGCCTGACGCCAGCGACCCTGCGCGTGACTGCCCAAGCGACCAAACCACGCGCAGCAGTCATCTGACGCAACTCGCCCCGTTGGTCACGGGGCGAGGCTGGCTCAGTCCTTACTCGGCGAGCTCGCGCATGACCTTGATCAGGTCGGACTTGCCTTCGAAACCGATGCCCGGCAATTCCGGCATCACGATGTGCCCGTCTTGAACTTCTACGCCATCCGGAAACCCGCCATACGGCTGAAACAGATCCGGGTAACTCTCGTTGCCGCCCAAACCCAACCCTGCGGCAATGTTGAGCGACATCTGATGACCACCATGCGGGATGCAACGCGCGGGCGACCAACCGAACTGCTCGAGCACCTCCAGCGTGCGGAGATATTCCACTAGGCCGTAAGACAGCGCGCAGTCGAACTGCAGATAATCGCGATCCGGCCGCATGCCGCCGTAGCGCAGCAAGTTGCGTGCATCCTGGTGCGAGAACAGGTTTTCGCCTGTGGCCATCGGCCCTGGATAAAATTCGCTCAGGCTGGCTTGTAGCGCGTAGTCGAGCGGATCACCGACTTCCTCATACCAGAATAGTGGGTAGTCGCGCAGCATCTTGGCGTAGGCGATGCCGGTCTCCAGATCGAAGCGGCCGTTCGCATCCACCGCCAGACGCGCCTGGCCGCCAATTTCCTCAAGCACCGACTCGATGCGGCCACGGTCCTCGTCGATGGAGGCGCCACCGATCTTCATCTTGACCACGTTGTAACCGCGATCCAGATAACCACGCATCTCTTTGCGCAGGGCGCTGTTGTCCTTGCCCGGGTAATAGTAGCCACCAGCTGCATAGACAAAGACGCGGGGATTGGCTTGCCGGCCTTTCATCTGCGCCAGATAACGAAACAGCGGGAGACCGGCAATCTTGGCGGTGGCATCCCAGATCGCCATATCCAGCGTGCCCACCGCCACGGAGCGCTCGCCATGACCGCCCGGCTTCTCGTTGGACATCATCGCCGTCCAGATCCTGGAAGGATCCAGATTGTCGCCGGCGTCGTTGCACAACGCAGCGCTCTCGGCTTCCAGAATGCGATCGCGAAACCGCTCGCGTATCAGTCCGCCCTGTCCATAGCGCCCATTGGAGTTGAAGCCGTAGCCGACGACCCGACGGCCGTCGCGCACCTGATCGGTGACCACCGCCACCAGACTGGCGGTCATCTTGGAAAAATCGATGTAGGCGTTACGGATCGGCGAGGAGATCGGCTTGGTGATTTCAACGACATCGATGATACGCATTGGGTAGTCTCCCGCGAGGTGTAGTGAGTTATGAATCGGTTGAAGAGGCCGCGACAGGCATTGGCTCGCCCGCCTGTTGACGACGAATGATTTCCTGGGTCTTGGAGATATCCAGCGCGCCATCCCACTTGGCGATCGCAAGCGTGGCAACACTGTTGCCAATCAGATTGACCACCGCCCTGGCCTCATTCATGAAGCGATCGACGCCCAGCAAAAGCACCAGCCCTGCAACAGGCACCGTGTCGATGGTGGAAAGCGTTGCGGCCAACGCCACAAAACCCGCGCCAGCGACACCAGCGGACCCTTTCGAGGTCAGTAACAACACCCCAAGCAGTGCGATTTGTTGATAGACCGGCAGCGGTGTATTGGTCGCTTGCGCGACGAAAATGGCCGCCATGGTCAGATAGATACAGGTGCCGTCCGCATTGAAGGTGTATCCCGTTGGCAGAACCAGGCCAACCGTCGATTTGCGCACGCCGGCCAGTTCGAGCTTCATCATCATGCGCGGCAGAACGGCTTCGGTCGAACAGGTTCCGAACGTGACAAGCAGTTCGTCCTTGATGAACCGGAGAAGGCGCAGCAGCGGAAAGCCGGTCCACCGCGCGATCGCTCCCAGCACCACGAAGACGAACAGTGCCGAGGTCACATAGACGGCCAACATCAAATGCCCAAGCGACCACAGGGTGGCCAGGCCATACTTGCCGATCGTGAAAGCGATGCCTGCCCCGGCACCCAGCGGCGCGAGCCGCATCACCAGGTTGATCATCTTGAACAGCGCCTGCAGCCCGTTATCGATCAGATCGACCAACGGCTTGCCACGCTCGCCAAGCTGCAACAGCCCCACTGCAAACAGCACCGACACCAGAATGACCTGCAGCATGTTGCCCTTGGCAAAGGCATCCACCAGCGTGGTGGGAATGATGTTCAGCACGAAATCCACCATGCCCGCGTCGTCTTTTGCACGCTCGACATACTGGCCAATCGCGCTGCTGTCGATCGAGGCGACATCGATGTTCATGCCATCGCCCGGCCGGATGATGTTCACCACGACAAGACCGATCGCCAGCGCCAGTGTCGAGACGACCTCGAAATAAATCAGCGCCTTGATGCCGGTTTTTCCGACCTCTCTGACACTTCCCATCTTGGCGATCCCGACCACGACCGTTCCAAAGATGATGGGGGCCAACAGCATCTTGATCAGCTTGATGAAACCCTCTGCAGCAGGTTGCATGACCACACCCAGGTGCGGCCAGACATAGCCCACCAGGCCGCCAATGACGATGGCGATCAAGACCTGCACATAGAGTTGGCTCAACACCCCTCTCATGCCACTTCTTTTCTGCATGATCGCCCGCTCCCGTCGACATGCGAATTCACCGGAATTGCCGCTTGCTGGACGACCTGCGTGTCGAGGCGTTGCAAGCTCGAGTCAGAGCGTAAGGGTCACTCCCCAAGCGCTGCCAATGCCTTTTTTATGCGCTTGATGCACAATCGGCATCATGGAACTGACATGGCTCGAAGACTGCCTGGCGTTGGCTGACACCCTCAATTTTTCGCGCGCGGCACAGCGTCGCTTCGTCACCCAGCCGGCCTTCAGTCGGCGCATTCATTCCCTCGAAGAATGGCTGGGCACGCCGCTGTTTACGCGTTCGCGCAAAGAGGTGCTGATGACGCCGGCTGGAGAAGCCTTCGTTCGCAAAGCATCCGGATTGGCCGCGGCGATTTACGCCGCGCGGCAAGAAGCGCTTGAGGTGGCCGGACAACAACGGCCTGCGTTGGCATTCCTTGCCACACATGTTCTCTCCTTCACCTTCTTTCCGGCCTTCGTAAGACGCATCGAATCAAATACCGGCATCGGCGCATTTCAGCTGGTCTCCGACACGCTCAGGGCGTGCGAGAAACTGATGCTGCAAGGGGCAGCACAATTCCTGCTGTGCCACCATCATCCGCGCATGCCGCTTGGGCTGAATCCCGAACACTTCGAGCGAGTTGTGGTGGGCAGCGATGTGCTGCAACCCTTCAGTGCACCGAAGGAAAATGGCGACGGCCGCCCGCGCTGGTCACTCGCTTCCACCGATGCAATGCCTTTGCTGTCTTACAGCGCGGATTCCGGGCTGGGCCGCATCATCGCCGGGCATCCGGCGTTCAAGGACGTTGAAGCGCGCCTGACCCCTGCACTCACCTCCGATCTTGCCGCGACCTTGCTGGCCATGTGCCGCTCCGGTGGCGGGGTGGCCTGGCTGCCGCGGACGCTGGTGGAAGAGGACATCGCCAAGGGGCGGCTCGTCCATGCAGCGCCCGGACACACGCAGTGGGATATCAGCATGGAAATCTGTCTGATACGGCACATCGGCAGCTTGTCCCAGCAAGCCGAAGACATGTGGCAAAAGCTCAAGCAGGGCAAGTTGGAGCACTAACACAGGTGGCGCTGCACGCTTCCAGGCTGGAAACCTAACGCCGTTATCCGCTTGCGGGCCGACCCGGCGCTCCCGCGCACAACCCCTCCATGACCGTCTCCATCAGCCAGGTCAGGCGGGGCTGCCAGTTCTCGCTGGCGTCTATCTGCCAGATCCCCGCAATGGCCAGGAAAAACTTGTCTGTGGTGATCCCCGCACGGATCGTCCCGGCCTTCTCGTTGGCATCGAGCAGCAGTTGCGCGGCAGCGATCACGGGCGCATAGCCTGCGTTGCCCGCGCATTCTTTCGCGTTGGCAACTGTCCGCAGTGCATCCGCCAGACCCGCCTTGGTGATGGCGTATTCGGCCAGGCGGTTCATCCATTCGCGGAGTGCTTGCTCCGGCGGAAGCGTCTTCAGCAGTTGCTCGGCTAAACCGGTGACCTGCAGCATTTCGTGGCGATAGACCTCGATCACCAAGGCCTCCCGGGTCGGGAAGTGCCGGTAGAAAGTCCCCTGCCCGACACCCGCCTTCTTGGCAATTGCGCTCAGTGGAACATCGGCCGAGCGCACCAATTCCGCAAGCGCCACGGACAGAAGGCGCTCCCGGTTCTGCACTGCATCAGATCGCTTTGGCTTCTCCACACCCCACCCTTCAATGAACTCGTTGACAAACGGACAACTGTCCGCCAATGTCTCTGTAAGCGGATGACTGTCCGTTTTTATTTTACCCCTTTCCGCAATCAGGAGACATCCGTGAAGAACAGCGGCAATACCATCCTCATCACCGGCTCGACCTCCGGCATCGGACTTGGGCTGGCACTCCGGCTCCAGCAGGCTGGCAACAAGGTCATCGTTTCCGGACGAAAGAAGGCGCTGCTGGATCAGATCACCGCCGAGCATCCTGGCCTTGATGCGATCGAAATCGATGTCGCAGACGCGGACTCTGTGGTGCAGGCCAGCCGCGTGGCGGCCGAGCGCTATCCCGGCTTGAATGTCGTGATCAACAATGCCGGCATCATGCCGAGCGAGAACGTCTTCAAGCCAGAGTCCTTGAAGGCAGCCGAAGAGGCGATCGCCATCAACCTGCTCGGCACCATCCGCATGACGTATGCATTCTTGCCGCAACTTGCCGGCAACACTGACAGCGTCATCATCAACGTCAGTTCCGCATTGGGCTTTGTGCCGTTCCCGGCCGCGATGAGCTACAGCGCCAGCAAGGCCGCCGTGCACTCCTTCACCGAAGGCTTGCGTGTGCAGCTGGCCGACAGCAACGTGCAAGTCATCGAGCTGGTGCCGCCGGGCGTTCGCACCAAGTTGTATGGTCAAGGCAACGACGAGCACGCCATGCCCCTGGACGAATTCCTCGATGAAGCGCTGGCGCTTTTGCAGGCAGAACCCACACCGAAGGAAATCGTCGTGGAACGTGCCAAATTCCTTCGCGATGCTGCCGCCAACGGCAGCTACGACGAGATGCTGGGAATGCTTTCTGCGGTCACGTTTTAAGACTGTGGCAGAACGACTGTGGCAGAACGGTCGAGTCGTCAGCACCGCGCTCCCCGCTGTGCTGAGGACAGTGGCTCATCAACTCTAACGTGAGGCTGGGGCGCAGATACCGCTTCTGCGCATCGGAGTCAGCGCGCCGCACTCACCGCGCGATTGCGTGCAACGATCGTCTCATGACTTGGCGGTGCGTCGCCGCCGAAGAACTCCGCCATCAAGGCGTCGCGATGACGCGGTGCATCGTCCTTTACTGCAGCCTTGAGCGCTGACGCCAATGCGGCAACCGAAAGCTCAGTGCAATACGCAGGCGTGCCTGGCTGCAGCCGCCAAGAATCTGCGAGATTCCCCGCATCGACCGAGTCGAACCCGGCATCGTCCAGCAGCTGCTGCGCGATCGCCTTGCCGGCCGGACTGTCGCCCGCCACCGGGATGGCAATCCGGTTCTCCGTGCCAGCTGGCTTACCGCGCTCGGCCAGCGTCTTGGCGAGCACGGCATTGAACGCCTTGATGATGGGCCGGCCGAGTTGCTCGCTCGACCAGACGCTTTCCAGTTTGCCGTCCTCGACTTCCGGGATCCGGGTGCCAAGCTGCGGGTAGTAGTTCGAAGTATCGATCACCACCACCTCCGCAGGCACGGTGGAGAACAGGCCGGCAACCTCGGGAATCTTGGCAAACGGGATCGACAACACGATCACCTCCACGTCCTCAACCGCCGCTGCAGCGGTGACAGGCTCGGCGCCGATCTTTTCGGCCAATTCGCGAATGCTGTCGGGGCCTTTGGATCCAGCCAGTTTGACGATGTGCCCTGCCGCTACGAATTTGCGCGCCAACGTGCCACCGATGTTGCCTGCGCCAATGATGCCGATTTTCATGTTCGCTCCATTCAAAAAATAGATGGGGTTTTGTTGCTCAAGCAGTGATGCGTGGATCGCGGCCGTATTGGGCAGATGCGCCCAGATGGTCGCGAAGCGTGCTGCCCCGGTAATCGCGATGAAACAGACCGCGCGCTTGCAGGATCGGGACGACGCCATCGACAAAGGCATCGATGCCGTCGTCGTTGATATCCGGCGAAATCCAGAAGCCATCGGCCGCATCTGCCTCGAACCAGGCCTGCATGTGATCGGCCGCCTCGACCGCCGGGCCGACAATCACCGGGTGATAATCGATGACGCCATGCGCCAGAATGTCGCGCAGGCTCCAACCCTCACGCGCGATCTGCAACGCCTTTGGCGAGCGAGGATCCTGCGATGACGGGCGTGCCGCAGCCAGTTGCGCCGGCGACAGCGGCCGGTCGAGCGCAGTGGGATCCAGACGCACCCCGAGCATCTGTTGCAGGTAACCCAGCCGCTGAGGAAACGTGTGCGCGGTCAGTGCGATCCGGCGATCCAATGCCGCGCGGCGGTCCTGCGCAATTGTCGTCATCAACCCCGGAATGAACTTGATCTCGTCCGGATCGCGGCCGGCCTGCTCGGCGGCATGACGGAACGCCGCACGTTGCGCCCGAGCGTCTTCGATACTGAAACTGGCACCGATCACGGCACTGGCATAGCGTCCGGCCAGCTTCAGCGCGTTCGGGCCGCCGCCCGCATGGAAGATCACCGGCTGTCCCTGCTCCGAGGGTGGGATATACAACGGCCCACGGGAACCGACGAACTTGCCCTGCAGGTTGATCGGCGCAATTTGCGCGGCGTCTGCAAACCGCCCAGCGGCCTGGTCGTGCAACCAGGCGTCCTTTCCCCAACTGCCCCACAAGGCCTGCACCAGTTGCACGACCTCGTGCGCGCGTGCGTAGCGCTCAGCGCTGGATGGAAGTGTTCGCCCGTAGTTCGCAGCGACATCCTCGCCACTAGAGGTCACCGCGTTCCAGCCCGCACGCCCGTGACTCATGATGTCCAGCGCCTTGAATTGCCGTGCAAGGTTGAACGGTTCGTTGAACGTCGTGGAGCCGGTGGCGACCAACCCGATACGCTCGGTGCCGCGCGCCACCGCAGCCAGGGTCATCATCACGTCCAGATTGAAGTGCGGCGCTTCGTTGTCGATATCGGCAACGGCACTCGGGCCATCCGGCAGGAAAATGAACTGGAATTTCCCGCGCTCGGCGGCTTGCGCCTGGCGCACGCGGGCATCGAAGCTGATGTAGTTGGTCGGGTCGACCCATGGCATGCGCCAGGCCCCTGGCTGGGACCCGTAGCCATTGCCCAGATGCAGGCCAATAATCATCGTCTTGGACGTGCGCATGCGTTTCTCACCCTGTGGCTGTGGTTCGTGAGTCGGCCGGCGACCTAGCCAGCGAGTCGACGAACGTGGCCATCTTTCGTTTGCAACGCCTTGTGTTGCACAGCGCCCGCAAAAGGAGAGCCCCTCCGTTTGTTGCGAAGAACTATATGGAGATACACTCCGGATATCAAGCGCCAAGCCTGCCTAACATGCCTCCCGACGTTCAGCCACGCCCTCCCCGAGCCGATGCCCAACGCAACAAGACCCACATCCTTGAGGTGGCCGGCGAAGCCTTTGCCGAGGAAGGCATCGACGTATCGATGGACAGCATTGCCAAGCGAGCAGGCGTTGGCCCGGGGACGTTGTACCGCCACTTCCCTACCCGCGACGCCCTGCTGGCAGCGCTACTCGAAACGCATTACGCCAACCTTGAGCAAGTGCGTACCGCCATTACCGCCGAAGAGCGCGACCCGGGGCGTGCGCTGCAGCGATGGATTGAAGCGCTGGGAACCTGGATGAACGCCTACGAAGGCCTCCCGGAACCGCTCCGTGCCGCATGGTCCCAACCGAGTTCGGTGTTGATGCCGACGTGCACCTCCATGGTCGAGGCCTCAAGCGTTTTCCTTGAGGCTGCACAGCGCTCTGGTCAGGCGCGGGCAGCGTTGACCGGCCGCGACATCTTTCTTGCCGCGCTTGCGATTGCATGGGCAGGAGCTGCAAGCGGCGGCGCGGACAGCGACGCCCGGCCGGTGCTGCTGGAGGTCTTGCGCTCAGGGTGGGCGCTTCCGACTTAGAGCGGCCAACAAAAGCGACTGCGCGGTTGCGCGTCACCATGCAAGCGGTGCGCAATCCCGCAAACCGAGTAATTTGGACACGCCTGGGAACCTCTGGACAAGGCGGTTCACGATGCAGGCTCGCCACGTGATCTGAATGCGGCGATGTCTAGCTCCATCGCGTCGCTTGACGCGTCTCAATCCCGCCAAACGCCGTCAACCCGGATGCTTCCCCTCGCGGCACGTGGCCGCGAGGGAATGCAGGCCCTCATCGCAAGCGCGAGAACGCACCGATCCCCGCGATCGCCAGCCGCTCGGCGGGTACCGCCGTTTCCGCGAACGACAGCCGCAGGTAGCGGATCTGGCGGACCTCGGGGAAATTCAGGCGCTGGGTCGAGAGCGCATAGGCGATATTGGACAACTCGCCGGCGCCAGCCGGCTGCCAGCGCTGGCCATCTTCGCTGGTCTCGGCGCGATAACCCTTCGGTGGCGCCGCACCGTTCATCACCGTGCGCGAGGGCGTCAGGCTGAAACCGGCAACCTGACGCAGCGCGCCGAGGTCGATGGTCGCCTGCGCGGGATGGCCGGGCGTGGGCGCAGGCGTGATCCAGATCGTGCTGGCATCGTCGTCGAGCAACTTGTCCGCCCCTGGCGCGCTGGCCTCGACGATTCGCCAGCCAGCGGAGGACAACACATCCGGCGCGTTTGCCGTCGGCCGCGCGACCGGCACTGGCGCAACGGCACGGAACAGCGCGAATTCGCTGATCGCCGGGCACACCGGCGCCTCAAGCACCACCAGGCGTACCCTGCGTGCGGCGACCGGGCGATCCAGCCGCACGATGCGCTGTGCACCGATGCATTGCGCTTCGGCCAGCCGCCTCCATTGCCCATCGACCTCGGCTTCGACCGCGAAGCGGGTGACGCGCACACCCAGCGGCAAATATTCGCGTAGCCGGATCAAGTCGAAGCTGTGCACCGCCGACAGCTCCAGCGTCAGCGTCGGTGTGGTGACATCGTCAGGCGTAGACCAGTAGCTGTCCGGCTGGCGGTCGAGCACGCGCGCCGGCTCGAACCCAGGACCACGCGACGCGCTGGCGCTGGCCCTGGCACCCTTGGCCAGATCGATGGCGAAGCTGCCGCGGATCGCGTCGCCGAAACTCTGCAGCACCGCCACATCGTGGTCGGGGATGCGGCCGCGTCGGTCGGGCGGCAGATTGAGGTTCATGTTGGTGCCGCGCGCGACGGAGGTGTCGAAATAGCGCACCAGATTCTCTGGGCTACGCACCTTGCCGTCTTCATCGGCGTGGTAGAACCAGCCTGGGCGGATCGAGGTGTTGGTTTCGGCCGGCCACCACAGCGCCCCCCCGCGCACGCCGGAATTGCCGTTTTCCTGTGTATACGGGGCATTGGGCATGGTCGGCCAGGATGGATCGCCGGCAATACCGTCCTCGTTGCCGCCCCAGCGGATATCGGCGCCGAGCGGGTCGAAGGTGCAAGCCATCGGCTGATGCTGATGCACAAGCTCGATCATCCGTGGCCAGTTGTAGTACGCGGGCGCATCGATCTTGCGCGATTCGCGCGCTCCACCGTAGTAGCCGTCGCCGCCATTGGCGCCGTCGAACCAGAACTCGAACAGGTCGCCATAGCCTGTGCAGAGCTCGACGATCTGCTTGCGGAAATAGTCGAGATACCCAGGGCGCCCATACTCGGCATGGTTGCGATCCCAGGGGGAGAGATAGATGCCGAACGCCAGGCCGGCGCGTCGACACGCCGCTGCCATCTCGCCGACGATGTCACCCTTGCCGTTCTTGTAGGGCGAGTTGCGAATGCAATGCTCGGTCAGGCGTGTCGGCCAAAGACAGAACCCATCGTGGTGCTTGGCCGTGAAAATAAGCCCTTTCAGATTGCCGGCCTTGGCAGCAGCGACGATTTGATCGGGTGAAAAATCGCTGGGATCGAATTTGCGCGGATCCTCGTCGCCGTAGCCCCATTCCTTGTCGGTGAAGGTATTCATCGCAAAATGCACGAACGCGTATTGCTCCCACCGATGCCAGCGCAGCTGTCGCTTGCTGGGCAGCGCACCCCACGGTGCCGGCCCGTTGGCGCGCGGCGCTTGCGCGATGCGCGCTGCCGATGCACTGAAGCTGGCGCTAGCGGCCACCACACCCGTGGCAAGAAAAGTACGACGATCGATCATTAGCGCTTCCGACTTTGCACAAGCTTCGATCTTAGCTTTTCCAACAGCGAAGAGTCGTCATTCCGAAGCAATAGACGGCTGTGCACGCACACGGGATGCCCCCAGCACGGCCGGCGTTGAAGCGCATGCGAAGCAAGCCGCGAGCGTTCGTGGCTTGACGGCCGTGCCCCGGCCCACGCTGCCGTGTTGGTGCTCGCATATCCATGCATTTTCCGCACGCGACGCGAGCTCCGCGAACAAGACAAACAATGTCCGGTCAACGACAACCAATAAAGACCGCACGACAGCTTGGGCGGGCTAACACCTGTCAAGTTTTGTCATCAACATTGACCGTAGACTTCTCATTTTGGCTGGCACTGACTTGCTGGGAGTCCATAGATCGTGGCGTAGCAGCAAGTGATCGAGCTGCCCGAGCCCCACCCCCCAGGTATCAGAACGCCCAGGCCGGCAGCCGTACGCACTAGCGACGATGTTGCGGGTGCATCTGCTATCGCGGCGGTATGCGTCGAGCGATCCAGCACTGGACAAAGCGCGGCACGAGATCGCCATCTTTCGGGGTTTCGCCTAGGCCCAAGCCCCCACACGCTTCAACTCGGCGGTTCCATTCGAACCTCAACGATCTTGGCGGGTTGTGTAGAGCTTCCACCATCGGCGCAAGCAAGCAGGCGTCAAGGAAATGCACAGCGCGCCGTCTTTCGCCTTCATTTTTGACGACAGCGAAAACGCTAGATCGTGCACCTATCGCAGATCCACATCACGCGGAAAGTAGCGGCGAAATTTTTCTTCCCAGGCCTGGAATTGTTCCAGCGTGTATTCATCCATTGGCCGTTCCACCGAGGCGACTGCCTTGTTCTGTGCAACGACTGCGATGCGCTGAGACGACAGTTCGTCCCATGCTTTTCTCAGGGCGACCGGATCTGGATGCGAGACCAGCATGGCTTCCAGTAGCGTGGCCTGCGCCACGCGCGCGGCGAGCAGATCGCTGAGTGCGTCGGTGACGGCCTGCATCCATTCCTGATTGCGGTTATCCATGCGGCGTGTCGTACGTAATGGTGGGTCGGTGACTGTAGCGCGGCGGCTGCAAGAACACTGTGCAGTCGGCATCGGCTCACAGGGCGGGACATCGTCAGCAAGGTCGCCCAACGCTCCGCGGCTGCGGCCAAGGAGATCAAGAGCCTGATCGACGATTCAGTCGAGCGCGTCGCCGAAGTCTCAACACTGGTGCATAGCGCCGGCACCACGATGGCCGAGATCGTCGCCAGCATGCAGCGCGTCACCGACATCATGGGCGAGATTTCCGCCGCATCCCAGGAGCATTCGGCTGTTAGCGAGCAGGTCAACCTAACTGTCACCCAGATGGACGAAACCACGCAGCAGCATGCCGCGCTGATGGAAGAGGCAATGGCTGCCGCACGCTCGGCTTTTTGACTCAAGCAATCAATGATTTCTCTGGGATTTGCATCGGTACATATCGGCCCGATGTCAGCCCTGGTTTACTCAGGTAACTGCACCATTTCGCCGTTCGCCCTCCATGCGACTGCGATCAGCATGTGCCGCACGCTGGCACGCAAGAGCACACTGGGCTCACCTATTTTGCCACCTGATGCGCTTTGACCTTCGCGATCCATTGGCGCACGCGCTGCTGCAACATCGCCAGCGGCATGTCGCCGTCGCCGAGCACTGCAGTATGGAATGCGCGCAAGTCGAAACGATCGCCGAGTTCTTTCTGCGCCTCTGCACGCAGCGCCATGAATTGCAGTTGCCCCACCTTGTATCCCAACGACTGGCCTGGCCACACGATGTAGCGGTCGATTTCGAACTGCATGCTCGCCTCGTCGTCGGATGGATGCGCGTGGAAGAAGTCCACCATCTGCTGACGATTCCAGCGCTTGTAGTGCACGCCGGTATCCAACACCAATCGATTGGCGCGCAATAGATCAGCCGATAGCCGGCCGTAGTCGCTATAGGGATCTTTGTAGAGCCCGACGTCCTTGCCCAAGCGCTCGGCATACAGTGCCCACCCCTCGCCGTAGGCGTTATACCCACCCTGCTGGCGGAACGGCGGCAATGGTAGCGTCTGTGTAAGCGAGACCTGCAGGTGATGGCCTGGCACGCCCTCGTGATAAGCAATAGTTTCAACGTTGATCAGCGTGCGGTGAGCGACGTCGCTGATATTGACTCTCAGGACGCCCGGCTTGCTGCTTTCCGGGTTGCTTTGCAGGTAACGGGCGGGCGGGTATTTACCCTGGAATGCCGGCATCGGCTCAACTTCCAGGGGCTTTTTCGGCACCTGCTCGAATAACTTTGGAAGCTCCCGCTGCATTCCCGCGACGTAGTGACGGTATTGCTCCAGTAGCTGCTCGCTGGAGGTCGCGAAGCGGCGCTTATCGGCTGCCACCGCCTTGCGGAAGCTGGCCAGGTCCGCATAACCCTGCGCCTTGGCAATGACGGTCATCTCGGCTTCGATGCGCGCAACCTCCTGCAGCCCGATCTGGTGGATTTGTTCAGGCGTCAGATCGGTGGTGGTCTGGGTACGCACCAAGTATTGGTAGAGTTTCTCGCCATCAGGAAGCGACCACAGCCCCTCCTGCGTACGTCCTTGCGGGGCGTATTCATTGCGCACGAACGCGGACAGCTTGGCGTAGGCCGGGCGAACCTGCTGATCGATCGCTTCAAGCAGCTGCTTCCTGAGCGCATCGCGCTGATCGGCGGGCACCACGCTGTCGAGTTTTTCCAATGGCGAGGCAAATGGGTTCTGCGCGCCACGCTGAGCCACGATTCCGTCAATCTGCTCGGGCACGCGCTCAAGCAGATAGCGCGGCGGCATCAGGCCATCCTTGGCGCCCTGCCGCGAGACGTCGATGACTTGATCGACCACCGCAGGAAGCGTCTGCAGTCGTTTGATGTAGTCCTGGTAGTCCTTGGCGGTGTCGAAGGGGAAGCTGTCGCTGTAGCCGGCAAGCGTGAGATGGATGCCTTGCATCGGGTCCAGCGGCATTTCGTAGGTCTTCAGGTCGATACCGTCCAGCGTGTCGCGCAGCTGGCCGAGCATCATCTGCAGGCTGAGTTGACGTTGTTCGTCCAGCGCTGCGGCATCCACCGCTTCGAACTGCCTGAGCAGACCCGCCACGGCGCTGCGCTCTGCAGGCACGGCCTGTAGCGAGTAGTCGCTCCAGCGATCGTTGTAGCGCTTGTCGCCGATGGTGCTTGCGAACTCCGGGGCCTGCTTGAGCTGGTGTTGCCACTGCGCGTCAAGCAGCGCGTCGAAAGCCTTGGCTGCCTGTTCAGCCGTGTGCCCGAGTGTTGAGGTTGCCGCCTTGTTTTCGGCAGGCGGCGCCGGCTTGCAGGCGGTGAACAACGCGGCCGTCAGCAGACCAACGGCAAGGGGACGTAGAAGATGCATGAATTACTCCAAGTAACACGTACGGTCCATGCGCAGCTACACGCATCAGCGCTATCGCAAACACACGAAATTTCTGCTCGCAAACCACTGGATCTGGCACACGCGCGCGCTGGATGCCTGCGTCGGGCACATAGCCGCATCGGCAGGCCTCGTGCAATCACCGCAGCTTAGAGCAGTCGTCATCGCGCGGCCGATCGCAGTCGGCGTGGCTTCGCGTTTAGCGCCATCGACTGCTAAAGGCGGCACTTCCACGCATTGCGGACAAAGCCGGTCATCACTCGCGCCGCTTTGATCACCTAGTGACGGCACGCGCTGTGAGATCGCGACGCATCCAGCCGGGCGGTCACAGCAACTGGCCACATCTACTCGACCGGCGCCGCGATTCGCACTCCGGTCCAGACGGGTGCCCCATTGCCCGAATAGGCGTCAACTGGCCGCGAGCCAACGATGACATCCGTGCTTCGATTTTCGATGGCGCGTCTGCGCCAACATGCCGCCCCTTAGACTGCCCCGGAGCACGCTTTCTGCCGACCAACTTGCGCCGGTCGCGTGCCGTCCTCAGCGCTTCAGGTCGCGCGATCCGCCGCCATGAGTCTTTCGCCGTACCGCGCGTGGCGCATTGTCGGCCGGGCACGAGGATTTTTAAGCCGGTGCGCTTAAACTTGCATCCGGGCCGCGCAGTCTGCCGCTCCAATGCAACACGCTGCTCTGGGCTCTCCCCACTGCGTCGCACCGTCGATTGATGCCGTCAACGGCGCCGCAACAGCGGCGCAACACGGAACTCGCTTGTCGCAGCGACCGCCCTGATCGACCGCACACCCTGGAAGGACGTTTCTTGCAAAACACTGATTCAAAAGACAAATCCAAGGCCACCAGCGGAGCAGTCGAGCACACCCCGCTGATGAAGCAATTCTTCGCCGCCAAGTCGGACTACCCCGACCTGCTGCTGTTCTTTCGTATGGGCGATTTCTACGAGCTGTTCTACGACGATGCGCGCAAGGCCGCGCGGCTGCTCGATATCACGCTGACCCAGCGCGGCAGTTCCGGTGGTGCGCCGATTCCGATGGCCGGCGTGCCGGTGCATGCCTACGAGGGCTATCTGGCGCGGCTGGTGGCGTTGGGCGAGTCGGTGGCGATCTGCGAGCAGATCGGCGACCCGGCGCTGGCCAAGGGCCTGGTCGAACGCAAGGTGGTGCGCATCGTCACGCCCGGCACGGTCACCGACGAGGCGCTGCTGGACGAGCGCCGCGACACCTTGTTGATGGCGATCTCGCGCAGCAAGCAAGGCTACGGTCTGGCCTGGGCCGATCTGGCCGGCGGGCGTTTTCTGGTCAATGAAGTGGACAGCGTGGATGCGCTGGAAGCGGAGATCGCGCGCCTGGAACCGGCCGAGCTGCTGGTGCCCGACGAAGACAACTGGCCGGAATTCCTGCGCGGCCGCGTCGGCGTGCGGCGTCGGCCACCGTGGTTGTTCGACGCCGATAGCGGCCGTCGTCAGCTGCTGGCGTTCTTCAAGTTGCACGACCTGTCCGGCTTCGGCATCGACGACAAGCCGTGTGCCACTGCGGCGGCCGGCGCGCTGCTCGGCTATGTCGAAGAAACCCAGAAGCAGCGCCTGCCGCATCTGACCTCCATCGCAATGGAAGTGGCCAGCGAGGCGATCTCGATGAACGCGGCCACGCGCCGGCACCTGGAGCTGGACACGCGCGTGGATGGCGACACCCGCAACACCTTGCTCGGGGTGCTGGACAGCACGGTCACGCCGATGGGCGGGCGCTTGCTGCGGCGTTGGCTGCATCGCCCGTTGCGCCTGCGCGAGGTGCTGGTGCAGCGCCACCACGCGGTCGGCAGCCTGATCGACACCGGCGCCGATGCCGACGTGCGCGAGGCCTTCCGCGCACTTGGCGATCTGGAACGCATTCTCACGCGCGTGGCATTGCGCTCGGCGCGCCCGCGCGATTTTTCCACCCTGCGCGATGGCCTGGCGCTGTTGCCGAAGGTCCGCACCATCCTCGCGCCACTGGATTCGCCGCGCCTGCAGACGCTGTACGCAGAACTCGGCGAACACGATGCCACCGCGCATCTGCTGATCAGCGCAGTGGCCGAACAACCGCCGCTCAAGCTCAGCGACGGCGGCGTCATCGCCACCGGTTACGATGCCGATCTGGACGAGCTGCGTCGCCTGTCCACCAATGCCGACCAATTCCTGATCGACCTGGAACAACGCGAACGCGCCAGCAGCGGCATCGCCACGCTCAAGGTCGGCTACAACCGCGTGCACGGCTACTACATCGAGATCAGCAAGGGCCAGGCCGAAAAAGCCCCGCTGCACTACAGCCGCCGGCAGACGCTGACCAATGCCGAGCGCTACATCACCGAGGAACTCAAGAGCTTCGAGGACAAGGTGCTGTCGGCGCGCGAGCGTTCGTTGTCGCGCGAAAAACTGCTGTACGAAGGCCTGCTCGACGCACTCGGCGGCGAGCTTGAAGGCCTCAAGCGCTGCGCCAGTGCATTGAGCGAACTGGATGTGCTGGCCGGGTTCGCGGAACGCGCGCAAGCGCTGGATTGGTCGCAACCGGAACTGGACAGCGCGCCGTGCCTGCGCATCGAACGCGGCCGCCACCCGGTGGTGGAAGCGGTGCGCGACCAACCGTTCGAACCCAACGATCTGGACCTGCACACCGACCGCCGCATGCTGGTCATCACCGGCCCGAACATGGGCGGTAAATCGACCTACATGCGCCAGAACGCGTTGATCGTGTTGCTGGCGCATATCGGCAGCTATGTGCCGGCCAACCGTGCAGTGATCGGGCCGATCGACCGCATCCTCACCCGCATCGGTGCCGGCGACGATCTGGCCCGCGGGCAATCCACCTTCATGGTGGAAATGGCCGAAACCAGCTACATCCTGCATCACGCCACGCCGCAATCGCTGGTGCTGATGGACGAAATCGGCCGCGGCACTTCCACCTACGATGGCCTCGCATTGGCCGACGCCGTTGCACGCCATCTGGCCCACACCAATCGCTGCTACACGCTGTTTGCCACGCATTATTTCGAACTCACCGCATTGGCCGACGAATCGCATGCCGGCGGCAACAGCGGCATTGCGAACGTGCATCTGGATGCGGTCGAACACGGCGAGCGCCTGGTGTTCATGCACGCGGTCAAGGACGGCCCGGCCAATCGCAGCTTCGGTCTGCAGGTCGCCGCGCTGGCCGGGCTGCCCAAGGCCGCAGTGACCCAGGCGCGTCATCGCCTGGCTGAACTGGAACAACGCGGCGGCGAAAGCCATGTCGCGCAGATGGCCCCGGCCGCATTGGATGCGCCGCAGCAGTTCGGCCTGTTCACCGCGCCGTCCTCCGCTGCGCAGGAAGCACTGCAGGCTTTGGACCCGGACGAACTTACGCCCAAGCAGGCGCTGGAGGCGCTGTATCGGCTGAAGGCGTTGCTGTGAGTGCGGGGATTCGAGAGTCGGGATTGGGGATTCGTGACAGCGCCGTTTGCGGCGCTTGCGGATCCGTTGCGGCGGCAGGGTTGGGTGGTCGGTTGAATGCTGTTTTGCAGGGATTGGGGATTCGTAACCGCATGGCTGCATGACCGACGCGTGCGGCCCTGCTAATCCAGTGCAGTTGCAGGTTTGAGTGTTTGCTTGAACGCTGCCCTGCAATAGCGCCGGCTCGCGCGACATCATGCTGCACGGTGACGCACGCCCCGCGGTTTGCTCTGCTGCCGCGACAGGCGCACCCTGCCTCGACGTTTTGTCCAACCGGAGAGCACACCGATGACCACGTCCGCCTCGTTGACCGATCAACTGGCCGCGCAACTGCAGGGCCCGCAGTTGCAGCAACTCGCCAGCCGGCTCGGCATCGCGCCCGAGCAGGCGCAATCGGCGGTGCAGACCGCCCTGCCACTGTTGATGGGCGCACTGGGCCGCAACAGCCAGCAGGCCGGCGGTACCGATGCCTTGGTGGGCGCCTTGCAGCGCGACCACGCCGGCAGCCCGGACATCGGCAGCCTGCTCGGTTCGCTGCTGGGCGGCGCGGCCAGTGGTGCGCAAGGTAACGGCGCCGGCATCGTTAGTCATCTGTTCGGCGACAAGGCACCGCAGGCCGCTGCAGGCCTGGGCAAGGCCACCGGGCTGGAAACCGGCAAGGCCAGCCAACTGCTGCAACTGTTGGCGCCCATCGTGATGGCGTATCTGGCCAAGCGTTTCCTCAGTGGCACGACGACGGCCAGCAATCAACTCGGCCCGGCGTTGGCGCAGGAACGCCAGCACGTCAGTAGCAATAGCGGCGTCAGCGGCCTGCTGAGCAGCGTGCTGGATCAGGATGGCGACGGGAAGCTGGGCCTGGGCGATGTCATGAAACTCGGCGGCAGCCTGTTCGGCAAGCGCTGACAGGTCGCTGCCGTGCGCCTGGGTTCCGCCCGGGCGTCTCCTCCCCCAACCATAGCGACATCCTATCGATATGGTTGAATAATTCGAATTCCCCAAACGATCGATGCTCCTTATCGTGTGCACACGCCGCCACGATGAGTCCGCCTGATGCGCACCTCCGCCAGTCACATTCCGGATACCGGCCTATACCGGCCCCTGCGGGCAAGCGCTAGCATCGGCACACGCGGCAACGATGCTCGATGACCCCACGGCCGCATGTGCGCCTTCAATCGATAACCATAGCTGACGCATTGCCAACCACTTCGACTCCACCAGCACGTGTCCGCAGTTTCGGCACACAGCTCCCCAAGTGCTCACGCACACAGGTATTGCCATGACAACCGAAGCAAAGTGCCCGTTCAATCACGCCGTCGTCGGTACCGGAACCACCAACCGCGATTGGTGGCCCAAGCAGCTGCGCGTGGATCTGCTCAGCCAGCATTCGAGCAAGTCCAACCCGCTGGGCCAGACCTTCAATTACGCCGAGGCGTTCAAGCGCATCGATCTTGCTGCGCTCAAGCAGGAATTGCGCGCGCTGATGACCGATTCGCAGGACTGGTGGCCGGCCGACTTCGGCCATTACGGTCCGCTGTTCGTGCGCATGGCCTGGCATAGCGCCGGCACCTATCGTATCGGCGATGGCCGTGGCGGCGGCGGTCGTGGGCAGCAGCGCTTCGCACCGCTCAACAGCTGGCCGGACAACGTCAGCCTGGACAAGGCGCGCCGCCTGCTGTGGCCGATCAAGCAGAAGTACGGCCAGGCGATTTCCTGGGCCGATCTGATGATCCTCACCGGCAACGTCGCGCTGGAAAGCATGGGCTTCAAGACCTTCGGTTTTGCCGGCGGCCGCGAAGACACCTGGGAGCCGGATCAGGACCTGTACTGGGGCCGCGAAACCAAGTGGCTGGGCGGCGACGACCGCTACTCACGCGGCTCGCCGGGCGTGGACGAAGCGCACGGCGTGCTGGTGAAGGACGACGACAGCGAAGTGCCGCACACCCGCGATCTGGAAAACCCATTGGCCGCCGTGCAGATGGGCCTGATCTACGTCAATCCGGAAGGCCCGGACGGCAAGCCCGACCCGGTGGCCTCCGCGCGCGACATCCGCGACACCTTCGCGCGCATGGCGATGAACGACGAAGAGACCGTGGCCCTGATCGCCGGCGGCCATACCTTCGGCAAGACCCACGGCGCCGGCCCGGCCGACAACGTCGCCGCCGAACCGGAAGCCAGCGATCTGGAAAGCCAGGGCCTGGGCTGGCACAACAGCTACGGCACCGGCAAGGGCGCAGACACCATCACCAGCGGCCTGGAAGTCACCTGGACCACCACCCCGGCGCAGTGGAGCAACGACTTCTTCGATCACCTGTTCAAGTTCGAGTGGGAGCTGAGCAAGAGCCCGGCAGGCGCGCACCAGTGGGTGGCCAAGAATGCCGACGCCATCATTCCCGATGCGCACGATGCCTCCAAAAAGCATCGGCCGACGATGCTGACCACCGATCTGGCGCTGCGCTTCGACCCGGCCTATGAGGCGATCTCGCGTCGCTTCCACGAACACCCCGACCAGTTCGCTGATGCCTTCGCCCGTGCCTGGTTCAAGCTCACCCACCGCGACATGGGCCCGCGCGCACGCTACCTGGGCGCAGATGTGCCGAGCGAAGAACTGCTGTGGCAGGACCCGGTGCCGGCCGTCGACCACCCGCTGGTCGATGCGCAGGACGCCGCTACTCTGAAGCAGACCATTCTCGACTCCGGCCTGAGCGTGGCACAGCTGGTCTCCACCGCGTGGGCATCGGCATCGACCTTCCGCGGCTCGGACAAGCGCGGCGGCGCCAACGGTGCGCGTATTCGTCTGGCACCGCAGAAGGACTGGCAAGCCAATCAGCCCGAGCAGCTGGCGAACGTGCTGAGCACGCTGGAACGCATCCAGGCCGACTTCAACAGTGCCCATTCCGGCGGCAAGCAGATCTCGCTGGCCGACCTGATCGTGCTGGCAGGTAACGCCGCGGTCGAACGCGCCGCACACGCGGCGGGCCACAGCGTCACCGTGCCGTTCGCCCCCGGCCGCACCGATGCCTCGCAGCAGCAAACCGATGTCGAGTCCTTCGCCGTGCTCGAGCCGGTGGCCGATGGCTTCCGCAACTTCGCCAAGCGCAGCTACGCGGTGCCGGCCGAAGCCTTGCTGATCGACAAGGCGCAGCTGCTTACTCTGACCGCGCCCGAACTGACCGTACTGGTCGGCGGCCTGCGCGTGCTCGGCGCCAATGTCGGCGACTCGAAGAATGGCGTGTTCACCACCCGTCCCGGCGTGCTGAGCAACGACTTCTTCGCCAACCTGCTCGACATGCGCACCGAGTGGAAAGCCACCTCCGAAGCGAAGGACCTCTACGAAGGCCGCGACCGCAGCACCGGCGAACAGAAGTGGACCGGCACGCGTGTGGACCTGGTGTTCGGCTCCAACTCCATCCTGCGTGCGGTCGCCGAGGTCTACGCCAGCGCCGATGCACAGGAAAAGTTCGTGCACGACTTCGTCGCTGCCTGGACCAAGGTGATGCAGCTGGATCGGTTTGATCTGGCGTAACAGCGGCGATCAGGACGACGGCACTCGCCATCAGGCGGGTGCCGTCGTTGCTCGGGGCGGCACTTGCCACGCGCGCTATTCCGAATGCGTGGCCCGCGCGCCACTGACGATTGCTGGCTACTTTTGCCGCCCGATCAACGTGGCATCGAGAAGCTTGCATCGAGCAGGCCCTCGAGAACGGATGGCGGTTGCGGCGACGTTGGTTTCCACGCGTCAAGCGCAACGCAAATAGCTGACCGCATAACACAAACGCCCCGAATCACCGGGGCGTTTGCGTTTCCATCATTCCAGACACAGCACGACAGCCACACCTCGCTACAACGCGTCGATGTCGCCCAGCGCAGTGATCAGCCGACGCGCACGCTTGTCCGGTTTGCCGACGGGTGCCCGATAGCCGGTGCGCTCGGCCACGCGTTGCAGCCGCCATTGCGTACGTCCCTCCCGTGAGGCATCGCTTTCCACGTACAGCGCCTGCGCGACCGGTGCCGGGCCGCGCACGTCGCTCAACGCGGCAACCGTGATCTCGAAGATTTCACCGCCACGATCGATGCGTAACTGCTCGCCCTGGCGTACCGCACGCGATGGCTTGGGCCGCTGGCCGGCGACATCCACCTTGCCGTTGTCCACCGCCGTCTTGGCCAGGCTGCGGGTCTTGAAGAAGCGTGCTGCCCACAGCCACACATCCAGCCTGACCGTCGTCGTTTGTTCCACCAATTGAGTCATCGCGTTGTGCTTGCCGTTGGGTCCATTGGCTGCATGCCGGTGTGGTCATCGCGCTGCATCGGCACGGTGCAACCGGCTGCATCGAGCGAGAAATATCTGGGCAACCGCGCCGGAACTCAAGCGCCACCGCCTGCCAGATCCAGCCTGCCTGCCACACACTGGCTGACCGATACAGGCGGAGCTGCATGGCACGTGTGGTGCCCCGTGACATCGGCCTGGCGAGCTCGCTCTTCCACGGCTGTTGAGATTCGCCAGGCGACCGCACGCGGCACACACGCCAATGCTAGTGTTCGCAGCTTCCGCACCACGGCGCGTCTGCGATGCCTAAATCCGCTGTCCTGACCGAAGGCCCGATCGGCAAGAATCTGCTGCTGTTCGCACTGCCGATCCTGGCGGGAAACATCGCCCAATCGCTCAACGGCTCGATCAATGCGATCTGGGTGGGCCGCTACCTCGGCGAGGCGGCACTGACTGCGGCAGCCAACGCCAACAGCATCATGTTCTTCCTGATCGGCTCGGTGTTCGGCATCGGCATGGCCTCCACCATCCTGATCGGCCAGGCGATGGGCGCGCGCGGCATCGCGCAGGCACGCAAGGTCATGGGCACCAGCGCCAGTTTCTTCGGCGGCCTGTCGGCAGCGATTGCGGTCTTCGGTTGGTTTCTGGCGCCGCATCTGTTAACCGCGATGGGTACACCGCCGGCGTCGCAGACATTGGCCGAGGAGTACCTGCGCGTCATCTTCCTGGCGATGCCGCTGATCTATGTGTTCGCGTTTTTGTCGGCGGCACTGCGCGGCACCGGTGATGCGCGCACACCGTTCCGCTTTTTGCTGGTGTCAGTGGTGCTGGACATCGTGTTCAACCCATTGCTGATCTTCGGTCTCGGCCCGTTTCCGGCACTCGGCATTGCCGGTGCGGCCTGGGCCACGCTGCTGGCGCAGGTGGTCGCACTCGGCGGTTTGTTGCTGTATTTACGCAAAAAACGCCATGTTCTGTGGTTGGGGCGCGGCGATCTGCAGCTGTTTCGGATCTCACCGACGATCCTGCGCGCGCTTATCGTCAAAGGCGTGCCGATGGGCCTGCAGATGGTGCTGATCTCGCTGTCCATGATCGCGATGATGACGCTGGTCAACGGCTTCGGCACCGACACTGCAGCCGCTTACGGCGCAGCGCTGCAGCTATGGACGTATGTGCAGATGCCGGCGATGGCGCTGGGCGCTGCGTGCTCCACGATGGCGGCGCAGAATGTGGGTGCCGGTCTCTGGAACCGCGTCGATGCGACCGCACGCACCGGCATCGTCGCCAACTTTTTGATGACCGGCATTCTGATCGTGCTGCTGATCCTGTTCGATCACTGGACACTCGCGCTGTTCCTGCCGACCGACAGCCCGACGCTGGAAGTGGCGCGGCATCTCAATCACATCGGCATCTGGTCGTTCCTGCTGTTCGGCGTGAGCTTCGTCATTTCCGGCGTGGTGCGCGCGACCGGTGCGGTGATCCCGCCACTGCTGATCCTGGCATTCGGTCTGTGGGGCGTGCGCGTGCCGCTGGCGAACGCCTTGATCCCGCATCTGGGAGCCGATGGCATCTGGTGGAGTCTTCCGATCAGTTCGGTCTGCTCGATGCTGCTGTCGCTGGCGTATTACCGCTGGGGCGGCTGGCGCAAGGCGCGCATGTTGACCACGCCTGCGGATCCGGCAGAGCTGGCGGCCGCTGCGGAGGTTCCGGCACACCCGGCTTCGCCGGTCGCCGATACGGCACCGTTGACGGAATTGCCGAGGCCTCGCCAGCGCTGATGTCGACTGGCAGTGCGGAGAACAGACGCTCGCGCGCCCACACGTTCCCGCGAACGTTGTGGGATCACCACCTGCAGATTCCTAAATCCCAATTCCCGTAACGCAAACGGCCGCCCGAAGGCGGCCGTTTGGCAGTGGCAGAAACAACCTGCCAATGTGGCTTACTGAGCCTTGGCAGCAGCCTGGCGAGCAGCCTTGGCCTGCGCAGCGGCGGCCAGATCTTCCTTGATGCGGGCAGCCTTGCCTTCCAGACCACGCAGGTAGTACAGCTTGCCGGCGCGGACCTTACCGCGGCGCTTCACTTCGACCGAGTCGATGATGGCGCTGTGGGTCTGGAACACGCGCTCGACGCCGAAGCCGTGCGAGATCTTGCGCACGGTGAACGCGGAGTTCAGGCCGGCATTCTTGGTACCGATCACGACGCCCTCATAGGCCTGCACGCGCTCGCGGTTGCCTTCCTTCACCTTGACGTTCACCACAACGGTGTCGCCCTGGTTGAATTCCGGCAGCTGGCGCTGAATCTGGGCGGCTTCGAAGTCAGCCAGGATGGTCTTGTTGAGTTTGCTCATGATGGGCACCGCGTGTCTGGTGATATTGGACCGGCAGTCGCCGCACGGCGATTGCTCGAGGTTCGTAGGAGGGCCAGACGCAAGGCTGGCCAGCAAGCCGCATATTGTACCCCAATCAATGTTGCAAGAGCTAGGGGTGAGCCCTGATTTACTTGTCGCCTGGTTTATCGTCGTCCGAGACGAGTTCGCGACGAAACTCCTCCAGCAAGCGGCGATCGTTCTTGTCCAACCCGGCCTCGTCGAGCAGGTCCGGCCGACGCAGCCAGGTCCGGCCCAGCGACTGCTGCCGACGCCAGCGCGCAATTGCAGCGTGATTGCCCGAGCGCAGCACGTCCGGTACATCGCCCCAGTCGTGGGTCGATGGATGGCTGTAGTGCGGGCAATCCAGCAGACCCTGCGGGCCTTCGAAACTGTCCTGGGCCGCAGATTCGGCGTCGTTCAACACGCCCTCCTGCAACCGCGTCACCACATCCACCAGCACCGCTGCGCCAAGCTCGCCACCGGACAACACGTAGTCGCCGATGGAGATTTCCATATCCACCGCCTGCGCCAGAAACCGTTCGTCCACGCCTTCGTAGCGCCCGCACAACAACACCATGCGTGGCAACTGCGCCAGCTCACGGGCGAGCGGCTGGGTGAGCGGCCGCCCCTGCGGGCTGAGGTAGATCACCGGTGCAGGACGCGTGTCTGCGGCCTGCACCGCAGCCAGACAGGCCCGCAACGGCTCGATCAACATCACCATGCCGGGCCCACCACCGAACGGACGGTCGTCCACACGGCGGTAGTTACCCTGTGCATGGTCGCGCGGATTCCAGCCCTGCAGTTCCAGCAAGCCACGCTCCTGCGCCCGCCCGACCACGCCGAACGCCGCGCATTGCGCGATGAACTCAGGGAACAGGCTGATGACGTCGATGCGCAATGGCTGGGAATCGGGAATCGGGATTGGGGAATAGGTGCAGCAAGCGCGGAGCCGAAGCACCGCTCTGATCGGAAATTCTGATCAGAAATCCGGGTCCCAATCCACCACGATCAGATTGGCTTCGAAGTCGACCGACTTGACGAAATCCGGCAGCACGAACGGCACCAGCCGTTCGCGATCGCCGCGTACCACCATCACGTCATTGGAGCCGGTGGAGAACAGATGCGACACCGTGCCGAGCTTGACGCCCTCGACGGTTTCCACCTGCAGCTCTTCCAGATCCACCCAATAATATTCATCGGGCTTGGGTGGCGGCAGCACGCTGCGCGAGACGTAAATCTCGATCCCGTGCATGGCTTCGACGGTGTCGCGATCGGCAACGTTGGGGAATGTCGCGACCAGATGCTTGCCCTGATCGCGCCCGCGCGCTCCGCTCAGTGTCGACTCCTCACCCGAGGGCGTACGCAGAATCCACGGTTGGTACCGGAAGATTGCGCTACGCGGCTCGGTCCAGGACTCGATCTTGAGTTCGCCCTTGACACCGAAAGCGCCGGCAACCCTGCCCAGCAGGATACGGCGCTCGGTCTGTTTCATCTGCGTCAGCTAGGCCGAGCGATGCGCTCGGCCCTCCCAAATCAGGCCGCAGCGGCCTGAGGCTTGGATGCTTCGCGATACAGGTTACGCACCTTGTCGGTCAGCTGTGCGCCCTGGCCGACCCAATGGTCGACGCGCGCGATGTCCAGCACGACGCGCGGTTCTGCGCCCTGGGCAACCGGGTTGTAGTAACCCAGACGCTCGATGTTGCGGCCGTCGCGCGCGCTGCGCACGTCGGTCACGATGATGTGGTAGAACGGACGCTTCTTGGCGCCGCCGCGGGTCAGTCGAATCTTGACCATGGTGTCGTTTTCCTGAGTTGCCCAGTCGCCAGAGTGGCGCGGTAAGCCGGCGATTATAGCGGGCACCGGCGGCGAAGCCAAGTCACCCTGCGACCGCCCCACGCCAAGCCTCAGATCGCTTGCCAGGCATGGGTTTGCAGGGCCTGCTCCAGCAACGGCAGCTGGGCCGCATGCGGGCCCCAGCGGGCCGGCCCCATCGCCACGATCGCCTGCTGCCCGCGCGCATTGCAGGCGAAGGCGCCATCGAAACGATCCAGTTCGTCCAGTTGCACCGGCCGCCGAATCTGGCTAATCCCCAGCGTTTCCAGCCCGGTCTGCAGCAATTGCTGACGCGTTCCCAGCAAGGCCGGGCCCTGCGGCCAGACCACGCCGCCGCGCTCCCACAAACCCAGATTCCAGAACGCGCCTTCCAGCACCCTGCCCTGCGGATCCTGCAACACGACATCGTCGTGATCGGTATTCATGGCCAGCCGGCGCAGCCGCAACAGCGGAAATGTCCCGACATGCTTGAGCTCGGGCTGATCGCGTACATAGCTGGTCACCTGCACACGCAGCCCGGTCTCGGGCATGTCCGCTGGCGGCGACACCGCAACCAGCACGTCCAGCGCGACCTCGCGCAAGGGATCGCGAAAGTCGTAATCCTGCGCGAACACGGTGACGCGCAGGCTGGCATCGGCCATTACCGAGGCTTCCAGCGCGGCGTGCATTTGCAGAAGCAATGCCTCCTGCGCCAGCTCCATGCCGAACAGCGCGCGACTGCCCTGCTGTAGGCGCTGCAGATGCAGATCCAGCCCGAGCGCGGCACTGCTGCGCACCTGTAGCGTGGTGAAGTGCCCATAGTTGATCAGCGCGGCAGCCCCGAGCTGCGCAGCGCTGGCGGGCACGCCATTGCAGAAGATCACCGACATAACAGCGCCTGCGCGTCAGCCCACCACTGCGTTACCACCTGCGCGGCCGGCTGCGCGGGTGCCATCCAGGCCGATTGCCCGGCCCAGGCCTGCATGGCATCCAGGCGGTTGTCGCGCGCGGCGGCCTGGCGCATCGGCGCGGTCAGCGCGCGCTGCACCGGATACGGCGCGGGCGGCGGCGCATCTGCAGCACTGGCGGCACGCAGATATGGCGTGATCAGCGCACGGCCCAGCCGGCCGGAGAATGCGCGAGTCGGCTGCGTCTGTTCCGGCTCGGCCTGGGCCAATGCATCGACCCAGGCGCTTGGCAGCGCCGCTTCGGGCGTGCGCAGCAAGCCGGTGCCGATCTGCACTGCGCTCGCACCCAGCGTGAGCGCCGCAGCAATGCCGCGTGCGCTGGCGATGCCGCCTGCGGCGATCACCGGGATGTGCAGGTGATCGACCAATCGCGGTAACAAGGCGAACAACCCGGTCGTCTGGCGCTCGGCCTGGTTGGCATCGAAGGCGCCACGATGCCCACCGGCTTCGGCCCCTTGTGCGACCACCGCATCGGCGCCTGCTGTCTGTGCCGCCAGCGCTTCGTCCAGTGTGGTGACGCAGGCGAACCAGGCGATGCCGGCAGCCTTCAAACGCGCAACCTGATCGGGCCGAAACAGCCCCATGATCGATGAGGCAACCGCAGGACGCGCGGCGAGCAAGGCCTCGAACTGTGCGTCGAAGTCGGCTGGCGTTGCGTCGGCAGCGGCTGCAGAAACTGGCGGCCCCCACTGCGATAGAAATTCCCGCATGCGCGCTTCCGCATCTGCGTTGCGCACCGGTGCAGGATCGGGAATCCATAGATTGATCTGCGCAGGCCCGCTGCTCGCGTCACGAAACGCCATCATCCATGCCACGATCTCCTGCGGCTGCGACAACACCGCACCCATCGCGCCCATGCCACCGGCTTCGGCAACCGCCGTCGACAACGGCACCGGGCAGGCGCCGGCCATGGGGCTGAGCAGAATGGGAACGCCTAAGCCAAAACGCCTGCAAAAACGCGCGACGTTTGCGTACGGGCCATCCGACGCAAGCGACGGTGTCACCGACACCTCAGTGATCGCCTTCGAGGAGCTGCACGATTCTGGGCCATTGCATCTGTCGAGCCAGATCCAATGCCGTCTTGCCCGATGGCGTGCGCAGCGACGCATCCGCGCCGTGCTTCAGCAACAACGACACCGGCTGATAGTTGCCCGCCAATGCATCGCGCTGCAACAGCGTCCAACCGGCGTCGTCGCGGAAATGCACCATGTCCGGCTGATTGCGCAGGCCTTCGTCGAACTTTGCGCCCATGTTCTCGCTCATCGGATGCTCGCGCTCGGACGGAGCCTGTTCCGTTGCAGCGACCTGAGCCGGCTTGCTACCGAACATCTTGCCGAACAAGCCGCTTTTGCGCTCCGGCACAGGTGCAGGCACCAGGCGCACTACGCTCGGCTCACCGAAGTCCAGGCCCCATGCAGCGTCGTGCTCGGCGCGTTCGTCCTGCGACATCGTGCGACGCATCGCTGCAATGGTATGGCCGCCGTAGACCTGGCCATCGACTACGTACATCCAGTCCTCCAGGTCGGTGATCGGTGCAGACACGGCGTCACCGGCAGTGAGTCCTGCGATCCATTCCGGATCGTTGAGCAGGCTGCCGGAGACCTGCTCGCCATCGAACTGCACGTCGGAGATCCACATATGCTCGTGCGAAGGCGCATCAGTCGCGGAAGCATCGGTGGCGAAAGGCAGTTTCACTGCCGCCATCTCCAGGCCCGGCACGATGCGGCGATATTCCCAGGACAGTTCGCGCCAGAAAAACTTGAAGGTGTCGCGCGCCGCGGCGTAGGCCGCCTGCAGTGCAGCGTCTTCATCGTTTGCGAAATACATGCGGTTATCGGTCATGGTTACCTCGACGAAGAGCCGCCAACAAAACTACTTCACGCCAGTCTACTGCAGGCCGGCTGATCTGCTGCCTGGCTGCAGGGCCCTTGCCCGCCCACCGTCGCGGGACACGCTGCAAGTACGTCCTTGTAAGCTCTTACGCGGCATCCATGCCGCGTAAGGTCCCGCGACGGTGGGCGGGCAAGGACCAGTCGAGATGGTCGGTGTGCGTAGCTCTTCTCAAAGCAACCGACTCACTCTCTGGTGCGGTGCCCTCACCGATTGCGGGACCATGTGGCGGCATGGATGCCGCCACTGAGCCTCCACGGATGGATTTACGGCGTGCCCCGCGAGCGGTGAGGGCACCGCGCCCTCGACCCACGCAGCGTTTGATCTGGACCTCTGACTGCATCCACGCAATCGCACCTGCATCTGCGCGATGCCCTACATTGCCAGCGCAGGGACCGTGTGGCGCCGCGCTGGCCGCGTCAGCGCATTACTGAACTCAGCGGAACGGCATGCCGCCGCGGCCGCCCATGGCGCCCATCATGCCCTTCATATTGCGCATCAGGCCTTTCATGCCGCCGCCGGCCAGCTTGCCCATCATCTTTTCCATCTGCTGATACTGCTTCATCAGCTTGTTGACGTCGGCCGGCTGCATGCCCGAGCCGCGCGCGATGCGCGAGCGGCGCGAGCCGTTGAGCAGGGCCGGGTTGCGGCGCTCTTTCTTGGTCATCGAATTGATGATCGCGATCATGCGCGGGACTTCCCTGCCGGTGACCTGCTGCTTGACGTTGTCCGGGATCTGGCCCATGCCCGGCAGTTTGTCCATCAGCCCATGGATGCCGCCCATGTTCTGCATCTGCTCGAGCTGTTCCTTCATGTCGTTGAGGTCGAACTTCTTGCCCTTGGCGACCTTGGCGGCGAGCTTGGCGGCTTTTTCCTGATCGACGCTCTGCTCGACCTGCTCCACCAGCGACAGCACATCGCCCATGTCCAGGATGCGGCTGGCGACGCGGTCGGGATGGAACACGTCCAGGCCGTCGGTCTTTTCGCCGGTGCCGACGAACTTGATCGGCTTGCCGGTGATGTAGCGCACGCTCAGCGCGGCGCCGCCACGGGCGTCGCCGTCGGTCTTGGTCAGTACCACGCCGGTCAGCGGCAATGCCTCGCCGAAGGCCTTGGCGGTGTTGGCGGCGTCCTGGCCGGTCATCGCATCGACCACAAACAGGGTTTCGGTGGGGTTGACCGCGGCATGCAGCGTCTTGATCTCGTCCATCATCGCCGCATCGATCGCCAGGCGACCGGCGGTATCGACCAGCAGCACGTCGACAAACGACTTGCGCGCATCGCTGATGGCGGCGCGCACGATATCAACCGGCTTCTGCGAGGCGTCGGAGGCGAAGAACAGCACGCCGACCTGTTCGGCCAGGGTCTTGAGCTGCTCGATCGCGGCCGGGCGATAGACGTCGGCCGAGACCACCATGACCTTTTTCTTGCGCTTTTCCTTCAGGTGCTTGGCGAGCTTGCCGACCGTGGTGGTCTTGCCCGCACCCTGCAGGCCCGCCATCAGGATGATGGCCGGCGCCGGCACGTTGAGGTTGAGGTCGGTGGCAGCCGCGCCCATGACCGCGGTCAGTTCGTCGCGGACGATCTTGATCAGCGCCTGGCCCGGGGTCAGCGACTTGAGCACCTCCTGACCGACCGCGCGCACCTTGATGCGCTCGATCAGGGCCTGCACCACCGGCAGCGCGACGTCGGCCTCGAGCAGCGCGATGCGCACTTCACGGGTGGCTTCGCGGATGTTCTCCTCGGTCAGGCGGCCGCGGCCGCGCAGGCGCTCCATGGTGCCGGAGAGACGTTGGGTAAGGGACTCGAACATGCGCAAAGGACCGCGTGAGGGGAAACGGGCATCGATTATAGCGGCACAGGCCAATCGGCCGCCCTGCCCGGCCGGGCATGCCCGCTCTTCCGATTCCCGATTCCCGATTCCGGCGCCAGCCCCCAGTGTGCGAAACTTCCACGATGACAATCGTTCTCATCGCGTTCGCCTTGTATCTGTTGGCCACCGCACTGCTCACCCGCTCGGTGCTGCGCGATGGCAACCAGGCGCCTGCACGCTGGTTGATACCGGCGCTGGCGGCAGTGGCGCTGCACGCCGGGTACCACGTGCTGGTGGCATTCCGCACCGCCGGCGGGCCGGACATGCACTTCTTCGCGGCACTATCGCTGTGCGGGCTGGGCATGGCCGCGCTGACGGCGGTGTTCGGCGGGCGCGGGCGCATGGCGGCGGTGGGCGTGGTGGTGTTTCCGCTATCGGCGATTCTGCTGGCCTGCTATCACGCTTACGGTCATGAGCCGAGCTCGGACCTGGGCTGGCGGCTGGAGCTGCACGCGTGGATGGCGCTGCTGGCATACGCCACGCTGGGGATCGCTGCGCTGCTGGCGATCATGCTGTGGCTGCAGGAACGTGCGCTGCGCCGACGCGATTTCCACACCTGGCTGCGCGCGTTGCCGCCGTTGACCGAGCTGGAGACGCTGCTGTTCCGCACGATCACGGTGGGCTTCGTGCTGCTGAGTCTGACCCTGCTGACCGGCCTGCTGTTCGTGCAGGACTTTCTGGCGCAGCGGCTGTTGCACAAGACCGTGCTCAGCATCCTGTCGTGGATCGTGTTCGGAGCGCTGCTGATCGGCCGCTGGCGCAATGGCTGGCGCGGCACCAAGGCGGTGCACTGGACGCTGACCGCGATGGTGCTGCTGGTGCTGTCGTTCTTCGGCAGCAAGTTCGTGATCGAGCTGGTGTTGGGGCCGCGCTGAGCTCAGGCATCCAGCGCAGCGCTCACCGCGGCCCACGGCTGATCCGGGCCAGCGCTGGCGAAGTGATAGGCGATGCGGCGGCGGTAGATCTCGCCGGGCCGCAAGATTGTCGACGGGAAGTTGGGGTGATTGGGCGCATCCGGGTAGTCCTGCGGTTCCAGACACACGCCGCGGCCCAGGCCGGGATGATGTGCGTCCAGATGCTGGCCTTCGTAGAGTTGCACCGCCGGTGCATCGCTGGTGATGCGTAGCGCCACGCCACTGTGCGGCGAATACAGCTCGGCAACGCAATCGGCGTCGGCTGCCAGCACCAGGCATTGGTCGTAGCCTTTGCCGAGCACCACTTGTGGATGAGATGGGTCAGTGTTATCGGCCAACGCGGCAGCAAGGCGGAAATCGAACGGCGTGCCGGCAATCGAAGCGATCTCTCCAGTGGGAATCGATTCGGCATCCACCGGGAGATAGCGATCGGCCGGCACGCGCAGCACCTGCCGCGCGGCACTGTGATGCGGGTCGCCGGACAGGTTGAAATATGGGTGATGTGTGAGATTCAACGGGGTGGCGGCATCGCACTGCGCTTCGAAGTCCAGCTGTAGCTCGAGTCCCTCCAGTTGCAGCCGCGCACGCACCTGCAGATTGCCGGGATAGCCTTCTTCGCCATCGGGCGAGTCGTAACCCAGCAACACCTGATCCGGGGTGTGCTCCAGCACGCTCCACACGCGCCGCCCGAAGCCGCGCAGGCCTCCGTGCAACTGGTTGCGTCCTTCGTTGGCCGCCAGCGTGTGGGTGACGCCATCCAATGTGTAACGCGCCCCGGCGATGCGATTGCCGAAGCGGCCAACCAGGATATTGAGGCTGTCGCCGTCGGCCGCGTAGGCAGGCAGGTCCGGCAAGGCCAGCAGCAGCGGCACCACGCCCTGCGCCGTGGTCAACCGCAGCGCATGCAGGATGCCGCCATACGTCAGCACTTCGGCCTCCAGCCCTGAATCGCTGCGCAAGGTGAGCGCATGGACCTCGACACCGTCTGGCAACTGCCCGAATACGCGCTGCATGAATCGCCCCGCCACTGATGGAAACTGGCGAGCATAGCGGGAGAGCGCCGTCGCCGACCATGCCGCTGTGCGCATCTTGACGCTAGCACTCGCTTTCCAGGGCAACTAGCACCGAATGGGCGTGCAGACCGGGCTCGCCGGTGGACGAGCAGCCGCGTCTGCTACTGCAGATCTACCCAAGTGCAACGGCTCACTGGCAAAACACCGGTCTGACCGTCCTGGTCGACGCGGGATTGCCGGTACCGTCGCCGACCACTACACCAGCTGCCACGCCACGGCCGCGCAGCTGAGCGCGCTGCAGGACTGGATCGAGCTGCATCTGCCGGCAGTGGCGCCATGATCAAGCCCGCCAGCCTGCGCGCGCATCTGGTGGCGGCCTTGCCGGACCTGGCACGCGACGCCGACCGGCTGCCGGTATTCATCGACGCCGGCAGCCTGGTCAGCACGTTCCAGCCGGGGCTGTCGTTCGAGTACCAATACACGCTCAATCTGATCCTGACCGACTACGCCGGCCACCCGGACAGCGTGATGCTACCGCTGCTGGAATGGGTGCAGGTCAATCAGTCCGAGCTGCTCTCCAACCCTGCGCGCCGTGGCGACATCGCCTTCGAGGCAGACATCCTCGCCAACGATGCGGTGGATCTGTCGATCAAGTTGCCGCTGACCGAGCGCGTGGTCGTGACGGCGAAAGACGGCGGCGGGTATGACATGACGCATGCGCCCGAGCCGTTGATCGATACGACATGGATGAGCTGAGCGCGCTGAAGACCTGGGCCGCGCCGTTGCTGGCGCGCCTGCAGCCCGGCGAACGCCGCACGCTGGCGCGCAAGATCGGAACGGAACTGAGGCGCTCACAGAGCCAGCGTATCGGTAAGCAGCAAGCGCCCGATGGCTCACCTTATACACCGCGCAAGCAGCAGCTGCGGCAGAAGTCTGGACGCGTCAAGCGCGCGAAGATGTTTGCGAAACTGCGTCAGGCCAAGTTCTTCAAGGTCAGCGCCAGCCCCAACGCTGTGAGCGTGGGGTTTGTTGGGCGCGTGTCGCGCATTGCGCACGTGCATCAATACGGGCTGAGTGAGCAAGTGCGGTCTGGTGGTCCCAGAGCACATTATAAAAAACGCGTGTTACTGGGTCTGTCCATTGAAGACCGAAATATCATAGGGAATCAGCTCCTGAATCACTTGGGCGGGTGAAGAAGGCAAGTCAGGAGCATTACAGCTCGAGCGCATTGCACGAGCAATGATGACCACGCGCACATTCGAGACGCCAGGTTTTTGACGCGGAAAGAAAATGTGGGTAGGTTGACATCGGGGAGGCAACGGAATGCTGCGCCGATCCGGGGCTTTCCCGTCCCCCGAAATCAAGGAGTGATGTCATGGAATCGAAATTTGACCGCAACAGGTCTAGCAAGCTCACCAACCTGCGCACCGCCTGTCTCGTATTCTCGCTCTCAGCTGGAATGCTCGCTACGATGCCGGTTATGGCCCAGCAGGTGTTGCCAAATGTTGCCAATCTCTCAGCGGATCAGCGCACCGAGCTCAGCAAATTATTGAAAGCAGAGCTCCAAAAGACTATAGCTAGTCAGAAGCGCCTCCCTGGTCAGGTCGTGTCGCCTGTTGATGTTCGCTTCGATAGTAAAACTGGAATGGTTCTAATCGAGCTTGGCAAAGGATTTGTCCCGAAGGGAGATAGCCACATCTCGGGTGAACTAGAAGATCAGTTACATCAGATAACCGGCGTTGCCACGGAAATACTCACTGGCAATTTAAGCTTTACGGGAACATCTTGTACTTTTGGTGGAATTTCTACAGACAAATTGTTCCCTCAAGAAAAGTGGGAACCGAGCAATAAGAAGCAGACAATTTCTCCAAGCGCAGAGGCACAGGCTCCTGTGGTGGTTTCGGCAGGACACGGTCGCACTAAAGCAAAAGGTGGCGGCTGGGGCTGGCAGCGGGAGCTGATTAATGGTTGGCATGAAGACGTAGACAACCCAACCCTCGCCAGCAAGCTTGCTACACACCTCCAGACTAGAAGTAAGGAAGCTGTGGCATTCCCGCGCTCAACATCGGAAACAATTGAATCCGCCACAAAGCTTGCTTGGTGGAAGTTGGCGGCAAAATACCATCTTGCCAGGATACTGCCGAACGAAAAAGATATGTGGGGATCGCTTCCCACCGATGAGATCGGATCAGATATTCGATCGCGACCGAGATACGCACGATATCTGAAAGCCAAGGCCATCGTGAGCTTACACACTGATGCCGGATCAACGACAGGCACCGGATCAAAGATCTTATATGCAACAGGTAGCGCGTCCAGCAAGCTACTCGCCGATGCCGTGTCTTGCTCGATGAAAGAGGTCATCAATGCTACTCCAGGCTATGAGCAATGGCTGGTTCGCGCGGCGGAAGCGTCGACCGAATATGGTGAGAACACGCATGCGGTCGAAGTACCTGCAGTACTGGTCGAAGTTGGATTTCATTCAAACCCCGTAAACGCGACGGCTCTCTTAGACCCTGTTTTTCAAGACGCAGCCATGCGCGGCATTGAAAAAGGCTATCGTGTAAATCGCGACGGGAAGACGTGTGTCGCTCAGAAGCTGACGGTTCCCAATACTTCGGCTGTGGTGAACGGCCCGAAGATCACTATCGCGACCAACTTCGTAGGAAACCCACAGTTTCCGCTGGCGTACGAAAGAAAATTCACAACATGCCCCAGCGGCTGGACATGTCCTTCTTTTAGCAAGACATATGCGACTGAGCAAGCATCACCATTGACAAATGAGTGGTACTGCACCGGATCAAGTAGCACGAAGACGACTTCATTTGAAATGCTGACCACTGTTGTCGACGCTGATGGTGTGAAGACAGAAGCAAAAAGCACTTTCACCTGCAAGGCCGTCACCTAAAATTTTTAAGTGGCGACTGGTATTTTACCTATTTACAGACTACCCCGTTAGATAATTTCGCTCCAAGTGCCTAAGATCATCTCTTCGGTTCTTGGAGCGATTATGGCTTCGTTTACTGCTGTCGATCTCTCTAAGCTGCAAGCGCCAGACCTTACCGAGGCACTGGACTTCGAGGCTATATTTTCCGAGGCGCTTGCCCAATTTCGTCGACTGATGCCGGAGTTCTCCGCGCTCACGGAAGCCGATCCGGTCTACAAGCTCCTGCAGCTGTTTGCCGCTCGCGAGTTGCTGATCCGCCAGCGCGCCAACGACAAGGTACAGAAAACCATGCTGGCCTTCACCACCGGCACCAACCTCGATTACCTGGGCGCGCCCTTTGGCGTCGCACGACTGATGCTCAATCCGGGCCAAACGGAGACCGGCATTGCACCGTCCTTTGAGTCGGACGTGGACTTCCGCCGCCGCATCCAGCGGGCACCGGCGGGCTTCAGTGTTGCTGGCCCCAAGAGCGCATGCATCTATCACGCGCTCAGTACAGCGGCCGGTGTCATGGATGCCAGTGCCATCATCCAGCCCGCGGGCGTGGCACTGAGCAAGAAGCGGCGGAAGATTGGACGTGTCGATGATAGGAGCTTCTTCAGCGATGCGCCGACGCAGTTGGACCTTGAAACTATGCATGGCGGGGCTCCTTCGAGCTGCGGCGATGCAGCCATGGGCGCAGACATCGGTCCTTGCTCGTAATACGCTGGCGCCACGCCTGCCGATCTGGCAGTGCGTGAACGACTCGACCAACCCGCACAGGAGCGACAAGCCGATGCAGTGGATTTCCCTCGCGTTGCGAATCCCGCGCAGGCGGATGTTGCAATCAATCGTCGCCGCTGCATTGATAACGAACGCACTTGCCGCATCGGCTGCCGAGGTCAAGGTGAGCGGTACGCTGCGCGTGGACCAGCCCGGTGCGCAGGTGTCGCGTCAGCTGTTCGGGCAGTTCGCCGAGCATCTGGGCACCGGCATCTATGGCGGGGTGTGGGTCGGCGCGGACTCGCCCATCCCCAATACGCGTGGCTATCGCAACGATGTGGTGGCCGCGTTGAAGGCGATCGCAGTCCCGAACATTCGCTGGCCCGGCGGCTGTTTTGCCGACGAATACCATTGGCGCGATGGCGTCGGTGCGCCGGCCAAACGCCCGATCAGCATCAACACGCACTGGGGCGGCGTGGAAGAGTCCAACCGGTTCGGCACCCACGAGTTCATGAACTTTACCGAGCTGCTTGGCACCCAGGCGTATATCGCCGGCAACGTGGGCAATGCGGCGCCTGATGAAATCGCGCAGTGGGCCGAGTACATGACCGCGCCCACGCGCTCGAGCCTGGCCGAGGAGCGCCGGGCCAATGGCCGCGATGCGCCGTGGCAGGTGCCCTACTTCGGCGTGGGCAACGAGCTGTGGGGCTGCGGCGGCAATATGCGCGTGGAATATGCGGCCGACGTGTATCGGCGCTACCAGACCTTCGTCAAGGCGCCGGTCAATCAGAAGATCCTCAAGATCGCGCCCGGCCCCAACAACGACGATTATCACTGGACCGAAGTGATGATGCGCGAGGCCGGCACGTTGATGGACGGCCTGAGCCTGCACTACTACACCGTGCCCGGTGGCTGGCCGCCACGCGCCTCGTCCACCAATTTCGACGAAGCCGCCTGGATCGATACGCTGTCGCGCACGCTGGTGATGGACGAGCTGATCACCAAACACAGCGCGATCATGGACCGCTACGATCCGGACAAGAAAGTGGCGCTGGTCGTGGACGAATGGGGCACCTGGTACGCCGGCCTGCCCGAGGCGAACCCGGGCTTTCTGCATCAGCAAAACAGCCTGCGCGATGCGCTGGTGGCGTCGTTGAATATCGACATCTTCAGTGCGCATGCCGAGCGCGTGCGCATGGCCAATATCGCGCAGATGGTCAACGTGCTGCAGGCGATGATCCTCACCGACGGGGACAAGATGGTGCTGACGCCCACCTACCACGTGTTCGCGCTGTACAAGCCTTACCAGGACGCCACCTACCTGCCACTGCACTTGCAGACGCCCGAGTACCGCCACGGCGATGTGCATGTGCCAGCCGTGCACGGCTCGGCGGTCAAAGCCAAGGATGGGCATGTGTATGTCGCGCTGACCAATCTGGATGCGAACTCGGCGGCGAGCGTGAGCGTGCAGGTAGAAGGTCTTTCGCCGAGCAGCGTGGAGGGACAGATCCTCACTGCGCCGGCGATCACCGCGCACAACACCTTCGCCCAGCCACATGCGGTGGAGCCGAAAGCGTTCAAGGGAGCGCGCGTGCAAGGCAAGGCGTTGAGCGTTGCGCTGCCGGCGCATTCGATTGTGATGCTCAAGCTGGAGTGAGCGATGGTGATGGCAAACGCGTTGACTGAAAGCTGGCGGCGCGCTTGATTGTCATGTTCAAGCTGGAATGAGCAACGGCGGCAGCGGTAGCTGCCGCCGTTGTAGTTGATCAAGAACGATGACTTCGGGCTGCACTTTTCAAAGTGGACCGCTTGCAAGCAACTTGGCACGCATTTGCGAGTCAACGCATCACGCCTTTGTGCGCTTTATTGACCAGAGCGCAGGGCACAAAGGTTTGCAACTCAGATGCTGGCTATGCACCGGTTGCTGCTTGAGCCGGCGCAGATGTCAGCGCTGGCTCGGCAATGCGCCACTCCGCCGGCAGGCGTTCGAGTACGTGGTCCATAAAGGCGCGCACCTTTGGAGTGAAGTCGCGGCGGTCGGCGACGCACAGGTAGATCCGCAGCGGTTCTGGCGCGGCCTGCGTGGTTCCGCGGGTCTCGGGCACGAACAGCGGCTGCAGCTGACCGCGCTGCAGATACGGCTGCACGACATACGCGGCCAGTCGTGCAATGCCGCCGCCGGCGGCGGCCATGGTGGCGAGCGCATCGATATCGTCGCTGACCATCGCCTTGCCCAGCTCCGGCTGGAAGCGCACGCCATTGCGGACGAAGTTCCAAGGCAGGCAACGCCCGTCCACCGGGTAACGCAGCAACAGGCAGTGGTGGTATTTCAATTCATCCGGGGTCTGCGGCGTACCGCAACGGGCCAGGTACTGCGGTGCCGCGCAGACCACCAATGGCACCTGCGCGATGCAGCGCGCCACCAGGCCGTCTTCCAGCTGCGCTTCGATGCGCAGGCTGACGTCCACGCTTTCCTGCGCGTGCTGCACGGCGCGGTCGGTGCACAACAGCTCGATCTCCAGTTGCGGATAGCGCTGGCGCAGCGCCGGCAACATCGGGGCGAGCACATGGCGCGCAAATGCGGCGGTGCTGGCCACGCGCAAGCGCCCGGCCGGGGCCTGCTGCGGACCGGCGACCGATTGCCGCGCGCGTTCCAGGTCGCGCTCCAGCTGCCGCACCTGTTCGAAGTACAGCGTGCCGCGCTCGGTGAGTGCCAGGCTGCGCGTGGTCCGGTGCAGCAGGCGCACGCCCAGATGCTGCTCCAGCCGCGCGATGTTCTGGCTGACCGCAGCCGCGCTGACGCCCAGCAACTTGGCACCACCGGCAATGCTGCCGGCATCGACGGTGCTGACAAAACTACGGATGGACTGAAGAATGTTCATTGTTGAGGCAAGTATTACCAAACGATTCGTAAGTTTTTCTTACGTAAGCCACAAGGCTACGCGATCTACCCCGGCCGCGGTGGCGTCTCTACAGTGCCCTTCACGCCGCGGTTGTGCGGCAGTCGAGGCCATCTCATGTCGTCATCTCCACCCTCCTCCCCGTTGGCGCGACCGCGCTGGAAACTCGGTGTGCGCGCCACCCCGTTCGTGTTCGCGTTCTACATGGCGGCGATCATGGCCTTGCTGATGTGCCTGGTCATCACCGGCGCCAACACCGGGCTGGCACCCGGCTATCTGTGGCGCGTGCTGGACGCCTACCGCATTGCGATGCCCACCGCGTTCTGTTGCGTATTGGTAGTGCGGCCACTGGTGATACGCCTGGTGACGTGGACGGTGCAGGCGGGGCATTGAGGTGTGCGTGGACGCGCATGGCGCCATTCGCAGACAGGTGCTGCCGCGCAGCACGGCACAGACCGCGTTTGCGACCGCCGTCATGCCAATGATCGATCATTCCGGAATGAACACCACGGAACTGAAACACGCCCGACAATTGCTTTGACACTGAAGGAACCGCTGCCCAGCGTCGCTCTCCACGGACGTGAGTCCGCCTTTTGGGAAAGCACGCATGAACACGCTACGCAATGTCGCTGTGCAGTTCGCTGTTGTGTTGGGCATGGCGCTGGCGCCGAGTGCGCAGGCGCAAACCCTGGTATGGGAAGACAACTTCAACGGGCCGGGCATCGACGGCAACAAATGGACCTACGATGTCGGTAACGGCTGCCAGATCGGTTTATGCGGTTGGGGCAATGGCGAAATGCAGTACTACACCAGCCGTGCCGAAAATGCGCGTATCGATAATGGCCGGCTGGTGATCGAGGCGCGGCGCGAAGCGTTTCAGGGTATGCCATTCACCTCGGCACGGCTCAAGACCGAAGGCCGCATGCACTTCTCATACGGCACGCTGGAAGCGCGCATCAAGACGCCGGTGGTCGGCAACGGGCTGTGGCCGGCGTACTGGATGCTGGGCACGATCGGCGTGTGGCCCGGCCGTGGCGAAATCGATCTGATGGAGGCCGGCATGGCTGCGGCAGTCGCCGCCGGCACCGCCAACCGCCGCATCGGCGCGGCCGTGCATTGGGACTACAACGGCGCGCAAGCCGACTACGACACCAGCTATACCAGCCCGGTAAATCTGCACAACGACTTCCATGTGTACCGGATGACCTGGGACCCGCAATTCATCCGCGTGTCGATCGACGGCCAGCAGTACTTTGAATTTGCGATCTCCAACATCCAAGGCGCCTCGTTGCACGAATTCCACCAGCAGCACTATCTGCTACTCAATCTTGCGGTGGGCGGCACCTATACCGGCATTACCTCGCCTGCTGCGGTGACGGCGCCGCTACCGGGCAAGATGGAGATCGATTACATCCGGCTGTATCAAAACCCAGGCGCGCAGTTGTATGTCGGCGCGCAACATGCAGCGCCTGCGGGGCGCTTCGGTGTATTCACCGAGCAAAGCGATACCAGTGCGCGGCTGACGTTCGGCCAGGATGCCGAGCTGTACTTATGGAACAACCTCACCCCGATTGCGCAGGCCCCATTCGAAGGCCGCAACGTGATGGCGTACCGCGCCAATGCCGGTGCGTGGTACGGCTTGGGCATCCAGACCGACTATCGCAATATGGCCGCGTATGCGGGCGGCGCACTGAAACTGCAGGTTAAAACCACTACTTCTTCGACCTTCAAGATCGGCATCAACACCAGTTTCGGCGACAGCTGGGTGGACTTCGCCGCGGGCGGCAATCAATACGGATTGGTGCGCGATGGCGCCTGGCATGAAGTCAGCATCCCCTTCAGTGCGTTCTACGATCTGGATCTGCAGGCGGTCAAACAACTGTTCATGCTGGTGGCCGATCCACCGGCCGCGCCAGTGGAGATCGCCATCGACAAGGTGTACTACCAGAGCCGTTGAACCGGCCGCGCGAGCTGGATGCAGCCAACGTTTAGGCGCTGGCTGCAACGCCTTTGAGCATGTCGATCAGCTGACGCAGGCGGTAGGGCTTGGGCAGAAAATCCACCTGCGGCGGCAGTGGCGGCAACTGCGCCCTGGCAAATCCGGACGCCAGGATGATGCGCGCCTGCGGCAGCAGTTGCGTCACCTGCTCGCTCAGCTCGATGCCCGACATGCCGTTGGGCATGCGGATATCGCTGAACACCACATCGTAAGGGCCGTTCTCGCGCAGCATGCGCAATGCGCTGTGCCCATCGTCGGCGGTGTCGACGGTGATGCCGGCATCGCGCAGTGCCTCGCCGATCAGTTCGCGTAACTCTTCTTGGTCCTCAACCATCAGCAAGCGCAGGGATTCAGTCATTCTCGGCGTCCTCGATGGCCGGGAGAAACAAAGTCACGGTGGTGCCGTGTCCGGGTGCGGTTTCAAGCTCGACAAAACCACCGGATTGTGACGCGAAGCCGAACACCTGGCTCAAGCCCAGGCCGGCGTTCTTGCCTGCATCCTTGGTGGTGAAAAACGCGTCGCCAGCGCGCTGCGCGACATCCGCCGGCATGCCGCTGCCATTATCGCGCACCGCAACGCTGATGTACCTGCACTGTGCAGCGTGCGGCTCCGACGGTGCGGCACGCCGTTGTACGGCGGTGACCAGCACGATCGTACCGCCATCGGGCATGGCATCGCAGCTATTGAAGACCAGGTTGAGCAATGCGGCGTCCAATTGACCTGGGTCCACACGTACATCCGGCAATGTCTGGGCCAATTCAAGCGAGAGGCCAAGGCCGGCCGGGCACGCACGCTGCAGCAGTTCCAACGCGCCGGTCACGATTGCATTGACTGCATGGCGTTGCGGCGGCGATTGCTGCCCGCGTGCGAAGGCGAGCACGTGGCGTGTCAGCAAGGTGCCCCGCTCCACTGCCGTCTGCGCAGCGCCCAGCAAGGTGCGCAGACGCGCATCCTCGCCCGCACGTCGCGAGATCAAATCCAGGCTGGTCGCCATCACGGTCAGCAGATTGTTGAAGTCATGCGCCATGCCCCGCGTCAACCGGCCCAGCGCCTGGCTGCGTTGCGCCTGCGCCAGCACCTGCTGCGATTGCTGCGCTGCATGGCGTTCGCTGATATCGCAAGTTGCCACGGCAAAACCCACCAGCACATCGACTTCCAACACCGGCTCGATCACCACGCGGGCAAGGAATTGGCTGCCATCCTTGTGCAAGCGCCAGCCTTCTGCAGCAGCGCGCCCATCGCGCTTGGCGACCTCCAGCAGGTGTGCCGGCTCGCCGCGCTGTGCATCTTCGGGCACAAAAAAACGCGAAAAATGCGTCTCCATGACCTCGGGGACGGCGTAGCCGTGGATTCGCTCTGCAACGGTATTCCAGCTACGCACATGGCCGCCCGTATCGAGCGTGTAGATCGCGCAATCGCACATGCTCTCGAGCAACAGCTGGCACTGCCGGCTGTTGTGAGAAAGCGGCCCGACGGTGTCGGTGGCCGTTTCCGCATCCATCACGCGATGTTTCCCCCTGGAAAGCGCGCGAACATAGTGACGGATACGTGAAGGCGATGTGCAAGCCAACCCGGCCGGAAAGCGTCAAATTTCCGGCGATTTACGCGTGAAAGTTATCGGCTAACATGACCGCCCTCCCACCTCGGTCCGCGCGCCTCATGCAGAACATCTCGACCACACGCGACCGCTGGGTGTGGGTCATCGCGGGGGCCTTGATGGCTGCGACGCTCGCTGTGGAATTGGTCACACCGCTTGGCTATGCGGTGTGGCTGACTTACTTCGTCGCGGTTGGGGTGACGGTGTTTCAAAACCGCACGCAGGTGCCATTGATCGTGGCCGTACTGTCGTGCGTATTGTTGGCAGTGGGTTTCAATCTGGCGCCGGCCAGCACCAATTCCAGTTTTTCGTCGATCAACCGCAGCATCGGTGGCGTGTCGTTCCTGGCGATGGCGCTGGTGGTGACGCAGGCGATCCGCGCGCGGCGTCAGGCCGAATTCGCGCTGTGGCTGCAGCAGGCAGAGAACACGGTCGAAGCGAGTTTGCGCGGCGATCAAAGCCCGGAAGCGTTGGCCGATGCTGCCGTGCGCGCACTGTGCGACACACTGGATGCGCAGGTGGGCGCGCTGTATCGCATCGAAGGCGAGCGCCTGCGTTTGACCGGTGGCACCGCGCTTCCGGCCGACATGCCCAAGACACTGCCGACCAACACCGGGCAACTGGGCGACGCCTTGCAGCGTGGCGCGGTGCGCCGCGTGCGTGGCGTGGATGCAGGACATCTGCAGATCGCCTCCAGCCTGGGCAAGAGCAGTTGCCAGGAACTGCTGCTGGCACCTGTCACGGCCGATGGCCGTGTGATCGGCATCGTCGAACTTGGCCGCGTGACCGACCCGCGCACTGCCGGTTCGCGCGAGCAGGAACTGCTGGCACGCTGTGGCGAGAACATCGGCCTGGCCTTGCGCACCGCGTTGTTGCGCGCGCAGCTGGTGGCCTTGCTGGAAGAAACCCAGCGCCAGAGCGAAGAACTGCAGACCCAGCAGGAAGAGCTGCGCGTGACCAACGAAGAGTTGGAAGAGCAAAGCCGCAGCCTGCAACAATCGCAAAGCGATCTGGAACAGCAGCAGGCCGAGCTGGAACAGACCAACGTGCAGCTGGAAGAACGCACCCAGGCACTGGAGGCGCAGAAGCAGGCCTTGCTGGTTGCGCAGAACCAGCTGGTGCGCAATAGCAACGAGCTCTCCACCGCCTCGCGTTACAAGTCCGAATTTCTGGCCAACATGTCGCACGAGTTGCGCACCCCGCTCAACAGCGCGCTGATCCTGGCCAAGCTGCTGGCCGACAACAAGGACGGCACGCTCAGCCCCGAGCAGGTGAAATATGCGCAGGCGATTCTCTCTTCCAACAACGATCTGCTGGCGCTGATCAACGACATTCTGGATTTGTCCAAGATCGAAGCCGGGCATGTGGAACTGGCTGACGACACCATCGCCACCAGCTCGGTGCTGCAGCGCCTGCGCGAAACCTTCGAGCCACTGGCACGGCAAAAAGGTCTTGCGTTGCAGATCACGGCCGACGCCGATGCACCGACGCAACTGGTCATGGATAGTCAGCGTCTGCAGCAGATTCTCAAGAACCTGCTGGCCAATGCGATCAAGTTCACCGAGCACGGCAGCGTCAGTCTGTCGATCCAGGCGCAGGCGCCGGGACGCGTGCTGTTCAAGGTCCAGGACACTGGCATCGGCATTGCGCGCGAACAGACCGAGATCATCTTCGAGGCGTTCCGTCAGGCCGATGGCAGTACGCGCCGTCGCTATGGCGGCACCGGCCTGGGGCTGTCGATCTCGCGCGATCTGGCGCAGCGCATGGGCGGCAGCATCCGTGTGGACAGCGAGCCGGGACGCGGCAGTTGCTTCACGCTGGAATTGCCGACCGATGGCGCACCGGCCGAGGGTGTGACTGTTGCGGAAAGGCCTGCGCCGCCGGCGTCGCTTAACACCGCGCAAGCAGCGCAGAACACCAGCGGCATGGCGATGGCATCTCGTCTTGGCGAGCAGGCTGTGCTTGCGTCCAGCGCCTTGCCGCTGCCGATTCCGGCAGCAAGTGCAGCGCCGCTCCAGCGCGCCGACGACGATCGCGATCAACGCAGCCGTCCGGGCCGGCTGATCCTGGCGGTGGAAGACGACACGCGTTTTGCCCAGGCCCTGGTCGATCTGGCGCATGAGCTGGACTTCGATTGCGTGGTGGCACCCAGCGCCGAAGAAGCGCTGCAGCTGGCGGCGGACCTGCGCCCCAGCGGCATTCTGCTCGACATCGGCCTGCCGGATGCCTCCGGGCTCAGCGTGCTGGAGCGGCTCAAGCGCGATCCGGCAACGCGGCACATCCCGGTGCATGTGGTCTCGGCGATGGAGCGCAGCCAGATTGCGCTGGAACTCGGTGCGGTGGGCTATCTGATCAAGCCGGCCACGCGCGAGCTGCTGGCCGGCGCAATCCGCCAGCTGGAAGACACCAATGCACGCGCCGTGCGCCGCTTGTTGATCGTCGAAGACGACAGCGCGCTGCGTGCGAACCTGGAACTGCTGCTGGCGCGCGATCAATTGGAAATCGTCGCGGTGGGCAGCATTGCCGAAGCAATGCAGCAACTGGCCGGCTCCACCTTCGATTGCATGGTCACCGATCTGGCGCTGCCCGACGGCAGTGGCTACGACCTGCTCGAACGCATGGCCGGCAACGATGCGGTCGCGTTCCCGCCGGTGATCGTCTACACCGGGCGCGCACTCACACGCGACGAAGAACAACGCCTGCGCCGTTATTCCAAGAGCATCATCATCAAGGGCGTGCGCTCGCCGGAGCGCCTGCTCGACGAAGTGACGCTGTTCCTGCACAGCGTGGAAGCCTCGTTGCCCAGCGACCAGCAACGCCTGCTGCGTGAAGCGCGCCGCCGCGATGCGGTGCTGGATGGCGCCACCGTGCTGTTGGCCGAAGACGATGTGCGCAATATCTTTGCGCTCTCCAGCGTGCTCGAACCGCTGGGCGTGACGTTGCAGATCGCACGCAATGGCCGCGAGGCGCTGGAACATCTGGCCAGGCACGAAGTGGATCTGGTGCTGATGGACATCATGATGCCGGAGATGGATGGCCTCACTGCGATGCGCCAGATCCGTGCCAATCGTCAGTGGCAGGATCTGCCGATCATTGCGCTGACCGCCAAGGCCATGGCCGACGATCGCGAACGCTGTCTTGAGGCCGGTGCCAACGACTACATCGCCAAGCCCATCGACGTGGACAAGCTGGTGTCGCTGTGCCGGGTGTGGTGCTCGCGGCAATGACTGCAGTGGAGCTGTTCGATCTGGAGCTGCGGGTGCTGCTGGAAGCGGTGTACCAGCGCTATCACTACGACTTCCGCGATTACGCGGTGTCCTCGTTGCGTCGACGCATGCGCCACGCCATGGGCCGCTTCGATTGCGCCCGCGTGGCCGATCTGCAGCATCGCCTGCTGCACGAGCCGGAGACGTTTGCGCAGGCGATGCAGTTCTTCACCGTGCAGGTGTCGGAGATGTTCCGCGACCCGGCGTATTTCCGCTGTTTGCGCGAGCACGCGGTGCCGGTATTGCGCACCTATCCCTCGATCAAACTCTGGGTGGCCGGCTGCAGCACCGGTGAAGAAGTCTGGTCGCTGGCGATCCTGCTGCACGAAGAAGGCCTGCTGGAAAAAGCGGTGATCTACGCCACCGACATCAATCCCGAAGCGCTGGGCATGGCCGAAGCCGGCGCCTTCGGCATCGACCGCATTGCGCAGTTCAGCCGCAATTATCTGGAGGCCGGCGGCCGTGGGTCGCTGTCCGACTACTACACCACCGCCTACGACGGCGCGGTGTTCGATCGCCGCCTCAAGCGCCACATCGTGTTTGCCGATCACAGCCTGGCCACCGATACGGTGTTCTCCGAAGTGCATCTGGTGTCGTGCCGCAACGTGCTGATCTACTTCAACCGCACCCTGCAGGATCGCGCAGTGGGTCTGTTCCATGATGCGCTGGTGCACCGTGGTTTTCTGGGTCTGGGCAGCAAGGAATCGCTGCAGTTCGGCGCGCATGCGCAGGCCTTCGAAACCGTGGCCCGCGAGCAACGTCTGTTTCGGAAGGCGGCATGAGCGGCGCGCATGGGTGGCAGCACTTCGAGGCGATCGTGGTCGGTGCATCGGCCGGCGGTGTGATGGCGTTGCAGGCGTTGCTGTCCAGCCTGCCTGCGGAGTTGCCGATGCCGGTGTTGGTGGTGCTGCATCTGCCACGCGACCGCACCAGCCATCTTGCCGAATTGATGGATGCACGCTGCGCCTTGCCGGTGCGCGAGGCAGAGGACAAGCAACCGCTGCTCGCCGGCACTGTGACCATCGCCCCGCCCGACTATCATCTACTGGTGGAAAACCGCGACAGCCTGGCGTTGTCGATGGATGCCCCGGTGCTGTTCTCGCGCCCGGCGATCGACCCCTTGTTCGAATCGGCCGCCGATGTCTTCGGGTCGCGCCTGCTGGCGATCCTGCTCACCGGTGCCAGCAGCGATGGCAGCGCTGGCGTGGCGGCGGTACGCGCGGTCGGCGGCACCGCCTGGATCCAGCTGCCCGACGACGCGGCGTCTCCCTTGATGCCCGCCTCCGCCATCGCCCACGCCGGTGCCGATGCGGTGCTCACCTTGCAGGCGATCTGCAGCCGATTGGAGACTTTCCACCGATGAATCTCACCGCGACCGGTCTGGCTGCAGACAGCACCACTACCGAACCGGCCAAGCTGCTGATCGTGGACGACGTGCCGCAGAATCTGGTGGCGATGGAAGCGCTGCTGCAGCGCGACCGCATCCAGGTACTGTGCGCAGCCTCCGGTGCGCAGGCGCTGGAACTGTTGCTCGAACACGATGTGGCGTTGGCATTGCTGGATGTGCACATGCCGGAAATGGACGGCTTTTCGCTGGCCGAACTGATGCGCGGCTCGCAGCGCACCCGGCATGTGCCGATCATTTTTTTGACGGCCTCGCCGAACGACCCGATGCGTGCGTTTCAGGGTTACGAAACCGGCGCGGTGGATTTTTTGCACAAGCCCATCGAGCCGCACGTGATCCTGAGCAAGGTCAACGTGTTCATCGAGTTGTATCAGCAGCGGCGCCTGCTCAAGGCGCGCAACGCCTCGCTGGAACGCGCGCTCACCCTCAATGAAACCATGATGGCGGTGCTGACCCACGACCTGCGCACGCCGCTGTCGGTGATTTTGCTGTGTGCCGACAAGCTGAGCCTGGATGTGGCCGCCGACGGCTCGGCTGCACGCACGCTGGAACATCTGGAAAACAGCGCGCATCGCATGGCACGCATGGTCGAGCAGCTGCTGGATTTCTCGCGTCTGCGCACCGACGGGCTGTCGATGCAGTTCGGCCCCTGCAATCTTGGCGAGGTGGCCCATAGCGTGGTGAACGAGGTGGCGCAGGCCAATCCGCACACGCCGATCGACCTGCGTAGCGAAGGCGATCTGCACGGCGACGGCGACGGCGATCGGCTGGCACAGGTGGTCTCTAATCTGGTCGGCAACGCAGTGCTGCATGGCGCGCGCCAGCCGGTGCGCGTGCACCTAGACGGACGCCAGCGCGACACGCTGCGTTTGTCGGTACGCAACGCCGGCCACATCCCCGACAGTCTGATGCCGCGTCTGTTCGAGCCATTCAAGGCCAGCTTCCACGCAAGCCAGGGCTTGGGCCTGGGTTTGTTTATCGCAGATCAGTTCGTCAAGGCGCATGGCGGCTCGCTGCAGGCACGCAACGAAAACGGCGATGTGGTGTTCGAAGCGACGTTGCGACGGCATAACCTGGCTGCGTCATAACGGCCATGAGGACGTCGGCCCGCTATGCTGGGTCGGCACTCACAGGTGCGGGGACGCAGCACGCAGGGCAGTTACGCGCACGGATCGTCCGATCCATGGCGGTGACGACGAGCGAGCCCATCCGTGTAGACAGGCTTTCACGTAGACCGCGCAACGCGCCGATCTGCGTGTCGCTCCCTGCCCCGCCTGTTCGTCGTTTCTACAAGGCGCACGCCGTGCGTCATGCCAGCAGAGGTGGTTCATGTCGTACATCGATGGTTTCGTCCTTGCGGTGCCCACTGCCAACAAGGACAAGTTCCTGGAGCACGCCCGCATGGGCGACAGCATGATCATGGAATACGGCGCGTTGCGCGTGGTGGAGTGCTGGGGCGATGACGTGCCGCACGGACAGCAGACCGACTTTTATCGCGCGGTCGAGGCGGCCGCGGACGAAACCGTGCTGTTCTCCTGGATCGAATGGCCGGACAAGGCCACGCGCGATGCCGGCATGCAGAAGATGATGGACGACCCGCGCATGGACCCTGCGGTCAATCCGATGCCTTACGACGGCAAGCGCATGATCTTCGGCGGCTTCGTGCCGGTGCTGGACCTGGGCCGGTCGGCCTGATCGTTGCACCACCTGGCGGCACGCCTGGACGCACATGCCACTAGGCGTGCAGCCCCGCAGTCATCGCCCCCGCACGCAGGCCTTGCGTCGCCATGGCTACACTGACAACCGCCCACGCACGCGCAGATCGCCACCGGCGCGACATGCGATGCACCGTCTCTCTTGCCTGTGGAGATCGCCGATGACCATTGCGCCGCTGCTGGTGGCCTGCCCGAGCTGCACTGCGATGAATCGCGTAGCGCAGGCGCGTCTGCGCGATGCGCCCAAGTGCGGCAGCTGCCATCAGCCGCTATTTCTAGGTGCGCCGATAGCGCTGTCCACTGTCGATTTCGACAAGCACGCGGTGCGCAGCGAGCTGCCGTTGGTGGTGGATTTCTGGGCACCGTGGTGTGGGCCGTGTCTGAGCATGGCGCCGCAATTCGCCGCAGCCGCTGCATTGCTGGAACCGCAGGTCCGGCTGGCAAAAGTGGATACCGATCTGTATCCGGTGCTGGGCACGCGTTTTGGCATCCGCAGCATTCCCACCTTGCTGGTCATCCGTGGCGGCAGCGAGCTGGGCCGTCATTCCGGTGCGGTGAGCAGCACGCAGATCGTCAGTTGGGTGCAATCGGTGTTGCGCAGCCGTTGACACAAAAGCCCGCTGCGTGCTGCACGCAGCGGGCTCGGTTGTCGCACCAAGCATCACTGCGACGCGCATGTCGCTGTGATGCTGTCAGTCGATCAGCAACTCACTGCCAGTTGACGTTGACCGACACGCCCACGATGCGCGGCTCGTTGTAGACCGCCGCCATGTAGTTCTCGATCACGCCCTTAACGTTTTTTTCGTTGGTGATGTTGCGCGCAAACGCCGCCACTTCCCACGCACCGTAGCCGCCGGTGTAACCCAGCTTGAGGCCGCCTTCGAAATTGCCGTCGGCGCGGAACTCGGTGGAGTCGTACAGCACGAAGCTGGTTTCGCCCTGCTTGTTCCAGTCGGTGGAGACGAAGAACGCGCCGTCGTTACCCACCGGAATGTCGTAACGCGCGGCCAGGTTGAGGTTGTACTTGGGCGCGTTGGGCAGCGGGTTGCCGTCGATCTGCGCAAAGGTGTTGGCGCCGACGCGGATGGTCGGGTCGTTGACCGTGCACACCACCACGCCGTTGAGCGCGCAGGCCTGCGCAAACACGCGCTTGTCCTGGATTTCGCTATGCAGCAGGCTCAGGCCGGCGGTCAGCGACAGGTTGGAGATCGGGCGCCAGTCCAGGTCCGCTTCCAGACCGTAGGCCTTGGCCTTGTCGGCATTGAACAGCACGCCATTGCCGTCCGAATCGTTGCCGTTGAGCTGGATGTCGTCGACGGTATAGGTGAAGCCGCTGACATTCAGACGCAGGCGATTGTCGAACAGGCTGCTCTTGATGCCGGCCTCCCACGACAGGATGGTTTCCGAATCGGCGGTGGTGAAGTCCGAATTGAACACCGCGCTGCGGCCCTGGATGGTGGGGCCGCGGAAGCCGCGCGCCACGCGTGCATACACGCTCAGCTCGGGATTGATTTCGTACATCGCGCTGAGATCCCAGCTGGGCTGGGTGTCGGACATGCGCACGTCGCGACGGCCACGGTATGTCACCGCACCGGCGGCGGTGTCGGCGGTCTTGAGCAGACGAGTTTCCTTGGTGTCCTTGGTCTGGCGGATGCCGGCGGTCAGGGTGAGCGCATCGGTGGCCTTGTAACTGAGCTGACCGAAGCCGGCCCACGAGGTATTGGTGTTGCGCAGCCGCACCCAGTTGTTGGGGTTGCGCGCGGCGGTCTGCAGAAAAAACGCACGCTGATAGAAATCGGTGGTGTCGCGGCCATCGAAGTAGAACGCGCCCACCTGCCATTGCAGTGCGTCGTCGCCTTCGCTGGCCAGACGCAGTTCCTGGGTGTACTGATCCAGGTCGCGGATCTGCCCCATCGACTGGCCGAAACCGTTCGGCACGCCGTTGACCGGGTAGTTCGCCGCCGCGCCGCCATCGGTGTCGCCACGGCTGTAGCCGGAGGTGGTTTCGTAGGCGGTGATGGAGGTCAGCGACACGCCGCCGAAATAGTAGATCGCCTTGATCGAGCCGCCGTCGGTTTGATACGCCTGCGGATTATTATTCGCTTCGTCGTAGGCCACGCGATCGCGCGGCACGTCGACCTTGTCGCTACCGCGCGTCACGGCATTACGCAGGAACAACGTGGAGGTGCCGTCGTAGTCGCGCGTATGCACCGAGCCCAGCAGCGAGAACGCATCGTTGGGCTTGAGCAGCACCTGCAGGCGGGCATTGCGGTCGTTGTAGCCGCCCATCGCATCCTTGCGCGGCGTGCGCGTGCCATCGGCGCTGGTGCCGGCAAAGGTGTTGTCCACCCAATCGTCGCGGTGCTGATACAAGGCCGAGACGCGGAACGACAGCACGTCGTTGATCGGCCCACCGAATCCGCCATCCAGCGACACGGTGTTGTAGCTGCCATAGCTGGCATCGACGCGGCCGGTATAGGTATCGCCGGGTTTGACCGTGTCGAACTTGACGATGCCGGCAGTGGTATTGCGGCCGAACAGGGTGCCCTGCGGGCCGCGCAGCACTTCGACCTGGTCCACGTCGTACACCGGGTTGGATTTGAGCACCACGTGTTCCAGCACCACATCGTCCTGGATGATGGACACCGGCTGCGAAGCGCCAAGATAGAAATCGATATTGCCCAGACCACGGATATAGAAGCGCGGGAAGATGCGCCCGGTGGTGGTCTCGGCATAGAAGCCCGGCACGCGGCCGGACAGTGCCAGCAAGGTGTCGTCGCCGCCTGCGGTGAACTCGCGCATCGCCGCGCCCTGCACCACGCCCACCGACACCGGCACCTCCTGCAGGTTCTGCTCGCGGTGCTCGGCGGTGACGGTGACGGTATCCAGCGCGGTCGGGCTGCCCTCGCCCTGGGTCGTCGGCGTTTGCTGCGCAGATGCGGCGGCGGCCATCGAAGCGAGCAACAGGCCGGCACAGGCGCGCGCCAGCGGCGTGCGCTGCAAGGCGGCGCAACGGCGTGCAGAAGCGTGCGTGGCGGCGGACGTCAGGGACGCGGAGACAGACGAGTACAACGACATGCGAGGTGATCCTTGGAGTAGGAGCGGCTAACAAACTATTGCGCGGCCGCCAGGCGGGCGCAGCCGGTGCTCGGAATCCTCATGTACCCACTCGTACACTCCGGTTCCTGCGCGCCTTCTGCACCCACCTGACGACCGCTCGCTACGTTTGTTAGCCACTCTAAGTAGAGTGAGGTGACGTCCGTCGGCACAGGCATGCCGGACGAAGGCGCAAGGTGGCGCCGCGCGCACGATATGTCAGCAATGTTGCAGCTCTATGGCAAGCGTGCCGCCGCGCACATGCTGCTAGCTCTACACCCATGCCATTGCACGCGTGTGGCATGGCGAAACGGCATGCCCGCACTGGCCGTGTGCTGACAGCAGGCGGTTTTTTGTGCGCCACCTTTGGCCCGTATGCCCACGCGCGCTAAGCGCGGGAAAATAAACAAGTCGCGCTAAGCGCGGGCAAGCACACCAAGCGCGTTACGCGCGGGCGGCAAGCACGCTGCTGTCAAGCATCTGCCCGACCATGTTGAGCAGATCGTTGAGGCTGAAAGGCTTGGGCAGCAAGGCCATGCCTTCGGCGAGAAATTCCTGCCGCGTGGCTGCGTTTTCGGCGTAGCCGGTGATGAACAGGATCGGCAAGCCGGGCCGCAGCGCGCGCGCAACATCGGCCATGTCGCGCCCGTTCATGCCGGGCAGACCCACATCCGACACCACCAGATCGATCTCCACCCCGGCACGCAATTGCTCCAGCGCGCCATTGGCATTTTCGGCTTCGGTCACGTGGTAGCCGGCATCGCTGAGCACCTCGCTCACCATCATGCGCACGACATCGGTGTCGTCCACCAGCAGGATGCGCTCGTGACGGTGACGCGGCGATCTAGGCGGCGGTGCCGGCGCCACCTCGCTTGCCGCAAGCCCGCGCGGCAACAGCAAGGCCACCGTGGTACCACGGCCCACGGTGCTGGTGATGCGCGCGGTGCCGCCGGATTGACGCGCAAACCCATAAGTCATGGACAAGCCCAGGCCGGTGCCCTCGCCGATGGGTTTGGTGGTGAAAAACGGCTCGAACACCTGATTGAGAATGGCCGGCTCGATCCCGCTGCCATTGTCGATGACGTTCACCGCCACGTAATCGCCATCGTCCAGTTCCGGATCGTTGTGCGCGGTGTAGGCGGCGCTTTGAATGCGGATGGTGCCCTTGCCCTTCAGTGCATCGCGTGCATTGATCACCAGGTTGAGCACCACGTTTTCGAGCTGGTTGGCATCGGCCACCGCGACCAGCGGCGTCTGCGCCAGATCCAGTTCCAGCACGATGTTCTCGCCGATCGAACGGTGCAGCATGTCTTCCAGCGAGCGCACGCGTGCATTGATGTCGAACGCCTGCGCATCCAGCGATTGCTTGCGTGCAAACGCGAGCATGCGCTGGGTCAGCGCGGCAGCGCGATGCGCCGAGCCGGTGGCGATTTCCGCCAGCCGCGGCACACGCTCGATGCGGTTGGATTCCACCGCCAGCTGGATCATGTCCAGCCCCGAAATGATGCTGGTCAGCAAGTTATTGAAGTCGTGCGCGATGCCGCCGGTGAGATTCCCCAGCGCTTCCATCTTCTGCGCCTGCAGTAGCTGGATTTCGGTGCGCTGGCGCTCGGCGATCTGGTGCGCCAGCTCGGTGGTGGCGGTGTCCAGTTCCTGGCGTTGTTCGCGCTCGCGCAGACGCTGTTCGGTCACGTCCTCGACCAGCAACAAGCCCAGATCCGGCTCGCGATACGGCGACACCCGCCACTCGGTTTCGCACAGCTTGCCATCGCGGATGATCGACAGCGTGCCGCTCCAGCGCGCGCGTTGCGCCAGCGCGGTGGTCAGGGCATGCACGGTTGTCGCCTGGTCCAGCCCCGCCGCCTGGATCGCATCGCCGGGTGTGGCGCTGCCGATCAGGCGCTGGAAGGCCGCATTGGCTTCGTGCGTGTGCAGCCTGGAATCGACCACGGCGATCGGCGCGCTGATGTGCTCGAAGATCTCGCGGAAGCGGGCCTCGCTGATCCGCAATGCATCTTCGGCATTGCGGGCGCGCAACAGCGTGCGCAGCGTGGCGACCAGCACGCTGGGGTCGACCGGATGGATCAGGTACGCATCGGCACCGGCATCCAGCCCGGTGGCCATGTCGCCGGTGGCGATCGAAGCGGCCGACACATGCACCACCGGCAGCAGCGCGGTGCGCGGGGCGGCACGCAAGCTGCGCACGATGTCGAAGCCGCTCATGTCCGGCAGGTTGACGTCCAGCACCACTGCGGCAAAGGCGTGCGTGGCCAGCTTGGCCAGGCCATCGGTGCCGGTGCCGGCCTCTTCGACCACGAACTGATGATGCTCGAGCACGCGCCGCACCGAATAACGCGTCACCGCGTTGTCGTCGACCACCAGAATGCGATGACTACCGGGCAAGTGCGTTCTCCGCCGCCAGCGTCACCGGCAGCACCACGAAAAATTCGGAACCTTCGCCGACCACGCTATTGATCCCCACCCTGCCACCGAGCAACTCGGCGAAGCGCTTGCAGATCGCCAGCCCCAGGCCGGTGCCGGTCAGGCGTTTTTGCAGCGGCGAATCCACCTGCACGAAATCCTCGAATAAGGCCTCGTGCAGCTCGGCCGGAATGCCGATGCCGGTATCCTGCACACCGAAGCGCACATGGGTGTCGCCTTCCAGCTGCGCGAACACGCGCACGTGGCCTTGCGGGGTGAACTTGAGCGCGTTGGAGATGAAGTTGCGCAGGATCTGCGCCAGCTTCTTGTCGTCGGTGTAGAGCATCGGCAGCGCAGGCGGATCTTCGAAGATCAACGTGGTGCTGCCGGCATCGGTGAGCGGGCGGAACATGCCGCGCAATGCCGAGAACAGATCCATCAGGTCGAACCAGCCCGGCGAAATGGCGATGCGGCCGGCTTCGATCTTGGCCAGATCCAGCAGGTCGTCGACCATCTCGGTGAGCTCGCGCGCCGAGGCGCTGACAAAGCGCACCTGCTTGGATTGCTCGGCGTTGAGCGGCCCGTCCATGCCGTCTTCCAGCAGGCGGGTGATGCTCAGGATCGAACTGAGCGGCGTGCGGAACTCATGGCTCATGTACGACAGAAAGCGGCTCTTGAGCTCGGACACATCGCGCAGCTGTTCGGCCTGCTGATCGAGCTCGGCATACAGCGCCAGCACGCCCTGGTTGGTTTCTTCCAACTCCTCGCGCAAGGCCTGGTTCTGCTGCCGCAGCGCGTCGAGTTCGGCCAGCGGATCGGCTGCCGATGCGGCATCGGATGACTTCATTGCAGGGCTCCCAAACGCATGACGAACACGCAGGCATCGTCGCGGCCGCGCGCGTAATCGCGCAACAGCACCGCCGCAACGATACGCGGGTGGCGTGACAATAGCGCCGGGTGATCGCGCAGATTCCAGCGCGTTTGCAGGCCGTCGCTGTGCATGACCAGCAGCTTGCCGGTCGCATTCGGAAAATCGAACGGCTGCGCCTTGCGAAACTGCACCCCGACGATGCCCGGATGCGACGGCATGCCGCGCACCCCATCGCCATCGCACAGCGAAGCGACGATATTGCCGACGCCGGCAAAGCGCACCTGGCCGGTGCGGCTGTCGAACTGCATCACCGCTGCCGCACCACCGCGGGTGCCGGACATGCCGGCATGCAGGCGTGCGATGAGCTCGCCGGGCTCGCCGCTGGCCGCTGCCAGCGCGCGCGTGCCGGCATCGGCGGCGTCGGCCGCGCCATGCCCGTGGCCCAGGCCGTCGATCAAGGTCACGCTGACCCGTTGCTCGCGGATCGCCAACTGCCAGGCGTCGCCGCACACCACTTCGTGATGCAGCGGCACGCGCACCGCGCCATACGGCAGATCCAGCTCGGCGCGTGGTTGCGCAAACAGCCGTACCATCACGATCGCGCCCTTGGCATCGGAGTACGCGTCCAGCACCTGCGCCTTGCGCTTGATCGCGCCCAGCCCGGTGCCCGGTGTGCCGGCAGTGGAATAGCCATCGCGCAGGCCATCTTCCAGTGTAAAACCCGGGCCTTCGTCGATGGCGCAGATCTCCACGCCCATGCCCTCGCGCGCAGCCACGCCCGACAACTGAAAGCAGCCGCCACGCCCATGCTTGAGCATGTTGGTGGCAAGCTCGGTGGCGACCAGCGCAACGCGACCACAGGCGGCCTCGTCGAACCCCAGCGTCTGCGCGAGTGCCGTCGATTCACGCCGCGCCTGCCCGACCTGGCTGGCTTCGTCGACGCGAAACAGGCGGGTCACGTCACCGGTAACCGTCACTTCCATGTGGTGATGGTGATGCGCGTGCCCTTGCCCGGCGTGGTGTCCAGCACAAAGTCGTCCACCAGCCGCCGGCTGCCGGACAGGCCCAGACCAAGTCCGCCGCCGGAGGTCCAGCCGTCTGTGAGCGCCAGATCCAGATCGGGAATGCCGGGGCCTTCGTCGCGGAATGTCAGCTGCACGCCCTTGCGGATGCCGTTTTCCACCAGTGCCCAGTCCATATCGCCGCCACCGCCGTAGATCACGGTGTTGCGCGCCAGTTCGCTGGCCGCGGTGACCAGCTTGGTCTGGTCGACCAGACGCAGGCCACACTGCACCACCAGCTTGCGCACCGTCTGCCGGGCCAGCACCACATCCTGTTCGGTGCGTACCGGTTGCGACCCTGTGGTCATGAATCGCGATCGGGTTGCTGCAACAGGCGCATGCCGCGTTCGACATTGAGCGCGGTGCGCACCGACGGCAGGGTCAGGCCCAGTTCGACCAAGGTGATCGCTACCGCCGGCTGCATGCCGACCACCACGGTCTTGGCATCCATCACTGCGGCCAGCCCGGAGATGGTGCTGATCATGCGGCCGATGAAGGAGTCGACGATGTCCAGTGCGGAGATGTCGATCAGCACGCCGCGCGCGGAGGTGGCGCTGATTTTTTCCGACAGATCTTCCTGCAGCGTCATCGCCAGTTGGTCGTGCATGTCCACCTGGATGGTGACCAGCAGCAGGTCGCCCATCCGCAGGATCGGGATACGCTCCATGTCAGCTCGCCTTGCTCACGGTCACGCCGGTGCGCTTGAGCGCCAGCGCCAATGCGTCGGCCAGGTTGGCCTTGGTGACGATGCCCTGCAGATCCAGCCCCAGATGCACAATGGTCTGTGCAATCTGCGGGCGCACGCCGCTGATGATGGCATCGGCCCCCATCAGGCGAATCGCGGTGACGGTCTTGAGCAGGTGCTGCGCCACCAAGGTGTCCACGGTGGGCACGCCGGTGATGTCGATGATGGCGATCTCCGAGCCGGTATCGACGATGCGCTGCAGCAGCGATTCCATCACTACCTGGGTGCGTTGCGAATCCAGCGTGCCGATCATCGGCAGCGCCAGCACGCCGTCCCACAACTTCACCACCGGGGTGGAGAGTTCCAGCATCTCTTCCTGCTGCCGCACGATGATGTCTTCGCGGGTCTTCTGGAACGCCTTGACGGTGTACAGGCCCAGACGATCCAGCAATTCGGACAGCGCCCACAACTGCAGGCCCAACTCCTCCGGCGCACTGGCGTACTCGCGCTGCACCAGCTCGAACAGCACGCGCTTGAGCGAAAAAATGAAGTTGGCGGTTTCCTGAGAATCGAAGCCGCGCGTGGCACGGTCGCGCGAGAGCGTCTCCAAAAAACGGCGCACCTCGCTCCATTCGGCGCTGTCCAGGCTGCTGCCGCCGTCTTTCAACGAGGCCACCAGCAAGCGCAGGAATTCCGCGCCCTGGGTTTCGATTTCCTGCCGCGAAATACGCACGTCGTTACCGAAGCTGGAACCCAGCCACGCGGTCAACAACGTTGTTTCCTGCCCACGAATCGCATCGATCGAGCGCTGCTGCAATGCCACCATGAGATCACCCGCCGAGTAAAGAGAAGAAAGGCCGGGCATGCGGGCTGGACTGCGCCCGTGGTTGGCGCGGCGCCCCCACGCCGAAGCGCAGCAGAATAAAACAATTCAGATTCGGCAACCAACGACGAACCTGTAGCAGTCATCAGACACTACACCCTGCAGTTTGACATTGCAGCGCACATGGCGAACGTGCGCCCGGCCACGCCTGCGCAGATGCAGGCGGCGGATGCAGGCGGCGATGGTCTGAGTGCCGCCAACCGATGGCGGACGCTGCCGCAAAGCGGAGTTTGATCGAAGCGAGGTGATACGGGCACGCCGAACAAGCCCTCCAGCCAGTGCGTGCAACGCGCTGTGCCACCAGCGGCGTGTCGGGCTGTGGTCGGGCGTGTTCTGATCGCGCCCAGACTTTTCTCAGGCTCCCCCATGTCATCGCTGTTTTCTCCGTATCAACTCAAAGACCTCACGCTGCGCAACCGCATCGCCATTCCGCCGATGTGCCAATACACCGCCGTGGACGGCCTCACCAACGACTGGCATAAGGTCCACTACGCCAGCATGGCGCGCGGCGGTGCGGGCCTGGTGATCGTCGAGGCCACCGGCGTGTCGCCGGAAGGACGCATCACGCCTGGTTGCCTGGGCCTGTGGAACGACGCCCAGGCCGAAGGATTGGCGCGTATTGCGGCATCGATCAGCGCCGCCGGCGCAGTACCCGGCATCCAGATCGGCCACGCCGGGCGCAAGGCCAGCGCCAACCTGCCGTGGGAAGGCGACGACCACATCGCCGACGGCGACGCACGTGGCTGGGACACCATCTCGCCCTCGGCCGTCGCCTTCGGTGGCGGCTTGCCCAAACTGCCGCGCGAGATGACGCTGGACGACATCGCCCGCGTGCGCGGCGATTTTGTCGCCGCCGCACAGCGCGCGCGCGATGCCGGCTTCCAGTGGCTGGAGCTGCATTTTGCGCATGGCTATCTGGCGCAGAGCTTCTTCTCGGTACACGCCAATCATCGCCAGGATCAGTACGGTGGTACTGCCGAAAATCGTGGCCGCTTCCTGCTGGAAACACTGCAAGCCGTGCGTGCGGTCTGGCCGGAACATCTGCCGCTCACCGCGCGCTTTGGCGTGATCGAATTCGATGGCCGCGATGAGGAAACCTTGCAGGAAGCCATCGCACTGACCCGCAACTTCAAGCAAAGCGGCCTGGATCTGCTCAACGTCAGCATGGGCTTCAGCACCCCGACCGCGCAGATTCCGTGGGGCCCTGCGTTGCTGGCGCCGTTCGCCGAGCGCGTCAGCCGCGAGGCACAGCTGCCGGTGGCCTCGTCCTGGAATATCGACGACCCGCTGGAAGCCGACCGCGTCATCGCCGCCGGGCAGATGGAGTTGGTGATGATCGGCCGCGCGCACCTGGCCAACCCGCACTGGCCGTATCACGCCGCGTTGGCGCTGGGCGAAGAACGCCCGTCGTGGGTGCTGCCACCGTCGTACGCGCATTGGCTGGAGCGCTACGGCAAGCGCAGCTGATCGGACACGTGCGACATGCCCGGATGCGGCGCCGCGCGCAAGCCGACCGCGCACACGAAGTCAGCAGGTTCGTGGGAATGCTTCGGTTCGCTGCGGGCGCTTGCACGCGTCCCGGCGTGGGACACGCCGCAAGTACGTCCGTGTAGGCTCTTACGCGGCATCCATGCCGCGTAAGGTCCCACGCCGGGACGCGCGCAAGCACCACCACACGTGATTGGTGGCGATAGGAAAGCGGCGACTGGTTGACGGACCCTTCCTCGGATCGTGACCTTCAATGGCGAAACGATGGGTTGATGCCAACCACATCGACTGCGGAAATCGACTTTGCAATCCGCAGGCACTACGCCTGCCTGAAGCCATTGCTTGCCGATC
>NZ_VCME01000050.1:0-338 GCF_011305375.1 Xanthomonas hortorum
GTTGGGTCAGGTGCGGTGGGGGCAGGGCGATGCGCGTGCGCAGCGCTGGCGTTTGGCCGCGCCTCCAGCAGTGTTGCGCTATGTCGCCAAGAAGGGCTCGATCTGCGTCGATGGCGTATAGTCCGGTAAACATCAGCGGACGTCCGTTTGCAGTGACAACGGAGCTAACGCAGTGCGGTGGAAAGTCGCGACGCAGCGCGACAGGTGATGCATGGACATAGTCGTTTCTCGCAAAAGTTGAGCGAAAAACGCCACAAGGCAAACAGGCGCGCGCGCAGCCGCAAGGCTGCGCGTTGGCCGTCTTCTTTCATCCGGACTATACCGTCGGCCCCGGCATC
>NZ_VCME01000050.1:510-696 GCF_011305375.1 Xanthomonas hortorum
AACCGGCCAGCGCAGTCTAACAGGGCACCTTGGCGCGATGGCTGAGCGTTGGTTAAGGCCGGCAGGACACTGCGTCATGTCAGGGAATCCCCCATAGCCGGTATTGTGAGGGATCTGTTAAATTGCGCCCCGCGACGGGAGACGTCGCTCTTTCCACCTCGCAACGGGGCGGAGACACGGACATCA
>NZ_VCME01000051.1:0-950 GCF_011305375.1 Xanthomonas hortorum
CAGCTACCCGGCGTGCAACTGCACAATCTTTATGGCCCGACCGAAGCCGCCATCGACGTCAGCTTCTGGGATTGCACTGCCAGCAACGATATCCCCGACAACACGCCGATCGGCACGCCGGTCGCCAACACGCAGCTCTATGTGCTCGATACGCATCTACAGCCAGTACCAATTGGTGTAGCGGGAGAGCTACATATCGGCGGCGTGCAAGTCGCACGTGGCTATCTCGATCGCCCTGAGCTCACTGCCCAGCGTTTCATTCCCGATCCCTTCCGCTCCGCGCAAAACGCGCAGCTCTACAAGACTGGTGATCTGGCACGTTGGCGCAGCGATGGCGTCCTCGAATACCTTGGCCGCAACGACGATCAGGTCAAGATCCGCGGGCTGCGTATCGAACCAGGCGAAATCGCTGCACGACTGGCAACCCATCCGCAGGTACGTGATGCAGTGCTGCTGGCCCGCACCGATCAACCCGGACGACTCCGCTTGGTGGCCTATTACCTCGCCACCACAGCGCTACCAATCGAAACACTGCGAAGCCATCTCGCCGCGCAACTCCCCGACTACATGGTGCCAGCTGCTTACGTGCACCTCGACGCGCTGCCACTGACGCCCAACGGCAAGCTCAATCGCCGCGCCCTGCCCGCGCCAACCGAAGAGGCCTTGGCAACACGCGACTTCGTGCCTCCGCAAGGACCAACCGAGAACATCATTGCAGCACATTGGTGCGAGCTACTCGGAGTACAACACGTCGGTCGCGACGATCAGTTCTTCGCGCTCGGCGGACACTCGTTGCTGGCGATCCATCTGATCGAACGCTTGCGCGCCGATGGGTTGCAGGCCGAAGTGCGCAACCTCTTCGCCAGCCCCACCCTGTCCGGTTTTGCCGCAAGCCTGCACAACACGACAACTACCAACACCACGCTAGTCATCCCACCCAACCGCATCAC
>NZ_VCME01000012.1:0-40153 GCF_011305375.1 Xanthomonas hortorum
TCTCGTGCAGCGCTTCTTCCATCGCCGGATCGCTCAACGCATACCACTGCTGCAGCAAATGAATCCGCAACATCGTCGCCAGTGCGTATGGCTGCCGACCTGGGCGTCCCGACACCGGATAGTGCGGTGCGATCAGACCGAGCAAGTGCTGCCACGGAACGACCTGCTCCATCTCGGCCAGGAAGATCTCCCGTCGGGTCTGCTTGCGCTTGCCCAGGCCTTCAGCGTCGCCGAACGTCAGTTGCATGGATTACTCCTCAACATGAGGCGGGTAGTGTCACGTATCTATGGTGCGTTGTTCAGAGGTTCCTTAGAGCTACAAACCGGCTCCTACACATATTTTGAAAGGCCATTGCAACGTATGACGCCAACTTGGAGCGCTACATGATCGTCAGGGATACGAGGGTTGGGCGCCCGCCTGAGCCAGACTTCCCTTGGGGTTACCTCATCGCCTTGAGCGCCAAGCACCTCTGCCGCCGCAACAGTCGCAGACCTTCCAACGAGATTTGGCAAGAGCTTGTCGGCCTAGCAACGGATTTTGCCGCCGTCCATGACGTCCAGGACTACACGCCGCCGATCTTTGCGCAGATCCCGACCGACAAGCTCGTTGCCACGTTGACGAGGCGAGCGCTCTACGACTCGATTTACACCTTTCCGCAACTACGCTCGAGCGATGTGCTGCGCATGCTTCGGCCGTTGCTGGCCGAGATTCCCTCTGACAAAGCTTACGGTCCCGGTTGGACGACAAATGACGTATTCGCCGTCATTGATCAGCTATACCGGGCCATAGGAGATTGCCGCGGTCCGGTCACTCTTGACCTTCGGCACATCGCCAAGACCGTTCCGGGCGTGGCGCCTCTGCTAGCCAAGCACATCCTGTTCGACGTGCTATCGCACCCCTCCACGGGCCCAAACTCGCAGTTCTCCCGTCCCACCGATCAGACCGTGCGCGGCGCAGATCCGCTAATCGGCCCAGGCAACAGTCTGTACCTGCGCCCATTGATCCGGCTGGATGGAAAGCGCGCCATCGTCATAGATCGCTCCGTGGCCGGCCCGGCCATGGTGGAGGCGGTGCTCAGTGCCGTGCGCGGGTACGAAGGTGCCGACACGTTCCAGGGCACGGTGATTGGCGCAGGGGCCGAGGCCCTCATTCGACTTGAGTTCGCACAGCACGGCATTGCGATTCACACCGGCGACTACGACACGCCAAAGGTTCATGGCGAGTGCGACATTGTTATCGACGAGCCTGGCAATCTGGCTTTCATTGAATCCAAGGCCAAGGCCCTCACTCGAAACGCCGCCAACGGCAATGACGTCGACGTGCTGCTCTCGCTCGCCGGCAGCGTTGTTGCGGCGATGGAGCAGTCTTTTGGGCATGAGATGCAGTTGCGAAAGCACGGCGAGCTTGAGCTTTACGATAAGGAAACTCGCAAGGTGAATCACACCTTGACGTGGACAGGCCAGACCGTCAATCGCATCGCTTTGTCCCTGTACGACTTTGGTTTTTTCCAGGACCACACTGCGATCTCAAAGCTGATGTGGCCGATGTTGAATGCTCGCTACGAAGCGATCGACCCTGCAATCCAAGACACCTTCAAGGGTCAGTTCAAAAAGTTGAACGAAAAGGTGCTGCCAAAGCTCACCGGACACCTGCAGATTTGGGAAGAGCTTGGCTTTCAGGGGAAGGACCCCTTCTCCTTCGGTAACTGGTTCCTGAGTGCCCCGCAGCTTTTTGGGTTGCTCGATGGAATCCAAGGGCCGGCCGAATTCTTCGAGCGACTCGGATTTTTAAGAAATCTGACATATCAAAGCTACAACTTCCACCACCTACTCAAGCATGCCTTATCTCTCAAGGCGGAGCGGGATGTTCGCGCCGACGCAGGAAGGCCTTGAGTAAGAGCGAGACTAGGGCGACTTGGGGAGCTTCCGCTTGGGGCCAGTAAAAGACATCGGGACGGAGCTGGATTAGATCGATTTATCGAAGGCAGGGAAGGAGTTCTTCCAAATCAACGCATGCAATCTTCATAGGGGCGCACTCGCAAGAATGATAGAGATGCATTGCGCACCTGCGCTATTTCAGGATGCGAGCTCAATCACTCGGAATAGGGCACTGAGCCAGAACGCATCACAGGATATTCCATGTTTGCAGTATTAGATCCTCGCCAGCTCGCCCGTATCGAGGCTGTGCACCGTGGCTTCTTGTATCAGCATTTATACACGGTCGGTTGCCTCCTCTTGGCTGCAGGCAGTCATGTGCGCTCGATCACTGCCGAGTTCGACGAGGATGTCGAGATTGAGTTTGAGTCAGGCGATCGGATCTACATTCAAGTCAAGACACGCTCCACGCCCCTTATTTGGAGCGACATTTCTGGTGCGCTTGCTCGCTTTGAGGAGCTGCGAAATGCGCACAGTTCAGGTCAGCGCTCTGGCGCCGCCTCGTTCGCTATCGTTGCCAATGTGCCTGCAGGTCCGGAGCTAAGTCAGCTCGTTCAAGTTCCAGGATTGCCATATGGCGCCCTGTTAGTAACTCCCGAGAGTCCAGGCGGACTGGCTTGTCTCCCGCCGGCGTGGCCATCCGTGATTGAGGCGCTAACATGGTGCGCCGAGCGGGCCACCACGCTGCCCTTACTTACGATTCCACCGGCTACGCTAACTTGGAAGCTGGCTGGATTGGTAATGCTGGCGGCGGCCGGGCAAGCGCCAGGGCACAGCTTTGAAGTAGCGAACCTGCCCGAAATTTTCGAACAGTTAATCGTTCAATTACAGCCATTTCCGGCGCCGCCTGAGACCTACCGTCCCCAGGAGAACGAACCTCTCTTCATTAGCGATGCGCGAGTTCGCATCATCAGCGGACTCTCTGGTGCTGGAAAAACCGCTTGGGCCTCTCACGTTGCTACGCACGCGACTGGCCATTGCGCCTACTTTGACGTCGGCGACATGCCAGGCCCCGCGATCGCAGCCAGCCTCGTGCGGGAGCTCGGGGCACAGTGGGCGGCGCCTGGGTCAGACGGACTTCGGAAAGCGCTGCTTCCGGGAGCAACCGGAATCGAATCGTTGAGGGCTTTGGATCAGTTCCTTGCCGAGCACGGAATTGATGGCGTGGTGATTATAGACAACGCACATCGAGTTCCGGTTGAAGACCTCCGAATGTTGACTAGGACTGCAGCGCACGTTAGTTTCGTGCTGTTAGCGCAGCCTACGCGAGATGTCAACGAACTGGAAGGGATACTTGCTGTTGAGCAGGAGCGTTTAGAGGGCTGGAGGCTCGATCAGATTGCGCAAGAGGCGCACGCTCTTGATCTGACGGCTACGGTAAGCGATCTTCGTCGACTCCTTGCTTTGACTGGAGGCCTACCTCTTTATGTCCGTACTGCAGTGCAGCTAGTTGCCTCACAGTACCAGAATGTTGTTGGAGCGCTCTGCTCAGCGCTCGAAGCCAGTGCGCACCTTGCTGAGACTACCCAAGAGCAGATTTTGGCCAGGGTCTTCGATGCTTTGCCAGAATCCACGCGCGACTGCGTATCGGTTCTGAGTCTCTGCGACGTACCCTTACATCAGAACGAAGCCGCATGTCTGGTCGGTTCGGTGCTCGATCAAAACGCCGCTACGCTCGCTGAAAGCGTACGGCAGCTTTATCCGATCGGTGTAGTTCGAATCTTCAGTGATCGGCGCCTGCAGATCCATGACGCGTTCCGGCTCTTGGGTATGCGCAGGTTCGCTGCGTTCTCAGGGGAGATGTCTGCCAAGACTTGGCGAGCATTGAAGGAGCTGCTTCTTCAATCGCTTGAAACACGCAGCGACACATCGCGATTCCGACTACTAATTCGCACTTTAGTCAAGCTTCAGGAGCTCGACACCTTGCTCGATGTCGCAACAGAGGAGTGGTTTCACGAGTTGGGAGTTGACGGAGGCATTTGGGCCGCTTTGGAAGATGCGGGACTGGATACCGCTATCGATCCAGAGCAGCGTTTCCACGCGCACGATGGACTAGCATTTGCGCGCATGAAATCAGGTGATTTTGAGCAGGTCGAGTTCCACATCAGGGCTATGGAGGCGCTTGTTGTCGAAAGCGGATTAGGAGAGCGCGAGAGAATGGTCGCCCTGCTCAAACGTATGATCTTGGAATCCGCACAAGGAAACGTCGAAGCTGTGGGTGAGTCGATCGAGAGAATAGAAGCGCTTTCACCAGTTGATCCCGAACATCTGCGAATCGTGCGCTACAACATTGCTTTAGCGCTCCAGAAGATAGGCTTTCACCACGAGGCCCGGCAGCGGGCAGAGAAGATCGTCGAGGAGTACTACGTCCAACTTGGGCTTTCTCCTGGTGATGTTCTGATGGCGAGCAACGCAGCGATTTTCGAGAAGCTTCAGTCAACTCCAAGTCTTACTGATGATCTAAAGCATCTAGCTGACTCTTTAGTTTTGCTCGCACAGGCAACAAATTCGCTTGGCAAAGATGCGGTGTTCGCTCGCATACACGCAATGAAGTTCTATGGACTTGCGACTGCAGTAAATTCTCTCATAAGCGTTGGCCAAGACCTCGTCGATGAGTTCATTGAGCGCGGCGACTATCATGGCTCCCGCGAAGTCATCGAGCAGCACGTGCTGCCTGCCATTAAGGACTTTGGCATGATGGAGCGCATGCTATCCGTTCGTGGACAGTATGCAGTCGTACTGGCTTATTGTGGGGAGTACGGTGCCGCAGAGGCAGAGGTCGCTAGGCTGGAAGCCTATGGCCGTGGCCTGTTGCCGAACCAACGCAGTGAGCTGGAAACCCAGAAAGAGTTGATATTAGGATTGCGGACTTTCGGCGCTGCGTACGTCAGACGGGCCTTGATGGGAGGTGCGGCTGTGATTGATCGAAAAGTCGGACGCAATGAGCCGTGTATATGTGGATCCGGAAGAAAATATAAGAGATGCCACGGCGCATGACATCTGAGTTGGCTGAGCCAGATGCTGCTCAAGGGCAATCAGTAGGCTCCCGCCCCCCCCCAACCATTTCAATCGCCAGTTCGGGGCTGATGCACCCAATCGAGTCTGGTGAGGTGACATCGCTTATGCCTGAGCCCAAAGCTGATAGCATTATCTGTCCCCAGTCCTTGACCTGTTTACGCGATGGGGCTTAAGCAGACAGCGGCGGGACCGGGGATTAGGTCAATTTATCGAGGGTAGGGAGGGACATCTCTCGACCCAGAGAGGTCGCTAGTTCACGGGCAAGAAGCACCGCTCATGGCCTGAATCGACTGAACTCCCTACTACAGGAGGCAACCATCAGACTCGGGCCGAAAATAATTGTGCCAATTGCCTAGTCCAAGACGAATCGGCGTTAAACGTCTTCACTTTTTGAAATCGCTTCGCGTCCGTCTTTGTCGTTGTCCAGTAACTCTTCAAGCTCGTCGAAGCTCAAGTGCCTGGACTCTCCCCGCACCTCAAGCACACGTTTGATAACCTGCGGCGTGTCCAGCTCGTTGGCCAGAATCCGCACTTTCATGGTGTAACTGCCGGGTCCTGCGGGCAAAAGGATTAGATCCTCACCCATCCGGCGGTTCTCGCCGGGGCGGACGTTGCCCAAGTGACAATTGAACACGGGATGCATCCCTTCCTCATCCACCCCAGTTGAACCATCCCTTACGCTGAGAGGCCGGAGGTGCCACTCGTGCACCGGCAGGTCGGGAACCTCCGACTCGGTCAGCATCCTATAGCTCTGGCCGGCGTCGGTGATCCAGGTGACCTCTAGCTTGACGGCGCTCAAGGGGTAGTTGGAGCGATTTGCCAACTCCAGCCGGATCCGGACGAGACGGTTCTCAGCTTGGAAGTACTCGGCGCCCTCGCGCCAGTAGTTCCGGTTCTCCAGGTTGTAGTTCGGAGCGGCCAGGTAGGCGGGCGGTTGATAGCGCTTGTAGTCGGGCAATTCCTCGAACATCAAGAATGTCCGCTGGAAATGGTCGGCCAGCGGCTGATTCTTCTCATCCAGCACGGCCAGGTCGAGCAGGGCCTCGCCCCTGGACTGATCGGCCACCCCCATGCGGTAGATCTCGCGAGGAGTGGCGATGCCTGTCGAGCTCCCGCGGCGGACATAGACCGTGTTGGCTTCCAAGTTGCCGAACCTCTTGGTGAGGTAGAACGGCCTGGGCTGCTTGGGGACGGTGATGACGGCGATGTGCTTGCCGTCGAACAACTGCTCCTCGTACCTGAAGACCAGCTTGGTCTCCAGCTTCTCATTCACGAACTGCTGGAGCCTGGAATCGTCGATGGCGCCGTCAGCAGGAAGGTCGATCACTTCCGCCGGATACGGCGGGTTCTCCCTGAAGCCCATCAGCAGGTAGGCGTTGCCGCTGCGCTGCGTGTTAGCCAGGGCCAGGATGTCCTTGAGCAGCTCGGACTTCTGCTCCGCAGTGGCTTTGGCGAACACATAGCGCTCGGCCTTGTAGTCCAGGTCAGAACCTTCTCCTCTGCTCCGCAACTCTTCCAGCAGCGCGTCGGCCAGCATCCCGCGGTCCTTTCAGTGCTCGTTAACGGTGTGTGGGGCGACGACGCGGCGTCGCTCGCATTTCTCACGCGCTCCAATGCGGCCGCAAGTGTTCGGCAAAACGCCTCTGCGCTTTTGGACAAGCTGCACTCCGCGAACATCGCGATGATCTCATCCGCAGTCGCCACATCGATCCCTTAGCTCGACGTCAAGGCAACAATACCCTAGGTGGCGCCGATGTTCTCGAACTGGGCGCCATACTTGATGAGGAAATCCTCGAGATTGTCGCTTTGGGCGACAAGCTGGCAGCGGCGCTTTGGCGCTCGACTCCGGATCGAATTTAGCACGGCGCACAGCTCCAAGGGGCTCGAAGCGGAGTATGTGTTCGTGCTCAACGTGGTCCAGGGCACGCGCGGGTTTCCGAGCCAGATCCAAGACGACCCAGCGCTGCAGCTGGCGATGCCGGCCCCGGACCCGTTCCCCTTCGCGGAGGAGCGTCGGCTGTTTTACGTAGCCATGCCCCGCGCGCGCAAACAGGTGCGCTTTTACACCTTGCTCGCGCAGCCCTCCCAGTTTCTCGTTGAACTGGCGAAGCGGGAAGTGCTCACGATCCAGCCGATTGACGGGGACGCGCTGGAACCGCGTCCCCAATGCGGCGCGGGCGTGCTGACGCTTCACGGTGGTCAGCGCGGCGCATTTTTAGGGTGCAGCCGCTTCCCGGATGCGACTTTACGCGCAAGCAAGCGTGGGGCACGCGCCAAGCCGAGCCAAAGAGAAGTCAGCCGCAGCGAATCACGGTGCCCGTGCACATCGGGGATCGCTGCCCGGTCTGCAAGAAGGGACGTATCCAGCAGAAGAACGGCCGCCACGGTCCATTCCTTGGCTGCTCGAGGTTTCGAGAAGGCTGCAAAGCCAAGGCCAACCTCCCTCGGCTGCACTGACCACGCGTGAATGGCGCCGGAGAGGCTCAAGCGCTACTGACCGCTAGTCCGATGAATGCCAGGGCGCGGTTTTTCGAGCGGACCCGCGCCGCGCAGTGCCCAGCCAGATCCTAGCGGTCCGCCACGACTCACGCGCTGACCATCCGACTTTTCATTTCGACCTGAATTCGCGCGGAAATTTGAGATTTCGGGCACAGCAACAGCGCACTTATGGATATCCATTTCATGGGTTTCCGTGCGGCCTGCGGCAGAAGTGGCGCTGATCACGCGGAGGCAGGCTGACAAGGTGATTAGGCGAGGCAGATCCTGTGCGCCGCAGCCAACGACTTGGTTGACTCGGGACGGATGCGCCAGCACTTAACTCGCGCCCCGACGGATGTCAAGCGCGTTTCGTTGACTACAATCTGGCAATGAGTATCGCAATCATCGCCCCTGAGAAATTTGAGTTCCAAGACCTGGTCTGCATTGACATCGCGCTTCGCTCCAGAAGCCTCGACAGGGTTCAGATGTTCGCGGAGCCTGTAGGTGGCGAGGACGGTCAGCTGGAGTTCGCTTGCCTTGGCGCTGCCGCAACGGTCGAAGTGCAGGTCAAGGGGAGCGAGAGCGCACTAGATCTGGCCAAGCTCGCCAGCCATCTTGCTCACTTCCCCGATCGGAAAGGGGAGAACACTCTTCTGGATCGGCTCATCGAAGACAAAGGGCGGTTTGCGCTCTTCGTTATTTCCGGCCGCTGTGTGGATGCCGTGTCGTCATTTCTGATCAAACGAATGCCGGAGGACATCCTGCAGCGGAGCGTTTCGGCGCCCAGTGCCGACGCATTCCGGAGAGATTACGCGCGCGCGCTCGGAACTCTCGCCGAGGACGACACGGCGCTCTGGCGAGCACGTCGTGCGCACCTGATCAAGACGGCCGCTGAAATTGATCAGGCCGCTCTTCGCTCAGCGCTGGGCCGGGTCTTGATCCTAGAGCAGCAAACGTCGGAGGACGTGAAAACGCGCATAGTGAACACGCTGGCGGAGTTGGGCGTGCCTACTGGATCTGCTGCGCATGCGATCGGCGAGATGAGAGAGCGAGTTCAGGGCGCTAAAGGAGATCGCATCGATGTGCTGGCCTCCATCTGTGATGTGATCGAGCGCTACGCGCCATCCACGATGCGGCCCAGTGACTATGTATCGCGTGGTTTGGAAGACCAGATGTTGGCGGATCTCTTAGCGTCGCACGTGCTCTTGCTCTCAGGATCTCCTCGGACAGGAAAGACGTTTACGGCGCGCGACTTGGCTTCAAAGCTCCAGGTGAAGGGTTATGAAGCCAAGGAATGCTTCAGCGTGCTCGAAGCTTCTCGGTTCCTTCTCGATGGTGCGAGAGCTTGGCGCGTTGCCATCCTGGACGACCCTTTCGGAGGCACGCATCCTGTTCAGAATGCCGCTCAGGAGCTCGCACAACTCAAGGACTTGGTGCCGCGAGCAAACGCTGCGAAGCTGCTCATCGTCGTGCAGGCGAAGGACCGGATCTTTGGTGTGTTCAACACGAGCTCACTCTCGGGCGCTCGATTGCACAGTCATGTCTGGGTCGATCTGGATGCACATTCTGCTGAGCTTGCGACGAAGCTATGGCAGGACCTCGGCAGTCGCGGAAAAGTGTCGGGCGCGCTCTATCAGTCAGTTCTAGATGCGATTGGCGGAAGCGAGGTAACGCTGGAACCCGGATTCCTGAGTTACTTGGCGCTCAACTCCGACCGCCTGGGTGAGACGCCAACGCTGGAGAAAGCACTGAGGCTCGCGAAGGAAGATGCATCCGATCTGGGGCGAGCGTTAGCCGCCGAGACATCAGCGAGCCTGCTTCAAGTGCTGGCGATTGGAACGGCGCCAGGAATCTCCTTGGCAATGGATGAGCTCGCGTTTTTGACGAGCCAGGGCAGGACTGACCTGCCTGGCTATGTGGAGGTCAGCGGCAAGGAATCGAACTGGAGGCTGGATGAAAGCGTGCGTGCGCCCTCCGGCTTAGCCAGCTACGCGCCTGTGCCTGAACTTGCTGAGACGCATCGCGCTTTTGTCAGGAATCTCGAGCGCAGAGGCATCGTGGAAGTCTCTCCGGGCCAACAGATCTCCTTGGTGCACCCGGTGTTTCGCGCTGCATCTGAGTCGCTTGTCGATTTTTCTTCTACCTTGGATCGACAAGACCTCCTGGCGCTGATTGAAAAGTCGCTGCTGTGTCTCTCCCCGCACACGGCGAAAGCGGCTGCCAAGAATCTCGCCTGGCTCGCTGAGCATGTGAAGGGAGACGGCTTGGAGGCGTTATTCCGCGTAGCAGAGCGAGGTCTCGGATCAATCTTCATCTCGACTCGCGACGTCTGCTTCTCATTCTTGGTCAGCCGCATGGATGAGGTGGGCGCGAAGCTCGACGACGTGCAGAGCTGGATACGCCAAGCATCGTTCGTGTCCCTCAGTGACGTGTCATGGACTTACGGTGAGGCGACACTGTCCAAGGTCGACGGTAGTGGGATGCTGAGTGTTCCTTCGTCGCTATCGTCAATCTTCGATGCGACTGACGCCGCAATGGTGCGAGCGTTCATGGAAGACGATTCTGTTCGATGCTCCGCGGAAGTTGCGTGGGAGGGAGCGAAGTTCTTCGATCAGAACCCGAAAGAGATGACGCTTGATTACATGCATCGTCTCCTTAGCTACGATGAGGCATCTATACGAGCCAGAGCGATTTCGTCATGGCTCCGCGAGCATCGGGATCATGATGATCTGGTGATCACACGAATCGCTGCGGAGCGCCATCCGCAGGTGCTGAGTGAAGCGCTTACTGCACTGCGCGACAGCTGGGCGAAAGTCTCTCAAGATCGGCTTGACCGGGTTATGTCCACGTTGGTTCCTGCTTGGTCAAATCCCTACTCATCGGCAGTCTTGATTTCGTGGTGCTTGGTTCTCGATAAGACGCATAAGTTCGAGGCATGGGGGCTGCTTGGGCGCCTCCTGCCTACTGTCCTTAAGCACCTGCCCGGCACTGTCAAGTTCAGTGACGCGCGGCTGCACGGAATTGTGTCTCGCTCTGCGCCACATTTGAGCCACGCAGACATGGTGGCGATCTGCGCGGAATGGGTTGGACTTGTGAAGCGGATCAACGGAGTTAGATCGCCAACTGCGTATGAGATGACGGTCGCCGAGCTCATCGTGGAGTTCTTGCCCCCCGGCGCGTCGCGCACGGGCTTGATCCGAGATCTCCTGGATGTGCCAGGCACGGCCGTTCCGGCTCGGGTGCTCGCGGAACTTTCTGATATGTGGCCTCAGTTATCGGTTGACGAGCAGGCAGTGATCAAGGAGCTGCTTTCAGAGCCTCGCTCGGACTCGCTTTGGCTCAGTGCTGTGCTACTCACGCGGCGTCATCTTGATTCCGGTCTGCGCGACGAACTGTTTCGCATGCGCGGATGGGACCTGGATAACAACAAGAAGCTGCGAGAGCGTCTGCCTTCGGACGTGCTTCGGGCGAGTATCGGAATGTATGCGTCAGACACCAATGAGTTCCACGTCCTCGAGCTTTCTGGACAGTCGATTGGCTACCTTGATCAGGAGCTTGAGTTGATTGCCCTGGATCCAGATGATCCATTCTTTCCGTTTGCGTGGCGACATATCTCTTACAGCGGTGATGATGATCGGGTCCTGGGGCTGCTGCAGGGTTGGCAGCCCTCGTCCTGGGAACCGGTGTTCGAGCAGATGTTCGCTGCGCTGTTGGATCGATGCGACGACATGCCGAAGGCGTGGCACTTCCTGCTAGAGCAGGCGAGTGAGCCTTCAGTTCGGTCGCAGTGGATTGAACGCATGGCAGGGGCTGCTAACTCTTACCTTGATGAGATTTCCGACGCTGCAAGATTCCTTTCTGGGGAGCACCTCACGGAGTTTCTGAATAAGCTTCCGATCGATACCACCTTGCTGATGCTGGTAAAGCGCATGCTGCAGCTCCCCAGATCTGAAGAGCTGGAGACCAAGGTTGCGGAATTTCTGAGCGGAATTTTTCGCGGACAGGGTCCGGTGATGCATGCAACGTGCATTCGCGTGCAGCGCTTGCTCATGCACTCAGGACAGTCGGAAAGTGAGCTATATCAGTTCGTCGAAGCTTACCGCACTAGACTCATTGGAGAAATGCAGCACAGGCGTGAGTATCACGACGTCGCGCTTGAAGGATGGACGTTCGGGTATCGGTGAGCGTCCGATTCGGCGGTTCCGCGAGGTCGATTGATTGAGGTCGTCCCTCATCATCCACTCGCGCCGCAGGGAGTCCCGAAGGTTGGACGATGGCGGGAAGAGGGGGTAACCATTAGCCGATCAGACTCCTCGCCGCTTGGCGTTAGGGATGCATGGGATAGGCGAACTGGTCCTTCGGGATCATCCATTCCGGTCTAGCGTCCCACAGGCCGCAAGTGATCCACGGCGTACTCCGCGTCGGTCACGGGAGCGATCGCCGCCGCTCGCTCAGGTCGGAGGCGGGGCAGAACTGCCATCAACCAGACTATCGGGACATTCGCCCCACTTTCCTTGGAAATCTAGGTTTTCAGGTCCCGAACCTGTTCAGAATAGGGGGCGTCGAGGGCCAGTGCCAGCGTCCACGCCCGTGTTGCACATGCAGGAAGCCGTGAACGTGCAGGTAGTGGTCGACGTTGTTGATCAGAATCGCGGCGGCGATGCGCAGCCACAGTTTCAATGTTGGCCTGGGGATAGGCGCCGTCTTGGCGGAGGGCGTCGATGATCTCGACGTAGGTGCTGGCGACGCTCGCCGAGCGGTGCGCCAAAGCTGGCGCCGGCGGACACCTGGCTTACCGTTAACATCGGAGTGTCAATCCGGCAAGCTGATAACACGACGCAGTTCAAGGCTTTCAATGGAAAAGAATGCAATCGCAGCGCTGCGAGCCATGCTGCTCAAACTGCCCGCCACTGGGGAGGATGGGTTTGAAGGGCTGCTAGCTGTTGTTCTTGCCGAAATCTCGGGAGTGCCTTTCCGGCTGTCCGGCAGCGGATCGCAGTTCGGCATAGATGGCAAGTCGGCCTACGAGGACGACGCCATCTGCTTCGAGGCAAAACGCTACGATCGCAAGATCCCAAGAAACGAAGTCATTACCAAGATTGCCGAGTTGACGATCGACGGTGGAAGCAGAGTCGATCTGTGGGTACTTGGCGCGACGACGTCCGTCAGTACCCAACTTGCGGACAACGTTCTGGAAATCAGCGAAAGAAACGGAATCAGTACGCTTGTGCTGGACTGGAGCAGGGCGGATCTGCCAGCACTCGCGGTCGCCCTGGCGATGGCCGCAGAGGCGGCTGCGGAGTTCATCGGCCGCAGCGCGGGAGACGAGTTCGGAGTCCGTGCCAACGCATTGGCATTACTCAAAGCATTGGAGGACGACGAGCGGTTTGCGAGACATGCCGCGCGCATCCGTGGGTTGCTCCGCGAGCCGACAATCGGCACCTCGCTGGCAGTGCGCAACAATCGCCGCTGGCTTGAGGACGTTTTCGGCAGCCAGCAAAGCGCCAAGCGCCATCTCCGGCAACCCTTGGCCCCCGGCGACGCGGCATTGGGCAACCCGTTGCCGAGGGAGTCGCTGGTCTCCGAAATGGGTTCGTTCCTTGAATCCCGGCCAGCCGGAAAAATTGCTGTCATCGTTGGGGACGAAGGAAACGGCAAGTCGTGGTTGTTCGCACAAAGCTGGTTGTCGCAGGCGGACCGGCCGCTGATGGTGGTGTTCACGGCTGACGAGTTCAGCGATGCTGCGGCAGTCAGCGATGTCATCGGCGCGTTGATCGACAAGCTTGTGGCGCAGACTGGCGGCAGGAAATCGGAGTCCGCTGTTACACGGTGGCTCCGAACCTTCAACAGTTGGCGCAGGACAGGAACGCCCGCCTCGCCTCGTCTGGTGGTCGTGATCGACGGAATGAACCAGCGACCGCAGCTCGACTGGGGGCGGATCGCCAACGACATGAGCCATGAGTTGAGCAGGATGGGCGGGCAGCTGGTTCTCACCACGCGCACCGTGCACTACTCGGCGCACGTGAAGAGACGCCTGATTGCATCCACCGCAGTGATTACCGTGCCGGAGTGGACAGAGACCGAGCGCGACTTGATCCTCGAGGGGCACGGCATACGAGTGGACGAACTGCCCCAGACGGTGGCCACGTCGCTGCGCAATCCCAGACTGCTTGCGATCGCATTGGAACTGCTGCAGGAATCGCATATCAGGCAGCTCGAACAACTCAGCATCAGCCGGCTGCTTTTCGAGCACATGCGCATCTACGGTGAAAGGGACAACCCGGTTCCGCGTCCGGCACACGAGTTCGCACGCGCGCTCAGGGAGCATGCATATGCGATCCTGAAGAGGATCGACAGGCGTCAGATTGACGACCTCAAAGTCTTCGACGGCGGTCTGGAAGCGGTATCGGACGGACGATTCTTCATCCAGCTCGAAGACGATCCGACGCGATATCGGCTGGATGAAAGCGGTCTCACGCTCGCATTGGGCTTCGCGATCGTCGATGAACTGCGCACGGCCAGGCGCAACGGGCGCGACCTGACGGCCACGATCGAGGCGATGATCGAACCAATCGCCTCCCTCGATCGGACGTCCGACGCGGTGCTCGCCGCGCTGACCATCTCCTGCCTTGACGGAGACTGCCCAGTGGAGATCGGTGCGGCTATCACATGTGCCTTCGCCGGATTGCAGAACCCCAATGCGGACGAGTTCCCGGCGTTCTGCCTGCTGGCTGAAGGCCGGCCGGACGTTTTCATGCAGGCGGCGCGCCAACTGTGTCTCGCCCCCGACAATCCATCCAACTTCGACTGGGTGCGGGCTGCGCTGCACGCAGCAAAGCAGAGGCATTCTGCATGGACGGCGATGATGCCGATCCTGCAATCCTGGTTGGGACACTACTCCCTGGCTCCCGAGGCGCGGATGTATTCCATCCGCTCTGGTGACGATGCGGGCAAAGTAGACGAGGAACGGCGCAAGAGGCAGGCTGAGATTGAGGCCAAGATAGTGGCGCTTTCAGTGCCCGAGAAGGCGTTGCTGGGCGAGCTCACGAGGAACGACGGCGATGTGGATGCGCTCGCGCACCTCGCCCTGACGCTGATCGCGGGAAAGCCGGTCGCGCCGTTCTCGAAGGCGCTGCTTCACTGGAGCTTTGCCGGCGCGCTGAACATGGGGTTCTCATGTCCCTACGACCAGTTCATCCATCTGATTCGGTTCAATAACGTCGACTGGCCGGAAGCGCGCGATGCCTTACTGGAGGTGGGCAGTATGTTCGCCGATGCCTGTGTGTCGCGAACCGGCAAGTGGGCGCACGTGAATCTCCTGCGAGCGACAGGAGATCCTGCCGCGGCAGTCCAGGAGCAGGCTCTGCTGCTCGAACTCACTGCCGATTGGCCAACATTCGAGGGGTGGCGTCTCGTCGAGAGGTATTGTGCGAGCGATCCTTGCGACCCGGAGAGCCAGAGGCCGGACAACATTACGGAAACGGCGAAGGGCTACGCCGACATCGATGTCGCGAAGATCCGCCTGTTCATGGGGCCGTCCGGGGACGATTTACATTTTGCGGATGCCAGGGCAGGGCTGGCGCGATTCGAGCCGTCGGTGGCAATCGCAAAGCATCGGGAGTTCATCGGCCATGTCCTTTCCCGGAAAGGGCTGGCGTTGCGCCAGGGGACTTTTGAGATGGGGCACCACAATGCCCTTCTGACTGCGGCACAGGCCAAAGACATGGCGTTTAGTGTGGAGGCTGGAGTTATCGCCAGCGCTGCTGCAGCGCTCAAGGGAAACGAGCCCCATTTCATCGCGCAGTATTTCCTGCTGGCCGCGTTTCCGCTGCTGAGCGCCGACGAGCAAGTCAAGGCTCTGTTGTCGCCGCACACGGAAGGCAACCCACTGCTTTCCGTTCTATACATCGCCAAGTCGCTTGAGCAGTCAACATATGAATCGTTGCTGCTGGATACAATCCATAGCGGAGACGAGCGCGCATTGGTCGTCGTCCTCGCTTTCGGCGCCCACTCCGACACTCTACTGTCCGATCGCGTTCTCGATCGCCTCCCCGAGCTCATGGGGAGCAAGATAGAGACGGTCCGCGCGCTCACTTTGTATATGGTCTTGAACGCTGGTGACCAACGCGCGATCGAGTCGGTGGTGAAAAGCGGGTGGTCCGCCAGGAACCTCGACGGCAGGGGCGGCTACGAAGCCTGGTACGGCTCCCATGTGATTCTGGAGGCGGCCAGGCTTGGAATTCTGGCCTGTAGCGATGCGCTTGACCGCATAGCTCCCGAGCTATTTGGCCAGGCTGCGAATAGGCTCGGCGGCGATGCGGGCGCCACGGTTGCGCGGTGTATCGATGCCTCGATCAGGAGAGCGGCCGGCTTCGAGCTGGATGTTGCCGTGCCCGTCATTGAGATAAATCAGCGGTGCGAAGACACACTCGAGCCGGCGCGCTACCACGTCTCTGCGCGGCCGGAAGAGCGCGACGACCTGACGGAACTGATGCGCGATGACGAGGACGAGAGCGACAGATTCGAAGAGCAGCAACGCCTTTCCCATGTGGCTTTCGATGTCTTGAAGGCTAAGCTGACCGCGGCGGACGCGACGATCGTGCTGGACAGGTTGCGCTGTGGCGATTTCAAGAAGATTGCCGAAGCGGACAGAGGGCTCGCGGAGGACTGGGCGGACCTGTTTTTGGGGTTGCCGAAGGCTCGTCATGGCGGCGTCCACAACTTGGCGCTGCTGCTGGCGCACGCGATCGCCGGTTGGAATCCCGATCTGGCGGCACGGCTGTTCGAAACGCTGCACGCAAGCGAGCCGTATGTCAGAAACAGCTTCGGTCGCATTGGACTGCCATTGGCTGGACTGGCCCTTTGGTCGGCTCAGGATCACGCTCTGCTCGAAGCCATCCGTAGTCGGCGCTTGGACAGCGCCATCAACGACGACGAACTCGCTCTGGAGGTGCTGACCGCGCTTTGGAGCAGCAAAGAGGCGGCCCTGGAGCGTTACATCGAGGAAAATCTGGAGAGCGGAGAGCCGTCCAGAATGGCTCGAGCATTGATGGTGGCGGGACTATCGGGCAAGGGGCAGGCAAATGCGGCCGTGTTGGCGCGGTACAAGGGTACGCCGGGCTTCATCGGAGCTGCCCAGTCCGCGGCTGCGTACGCGTTTGACCGCCATGCATGGGCGATGCACTGGCACGGGAAAATGCTCGAAGCGGCGACTCCTGAGGACTTCTGGCGCTTCTCGGTGCTATTTCTCAAGGTCGTCGATGGACGGTTCGATGTCTTTAGCCGGGACGACGGGACTGCTTCCGTTCCCTATCGGCAGTTCTGGCCTGGTGTCGAAAGTCAGTTGAAGAACCGCTACCAGCGGGTCCGCTCGGAACGAAAGAAAAAGCTATTCGGGGAGAAGTCGCCAGAAAAGGAATTCTTACTCCCGTAAAGACCTGCCGCAGGGTAGCAAACTGCCTTACTTGAGCACCCGTGCCGCGGGATTGTCCACTGCTGCACCAGTTTGAAAATACCCGATCACGCTTGCCACGGATCGGTGCTCAGTCATTGCCATCACTGCGGGCAGCGGCATGCCTTGCTTCCCGGCCTCTGTCACAAACCCCGACCTTAAGCTGTGGGCTCCAAAATCCCCCTCCAGTCCTGCCAATCTGGCACGGCGTTTCACGATCGACGCCACCGAGCCAGGGAGCAGGGCAGAGCCTATTCGATCCTTCCATATCCGTCGAAAATCGCCCCCTCATGAATCCTGGCTGCCTTGAACCAGGCTGCCAGCGCTTCGGCAGATCTCCCCAAAATCGGCTTGTCTGGCGTCGAATCCGCCTTCACTCTCGACTGTTGCGTCTTCGAGTACTCCAGCCGATAGATATAGCCGTCGTCGCCGACTTTGCGCAGATCACGCATGTCTGCGGCGGCGATTTCACTACGCCGGCGCCCGCCGCTCGCGAACCCGAAGCAGAGCAGGGCGCGGTCACGCAGACCTTCGAGGCTGTCGTCACAGGTGGCCAGCATGGCTTCCAGTTCGGCCCGTGTGATGGCAGCCTTCTTGGTGGGACGTTCACCGCGTTTGACCGCAGCACGCTGAGCTCGGCTGAGCAACGTCCTGACAGTGGGCAGCTCGCAGGGGTTAGCCAGCCGCTTGAGCTTATGGGCGGTCGAGAGCACCGCCACCCGCTGGACCACTGTCGACAGTTTAAGCGGCCCGACTTTGGCCTTCAGGCCAGCGGCCACCAGAGCTTGATCCAGTGACGTCGGCAGTTCGCTGACCAGCCCGGTTTTGCTCACGATCCGAGCAAAAAGGACACGAATTTAAAAAACTGATACAGAGCCAGATCCAGCGGAGCCGCGCCCGTGCCGCCCAAGAACTTACTTCGCATAATGTATATTATGTCAGGAAATGCTCAGCTGACCTTCTACCTCACAGCCCCGTTGTCCTCCTGCAACTCCCGCTTGAAAGGCACATCCGGCGGCGGTCTTGCGGTCGCTGGTTGGTCGTTGAGATTCGGGTCGCTCAGGCCGCAGCCGCCGCCGAACTGCAGCAGCGACACCACGCAGCTGATCTTGGTGGTCGTTCCCGGGATCGGGATCTCGATCTTCTTCAGGCCGCGCCGCACCCATTCCTGCAGCAGCGACTGGTTCGGCATCCAGTACTTGTCCAGCGAGGTCGGCGTGTAGCCGTACGGCGGACGTTTGAGCCAGGTGCCGCCCTGGGCGATCTGGTCGCGGGTCCAGGTGTCGGTGTCGCTGCCTGGCGGCCCGCGTTCGCCCGCGCCGTTGCCTGCATCGCCGGTTCCGGCGGCAACGCGGACGCTGCCATCGGCGTTGAACATGCCATCGCGTTGGCCATTGGCGCCGGTCGTTTTCCCGTCACGGTTGCGGTCGGATTTGCTCCAGTCGTCGGCCTTGGTTGCCACATCCCAGCCACCGCTGCGGTCTGCCGGCTGTGGGCCGGCGTTGCTATTGGTTGCAGGCTTGTTGGATGAAGATGCCGCTGCCGCGTTGGTGGATTGTTCGGATCGCGATTGGGTCGCTTGCGATGGTGTGGACGGCGCAGTGGAAGGCGTCGGCTGCGCCGCAGCGCTAGCGACCGATGCTGTCGGCGACGGAATGGTCGGGGTCGATTGGGCAGGCACCGCAGGTGCCGGCTGAAGCTGCGGCGCCGGATCCGGCACGCTCGGCAACTCCGCCGTTCGAACCGCTATTTCCGGCATGCGAACCGTCGGCGTGAGCTCGCGATTGCGCACGACTGGCGCAACGACCTGAGGTCGATCCGGTACGACGATTTCGCGCTCACGGACCGTTGGCGCATCGGCAGATCGCACCGCAACGTTGGTGGCAGGACGTTGCAATTCGCGCACTTGCGGCTGTTCGGTCACCGTCTGAATCTCACGCTGACGCACCTGTATCTGAGGCGCTGCAGCCTCGATCGGGCGCGGAGCCACGGTGATCGTGGGCGGTGGCGGCACCACAAAGTCGTTGGTGGCCACTGGCGTTTCGGTAACTTGCAGCGGCGATTCGATCGTCACCGGCGACACCTGCACCCTCACCTGCGGCACATCCGGCGTCGTTGGCTCGCTGACGGCAGCCACGGGTTCGGGCGCGACCTGCTGCGGTTCGGCAGCACTGGAGCGATCGACTGAATCTGTCGCTTGCGGCGACGTCGGCGTTGCCGACGCAGTGGGATTACCACTCGCCGCATTCGCTTGCGACGCTGTAGACGCTTCACCCGACGCCGCCTGCGCAGCAGCAGGTTCCCCTTCACCACCGCCCTGCTCCGCCGCGCCTTCGCCGATGAAGCTCATGCGCACGCGCGATTCGTCGCCCTGCGTGGTTTCATCCGGCGCCCAGCGCACGCTGACCACCCAGATCAGCAAGGCGATGAAACCGAGGTGGATCAGAAAACTGCCGAGCAGCGCCAGCCAATGCAGCGGGCGTTCGTCTTTCCGGCGCGGTTCCCAGTGTTGCCACCACAGGCTGCGAAAGGCCTGAAATGGAGACAGCAGCGCAGCAGTCTGTAAGCCGTTCGGTAACGCTGGCCGCGCCAGCAGTACATCGGCCACCTGGCCGCGGTCGAACGGCGCAACCACGCTGTCGCGGTTGCGCATCCAGGTTGCCCATCCGTAAGGCAGGCCAGTGCGCCGATCCAGAATGAGCTTGCTCGGCATGCGCGCGCGCAGTGCCTGCAGCAGATCGGCGGCCGTTGTCACCGGTGGTGCGGAATCAGGCCGCGCTGTCGCGCGGAATGTACGGCGCGTCGCCGGTGGCGTGGTCGGTCGCGTCGCGCACCGCAATCACGCCGGGCACGCGTCCCATCAAGGTCTTCTCGATGCCTTGCTTCAAGGTCACATCGGCCATGCCGCAGCCATGGCAACCGCCGCCAAAGCGCAGCAGCACCAAACCATCGGCCGAGACCTCTTGCACTGCCACGCGCCCGCCATGCGAGGCCAGCTGCGGGTTGATCTCGTTCTCCACCACCCAGCGCACACGCTCCACCATCGAGGCGGAATCTGCCGGCGCTTCGCCCTTGATCTTGGGCGCCTTGATGGTGAGCTGCTGGTTGCCGGTGGACTGGGTGACGTAGTCGATCTCGGCGCCATCCACCCACGGCACGCTGGCGGCGACGATATAGAGAGTGAAGCCGTCGCAGTCGATCGCCCATTCGTCGCCGCTGAGATCGGCCGGTTCGGCGAACTCGAGGCGGGCATCGGCGCGCGGGGTACCCGCATCCACCGCGCTCAGGCGCACGCCCATGCCGGGCACGCCCTCGCGTTCGATGAGCTTGCGGAAATAGGTCTGGGCTTTGTCGGATATCTGGATCATGCGGGTTATTCTACCGCTCAATGCGCCCGCGCTCATGGAACACCGTGATCCCGTTGGGCGCGCTGTCCGCCACTCCTGCGAGACCGTCATGACCGATCTGATTCCCCTGGAGCAGGCCCATTGCCTCCCGCGCAAAGGCAGCGACCACAAGCTTGGCGAAGCCCGCCTGGCCGAGCTGTTCCCGCAGGTGCCGGGCTGGGAGCTGGCCGAAGCGGGCACGGCGATCACCCGCACGTTCCGTTTTGCCGACTATTACCGCACCCTCGCCTTCGTGAACGCGCTGGCCTGGATCGCCCACCGCGAGGACCATCACCCCGATCTGGGCGTGCATTACGACCGCGTGGTGGTGCGCTATTCCACCCACGACGTCGGCGGGCTGAGCGAGAACGACTTCATCTGCGCGGCCAAGGCTGCGCAGCTCTACGATCAGGGAGCCACTGCATGACCCGTTACCGCACCGCCCTCGCCTGCCTACTCGTTGCCGTCGGCATCAGCGGGTGTGGCAAGTCGTCCCAGCAGGCGTCCGTGCCAGCGGTTGCACCGACCGAGCTGGCCGCCTTGAAGACGCCGCCGCCGGAATACTCCCCGCAACTCGCCTGCGCCGGAGTCGGCGGAACCTCCGTGCTCAGAGTCGTGATCGGTACCGAAGGCACCCCCACCGACGTGTCGCTGGCGCAAAGCAGCGGTCAACCGGTGCTGGACGAGGCCGCGCAAAAGCGCGTGCGCGAATGGAAGTTCAAGCCTGCCACCCGCAACGGGCAGCCGGTGCCGCAGACGATCCAGGTGCCGGTCGCGTTCAAGCCGCCGGTGCCGCGTCCGGACGAATGCTTCGCCATCGAAGAGCGTGCACGTCGCGGCGGCTGAGCGTTGATGGAATCTCGCAGGTAGCGCGTCGCCAGACAGGCGACGCTGGGGAAACGGACAGGCGAATGGCGCATGTCCGTTTCCAGCAGCAAACGCATTCGTTTGTTTGCCCGTAATCGTTCTGCCCATCGCACCAGGCACCACACGTTCGTCATCCATGCATGACCATCCTGCAATCGAGGGTGGCCGTGTGCCTATCGCGCAGCAATCGCCACGCTCCCCGCAGAAGTGCGTTCCATTCCACGAGGTCGTCGCGTCACATGCTCGAAGTGTCATCACAGAACGTCTGGACCGCGTTTGCGGTCACTCTGGCCGCCGGACTCGCTACCGGCCTCGGCAGCCTCATGGTGGTGTTCTCCAAGAAGCCCAACCCGCGCCTGCTGGCATTCGGGCTGGCATTCGCTGGTGGCGCGATGGTGTACGTGTCGCTATCGGAGATCCTCAACAAGTCGATCGCCTCGTTCTCCAACGCCTATAACGACAAGCTCGGCTTTACCTTCGGCACCTTGGCGTTTTTGGCTGGCATGCTGCTGATCATGGTGATCGACCGCCTGGTGCCAAACCCGCACCAGAGCCTGTCCAGCGACGACCCGCAGTTTCGCGACGACAACCGCGCCTACATCCGTCGGGTTGGCCTGATGACTGCCATTGCGATCACCGCGCACAATTTCCCCGAAGGCCTGGCCACGTTTTTTGCGACGCTGGAAAGCCCCGCAGTCGGCATGCCGCTGGCATTCGCCATCGCCATCCACAACATCCCCGAAGGCATTGCGATTGCAGTGCCGGTGTACTTCGCAACGCGCAACAAGTTCTATGCATTCGGCGCCAGTCTGCTGAGCGGATTGGCCGAGCCGATCGGTGCCGGCATCGGCTATCTGGCTTTGTCCAATGTGCTGTCCGAGGCGGTATTCGGCACTGTCTTCGGCTTGATTTCCGGCGTCATGGTGTTTCTGGCGCTGGATGAATTGTTGCCCGCCGCCAAGCGCTACGCGAAAGGCCATGAGACCGTCTACGGCCTGGTGGCCGGAATGGGCACCTTGGCGATCAGCCTGGTGCTGTTCCGCTTTGCGACGCCGTGAGCTGACGTGGCCTGCGGTGATTGCGTTCAGCGACCCAGCCGGTCCAGCGCGTCGGCCAGCTCCGGTGCCAGCGGTGCGTTCAACACATACGGTGCCTTGCCGGCATCCAGTGCGAACTCCAGCGAGGCCGCGTGCAGAAACAACCGCTTCAGGCCGATCTGCTCGCGCAGGCGCTTGTTGACCTCCGCCTCGCCGTACTTGTCGTCGCCGGCCACCGGATGCCCCAGGTGCTGGGCATGCACGCGGATCTGGTGGGTGCGACCGGTCTCGATGCGGACCTCGCAGTACGAGTGCCCGCCGCGTCGTTCGAGCAGTTTGAAGTGGCTCAGCGACGGCTTGCCGATCGCGTTCACCTGCACGTGCCGCTCGCCGCCCTGGCGAAGGCCGATATGCAACGGCGCATCCACCGTCATCACCCCGTCCGGCATCCGCCCGACCAACAGGGTCAGGTAGCGCTTGGTGATACCGCGGCCCTGGACGCGGTCGTCCTCGCGCATCAGTGCCTGCATCTCGGTCAGCGCCGAACGCTTCTTGGCCACGATCAGCAAGCCGGAGGTGTCGCGATCGAGCCGGTGCACCAGCTCCAGGGTCTGGTTTGGGCGTAACGCGCGCAAGGTTTCGATGGCGCCGAAGCTGATCCCGCTGCCGCCATGGCTGGCAACCCCGGACGGCTTGTTGAGCGCCAGCAGGCGCGCGTCTTCGAACACGATCGCCGCCTCCAGCCGGGCCATGAACGCCGACGGCGGCGCTGCCTTGTCGCCTTCCTCATTGACGCGCACCGGTGGGATGCGGACTTCTTCCCCACCTTCGAGCTTGCGCTCGGCCTTGGCGCGGCCGCCGTTTACCCGCACCTGACCGCTGCGCACCAGCTTGTAGATCAGGCTGCGCGGCGCGCCCTTGAGCTGACCAAGCAGGAAATTGTCCAGCCGCTGCCCGGCACGGTCTTCCGGAACTTTGAGAATGCGCACGCCTGTACGGTCGGCAGGCGGCTGGGGGGACTGGGGGTCGGTCATCTGGCTCTTTATTCTGTTACACTCGGCGAGCGAGATAAGGGTTTGATTTCGTTGGAAGTTGATTGGCCAGAAGCCTGACTTCCGATGATTCCGGCACAGTGCGCGACCACCGCCCCCGGGGCGGCCATGTTAGCGGCTCACCGGCCTGCCCGGCCATCGCCGTCGGTTTTTGACCGTCGCGCTGAACATGTCCCGTGCGCTGCCCCGGTTCGTCCGGACGCGGCTGCCGGCCCTGAAACACCTATAAAACTTAAAGACAAGCGCTCCCGCGGCCTGCCGTGGTGTTGCAGCGCTGGAAACCCTGGTCAGGCCTGTCCGCGCGTTGCGCGAAGGGCCGACAAGCTGTTCCAGAGGCGAAACGTCACGGCGTTCCGCGCGGTAGAGCGCGTGAGGAACGCAACAATGAAGCGAATGCTGATCAACGCAACGCAGGCCGAAGAGCTGCGCGTGGCGATTGTGGACGGCCAGACCCTGTACGACATCGACATCGAACAGCCGTCCAAGGAACAAAAGAAGTCCAACATCTACAAGGGCCGTATCACCCGGCTCGAGCCCTCGCTGGAAGCGGCGTTCGTGGACTATGGCGCCGAGCGTCATGGCTTCCTGCCGCTGAAGGAAATCTCCCGCGATTACTTCCAGGCTGGCGTCGACCACAACAAGTCGACCATTCGCGAGCTGTTGCGCGAAGGCCAGGAAATCGTGGTGCAGGTCGACAAGGAAGAGCGCGGCAACAAGGGCGCTGCCCTGACCACGTTCATTTCGCTGGCCGGCCGCTACATGGTGCTGATGCCCAATTCGCCGAGCGCCGGTGGCGTCTCGCGCCGGATCGAAGGCGAAGACCGTGCCGCGCTGAAGGAAGCGCTGGACAAGCTCGACATCCCCGACGACATGGGCGTGATCATCCGCACCGCCGGTGTCGGCCGTGACGCCGAAGAGCTGCAGTGGGATCTGGATTACCTGCTGCAGACCTGGAAGGCGATTGCCGAGGCGGCGCTGAGCAAGCCGGCCGCGTTCCTGATCTACCAGGAATCGCGCCTGATCATCCGCGCCCTGCGCGACTACCTGCGCGCCGACATCGGCGAAATCCTGGTCGATACGCCGGAGCTGTACGCCGACGCCCAGGAATTCATGCAGCAGGTGATGCCGCAGAGCCTGCGCAAGCTCAAGCACTACACCGACGACATTCCGCTGTTCAACCGCTTCCAGATCGAATCGCAGATCGAAGGCGCCTACGAGCGCAATGTGCGGCTGCCCTCGGGCGGCTCGATCGTGGTCGATCAGACCGAAGCGCTGACTGCCGTCGACGTGAACTCCTCGCGCGCCACCAAGGGCAGCGACATCGAAGAGACCGCGTTCCAGACCAATCTGGAAGCGGCCGAAGAAGTGGCCCGTCAGTTGCGCCTGCGCGACCTGGGCGGCCTGGTGGTGATCGACTTCATCGACATGGCTTCGACCAAGCATCAGCGCGAAGTCGAAAACAAGCTGCAGAACGCGCTCAAGTACGACCGTGCGCGTGTGCAGCTGGGCCGTATCTCGCGCTTCGGCCTGATGGAAATGAGCCGCCAGCGCCTGCGTCCGAGCCTGGGCGAATCCAGCCAGATCGTGTGCCCGCGTTGCGATGGCCATGGCCGTATGCGCAGCGTCGAGTCGCTGTCGCTGTCGATCATCCGCGTGGCCGAAGAGCACGCGATGAAGGAGAACACCGGGCAGGTGCTGGTGCAGGCCCCGGTGGAGATCGCCAATTACCTGCTCAACGAAAAGCGCAGCGCGCTGCGCGAGATCGAAAATCGCCACGCCTCGCCGATCATCATCGTTGCCGACGAGCAGCTGCACACCCCGCACTACGAAGTCACGCGCCTGCGTGAGAACGAGCTGGGCGAAGACAGCGGCAAGCCGAGCTATCAGCGTGGTACGCCGCGCAAGTTGCCGGTGCATGCGTTGACCAAGGCGCAGTTGAACATTCCGGCAGCGCCGGCAGTGACCTCGATCAAGCCGAGCCAACCGGCTCCGGTGCGTGAGGAAGCCCCTGCCCCGGTCGCTGCAGCACCTGTGCCGGCTCCGGTCGTCGCACTGCCACTTCCTGCGCCGGTCACCGGCGTGGTCGGTTGGCTGAAGCGGATCTTCGGTAGCGTCGAACCAGTGGCTCCGGTCCCCGAGTCGACCCAGCGTCCGCGCCAGAACGATCCAGCCCGTGGCAACCGCAACGAGCGTGGCGATCGTGGTGGTCAGCGCCGCGATGGCCGTGGTGAAGCGCGTAACGGCGGCAATCAGCAGCGTGGCAATGGCGGTAACGGCGGCAACGGCAATGGCGCCAACAAGGAGCGTCGCGATGAGCGTCGCCAGCCTGCCAATGGCCAGAGCGCGCAGAACCCGCAGAATGGTGGTCAGGCGCAGCAGCAGGTGCAGGTCGCCAAGCCGCCGCGCAACGAACCGCAGGCACCCAAGCAACCGCAGCAGGGCCAGCAGCAGCAAAAGCAGAAGCCGCAGAATCAGGCTCCGCGTCCCCCGCGTGCATCTGCACAGCAGGACGGCGCGCCGTCCGAGAGGCAACAGCGCCCCGCCCGTCAGGACGAAGGCACGGCTTCGGCACAGACGCTGACCGCAACTGCCGCAACCGCGACGACTGCCGGTGTGGTTGCGGCAATCGCTGAAACCGCCGCGCCGGCGACGACGCACGTTCCCGCTAATGAAGCCAACCCGGCACACCCGGTCGATGTGATCGTGACCGAAGCGCATGCCGACCGTGGCACTGACGCCAGTGCAGACGGGCAGGCACCGGATGCAGCAGGCGATGATTCGGCCAATGGCGAAGGCGGCAGCCGTCGTCGTCGTGGCCGTCGTGGCGGCCGTCGTCGTCGTCGTGGTGCTGGCGCAAATGGTGAAGGTGGTATCGGTGCCGACGGCCTGGAAACGGACGATCTGGATGGCGATGCCGAAGGCGATCTCGATGGCGACAACGAGAACGAAGGCGACGAAGCCGGCACGCAGACGCATGCCTCCGCTGCACCGCGCGCCGGCCAGCCGGAGTTCGACTTCGACGATGAAGCCGCGCCTGCGACCACTGCGCGCGCCAAGCCGGAGTCCAGCACTCCAGCAGCAGTGAAGCCGCGTCCGGTGCCGAAGGAGCGTTCGGAAAGCCAGGTAGCGGCCGACACCACGTCGACCACTGCACCGGTCTCCAATGCCACGCCGTCCTTCGAACGGCAGGCTGCGGCGGCTCCGGTTGCAGCTGCAGCCGAGCAGGCGCGTGGCGATGCTTCAGTTGCCTCTGCGGCACCTGTTGCGCAATCCGCACCGACGGCGACACCTGCTCCGGTTGCAGCTCCGACGCCGACTCAGGCTTCGGTTGCTACTCCGGCTCCAGTTGTGGCTCCGGCTTCGGTCGCTGCTTCGACACCGGCTGCCAACCCGGCTCCCGTTGCAACTCCTGCCGCGGTCGTGACGTCTGCTCCTGCAGCTGCGCCTGTCGAGCGTGCCGCTACGACGACGTCGGCGACTGCGCCGGAGTCGGTTACGCAACAGAGCCAGGTGTCGTCGGCATCGACTGACGTTGCAGCACCCGCTGCGGTCAGCCCGGAACGCACTGCACCCGTCGTGGCCCCGGCACCAGTGCAAGCGGAGTCGGTGAAAGCCGAGACAGCTCCGGCTGCTGCTCCAGTGCACACGCATGCGGCACCTGCGCCTTCGAGCGTCCCGGCTGCCCAGGCAGAAGTGGTCACCGTCAAGCCGTCGCAAGCAGAGCCGTCCAGCGCTGCAAGCCCGGCTGTGGATGTCGCAGTGACCTCCACCACGACGGTGCCGCAGAGCACTCCGGCTGCCGACGCTGCTCCAGTGACTCAGGCACGCAAGCCGTACGCACCGGTGCAGACGACGCTGCTCGACGCATTGGCTCCGGCCGATGCCACAGCACCGGCATCGTCGGCCTCGGCGCCTGCTGAAACGCCGGCACCGTACAAGGCGCCTGAGCAGCCTGCAGCAGTCGCCCCCGTAGCTCCTGCGAACGTGCAGAAGCAGGCAGACGATGCGCACAAGCCGACGGTTGTCGTTCCGGAAGCTGTAAAGCCGGTGGCTCCATCGACCACTGTGACTGAGGCTCAAGAGCAGAAAGACGACACCAACAAGCCACGTAGCGATCACTGATCCCTGCATCGCCTGTTTCGACCTTGCCTGACTAATCAGGCAAGGTCGACGTCAAACAAAGCGGCCTTCGGGCCGCTTTGTTTTTGCGTGCAAGTTGCGAATAAGACGGCTGCGAGGATGCGCACCAGCGCGTTAGCTGCTCAGTGAGTCGCTTCGTTCTGAGGTATCGCTTTTCAGGAGCGAGCCCAATCACCAGCGCATGACCTACATTGTTTGCGCGGGATCGGTCAGACCGTATTGGTTGGCCAGACGCGCCAGCGCGATGCTGTCCTGGATGCCAACCTTTTCGAACAGGCGCGCCTTGTGGGTATTGATGGTCTTGGCACTGAGGTTCAGGCGCTTGGCGATGTCTTCCTGGCGCAGGCCCTGTGTCAGCAACAAAGCGACCTCCAGCTCGCGTGGCGACAACGCATCGAACGGCGAGCCGCCACCTTCTAGGTTGGAGAGCGCAAGGTTCTGCGCGATGGTGTTGCCGAGATAGCGCCGCCCCAGTGCGACTTCACGCACTGCACGCAGCAGTTCCTGCGCATCGCCGCCCTTGCCGACATAGCCGGATGCACCGGCTTCGAGCAGACGCTTGGGCAGAGGGCCATCTTCCAGTACCGACACGATGACCACGCGGGTGCCGTAATCGCCCTTGACGATGCGCTCGGTGATTTCCAGACCGCTGACGCCGGGCAGATGCAGATCGCACAACACGATCTCGGGCTTGAGCTGGCGGATTTGCGGCAACGCCGACTCCCCGCTCTCGGCCTCTCCCACCACATCGATGTCCACTTCCTTGGACAGGATCATCTTCATGCCTGTACGCACGAGTGCATGATCGTCAATCAGAAAAACTCTGATGGTCATCCTTGTTGTCCTCGCTATGCGGCTGGCTGGTGCAGCCTATCTCCGTGAATAATTCAGGGCAAGCACGATGCGACGTATTACTTTCAAGTCAGAGACCAAAGCCTCTCGCTGCGGTGAGGCATGACGCGCATGCGGGGCAACGTTGCGTCGTGTTTGCATGATCCGAACACGCGCAGTGCGCGAATATCGGGAAATTCACTCGCGCCCGGTCAGATTTCCCCGGCCTCGGTGCTGCGCTCGGCATCCACCAGTGGGCGCAGTTCGGGATCCAGCGCGACACGCTCGTCGAAGACGAAGCAGCGGCCGTCATAGCCTTCGCCGCCGACCTCTTCGAAGTAGCCCAGGATCCCGCCTTCGAGCTGCAACACGTTGTCCAGGCCATCGGCCTGCATCCACAGCGCGGCTTTTTCGCAGCGGATGCCGCCGGTGCAGAAGCTCACCACTGTGGCATCCGCCAGCGCAGTGCGATGCGGTTCCAACGCGCCCGGCAACTCGGTGAACTTGTCGATCGGCAACGTCAACGCACCCTGGAACGTGCCATATGCCACTTCCTGCGCATTACGCGTGTCCAGCAGCACCAGCGGGCGACCGCGATCGTCGTGCCCTTGTCGCATCCATTCGCGCAGCACGCTTGGCGTCACTGCCGGCGCACGTCCCTGCAGCGGCGAGGCATCGTCGCGACGGAAACTGATGATCTCCGGCTTGCGCCTGACCTTGAGCCGCGCGAACGGCTGCTGCGCGCTCAGGCTGTACTTGATGCGCATCTGCGCAAAGCGCGAATCGCTCTGCAACCACGCATAGAACGCGCCGACCTGCTCGGCCTCGCCCGCCAGAAACAGATTGATGCCCTCCTCGGCCACCAGCACCGAGCCCTTCAGCGCCTGCTGCTCGGCGTGGCGAAGCACGCTGTCGGCAAGCTGTTGCGGGTCCTGGATGGCGACGAATTGGTAGGCGGCGGTATTGGTGATCATCGGGTCATTTTAAGCCCGATGGCGCCGCAATGGGGTCAGCCGCGCAACAGCAGAAACGGCAGCAGCACCAGCGAGGCGACCACCAGCATGCCGATCAGTGTGGCGATCACGAACAGCGGACGCTTGCGCAGCAGCGCAGCGAAGGTTTCGGCGGTGCCGGATGCCAGTGCCTCCTGACGCTGCGCGCGTGCGACCGCCCCGCGTTGGGCCTGATAGGCATCCATCGCCGCCTTGGCGCGCGGGTAGTCGGCATCGTCGCTGAGCCAGATGCCACCGGCGGAAATGCCCCAATTGCTCGGCCGCGTTTCGTAGATCTGCACCAGGTTCTCGCGCATCAGCGCCCGCACCTCGTCGGCTTCGTCATCGGGAACATTGCGCAGATTGAGCAGTAGCTTGGCCATGGGCGCGATGATAGCCGGAGCCAGATGCGATAATGGCGACCTTCCTTCATGAACCATCCCATGCGCCTTCTGTTGACGCTCTGTGTCGCCTTGTTGCTCGCAAGTTGTGCGCCTGCCCTGCCGCCGTCCGGTGGCACGATTGCTACCTTTGAGCGGATCGACCGCACCGTTGGCACCGGCGCAGTGGCAACGCCCGGCGCGATGGTCACCGTGCACTACACCGGCTGGTTGTACGACGAAAAGGCCACCGACAAGCACGGCAAAAAGTTCGACAGCTCGCTCGATCGCGCCGAGCCATTCCAGTTCGTGTTGGGCGGCCATCAGGTCATCCGCGGCTGGGACGATGGCGTCGATGGCATGCGCGTGGGTGGCAAGCGCACCTTGATGATTCCGCCCGATTACGGCTATGGCGATAACGGCGCAGGTGGGGTGATTCCGCCTGGCGCCTCGCTGGTGTTCGATGTGGAATTGCTTGGCGTGCAGCCACGCTGAGTGCCTGAGCAATGACGGATGTGAGCAAGCGGCGACTGGCAGTGATCGGCGGCGGGCCGGCCGGCTTGATGGCCGCAGAAGTGGCGTGTGCGGCCGGCCTTGCGGTGGACCTTTACGAGGCGAAGGGTTCTGTCGGGCGCAAGTTTTTGATTGCCGGCAAGGGCGGTTTGAATCTCACCCATTCGGATCCGATGCCGCTGTTTGCGCAGCGTTATCGCGAGCGTGCCGAACCGGTGGCGGCCTGGTTGCGGGACTTCGATGCGGACGCGCTACGCGATTGGGCGCGCGGGTTGGGTGTGGACACCTATGTCGGCAGCTCCGGGCGTGTGTTTCCGATGGATCGCAAGGCGGCGCCGTTGTTGCGTGGCTGGGTGCGTCGACTCAAGGAACAAGGCGTGGACTTTCATGTGCAGCATCGCTGGCTTGGTTGGAGCGAGGACAGTGCACTGCGCTTCGACACACCAACCGGTGACATCGAGCGTGTCGCAGACGCGGTGGTGTTGGCGCTCGGTGGCGGCAGTTGGCCGCAGCTTGGCTCGGATGGTCTGTGGCAAGCGCCGCTGCAACAACGCGGCATCGCGGTTGCGCCCTTGGTGCCGGCCAATTGCGGCTTCGACATCGACTGGAGCGCGCACTTTGTGCAGCGGCATGCCGGTGCGCCGCTCAAGCCGGTGGTGGCGCACTGGAAAGATCGCCATGGTGTGCAACACGCACTGCAGGGCGAATGCGTGGCCACCGCCACCGGAATCGAAGGCAGCCTGATTTATGCGGTGGCTGCAGACTTGCGAGAGCAGATCGATGCGCAAGGCGTGGCCGAACTTGGCCTGGATCTGGTTCCGGGACGTTCCCTTGAGCGCGTGAGCGCCGAACTGGACAAGCCGCGCAAGGGACGGAGTTTTAGCGAGCATTTACGCCGACAGGTCGGCATCGATGGCGTCAAGGCGGCGCTGCTGTACGAACACCTGGGCAAACAGGCCGGCGACGATCTTGTGCAGGTGGCACGCACGCTCAAGCAGTTACCGTTGCGCTTGCTCAGGCCGCGCCCGCTTGCCGAGGCGATCAGTTCGGCCGGCGGCGTGCGGCTGGAAGCGCTGAACGATGGGCTGATGGCGCTCGCACAACCTGGCGTGTTCTGCGCAGGAGAAATGCTCGATTGGGAGGCTCCGACCGGCGGCTATCTGCTGACCGCCTGCTTCGCCAGCGGATTACGTGCCGCACATGGCGCGGTGCACTGGCTGCAGCAGCAAGACGGCTGCGTTACAGACGATCGTTGACCGCTTCGCGCGGCCAGACCGATTTGACGTCGTAAATCACCGCGCCCGGTTTGCCCAACGCGGCGATGCGCTGGGCGTCGTAGTCGCGGTACTGCGCATGCGCCACCGCCAGCACCACCGCGTCGTAGGCACCTTCGTCCACAATCTCGCACAGCTGCACGCCGGCATGCTGCAGGGCTTCTGCCGGGTCGGCCCAGGGGTCACAGGTATCGACCTGCACGCCAGCAGCTTGCAGCAACTGCACCAGTTCCAGTGCGCGGCTGTTGCGCAGATCCGGGCAGTTCTCTTTGAAGGTTGCGCCCAGCACCAGCACCCTCGCCTGCGCGAGCACCACGCCGCGCGTGGCGAGCATGCCGCAGACGCGCTCGGCAACGTGCCGGCCGACACGGTTATTGACCTGCCGCGCGGTGTGGATCAGGTCCGGGTGATAGCCCACGCTCTCGGACTTGTGCATCAGGTAATAAGGATCCACGCCGATGCAGTGGCCGCCGACCAGCCCGGGCCGGAATGGCAGGAAATTCCACTTGGTTCCGGCCGCTTCCAGCACATCCAGCGTGTCGATGCCCAGTTTGTCGAAGATCAATGCCAGCTCGTTGACCAGCGCGATATTGACGTCGCGCTGGATGTTTTCCACCACCTTGGCGGCCTCGGCCACGCGCATCGACGGCGCGCGCCAGGTACCTGCGGTGATGATGCTGGTGTACAGCGCGTCGACCGCATCGGCAGCTTCTGCGGTGGAGCCGGAGGTGATCTTGCGGATATCGCGCAGACGCCGTTGGCGGTCGCCCGGATTGACGCGTTCGGGGCTGTAGCCGCAGAAAAAATCGTCGTTAAAACGTAGCCCCGATGCGGCTTCGAGCAATGGCACGCAGACTTCTTCGGTGGTGCCCGGATACACGGTGGATTCGTAGATCACCAGGTCGCCGGGCTTGAGCGCGGCGGCGATCAAGGTGGTGGCGCTGCGCAGCGGCTCCAGGTCGGGTTGCTCGAAGCTGTCGATCGGCGTCGGCACCGTGACGATGAAGATGCTGCACGCGGCCAGGTCGGCCGCGTTCGCGCTGTAGCGCAACCGGGTGGCGGCAGCCAGTTCGGTGTCGTCCAGTTCCAGCGTGGCGTCGTGGCCATCGCGCAACTGCGCTACCCGCTGCGCATCGATGTCGAAGCCCAGCGTGTCGCGCTGCTCGCCAAAGGCAACCGCCAGCGGCAGGCCGACATAGCCCAGCCCGATGACGGCGATACGCGCTTGAAGCGGTGCGAGAAGCGTGGTGCGGGACATGCGGTTCCTTCGATCGTGCGCGGGCGGTTTTCCGCGCGGCTATACAGCGGCAGGATAGCGCAGGCCGCACAGGCGCCGGCAGTGCAGCAAGACATACGCACAGAGATTCACAATCGGCGCGCAATCAGGCACGCTATCGCAATGCCCGGGTGGCGAAACTGGTAGACGCAAGGGACTTAAAATCCCTCAGCTGCAAGGCTATGCGGGTTCGATTCCCGCCCCGGGCACACTCTTCATCCATCTCCATCTGTCGCGCGCTCGCAGCCGTGCTTGGCACGAATACGTTGGCAGATGTCGCTCGGACAGGTAGGCCGGACGAAGTTGAAGGCGTCGATGATGTCCAGCACGCGCGGCGACCAACCCGATGACGGCATGCAGTTCGTGCTGTTGAACAGAGGCACGCCTCCAGCGAACGATCCAGGCATCGATTCGATCGAGGCATTGCACGCGCGTTGGCAGTACGCCCTGCCCTGCCTGGGCGGCGGCAGTTTGATCGTACAGATCCTGGCATTCGAACTTGCGCAGTTTTCGCCGGAAGCATTTGGTCTCTGCAACATCGCATGCCCTGACACGATTGCGCGTAGCGTTCGCAAACGCCAGGCCGAGTATTTCTTCGGTCGACTGGCTGCGCAACAAGCCTTGCAGCATCAGGCACTGGTCGCCGCCGGTATATGCCCCGACATCGCCACCGGCAGCTCGCGTGAACCGCTATGGCCAGCGCAGGTGATCGGCAGCATCTCGCACACCAATCGCCTGGCCGCGGCGGCGGTTGCACCACTTGGCAGATGGCGCGGTATCGGCATCGATCTGGAGCACGTGGTCGGTGCTGACGCACGCGAGGCGTTGTTGAGCACTGTTGTGGACAGCTCGGAGCTGGCGTTGCTGCAGTCGATCTGCGCGTCCACCCACGTGCCGCTGGAAGTGTTGCTGACCATCGTCTTCTCTGCCAAGGAGAGTCTGTTCAAGGCGAGTTTTTCCGCAGTAGGCCGCTACTTCGATTTTTCCTGTGCGCACCTGGTGGCACTGGATCCCATTGCGGGAGTCGTCCGTTTTCAGCTCAGCGAGCAGCTCTGCCCGGATCTACCGAGCGGGCATCTGTGCGATATCAGTTTCGGTTTTGTCGATTCGCAGACGGTGATCACCTATCGAGTCTGGTGAGTCTGGCCGAAGAACGTCGAGCCACGGACGCGGGAACAGAGTGCCTGCACAAATCCGACGCAACAAAAAAGGGCCGTGAGGCCCTTTTGAGTGATCAACTGAATCGTCAAATTCAGTCGTTCTGATTTGGAGCGGGAAACGAGACTCGAACTCGCGACCTCAACCTTGGCAAGGTTGCGCTCTACCAACTGAGCTATTCCCGCGTGGAGCGAAATTGTACAGCTTGTCACATCATTACGCTAGCCCTTTCACACCACCAGCTCGCTGTTTCTTGCGGAGCCACCCGCTTGCGAACCGGCACTTAGATGCGACTAGAACAGCGTGCGATGTGGAGGCCTGGGCCGGAATTGAACCGGCGTACGCGGATTTGCAGTCCGCTGCATAACCACTCTACCACCAGGCCGAACATCGCATTCCACAACACTTGCTTTGCAACAACAAGGCCCCGCAAACGGGGCCTGTTCGTCTCAAGACAGCAACTGCACGCTAGTTGCACGCGTCCAACCTATTGTGTTGCAACAGGTTTTTCGCCATCCCTGCCCTGGAACGGACGCCATTGTAGCCTTGTTTGGCGTAGACGCCAAGAGGAGTGATCGGGCGCGCCACAGTGCGCTGGCGCCTGCAACCGCCGGACGCGATGTCCACGCGACAGGTCTGACAGCGCGCACCTCTGCGAGATCGAGCCTGCCTACTGGATCAGGCGCGCAGGGCTGATCGATGTCTCACACATCTGCTCCTCATCCACAGCCTAACAGCCCCACGACGGCGCATCTGCAAGGGATCCAATGTCCGGCCTGTCGTTTGGCCAGTAGACGCGCGCTGCGTCAACAGCGCCTGCTCTATCCGAGACGACCTGCAAGTTTATGCGACGCAATTCACACACCTAAATCGACCGGATCCACATGGGGTAAGACGCTTGCCATACGACAAAGCGAATGATGCAACACGTTTCACATCGACTTGAAAAGCATCGGGAGAAGTGATTCGTTAAATTAACTTCATAACCAAAGTAAATGGCAAATTGATAATAGTTAGATTATCCAGATAAACAATAAATCCGCGCGAATGTAATAAATCCTTCTCGAATCGCGCCTATGGTGAGCCGCACACAAGGAGACTCATCCGTCACGCAAGGACGTCCTAACCTCCGCAGTTTTGCGATGGATATCTCGTGTCCAACCTCAGTAGCGCTGTGCTTTGCGGTTTTCAACGTGACTTCTGACTCCGAAGCAGTATTGATCGGCGCCGCCACTGCTTCATCGCGGTCTGCCATCGAGCCAGGCAGCTCGATGCCTCCCCACCCTGACACTTCGCAGGCGCAGTGCGCGCCTGAGGAGACTGCAAGTGCATTTGTCTGGTCACGCTGGCAGGCCTTGCCAAGGTCGGCAGAGGCCGAGCGACTGGAACGTCTGCTCGCTGCAATGGCGATCTACCTGGCGCGGACCTGCGAGCAAGTGCCCTTGCAGATCAGGCTGCGCTATTCAGACCGCACTCGTCAGCTGACATTGCATCCACGCGTGCACGACACCTGTAGTGCGATCTGCGAACAGGTGCACGCCGCATTGGATGAACGTGCACTCCGTACTGCAGGCCAGGAGGATGCGCAATCGAAAAAGGCGCAACGTGGTGACGTTACACATGCATGGCCGAGTTTGATCGAGATCTGTGTAACGAACGACAGTGGAGTGATTGTTGGCACAACCGCGACACCGCAGCTGCAATTGCAGATCTGCCAGTTACGCAAGCGATTTCGTTGCGGATTGCATAGCTCGCATTCGACACGGCGGCAGGCCTTGCGCGTCGGTGCACGTCTGAGATGTCTGCTAACGGCTCTTGAACGTGGCGAGGCACAGCATAGCCCTGTAGCGTTATTGCCACTCCTGCCAGCGAGCGAACGCCGTCGCTTGTTACAGATGTTCAATTGCAGTCACACGCGGTTTCCGCAACGTGGCAAGGCAATGTTGTTTGTCGAGCAAGCCGCGCGCGCGCCGCAGGCGACCGCGCTTGTGTGCGGCGAGACACGTCTGAGTTATGCCGAGCTGGATCTTCAGGCCAATCGTCTTGCGCATCATCTGTGTGCGCTTGGCGTTGGCCCGGATTGTCTGGTTGCGATCAGTGCGGCACGCAGCCCTGCGTTGGTGATCGGCTTGCTGGCGATCCTCAAGGCCGGAGGCGCCTATCTGCCGCTGGATGCCGATGCGCCTTCACAGCGTTTGAGTACGTTGCTGGATGATGCGCGTCCATGTGCTGTGCTCGCCGATGCAGATGCGTTGCGTCGTTTGCCGCTGCCCGATACGTTGCCGGTGTGTCGGCTGGATCAGGTCAATCCCACGTGGGGCGATTTGCCTGGCACCGCACCCGACGTGCCAGCGCTGCAGCCGCATCATCTGGCCTACGTGCTGTATACCTCCGGCTCCACCGGCGTGCCCAAGGGCGTGATGGTCGAGCAACGCAACGTCGTGCGCCTGGTGTGTGCGCCCGACTATGTTGATTGCGATGGCTCGCAGCGTTTCCTGCTTGCCGCGCCGCTGGCCTTCGATGCGTCCACGTTCGAGCTATGGGGGGCGTTGCTCAATGGCGCGCAGTTGGTGCTTGCCCCGCCCGGCGTGCTGGATCTGGATGCGATCTGTGCACAGGTGCAGCAGCATCGGGTGACCACCTTATGACTGACCGCTGGCCTGTTCGAGCTGCTTGATCCTGTGCACCTGAGCCAGTTGCACAGCCTGCGCCAGCTATTGGCTGGCGGGGATGTGCTGTCGCGTGCCGCTGTCGAACGTGTCAACCAAGCCTTGCCGCACTGCCAGTTGATCAACGCGTACGGGCCGACCGAGGCGACCACCTTCAGTAGCTGTCATCGCTTCGACAAGGCAGCGGTGACCTCGGTACCGATTGGGCGCCCGATCGCCGGTACGCGGATCTATCTGTTGGATGACCAGCGCGAGCTTGTGCCGATCGGTGTGCCTGGCGAGATCTACATCGGTGGCCCGGGTGTGGCCCGTGGTTATCTCAATCAGTCGTCATTGACCGCTGAGCGTTTTGGAGAAGATCCGTTTTTGCCAGCTGGCCGGCTGTATCGAAGCGGCGATCTGGCGCGGTGGCGCGAGGATGGCAGCCTGGACTTTCTGGGCCGTGTCGATCAGCAGCTGAAGGTGCGTGGTTTCCGCATCGAGCCTGGCGAGATCGAGGCGGCGTTACGCAGGTGCACCGGGGTGGCCGACGCGCTGGTCGTTGCGCGACAGGAAGGTGCGGCTGATAAACAATTGGTGGCATATGTCATCGCTACACCGCAGCCAAGCGACAGCAATGGCAGCGATATCGACGCACTGGCTCCCGCCACCTTGCGCGCCGCGCTGGCCCAAAAACTGCCCGAGCACATGCTGCCGTCGGCATTTGTGCGGTTACAGCAGTTACCGCTGACTTCCAGCGGCAAACTGGATCGACGTGCCTTGCCGGCGCCGGATCGTGCTGCAGTCGCGGCAGCCGGCTATGTGCCGCCGCAAGGCGCAAACGAGTGTCTGCTGGCCACAGTGTGGGCCGAGCTACTTGGGTTGCCGCAGGTAGGCCGGCACGATCATTTTTTTGCACTCGGCGGGCATTCGTTACTGGCCATGCGCGTCTGTGGCCGGCTGCAGACCGCACTGATGCGGCAGGTGCCGATGGCGCTGCTGTTTGCGCATCCGGTGTTATGTGAACTGGCGATCGCATTACAGGGCAGTGCTGGCGATGCGCTAGGCGCAATCCCGCACCTACCGCGCGACCAGCCGTTGCCGCTGTCTTTCGCACAGCAGCGGCTGTGGTTCTTGGATCAACTGGAAGGCCCTAGCGCGACTTACATCATGCCGATGGGCCTGCGTCTGCGCGGTGCGCTGGATCGTGGTGGGCTGCGGGCGGCGCTGCATGCGCTTGTTGCGCGGCACGAAGCCTTGCGCAGTTGCTTCAGGCAACGCCGCTTGCCGCAAGAAAACGGCGATATCGCAAACGCTCCGCTATCCGCTTGTCTGCTGCCCACGTCGTGTCTGGCCGAGCAGGTCCAAGCAGAGAGAGTTCATGGCGAACAGGTGCATATCGAACTACTGCCGCCCGAACAAGCCTTGGTGCTGCACGAGCAACTGCTTAAAGATCACGCACTCAACAATCACTTCGATCCAGACGCCGAACTACGATGCTGGATCGCGTATGAGGCCAGCACGCCGTTTCAGCTCGATCGCGATGCACCGATCCGTTTCCGTCTGCTGCAGCTCTCACTCGATGAACACGCATTGCTGATCACCCAGCATCACAGTGCTTCGGACGGCTGGTCGGTGGGTGTGTTGTTGCATGAGCTGTCTGCGCTGTATGCAAGTTGCCTGCGCGGCCAGCCAGACCCGCTGCCGCCGCTACCGATCCAGTATCCCGACTACGCCGCCTGGCAGCGTCATTGGCTGGAAGGGCCGCGCCGGCAGCAGCAACTCGATTATTGGCAACGTCAGCTTGCAGGCGCGCCCAGCTTGCTCGATCTGCCGCTGGATCGCCCACGCCCGCCGCAGCAGGATTTCACCGGTGCCGAGGTCGCCATCCACTTCGATGCCGATCTCAGCCACGCGCTGGAGATTTTGGCGCGCCGCCATGGCTGCACCGTGTTCATGACCGTGCTGGCGGCATGGGGCGCGCTGTTGTCGCGTTTATGTCGCCAGGACTGCGTGCTGGTCGGCATCCCGGTTGCCGGGCGCACGCGCGCCGAGCTGGAGCCGCTGATCGGTTTCTTCGTCAACACGCTGGCGATCCGTTTCGATGCCCCCGCAAGCGTGAGTACTGCCGCGCTATTGGCGCAGGTGCGCCAGCAAGTGCTCGATGCGCAGGCGCATCAGGATGTGCCGTTCGAGCAGGTGGTGCAGGCCGTACAACCCGTACGCAGCAGTGCGCATACACCGTTAGTGCAGACGTTGTTGGCCTGGGAGCAGGACGCAGCGGCTGGCGTGGTTTCACACGTCTCTGGTGAAGATGCTAACCATCCAAAAATCGCGGACGATCCATGGGCCGCACTGGATCCGCAACGGCTGCAGATTCCCGCCAATGCCGCCCGCTTCGATCTCACCTTGCAGTTGCGCAGTGGTGCCGAGCCAGTGGGACAGCGACGCAGCGGCAATCTCGCCGAATCCTGTGTGCAAGGCACGCTTAGTTATGCCACTGCCGTGTTCGATGCCGCGACTGCCAACCGCATCGTTGGCTATCTGCAAAGCTTGCTGCGCGCCATGGCTGCCGACAGCACCGTGCCACTGGACACCGTGGCATTACTGGATGCGCACGAACGCCAGCAGTTGTTGGTCGACTTCCAGCCGGCTGCTGTCGTTTATCCCTGCACGTTGTTGCATGAGCTGATCGAGCAGCAAGTCCAGCGCACGCCGCACGCCATCGCGGTGGCCCAGGACCAACTGCAGTTGGACTATGCCGCGCTGGATGCGCAGGCCAATCAGCTTGCCCACCATCTGCGCCAACTCGGCGTTGGCCCTGATGTACGCGTGGCGATCTGCGCGCAGCGCAGCCCGATGTTGGTGGTCGGGCTGCTCGCGATTTTAAAAGCCGGCGGCGCCTATGTGCCGCTGGATCCGGAGTACCCGGCCCAGCGTTTGGCCGACATGCTCGCCGACAGCCAACCGCTCGCCGTGCTTGTCGATGCGTCTGCGTGCGAACACCTCCCGCTACTGGCTAGCGACGCGCTGCACCGCGTCTCGCTGCTTGATACCGAGGTAGCGGACAGCGTGCTGCTCTGCAAAGGACTGCCGACAACATTGGCGGTTTATCAGCTGGATCAGCCCAATACGCCCTGGGACCACCAGCCCACCACCGCCCCGCACGTGCCAGCGCTAGAACACGACCACCTGGCCTACGTGATCTACACCTCCGGCTCCACCGGCACGCCCAAGGGCGCGATGAATACCCATCGCGGCGTGGTCAATCGGCTGCTGTGGATGCAGGACACTTATGCGCTCAGCCCAGACGATGTGGTGCTGCAAAAAACGCCGATCAGCTTCGATGTCTCGGTGTGGGAATTGTTTTGGCCGCTGTTGAGTGGCGCGCGTTTACAGCTGGCGCGTCCTGATGGGCACAAGGATCCGGCTTACCTCGGCGCAACCATCGCCGAGGCTGCAGTGACAACGCTGCACTTTGTGCCTTCGATGCTCGACGCCTTTCTGGCAACCGACGCACCGCAGCACTGCAGCGGACTCACCCGCGTAATTTGCAGCGGCGAAGCTTTGCCCGGGCAACTGGTGCAGCGCTTCCGCAGACAGCTACCCGGCGTGCAACTGCACAATCTTTATGGCCCGACCGAAGCCGCCATCAAGACGTCAGCTTCTGGGATTGCACTGCGCAACGCGAGATCTCCCCGACGCTGGCGCAGTGGC
>NZ_VCME01000013.1:0-74121 GCF_011305375.1 Xanthomonas hortorum
GTAACCCGGGGATTTCCCACGGAAAGCGCCAGAAATGGCCAAACTCCGAAGATCCAAACGCGACTCTCCGCAACGACGCGACATTCCGCGCTCTCAGGCCGCGTTATTCAGACCTTCCCTAAGGCACATTGATGCCTATGTGGATACAAGCAAATTTTTCAACGAACGCGTTTCGGTTGGCGACCCAAGCACCAGATATCAATCCTCAGCACTATCCTCAAAGTCGTTCGATAAGATTATGTACTGCACAATCGAGAAAGAAAATTATGCAGATGCTGCCTGGCGTGGCAACGGGTTTAGGTGGTAGGTCGATGGAGGAGCCCGCCATCCGCCCGCGCAAGTGAACCCGACATCCCCCGATTCGACTAGCGCCCCGGTTTGGAGTCTGATTTCCTACTCTGAGGAAGTTGACGTGAAGAAGCGTTTTCCCGTAGAACAGATCATCAGGCTTCTGCGCGAAGCCGACGCGGGCGTCGCGATCAAGGACCTATGCGGGCGCCATGGCTTCAGTGGGGCGTCTTTGCTCCCCTTCGCGTAGCAAGGCTCGCCGTAATGAGCGTGCCCGATGCCAAGCGATTCAACGTTCTGGTCAAGGATGCGCTACGAGAAGTCGTGAGCGCATTGGCGCGCCGTGCGCCGGTGCACGCGTGGATCGGGAGTGGTGCCAGCGAGCGCCGCATCTTGGCAGCGATCGGCATTGGCACCAGTGCGCTGAGCTATTGCCTGCGCGACGACAGTAATTTCGAACTGCGCTGGCGTCTTGGTGCGTTGGCGCACCGCCGTCGCCGTTATGGCGTTGGGGATGATCGATCCCAAGTTGCGACGGCAAAAACGCATCGTGAAATACAAGCGTGGGGCGTGGTTGTACTCAATAGGGCTGCCGCCTCAATGGAAGAGAGAGAATCGTCGTGCTGAGAAAATTGTTCTGGAGCGCTCCGAAAGCCCATTCCGATGCTGCAAGCACAGACCATGGCGGCTCGCCGGCCACGCCAGTGTCCACTACGCCAGTGGTACCGGGGGAATGGTCAGGACTAGGTCGTGCGCCAAAGCGGCCTGACGGCACAGCTAAGCAGCGTTCCCCGGTCCGTATCCCTGTGCCCCCGGTGCCAGCTGCTAGGGCAGGTCGGCTGCCAGGTACCTCCGCGGTGGAAAGCCTTTCTTCAGCCCATTGGTCACGGGGCGAGATCCAGTTCCATCCTTCCGTAAGCAACCCGCTGCCTTCGGCAGAGGTGCAGCAGCCTCTGCCGACTCGTCGCCAGACGCTGGGTGCATTGTTAGCCGAGGAGCTAAGCCAGGAAGAAGCCGCCAGGCTGGGCAAGCAAGCCCGGTGCGACGCGCTGGCGCAACTACTGCATGCTGCCTTGCCCAACGGGGGGCGAACCATGAAGCGGCTGAAGGCGCGGGCGGCCAGAAAGCAACCTATCAGCGTGGCCGATCGATGGAGCGTGATCCGCAATGGAGCTCCCAAACCGATGCAAGGGGAGCGAAGGAGGTCGTTCGAGGCACTGGTGCGCAGTGATCTGTTAGCGATCGCACACACCGGCCAGATCGATCCAATTGCTGCGGTCGAAAAAATGGCCGAAGCCCTGGAAGAGGGAATTCTGGGCCAGGGCATTTTGGCGAGCGATCGGCAATTGCTGGGCGAGGTATTGGGCGACCTGTCGATCAATCGCCTGTACACGCGGCTGAATCTGAAAATGACAGAAGACACCATGCCTGCCTTCACCAACGCGCAGGTGCTGCAGGCGCCGAGGGAGCTAGGAGAGGGCCGCTCCAACACGGTGTACGAGGTCGAGATCCGGAACGCGGATGGAGCTGCGATGAGCGCGGTTTTCAAGCCGCTTATCCACGAGCCACCCTCTCCGGATAAGTGGAGTGTGGTTGCCAGATTGACGGGCATTTCCAGGGAAGAACCGCAAACAGCGATGCGCAATCTCGCAACCGTGGCCTATGCAAGGAGGCTCGGGTTCCACGTGGTTGCCGACACGCGCGTGGCGCTGATGAATTTGGGACAAGATCCCTTTGAGCCAGCTCTGGGTCTGATCATGGAACGCGCCCAAGGAAAACCAGCCGAAGAGGCCGATGCGTCCACCTTAGTCCAGGCGAACGTGTGCGCCGAAGTGATGAAGCTGCAGCTGCTCGACCATCTGACGGGCGAAGCTGATCGCCACGACAAAAACTATTTCATTCACGTCAAGCCGGATGGTCGAGCCAAGGTTATGGGCATCGACAACGACAACTGTTTTGGTGCGGAGCTTACCGCCCCAGACGGTGCCCAGCCGGACCTGGAGGACCCACAACGCAGGGCGTTTCATGGGACTGCGCTTCCCCCGGTGGTAGATACCGACATGGAGCGCGCCATCCTTGCACTCACGGAAGAAGACATTCGGTCGATGCTGAAAGACAAGCTCAACGATTCAGAGATCGCTGCCGCCATCCAGCGTTATCAAGGCGTCCGGCAGCATCTCCTTGCCCTGCGGAATTCCGGCCTGGTATCGAGCCGCACGAATGGGGCCGGGCGGATGTACAACAACGCCTGACCCCGACCAACAGCTATGTGGGCCGCGAACTCGAATTTGCTTAGCTTCTCGGCCCGGCCATCCCAGGCCGCGATGCCACTCCTGCCAACGATAGCCAGCGAGCAACATCCCTGGGACCCTCTTGCAGGCGATGGGGACCAGGACACCATCGCACCCACAGCCTAGTTCCAGTTTGGCCGGGAGCGGCATCGCACGCAGGGTGCTCGTCTCCGTTGCGCACAGTCCCGCGGGCCGTGTCACCTCACGCGCTTTGGCAGGCACATGCCTGCCGGTAGAAGGCGACCGCAGGTAGAGCAGTCCCGGGGCGGGCGGCACAGGCCCGGGCAGAGGTGCATGTGTGACGAGCGCCTAGTAAGACTCTTATGCCCAGTCTGGATCTTCGAAGTTCAAACGACATCGATGGGTAGAGGATCTTGCTGCGGACAACTTCCCGTCCTCGGGTAGCGTTGATCAGACCATCCCTAAGCTGATGTTGGGTAGGGTATCGGCCTCGTGCACTTACTTCTTGCGCTTTTTTCGCCAAAATAGTTCATCGGCGCATGCATCCCTTGGCGAGAATGGCAACATTCGTGTTCGCCGCATGAGACATGCCCGTGTGACCGTATGAGCATGTACTCATATGCAGCCGCTCTGTCACTGCTCTGCCATTGCGAGGCCGCACATGTCGCTCAACACGCTTTCGACCGGGAGTACCGCCGGTCTGTTTCTACCTCTCACGGATGACACGTCGTCGCCGGAGGCGCCCGGATCCGATTCGGCCATGAATGATTCCGATCTGTTGCTGGCGATGGACAACCTGTTCTTGCAGCAGATTTACAACTTGATTGCCACCGCTTACGGCAACACGCCAATCAATGAGCCAGGCAGTGGCATTCCGGGGTTGGCCACGCCTTCAGCGGACGACATTCAAGCCAACCAGCCGATCGAGAAACGCACGTCCTGGCCGATGCTGCCGACCCCGTTCGATCCCAAGGACATCAAGGGGTCTACCGCGCCACCGGCCATGCCGGGGTCATCGGTGACCTGGGACGGCGGCACGCTCACGCAGTCGCAGCTTCAGATCGTCTCTACGCTCAATCAGCATCGCGACAAGATGCCGATCGAGTTCGCCAAGCTCGACGAAAAGATCAACGATCCATCCACTCCGCCGGACCTGAGAAAAGCGCTGCAAGGCCTGCAACAGGATCCTGGGCTGTTCTTCGCCATGGCATCGCAGGGCCACGGCAAGCACCACGGCGACGACCAGGGCAAGTGCAACGGCAAACTCATCGCAGACAATCTCTACGACTTTGCCGACCGCCATCCGCAGGTGACTGCGCTGGGTGGGAAGAATGCGACCTACAACCCCGAAAAGTTGAAGGGATCGACGCCGCCGCCGCCGGCAGAAGGTTCATCGGTGACCTGGGACGGCGGCACGCTCACGCAATCCCAGCTTGAGATCGTCTCCACGCTCAATCAGCATCGCGACATGATGCCGATCGAGTTCGGCAAGCTCGACGAAAAGATCAACGATCCGTCCACTCCGCCCGACCTGAAAAAGGCGCTGCAAGGCCTGCAACAGGACCCTGGCCTGTTCTTCGCGATGGCATCGCAGGGGCACGGCAAGCACCACGGCGACGACCAGGGTAAATGCAACGGCACGCTCATTGCCGCCAACCTCTACGACTTTGCCGACCGCCATCCGCAAGTGACTGCGATGGGCGGCAAGAACGCGACCTATAATCCCGAAAAAATGAAGGGCCACGACCTGCCACCTGCGGTGGACGGCTCGTCGGTCACCTGGAAAGACGGGACGCTCACCCAGAACGAATTGGAAATCGTCACCACGCTCGATCGCCACAAGGACCAGTTGCCGGTCGCGTGGGCCGATCTCGATGCGAAGATCAACGATCCTGCGACGCCGCCGGATCTGAAGAAGGCATTGACCGAACTGCAGAAGGATCCGCGGCTGTTCTTTGCCATCGGCTCGCAGGGCGATGGCAAGTGTGGCGGCAAGATCACCGCCGGCGATCTCAGCAAGTTCTCGGCAGGCCACGCGCAGGTCGCGGAATACGCCAACAAGCAAGCCAAGGGCTACACGCAAAACTATGTGGCGTCGGACAGCCCGGACAAGACCCAGCCAACGGTCATGACCGAAAGCGACGCGATGCGCGAACTCTATCGCTACTCGGACTATCTGCCGAAGGATCTGAACCAGGACGCATTCAAGCACCTGGTCGAAGGCGACAGCAAGACCAAGAAGTGCCCGCCGCAGGTCATCGCCGCCGCGCAGTATTTTCGTGAGCACCCGGACCAGTGGAAGGCGCTGGCGGGAGACGCGGGTTCGCTGAGTACGCCGGATTTTCTGCAGAAATCCGCATCGCAGATGCACCTGACCGCCCCCGAACTGAAAACGCTCGACACCATCAACAGCCACCAGGATGCGTTCTTCGGCGACGGCAAAGAGGTGACCCGCGACAAGCTCGACACGATCGTCAAGGACGATAAAGCCGACCCCGCCGTGCGCGACGCCGCCAAACAGTTGTTGGGCGACCCGCTGCTGTTCGGCTTGTTGAACAATTCGATCACTGGCTACAAGAAGCCCCACAGCTTCTTCGGCGGTGGCCATGTCGTCGACTCAGGCAAGATCAGCAACAAGGATTTTCAGCAGTTCTACGATCATATGACGTCGGCCAACAAGGCCGTGGAGAAATCGCCCACGCACGCGGCCACATCGCCCGACCAGAAGAAGGCGGTCGCGGACATGTTGATGGGCAAAGCCGATCAACCCGAGATCAAGCAGAAGAAAAAGGACATCGGCACCTTCGGCAAGGGATTGCATGAGTTCCTCAAGTGGGACAGCAAGATCTTGGACTGGGCCTCCGTGGGACTCAGTGCACTGAACGGCATCCCCATCATCGGCGAGATTGCGGATGTAGGAGCGCTGGCATTGGAGAGCGAAGCGCAGGCAGCACAGGTTCTCGACACCGCACTGCAAGGCGGCGACATGAAACTGGCGTGGGAACTCGCCGGCATCAACATGGCCGGGGCGGTGGTGGGGGCCGCCGGTGGACCCTCGGCCAGACTCGCAGCCAAGGGAGTCGCCAAGGGGGTCGCCGAGGGCGCAGCCAAAGGGGTGACCAAGGGCGCAGGCGAGGGGGCGGCCAAGGGTGCAACCGAGGGCGCGGCCAAGGGCGCAGGCGAAGGCATGACCAAGGGCGCAGGCGAGGGCGTAATCAAAGGAGAAGGCAAGGGCGCAACCAAGGGGCAAGAGCGCATTGATGGGTTTAAAGGATATTTGGTAGGCAACGACATTAATCGATCGACCGACATGCTCAAGGCGCCTGTATTGGCGGGCCTGCATTATGAAGAGGTGCGATTGGATAAAGAGAAGAAAGAAGGCGAAATCCACCAGAAGCTGGAGGACACGGGCGGAATGCCGCTGGGGAAACAGATTATCCCGAAGGAAGTTGCGGACAACTTCGAGGCGGACGCGAAGGAAAACCTCAGGAATCTACGGGGCGGTCGGCGTAGGTAATGATCGCTCCTGATCAGCATCTTATTGCGTGAACGGAAGGGCGATCAGCATGATCGCCCAATTCGTCAGTGGGTCGTTCAACTCAGTCCGCAGGTGCATGTGTGTTGGGAACCAGAGCTGTACCAGCTCCAGTCAAGTAGATACGTCGTTTTGTATGAGCAGACCTGGACACCGCAAGCCACTGCATTAGCAATATCTGGGTCTTGCCGATACGATGCGTTTCGCGGCCTGGTATGCCCAGCGCCGAACGTAAAGATCAGCACGGCCGCACGCATATTCGCTAACCCAGAATTACACTGGCGATGGTTGGCATCTGTCTGAGCTCGCGCCGACGTGCTTTAGCAGCCCTTGATTTCCGTCGCGAAGTCGCAGCTGTGTCAGCCTCTGAATCGGCTGCAATTCATGCTGTAATTTAAGCAAGAGCCTATGTGGCGATGTTGCTTTGTCGGCCGTCGTCTAGACGGTCGCAAGGGATATCAGATGTTTGTCCGTTCCAGGAGCTGGTGCAGCCGGCCGTAGTCGAGAAAATAAATTTTAGAACGCAGCGAAATATCAGGAAGCATCAGGCCGGGCTTGTGGCGTGCTTAAGCTGTATTTATAGTTAAACTCATAAATACACCGCCCGTACGGGCGGTGTATGAAAGATGATATTTATCTATCTTCGGCGAAAATAAATTGATTAAAAATTCGGGGCTTCAGCTTTGGAGGCCATCGCTGGATTTTCAAACTATGGGTTTAGAAATGCGGCGGAGATTGGCTCGACCGGCATTCGTGAATTCAACACGCTGCCTTCCCTCCTTGCAGCATGTCATTCACCCATTGTTGGTCTAGGGGTGAGACAAATCCTCGATTGTCGATTTTTATCGACTTCCCCTGTCCTTGCCATTTCGCCATCTTGGCAAGAAATTGATCGGGATAATCGCTGCCCCGACACGCGATATTGGTCCAGGGATCACAAATATAAATACTTTGTTCCCATTGTGTCATGTCTGCCGGCAGGCCGCCGAAATCTGCACCGATGACTGCAGCAGAATGGTCAGCCTTGAAGTCAATCGTGCGTGCCACAAATCCTTCATCTTCCAGATAAAGTTTTGCCAATGACGCGAGCTCCCCACAGTTATGTGCTCTTCCTTCCATTGCGACACTGATGAAGTCGGTATCGCTGTCGTATAGCGCTTGCCCCCTCATTCTTAAAATCTCTTTCTGCGCATTTTCTACGCGATGTGTCTCCACGTCGCCACGTCCACTCCTGGTCTTGTTCGATGATTTGAAGTTTGAACTTCGAAGGTAGAATTCATCCCTCACTCGATGCAGGACTTTGGTTACTGCCATCTGCTCGCGTGAAAGAGGAATCCGCGGCCCCCGGAGCGACGAAACCCTAGACGCACCGCGGTTCAAGGCCGCCAGCTCGCCTAAGTGCCCGTCCAACTGATTTGAAGAGGCTATTGCCGTTGCGTTAACCGGCGAGCGGGGAGATGCGCCCTGTGCGTCGGACTGGGCGTAGTTATTCGAAACATAGTCTTGTTTAGAGCAGCAGATACCCACGGATCATAACCTATTTGATTAACGGGGGTGTTTAGTATGACGGGTGCTTGCCCAGCTCGGTGGGAGATAGCGAAGAATTCATCTTGTGTGCGAACGCGGGGAGTCTGGGAGGTATCCGAGAAAGCTGCAGTGAACGCGTTCTCTGAACTTATTGGTTAATCATAAATATAGCTTGAAATATTTAATAAAGATCACATAGTAAATTAACTATATTGATTAAATTTACTTATGGTGCTTGGTGCAAAGATTGAAAAGGCAAATAGTCAAGGCGATCGCACGACGCCCTGGATGCCGGAGAAGGAATGCATTGCCTACTCATCAATGTCCGGGTTTGAGCAATTTCCCGGAATGAATATCCCCCGCGTGTGCGGTAGTTGCGCGTCTGGCGAAACAGTCAAAATGTCGCGCTTGCTCAAAAGACGCTTGCCCACGCCTGCGCGGAGCATTCGCGTCGTCGCGTTCCCCACGGTCTTTCAAACGATTCATCTGTCGCTCCCGCACACATAGGCTGCGTATGACACAGGTCTCGATTGCGCGACTTCCACCAGACCAACTTCGTGTGCGGCGCGAGTGATTCGCAGCGCCTTGCCCGGCTTTGCATGGCCAGCCAGACACTGCGCTCTACCGAAATGGTGGATTGGCCACTCATCGCATTTTCCCGGAGAGTTTCAGATGACGTTGGAATCAGGAAATCACCACGCAGCGAACACCGCGTTTTTCTTCAGCATTGGCGCCTGCCTCGGGTTGCCTGGCGAGCTCGCGCAACGACTCGGCGGAGGCGAAACCATCCTTGGGCCTGCGGGCATGCTGTGCCGTGTCCACACGCAGATGCAGCAGGGCGAAGTGACGGCGTTTCCGGAAGTGATCCTGCCGTTGGCCGCACGCGAGCTCGGCGGCGATGAGGTGGTGACGCTGCTGGCGCTGCAGGAACAATTGCTGACCGAATACGGCTGGCGGCTCACGCTCTCGGACCTTGGCCTGCTATGTGTCTGCCCGCTGTTGCTCGAGCGCACGCCCGATGCCGTGGCCACCGCGCTGGAGCGCGGGCAAGTGGTTGCCCGTGTGGTGCTGGACGCGCTGGTGACGCAGGCCGGTAGCGCGGCCGAGGTGGCCTCATGAAAATCACCAGCAATATCGGGACCGCTTCCAGCAGCCGCGCAACATCTTCTGCGCCCGCACACCCAACGCAGGCCGAGGACAGCGTGACCCTGCCACAGACGCGCTCGCCTCCCGGGCTGCTCGCAGGCCTGTCTTCGGGGCCGGTGCTGCGCGGTCGTCGCGCACCGTTATCACGTCGCGTGACCGCCGGCACGACGCAGGCCGAATCCTCGCATGGCGCATCCCAACGCTCGGAGTCCTGGCAGTCGTCGCACTCTTCCGAGCTGACGGATGCATCGTTTCACAGTGCGCAGGCCAGCCCCACGCCCTCGGTTGTCGATGAGCCGCAGTCACCTGCCGCTGCAACGACCCATGCGCAGCGCAGTGCGTCGGCAGCGGCTGAGTTGAAGGCGCAGCTACGTGCACGCCTGGTTGACCTGCCATTTGCGGCCCCCTCGGAGGAGCAGGAGGTACTGCAGGCCGCATATCTGGAATGGGCGGACGCGCGCGTGCAGGAACGCATCGCGGCGTTCGGGCCGGATGCCGGATACCAGATCGCCGGCGACATGAAGACGGCAGGTGCAAAGGCAGCCTGGCCGATCGCCTACGAATGTCTCAGGGCCTTCATCATCGGCTCGATGCGCACCCCGTTCGGTCTCGCCGCAGGCGCAGCCTACGACGGCGCGCGTGCGCCCGGATCGGAAACGCTGAGTACGACGACGCTGTCCGGCGCGGTGGCGGGCCTGATGTCCTATACCAGCGATACGTTGCTGATTCCGGCAATGGACCGGCGCGCGCGCGTTGCCAACCTGCCGCGGTTCCAGGCCATCGACCCCAAGATCCTGGTGCCCGATCCGCCACCGGCCCTGTTGGAGATCACTGCCGAGGGCAAGCGTTTCACACGCCCGGGCGAGGGCGACGCAGCCACGCTTGCGGAGCTCAAGGCGCAGACCTACGACCTTCGCCAGGGCATCACTCAGTGGCAATCGACCCTGGACGACAAGTCTCTGGACACCTTGTTGCTCAAGCCGACGATCAACGCGGGATTCAACGCGGCGCGGCGAACCTCCGACGACCCGGGCACGCGCACGCCGGCCGGCCAGCTGGGCCTGAGCGCGCTCGCCATCGGCGGCGCAGGAGTCGTGCAGAAGGCGATGCTTGAGACCGGCAAGGCGGTGGCGCGTACCGGCCAGATGAGTGTTCCCGACCTGCTTGGCGGACAGCAGCGGCTGAATCTGTTTGCGTTGGCATTGCCGGACAAGACGCGTCGGCCTGCGCAATGGTCCGACGCTGTGCGGTTCCCCCCCAACTATCTGCTGGAGACCGGGAAGGAAGGCCTGGCGTTGGCCAGGCAGGCCTTGAGCACCACCAATGCGGTCACCACTGCGCTACGCGATGTGCTGGGCCGTCACATGCTCAGCAACGTGCTGGCCAACTTCGCCTCGCTCGGGGCCGGCCGCCTGATCGCCGCGCCCTTGCGTGGTGGCAATGCAAACGGCAGCGTTGCAGGCGAAGCCGCCAACTCCACCGCCACGGTCGTGCAACAGGCGGTGCAGACCTTGTTCAACGATACGGTCTGGAATGCGCTCAAGGCCAAGAACGGCGCCAATACCACCCAGGCGACGCGACTGGATCAGGAACGTGCCGTCACCGCGGCCAATCATCAACGCACCATCGAACGCACGCTTCAGGCGCTGGCCGAGCCCATCGACGAGGCGATCGCGCTATTTTCGGCGCCGACACCGGCGCAGATTGCGCGTGCCCTGGAAGAGGGAGAGCGGCTTGCGCCTGCACCGGGGCCGCAGGCGGGGAGGTTGCGCGAAGCCCTGGAGGCATTGCGCGCGGAAATCGGCACGCAGTCCCCCTCGATTGCGACCATCGACACGGTGCGCGATGCGCTGCACGCCGGGCAGAAGGCGATGTTCAGCGGAGTGCCACGCAACGACCTGACCGCGACACTGGATACCGAGTTGACGACGCTCAGGGACGCGTTGCACGAGAGCGAGAAACTGCGCCAGTGGGAAAGCGGCCGACCGTGAGCGATCGATCGCGCGGGTGATCCGCCCGCGGATTGCACGCTGCAAGGACAGACGCAGCCGCCGTTGCGTCTGTCGCTTGCTGATGCTCCCGGTGCCGGCCTGGCGCGCGGCTTACCTGCGAGCAGTGGGAGTGGAACGGGGGGCTGCGGCGCGCGGCACTGCTTCGTACGCCGGCCATTGACCGACCGTGCGCATGGCCTCGGCGATGCGGTTGCGCTGGCGCTTGACGATGAAGTCCACGCCACGTTCCTCGGTCAGTTTCGCCTTCTCGCGGACCAGCAGCAAGGTCGGCTCCCACACGGCGGGCTGCTGCAGCAAAGCGTCGAAGGCCGTACGCTCGGCGAGTGCACGCGCGTGGTCACCCGCGTCCTGCGCCACCAGTGCAAGTGCCCGGTGCACGTCCAGCAACGGCGCAGCGGCGCTGCGTAATGCCTCGTCTGCAAACAGTGCGGCCAGCGCGTTGCCATCGGCAAAACGCCTGGCCTGCTGCATGAAATGCTCCAGTTGCAGCTCTGCCAGCACCGGCTGCAAGGTCTGGTCGACATCGTTGCCCAGCTTGACCAGGCCGTAGTCGGCCCAGCGCTCCCACTGGGTGCGGACCAGGCGTTCGAACGCTGCGAATTGCGCGAAGTCGGTTGCGCGGTCGCTGCGGGCCGCATCGATTTCGCCGCCGAACTGGAACAGCGTGCAGAACGCGGTGGCCACGTCCGCGCTCACTTCGGCGACATAGCCGGCTTCGATTGCCGAGACCGTGGTGCTGGCCGCAGGCGTCGCCGATGCACCTTCGCGGCGTTGCTGGGCAAGTGCCAGTTGTACGCCGGCCGTCAGGCGTGCGGCCGCTTCCACCCGGCGTGCGGCGGTGGCGTCGCAATACTGCGTAGTCATGTAGCCGGCCACGGTCGTCGACGTCCAGCCGAGGTCCTGGCGCGCTTTGACGCCGAGCCCGAGCGAGCCGCCCGCACGGCGGCCGTGCGTATCGCCTGCGCGCAGGCCGGCGCTGACGCTGGCGCTGCATTCGGTTCCCTGGCTGACGCGTGCGGCCTGGTCGATCAGTCCGACGCTGGCCTCCGGATGCTCGGCCAGCAACGCATGCATCCAGTCCGCGCCGTGTGGCTGCTCTGGATGATCGGGTGCTGCGCGGCGCACCAGATGCTCCAGCATGCGCAAAAACGCCTGCAACAGCGCCGGTTCGCGGCCCTTGCCCAGCCGGGGGATACGGATCTGCAGGCCGTCTTCCACACCGACCTCGCGCCGATAGCGCCAGTCCACGGCGGCCGACACACCGGCTGCCGCGTAGGCACTGTCCACAGCGATGCCATAGCCGGCAGTCAGGCCCGCACCGAGCTGGCGCTGCGTCGCGGATTGGCGACTGATCTGCAGGTACAGACCGGTACGTCCCATGTAGAACTCCAGCGAGGCATCGCGATTGCACTGCATGCTGGCGATCAGTCGCGCGCCCAGGCCGAACGCAGATCCTGCAACGGCAGCTGCCGCCGAAAGCGGTGCGAGATTGGCGCCCCAGGTCCGTTGGCAGGTCATCCGCCAGCGGTCGCGCCATTCCAGGTGCGAGAGCATGTCGCGCAGCAGGTCCAGCAACGCCTCGGGGTGGGCCAGGGTGCCGGCACCGGTCTGCTTGGCCAACTGCAAGGTCTTGTCGATGGCGGTGTCGAAATGCGCCAGGCAGTCATCCGCATGCGCGAGCCACACTGCGGCCTGTGGCGAGGCCTCGCTCGGTTGCAGCTGGGCTGCCTGTTCTGCGTGTTCCGCCCGCGCGGTAGACAGGCAGGTGCGCAACAGATCGAACGCGGCTGGCGCGGTGCAGCGGCCGCTTCGCACCTGCTCCCAGGCACGCTGCAATCCTTCCGGTGGCGCTGCCTGCACCGCTGCACCGCCCGGGGTGCTGGATGCCTGTGCCTGATGGTGGTCGTGCAGCACCGCCGCACGTTCGGCGATGCGTGTCAGGGTGGCGGCATCGAAGACCATGCCGCTGCGGTCCACGTCCTCATCGACCCATTGCAGCAACTCGGCAGCCGCTTGCCAGTGCAACTCGGCCTGCGATGGCACACAGCCCTGCGGCCGGGCGGCATGCAATGCGCCCAGGTAGCCGATCAAGGCAGCGCAGGCGTGTTCCAGGGTCAGGTTGGCGCGTCGACGCGGTGTCGGCAGTGCGGTGGCCGATGCGACCTCCAGCCCCTCCGACAAGGCATGCAGTGGATTGGGAGCGCTCGCGTGCGCGCCTGCAGGATGGGGCGAGGTGGCCGTGCGCACCGCCTCGCCGAATGCCTGCAGGTGGGCGTTTGCGCGCGCATACGCCGAGTCGGGAGCACGCGACTCGTAGCCGTTGCGCAGCGCATGGTAGGCCGCGCGTTCGTCGCTGCTGCAGGCCAGTAGCGCCTGCGCCGGGTCGGCCGCGTGCAGGGCACTTCCGGCCGCGCGCCGTGCATCGCTCAGCCAGCACCGCGTGGCGGCATCGTCCACAGGCGTGGCGCGCAGCAGCGCATCGGCCCGTAATGCGATGCGCGCGATGTCCTGGCGGCCCGGGTCGGCGGCACGCTCGTGGCGTGCCTGGATCAACTGGCCAAGCACCTGGCGGCCGCGCGGCACGCGCGCCAGGGTCTCCAGCCAGCGGGTCGTCGCCGCCTCGATCGCTGCGCGAGGAATCCCGGTGTGCTCGCCCATCGCGCCCTGTTGGGCATCGTGTTGCCGCGGATCGGCTGGGATCAGCGCGCTCCAGCTGCTGGTGTGGACATGCTCGAAGGTGGCAAGCAGCAGCGCCGCCGCGTCAGCGCGGTTGTCGCCGAGCACACCGGCCACTGCCGAGCGCAGCGCGCCAAGCGCGATGGCCACGATGCCCGCTGCAGGCACCGCCTGGTCTCCGAAACGCGTGGTGGAGAGCCCGCTCGCCCATGTCGACAAGCGGCTGCGCAATGCAGTGGCCGCAGCGGCATCGGTTGCGCTGGATGCGGTCTGCGCGATCTGCGCGGTAATCAGTGCGTCCGATGCGGTTCGTAGCGCCTGGCTGGCGCGCAGATCGTCGGCCGCTGCGGTGTCGACCTCCTGCGCGAGCGAGTGCGTCAGACCCGCCAGCGCCGGCAGCAGTGCACGCAGCTCGTCGGCGTGCGCAGCGGTCTCGAACAGGTCGCCAGCCACGATGTGCGCAGACTGCAGCGCCTGCGCCAGGGTGGTGTCGAGGCTGGCGGCGCGCACTTGCAGGCGCTGCAGCGAGGCCTGCTGTTTCTCGCGCAGGGCAGACAGATGGCGCGCGTGCTCGTGCAGCTTGCGGATGCGATCCAGCTCGGCTTCGTGCTTGAGCATGTCGCGCAGGCGCGGTCGATGATCGCTTGCCGCAGGCGCGGGCATGGCCGTCAACTGGTCCAGTTGCTGCTGCAGCTGTTGCTCGGTGTGCGCCAGGCGCTCGCTGCAATCGGCGATGTGTTTGCGTAGCAGCGCGTTCCAGGTGGCCAGCACCTGTTGGCGTTTGCTGGTCTCGTTGGCACGGTCGGCCAGGCGCGGTGCGCGTCTGGCATGCAAACCGGTGTCCTGCTCCAGGCGATCGAGATGCAGCTGCACCAGGCGCTGTAGCGCTGCGGCCTTGCGCACGGCGACCCGTGCATCGCTCAGCCGTTGCGAGGCGGCGAACGCCGCTGTCTGCACCGGAGCCAGTGCGTGCCAGTCGCCTGGCGCTGCCCGAGCGGGTGGTGCAGTCTGCGCAGACGTGCCCTGGTAGCGCAGCAGGCGCGTGTGGTCGGGAGTTGCCTGCCGGGCGATGCCCACCGCCGTGCCGGCGAGCCGGGCGAGCTTCTGCAACGACTTGCGCATGCCGCGCAGCCTGCCTGTCTCGCGCGGCGCAGGCGTGCCCTGTCCGCTGTCGGCAGCAGCTGCGGTGTAGCGATGTACCCGTGCGGCCACATCCATTTCTGCCGCACGTGCCTCGGACTCGGCCGCGGGCCCATCCAGTTGATGCAGTCGGTGATGGGCCTGCTTGTGCGGCGAGGGCGTACCTGCATGCGCGGTGCTGTGGCTGTTGCCAGGCAGCCCGACTGTCACGGTGGAAGGGCGAATGCGGGTCAAGGTCGATCTCTCGCGTGTGGCGGTTCGCGTCCGACTGTGCTCGCCGCTGCTGTAAAGCCGAACCGGGCGAGCGGCCCGTTTGCACATGGCAGCAGTGTTTGCTTACCGCGACGCAGTGCGTGCCGCGCAGGCGTCGCAACGATGATGGTCGGTCTGCGGTCATCGCCTACGACGGCGGGCACTGACGCCCGGCAGATGCGGCAACCATGCATCTGCCGGGCGCGATCGACGCGCTGCGACGGTGCAGCGCGCGCGATCAGCCGCTGTAGGGCTTGTGGCCGATACGTGTCGCACCTATCGCCTGGGAAGCGTCCAGCACAATTGCCTCGTTGGGCGCATCGGTCTTCAGGTTTGCCAGTGTCACCGTCGCGCCGGGCGCGTCGGTCCGGAACACCGCTTCCTTGACCTGGTTGAACTCGCAATTCTCGACCTGAAGGTGCGAGTCGATATCGGCATGCCCACCGTTGGTGCGGAAGACCTTGCTGGCACCCTCGACGGTGTCGCCCGACATCACCACGTCGGCAGCGCCGTTGTCCTGCACGACCTTGTCTGCGGCGTTCTTGAACGTGCAATTGATGATCTCGACCTTCGGCCGGCCGACGACCTCGGGGCTGCAACCGGCAATCCCCGCATCATGCTCACGGTTGCCCTGCCCATCGATGGTGACGGCATCCTCGCTGACATCCTCGTTGACGCAGTTGACCATCTTGCCGCTGGCCATGAAATGCACGCCGTCGCCGGTGCCACCCATGCGGACGTTGCAGAGGCTGCCACCATCCTCGACGACGAAAAGTGGCTGCTGGTGCTCGTTCTGGGAGCCATCGCCCAGGCCTGGGCCACCGGTGTAAAGCTGGCCCTTGCCGTCGAACACCTCGCCCTTGTGCACCACGATGGTCTTGTTCTGGATGCCGGCTGGCGCGGTGACGACCTTGCCGGGAGGCAGTGGCGCCTGCGTGCCGGTCGGGCCTGGCGTGCCGTGAGCACCGTCGGTGGGCGTGGGTGTCGCCGAGTGACCCGGGTTGGTGGGCGATGCGCCGTTGCCGGTTCCCGTTCCCGTTCCGGAGGTGTTGCTGCCGTTGCCACCGTTGTTGCCATTGCCATTGCCATTGCCGGCACCACTGCCGCTGCCGTGTTGCCCGCCGGGGTTGGTGGAACACGGCGGGTTCGATGGCGGCATCGAGGGTGTCGGATTGAAGTTGGTCGGTTGCTGACCGTCACTGGATGGCTGATCCTGTGGCTGCATCATGTCGCTGAGCAGGCGTTGCATGCAGTACGCCAGCATGCTCATGATCACCGCGGTGAGGGCTTGCTGCTCCGAAGGGGAGAATGAGGACGGCTGTAAGCTCGCAGTGCTATGTGAGGGAATGGCGAGATTCATTGGCGAGTGTCCTTGCAAGATGATGAATGGCGGACGAAATCCTGCGGTGGGAAATAACCGCGCGACAGCGTAGCGATGCGATACAGCGCAGCGGATGCGCAAGGCCCCGGCAGCGTGCTGCGCAGTCGTGCATGTCTGGCTAACACCATCGGCATGCAAGCAACGCCGAGCACCTCACGCGCGTAGCCACAGATAGTTTCCCGTTGCGATTCCTTCGAACATTTCGTCGTGTGCAATGAAGATGTTGTTGTTCCAGTAACGGCCATGCTCGGCGTAATGGGCGAGCAGATCGCAGATCCAGGCGCCGTCGACGTCGTCGTCCAGCGGAACGCGCACGACCAGCACGATCACGCCGGCATCGTTCAATCCGAGTTGCGCCTGGTCCTGCGCATATACCGACAGGTTGGCTTCCAGCAACAGCCGGAAGACCGTCAGGGTGCGTCCCGCAGGAGCAAGGCCGTAGGAGATGCGTAGGTAAAGCGCTTCTTCCTGCGCTTCCTCCTCGGACTGTGGCTCCGGCATGTGCAGATAGACCTCGAATCCGTCTATCTGGATCGTGCGGTGCTCGAGCAACTCCTGCACATCCGGCAGGCCAAGCACATCGCACAGTTCCGCAGCCAGGGTTTCGAATCGTGCCGAAGCCATTGCCTAACCGCTGTCGGTTGCGCAGACCCGTCTGGGCGGGCCTGCGCAGGTGATGAACCATTTTTGTCTTAACGTGTCGCGTCTTTCATCGTCTCCCCGAACTTTCTGATTACATTGTTCAACGAGGCATTCAAGTTCAATGCATTCATCTCGCGGCTGACATAGTTGTTGCTTTTGATGGTCGTTGAGACTGAGTCGCCTACACCGCCCATGAAGGAGTTTGCCTGGCTGGACTGACCCATGCTGCTTATTTCACTATCAAACTTGTCCTTGAACGTGTTGCTCAGAAGGTCCTTGGCTGATCCGCCTCTGTTGATGCCTTCAAGAAGTGACATGTTGATCTCCTATTTCTTTTGAGAAGCGCCGTTGGCGCGGGAAACCCTGCTTGCTTCACTAGCAGGGATTGGGTCAGGCAGCCGCCGCGATGTGCGAGACCAGCGCATGGGCGGCATTGAAGCCTTCGTGCAGTGTCGAAAGCCGGGTGCGATCTGCGGCGTCGGTTGCGGCCATCCACTGCACCTGCACCTGCTGTCTTGTGTTATCCAGCGCATCGACAATCCTTGCCAGGCGCTCGCCGCTGGCATCTTCGGATTTGACCTTGATCAAGGCACCCATGTCGTGGGCGATGCTTTCAGTGATGGATTCAAACATGACCGATCCTCGTTGGATTAACTCAGTAAGTGGTGGAGGTCAGGTGCTTGGTGCCGTCCGGGGTCTCCACGTAATGCAGTCCGTCGACGAGCAAGGCGGCGTCGTAGTTGGCAGGTGTTTTCACGGACGGATCCTGCTGGGCGATGTCCACGTGCAGCTTGCGGATTTCCGGGCCCAGATCGCTGCGCAGATCGGCGATCCGCCGGATTGCACGCTCTGCGTTGTCGCTGCTGCCGGCAATGGAAAAAACGCCCTGGCCGTCGTAACGCACGCTCAGGTCGCGGTCGGCCAAGGTATCGCGCAGGGTTGCCAGTACCTCATCCACCACCACCACATCGACGGTGACCGCACGCTGATACCGATGCAGTTGCGCGCGCAGGCGTGCCGCATCCGCGCTGCTTGTCACCAGGCCCTCGACCCGCACGCGCGAGCCGACCTGCTCCACGCGCGCTTCGCGCAAGCCAAGCTGTTTGAGCACGAATCGCACCTGATTGAGCTGGTTGTCCTGGCTGCGTGGGGGAGCCGCATCGGAGAGAAAGGCAGGGAGCAGGGAGGGCAACAGTGTCGCAGCGGCCAGCGCTAGCATGGCGCCCACCACTGCACGCAGTGCGTTGCGCCTGGACCTGCGTGGCAAAGGCGCTGCCGGCGTCGCGGCGGGCGACAGTAGCTGCTCCAGCAGCGCAACATCGTCCGGCCAATCGGCCGCAGCGTCGCCGATGCAGAGCACCAACGGACCAAAGCGCACCGGATGCAGCGCAACAAACGCTGTCGTCGGCAACGCTTCGCTGCGATAACGCACTTGACCATCTGCATCCACCTCGATGATGAGCGAACAATCAGGCCAATCTTCGATCCGGATTTCGGCTTGGGGATCGGCGCCCAACGTATAGCTGCCTGGCTGCAAATCTAATCGTGCGCCGGCATGGATTCCCGTCAGCACGCGAAGTTGCATGGTCATGCGCGAATCTCCTGAGCGGTCCGCTCCTGGTGCTCAATCAGCAGTGTGTTCAGACGTGTGATGGCACCGGAACGATCAAGGCGTTTACGTGGTTTTTCCGCGTTGAGCAGCACCAACGGAAGCAGTAGATGGAAGTTGCGCAGCGCTGGCGATGGCTCCGGTTGCGCCGCCACCAGCTCCACCAGGAGCTTTCGTAACGCCTGCAGGTTTTCCGCAGATGTGCTCGCGGTGCCGGAGCGCAGATGCTCGCGCATCAACCTCCAGACCATGGCCGTCAACTGTGCTGCGGCAGGATGGGCAATGCCGATCGCGCGCAGTTCGACAAGCGCAACGGCAAGCGCGCGTCGCCTGACCGTCGGGTCGGCGGTGCGTGTGGTCGCGTAGCGGTCCAGAACGCCGTCGACACGCGCACGCACATTGTTGTCCAGGTGCACCGGCGAAGCGCTTTGCCCTCTCCCCGCCTGCGGATCGCCGGCCTGCGCGTTGCCGCCCTCGCCGTGCTGATCATCCTGGCGTTGCCCCTGGCCCTGTGACTGAGCGACTGCGATGCTGACCCGGCCGCGTAGCGCCGAGACGCGTGCCGCTTCGGCTTCTTCCAGCTCGGTGGCGTCGCGTTCGTCGTCCATGCCATCCAGCGAGCGCATGCCGCGTCGCCGCTTGCGTGGCGGGGCGGGACGCAGACGGGGGGCGTGATGTGCCGTGTCCGCCGGCGGCTGCACGCCAGCCTGCGGCGCATCGGCGTGGTGGTGCGGTGCGCCGGGCGCGCTCGGCAGCGACGGCGGCACCGCGCCTGGCGAAATGCGCCGGATCATGGAAAGGCCGCCTGCATCAGCGCCTGACCGAACTGCATGATCGCCGAGGCGCCCCAGGGCGCAGTGACCGCGATGGCAGCCACCACCACCACCAGCTTGAGCGCGAACGAGATCGAGGCATCCTGCAGCGACATCACTGCCTGGATGAAGGCGATCAGCAGCCCGGCCACTGCGGCCACGCCGACCACCGGCAACGACACCTTGAGGCACAGCAACAAGGCTTCGGAAGTGAATCGCACCAGATCGTCGTGGTCCATGGCGTCACCGATAACTCAGGACCAGGCCGTGGATCAGCATGGACCAGCCATCCAGCGCCACGAACAACAGCAGTTTGAACGGAATGGCCACGTTGGTTGGCGTCACCTGCGAAAGGCCCATCGCCATCAACGCATTGGCCACCACCAGATCGATCACGATGAAGACCAGATACAGCAGGAATCCGATGCGGAACGCCTCGGTCAGCTCGCTCAGCGTGAATGCCGGTGCCAGCACCAGAAGATCGTCGGGCTTGAGCGTATCGGCCTTGTCCTTGGGCCAGATCTGCTGCGCCGAGCGAATGAAAAAGGCTTTCTCGCGCTCGCGGGTGTGCTTGAGCAGGAACTGCCGAAACGGTTCGCGGCAGGCATCGAGCAGCACCACCACACGGCTGTTGTCGGCACCGGGACTGTAATTCTGCGCGGCCTTGAACGCCTCCATGCCCACCGGCGCCATCACAAAGCACGACACCAGCAACGCGACGCCGTTGAGCACCATGTTCGGCGGCACCTGCTGCACGCCGATGGCATTGCGCAGCAAGCCGAGCACGACCACGATCTTGGTGTAGGAGGTGACCACCATCGCTGCGAAGGGCAGCAGCCCCAGCATGATGACCACCAGCAGCAGCGAGCCGACATCAGGCATCTGCATGCGCAGTCTCCGACATGCTGAGGATCTGCACGCCGAGATGTTCGCCCACCGCCAGCAACCTGCCGATGCCGATGGTCTGGCCGTAGACGACCAGGCGGATGTCGGCCTGATCCACCGGCACCGACAGCTCGAGGATCTGGCCGGGCTGCAAGCCCGACAGCACCGACAGAGACAGCGCAAGCTGGTCCACTTCCAGCTGTACGGGCAGTTCCAGTGCCGCCACATCGGTGGCGGACGATGAGGAGTCGGACGCGGGTATATCGTGCTGCATGGTGGGGGCAGTCTCCAGAATCATCTGTTGCAGGGTCAGGCGTACCGAAGCGCGCAACACCGCACCTCCAGGGATGCCCCAGAGCAGCTCGCCGCTGCGCACGGGAGCCGTGGCGAGCGCGTGCAGCAGGACATCGCCCGGGCGCAGCGATTGCAGCAACGCCGCCGTTGCCGTGCGCTGGCCAATACGCAGGCGCGTGGTCACCCGCAGTGCGCTCAGCCAGGCCGGCACTGGCGATGGCTGAGCCAGCGCAGCGCTTGCCGTTTGCAGCGCGGCAAGCAGCAGCGGGCTGGCGGTTTCTGCGATTGCGTCGATGCCGCCCAGCGTGATGCCGATATCGAGGCGATCGACTGCATCCGCATAGCGCTCGAAGGCGACCACCTCGGCAGCGCCCAGTCCCAGCGGTTCCAGGGCGCGCAGATCATCGCTCAACAGCACACCGGCGATCGCCACGCGCAGGGCGTCATCGGCTTCGTTCAACAGCAGCGCCAGGCTGTCGCGTGCCGCGATCCGCAACTCCAGGCTGCCGCTATCGAACTGCAACTGCAGGCGCGCGGCATCCGCAGCCCGGATGCCGCGGCGTTGCGCGGTGTAGCCGCAACGCTGTGCGGCACGCGGATCGCACAGCACTCTGCCGAGCTGCGCACGCACGGCGGGCACGTGGGTCAGCGCCTGCGACAAGTCGCGTGCCGGCGACGTCAGGCTCGGCTCTGTTGACAACACGGCGTCCCTCGCTATGGCTGGTCTGCTGCAGATGCAGCGCTAGACGACCTCGATGCTGATCTGAAGCGTGTCGCTGAGCGCAGCCTTCAATGCAGTATCCAAACGTTTTCTTCCATTCAAAAGTACCTCGCGCGTCTCCGGCGAGCCGCTGTCGAAGCGAAGCGATAGCTGGTCTGGCGAAAGCCGCAAGAACAGCGTGGTCTGCGGCAGGATGTCGTGGTTGATCTCCAGCCACGCTTCCCAGATACCTGCGCCGCGTACCGGCGTGGCGTTGCAAAACTCGGCCACCCGCAGCGCGATGTGGTTGATGGCCAGCTGCGCGCGTTGGGTGCGGATCCACTCGGTGGCGATCTGCCGACCCAGTGCGTCGCCGTCATCGCCTCGGGCGATCTGTCGACGATTGCCGTCATCCAGGCAGGGCGTTGCGCTTGGCAGCGCTGCGGGTCCGTGATCGTCGCTGGCAGCATCCACCACTTCCGGCAGCGTCGGATCGTCGTCGCCATCCTCCGGCAAGACCGTGTCCGGCAATCCGGCCAGCACGCTGCTCAGGCGTCGGCGCAGTTGCAGGAAGCTGACACGTTGCGTGGCACGCGCCGGCGCTGCCGCTGCGTGCGGCTGCAGCGGTGCGCCGGCAATCGGCAGGATGCGCACGTGGCGGACCGGTGGCTTGCGCATCAGGCCACCACTCTGCCGATCGGCTGCAGCTGCACCTCTGCGCCCAGTTCCTGGAACGAATACACCTCCAGCCAGTTCAGGCGTGCCTCGATCATGCGGCGCACATAACGCCGCACGTCCATCGAGGCGACCACTGCCAGTGGATACCGCGCCTGATCTTCGACGATGCGTTCCACCTGCTCGACCAGCTGATTGGCCTGCTCCGGTGGCAGGGCCAGGAAATTGCCGGCCGGTGTGGCGCGAATCGACTGCCGGATCAACTGTTCCACCGCGTGATCGAGCATCACCGCAGGCAGCTGTCCGGTGCCTGCGGTCGCGGTGTGCGCAAGATAGCGGCCGAGATCGCAGCGCACATACTCGGTCAGCATCAGCAGATCCTTTTCCTTCGGTCCCCACACCACCAGGCTCTCCAGGATGCTCTTGATGTTGCGCACCGGGATGCGTTCTTCCAGCAGCCGCCGCAACACATCGGCGATGCGCTGGGCGGGCATGGCCTTGTTGACCTCTGCAACCAGCCCGGGATAGTCCGCGCCCACCTGTTCCAGCATCCACTGCGTCTCCTGGATGCCAACGAACAGATGCGCGCGTGCATGCAGCGGCGCGATGGCTTGCTGGGCCAGCGCTTTCGGCATGTCAGCCGTATCGCTCAACGCGCTGCGGGTTTCCGGCACATCGTGGATCAACACTTCGTATTGCATGTCCTGCAGTGATTCGCTCTGCCAGATCGCAATGCCCGGAAACGGCAGGCCCAATAGCTCCACCAATTGCCGGCGCTCGCTTTCGATCGCCTGATCCAGCAGCGCCGGGTCGAGCCGCGCGGCCAGTTGCGGCGACAGCCGCATCGACAGGGGCGAGGCGAAATCCGGCGCGCTCTTGCGAATATGCGGCGCATCGCCCTTGGCACCCTTGCGGCTGGTCGATGGCAGCGTGGGCTGATCGGTACCGCTGACATCGCGCTGCTTGCGCCAAATCGTATAGCCGCCTGCGCCCACTGCCGCCGCCAGCAACAGGAACAGCAGTGCGGGAAATCCCGGAACGAACGCAAAGCAGGCCAGCAGGACGCTGGCTGCCAGCAAGGCGCGGGCATTGCTGGTGAGCTGGCGGCCGATGTCGAGCCCGAGCGAGCTGATCTTGGCCTCGTTCTCGTTGGCCACGCGGGTGATCATGACGCCGGCCGCCACCGAGATCAGCAGCGAGGCGATCTGCGACACCATCGCATCGCCGACCGACAGGATCGCAAAGCGGTTGGCCGCCTCGCCTGCGCTCATGCCGTGGTAGGTCACGCCCACCACGATGCCGGCCAGGATGTTCACCATGGTGATCACCAGGCCGGCGATGGCGTCGCCCTTGACGAATTTCATGGCGCCATCCATGCCGCCGTGCAGTTGACTCTCGATGGCCAGCCGCGCGCGTTTGCGGCGTGCTTCGTCTGCGGTCAGGTTGCCGCCGCGCAGGTCGGCATCGATGCTCATCTGCTTGCCGGGCATCGCATCCAGGGTGAAGCGCGCACCGACTTCCGCCACGCGCTCGGAGCCTTTGGCGATCACGATGAACTGCACCGTGGTGATGATCAGAAACACCACCAGGCCCACCACCAGGTTGCCGCCGACCACCAGCTCGCCGAAGCTCTCGATGATGTGGCCGGCCTCGGCATGCAGCAGGATCGATTTTGTCGATGCGATGTTCAACGACAGTCGCAGCAGCGTGGTGAACAGCAGCAACGAGGGAAACGACGACAGCGAGATCGAGTCGGGCACATACATCGTGACCATCAGCAACACCACGCTCAGGGTGATGTTGATGCCCAGCAGCGTATCGATGAGCGGGGTGGGCAGCGGCAGGATCATCAAGCCGATGACCGCCACCACCAAGGCGGCGATCGCCACCTCACCGGTGTATGAGAAATACCGTGTCAGGCGCATGCCATCTCCTAGCAGGGCAGCGGACCGCTGCCGTCATCGTTGTCGCGGCCCAGCTCATCGACCCAGCGCAGCACCACCGCCACCGTTTCGAACAGCGATTCGGGAACCGCCTCGCCCAGTTCGACCGCATGCAGCGCACGCGCCAACGGCGGGTTCGCCACGATCGGAATGCCCTGGTTGTGCGCGTAGGCACGCAGTTCCAGCGCACCGTCGTCCACGCCCTTGGCAACCACCTGCGGCAGACCGAAACCGTCCGGTTCGTAGGCGAGCGCGACGGCGTAATGGGTCGGGTTGACCACCATCACCTTGGCCTTGGCAACGCGCTCGCGCGGGTCGCCGAAGACCAGTTCCTTGGCGAATTCCTTGCGCTTTCCCTTCACCTCCGGGTCGCCTTCGCTCTCTTTGTGTTCGCGCTTCTGCTCGTCCTTGCTCATGCGCTTGTCGCGAATGAACAACCAATGCTGCACGCTCCAATCCGCCGCGCCGACCAGCACGAACACCAGCACCGCCAGGGCGCACAGAATGCCCAGTGCGCGCCAGCCGATCTGGGCGATGTCGGCCGTTGGTTGGTAGGCGAGCCCGATGATGGTCGGCATGAGTGCACGAAGGCCATACCACAACACCACGCCGATCACGGCCGCCTTGATGCCCAGCTTCAGCAGGTTGATGAGACTGCGTAACGAAAAGAGTTTTTTGACGCCGTTGACGGGGTTGAGCGAATCGAATTTGGGCGTGACCGGTTTGAGCGAGGCATTGAGCCCGGTCTGCACAAAGGTGCCGATCAATCCCGCGGCCAGGCAGGCCGCCACGAAGGGCAGCGTCAGCAACACGCCCTGGATGCCGATGCGACCGAGTGCACGGTGCAAGGCGGTGGCATCGCGCGTATTGGCGGTGAAATCGAAACCGATCGACATCAATGCACGCAGGTGTTCGACAAAATAGCTGCCTGCCAGTTTCAGCACCAACAGCGCGGCCAGCAGCACCGCGGCGGCAGTGACATCCGGGCTGATCGGGACTTCCCCATCCCTGCGCGCATCCTGCAGTTTCTTTTCGGTCGGCTTCTCGGTCTTTTCATCCGACATGGCGATCTCCGGCCGCTGTTGCTGCACGCCGATTCTGGGCGAGCCGTTGCCGGACGATCCGCTTCCAAGGCGAACGTGTGCATGGGTGTACGAAGCACGATGTGTTTGTTCGCGATGGTATTCCGATGTTCGCTTCTGAAAAGTCTTCGTTGGCGCCGACGCGTACGTTACGCACGCATGCTGTCCACAGCCATTGAATGACGAGGTGCGGTATGGAAAACATTGAATGTTCCGGTTCGGTTGTGAGTGGGCTGATCAACCTGATCACGGTCGGGCTGACCCACGAAAAACTCGAAGAGGCCGCAGCGGTACTGGCTGCCGTGCGGGTGCTGCGGCCGGAGTTGAAGGCGCTGGATACCTTCGATGCCTGGATTGCGATCAAGCGCGGCAGTTATCTGGAGGGCGCGCGCCTGCTGCGTGAGCTGGAGGCCGATGCGGGCTCCAAGCCGTTGTGCAAGGCCTTGTACGCGTGCTGCCTGTTTGCGGTGGGCGACCCGTCGTGGCATGGCATTGCAGACGGTCTGATCGAAGAGAACGCCGATGCCGACGCCGTTGGCCTGGTCAAGGCGCTGTCAGGACGCTACACCCCGGCACCCGCGCCGCTGGAAGCGGCGGCGGAATCCGCCGCGCCGATGGAAGTTCCCAACGCCCAGTATCTGCGCGCCTGACCCCGACAAAACCCAGCCTGCGGAACATGTCATGACGCTCATTCCTCCTGTCGCACCGATCACTGCCGGTACCGGCCTGACCACGCCAGCGGCGTCGCCGACGGCGGCGCCGAACCAGGCGCTTGTCAATCGCTTCCAGGCGCTGATGCAGTCCTCCAGCCCGCTGCCGCCTGCCATGCAGCGTGTCGGCGAGCCGAGCATGATGAGCCGGATGGTCGACGTGCAGAACGATGGCGTGCGCAGCATGACCGAGCATATCGATGCCTTCAGCACGCAGGCGCCGACCATGGGGCTGAATGACCTGGTTGCACAACAGATGAAGTTGATGAATGAGGTGACGATGGTCGGCTTCAACCTCAATGTCAGCGTTGGGGTAGCGGAGTCGGGCAAGAACGCCGTGCAGACACTGTTCAAGAACCAATAGCATGCGAAAGCTCAGATATCTGGTGGTGTTGCTGCTCGCACTGCTGCTGTCTGGCTGCGACCAGCAGCTCTATTCCGGGCTGACCGAGAACGACGCCAACGACATGCTGGCCGTGCTGCTGACGGCCGGTGTGGATGCGGAAAAGCTCACGCCCGACGACGGCAAGACCTGGGCGGTCAACGCGCCGCACGATCAGGTGGCGTACGCGTTGAACGTGCTGCGCACGCATGGCATGCCGCGTGAGCGGCACGCCAATCTCGGCGAGATGTTCAAGAAAGACGGCCTGATCTCCACACCCACCGAAGAACGCGTGCGCTTCATCTACGGCGTGTCGCAGCAACTGTCGCAGACCTTGTCGAATATCGATGGCGTGATCGCCGCCGATGTGCAGATCGTGCTTCCCAACAACGACCCGCTGTCCACCTCGGTCAAACCCTCCAGCGCTGCGGTGTTCATCAAGTTCCGCGTCGGTAGCGATCTGACCAGCCTGGTACCCAGCATCAAGACCCTGGTGATGCACAGCGTGGAAGGACTGACCTACGAAAACGTCAGCGTCACGCTGGTGCCGGGCGGGGCGGAGAGCGATGCGCAGCTTTCTGTATCCGCGCCTCCGCGCGCATGGCCGTGGCCGTGGCTGGCCGGATGCGCGCTGGCGCTGTGCGTGGCGATTGCTGCGGCAGCGCTGTATTGGTGGCCGAGCGCCGATGCACGCCGCTGGGGCGGCTGGCAGCGCCTGCGCGCGTTGTCCAGAAAACATGCTGGGTGAGGCCGGCAGATGGACAAGGCACGCATCGACAACGCAGCACTATGGCTTCAGCGATGGACGGCGGCCGTGTCCGTACTGGCGCAATCGCTGGAGGCAGAGCGGGTGGCGCACTGGCTGGGTCCGGTCGTTGCGTTGGGTTGGGAACGGGCATCGGCGCAGCGCCGTGTTCGCGTGATCCAGGCCTGGTCGGGATGCTCGCGCATGCAGGTTTCGGCGCTGGATCCGCTGGCCAATCGGTTGGTCGTGCTCGCGCCCGATCTGCTCGCCAAGGTGTTGATGAGCCGCGCAGTGTTTTCGCGCGCACTGGCGCTGCGCCGCTGTATCGAACGCGAGCGCCTGACCTGGTTCGAGCAGTGGGTGGGGCCGGCGGTGCTTGAGCATGTGCGCCATCGCGCAGTCACCGGCACGACAGTGCCGCTGTTGCCGCGCGATGCCGAGCACGCGGCATGGATCGGCGATGGCTGGCGTCGAATGGAGGCCGATGGTGCCTGGCCAGACCCCTGCATCGCCAAGGTGCTGGCGCTGTCCTTGCCGTTGGGCGCTGCCCGTGTGGCGCCCATCGCGGCAGATGGCGCGAGCGATGCGTTTCTGCAGGCGCTGCCTACCTTGTTGCCGGAGCTGCCATGCGTCTTTGGCTGAGGTCCACCCCGGAGGCAGTCGGCCTGGACTGCGAGGTCATCCCTCGCGAGGCCTTGGCCTGTGTGCTGGAACTGGACGCAGCGACTGCACAGGTGCACGCGCGGTGCGCGCAGACGCTGGCGGACGCCCAGACGCGTGCGCAGGCGCTGATCGACGACGCCCAACGACAGGCCGAGACGATCCTGCAGGATGCCCAGGACAAGGCCGAGCGCAGTGCACGCCTGGGCTATGCCGCCGGGCTGCGCCGTCAGCTCGACGCGTGGAACGAGCGCGGCGTGCGGCATGCCTTCGCGGCCGAGGACGCCGCGCAGCGCGCCCGCGCGCGTCTGGCCGAGATCGTCGCGCACGCCTGCGAACAGGTCCTCCACGGGCACGACCCCGCTGCGCTGTACGCGCGCGCCGCACAGGCGCTGGACGGCGCCCTGGACGAGGCGAAAGCCCTGCGGGTGAGCGTGCATCCCGATGCGCTGGACGACGCACGGCGCGCCTTCGATGCGGCCGCCGCGGCCGCAGGCTGGGCCATGCCGGTGGAACTGTGCGGCGATGCGACGCTGGCCTTGGGTGCCTGCGTGTGCGAATGGGATACCGGCGTGTTGGAGACCGATCTGCGCGATCAGCTGCGCAGCCTCCAGCGGGTCATCCGCCGCGTCCTGGCCGCGCCACAGGCGGTGCCGGATGTCTGCTGAGATGCCGGTGCTGGAGGCAACGCTCGAGCGCGAACTGGCTGCGTTGGCCTTCGGTCGTCGCTACGGCAAGGTGGTCGAGGTGATCGGCACCATGCTCAAGGTCGCCGGTGTGCAGGTCAGCCTGGGCGAGGTATGCGAGTTGCGCCAGCGCGACGGCACGCTGTTGCAACGTGCCGAGGTGGTGGGCTTCAGCCGCCATCTCGCCTTGCTGGCGCCGTTTGGCGAGCTGGTGGGCCTGTCGCGCGAGACGCGCGTGATCGGATTGGGGCGCCCCTTGGCGGTGCCGGTCGGGGAGGCGCTGCTGGGGCGCGTAGTCGATGGCCTGGGTGAGCCGGCGGACGGCCAGGGGCCGGTCGCCGGCGACGGCTGGGTCCAGATCCAGGCACAGGCGCCGGATCCGATGCGCCGGCGCCTGATCGAACAGCCGCTACCGACCGGTGTGCGCATCGTCGATGGCCTGATGACGCTGGGCGAAGGCCAGCGCATGGGCATTTTCGCCGCAGCTGGCGTGGGCAAGAGCACCTTGATGGGGATGTTCGCGCGCGGCACGCAGTGCGACGTCAACGTGATCGTGCTGATCGGCGAGCGCGGGCGCGAAGTGCGTGAATTCATCGAGATGATTCTTGGCCCAGACGGTCTGGCGCGCAGCGTGGTGGTGTGCGCCACCTCCGATCGCTCCTCCATCGAGCGCGCCAAGGCCGCCTATGTCGGCACCGCCATCGCCGAATATTTTCGCGATCAGGGCCTGCGCGTTCTGCTGATGATGGACTCGCTGACACGCTTTGCCCGCGCGCAACGCGAGATCGGCCTGGCCGCCGGCGAGCCCCCCACACGGCGCGGCTTTCCACCGTCGGTGTTCGCCGAGTTGCCACGCCTGCTCGAACGTGCCGGCATGGGCGAGACCGGCTCGATCACCGCGTTTTACACCGTGCTGGCCGAAGACGACACCGGCAGCGATCCGATCGCCGAAGAGGTGCGCGGTATTCTGGATGGCCATCTGATTCTGTCGCGTGAGATCGCCGCCAAGAACCAGTACCCGGCCATCGATGTGCTGGGAAGCCTGAGCCGGGTGATGAGCCAGATCGTGTCTGCCGAGCAACGCCAGTACGCCGGCCAGCTGCGGCGCCTGCTGGCCAAGTACAACGAGGTGGAGACCTTGCTGCAGGTCGGCGAGTACCGCCAGGGCAGCGATGCGGTCGCCGACGAGGCGATCGCCAGGATCGACGCGATTCGCGACTTCCTCAGCCAGTCCACCGATCAGCTCAGCGACTATGACGCCACCCTGGGGCAGCTTGCCGGCGTGATCGACGATGCGTGAGCGTGCCGACACCTGGGCGACGTTGCAGCAGTTGAAGACGCGCCGTTACCAGCGGATGCAGGAGCGCCTGAGCGACTGCAGGCGGGCGCTCGAGCAGTGCAACCGCGAGCGCGCCAGTTGCAGTCAGGAGGCCAACGCCTGCACCACGCGCCTGGAGGCGTTCGATACCACGCTGGCCGACAAGGCCGGCGCGGGTGAGCCGATCGGCATCGAGGCGATCCTGCAGCACCAGCGCTTCCGCACCGTGCTGGAAGATCGCTGCCGCGCCGCAGAGCAGGCGCTGGTCGCAGCGACGCAGGCGTTGCAGAGCGCACGCGATGAGGCCGCAACAGTGCAACAGACAGTGAGCAAGCTGCAGGCGCAGGCGCAGGTGTATGCGGAAAACGCAGCCCGCGCGCAGCGTGCCTGGCAAGCCCAGCGCGAAGCGGCCGAAGAGGAAGACGCGATCGACGCCTTGCTCGGGCTGCGCTTGCATCGTGCCGCGCGCGGAGTGGGGCAATGAACGACACCGCCACCGCACTGCTGGCGTTGTCATCCCAGGGCGTGTCGCTGCTGACCCTGCTGGCGCTGTGCGGGGTGCGCGTGTTCGTGATGTTTTTCGTGCTGCCGGCAACGGCGCAGGACAGCCTTCCCGGAATGGCGCGCAACGGTGTGGTGTATGTGCTCAGTTCGTTCATCGCCTACGGACAACCGGCCGATGCGCTGGCCAGAATCGAAGCGACCGGCCTGGTCGGGCTGGTGTTCAAGGAAGCCTTCCTCGGCCTGCTGATCGGGTTTGCCGCATCCACGGTGTTCTGGGTTGCCGAGAGTGTGGGCCTGCTCATCGACGATGTGTCCGGCTACAACAACGTGCAGATGACCAACCCGCTGAGCGGTGAGCAAAGTACGCCGGTCTCCACGGTGTTGATGCAGTTGGCGATTGTGTCTTTCTACGCGCTGGGCGGCATGCTGATGCTGCTGGGTGCGCTGTTCGAATCGTTTCGCTGGTGGCCGCTGAGCCAGCTCACGCCGGACATTGGCGCGGTCGCCGAGTCCTTCGTCATCCAGCAGACCGACGGCATGATGGCCGCAATCGTCAAGCTGGCCGCGCCGTTGATGCTGGTGCTGGTGCTGGTGGATCTGGCCATCGGCTTTGTGGCGCGCGCCGCCGACAAGCTGGAACCCTCGAATCTGAGTCAACCGATCCGTGGGGTATTGGCGCTGCTGCTGCTGGCATTGCTGACCAGCGTGTTCATTGCGCAATCCGGTGACGCTCTCGGCTTCCTCCATTTCCAGCAGCAGTTGCACGATGCCGCGAACGTTGGCGGCAAGGGGGGCGCAGCGAATTGATCATTGTTGAGACATCGCCTGCCGTGCGCTGCCTACACTGAACCGCACGCGCCCTCGATGTGCTGCTCGACGCTGCGGTACGCAGCACGGCGCTGCATCCGGCACGCAATCCCCGGCTGACGCCTGCCCGCCAGACGCAGCCCTATCGACTTCTTTCACTTGCCTCGCAGAGGGAACGCCATGGCATACGCCTGTCCTCCAGTTCACCGCCATCGACGTGCGCCATTGGCCGCCGCGTTGCTATTGAGCCTGCTGCCGCTGCTGCCGCCGCATGCCAATGCTGCGCAGGTGCCGTGGCATTCGCGCAGCTTCAAATACGTCGCCGACCACAAGGATCTCAAGGAAGTGCTGCGCGACCTGTCCGCCAGCCAATCCATCACCACCTGGATTTCACCGGAAGTGACCGGCACGCTCAGTGGCAAGTTCGAGGCCAGCCCGCAGAAATTCCTCGACGATCTGTCTGCGACATTCGGCTTCGTCTGGTATTACGACGGTGCCGTGCTCAGGATCTGGGGCGCCAACGAAACCAAGAATGCAACCTTGAATCTGGGCGCCGCGTCGACCAGTGCGCTGCGCGATGCGCTTGCGCGCATGCGGCTGGACGATCCGCGTTTTCCGGTCCGTTACGACGAGGCGGCGCACGTGGCGGTGGTGTCCGGCCCGCCGGGTTATGTGGATACCGTCACCGCAATCGCCAAGCAGGTCGAGCAGGGCGCACGCCAACGCGACGCCACCGAAGTGCAGGTATTTCAGCTGCATTACGCGCAGGCGGCCGATCACAGCACCCGCATCGGTGGGCAGGATGTCCAGGTGCCGGGCATGGCCAGCCTGTTGCGCAGCATGTACGGCGTGCGTGGCGCTCCCACGGCGGCGCTGCCCGGGCCGGGCGCAAATTTCGGGCGGGTGCAACCGATCGGCGGCGGTTCGTCCAACACCTTCGGCAACACTGGTCAGGGCCAGAATGGCGGTGGCGGCAACACCGGTATTCTCGGATTGCCTGCGTCGTGGTTCGGCGGTGCCTCGCCATCCGATCGCGTGCCGGTCAGCCCGCCGTTGCCGGGCAGTGGCGCCAATGCGCCGGCCAGCGTGTGGCCGGAGATGAGCCAGGCCCGCCGCGATGCGCCGCTGGCGGTGGACGCCGGCAGCGGCGGCGAGCAGGCTTCCGACGCGCCGGTGATCGAAGCCGACCCGCGCACCAATGCCATTCTCATCCGCGACCGCCCCGAGCGCATGGCCGCCTATGGCACCTTGATCCAGCAGCTCGACAACCGCCCCAAGCTGCTGCAGATCGATGCCACCATCATCGAGATCCGCGACGGTGCCATGCAGGATCTCGGCGTGGACTGGCGGTTCCACAGCCGGCGTGTGGATGTGCAGACCGGCGACGGGCGTGGTGGCCAGCTTGGCTACGACGGCAGCTTGAGCGGTGCAGCAGCAGCGGGTGCAACCGCGCCGTTGGGCGGGACGTTGACCGCTGTCCTTGGCGATGCAGGGCGTTACCTGATGACGCGCGTCTCGGCGCTCGAGCAGACCGACAAGGCCAAGATCGTCTCCACCCCGCAGGTGGCGACCCTGGACAACGTGGAAGCGGTGATGGATCACAAGCAGCAGGCATTCGTGCGTGTCAGCGGTTACGCAGCCGCAGACCTCTACAACCTGTCTGCAGGTGTGTCGCTACGCGTATTGCCGAGTGTGGTGCCGGGCTCGCCAAACGGACAGATGCGCCTGGATGTGCGTATCGAAGACGGGCAGTTGGGCGCCAATACCGTCGATGGCATTCCCGTCATCACCTCCAGCGAGATCACCACCCAGGCATTCGTCAACGAGGGCCAGAGCCTGCTGATCGCCGGATATGCCCAGGATACCGATCAGACCGATCTGAACAAGGTCCCCGGGCTGTCCAAGATTCCCCTGGTCGGCAACCTGTTCAAGCATCGCCAAAAGAGCGGCTCGCGGCTGCAGCGATTGTTCTTGCTGACCCCGCATATCGTCTCGCCCTGAGCAACGCTTCGGGGTGTAGCCGACGCTGTGACAACGTGCAGGCTGCCGCGTGGCGCGGCAGCCTGCACGCATTGCCAATCAAGCTTGGCCGGTGATGCTCGACAGGTTGGCGTTGAAACCGCCACCCACACTGTTGCCGCCCAGGCTGCTGTTAACCGAACCGCCACCGCCCATGCCGGCGCCGCCCTGGTTCTGCATCAGCTGCATCACGATCTGCATCAGCATCTGCGTCAACGGACTCAGGCCTTCCTGTTGACCGTTCTGCGGTTGTTCGTTGCCACACTCCTGATTGGCATCGCTGCCCTGGCTCTGTTGCAGCATCATCATGATGAACATGGCGAGCAACTGATCCAGCTGCTGTTCGGAGCCAGCCGAAGGCGAGTGCTGACTGGAGTCCTCGTGTTGCTGAGGCCCGATGCCCATCGTCTGCAGATTGCTGATATTCGAAAAGTTGTTCCCGATAGAGTCCATGGTGATTCCCGTCTCATGTGGTTGAACTGGATACATCGCGGATTGCCGGAAAGCTGCAACGGCAAGATCGCAACGGGGACGCTGCGCTGCCCCGAGCGCAAAGTAGAAGAGGCAACGGCGGTGCATCTGCCAGGACGCGAAGGTGCGCTTTTGCTTGCGAACGTGACTGCAGAAAACGCAGGAAAAACCCTGGAAAACAGCTGTTTTTCAACGCTGCGTGTTGTGATTTCGTTTACGTCATAGACGCTTCGTCCAGCGTGTGCATGCGGATGCACAGCACCGTTATGGTGTCGCGATCGAGCGGAGCGTCGGACCAACCGGGGGTGTGCGTCCACTCCGCTACGTTGCTGGAATGAACGACGATCAGGTGACAGACATGAAAGAGACCGATACGCCGACCACGTGTGCGTCTGTGCACGGCACGGATGTCTGGCGTCAACTGTGTTGTGCCACGCTCTCGAGAAACATGCGCGTAGGCGCGCGATGGTGCGCGCTCCAGCCCAGGCATGCTGCCGCCCCTCGGCGACGCGTGTTGATTGCGGCGGCGTTGCTGTGCGCCGCACCGCTGGCACGCGCAGACTGTTTTGAAGAAGCCGCCGGCTATCAACATGTCAATCCATGGGTGCTGCGTGCCATTGCGTGGCAGGAATCACGTGGCCGTGCCGACGCGATCCATCGCAACAACAACGGCACGATCGATTATGGAAAGATGCAGATCAATTCGATCCATCTGCGGCGTCTTTCCAGTTACGGCATCTCCAGGGATGCGTTGATGCAGCCGTGCGTCAGCGTGTATGTCGCCGCCTGGCGGCTGCGCGAGATGACCAATAAATATGGAAATACCTGGGCCGCCGTGGGCGCCTATCATTCCGAAACGCCCGCCGAGCGCGATAAATATGCGCATGCCATCCACGCGATTCTGACCAAGCGCGGCGTGGTTGCCGAGTAACGCTGCTGTGATCGCGGGAGCGCGTGTGGTGTAGCACATGGCATCAAGCCAGCCGCGCCCGCCTGGTGGCGGGCGCGGTGGTTTTGATCGCTGTGCTTACTCAACCTGCGAGCGAGGCGCCTCGGCTGCGCGAACGGCCGCCTCGGCTTGCCAGGTGGCGCCGATGGTCTTGTATTGCATGCCGGCGACCACGCCGGACACCGTATTGGAGAGCAATCCGCTACGTGTGGGCGACAACCCGAGCCACGCGCCAATCATGTTGATGGCGGTACCAAGCGCGATATTGGAATTGATGGCGGCCGTGCGTGCGACCGAATGATCCATGACCCGCTCATAATCCTCGCGCTTGCCCTTCCACTCGGGTTCCCAGATCTGCTGGGTCCCGGCTTCGTCGGCTTCGTGCTGGGTGACGTTGATCCAGTCCAGCGTCTCCAGGCCGACATTCAAGGCGGTGTTTACCGCCGATTGACGCAAGATGACGCTGGTCGCCTCGCCTTGGGTGAAAGGCGAGTGCAGGCCGGCCCAGCGCTGCCGGGCCGCTGCAAAGTCCGGCGATGCCAGCTCGTTGGATGCCAGATTGGTCAGGACGTTGGCCATGCCGTAAAACCTGCCGGCGCTGGTGATATGCGGATCGCTGATGCCGCCATTGGAGCGGTTGGGGTCGCGCATTCCCACCATCTTGAAGGTTGCCTGGATGGTGTCGCGGGCTGCGGCATAAGCGGCGATCTTCAGATCGCTGGCCAGCAGCCTGGCCGCCGTCTCCGGTTGGCCCGCTGACTTGCCGGCCGCACCCACGGCGATGTTGCTCACGATGCCGGCCAGCGCGAGCCGGGTGACCAGATCCGAATAATGTTGCTGCTCGGCTTTTTTGTGAGTGCGTTCGTCGTCGGACAATGCATCCCACTGTTCGAGACTGAGATTGTGGAAGCCTCGCGCAGCCGCATCGGGATTGCGGTTCTCGCGGTTGCTTCGCAGCGTATGCAGCGCCATCTGCAGCGTGCCGGAGACTGCCTGCATGGCAACGACCGCTTCGGGCGGAAGCTGGCGAAGAACGGCAAACAACCCTTCGCCCAGCAACTCACGCGCGAAGGTGGTCGGTCCCACCGAGCTGGCCTGGTGCACCAGATGCCCCAGCGCAGCGCCCAGGTATTGCTTGTCGACACTGATCGGTAGGACGCCGCGCGCTGCAGCCGCCACTGCGGCGGCGGTCGGTCCAAGCACGGTGCGTACGCCACGCGCTGCGCCGGTTCCGATCGATGCAGCCAGCGCGCCCAGCCGCTCGGCGGTTGTGCTTGTGCTGGCTGCCGCCGCAGGTGCGGTGGTCGTTGCAGATGTGTGCACCGGCGGGGCCGGTTGTTCGTGAAAGATTGGAGGCGTATCGGATGGTTCCAGGAAATTTCTGGTGCTGTGGAAGCGCTCGCTGCTGCTCTGTTCGTCGTGCAGGATCGACGCGTCCGCGGCATGCAGCAGCGGGCTCTCACCGGTGTGCTGGTTTCTGTCGGCAGCGCTGCCAGATCCTGTGTTGCGTTCCGGGTTGTCGCGTCGTCGGGACGGTCTGGGAGCCAGGCGCGACAGTGCAGGGTTCGCCGCAGGTGTGGGCGTCTGGTTGGGTTGCTGTAGCGGCGGCATTTCGATCACAAACTCTGCATTCGTCGATCGCGCTGGCTGGGAAGCACTGGCTGAAGGGATCTTCGTCACGGCATGTCCTCGCTGTGGTGGGAAAGGCGGCGTGCTGCCGCCCGGGCTTGCAGGGCTGCTGACGTGCGGCGTTGACGGCCGGCACATCGTTGGACGGACGCATGGCGTTGCCAGCCTCGATTGCAGCGCCGGGGTCGCTGGTGGCCGGGCGACGCGTCGATCGACGCGACAGCGTGCTCCACGTGCTGCACGCAGACACGGTCTGGCGCACGTGCCGTCATCAACGGTCCGGGCAAATACAGTGCGAATTACTCAGCGTGCAATCGAAGTGCTCAGGCGTGCCCTGGCATTCATGGCCACCTTGTGTGGCATGCGTTGTCGTCGTCAGTGACTTGAAAATGCCATCAAGCCGGAAACGCGCAACGCTTCAATTGCGAAATGATCATTCCCCAACGGAATATGTCATTCGTTGTGCGGATGAAATGTGTCTGCTGTTGGGCGTGTCTTCGTCTACCCGAAGACAGCGTCGTGCGCGCAGCGACGACCACACTTGAGACGCGGCCTGGTTCGGGCAAGCAGCCCAGCCAGCTCAAGCAGCGATTTGGGGATGAGGTCGTGAAGCTGGTCGCCTGAGGTCCAATCGATGCACACGGCATAACGCCCGGCCATTCGGCCGGGCGTTTTCCTTTCAGCTCAGCCAGCTGCTGCACCCGCTGGTGTTCTTGCTGCCGCAACTGGCCTGCATTTTCTGCTGCAGCCGCGCCAGCACCGTGCTGCCTTCCCGATGATGCTGCGTGTTCCAGGTCTTGAGCGAAGTACCAAGCGCCTTGAGGTTTTGAAGGTTACGTCGACCGTATCGATCCGGCTGGCCTGCCAACTCGCCGATCACCTGTGCAGTGGCAGATTCGATGGCAGCGGTGTCCTGGGGGCTGAGCCGGATCACCCCATTGGCATACCGCAGCGCCGACTCCACGCGCAGGACGGGGCCTTGGGAACCTTCGTAGGACTTTTTCAACCACGTCAGCGCTGTTTTGGGGTCGTTGCGTTCTTCGGCCAGATCGGCGAGGAACTGCATGTAGTGGTTGGGGGTCTTGCTACGCGTCAGCTCGCCCAGCAGCAGTTGTTCTGCACCGGCGGTATCGCCTGTATCGTCCAGTAGTCCCGCGGCTCCGGTGATGACGGACTGTCGTTCCTCATCGGTCTTGGCCGTCTGCACCGCCCATTGCACGCGCTGGCGAACGGTGTCGAGCACCGCTGCCGGCAGCGGCGGTTGCGGCTTCTTTGGCTCGCTACCCGGGGTTTGACCCTGTGCCAGGCGAGCGAGATCGATCTGCGTGGAGGCGGTGATCATCCGGTCCACGATCGGCAGGGTGGCGTCGGCATAGACCTTGTCCAGCGCCTGATTCAGCGCAAAGGACAGCGCCGCGCGCTCGCCTGGGTCGCTGGTGGACGCCATCACCAGGCGTGGGGCAAAACGACTCAGCTCGGTGCGGTTTGCGCGCACCTCCGACGGATCGGCCAAAACCGCCTTCAGCAATGCCAGGTGCGCCGGGCTGGCAACCGGTGGCGTTGTTGCGATGGATAACTCCAGCAGCGCGAACCTGCGCTGCAGCGCAGGCTGCGGTGCCGAGGCGGCCAAATGCCCAAGCACATCGCTTGCACTACGCGTGTTCGACGGCTCGCGCGCCATGCCCCACCACTCGTAGCCGGCCAGCAAGGTCCAGTCGTCTGCGCGCAATTCCTTCGGGGTCTTCAACGCCCGGTCGAGCAACTGCTCCGAGGTCATGGTCTGCGTGGCCGCCACCTGCAAGGCGTCGGCCAGGCGGGCATTGTCGCTGTAGCCGGCCAGGCGCGTGATCAGGCTGCGATCCGGGCGCAGCACGATGATGGTTGGATATCCCTTGACGTTGAATTGATCGCCCCACTTCTGTGCATCTGCAAGGTCCACGTCCAGATGCACCGCCACGAATTTGCGCGTCAATTCGATAAAGGCGGGATCCTTGAACAAGGTGGCCTGAAGCTGGTTGCACGGTGGGCACCAGACGGCGCCCCAATACAGCATGAGCGGCTTGCCGCTTGCCTTGGCCTCGGCGAAGGCGTCATCAACGTCGCCCTCGCGCCAGGCAATGCCGGCGCTGGCGGCAGGAGTGGCCGCCGATTTGGTCTGTGCAGGCGGCGCTGGTGTGTCCGGCTTGCCGCAGCCGGTCAGGGTTGCCAGCACGGCCAACAGCGCGATCGAGGACGACGCAGGGCGTTGGAACGACAGCTTCATGGGAATCACCGGACAAGAGCAGAGGAAGATCGAATGACCGAACGCGCGGCGTTGCGCCGACGGCGGATGACGTCACGGTCTTTGTAGCCTTGCCGCCAACCTGGCAGCATCGTTGGATGCGAAATGGTGTTGGCGCCAGCGCAGCGGTACGAATCAACGTCTCGATGTCGCCGATGAACGGCAGCGCAAGATCGGACGGCTTCAACGCATTCCTACCCAAGACAGGCATTGCACCTGGTGGGTAAGGGCTCTCCATGGAACGACACGCTCAATCTTTCGCTGCTGCCGTGACAGCGACGCGCTACACGGACGTTGGTGGTTACCTGAACGGCACAGCAGCCGCATCGCCCTTACCTAATTCTGGCCTCAAGAAATGTCGATCACTGCCGTTAGCGCCAGTTCCTAACCAAACGGCAGAGGTCGCCATGTTTTTCTCCGACGGTCACAAGGTCGAGGCGTTGACCAAGGCGATTGAAGCCACGTTGCAGGGGGGCACCGCGCAGTGGCCGAGCAACGGTCCCGCCCTGCTTCTCAAGAAGATGGCAGAGCGCTTGTGTGCCGCCCAACAGGAGCGTGACCTGGCGAAAGTCCAGGCGGCTGATGCGGCGGCTGCACTGCGTCAACTGGAAGGACGCTTTGAACTGGTTGCCAACAGCACCACAGACGGCCTTTGGGATATCGGCGTCATCAATGGAGACCCCACGCATCCTGACAGCCCGGTGTGGTGGTCGCCCCAGATGCGCGCTCTTCTGGGCTTCTCCTCCGAGCAGGAGTTTCCGAATGTGCTGGACAGCTGGGTTGCCTGCCTGCACCCGGATGACAAGCAGCCGACGCTAGACGCCTTCGCGGCGCATCTTGCGGACAGCAGTGGCCGGACCCCCTATGACGTCGAGAACCGCTTGCGTCTGAAGTCGGGCCACTACCGCTGGTTCCGCGCATTCGGCACCACCGAGCGCGACGCGCAAGGCTTGCCGCTTCGGGTGGCGGGTGCGCTCACCGACATCACCGAGCGCCGTGACCGAGAGCAGTTTCTCGACATCACACTGACGCGCTTTGAGCTCGGCTCGCAGATGCTGAGCGATGGCTTGTGGGACATGAGTGTCATCGCCGGTGACCCGATCAATCCCAGCAACGAGTTCTGGTGGTCACAGCAGTTCCGTCACTTGCTGGGCTTTGAGTCCGAGCAAGAATTTCCCAATGTATTGGACAGCTGGGCGTCGCGGCTTCATCCGGAAGACAAGACGCGGTCGTTGAACGCCTTCGCGGCGCATTTGAACGACCGCAGTGGCCGCACCAACTTCGATATCGAGTACCGCCTGCAGCTCAAAAACGGCCAGTATCGATGGTTCCGGGCACGCGGCCTGACCAAACGTGCGGCAGACGGCACCCCCCTGCGCGCGGTGGGCGCGTTGATGGATGTGGAGGCCGGACGTCAGCTGGGCGAAGTGGCAAACACACTCAGCAACGCGGCAGGAGACATCGTGCGCAGCAACGATGACCTGTCGCGGCGCACCGAGCAGCAGGCAGCCGCGCTCGAGGAGACCGCAAGCTCCATGGAAGAAATGACCAGCATCGTGCGCAAGAATGCTGACGGCGCGCGCCAGGCCAATGCGCTTGCCAGTAGCGCTGCAGAGACGGCGCTGCGTGGTGGGCAATTGGTCAATGGTGTCGTCAGCACGATGTCAGCGATCCAGACATCGTCGCGGAAGATTGGGGAAATCATCACCGTCATCGACGGCATCGCGTTTCAGACCAATATCCTCGCCTTGAATGCAGCCGTGGAAGCGGCGCGTGCGGGAGAACAGGGGCGTGGGTTTGCGGTGGTGGCGTCCGAAGTGCGCAGCCTCGCTCAGCGCTGCACCACGGCCGCAAAGGAAATTCGCGATCTGATCGCCGATTCCGGCGCGAAGGTGGGGCAAGGGGCAGAGCAGGTCAATGTGGCGGGCAAAGCCATGGAGGAGCTGCTGGCGTCGGTAAAGCAAGTCAACGACATCATGGGTGAGATCGCGGCGGCCAGCCACGAGCAAAGTGCCGGGATCGAGCAGATCAATCAAACCATTGCCCAGATGGACGCAGCGACGCAGCAGAATTCAGTGCTGGTTGACACCATGGCATCGTCCGCCCGTGCACTCGAAGATCAAGCAACCGCATTGGTGGAGAGTGTTGAGAGCAGCTCACGCGGAATCAATGGAAAACCAGCGCTCGCATTGGTGGCCTGACACCTAGTGTCGCCCCAGCGCCGCCCTGCGACGTGGTGGTTTCACGAAGCAGGGCGGTGCATTGGGAAGCGGGCGTCAGACGGCGCTCGAGTGACGATCTGGTCTGCGTCGGTGTATCAAGGCCGACTGCCTGCCGCGCTGGGCGCGTGGCGGGAACTCACCTATGAGCGGGGAAGCAAATCGCCCGGGAACGCAGCAGCGGGCCCGTGCGAAGATATGCTTTGGCGTTGCTCGCTTCCCAGTCGCTTGGGTACCACACAGGTTCGAGGGTGTCAGGGCGGGTATCAATGGACGGTTTCGGGGTATATCCCGTTTAAAAACAATCAGATAGGCCTGACATGTTGCTCATGCTCGATAATTACGACAGCTTCACCTACAACCTCGTGCAGTACCTGCAGGCCCTGGGCGCGGAGGTCACGGTGGTGCGCAACGATGCGATGAGCGTCGATCAGATCGCCGCGCTCAAGCCGGAGCGCATCGTGATCTCGCCCGGTCCGCGCACGCCCAACGAGGCCGGTGTCTCGCTGCAGCTGATCGAGCAGCTGGGCCAGACCACGCCGATCCTGGGCGTCTGTCTGGGCCACCAGAGCATCGGTCAGGTCTATGGCGGCGATGTGATCCGCGCCGGCAACATCATGCATGGCAAGACCTCGCCGATCCGCCACGAGGGCAAGGGCGTGTTCGCCGGCCTGCCGGACAGCTACGAGGCCACGCGCTATCACTCGCTGGTGGTGGACAAGACCACCTTGCCCGAAGCGCTGGAAGTCACCGCCTGGACCGAGAATCCGGATGGCTCGATGGAAGAGATCATGGGCCTGCGCCATCGCCAGTTTCCGGTCGAAGGCGTGCAGTTCCATCCCGAATCGATCCTGACCCAGCACGGTCATACCTTGCTGAAAAACTTCCTGGAGCGCTGACCGAAATGCGCACCGCGCACGTCGCCCGCGTCTATACGGCAGTTGTCGATGCAGTCTTCAGCAACGTCGATGCACCAGCTGCCCACGGGTACGATGCCCGCAATCATCTGTCCTGCATGGCAGAGATGGTTCGCCGTTTCGTTTCTTCAACGCCTGCATCCGGATCACGATGAGCACCACTGGCGACAACGTCCACTTCTACGAACCAAGCCAGGGCCACGGGCTGCCGCACGATCCGTTCAATGCCATCGTCGGTCCGCGACCGATCGGCTGGATCGGTTCGCGCAGCGCCGACGGCATCGCCAATCTGGCGCCTTACAGCTTCTTCAACGCGTTCAACTACGTGCCGCCGATCGTCGGCTTTGCCAGCATCGGTCGCAAGGACAGCCTGCGCAACATCGAAGCCACCGGCGAATTCACCTGGAATCTGGCCACGCGTCCGTTGGCCGAGGCCATGAATGCCAGCGCGGCGATGGTGCCCTCGGAGGTGGACGAGTTCGCACTGGCCGGCTTGCAGATGGCAGCTTCGCGCCTGATTGATGCGCCGCGTGTGGCGGCAAGCCCGGTGAGTTTCGAATGTCGGCTCAGCCAGTTGCTGCCGCTGCAGAGCGCAAGCGGGCAGGCCATCGAAACCTGGCTGGTCCTGGGTGAAGTGGTGGGTGTGCATCTGGCGCACGCCGCGCTGCAGGACGGCATCTACGATCCCGCTGCCGTGCAGACGATCCTGCGCGCCGGCGGTGCCGCCGATTATTTCGAAGTGCAGGCCCAGGCGCGTTTCCGCATGCGGCGTCCCGGTCAATGAGCGTCGCCTGCAACGCCGCTGCATGGCATTGCACCGACGCTGGCATGTCTCTCCACGCCTGATCGATCCACAGTCCTCTCGCACTTCTCCCACGTTTTTCCACGGTCCTCTCGCCCATGCCCATCACGCCGCAAGAAGCCCTGCAACGCACCATCGAACACCGCGAAATCTTTCACGACGAAATGGTCGAGTTGATGCGGCAGATCATGCGCGGCGAGGTCTCCGACATGATGGTCGCGGCCATCCTCACCGGGCTGCGGGTCAAGAAGGAAACCATCGGCGAAATCGCCGGTGCGGCCACCGTCATGCGTGAGTTCTCGCGCCGCGTGGAAGTGACCGACCGCCAGCACATGGTCGACATCGTCGGCACCGGCGGCGATGGCTCGCACACCTTCAACATCTCCACCTGCGCGATGTTCGTGGCTGCGGCCGGCGGTGCCAAGGTCGCCAAGCACGGCAACCGTAGCGTCTCGTCCAAGTCCGGCAGTGCCGACGCGCTGGAAGCATTGGGCGCAGTGATCGAACTGCAGCCCGAACAGGTCGCCGCCTCGCTGGCGCAGACCGGCATCGGCTTTATGTACGCACCGGTGCATCACCCGGCCATGAAGATGGTGGCGCCGGTACGTCGCGAAATGGGCGTGCGCACCATCTTCAATATCCTCGGCCCGCTCACCAACCCGGCGGGTTCGCCGAACATCCTGATGGGCGTGTTCCATCCGGATCTGGTCGGCATCCAGGCGCGCGTGCTGCAGGAGCTCGGCGCCGAGCGCGCGCTGGTGGTGTGGGGCCGCGATGGCATGGACGAACTCTCGCTCGGTGCCGGCACCTTGGTCGGCGAGCTACGCGATGGCCAGGTGCGCGAATACGAAGTGCATCCGGAGGATTTCGGCATCGCCATGTCGGCCAGCCGCAATCTCAAGGTGTCCGATGCCGCGCAATCGCGCACGATGCTGCTGCAGGTGCTGGACAACGTGCCCGGCCCGGCGCTGGACATCGTGGCGCTCAACGCCGGCGCGGCCCTGTATGTGGCCGGCGTGACCGACAGCATCGCCGCCGGCGTGGTGCGTGCGCGTGCGGTGCTGGCCGATGGCTCGGCGCGCGCCAAACTGGATGCCTATGTCGCCTTCACCCGTCAGGCTGCTGCGCAGTCCTGATCCATGCAGTGTCCGCACTCCGCACGTCTGCGATGTCACCACGCCGGTGTTCCTGCCCCGAGAAACCGGCAATCGCTGGCCGGCATCGTCACGGTGTCGCTGGCATGCTGTGCACTGGCGTGCGGCCACCTCAGTTGCGGCCGTATTGACCGATAATGCCCGCCCGCCAGGACCCGATACGATGAGCGATATCCTCAACACCATCCTTGCCCGCAAGGCCGAAGAAATCGCCGAGCGCAGTGCACGCGTGCCGCAGGCCGAGCTGGTCGCGCGCTGCGCCGACCTGCCGCTCACACGCGGCTTTGCTGCCGCCATGCAGGCCAGCATCGCCGCCGGCGACCCGGCCGTCATCGCCGAAGTGAAGAAGGCCAGCCCGTCCAAAGGCGTGATCCGGCCCGACTTTCATCCGGCCGACATCGCCGTCAGTTACGAGTTCGGTGGCGCCAGTTGCCTGTCGGTACTCACCGACGTGGATTTCTTCCAGGGCGCCGATGCGTATCTTCAACAGGCGCGCGAGGCCTGCACGCTGCCGGTGCTGCGCAAGGATTTCACTGTCGACCCCTATCAGGTCTACGAAGCGCGCGTGCTCGGTGCCGACTGCATCCTGCTGATCGTGTCGGCGCTGGAAGACGCGCAACTGGCCGATCTATCCGGCCTGGCCATGCAGCTCGGTCTGGACGTGCTGGTAGAAGTGCACGACATCGACGAGCTCGAGCGCGCCGTGCAGGTGCCGGTGCCGCTGGTGGGTATCAACAACCGCAACCTGCGCACCTTCGAGGTCTCATTGCAGACCACGCTGGACATGCGCGCCGCGGTGCCGCGCGATCGCATTCTGGTCACCGAGAGCGGCATCGTCACTCCGGCAGATGTGCAGTTGATGCGCAGCCACGATGTGAACGCGTTTCTGGTCGGCGAGACCTTCATGCGCGCGCCCGAACCCGGCGAGTCGCTGCGTCAGCTATTCTTTGCGCATGACTGAGTCGTATCCCGCACCGCGCGACGACGCCCCGCTGGTGGTCTTCGATTTCGACCACACGCTGTACGACGGCGATTCCGGCAGCCATCTGTTTGCCTGGCTGATCAAACGCAACCCGTTGCGTCTGCTGGTGGCCTTGTTGGCTTCGCCAATTCTCGGCCCGATGGTGGCGATGCTGCCGACCCGCAGGCGCGGTGTCTCCGGCTATGTGTGGATCGCCACCTTCGGCCTGCATCGCACGCGCGAATTCAATCGCTTCATCGATGCGTACGTGCTCAAGCATGAAGCGCAGATCCGGCAGCGCTTGCTGCCGCATGCGTTGAAGGTGTTCACCGACCATCGCGCCGCAGGCGATCGGGTCGTGGTCGCCACCGGCGCACCGCCGGAACTGGCGCGTGCGATTCTCGGCTTCGTTGCGCATCAGGACGTGCCGGTGATCGGCAGCCTGGTCGGCCCACGCCTGGGTGCGGTCACCGCGCGGCGCCACTGCCACAACGAAGAAAAGATGCGCATGTTGCGCGAGCGCGGCTATGCCGACATCGCCATCGCCTATTCGGACAGCACGGCCGATCTGCCGTTGTTGAAGGCCGCACGCGCACCGGTGGTGGTCAACCCCAAAGCCAATCGCGAAGCACTGTTCCGTCAGGTGCTGCCTGCGGGCACACCGATCCTCAACTGGGGCTGTCGCGACCGCGGTGGCAAGGCGCTGTAGCGCCTGACACGCCCGGCAATCGATAGCGGAAAGCGCCTGACTGCATCAGTCCGCATGCCTTGCGACATGCGGCTCAAACGGCGGTCGGTGCGATGTTGCACCAACCGCGACCACAACCGCTTAGCGCGTGCCGTACAACACGACGGTCTTGCCGCGTGCATGCAACAGACCATCGGCTTGCAGTTTCTTGAGAACGCGCCCGGCCATTTCGCGCGAGCAACCGACAAGGCGTGCCAATTCCTGCCGCGAAACGCGCAGCTGGGTGCCTTGCGGATGGCTCATCGCTTCAGGCTCCTTGGACAGATCGTGCAGCGTACGCACGATACGGTCGGTCACGTCCAGGAATGCCAGGCGGCTGGCTTTCCTTGTGGTATCGAGCAATCGCTTTGAGAGCTGAACGCCAATCGCGTACAGGATGCGGGGCGCATCCGGTGACAGACTGGTCTGGAACAGTTGCTGCAGCCGCTCGTAGCTGATTTCGGCCAGTTCGCATTGGGTGCGGGTGCGCAAGATCACCTCGCGCGTATCGGATTCGATGAACAACCCCATCTCGCCGACGAACTCGCCACTGCCGAAGTAGCCCAGCACCAACTCACGATCGTCATCTTCCTCGGCGATGATGCTGACCGAGCCGCTGACAACGTAATAGAGGGTGCCGGCCGGGTCTCCTGGCCGGAACACATCGGTCCGGGTCGGATAGCGCCTGCGGTGGCTGTGCGCCAGAAAACGCTCAATCGTGCCAGCGTCCAGTGCCAGATAAGGGGTAGCGTTACGTACCGTCGTGGTGACAACCGTCGTGTTTCCTGGGCTCATGGTAGTTCCGCGTGTAATTCCTGAAGCTTAACGGCATGAGTCATGCAAGGTAAACCATTCTCAACGTCGGCATTTCGTTGCTGGGATCTTTGGCTCATAATTGACTCCTTTCCCGCCTTCCATAAGGACAGACCGACGTGGTCAAGCCGTTGCCTCGCCTGAGGCTACAGGGGTTCAACAACCTCACCAAGGCGTTGAGCTTCAACATCTACGACGTCTGTTATGCGCGTACCGAAGAGGAGCGTCAGCGCTACATCGAGTATATCGATGAGCAGTACGACGCGGACCGTCTGACGCAGATCCTGACCGACGTGGCCGAGATCATTGGCGCCAACATCCTCAATATCGCACGTCAGGACTACGATCCGCAGGGCGCGTCGGTGACGATCCTCATCTCGGAAGAGCCCGTCATCGACAAGAAGCAGGCCGGCAAGGAGTTGATTCCTGAAGCCGTGGTTGCTCATATGGACAAGAGTCATATCACTGTCCATACATATCCCGAGACGCATCCGCAGGAAGGCATCGCGACATTCCGCGCCGATATCGACGTCGCCACGTGCGGTGTGATCTCGCCGTTGAAGGCGCTGAACTACCTGATCGAGAGTCTGGAATCGGACATCGTGATCATGGACTACCGTGTCCGTGGCTTTACCCGCGATGTGAAGGGCAAGAAGCACTACATCGACCACAAGATCAACTCGATCCAACACTTCATGGCCAAGAACGTGAAGTCGCGTTACGAGATGTTCGACGTCAACGTCTATCAGGAAAATATCTTCCACACGAAGATGCACCTGAAGGATTTCGATCTCGATCAGTACCTGTTCGAAGAGCGCGCCAAGAACCTCTCGTTCAAGGAGCGTATGAAGATCGAAACGCTGTTGAAGCGTGAGATCGAAGAGCTGTTCCACGGGCGTAACCTGAGCGAATAAGCGCAGGATTCGACCTGTTGCGTGCTTGTTTGCAAGCGCGCGCAAGATGCAAGGCGGGACGGCCCGCCACGCGATGACCTCGCGTTCCACAGCCGACGGCGGCCCAGTGTGCAAGCACTGGGTCGCTTTTTTTTTGCCCGTTTTCTAGTGAGGAGTGATGCGATGCCCTGGATCTATCTGTTGTTGGCCGGCCTGTTCGAAATCGGCTTTGCCATGGGCCTGAAGTACAGCGACGGTTTTACGCGCCTGTGGCCGACCGTGCTGACGGTCAGCCTGGCAGCCATCAGCCTGTGGTTGTTGACGCAGGCACTGAAGACCATCCCGGTGGGAACCGGTTACGCGATCTGGACCGGCATTGGCGCAGTCGGCGTCACCATCGCTGGCATCGCGTTGTTCGGCGATAGCGCGTCGTGGCCGCGCCTGGCGTGCATCGGCCTGATCGTTGCCGGTGTGATTGGCTTGAAGCTCGCCTAAAACGAACCGCCTAAAAGCGGTAGGCGATGGTCTTCATCAGCTTGGAGGCCAGCGCCATGGCGCTGGGAATCGGCGGCGGCAGGATGCGGGCGCCGGCCTGTTCGGCCTGATCGGCGTGGCGTGCTTCGTCGATTTTCATCACGCGCAGGATGGCGCGACTGCGCTGGTCGATCGCGGGCAGGGTCTCCAGGTGCTCGTCCAGATGGGCTTCGACCTGGCGCTCGGTCTCGACCACGAAGCCCAGGCTCCAGTCGTCGCCGCGCAATCCGGCCAGTGCGCCGAGGGCGTAGCTGCCGGCGTACCAGAGCGGGTTGAACAGGCTGGGGCGGCTGTCCAGTTCGTGCAGACGGTCGGCGCACCAGGCCAGGTGGTCGGTTTCTTCCTGCGCCGCTTCCAGCAGATGCTGCTGGGTGTGAGCATCGCGGGCGACCGCCGCCTGGCCGAAGTACAGGCCTTGGGCGCAGACCTCGCCGACATGGTTGATGCGCATCAGCCCGGCGGCATGCCGGCGTTGGTCTGGTTCCAGCGCGATGTCGGGCGTGTCGGCGGCTGGATTGGGTCGCTCGGCAGGCGGATTGCCGAATACCGTGTCCAGCGCGCGCTGGGCTTCGACCAGGAGCCGGTCGAGCGGGCTATGCAGTCGGAATGAAGAGGTCTGGGTCATCCGGCGATTCTGGCCCCCGGCCGGCGCGCTGCCAACCGCCCAGCGCCGGCCGGTAGGGCGACTTGCGCCGCCACGGCGCGTCCCGTACAATCCCGCCTCTTCTGTTTCGCCTTCACAACGCGTGGCAAAGTTCCAGCGGTCATTACCGCTGCAATCCGCCCGACTACTCAAGAGCTTCCTCATGACTACGTTCACCGCCAAGTCCGAGACCGTCCAGCGCGACTGGTATCTCGTTGACGCCGCCGGCAAGACGCTTGGCCGTCTCTGCACCGAACTGGCTAGCCGCCTGCGCGGTAAGCACAAGCCGATCTATACCCCTCACGTCGATACTGGCGATTACCTCGTGGTGATCAATGCCGAAAAGATCGTGGTCACGGGCAACAAGCTGAAAGACAAGAAGTATCACCGCTTCACCGGCTACATCGGTAACTTGAAGACCGAGAGCCTGGAGCAGGCGCTGCAGCGCCACCCGGAGCGCGTGATCGAAATCGCCGTCAAGGGCATGCTGCCGAAGGGTCCCCTGGGCCGCACCATGTACCGCAAGCTCAAGGTCTATTCGGGTGCCGAGCATCCGCACGCCGCTCAGCAGCCGCAAGTTCTGGATATCTAATCATGGCTATCACGCAAAACTACGGCACCGGTCGCCGCAAGTCCTCCACCGCTCGCGTGTTCCTGCGCAAGGGTACCGGCAACATCTCGGTCAACGGCCTGCCGTTGGACAAGTTCTTCGGTCGCGAAACTGCGCGCATGATCGTGCGTCAGCCGCTTGAGCTGACCAAGAACACCGAAAGCTTCGACATCCTGGTCACCGCCTCCGGCGGCGGCACCACCGGCCAGGCCGGTGCGATCCGTCTGGGCATCGCTCGTGCGCTGGTCGAATACGACGAAACCCTGAAGTCCGAGCTGCGCAAGGCTGGCTTCATGACCCGTGACGCCCGCGAAGTCGAGCGTAAGAAGGTCGGTCTGCACAAGGCCCGTCGCGCTACCCAGTTCTCCAAGCGCTGATCCATCGCGCTTGCTGCGTCCCGGTTCGCCGGGGCGCCTGCTTCAAAAGCCCGGCCACGCCGGGCTTTTGTCGTTTTGGGGTGTGTAAATTGCGCTTGCCTGAAAGTGTTCGGGCAACAAAAAAGGCCCGATCTTTCGATCGGACCTTCTGTGTTTGGCTGCCCCGGATGGATTCGAACCACCGATGCCTGAGTCAGAGTCAGGTGCCTTACCGCTTGGCGACGGGGCAATAAAACGTGTTGGTCCAAGATTATCGCATGCCCGTGTGCGCATGAATACCTTGGTGGCTATGGGTGGACTCGAACCACCGACCCCAGCATTATGAGTGCTGTGCTCTAACCGGCTGAGCTACATAGCCTAGGGAGCCGGCAATTCTCACTACGTGCCCGTGTGTTGTCAAGCATTTCGTTTTCAGCTTGTGAGCTGGCCGTCGCCGTGGCAGAGTCGGTGACAGTAGATTTTCAGGAGTCCGCATCGTGATCGATCCGGACGGCTTCCGGCCAAACGTTGGCATCGTGCTGATGCGGCAAGACGGTCAGGTGTTCTGGGCACGACGTGTGCGCAGGGACGGCTGGCAGTTCCCGCAAGGTGGCATGAATACCGACGAGACACCCGTAGAAGCCATGTACCGCGAGTTGCGCGAAGAAACCGGGTTGTTGCCCGAGCATGTGTCCGTGCTCGGCGCCACCCCTGGATGGCTACGCTATCGCTTGCCCAGCCGGGCGGTGCGCCGCAACGAACGCCAGGTGTGTATCGGCCAGAAGCAGGTCTGGTTCCTGCTGCAATTCACTGGCGAAGAATCCCACCTCAAGCTCGACCATACCGATACCCCGGAGTTCGACCACTGGCGCTGGGTGGATTTCTGGTATCCGGTCGAGCATGTGGTGATGTTCAAGCGCGGCGTCTACGCGCGTGCGCTGCGCCATCTGGCGCCACTGGCGCAGAACCTGGCGGGGCCGGCCGCTGTCGGTGTAATGCCCGAGCGTGCGCTGGAGGCGTGGTTGCCAGGCAGCAGCGCAGCGGGGCACGACAGCCCACGCAAGCGTCCGCGTAAGCGCAGCGGGGCTCGTACGGTGCGGATTAATAATGATTAACGTTTGGAATTGACACCTATTCTCGTTTGCGGTGCAATCAGTCCCGGTCCTCTCCGGATCGCCAGCACCCGACCGATACCGTGTACGTCTGCATCTGTAATGGGGTCACCGACCACCAGATCCGCGAAGCGGCCCAGAGTGGCTGCGCCAGCCTGGCCGAGCTGACCATGCGCACCGGCTGTGGTTCCAACTGCGGTTCGTGCCTGGAGATGGCTAGCGACCTGCTGAGCCAGGCGCATGCGACCCGCGCGCTGCCGTTGCCCATGCTGGGGCTGGCGAGCGCAGCCTGAGGCGTGCGACGTCGCGCGCTGTGACGGCCGGTAGCTCCGACCAGCGTCTCTCGAACCTCTTTCCAGGACTGCGCCGTCCACGGTTTTCCTTCGAGATCGAGCGCGAGGTCGTCCCAGGCTAAGGGCGGTACGGCGCTTCACACAGCGGTCGACCCACGGGTCCCGCAACTGATCACGATTCGCGTTCCTTCATGCGTCGCGCCAACGCGTTAGAGTGCGGCCGGCTCACTGTCTCGGAGACATCGCATGAAGGGCGATACCAAAGTCATCGAGTACCTCAACAAGGTGCTCTACAACGAACTCACTGCGATCAACCAGTACTTCTTGCACGCCAAGATGCTGAAGAACTGGGGCCTGAAAGAACTGGCCGAGCATGAGTACAAGGAATCCATCGACGAGATGAAGCATGCGGACAAGCTGTCCGACCGCATTCTGTTTCTCGAAGGGCTTCCCAATTTTCAGGCGCTGGGCAAGCTGCGTATCGGTGAGAACCCGACCGAGATGTTCCGTTGCGATCTGGCGCTGGAGCGCGAAGCGGTGGCGGTGCTGCGCGAGGCGGTGGCGTATGCGGAGACCGTCAACGACTACGTGAGCCGTCAGCTGCTGGTGGACATCCTGGAGTCGGAAGAAGAGCACATCGACTGGCTGGAGACGCAGCTGGATCTGGTGGCGCGGATTGGCGAGCCGAATTATTTGCTGACCAAGCTGGATGATTGAGGTCTGCTAAGGGAGCTGTGGGGTTGTTCTTGGGCGGCGCGTTTTGCTGGCTGCCTGGTATGACTCGGCACAGGCTCCTGATCGCTCAGCTGGCTGCGTGGGTCTTTGCTTGCAGGCGCGCGACCTGGCCGAGCAGTGCCAGGCGGGCGCGCGCGTATTCGGCGATGACCAGCGCCACCATGACCGATGGGCGTTCGACGGTGCCGGTGCGTGCGGCCAGTTCGATGCGGCGTGCTGCGTTGGAGACCGCCTGGGCGCCGACGTTGGCGCTGGACGACTTGAGCGTGTGGGCCAGATCGCGCAGCTGCATGCTGTCGCGATTGGCTGCTGCGGTTTCGAGCTGTTCGATGATGCCCGGCGCATCTTCCAGGAACAGCTGCAGGATGGTGATGGTGTCTGCGCCCGCCACCTCGTACAGCTCGTCGATGACGCTGTTGTCCAGGATCGGCAGCGCACGCGCCTGAGCGGCGTTGCTGGCGCTTTCGGACTCCACACTGGCTGCGCCACCACTGGTCGGACCGGGCAGCGCCGGCTGGCGTGGCAGCCAGCGCTGCAGGCAGGCATCCAACTGTTCGCGCGCGACCGGCTTGGACAGATAGTCGTCCATGCCGGCGGCCAGGCAGCGTTCGCGATCGCCGGCCATGGCGTTGGCAGTCATCGCCACGATCGGGATCGGGCGGCCGCCACTTTCGGTTTCCATCGCGCGCCAGCGCCGGGTGGCGGCATAGCCGTCCAGTACCGGCATCTGGCAATCCATGAAGACCATGTCGTAGCGGGTGGATTCCATGCTGCTCAGCGCGGCTTCGCCATCGGTGGCGGTGTCGGCGTCGAAGCCGAGCACCGCCAGCAGCTTCTGCGCGACCAGCAGGTTCACCGGGTTGTCTTCCACCAGCAGGATGCGCACCTCGCGTGCGTTGGCCAGCGACGGCGCCAACGGCTCGGGGATCATCGCCGAGGCCAGCGTGAGCGATTGGGCCGGCTTTGGATCGGGCGGCAGCACCAGCGAGCGCAGCGTCTCGTCCGGACTCTGGCGCGGCACCAGGGTGGCGTGGTCCTGCAGTTCGGACGGCACCGGTTCGTCGCCGTAGAGCCAGATCAGGCGCGAGCCGCCGAGGTCTGCGGGCTGGGCCAACGCGCGATGCACGGCGCGGGCGCTGTAGCGCAGCGTGTCGTGGTCGGCGATGACGCAGCGGAAGCCTTCGGTATCGCTGTGGCGGCGCACGCGCTCCAGCGCTTCCTGGGTGGTTTCCATCAGCACATTCGACACGCCCCAGCTGTCGAGCAGGCGCTTGAGGCGCTGCGACAGGCGCGTGTCGGAACTGATCACCATGACGCGTGCGGCGTCGGCGCCGGTGTTCTGCTGCAGGTCGCCGATGACCTTGAGCAGCGGGATCTCGAACCAGAAGGTGGCGCCGCGCCCGGGCTCGGATTCCACCCCGATGCGGCCGCCCATCAGGTCGATGATGCGCTTGCAGATCGCCAGCCCCAGCCCGGTGCCGCCGTACAGGCGGGTGGTGGAGGCGTCAGCCTGGGCGAATGAGCGGAACAGACGCGCCTGCTGGTCCTGCGCAATGCCGATCCCGGTGTCGCGGATCTGGAAGCGCAGCAGATGCTGAGCGCGGGTTTCGCCAAGACGACGCAGCTGGATATCCACGCTGCCACGTTCGGTGAACTTGATTGCATTGCCGATCAGGTTGCCCAGCACCTGGCGCAGGCGGATCGGGTCGCCGCGCACCAGCAGGCGCACCGATGGTTCGATCTCCAGACCAATGCGCAACTGGCGGCCTTCGGCTGTGCGCTGCAACAGCTGCACGACGCCGTCGAGCAGTTCGCGCAGGTTGAAGGTGGTGATCTCCAGTTCGAGCTTGTTGGCTTCGAGTTTGGAGTAGTCGAGGATGTCGTCGACGATGCGCAGCAGTTGCAGCGAACTGCCGGTGGCGGTCTGCAGCATGTCGCGCTGATCCAGGCTGAGTTGGCCGCTGGAGATCAGTTCCAGCATCGGAATGATGCCGTTGAGCGGGGTGCGGATCTCATGGCTCATGGTGGCCAGGAATTCGCCCTTGGCCAGCGTGGCGGCCTCGGCGGCCTGTTTGGCGCGCAGCAGTTCCTGTTCGAGTTCGCCCTGGCGTTGCAGCTCCTGCTGCAGGCGCTCGCGGGCGACCTCGGCTTCTTCCAGGCGTTGTGCCAACGCATGCTGCGCGCGTGCACTGCGATACGCGGCGATGGCAGCGCACACGCCCAATACCACCGCGAGCGCTGCAGATGTTGCCGTCAACGCCAGCCAGGGACCATCGATGGCAGACCACTGCAGGCCTGCCCCCAGCGCTGCGGCAAGGGCGGCCAGCGTGGCCAGGCTGCTCCAGGCGCGAAGGCCTCCTGCCCGCGCTGTCACTTCACAGCACCGCGTTCGTGAAGTCGAAGTCCAGTTCCTTGCCGACCGTCTGCACCAGGTTGCCCTGGATGAAGTCCACGCCGCTCATCCACATCGCCGCGGCCGCCTGCGGATCTTCGATGCGCTGGCCGATGATCAGCAAACCGCGCTGATGGGCGATATCGATCACGCTGCGCAGTTGATCGCGCACTGTGGCATTGCCGTGGGCGTCGGCAAAGCGGTTGGCCATGCGCACGAAACTCAGCGGCAATTGGCTCAGCAGCGCGTTGGCTTCGTCGCCGGGCTCGAACTGGCTAAGGCAGAACTGCACGCCGGCCGGCATCAGCTTGGCGCAGAACTGCTGCACGGTGACCGCGTGGATCAAGGCATCGTCCAGGCGCAGATCCACGATCAGCGATTGCCCGGCCACGCCGCGTTCGACCAGTGCCGCGAGCAGCCAGTCGGCGAAGGCATCGCGCGCCAGTGTGCGCGGGGATTGCGAGACGAACAGGCGCAGCGGCGGATGGGCATGCTGGTACAGATGCAGCAGGCCGAGCGCGTGATCCATGACCTGCTGGTCCAGATCGGCGATGCGTCCGGCGGCTTCGGCGGCGGGAATCACCTGGCCGGCCGATAGCAGCGTGCCATCGGCCTGGCGCAGCCGCAGCAGCACCTGGTACTGCGCGGTGTCGCCACCGGCCACCGCCACGATCGGCTGATAGGCCAGTTCGAGCTGGCCTTCGACCAGGCGCAGTTGCTCCTGTTGCTCGGCCTGGCTGGGGGCCAGATAGACCTGCACGCCGTCGCTGCGCAGGCGTGCCTGCAAGGCGGTGCGTTCGACTGCTTCCAGCGCACTGCCGGTGTCGTCGAAGCCAAGTCCCAGCGGTGCGACGCCAATGGCGCACCGCACGTGCACGGATTCTTCTTCGCGTACCGAGAAGGCATTGGCGGACAGCCGCTGGCGGATCTCCAGCGCGTGCTGTTCCAGACTGTTTTCGGGCATGTCCACGCCCAGCAGCAGGAAGCTGTTGTCGTTCAAGCGCGCCAGTGGATACGGGTGCGCAGCGCTGGCCAGGCGATGGCCGGCCTGGGTCATCAGGCGCTCGTAGGCGGCATAACCGTAGCGCTCACGCAGGCCGAGCGCGCTGGCGATTTCGATAAAGAACAAGCCGCCGGACTGCTTGCGCGCCAGCGCCTCGGCGAGCAGTCCCATCACATGGTTGCGCGTCGGCAAGCCGGTTTCCGGATTGCTGCGCACGCTGACCTGTTCGCCGGTCTGTTGCAGCGCCTGTTGGCGCGCGCGGCGAATGCGGTTGGACACTGCGGCGATCAAGTGGCGCGGGCGGATCGGCTTGGTCAGGAAATCGTCGGCGCCGCTGTCGAGCACTTCGAACTGGCGCTCCGGATCCGGGTCGCCGGTCAGGAACACGATCGGCAGCAACTGCTGGCCGGGTTGTTGGCGGATCAAGGTGGTCAGGCGGATGCCGTCCAGCTCGGGCATGTGCAGATCCATCAGGATCAGATCCGGGTGGTAGTCCTGGATCGCCTGCGGCACGCTGGCGGCGGTCATTTCCACCTGCGCATGCATGCCGGCACCGTGCAACACGCTTTGTGCGAACAAGGCTTGCGAGCGATCGTCTTCGACGATCAGCACGCGATATGGCGCATCTGCCGCCACGCTGCCGTCGCCTTCGCGGGTTGCCGCCTGCGTTGCGGATGGCGGTGCTGCCGGCGTGGCGCGCGCAGCGCTGATCGAGGTCACCGTTTGCGCGTGAACTCCCGGCGCGGCCACGCCCGCAGGTGCGGGAATGATTGCCGCACTCACCGGCGCAGCGCTGTCGGAAGCAGCCGTCTCGTCGACCCAACGGCGCCAATAGTCGGCCGGCGGCGTCTCTGCGCGCAGCAGACGATTGCGCGTGGCGGTGTCGTCACGGGTGAAAGGAACCGGATCTCGGGCGGCCATCGATACTCCCTGCAGTCGCGATGATTATGCGATGAACTTCACGATAGCGGGGACCTGCGTGCAGCCGGCGTGGTGGCTGCACGCGTGGGTGCGACCAGCCGACGCATGCCCCGCCACAGCAGGCGCCATACCCACCACACCACCAGCGCGGCGAGCACGCTGGAGCCCACTGCAACACTCAGTGCCAGCCACGGATGCGCCAGTGCCAGCGCCAGTGCGGTGGTGGCGATGGCGTCTTCGGTGAGCGATGCGATCCAGTTGCTGGCCGGCTCCGGCGAGGTGTTGAGCAAGGCGCGGGTGCCGGCCTTGAGCGTGTGGCTGGTCAGCGCCACGCCTGCGCCGGCCGCCAGTGCGCCCGTACCCAGATCGCCATCGGGCGAGAGCGTGGCTGCAGCCAGAAACGCACCGGCCGGCACGCGGGCCAGCGTCTGCAGCAGGTCCCAGCCCGAATCCACGCCGGGGATCTTGTCGGCGAAGAATTCGGCCACGGCCAGTGCGCCCGAGGTGCCGAGCACCCACCAGGACTGTGCCGGGTGCAGGGCGGGCGGCAGTTCGATCCAGCCGAGCAGGCCGGCCAGGCCGACGCCGAACACGGTGAGATAGACACGGATGCCGGCCAGCCAGGCCAGCAGGATGCCGATCACGAACAGGTGGGCTTCGCTCATGGCGTCGTCAGTCTCTGCAAACAATTGCAGAACTATCGCAGAATTTTGGCAGAACTTTGGGCTAACCGCCGGTCCAGCGCCAGCACGCCGGTCGGTGGCGCTCTGGCACACTACGCCGCCCATGACTGCGCCGGCCTGTCCGGACCCGATGCCCATGCGACCAGCCGCACGCGTTCAGATCGTTCAACGTGACTCGGGTGGCGGCCGTTCCAGCGGCCGCTGGCTGTGGTTGGTGATCGCCCTGGTGTGGCTGGCATCACTGGGCGGGGTGTGGTGGATGGCCAGCCGCACCGCCGCGCCGCGTCTGGTCGAGGCCGAGGCGGCGTTGCAGCAGGCGCAGCGTAGCCAGGCCCAGCAACGACGGCTGATTGAGCAACTACAGCAGCGCCAGGTCAATCTGGCGATGTCCGACAAGATCAGCCGCGCCGCCAACACCGAGGTGCAGGCCTCGCTGGCCGAGCGCGATGAGCAGATCGCCGCACTGCGCGCCGATGTGGCGTTCTACGAGCGGCTGGTGGGCTCCACCGCGCAGCGCAAGGGGCTCAACACGCATTCGGTGCAGTTCACCGCCGAGGCCGGCGGCACCTGGAATTACAGCGTGGTGCTGACCCAGAACCTCAACCGCGGTGCGATCAGCCAGGGGCAGCTGCGCTTTGCGGTGGAAGGCGTGCGCGCCGGCAAGCTGGTGACGGTGAGCTGGAACGAGCTGCACCAGAAACCCGACGCCGCCGGGCAGCCGTATTCGTTCCGCTATTTTCAGCAATTGGACGGCAGCGTGATCCTGCCGAAGGATTTCACTCCGCAACGTGTCAAAATCTCCCTGAGCGGCGATGGGGCGCCGGTCAATCAGACATTCGACTGGAAAGTCGCCGGCAATGGCGCGGGGGAGTAGCTCTATGTTCGGAAACAAGTCCAACCGTGGTGCGCAGACCGTGGTCGACACCTTGATCGGGCCGCAAGTGATCATTCGCGGCGACCTGATGTTCAGCGGCGGGCTGTATGTGGAAGGCCGCATCCTGGGCAAGGTCATTGCCGAAGACGGCGCCAGCGCCATCCTGACGGTGGCCGAGCAGGGCAGCATCGAGGGTGAAGTGCGCGCGCCGGTGGTGATCATCAACGGCCAGCTGACCGGCGATGTGCATGCCGCCGAGCGGGTCGAACTGGCCGCCAACGCGCGCGTGGAGGGCAATGTGCATTACCAGGTGGTGGAGATGAGCGCCGGTGCGCAGCTCACCGGACGGTTGATCCACGCCGCCAGTGCAGGCGCAACCGCTGCGTTGCCGGCGCCGGACGCCAGCCGCGCCGAGCCTGTTAAAACCCTGCAAGCCGAAACCGCCGACGCCTGAATGCCTTGTGCGCGGCTGAAGCGCGGCACGGGGTTCGGCAGCCACCGCTTGAAGTGGGGCCGCCTGGCCCCCATGCTGACGCCATGAGCACGCTCGTTTCGCTTCCCACCGCCGCCCCGGCACCGGACTATCAGTCCATCGACCGGCCACTGAACTTTTCCGTGGCCGCCGCCGCCAAGGTGCGCGAGCTGATCCAGGAAGAAGGCAATGCCGAGCTGGCATTGCGTGTGTACATCCAGGGCGGTGGCTGTTCCGGCTTCCAGTACGGCTTCGAGTTCGATGAGAACCGTGCCGAAGACGACCTGTCCGTGGCCACCGATGGCGTGACGCTGTTGGTCGACCCGCTGAGCCTGCAATACCTGATGGGTGCCGAAGTGGACTACACCGAAAGTCTGACCGGTGCGCAGTTCGTGATCCGCAATCCCAACGCCAAGACCACCTGCGGGTGCGGTAGCAGCTTCAGCGTCTAAACCAGGTGCGGTTGCTTCAGCCTGCGCGTGTCGTTGATGCGGTGGTCGATTTTTTAAGCGACGAGTGGTGGGATCTACGCACTGCGCGGATGATCGCCAGGGTGTCGGTGGTGCGCGATGCGCCACCAGAGCGCATGTCTAACGCGTTGCAAACATTTCCGTGCTGCGGGTTTCGCCGGGCGCGCGCAAGCTTCGTGCGCGCGAGGTGGCGCGCGCGTGGCGGCGGCCATACTGCCCGCATGCTCAATGCCGGTGCTCCGACATGCTCGCCTTATCCCTGCATCGTGTCTCGACCTGACGCGCGCTGGCGGCACTCGCCATTGCGCCGAGCGAGCGTGCCGCACACAGCACCCATCCCACGCCATGGCGTCGCGACCAAATTGCCAGCTGCCGCGTGTTGATCGGACAGCTAGATGCCGATCCTGCGTGCCGTAGATCGCTGCTGCCCGTTCCGTTCCTTCACCAGAGAACATCTCATCATGTTGCAACTCACATCCCGATCGGCGTTCGGCCTGCTGGCCATGCTTGGCATCGCCGGCGCGGTGTTTGCTCCTAGCGCCCAGGCATCGCCTGCACGTGGCACCTTGCTCAACAGCAATTTTCTGACCAGCTACACCCGGGATGCGATTGCCGTATCGCTTGCCTCCGAGCCAGCGGCCGAACAGCCCAAATGCAACGTGCGCGTGGCTGAGTTCACCTATGCAACGATCGGCGTCAATGGCGAACCGGCCACCGCATCGGGCGTGGTGCTGATTCCGGGTGGCGAGCGCTGCAGCGGGCCCTATCCGCTGCTGGGCTGGGGCCGGTCGACCGCAACCATTCGCAATGAGGAGCAGGCCAAGGACATCCGTGACGCCAAGGGTGACGACCCGCTGGTCACGCGTCTGGCCAGCCAAGGCTATGTCGTGGTCAGCAGCGATTATCTGGGGCTGGGGAAATCCAACTACGGCTTCCATCCCTACCTGCATAGCGCGTCGGAGGCGAGTGCGACGGTCGATGCACTACGCGCGGCGCGCAGCGTTCTGCAGCGGTTGAACACGCCGCTGTCCGGCAAGGTGATGCTGTCGGGGTATTCGCAAGGCGGCCATGCCGCACTGGCCACCCAGCGAGAGATCGAGGCGCATCTGTCCAAGGAATTTCAGTTGGTTGCCAGCGCGCCGATTTCCGGGCCCTACGCGCTGGAGCAGACCTTTGTGGACAGCTGGAGCGGAAGCAACGCGGTAGGCGAAAGCAGCTTCGGCATCATTTTGGGCAGCTACGCCATCGTCGCGATGCAGCACACCTATCGCAATATCTATCTGGCCGCGGGGCAGGTGTTTCAGGATCCGTGGGCGGCCAGGGTCGAGGCGCTGTTCCCCGGCAAGCTGGGCCTGACCGATCTGGTCCTTGGCGATACGCTGCCTGGGATCGATCAGCTCAAGGCGTATTTCCAGCCCGGGTTCTACCGTGATGTTGCCAGCAACCCCAACAACCCGTTCCGCAAGGATCTGGCGCGCAACGATCTGCTGGACTGGAAACCGCAGACGCCAACGCTGCTGTGCGGTTCGTCCAACGATGCGACCATCCCGCTCAAGAACGCGGTGACCGCGATCGCCGGCTTCAAGCGTCGTGGCAGCACCCAGGTAGCGCTGGTCGACATCGGCAGTGGCGACCCCAACGACAACTCGGCATTCGTCCATCTGACGACCAATGAACCGTGCATCGTCGCGGTGCGGCATCAGTTGCTGGACAAGCAGCGCTGACGCGATGGTCATCGGTTCGATTCGATTCGATCTGCCGGATGCGGATGATCTGCAGGTCAGGGATCTGTCGCAAGCCTGCCCAGTGACGCCTTCGCGCCGATGCGAGCGGCGAGGCTGATGATGACGGCGGAATCGGACATCGTCTCCTGAGTGCAACAACTGCGCGCGCTGCCTCGCGATCCGGGCAGCGCGTGCCTTGCTGTCACCACGTAGCAATCAACCGGCCGGCGCTGCTGGCATCCACGTCTGAACACGCGCCGGTAGCGAGGCCGTCAGAGCGTGTGCGACGGTTGCAGGCGATGCCGATTATCGGCAGGCTTGCGCCGATGTCCGAGTCTCTCTTTTCAACCTCCGAATGTGCCTTCACCCACGCGCCGCTCGATCGTGGCGATCTATTGCGTGACGATCCCGATGCATTGGCGCGTCTGTGGCCGCAGGGCCGCGTCTTGTTGCTCGATGCCAAGGGCGCTGCGCTCGCCGACGCGCAGGGCCAGCCCTTGCTGATGGAGGGCGCGACGCTCGGCGACGGGCCGGAGGCGGCGATTTTTCTGGGCCTGCGCGAAGACGTCGGCTGGTTTTGCTTGCCGGCCGATCAGAGCGGCGTACAGGCGCCGCAAAGCATCGATCTGCGGCAGGCCGCTGCCGATTGGCCGGCCGACATCGCCACAGCCTTTGCCTATGCGCGCGCGATGTTGCATTGGCAGTCGCGCACGCGGTTTTGCGGCGTGTGTGGCGGGGCGATCGCCTTCCGGCGTGCCGGCTTCATCGCGCATTGCACGCAATGTCAGACCGAGCATTACCCGCGCGTGGATCCGGCCATCATCGTGGCAGTCAGCGATGGCGAGCGCGTGTTGTTGGGGCGGCAGGCAAGTTGGGCGCCGGGGCGGTATTCGGTGATTGCCGGCTTCGTCGAACCCGGCGAATCGCTGGAGCAGACGGTGGCGCGGGAAGTCTTCGAAGAAACCCGCGTGCTGGTGCAGGACTGCCGCTATCTGGGCGCGCAACCGTGGCCTTTCCCGGGTGCGTTGATGCTGGGTTTTACCGCGCGTGCTGCAGCCACCGAGGTGCCGCAGGTGACCGGCGAGCTGGAAGACGCGCGTTGGGTCACGCATGCCGAGGTCACCGCTGCATTGGCGGGCGAGGGCAGCATCGGCTTGCCGCCACGTATTTCCATCGCGCGCGCGCTGATCGAGCACTGGCACCGCACGCATGGTTGAGCCTGGCCGATCATTGCAACGCGGGCAGATCAGGTGCGCTGGCATCGGCTCGGCTAGACTCGGCTGAGGAGGCCCACCCATGTTCACCACCCTGGTTGCTGTCGTCGTCGCACTCGCACTGGGGCACCTGGTGCCTGCTCACGTGGTGCGGCTGCGACGTTTTGAATGGTTCGCCCACTGGTTGCGCCGGCTGGACAGTCATGCGGCCGGGCGCGGTGCGTGGCAGGGGCGCTATGGCGTGCTGCTGGCGCTGTTGCCGGCCTTGCTGGTTGTCCTGCTGCTGCAATGGCTGCTGGACGATGTGTGGCGCGGGTTTTTGGCCTTGCTGTTCGGTGTGGCGGTGCTGGCCTGGACCTGGGGGCCGCGCGATCTGGATCGCGATGTGGAAGCGGTGATCGATGCCGACGAGCCCGGCGCACGTCGCGATGCGATTGCGCAGTTGCAGGCAGCCGGCGGCAGCGTGCACGAAGATGCGCCGTCGTTGGTGGAAGCGGTGGTGGTCAACGGCCTGCGGCGCTGGTTCGCGGTGTTGTGGTGGTTTTTGCTGCTGGGGCCGTTCGGGGCTGTGCTGTATCGGCTCACGGCGTTGGCGGTGGAAAGCCCGCTGTCGGTACTGCTGCCGCCACGCAATCTGGCCGGCGCGCGTTGGCTGCTGGCCGCGCTGGAATGGCCGGTGGCGCAGTTGATTACCGTCTCGATGGCGCTGGTGGGCAATTTCGACACGGTGTTCCGCGCCTGGCGGCAAGCGCACGGTAATCGCTGGTCGTTGGAGCCGCATTTTCTCGGTGCGGTGGCGCGTGCCAGCGTCAGTGCCGAGCTACGCGAGGAAGCGCACGACTACACCGATTCCGGATTAGTGCCGGTGTGGCGCCGCCTGCCGGAAGTGCGCGATGCGATGAGCCTGGTCTGGCGCGTGCTTCTGCTATGGATGGTGGTGCTGGCGTTGCTGGTGATTGCCGGGTGGGTGCGGTAACACCAAGTCCGCTTAGAGGCAGTTAATCACCCGTGCAATCGGTGATAGAAAGCTCAAGAGCATCGCCATTGACTTCCATGAAGAGCCGGCTTCCATCTTCGAACTGGATGGCGACTTCGCCAGGTCGGTGACGTCTAACAGACTTAACAATCTTTCCGACTAGTAGCTCAGTGGCGCGCTCGGATTCTTGCTCTAAGTTCACAGAGTTGATCCTTAACGGTCTAAGCCGGCGCCAGAAGCGTAAACGGGTACCACGGCAAATTCCTGGCAACCCAATACGTCGGCAACGCCCATAACCAGAACTTCGGTTCGGACATCACTGCCACGACGGGTGCGAACCAGCGCGCGCGCCAGCCGGCTTTCCAGGCGATCAGGCCGGGCAGGGTGAACAGGCCGAGCACGGCGGCGGGGTTCATGGCGAAGGCGCCGGGCAGATCGAAATGCACCAGCGCGTACAGCGCGCGGGTCATGCCGCAACCGGGGCAATAGCAGCCGGTCACGGCACGGAACACGCAGGGCGGGAACGGGCTGTTGCTCGCGTTCGGATCGAAGCGATACAGCAAGCTCACGCCAAAGGCGGCCACGCTGGTGGCCGCCCCGAGTCCAAGCCAATGGCGTGGACGCAGCTCCATTACTGCATGTGCTGCAACTGCTGCATGTAGTCCATGTAGCCCTGCATGCCGCCGGTGGCGACCATGCCGATGTTGATCAGCAGGCCGATGACGGCCAGCACGCTGGTCACGATGCACCAGGTCTTGGCGGTGTTGGAGGCGCGACGTGCGCCGTCGATGTCGCCCTGGTTGAGCAGGCCGTTGACCTTGCTGGAGAACACGATCGCCACGATGCCGCTGATCAGGGCCGGGCAGCACAGGCAGAAGCCGAGCACGGTGGAGACGATCGCCCAGATCAGGTGGTTGGGGACCGGGCCGGGTGCGGCGCTGGACGAGGGATGGATCGGCGGTGGGATGGCACTCATGATGAAGCTCCTTGGGTGGTAAACGACTGCGAACTGATGGGTGAGCGGGGAGGGTTATCGGGTGCGTGCCGCAGCAATGGCGACGGTCGTAGGCACGGGTACACAACGGCCGCACATGGCTACCGGCGCGATCGCCGGCCGCTGCAATGAGCAGCAGCAGCCGATCGCGGCAGATGCCTCAGGCGCGATGATGTTGAGCACGACGACTCCCCCCAATACGACCTGTCGCGTTCGCCAGGCGAGCGCGGCGGCAAAACGTGTGATGGCGCACAGGCTACTCGCGGCGCGCGACGGACGCAAAGCCCGCGCTCGCCGCACTTATGGCTGATCCTGACGCAGCGCCCGCACCTGCTGTTCGAGCAGCGCGGCGGTCGCCTCGTTGCCGGGAACCGCTGCCGCGGCGGCCACTTCGATATGCGCGCGCATCCTGCGCGGCACGCGCATGCGGCCCAGACGGGTGTCGCGGTGGCTCCACATGCTCGACCACATGCCGCGCAGCGCCATCGGAATCACCGGCACCTGGCGGCGCTCGAGGATCTTTCCCACGCCCGATTTGAACGGCGCAATCTCGCCATCCTTGGTCAATGCGCCCTCGGGGAAGATGCACACCAGCTCGCCGTCGGCCAGCGCCGCATCGATGCGGTCGAAGGCCTGCTGCATCAGCGCGGGGTCTTCGCGCGCGCCGGCGATCGGGATGGCCTTGGCGGTGCGGAAGATCCAGCGCATCACCGGAATACGGAAGATCTTGTAGTACATGACAAAGCGTACCGGGCGCGGAATCACCGCCGACAGGATCAGCGCGTCCATGTAGCTGACGTGGTTGCAGACCAGCAGCGCGGCGCCTTCATCGGGCACGTGGCGGTCGATGTCGCGCGCGCGCAGCCGATACAGCACGCTTACCAGCACCCAGCTGAGAAAGCGCATCAGGAACTCGGGCACCAGGGTGAAGATCCACAGCGCCACCAGCGTGTTGGCCAGCGCCAACGCCAGGAACACCTGCGGAATGCTCAGGCCCGGCAGCGGAATGCGCACCCCGAACAGCACCAGTTGCGGCAACTGCAATGCAATACCGATGATGGCGGCAGTGACGATGAACAACGAGTTCTGGATGTTGAGCCCGGCAATCACCCGCGAGAGTTCGGCCTTGGGCGTGCGGCTCTGGATCAGCGCGAACAACGGCACCACAAACAAACCGGTGAACAGGCCGATGCCGACCAGATCCACGATCAAACGCACGCTGCCGGGCTGCTGCACGAACTGGCTGATCGACAGATTGCTGGCGGGCGCAGCGCCGGGACGCGCGAAATAAAGATCCAGCAAAAACGCGCTGATGCCGAACGCACCCAGCGGCACCAACCCGATTTCCACGGTGCGCCCGGACAGCCGTTCGCATAGCAACGACCCCACGCCGGTGCCGATCGAAAACAGCGCCAGCGCGAAGACATATAGATCCTGCTGGCCGCCTAGATTGACCTGCGCGTACGTGGGCAACTGGGCGGTCAGCACGGTGCCGACGAACCAGAACCACGACACCCCGAGTACCGCGTTGCGCACTGCCGGCGTGCGCCGGGTCAGGCGCATGATGGCGCGCGATTCGGGAATGGGGTTCCAGTTGATGGTCAGCTCGGGCGCGCCGGCATCGACCTTGGGCACCAGCCGCGCGACCAGGTTGCCGGTGACGGCAATGGCGATCACTGCGGTGGCCGCGGCCTCCGGGCCGTGGCTGCCGGCGATCTGGAAGATCAACCCGCCGAAGATCATGCCGCAGAGGATCGAGATCGAGGTGCCCATCTCGACCAGGCCGTTGCCTCCGGTGAGTTCCTCGGGTTTCAGCACCGAGGGCAGGATCGAATATTTCACCGGCCCGAACAGCGTGGACTGCAGGCCGGTGCAGAACAACGCGATCAGCAATATCACCATGTTCTCGGTGAGAAAGCCCACCGCGGCCAGCGACATGATGGCGATCTCCATCGTGGTGGTGATCACGATGAGCTTCTGCTTCTCCAGCTTCTCGGCAATTTGGCCGGCCAGCGCGGAGAACAGGAAGTACGGCAGGATGAACAATGCCGGCGCCAGATTGGTGTAGAGCGTGCGCTGCGCCGCATCGATGCCCAGGTAGAACAACAAGCCGATGATGGCCTGCCGATAGACATTGTCGTTGAACGCGCCCAACGCCTGCACGGCGAAGAACGGCAAGAAGCGGCGCTGCCTGAGCAGGGCGAACTGACTGTGACCGGACATGCAGTTTCCTTTGCGAACGCGCGCAGCCTAGCAGGCTTCCACGGCGGGCTGGTGCATGGCCGATGCGCGCTTGGAAGATGCCGCGTCACCGCCCACACTGCGCGCCTCTCCTTACCAGACTCCTGTCATGACCGTCGAATCCGCTGCGCATCCACCATTGCCGCGCCGGCTGGTGCTGCTGATGGCCGCCGCCACCGGGCTGGCGGTGGCGAGCAACTACTACGCGCAGCCGTTGCTGGAGACGCTGGCGCAGGCATTCGGGATCCAGGTGCGCAGTGCCGGGGCGGTGGTGACTGCCGCGCAGCTGGCCTATGCGGCGGGGCTGCTGTTGCTGGTGCCGCTGGGCGACCGGCTGGAGCGGCGCGGGCTGATCGTCGGGCTGTTCGTGCTCAGCGCGCTCGGCCTGCTGGTGAGCGCGGCCTCGCACAGCTTCGGCATGTTGCTGGCGGGCACCATCGTGACCGGTGCCAGCTCGGTGGCGGCGCAGATTCTGGTGCCGTTTGCGGCGACGCTGGCCGCGCCCAAGGAGCGCGGGCGGGTGATCGGTACGGTGATGAGCGGGTTGTTGCTGGGCATCCTGCTGGCGCGCACCGCCGCCGGGGTGCTGGCCGGTGTTGGCGGCTGGCATACGGTGTACTGGATCGCATCAGGTTCATTGCTGGTCACGGCCTGGCTGCTGTGGCGCGGATTGCCGCGGCATCCGGGCAATGCGCAGTTGTCGTATCCGCAGTTGGTGGGATCGGTACTGACGCTGCTGCGCGACGATGCGGTGCTGCGTTCGCGCGCGGTGCTGGGCGGGCTGATCTTTGCCGGCTTCAGCATGTTCTGGACCACGCTGGCGTTTTTGCTGTCCGGGCCACGTTATGGCTATGGCACGGCGGTGATCGGGCTGTTCGGTTTGATCGGCGCGGCTGGTGCGCTGGCCGCCAATCGCTCCGGCCATTGGTCCGATCACGGGCATGGCGATCGGGTCAGTTGGGGCGGTCTGGTGATGTTGCTGCTGTCGTGGGGGTTGCTGGCGTTTGCGCCGCAATCGATCGGCTTGCTGATCGTCGGCGTGCTGCTGCTGGATATCGCGGTGCAAGGCGTGCATATCGCCAACCAGAGCGTGATCTATCAGCGCAATCCCAATGCACGCAACCGCATTACCTCGGCCTACATCACCTGCTACTTCATCGGTGGTGCGGTGGGCTCGACATTGGGCACGGCGGCGTATGCGCAGGCCGGCTGGAATGGCGTGGTGATCGGTGGCGCAGTGCTGGCCGTGGCGGCGTTGGGATGGGTGTGGCTGAGCGTGGCGCGCAAGCAGTGGAAGTAAGTGCGGCTGACAGAGCGACGGCGCGGCCATCGGATGGAGGTGGCCTGTGCTTGCATCGCATCGCCCGTGATCCGGCTGTCCACAGGGAGGCTGCATTGGTTGCGCGGCATCCTTGCCCACAGACAAGGACGCGTTAGGCCTTGTTGATCGCCAACCGGGTGGTGCTGTCTGCCGGTGCAGTGGTAACCGCCATCGCCGCAGCACGCAGCTTGGGCAACAAGCGCAGGGTCAACGCCAACTGGTCGCGCACCAGGCGCTGCTTGGGCGGCAGTTGCACGGCATGTTGTTCCAGCGCCTCGGCAGTGGCCACTTCTTCGGTTTCGTCGTGCACCGGCAACGGTTGGCGTTCGCGCAAGGCGGTGGCGATCTCGCCCAGCGCGCGCTGCAGGTAGTCGCCGGCCTGCGCGATGCTGGGGTCGTGTTCGCCATCGAGTGCGGCGCGGTGCGCGCCCAGCGCGGACAGATAGCCGAGCAAGGTGTTGGACAGCGCCAGGAAGCGGAAGCCCGCGTCCAGATTGCGCCGATAGCGGCCCGGTTCGCGCAGCATGTTGGATAAGGCCACCGACAATGCGGCATCGGCGTTGTGCATGTCGCGGCGCGCGATGCGGTAGGGCAGGTCGTCGCGCATGCCGCTGGCGTATTGCTCCAGCACCTGGGTGAGATAGCGCGCGCAACTGGCCAGCACCGTGGCCATCACCTGGTTGAGGCGGCGGCCCTGCCAGTCCGGCAGGATCAGGAACGAGGCGGCCGCGGCAATCGCGCAACCGATCAGCGTGTCGATCAGGCGCGGCCAGATCAGCACGAAACCATCGCCGAGCAGGTTGAAGCAGAATAGCGCCATCACCGTGATGCCGGCGGTGGCCAGCATGTAGCGATCGGTGCGGGTGATGAAGAAGATCAGCGCAGCGGCCAGTGCCAGCAGCAACTGCACCTCGGTGCCGGGAAACAGCTGCATCAGCGCCCAGGTGGCGACCAGGCCGATCAGGGTACCGGCGATGCGCTGCACCAGCCGCAGGCGGGTGGCGCCGTAGTTGGGCCGGCACACGAAGGCGGTGGTGAGCAGGATCCAGTAGCCGTTGTCGGCATGGATGGATTGCATGATGGCGTAGCCGACCACCAGCGCGATGGCCATGCGCAGGCCGTGGCGGAACAGCACCGAGCCGGGCGTGAGTTGCTGGCCCAGGCGTGCGGCCATTTCGCGCAAGGTGTGCGGCGATGAATCGCGCAGACGGGTGTCGAGGTTGTCGCTGGTGGAATCGGATTGCGCCGCCTCCGACAGCTTGCGTTCGATGCTCTGCAGGTTGGTGACCAGCAATTCCAGCGCGCCGAGCAAACGTGCGAGTGCCGGGTCGGCACGCGCGTGCAGGTAGTCCAGCGATTGGCGCAGGTCTTCGGTGGCTAGACGGCTGTTGTCGCCGTAATCGAACGGGTGGCGCAGGCGGATCGCCTCGCCCAACGCGGCGCAGGCCTTGCCTTGCAACGCGAGCAGGCGCTGGCAGCGATACAGCACATCGCTATGGAAGAACGCATCGGTCAGCGCTTCGTAGGGATAGTGCGAGGAACTGGCGCGCTCATGGAATTCCTGCGCCATGTAATACAGCCGGAAATACAGGCCCGATTGCACGCCCGGCCGCCCCGAGCGGCCGAAGCGGCTCATGATCGCGGTCTTGGCAGCGTTGAGCGCGCCGACCACCTTGGCGTTCTGCTCGGCCAGCGCCAGCCGGCGCGCATGCAGGTCGCTTTGCCGCACCGGTTCGAACAGATCGGCCTTGAGCTTGAGATAGCGGCCCAGTTCGAAGAACAGCCGCGACAGCCGCTCGCGTACCGGGCGGTTGGCGAACAGCAGGGTCCACAGGATCGACAGCACGCCGTACCAGGTGGCGCCGATCAGCAGTAGCGCCGCACCGTGCCAGGCGATCAGCGGATCGTGGCTGCCGTGCTGGTCCATGCCGATCATGGCGTAGATCGACAAGGCCACGGTGGCCTGCGCGATCGAGGCATAGCGCTCGCCCAGTGCGCCGAGCAGGGTCAGCGAAAACGTCGCCACCGCCATGCCGATCACGAATGCCAGCGGATACGGAAACAGCAGCACCACCGACGCCGCAGCGGCGGCGAAACACAGCAGCGAGAGCAGCACCGATTTGATGCGGCCCAGCCAGTTGTCGTCGGTCTCGGCAATGGCGCTGGCGATCGCACCCAGGAACAGCGCAGGTACCGCGGTGAGCTGCTGCCAGTGCCAGCAAACGCCCATCGCCACTGCCAGCGCGATGAACACGCGTAGGCCATAGCTGGCCTTTTCATGGGCCCACAAGCGGCTCAGGCGGGTTTCGAAGGAAGAAGTGGCCACAGTCTCTGCAAGGCAAGGTGCCCGGGCATTATTGCCGCAGGCACGCGCCATCGGTGTGGAGGGCGGCTAATTCTTTGTCAGTAGTGCCCGGCATTTGTGCGGATTGGAGCCGATTGCGCGACGACGGTGCCTGCGCCGCAGCCCAGCCGCACGTGCCTGCGCGCAGCTGTGTGAGCTGCGCGTCCGGCCAACTGCACGGGCATGTATCGCGCTTGACGACCTTGCAAGGTGTGGTTGCGAGTGCTCAGCCCTGTGCGTCGCGCTCGCGGGCGATCGCACGCCAGCCGATGTCGCTGCGCTGGAAGGCGTTGGGCCAGTGGATCGGCTGCAGGCCGGCATACGCGGTGCGCTGTGCGTCCTGCACGCTGTCGCCCAGGGCGGCCACGCACAGCACGCGGCCACCGGCGCTGATCACCTGCCCGTCGGCATTCAACGCGGTGCCGGCGTGGAAGACCTTGGCGCTGGTCGGCACCTGGTCCAGGCCGGTGATGACCTCGCCGGTGACCGGGGTTTCCGGATAGGGCTTGGCCGCGATCACCACGCCCAGCGAGGGGCGCGGGTCCCACTGCGCGTGCGCGCTGTCGAGCTTGCCGTCGATGGCCGCTTCGAGCAGATCGACCAGATCCGATTGCAGGCGCAGCATCACTGGCTGGGTCTCCGGGTCGCCGAAGCGCACGTTGAATTCGATCACCTTCGGTGTGCCGTGCGCATCGATCATCAGCCCGGCGTAGAGAAATCCGGTGAACGGCACGCCGTCGGCGATCATGCCTTGCACGGTGGGCTCGACCACCTCGCGCATGACGCGTGCATGCACTTCGGGCGTGACCACCGGGGCCGGCGAGTACGCGCCCATGCCACCGGTGTTGGGGCCGGTGTCGCCATCGCCGACGCGCTTGTGGTCCTGGCTGGTGGCCATCGGCAAGGCGTATTTGCCGTCGACCATCGAGATGAAGCTGGCTTCTTCGCCATCGAGAAATTCCTCGATCACCACGCGCGCGCCTGCATCGCCGAACGCGTTGCCCGAGAGCATGTCGCGCACCGCGTCTTCGGCCTCGCTCAACGTCATCGCCACGATCACGCCCTTGCCGGCGGCCAGGCCATCGGCCTTGACCACGATCGGTGCGCCTTTTTCGCGCACATAGGCAAGTGCTGCGTCCACTTCCGTGTGCACCGCGTAATACGCAGTCGGGATGCCATGACGCGCGAGAAAATCCTTGGCGAACGCCTTGCTGCCTTCCAGCTGCGCGGCCTTGGCGGTGGGCCCGAAGATGCGCAGGCCGGCCGCGTGGAAGCGGTCGACCACGCCCAGCACCAGCGGCACTTCCGGGCCGACCACGGTCAGCGCGACGTCTTCGCGCTGCGCCAGTGCGAGCAAGCCATCCAGATCATCGACCTTGATGGCCACATTGCGGCACTTGGCCTCGGTGGCGGTGCCGGCATTGCCCGGCGCCACGAGGACCTCGCTCACTTGCGCGGACTGCGCGATTTTCCAGGCCAGGGCGTGTTCACGGCCGCCGGAGCCGATGACAAGGATTTTCATGTGAGTGCCGAGATTGGGGAATGGGGAATAGGGAATAGGGAATAGGGAATAGAAAATAGAAAAGTCTTTGCTTCTGCAGGCCGTACGATGTGGAATGGCATCGAGGGAGCCGCTCTTGCGATTCCCTATTCCCCAATCCCCATTCCCGGCACTTCAGTGCCTGAAATGCCGCACGCCGGTAAACACCATCGCGATACCGTGTTCGTCGGCGGCGGCGATCACTTCGCCGTCGCGCATCGAGCCGCCGGGCTGGATCACCGCCTTGATGCCGGCAGCGGCGGCGGCATCGATGCCGTCGCGGAACGGGAAGAATGCATCCGAGGCCATCACCGAGCCGGCCACCGTGAGCTTGGCTTCTTCGGCCTTGAGCGCGGCGATCTTGGCACTGACCACGCGGCTCATCTGCCCGGCGCCCACACCGATGGTGCGGCTGTCCTTGGCATAGACAATGGCGTTGGATTTGACGTACTTGGCCACGCGCCAGGCGAACAGCAGATCGCCCAGTTCGGCCTCGCTGGGCGCGCGCTGGGTGACCACGCTCAGTTCGCCCAGCGACATGCCGCGGTTGTCGGACGACTGCATCAGCAGGCCCGAGCCGATGCGCTTGGTGTCGTAGTTGTTGAGGCCGTTGCCGTGCGGGATCTTGAGTACGCGTACGTTGGCTTTCTTGGTCGCGTACTCGAGCGCGCCGGGCGCGTAGTCCGGCGCGATCAGCACCTCGACGAACTGGCGATCCAGGATGGCTTTCGCCGTCGCTGCATCCAGCGTCTTGTTGAAAGCCAGGATGCCGCCGAAGGCGCTGGTCGGGTCGGTCGCATAGGCCAGCTCGTAGGCATCGCCGCAGGCCGCGCCCACCGCCACGCCGCAGGGGTTGGCATGCTTGACGATAACGCAGGCCGGTGCATCGAACTGGCGCACGCATTCCCACGCCGCATCGGCGTCGGCCAGGTTGTTGTAGCTCAGCTCCTTGCCCTGCAGCTGCTGGAAGGTGGCCAATGTGCCCGGCACCGGATACAGGTCGCGGTAGAACGCGCCGGACTGGTGCGGGTTTTCGCCGTAGCGCAGGTCCATCACCTTGATGAAATTGGAATTGATCTGCGCCGGGAACGGGCTGCGCGTGGGCACGCTTTCGGCGCTATCGGCCACTGCCGAGAGATAGTTGCTGATCGCCGCGTCGTACTGCGCCACGCGGTTGAACGCAGCCACCGACAACGCAAAGCGCTTGGCCGCCGACAATTGACCGTCGTTGGCATCGAGTTCGGCCAGCAACTCGGCGTACTGCGCCGGGTCGGTGGCCACCGCCACGCGAGCGAAGTTCTTCGCCGCCGAGCGCAGCATTGCCGGGCCGCCGATGTCGATGTTTTCCACCGCATCGGCCAGTGTGCAATCGGCCTTGGCGGTCACCGACTCGAACGGATACAGGTTCAGCACCAGCAGGTCGATCGGCACGATGCCGTGTTCGGCCATCACCGCTTCGTCGATGCCGGCGCGGCCGAGCAGGCCGCCGTGCACCAGCGGGTGCAGGGTCTTGACGCGGCCGTCCATCATCTCCGGGAAACCGGTCAGCTCGGCGACGTCGGTGACCGGCAAACCGGCCTCGCGGATCGCCTTGGCGGTGCCGCCGGTGGACAGCAGCTCGACGTGACGCGCCACCAGCGCGCGGGCCAGGTCGATCAGGCCGGTCTTGTCGGAAACGGAGAGCAGGGCCCGGCGCACGGGCAGGAAATCAGAGGCCATCGGTGGGGGATGTCATTGCGGGGCAGCCGATATTGTAGGCCGCGACAGCGCGCGATGGGCTCAACACCTTCGCGATCGCCTTGATCTGCGTGCTGGCGGCGAGCTTCCAGGCGCTGCTACGGACGCAGGGTTGGTGGGCGCTAGAGCGCAACGGCACCGGGCGACAGCAGGTGACGACCACGTGCCGCTCGGTCGAGTTGTTCGGTCGCCAGACATGATCACGCAGGCGTCGGCGAAGCGATCGCTCCACCTAAGGCTGTCTGGCACTCGGCGAGATACCGGCATCGAACGGCCACCTGCGGTGGTGTCGTGTGCTGACTGCAGCTGATGTCAGTCATGGCAGCGCGCTGACGGCTTGCCGTAAATGCGGCAGCCGCCGCGCATGACCGACCCGGCAGGGACGAAGTGCGCGCTGATGCAGGAGATAAAGTCCGCGTCACAAACGCCAAATGACGGAGCGCACATCCGAAAAGCGACATTCGACCATCGGGTTTAAATTGATTTAGTGAGCCAATTCACCAATAAATCAGGAGTCAATCACGAAAATGTGCCGCTGTAAAAAATCAGTGGGCTGCCGGGTTACTCGAAAGCGAGCGATTCGCCGAATGACATAATCAAGACCCGTTCGCATATTTAGAAAAAAAGTCGGAAATCTCGGCGCAATGTGCGTTTCGCGCTTCGGTATCGGAAACATGTTTTCTGCTGCGGCGACATCTGCCACGTGCTGCTGAATCACGATCTGGACTCGCTGATCTGTTGAGTTCCCTAACGTTCAAAGGCAATGACGCTGTCGGCGAGGCGTCCACCACTACTTGCTGCAAGGGCTGCCGCGCAGGAGCCAGCCTTGCCCTCACCCCTAGCTGCGTCTTGCCGTCACGGCGATCCATGACCCTGCGATTCAAGCAAGACACCTCAGCGCACTTCGCGCCCTAGGGCGTTCCCGAAGGACCACCATTGCCGTTCCGACGCAGTCCTTGCCAGCGGGAGGATGCGTTTCGCCCGCATGGGCGACGCTCCCATCTTTCTATCGGCGATGGCATGAACCTGACTTGCGCGGCTGTTTTAGAAAATTCAGATGAGATTATCTTATGAATCGTGAAAAAGTTTTGGCATTACGCACATGCACAAACAACATGTCCGATCATTGCGGATTGATCTGGCCGAAAAGCGGTCCGGTCGAATGCAGGCATTGGCAGCCTAGCGTCAAGCAGGAAAATGGTTTGACCGGTTTGTTGTGGGGGCAGGGAACCAATGCGCATCTGAACATGCATGCCGATGCGCACTGGGTGGTGTGCATGGTGGAGACCGCCGATATCATCTGGTTGGGCGAGGAGGGAATGATCAAGTTCCCCAAGGCCGACGTGGTCTACGCCGGTAACCGTGCAGGCGCGATGAGCTGCATCGCCGCCGGCATCGAGCAACACGCGCCACCCAAACCCGACTTGCCTGTCGACACCGTCATGGCTGCGGAATTCACGCCCAAGGCACCGCACGCGCAGTTCACCGCGCCGGCTGTTGAAAGCGGTCCGCATTCCACCGCGCCACTTCCATCACCGCCTAACGGCACCGACCCACAAGCCGCGCAGCCGTCAAATGCGATCCTGCGCACACGCGAAATCGCCACCTATGGCAGCACGCTCACCGGCGCCGATCAGAGTCAGCTGATCGCAGGCTATGGAAGCACCGAGACCGCGGGTAACGGCAGCGAGTTGATCGCCGGCTATGGCAGCACCGGCGTGGCCGGATCCGACAGCACCATCGTGGCCGGCTATGGCAGTTCCCAGACCGCAGGCGGGGGCAGCACGCTCACTGCCGGCTATGGCAGCACCCAGACCGCGCGGCAGGGCAGCGAGCTGACGGCAGGTTACGGCAGTACCGAAACCGCCGGTGCAGACAGCTCGCTGATCGCCGGCTATGGCAGCACGCAAACCTCCGGCGGCGACAGCTCGTTGACTGCCGGCTACGGCAGTACCCAGACCGCGCAGAACGGCAGCGACCTCACCGCAGGCTACGGCAGCACCAGCACGGCGGGCACCGATAGCTCGCTGATCGCCGGCTACGGCAGCACCCAGACCTCGGGCGGAGAAAGCTCGCTCACTGCCGGCTATGGCAGCACGCAGACAGCGCAGGACGGCAGTGACCTCACCGCCGGCTATGGCAGCACGGGCACCGCAGGTGCCGATAGCTCGCTGATTGCCGGTTATGGCAGTACGCAGACATCGGGCAACGACAGCTCGCTGACGGCAGGCTACGGCAGCACCCAGACCGCCCGTACCGGCAGCGACCTCACTGCGGGTTACGGCAGCACCTCCACCGCCGGTGCCGACAGCACGCTGATCGCCGGCTATGGCAGCACCCAGACCTCCGGCGGGGACAGTTCGCTCACTGCAGGCTACGGCAGTACGCAAACCGCGCGCAAAGGCAGCGATCTGACCGCCGGCTATGGCAGCAC
>NZ_VCME01000014.1:0-166248 GCF_011305375.1 Xanthomonas hortorum
GGGCGCTGCGGGCACGCGGCAAGGAGGGCAAGGTCGCCCTTGTGGCGGTGATGCGCAAGATGCTGGTCATCCTCAATGCGCGCGTGCGCGATGAAAGAGCCGCCATGCAGCCCGCCTGAGCGCATTTGACGGCCATGCGCAAACGCAAAAAAGCGTGCCGGCCAGCGGCCGGCACCTACCGATGAACGCGCCTGAAGGAAACCGCTCAAAGGTCGCGGGTTGAGGTCCTGATCAACACAGTTGCTACACGGACGTACTTGCGGCGTGTCCCGCGATGGTGGGCGGGCAAGGGCCCTACAGCCAAGCCGCACCCCTATAGCTCTAGATTGGTCGGTAACGGGATGAAAGCTATCCGTCGCACCACCTCTTACTTGCGTGCGGCCTCGCTGGCGTCGCGGGTGGCGCGGAACTCCGAGTCGCTGCTCCAGTTCGGCCACTGGCGCGAATCGGCCAGTTGCTGGCCCAGCGCGTACAGCACGCCCAGATCGCGCGCGGCACCGGCGAAGGTCCAGTCCGGCTTCCACTCGTCGCCCTGCTGGTGATAGCGCTTGGCGGTGTAGTCGTCGGAGGCGGCCTTGCCTGCGGCCACGCCGCCCACTTCCCAATCCTGCCCGGAGGCATACGACAGCGCCGGCACGCCGCGCTTGGCGAAGGAGAAATGGTCCGAGCGGAAGAAATAGCCCGCCTGCGGCTTGGGATCGGGCGTGTAGCGCAGCTTCCACTGGCCGGCGACACTCTTGAGCTGGTCGAGCAATTCCAGCTTGGCGGTGCCGTAGATGCCGAAATCGCGCGCCGGCACGAACGGGTTCATGCCGTCCATGTTGATCACCGCGACCGTGGTGTCCAGCGGGTACAGCGGCTTGGAGGCGTAGAACTCCGAACCCAGCAAGCCCTTTTCTTCGGCGGTCACCGCCAGAAATACCACCGAGCGCTCCGGCTTGGGCCCCGCGGCAAAACCGCGTGCCAGTTCCAGCAACGCCGCAGTGCCGCTGGCGTTATCCAGCGCACCGTTGAAGATGGTGTCGCCGCGTGCATCCGGCTTGCCCACGCCGATGTGGTCCCAATGCGCGCTGTAGATCAGCGTCTCGTCGGGGCGTTTGCTGCCTTCCAGGCGCGCGACCACGTTGTGCGAGGTGATCACGTCGGACTTGACCTGGTAGCTGGCGCTCAGGCTCTGGCCCTTGAGTTCGACCGGCTTGAAGCCGCGCGTCTGCGCCTGCTTCTTCAAGGTGTCGAAATCCAGCCCGGCATGCTTGAACAACTCGCTGGCCAGATCGCGCTGGACCCAGCCTTCAAGGGTGGGATGCGCGGCGCGCGGGTTGTCGCGCACCACATCGAACATGCTGTTGGTGTTGGAGCTGGCCACCGTGTCCCAGCCGTAAGAGGCCGGCGCGGTTTCGTGCACCACCAGCACGCCGAGTGCGCCCTGACGCGCGCCTTCTTCGTACTTGTAGGTCCAGCGGCCGTAGTAGGTCATGCCGGCACCGTCGAAGGCGCCCTTGCCGGTTTCGAAATCCGGGTCGTTGATCAGCACCACCGCGATCTTGCCCTTCAGATCTACGCCCTTGAAGTCGTCCCAGTCGCGCTCCGGCGCCTTGACGCCGTAGCCGACGAACACCAGCGGTGCGTTGGCAATCTCGACCTTGGATGAACCATCCAGCGCCGCGCGGATGGCGATCTGCTTGCCCTGGGTCAGGGTTTGCGGCTTGCCGGCATTCTGCAAAGCGATGGTCGGTGTACCGACGATATCGGCGCGGCGCAGCGGCACCGCCTGGGTCCACGCGCGCTTGCCGTTGGTGAGATCACCGCCCGGCTGCAGGCCGGCGGCAGCAAACTGTTTGCTCAGGTAGGCGATGGTCTTTTCTTCGCCGGCGGTAGCCGGGCCGCGGCCTTCGTAGGCATCGGAGGCCAGTTCCTTGACGTCGCGCGAGATGCGCGCGCCATCGAAGGTGGGGGTCGCTGCCATGACTGCAGTCGAGATCGCCATGGCCAGCATTCCCATCGCAAGTCGCTCGATCACGGCTCGCTTCGTCACAACTTGCTTCATCACAGCTCGCTTCACTGCAGCACCCAGGTGTTGTCCAGACAGCCCTGGAGTGTAGCCACTGCGGCGTTTGACCGGGTGTGTGCATTGCCAACGCGGCTGCATCACGCAGCGCGGTACTGCGTTGCCATCCATGGACGACGCCACTCAGAACAGATCGACACTGCCCACTTGCTGGGTGAGATGCTGCATCTGCCCGCTGGCGATCAACTCGGCGTAGACCTCGGCCCGGTTGCGACCGTGCTGCTTGGCCCAGTACAGCGCCTTGTCGGCCTCGTCCATCATCTGGCTGATCAAGCGGCCATGGGTCAATTCGACGATGCCGGTGCTGAGCGTGACCTTGCCCACCTGCGGGAAGGCGTACTCGGCCACCGCCAGCCGGAAGCGTTCGAACAGGCTCACCGCCGTATCGCGATCCACCCCGCGCAGCACGATCACGAACTCCTCGCCGCCGAAGCGGAACAGCAGGTCGTCCTGACGGAACGCGCGCTGCATCAGCTGGGCAACCAGCAGCAACACCTCGTCACCGTACAGATGGCCGAAGCTGTCGTTGACGCGCTTGAAGTGATCGATGTCCACGATCCCCAGCCACACGCTTTCGCCTGCCGACGCGTCTGCCGCAGCGCCTGCGAACAAGCGCAAGATCACATCGTCGAAGGTCTTGCGATTGCGCAGCCCGGTCAGCGCGTCGCGCTGGGCATCGTCGAGCAGGCTGCGGTAATTCTGGAAAAAACGCGCAAAGCCCTGCAGCATCGCCTGCTCGGCGGTGCCGGGAATGCGCGAACCACCCACGCGCAGACACGTGCGGATGCCGCGCGCTTCCATCATCGGGTAGACCAGCAGTGCACGGCCGTCTTCCTCCAGCTGCACCACATCGCCCGCCCCGCGTGCGTCGGCGAGCTGCGCACGCAGTTGCGCGTCGCGGATCTCGGCCACCGTCAACGACAGCCGGCCGTCCTCGCGCAGCCGGGTTTCGGCCATGGTGCGGCCATCCGGAGCGATGCGCAGCAGCGAGAGTTCTTCAGCTGCACAGACCTCGCGCACGGTGCGCAGCAGGCTCAGATCGAGCAGATCGGCATCGCGAATGGCGGTCAGGTCCACCATCCGTTCCAGTAACGGTTCGTTGGTCATCGCCGCGCCATCCCGTGCACGGACGCAGGCCCGCAGCACCGCTGGCGGCACGCAGGCAGACATCTCGGGCTGGAACGCACTGGCATCACGACGATCACCGGCAATCTTTGATGTCGGTTCATCGGCGCTATTCAGGCGAACTTGAGGTCGCTGCCCGGCCACGCTCAGCGTGCGGCCAGCCAGCCCGGGAGCCGGGTGCATGTCGGCCGCCTGCGTGTCGGCTATGTGCGGCTAGGCCGAATGCGCCCACCCGCCCTGCTGCGCTCAGGGCAGCGAAGATTCCAGTGCGTCTTCGCCCAGCGCGTGCGCCTGCATCAGCCTCCGGCTGCTGGCGTTCAAGCCTGTGACCTGCACCTCCAGGCCATGGTGACGCAGCCGCTGCACCACCTTGTCCAGCGCCGCCACCGCGGTGATATCCCAGAAATGCGCGCGGCTTACGTCGATCAGCACCGTGCGGCCGGGGACCTGGCGTGCGTCGAAGGCATCGATGAACACGTCGGCAGAGGCGAAGAACACCTGCCCGCGCACGCTATAGGAGCGCACGCCATTGTCGTCGCTGTGGCCGATCTGCAGCAGCCCGGCCACCTTGAAGGTGAAGAACACCCCGCTCAGCACCACGCCCACTGCGACACCCGCAGCGAGGTTGTGGGTGAGCAGGGTCACCGCCACGGTGGCCAGCATCACCACACTGGAGGTGCGCGGATGGGTCACCACGGTGCGCAACGAGCGCCAATCGAAGGTCTCGGCCGAGACCATCACCATGATCGCCACCAACGCCACGACTGGCACCTGCGACACCCACGGCTTGAGCGCCACCATCAGGATCAGCAGGAACACGCCGGCAAACAAGGTCGACAAGCGGCCACGGCCGCCGTATTTCACGTTGCCCACGGTCTGCCCGATCATGCCGCAGCCGGCAATGCCGCCGAACAGGCTGGCGGCCGCATTGGCGATGCCCAGCCCGGTGCATTCGCGGTTCTTGTCGCTCGGGGTGTCGGTGAGTTCGTCGACCACGCGCGCAGTCATCAGCGATTCGAGCAGGCCTACCATGGCGATGGCCAAGGCCGGCAAGGCGATGATGCGCAAGGTTTCCAGCGTCGACGGCACCGACGGCCATTGCAGGAACGGCAGCGCGTTTGGCAGCTTGCCCAGATCGGCCACGGTCTTCAGCGGCAGATGCAAGGCCGTGCTTGCAACCGTCAGCAGCAGGATGCACAGCAACGGCGAGGGAATCGCCGAGACACCCGGCAGGCGCAGCCGCGGCAGGCCGTAGATGATCGCCAGGCCCACGCCCAACATCACCCAGGTAGTCAGATTGGCGCCATGCAGATGCGGCAGCTGCGCGGCGAAGATCAGCACCGCCAACGCATTGACGAAACCGGTGCGCACCGAGCTGCTGACAAAGCGCATCAGCACGCCCAGCCGCAGCAAGCCGAACAGGATCTGCACCGCACCGGCGAGCAACCCGGCCGCCAGCAGATACGGCAAGCCGTGCGTGGCCACCAGCGGTGCGGCCACCAGCGCCACCGAGCCGGCCGCAGCAGAAATCATCGCCGGGCGTCCACCGCAAAACGCAATCACGATACCGATGACGAACGAGGCGAACAGGCCGACCTGCGGGTCCACGCCAGCCACGAACGCGAATGCGATCACTTCGGGAATCAGGGCAAATGTTGCGACCGCACCGGCCATGAGTTCGCGCGCGGGTGAGGCGCGCCATTGCGCCAGTTCGGCACGCAAGAAGGACATTGGAAGACACTCCGGGGACAGAAAGGACAGCCTGCGGACACTGCGCAGCGGCAATAGTGTGCGGGAAAGCGACCCCGCCCGCAGCCTGCGCGTGATCGGTGCGGCAATGCGCTTTTCTGTGGCTGGGGTCACGCCACATAAAACGGCCGCGGACCAAGATGCCCCCCTCACCGCACCCGGGTGTCGGGTCGGTCTTCCAGGGAGATCACCATGTCCATTTTCAGGACTGCAAGCGCGCTCGCACTGGCTACGGCGTTGGCGCTGGCCGCCGCACCGGCCTTCAGCTATTCCATCAGCAACAACAAGGTTGTCGACGACAACGGCAAGGTGGTCCAGCTCAAGGGCGTCAACGTGTTCGGTTTCGAGACCGGCAACCATGTCATCCATGGTCTGTGGGCGCGCAACTGGAAGGACATGATCATCCAGATACAGGGCCTGGGCTTCAACGCCGTGCGCCTGCCGTTCTGCCCGGCCACGCTGCGTGCCACCACCATGCCCAGCAGCATCGACTATGGCCGTAATCCCGATCTGCAGGGCCTGACCTCGCTGCAGATCCTCGACAAGGTGATCAACGAATTCAACGCTCGCGGCATCTACGTGCTGCTGGATCACCACACGCCCGATTGCGGCGCCATTTCCGAGCTCTGGTACACCAGTTCGTATTCCGAAGCGCAATGGCTGGACGACCTGCGCTTTGTGGCCAACCGCTACAAGAACGTGCCGAGCGTGATCGGTGTGGATCTGAAGAACGAACCGCACGGCGCCGCCACCTGGGGCACCGGCAACGCGGCCACCGACTGGAACAAGGCCGCCGAGCGCGGTTCGGCCGCGGTGCTGGCCGTGGCGCCCAAGTGGATCATTGCGGTGGAAGGCATCACCGACAATCCGGTGTGCTCGACCAATGGCGGCATCTTCTGGGGCGGCAATCTGCAGCCGCTGGCCTGCACGCCGTTGAACATTCCGGCCAACCGCCTGCTGCTGGCACCGCATGTGTACGGGCCGGACGTGTTCGTGCAGTCGTACTTCAACGACAGCAACTTCCCCAACAACATGCCCGCGATCTGGGAGCGTCACTTCGGCCAGTTCGCCGGCACCCACGCGCTGCTGCTGGGCGAATTCGGCGGCAAGTACGGCGAAGGCGATGCGCGCGACAAGGTGTGGCAGGACGCACTGGTGAAGTACCTGCGCAGCAAGGGCATCAACGAGGGCTTCTATTGGTCGTGGAATCCCAACAGCGGCGACACCGGCGGCATCCTGCGCGACGACTGGACCAGCGTGCGCGAAGACAAGATGACCTTGTTGCGCACGCTGTGGGGCACGGTGAGCAGCACCACGCCGACACCGACTCCTACTCCCACGCCAACACCAACCCCGACGCCCACTCCGACACCGACTCCCACTGGCAGCTTCAGCACCAAGGTGATCGTGGACAGCAGCTGGAGCGGCGGCTCCTGCAATCGCGTGCAGGTCACCAACACCGGCACCGGTAGCGGCACCTGGTCGATCTCGCTGCCTGTCAGCGGCACCGTCAACAATGCCTGGAATGTCAACTGGTCGCAGAGCGGCAGCACGCTCAAGGCCAGCGGCGTGGACTTCAATCGCACCCTGGCAGCGGGTGCAACCGCTGAATTCGGTTTCTGCGCGGCCAGCTGAGTGCGGTGAGGCGGGTGCGCAGCGCGTGTCCGCCGTTGCGCTACATGCTGCGGGCAGTTTGCAATGTAAGCATGCGGCGTCAGGCATTGATCGATGGATCGGTGCCCGCCACCTGCATGTTCTTGTAGGAGCGCCCTCGGGCGCGATGAGGCGTTATCGATAACGCTTCATCGCGCCCGAGGGCGCTCCTACGTTGTATTGACAGATATCGCATTGCTGCATGACCTGCCCCGCTCAAGCAGACGCTGCCGCAATCAGCATTCAACCCGGATGTGAATCAGCCGATATCCATGCCATAGCGCCCTGCGCGCGTTTTGGATGTCGTTGCCATGCCTGTTGTGTCGCTATTGCGTCGTCACGTTGCCAATCTCCCACTCACCCGCAAGTTCGTCCTGCTCTGCGCGCTACTGACCGTGGGTGTGATCCTGCTCGCGGTGGCTGCGGCGCGCCTGCAATATCTGGATCTGGTGGAGGCGCGCAAGCTCAGCGTCAAGACCGAGGTCGAGATGGGTCTCACCGTGATGCAGCACTATGCCGACAAGGTCAAAGCCGGCGAGTTGACCGTCGAACAGGCCAAGGCAGCGGCAAGTACAACGCTTGCCGACATGCGCACCAACGATGGCGTGGATTACTTTTTCATCGTCGACCCGCAGATGCGCATCCTGATGCATCCCAAGCGCGCCGTCGGCACCGACATGAGCGATTACAAGAGCGATGCCGGGCAGTACGTGTATCGCGACATCAAGACCGCGATCGAGCGTGGCGATGGCTTCAGCTATTACAACGCACCCAAGCCGGGTAAAAAAGAACAGCTGCCCAAGATCAGCTATGCCAAGACCTTTCCGGCCTGGAATTGGGTCTTGGTGATGGGTGTGTACGCCGAAGACATCCAGGTGCAGGCCTGGGGCTTCACGCGCACCTTGACGTTGATCGGCGGCGCGTTGGTGGCGATGGTGATCGGCCTGTGCTGGTTGATCGCCTCGGCCATGGCTGCGCCGCTGCGTGCCGCATCGCGCACCGCAGAGGCGATCGCCTCCGGCCGCTTCGATAACGACATCCGGGTCGAATCGCGCGACGAAACCGGCCAGCTGATGCACAGCATGCAGCAGATGCAGAATCAGCTGCAGCGCTTCAACGGCGAGATGCAGACCATGATCCGTCTGCAACAGGGCGAGAACATCGCGCACCGCATCCCGGAAGATTTCCCCGGCGATTACGGCACGCTGGCGCACGGCGTGAACACGGTGGTGTTCGAGCATCTGGATGCCATCAACGAAGCGATGGATGTGATGAGCGACTACGGCCGTGGCGATCTGCGCCGCGACATGCGCCGCCTGCCCGGCCAGCGCGCGGCATTGCACGAAGCGTTGGACACGGTGAAGAGCAACCTGTCGGCGATCAACAGCGACATCGCGCGCCTGGCCGATGCCGCTGCGCGCGGCGATTTCTCTGCACGTGGCGAGCAATCGCGCTACCAGTTCGCGTTTGCGGAAATGGTGCAGGCGTTGAACCGTTTGATGCAGCAGGCCGATGCCGGTCTGGACGATGTGGGCCGCATCATGGCCGCCATTGCCGATGGCGATCTGTCGCAGCGGGTGGAGTCGCATTACGAAGGCGCGTTCGGCCGGCTGGCCGATGCCGCCAACCGCACCGCGATCCAGCTGACCAGCATCGTGCAGGGCATCCAACACTCGGCCGAGATGATCAACACGGCGGCCGGCGAAATCGCCAGCGGCAATGCCGACCTGTCCACGCGCACCGAGCATCAGGCCGCGAATCTGGAAGAAACCGCCGCATCGATGGAAGAACTGACCTCCACCGTGCGCCAGAATGCCGACAACGCGCGTCAGGCCAACCAGTTGGTCAAGGGCACCGGCGATGTCGCCGAAAGTGGCGGCCGCGTGGTGCAGGAAGTGGTCAGCACCATGCAGGCAATCACGCAATCGTCGGCACGTATTTCCGACATCATCGGCGTCATCGACGGCATCGCGTTCCAGACCAATATCCTGGCCTTGAACGCGGCGGTGGAAGCCGCACGCGCCGGCGAACAAGGCCGCGGCTTTGCAGTGGTGGCCACCGAAGTGCGCGCCCTGGCGCAGCGCTCGGCGAGTGCAGCCAAGGAGATCAAACAGCTGATTTCCGACTCGGTGGAAAAAGTCGCACAAGGCTCAAACCTGGTGCAACAAGCCGGCAGCACCATGACCGAGGTGGTCAGCTCAGTGAAGCGCGTGACCGACATCATGGCCGAGATCACCGCCGCCAGCACCGAGCAAAGCGCCGGCATCGAGCAGGTCAGCACCACGGTGATGCAGCTGGATGAAATGACCCAGCAGAACGCCGCGCTGGTGGAAGAAGCCACGGCGGCCGCACGCAGCATGGAAGATCAGGCCGCGGATCTGACGCGCGCGGTGGCGGTGTTCCGGTTGGTGCCGGAGCAAGCTGCACTGACGCAACGACGTTCGGTCGTGCAGGCGGCTTGATTGATGGATGCATAGCCCCTCGCCCTGCAGGGCGAGAAGGCACGGCATGCGCGTCACTGGCGCGCGTGCCTGGGAACGACCGCGCCGCAAGCGCGGGCCTGTCCAAGTGCATTGAGACACAACGCATAAAGCAACCAGGACTTCGAAACGTAGCGTCGTCGAGACGCGATCCGAGGCTCAAGTCAAAAGCTTAGCTTGTCGAGGGCGCGGTGCCCTCACCGCTCGCGGGACACGCCGTGAACCCATCCCTGGGGGCTCGGTGGCGGCATCCATGCCGCCACACGGTCCCGCAAGCGGCGAGGACACCGCACCAGAGAGTTGATCGGTAGCTTTTTAAAACCATGCACACCGACCATCTCGACTGGTCCTTGCCTGCCCACCGTCGCGGGACCTTACGCGGCATGGATGCCGCGTAAGAGCTTACATGGACGTACTTGCAGCGTGTCCCGCGATGGTGGGCGGGCAAGGGCCCTGCAGCCAGGTCGCAGATTGTCCGCTCTACAATCGACACATCCAACCCTTTTCGTCACCTCTCCAGACGACCGAGATAGTCGGCCTCAACATCGCAGGTAGTGAACACGTATCGATGCGATTGCATCGCCACTGACAAAATCAATAAGTGCAATGCGCGCTTATGATTGACGCGGTTTTATGGGTAGGCCGTACCCTCATCCGCCCTTCGGGCACCTTCTCCCGGTGGGAGAAGGGAGCGTTGCAGCGCGCTTAACTACCGCGCGGCATCGCGCCCGGTGGTGGCGGTGTCGTTGCCGCAGCGGGCGCGTTTGGCTGCGTACATCGATTCATCTGCGCTGTGCATCAGGCTGGCAGCGTCGGCGTGTTGGCCGTGTTGCCAGGCGACGCCGATGCTGGAGTGGATCGGCAGGTGTTGTTCGCCGAACACGGCGCCCGCTGCGGCAGCGGTGCGAATCCGTTCTGCCACTGCCGCGCATTCGGTCTGCGGGTCTTGCAGGTCGTCCAGCAACACCACGAATTCGTCGCCGGCCAGGCGCGCCACCAGATAACGGCTGCCGGCCGCTTGCTGCAGGCAGCGGCCGAAGGCCACCAGTACCGCGTCGCCGGCGCGGTGACCGTGCACGTCGTTGATGCGTTTGAATCCATCCAGGTCCAGGAACATCACCGCGACCGCGCGCTGTTGTTGCTGCGCCTGGGTCACGGCGATCTGCAGCGCTTCGGACCAGGCATGGCGATTCGGCAACCCGGTCAAGGCATCGCGGGTGGCGCGTTCGTGCATCAACCGATGCAGCGTCTTGTGCGCAGTGACGTCGTGCGCCATCAGGAAGAACCCTTGCGCCTGCGTCGATGCGCTCTGCGTCGCGGGCACCAGGGTGATTTCCACATCGCGCGGTGTCGCGCCACCACGTAACACGTGTTCGAAGCTGGCGCGTTGCCCGGCGATCACCTGCGCCAGTGCAGCGCGCGCGGCGGCGCTGAGATCTTCGCCCAGCACCTGGGTGAGATGGCGGCCGACCAGGCTGGACGGCTCCACGCCGAGCCAGTGGCGATGCGCTTCATTGGCGAACAGGCAACGCTGCTCGGCATCGAACTGGCTGACCAGCGTCGGTGTGGCATCGCTGATCGCACGCAGGCGCGCTTCGCTTTCGGCCAGGCGTTCGGCGGCGACATGGCGTTCGGTGACGTCCTGGATCTGCGAGACGAAATGCACCGGTGCACCGCTGCTGTCGCGCACCAGCGACACCGACAACTGCGCCCAGATCACCGCGCCCTGCTGGCTGATATAGCGCTTGGCCATGCTGTAACTGTCGCGTTTGCCGTCGATCAATTCCTGCACAAAGCACAGATCCATCTCCAGGTCGTCGGGATGGGTGATGGTCTGGAAGGTGGTGCGCAGCAACTGCTCGCGCGGATACCCCAGGATGCTGCACAGCGATGGATTGACGTCGCGCCAGGCGCCGTCCAGCGAGACGATCGCCATGCCCTGCGGGGCGGTTTCGAACGCGCCCCTGAAGTGCTCGGCCGCCAGCTGCGCGGCCGCCTGTGCCTGCAGCTCGGCGGTGACGTCGATGGCCATCGCCAGGTAGCCGGCCAGTCCTTGCTGGGCGTCATGGATGACGTTGAAGCACAGCCGTACCCGCCGCAGCCCGCCGTCCTTGCGCACCAGGGTCCAGATTTCTTCTTCGAGCACATCGCCTGCCGCAGCGGCGGCCAGCTTGAGATACGACGGCGGCGACAACGCAAGCGTGGCCATGTGCCGTTCGAGCTCGGCCGGCAGATGGAACTGCGCAGGGCAGCGACCCAGCACTTCGTCCGCTGCGTAACCCAGCAGGCGCTCGGCGCCGGGATTGAACAATTCGATGCGCCCGTTCGGATCGAAGGCGATGATCGCCACGTCCTGCGAAGCGTCCACCAGCGACTGCAAGCGCGCGCGCTCGCCCGCCAGCGCGGCCGAGGCGTCGCGCAGCTGGGTGATGTCGTGCATCACGCACACCGCACCCAACGCGGCGCCCTGATCGCTGACTACCGGGTCGGCATTGCACAACACGCTGCGCGCGCTCTGGCCGGTCGCACGGATCACCATCTCGGCATTGCGCACGTGCTCACCGCGCCAGGCACGCACCAGGGGGATGGCTTCGGTAGGCAGCAAGGTACTGCCGTCGGCAGCGTAGAGATCGAAATGCTGCGCCCATTGCACCGGCGGCAACAGGCGCGGATCGGTGCCATGCCACTGCCGCGCGGCATGATTGAACTCGCGCAACAACCCCTCGCTATCGCAGGAAACCACGCCGTCGGGCATGGCTTCCAGCAAACGGCTCAGGGTCTGCCGCTGCGCCTGCGCGGCCAAACGGTCGCGGCGCGCCTCGAGTTGATTGGCGGCCTGGCGTGCCAGCCGGATCAGCGCCTGTTTCTGGTTTTCGTCGAGGACCCGCGATTTGGTGCTGAGCGTGCACAAGGTGCCGTAGGCATAGCCCTCGCGGCCGATCAGCGGCACGCCCACATAGGAGCGAATGCCCGGCGCGGCGGTGACAAGCGGATTCAGTGCGAAGCGTGGATCGGCCTCGGCATCGGGCACCTCCAGCAGCTCGGTGCCCATCACCGCGTAAGAACAGAACGACACACTGCGCGGGGTGCCTTCCAGATCGGTGCCGCAACGCGCCTTGAACCACTGACGGTCGGCATCCAGCAGCGACACCAGCGCCATCGGCGCGCCGCTGACGTGCGCGGCCAACCAGGCGATGTCGTCGAATTCGGCCTCGGGCTCGGTGTCCAGCACCCCCAACCGACGCACGGCCTCCACGCGCAAGGCGTCGTTGGCGGGCATCGGCACGGGCGGCAACAGGACGGTCATGGCGTGATCGGCGGGTAGCGTCTGGTCAAGGTAGGTCGCCCCAAGTAACGGCGAGGCGAGGATCAACTTGAGTCGAGCGCGGCCGGGTCCGCTTACACCGCATTTCAGATCTGCCGCCTGTCTTGCACCGCAACGGGCACGGCAGCAGCGGCCGACACTGCCAAACAGCATTTGCGGCGCCGCCAACCAGCCACTACCCTCGGCCGATTGTCCTGTTCTGGAGTGTCACATGCTGCGTCCGCTGTCCCTGTTGATCGCCGGTGTGCTCGGCGCCGCCGCCGGCACCATTGCTCCCGTCGTCGAAGCCGCCCCAGCCAGCCTGTCCAAGCCCGCGGCCAGCAGCGCCATTCCCGAGATCGGCTACACCCGCTTCACCCTGCCCAACGGCCTGACCGTGGTGGTGCACGAAGACCACAAGGCGCCGGTGGTGGCGGTAAGCATCTGGTACCACATCGGTTCCGGCGACGAGCCGGCCGGCAAGACCGGCTTTGCGCACTTGTTCGAGCATCTGATGTTCTCCGGCTCGGAGAACAACAAGGGCAGCTATTTCGCCCCGTTCGAGAAGGTCGGCGCCACCGACATGAACGGCACCACCTGGTTCGACCGCACCAACTATTTCGAAACCGTGCCGACCACCGCGCTGGATACCGCGCTGTGGATGGAATCGGACCGCATGGGCCATCTGCTCGGGGCGATCGGCCAGGAAGAACTCGATACCCAGCGTGGCGTGGTGCAGAACGAAAAACGCCAGGGCGAGAACCGCCCATACGGCCGCGTGGACCAGAACATCCTGTCCAACCTGTTCCCGGCCAACCATCCGTATCAGCACGACGCCATCGGCTCGATGGAAGACCTGGACGCGGCCTCGCTGGCCGACGTCAAACAGTGGTTCAACGACAACTACGGCGCCGCCAACACCACCCTGGTGCTGGCTGGCGACATCACCGTGGCGCAGGCGCGCGCCAAGGCGCTGCAGTATTTCGGCGATATCCCGTCCGGCAAGCCGGTGGCACGCCAGCAGCCGTGGGTGACCCCGCTGGCCGCGCAGAAGCGTGGCGTGCAGCACGACCATGTCTCACAACCGCGCATCTACCGCACCTGGGTCGCGCCGCAACTGGGCAGCGATGCGGCGATCCAGCTGGACTTGGCCACCACCGTGCTCGGCGGTGGCAAGACCTCGCGGCTGTATCAGCGTCTGGTCTATCAGGACAATCTGGTCGACGACGTGTCGGCGTCGATCCAGGCCTTCGCCTTGTCCAGCCAGGTACAGATCCAGGCCGATGTGAAGGACGGTGTGGACCCGGCCAAGGTCGAGGCGATCATCGACGAGGAACTCAAGAAATTCATCGCCCAGGGCCCGACCGCCGACGAACTGCAGCGCGCGCAGGTGGCCTACCGCGCCGGCTTCGTGCGCGGGCTGGAAAAGGTCGGCGGGTTCACCGGCAAAGCGGTGATCCTGGCCGAGGGCCAGGTCTATCGCGGCGACCCGGGCGCCTACAAGCAGGATCTGCAGCGCGGCCAGGCCGCCAGCGTGGACAGCGTCAAGCAGGCCGCCGCCAGCTGGTTCGGCAAGGGCGACTATCTGCTCACCGTGCTGCCGGCCGGCAAGGATTTCGACCCCGCCGCCGAAGACAAGGCGGTGGTCGCACGTGGCGACGAACCCGGCAAGCCGGCACCCAGGCTGCCGGCCGCCGGCAAGTACAAAACCACCGCTTCCACGCTGGACCGCAGCAAGGGCGTGCCGCAGACCAGCCAGTTCCCCGATCTGAGCTTCCCGCAGTTGCAGCGCGGCAAGTTGAAGAACGGCATCGAGGTGATCCTGGCCGAGCGCCACACCATCCCGGTGACCCAGGTGGAACTGCTGTTCGATGCCGGTTATGCGGCCGACCAGGGCAAGAAGCTGGGCACCGCCAGCTTCAGCGCCGCGCTAATGAACGAGAGCACCGCCGCGCTGGATTCGGTGGAAGTGGCGCAGCGCCGCCAGCGCCTGGGCGCGATCACTGCGGTCGGCTGCGATCTGGACAGCTGCAGCGCCTCGCTGGACGCGCTCAATGATCAATTGCAGCCCTCGCTGCAATTGTTCTCCGACATCGTGCGCAACCCGGCCTTCAAGGCCGCCGACATCGAGCGCATCCGCAGCCAGTGGCTGGCCGGCATCGCACAGGAAAAGACCCAGCCCAACAGCCTGGCGCTGCGGGCACTGCCGCCGTTGTTGTTCGGCCAGAATCACCCCTACGGCATCCCGCTCACCGGCAGCGGCACCGAGGCGGCGATCAAGAGCCTCAACGCCCAGGACCTGCAGGCCTTCCACAGCCAGTGGCTGCGTCCGGACAACCTGCGCATCCTGGTGGCCGGCGATACCACGCTGGCGCAGATCATTCCGCAGCTCGATGCCGCCTTCGGCGACTGGAAGGCCCCTGCCACGCCATTGCCGAAGAAGAACCTGGCCAACGTCGCCGCGCAGCCCAAGCCGCGCGTGTATCTGATCAATCGCCCGGATGCGCCGCAGTCGGTGATCCTGGCCGGCCTGCTCGCACCGTCCACCAAGGCGCCGGACAACCTGGCCATCGGCGTGGCCAATGGCGCGTTCGGCGGCACCTTCACCTCGCGCTTGAACATGAACCTGCGCGAGAACAAGCGCTGGGCCTACGGCGCCGGCACCCGCATGCTGGATGCGCAGGGCCAGCGGCCGTATCTGTTTTCGGCACCGGTGCAGACCGACAAGACCGCCGAATCGGCCAACGAGATTCTCAAGGAAGCCACCGCGATCATCGGCGACAAGCCGCTGACCACCGAGGAGATCGAGAAGATCAAGAACCAGCGCATCCGCGCCCTGCCCGGCAGCTTCGAAACCACCGGCGCGGTACTGGGTGCGATCGAAGGCATCGTGCAGTTCGACCGCCCGGACGATTACGTGCAGACGCTCAAGCCGCGCCTGGAAGCGATCGACCAGCCGGCAGCGCAGAAAGCCATCAAGGAAATCATCGCGCCCAAGGCGATGACCTGGGTGATCGTGGGCGATCTGAAGAAGATCGAAGCCCCGGTGCGTGCGCTCAAGCTGGGCGAGGTGCAGGTGCTCGACGTGGACGGCAAGCCGGTCAAGCGCTGAAGGCGATTGACCCACCGGCTGCGCTGCTGCCAAGCGGCGCGGTCGGGTTGTGCGGCGGTGGAGGTATCCAGACGCATGGCCCGGACGCCTGCACGTGACTGCGTGCAGGCCGATCAGGAACTGCAAGGACGCAGCCCGCGGCTTCAGATGACATCCGCACCGCCATGCAAGCGTTGGCGTTTGGCGGCGGCAGGCGTACCTGCCGCATCCATGCCCGCTGGTGGCTCGCCGTGCGCGTAGTGGTTGCGCGGATCATCCACATCGGAGCGGTCGCCCAGGTGCAGATTGTTGAACAGATGCACCTGCCCATCCCGCAACCGCGTTATTGCGTATTCCCATGCTCGGTGTCAGGTCACGCCGACGCACATGGCTAATATCCACGCCGCGTTATCGGCAACGCCGGTATCGTGGCACCTTCCCGCTCGCGCTTGTCTGGCTTATTCAATGAAAGAAATGCCCATGGCTGACGAAGCCTCTCGCCAACAGGTTCTGGATGGCTACCGCATCGTCGACAGCCTGCCCGAGGACACGTACCAAGACGTCGTGCAGGTGGCGGCTTCGTTGTGCGGCACGCCGATCGCACTGATGTCGCTGGTCGATCGCGACCGCCAGTGGTTCAAGGCCCAACTGGGGCTGGGCATGCAGCAGACCGATCGCAGCCAGGCAGTGTGCGATCACGCCATCCGTAGCCCCGAGCACCTGATGGAAGTGCACGACCTGACCAAGGACACGCGCTTTGCCGATGTGTCGGTGGTCACCGGCGAAACCGGTGCGCGGTTCTACGCCGGCATGCCGCTGGTGACCTCCGACGGCGTGGCATTGGGCACGGTCTGCGTGCTCGACACCGAGCCGCGCACGCTCACCGAGATTCAACGCACCGGCCTGCAGGCCTTGGCGCGCGTCACGATGCGTCTGCTGGACGAGCGCAAGCGCGAATTGCAGCTCGAGCGCGAGGCGATTTTGCAACCGGTGGCGCCGGTTGCCACCAAGACCGGCGCCGACACTGGTTATTACCTGGTCATCCTGGAAGTGCAGGAACTGGCCGCGCTGGCCGAAAAACAAAGCGAGCGGCTACTGGGCCGCGCCTTGCAACAGCTCGATCAGACCCTGGCCGCGCATGTACAAGCCAGCGGGGACAGCGTAGACCGCGTCACCGAAAGCGCGGAGTTCATCGCCGTGCTGCGCGGCCCCGATGCCGAACAGAAGCTGCAGGGCCTGCGTGACATCGCCCAACAACAACATGCGCTCGGGCTCACCGTGCTGATCGGCGAAGCGCAGGCAACCCGTGGCGATGAACCGATCGGCCAGGTATTCCTGCGTGCGGAAGTGGCGCTGAGTATCGAAAAAGACCGCTATCGGCAGAGTCTGGCGTAGGACGGACTCAGATAAGAGGACGGCTCAGTAAAAGTATGGCGTGGACAGACTCATAGCCTGCTGTAGCGCTCGGGTTGGCCGTATGTAGGGATAGCGCTCGGATCGGCCTTATGTAGCGCTGGGATTGGCGTTATGTAGAGCTCGGATTGGGCTGTTGTGAGGCGGGCGTCGCCGTGATTCGACTCCTGACGGCCATACGCGGCTGGGCGGCTGGGCTGGGCAGTTGGGCGCATGCAGGCATAAGGGCAAGAGCGGCTGGTCCCCTTCTCCCATCGGGAGAAGGTGGCGCGCAGCGCCGGATGAGGGTGCGGTTGCCAAGCGATCGTGCGGCGCCTGGTGTACAAGCTCCTGCAAACCCTGGCTGCCTCCAACCAAAACACATCCCTCACTCCTCCGTGCGGCGCCTGGTGTACAAGCTCCTGCAAACCCTGGCTGCCTCCAACCAAAACACATCCCTCACTCCTCCATTTAGAGCGGCTTGAAGGTGATTGAACGGTGGATGCGTCGGTTTTTAGAGCGCATTACCTGAGGCCTGGCTGTAAGGCCCTTGCCCGCCCACCCTCGCGGGACACGCCGCAAGTACGTCCGTGTAGGCTCTTACGCGGCATCCATGCCGCGTAAGGTCCCGCGAGGGTGGGCGGGCAAGGACCAGTCGAGATGGTCGGTATGCATAGTGAAAGCAATGCATGATGTGCGTTAGTCGGATAACGTTGCGTCCGAAAATCTTCTCATCGCAAGCCGAGCAACAGGCAGGTTTATATCCGGCAACCGACCAACTTCCTGGTGCGGTGTCCTCACCGATTGCAGGACCGTGTGGCGGCATGGATGCCGCCACCGAGCCTCCAGGGACGGATTCACGGCGTGTCCGGCAAGCGGTGCGGGCACCGCGAACTCGACCTGCTCATCCTCACGCATCAACGGTGCGCGTGTGGCCGACACGCTGCCGCCATCGATACAGCATCAAAGAGGTTCTGTCAGCCGCTCTTGGTCAGCTGCACACTAACCAACCCACTCACCCAGTCGCGCACTGCTTCAACTGGCGATCGGCATACCACAGCGCGCGGCGGGCCAGATCGTAGGCGCTGTCGGCCTGGCGCGGCAGCATTTGCGCGGCCATTACCGGGTCGGCACCGTTGTTCAAGGCGTGCTCGGCGCGCTCAAGATCGCCCAGATGCGTGCGCACCGGCGACAACAGGGTTTTGCGTTTTGACGCGTCGCAACGCGCACTGCGTTGCTCCAGCGCCGCCAGCGCCTCGCGGATGCGGCGGCTGGCTTCGCCCTTGAGATCGGGCGGTGTCTCGTGCGCGATCGGTGCGGCCTTGTAGGCATCGCCGGTCGCTTCGCTGCCCATCTCGGCCTGATTGCCGGCCAACGCGGGATTGAAGCGCACATCCGGCGGCGGTCGCGCCTTGGCCACCTGCGTCTGCGGCCCGTTGAGCATGTCGTTGAATTTTTTCATGCCGCGATTCATTTCCTGCATCGCCACATCGCCGAGCGTGCCGTCGCTCTTCCAGTCCTTGGCAAAGCGCGTGTCCTGGTATTGCACCGGGTTGACCCGTTCCATCACATTGCGCGCCTTGGTCTGCGCGCGCTCATCGCTCATGCCCGGCGGCACGGCGGCACCGTTTTGCGCCATCGGATCTATTTGCGCCGTTTGCGGCATGCGCAGACGGCCTTCGCGGGTATAGAGCTGGGCTGCCATCGATTCGTTGGCCGGCGCGTTGGCGGCGGCCACCTGGCGCTGCGGCGGTGGGGTACGCGTTGGTGGCGGCGCGCTGCGGGCGGCCGATGCCGATGCGGCGGCAGGCGCAGCGCGCGCTGTGCGCTCGCGTGGTTGCGGCGGCTCCATCGGTGCCGGCAGCGTCAATTGCGGGCGCGGCACGAAATACACCTGCAAACTGTCGTCGTGTCGCAGGGTTTCGCGCGGCGGCGGCATATACAGCAACAGACAGGCAAGAAAGAACAGCATGGCGCCCGTGCATGCGACTGCGGCGACATGCGGGACAAGCGTTTCCTTCCTGCGGGTAGTCACAATGCGGGAGACCGATGAGATGAGAGATTCGCACGCCACACCGTGAACCCGGTGCAGGACGCGCAAATCTAGCGGGCGCTGCGCCTGCGCGCGTTTGAAATTCGTTGTCTGGCCAGAGAGAGCCAGCCGCCATTCACGTTGAGCGCTGGGTCACACAGCCTCCTCGCCCCGGTAAAGCCGTTGGCAGACTTCGCAGAAAAACGCACGCCGCCCGGCCTTGCCCAGGTGCTTTCGATACTGCAGCGGGGCGCCATCGCGCGGGCAGCTGGTTTTGGTATGCACCTGGTAATTCTTTTTCAGCACGAAGGCCTTTTTCCAGGTGTAGAAATCGAAACTGTAGTCGCGCGCCTGGGTGACCAGCTCGCCAAGTTTGCGCGCCGGCAACGCGCCCACTGCGCTCTCCGGATGCACCCGGATGCGGTGCAGCACCTCGTTCTTGATGATGTTGCCGACGCCGGCAAAGATGCTCTGATCCAGCAATGCATCGGCGGCAAGCATGGATGGCGCGGCACGCAACTTGCGCCGCGCCTGTGCGCCATCCCAACGTGGATGCATGACATCCGCCGTCCAGTCGTACACATCGTCCAAGGGGCGATCGATAAACTGCACCGAGCAGGCGTAGAAGTTCAGCCGCTGGCCCTTGGAAAATTCCAGACGCAAACGCGGCACCGCATTGGGCTTGTCTTCGTCGATGCGATAACTGCCGAACAACAAAAAATGGATGCGCACGCTGAACTGCGCGCACTCGATCAAGAAGTGCTTGCCCCAGCTGCGTAATGCCAGCACTTTCTGTTGATCCAGGCGCGCGATGTCCTGCTTGCTGTTGCCGGAGACACGCAGGATCTTGCGACCGACAAAGGCCTCGGTTTGTTCGCGCAGGATGACAAGGGACGGGCCTTCTGGCATCCGCCCAGTATCGAAGTCGCGGGTGAGTCGGCCGTGATCACACTGCACACGCAATGCTGACGCGCGCGCATGCATAGAGTGCTGCCCGATCGCATCGCTCCCCGTCATGTCGTCTCGTTCGTCCATCGCCGTGCCGCGTGTGCGCTGTGGCTGTGCAGGCTGGTCGATTCCGGCCGCCGACCGCGCGGCGTTTGGCGACGGCGCCAGCGTATTGCAGCGCTACGCCACGCGTTTTGATGCGGTGGAAATCAACTCCTCGTTCCATCGCCCGCACCGTGCCGGCACTTATGCGCGCTGGGCCGACAGCGTGCCGGAGGATTTCCGTTTTTCGGTCAAGCTGCCGCGCAGCATCAGCCACGACGCGCGCCTGCATGCGGCCGGTCCGTTGCTGGATGCGTTTCTGGCCCAGGCCGGCGCGCTGGGCACGCGACTGGGCTGCCTGCTGCTGCAGTTGCCGCCCAGCGCCGCCTTCGATGCGCGCGTGGCAGCCAGCTTTTTCGCGATGCTGCGGCGGCGCTGGGACGGCGGCGCGGTGTGCGAGCCGCGCCACGCCAGCTGGTTTTTGCCGCAGGCACAGGCACTGCTGACACGCCACCACATCGCACGCTGCGCCGCAGACCCGGCGCCGGTTCCCGAAGCCGCCACACCAAGCCCTACCGCCGGGCCTTACTACTGGCGCTGGCATGGCGCACCGCGCATTTACTACAGCAGTTACGACAACAGCGCGCTGCAGGCATTGGCCGACGCGGTGCGTCATACCCCGCACGACGGCACGCATCTGCAGGCCGAACGCTGGGTGATCTTCGACAACACTGCCGCCGGGCTGGCAGTGCCCAACGCGCTGCAGCTGCAGCGTTTGCTGGAAACCGACCGCAAGCGCTAGACCGCGTTGATGGAGCATGTGAAACCACGTCCCATCTGCGGGCGGCGGCGCGTCCAACAAGACGCCCCATCAGCTGGATGAGCGAGATCGGTCGCCCAGGATTGCCATCCACCTACGCATGCAACGCTTTACAGCGGCCAACAAAACTACGGCGCGGCTGCCAGGCGGGCGCGGTTGGTGCTCGCAATCGCAGCTCAGCCCGCTACGGCTGGTGCGCATCTTGCAGTGAACGGGCTGACTACGCCGAACCGCACCTGCTCAAGCTGCCTCAATCCGCGCCGATAGGCCTGAATTGGCGCAACAACCTGCGACACCGCGCCGGATCACCTTGCTGAATCTTGTCGTCTCCGTGCGAAGCCTGTCGGCCTGCCGACACCATCGTCCGGTCCCGCCCGCCACTTCGGTCGTTTACCATGCCTTACGCCACTGCCCGTTCTGGAGATGCCATGAGTTCTGCCGCGCCCCCGTGCTGCACGTCGCTGCTTGGCCTGTCGCTGAGCATGTTCGTTGCGCCGTGCACGCTGACCGCCGCGCCGATGGACACTCCGGTCGTCAACGCCCCGGCGGCCACACCGCCCACACCCGACCTGGCCTACCCGGAACTGTTCCGGGCGGTGCAGCGCGGCGAGCTGTTCGACGACCAGAAGCATTTCGTCGACTTTCTGCCGCTGCGCGACCCGGCACTGATCAACGCCGACTATCTGGCGCAACACGATCACCCCGGCTTTGACCTGCGTAAGTTCGTGGACGCCAATTTCGAAGAGTCGCCGCCGGTGCAAACCGACGCGATCCGCCAGGACACCGCGCTGCGCGAACACATCGACGACCTGTGGCCCAAGCTGGTGCGCAGCCAGACCCACGTGCCGCCGTACAGCAGCTTGCTGGCGCTGCCGCATCCGTACGTGGTGCCCGGCGGGCGCTTCCGCGAGGTGTATTACTGGGATTCCTACTTCACCATGCTCGGCCTGGTGAAGAGCGGCGAGACCACGCTCAGCCGCCAGATGCTGGACAACTTCGCCTACCTGATCGACACCTACGGGCACATCCCCAACGGCAATCGCAGCTACTACCTGAGCCGCTCGCAGCCGCCGTTCTTCTCCTACATGGTGGAACTGCAGGCCGGCGTGGAAGGCGAGGCGGTCTACCAGCGCTACCTGCCGCAGCTGCAGAAGGAATACGCCTACTGGATGCAGGGCAGCGAGGATCTGCAGCCCGGCCAAGCCGCCCGCCACGTGGTGCGCCTGGCCGACGGCAGCCTGCTCAACCGCTATTGGGACGAGCGCGACACCCCGCGCCCGGAAGCCTGGCTGCACGACACCCGCACCGCCGCCGAAGCGAGCGACCGCCCGGCCGCCGAGGTCTACCGCGACCTGCGCGCCGGTGCCGAAAGCGGCTGGGACTACACCAGCCGCTGGCTGGCCGATGGCCAGAACCTGCGCACCATCCGCACCACCGCCATCATCCCGATCGATCTGAACAGCCTGCTGTATCACCTGGAGCGCACCCTGGCCCAGGCCTGCGCGCAGCCAGGTACCGAGTGCACGCAGGACTACGCCGCGCTGGCACTGCAACGCAAACAGGCCATCGATGCGCATCTGTGGAACAAGGCCGGCTATTACGCCGACTACGATTGGCAGACACGCAAGCTGAGCGACCAGGTCACTGCGGCGGCGCTGTATCCGCTGTTTGCCGGTCTGTCGTCGGACGACCATGCCAAGCGCACCGCCAGCAGCGTGCGTGCGCGTCTGCTGCGTCCCGGCGGCCTGGCCACCACCGCAGCGAAGACCGGCCAGCAATGGGACGAGCCCAATGGCTGGGCGCCGCTGCAATGGGTGGCGGTGGACGGCCTGCGCCGTTACGGCGAAGACGCGCTGGCACGCACCATCGGCGAGCGCTTTCTCACCCAGGTGCAGGCGCTGTTCGCGCGCGAACACAAGCTGGTCGAAAAATACGGCCTGGAAGCCGATGCAGCCGGCGGCGGCGGTGGCGAATACGCACTGCAGGACGGCTTCGGCTGGACCAACGGCGTCACCTTGATGCTGTTGAATCTATACCCGGACACAGCGACCAAGGCGGCGCCGGCCAAACGCGCGCGCAAGCCCGAAGCGGCGACACGCTGAGTGTGCAATCGTTGATCCCGGGCGTTGCTCGGCGTCGCTGGCGGCATCGCATTTCCGGCTGTCGGTAGCGCTGGCAGATCACTGCAACAAGCATCGCCTGATCGTTGCGTCATTGCAGAGCCCACCGCGCGCTGCAGTGATCGCTGCTACTGCACCACCGGCCACGCACTGCCGTCGTAACTCAGCCGGTTGATGCCAAGGCGCGCATCGCCGCGATCGTCGTAGTAGTGGTAGACCAGAATGTCGCCATCGCCATCGCGAAACACCGATTGCCCGCCCGGCCCATGCATGCTGCCCAACCCGGACTGGATCACCGTGCCGCCACCGTTGCGCATGTCCACACCAGCGCGATCCAGATACGGCCCTGTCACCGAGCGCGCACGCCCCACTGCGATCTTGTAGGTGCTGCTGGCGCCCTTGCAGCACGCATCGAACGACACGAACAGGTAGTACCAGCCATTGGCCTGCTGGATGAAAGGCGCCTCCACCGCGCCCGGATACGGCCGGCTCGCCAGACTGTAACGCGCCGTATTGCTGGACAGCTGCTTGCCGGTGCCCGGATCGAGCTGGATCAGCTTGATCCCCGACCAGAACGAACCGAACGCCAACCACCATTTGCCGCCGCCATCCACCACCAGATTGCCGTCGATGGCGTTGTAGTCGTCGCTGCTCTTTGACGTGTAGACGATGCCTTGATCCTTCCACGAGCCAGGCTTGCCGGAACTGCTGCTGGCAAACCCGATCGCCGAATTGTTCGTGGCGAATTTGGACGCGGTGTAATACATCAAGTATTTGCCGCCGTGGAAGGACACATCCGGCGCCCACACCTGATTGTCTGCGTTGTAATTGCGCACCCAACTCGGCGTGGTGCTGAAGATCGCACCCGCATTGCTGAATCTGGTCCGGTCGGTACTGGTGACCACACCCGTGGTGGCATAGATGTAGTAACGCCCATCGCCGAGCTTGAGCATCGAAGGATCGTGCACGATGGTGTCGCCGGTCACCACGCCCGGCCCCACTGCCGCTTGCGCGGGTGCGCCGTGCACGCCAATCACACTGGCGACGATGGCAAGCAGCGATACGATCGCGCCACCGCGCAGCGACATTCCAGACCAGCCCCCTGCTACTCGATTGCCACGAACAACGCGCATCGGCCAACTCCTTGAACAAACGTAAAGACGTTATCTGTAGGAGCAATCTAGCCCGGCAGCAGTGTCGTGAATCCGACGCTGATCTCAGAAGCATTGCGCAGGCCGAGCGGTTGTTTTATTTGCGACGCGCCTTCGTGCCGATCGGCGCGCCATCTCTGCAGACCCAAAGCGGCTCGCACATCAGCACGCTTCGAAGACACCGGCCTGCCGCGTATCATGCGCACTCTTTCACGCTCCGGGATGGACCCATGGCCGTACGCACGCTCAACGAATTTCTCGCCCATTCCAAGGAAAAGGACGTCAGCCCCGATCCGTTCGAACTGGAAAACCCGCACCTGCTGGAAGTGCGCCTCGACGGCATGGTGTGGTCCAAGGCCGGCGCCATGGTCGCGCGCACCGGCAACGTCAAGTTCACCCGCGAGGGTCTGCTGGAACAGGGCCTGGGCAACCTGCTGAAGAAGGCCGTCAGCGGCGAAGGCATGCAGCTGATGAAGGCCGAAGGCCAGGGCCGTGTGTATCTGGCCGACCTCGGCAAGCTGGTGACCTTGCTGCGTTTGAATGGCGAGGCGATCTTCGTCAACGGCAACGACGTGCTGGCGTTCGAATCCGGTGTCGAGCACAAGATCACCATGATGCGCAAGGTGGCCGGCATGCTGTCCGGCGGCCTGTTCAACGTGCGCCTGAGCGGCCACGGCATCGTGGCGATCACCTCGCACTACGAGCCGCTGACCCTGCCCGTCACCGCCGCCAGCGGCCCGGTGTTCACCGACCCGAATGCCACCGTAGCCTGGTCGGGCACGCTGACTCCGGAACTGGTGGCCGACGTGTCGATCGGCACCCTGTTCGGCCGGGGCTCCGGCGAAAGCCTGCAAATGCGTTTTGCCGGCGAAGGCTGGGTGGTGGTGCAGCCGTACGAAGAAGCCAGCTTCCAGGCCAAGGGCTGATCCAGGCCGCCCTGTAGGAGCGCCCCTGGGCGCGAGGGCCTTCCCGGTAACGCCGCATCGCGCCCAGGGGCGCTCCTACGGTTTTCCTGCATTCTGCCGCGAGCTGCACAGCTACCGAGCTGCCCTAGCTTGGCATTGCGTAGTCACGCAACTGTAGGCAACAGATGATTGCGCTGACGGCACCTCGTAGGAGCGCCCCTGGGCGCGAGGGCCTTACCGGTAACCCGCATCGCGCCCTGGTGCGCTCCTACGATTTTTCAGCTCTGATGCATTACACCCATCCGCGTTTGCGGAACCACACCAGCGGCACCACCATGCTCAGCACGATCACGCCCAGCGCCCAGAAATAGGCGTCGTGCCATTTGAGTTCGGGCATGTAGGCGAAATTCATGCCCCAGATGCCGACCAGCACCGTGGGCGGGATGCCGACCACCGACGCCACTGCCATCACCTTCATCACGTTGTTCTGGTCCATGTTGATCATGCCCAGCACGCTGTCGAGCAGGAACTCGATGCGGTCGTCCATGTGTTGCTGGAACTCGCTCAAGGTGGTCAGATCCTTGTGCAGCAATCCGATGCGTTTGGCCGCATCCTCGCCAAACCAGTCCGGTGCTTGGTCATCCAGATAGGTGACCAGGCGCAGCAGTCCCTGCCCGGCATTGTGCAGCCCGCCCAGGCGCCGGCCCATGCCGCCCACCTGATGCAGCATGCGTTCCAGATCCTTGGTCTTGTGCGGCTCGTCGAACACCTGCCGGGTGGTGTCGGTGACCTCGGCTTCCAGCGATTCCAGCCGGTCTGCCAGGCGGCCCACCAGCTGGTCGAACATGCGCAGCAACAAATCGTCGGCGCTGTGGCAGGGCTCGTGTTCAAGCCGCGCGGCCACCGCCTCCAGCGAGCCCAAGCGCTGCTCGCGCAAGGTGACCAACATGGTCGGCGACACCGCAAAGCCCAGCGGCGCGGTCGGGCCATCGTCGTCCTGAAAGCGCGGCACGTTGAGAAACAGCACCTCGCCCTGGCGCCGCACCCGGCTGCTGAATTCGATCTCGCCGATCGCCGCGCGATCCGGCAGCGCAAACCCCACCTTTTCTGCGGCCTGCGCCAGCTCCTGTGCGCTGGGTTGGCACAGGTCGACCCAGGAACCTTGCGTGTGCTGCGTTCCGGCAATCGGGTGTGTCGTGATCATGCGGCGGGCCGTGGCGATGGATGGCGGCGAGCATCCCGTTCCATCCGATCGGCGTCAACGTCGCGCGCAAAACGCGCTTAGCTGCCAGTGGCCTTTATCGCGGCGCCGTGCAGCCACAGACGCCAAAGCCCCGCAGTGCGGGGCCTTGGTGATGTCTTCGGTCGGTCTTGCGTGCGCTCAGCCTGTGCGCGTCTGCTTCCGCTTCACCGCATAGCCGATCGCCAGCAGCAGGAACCACACCGGGCTGGCCAGCAAAGCCTGGCGCGTGTCGGCCTGCAAGGTCAGCAGCACGATGACGAAGGCGAAAAACGCCAGGCACACGTAGCACATCAACACGCCACCGGGCATCTTGAACGCCGAGGCCGCGTGCTGCTCCGGGCGCTTGCGCCGATACGCGATATAGGCGCACAGGATCAGCGACCACACGAACATGAAGAGCACCGCCGACAGCGTGGTGACCAGCGTGAACGCGGTGACCAGGTTGGGAATCAGATACACGAGCATCGCGCCCAGCAACAGGCACACGCAGGAGAACAGCAGCCCGCGCGCCGGCACTGCTGCACGCGACAGCTTGGCGAAGCCCTTGGGCGCATGCTGCTCCTCGGCCAGGCCGTAGAGCATGCGGCTGGTGGAGAAGATGCCGCTATTGGCCGAGGAGGTGGCCGAGGTCAGCACCACGAAGTTGATCAAACTCGCCGCCGCCGGCACGCCGGCCAGCACGAACAACTCCACGAACGGGCTCTTGTCGGCCACCACCTGCCGCCACGGCGTCACCGCCATGATCGCGATCAGCGCCAGCACGTAGAAAATCAGGATGCGTACCGGGATCGAGTTGATCGCCTTGGGCAGATTGCGGCGCGGGTCTGCAGTCTCAGCCGCGGTAGTGCCGACCAGCTCGATGCCGACGAAGGCGAACACCGCGATCTGAAAACCGGCGAAGAACCCGCCAATGCCCATCGGGAACATGCCGCCGTCGTTCCACAGATTCGACAGCGAGGCCACATTGCCCGACGGCGAGCGGAAGCCCCACGCCACCAGCCCGGCGCCTGTGATGATCAACGCAGCGATGGCGACGATCTTGATCAACGCGAACCAAAATTCCATCTCGCCGAACAGTTTGACCGTCACCAGGTTCAAGCTCAGCAACAACAACACGCACGCGATGGCCGGAATCCACGGCGCCAATCCCGGAAACCAGAACTGCGCATACGCCGCAATCGCGATGACATCGGCGATGGCGGTAATGATCCAGCAGAACCAGTAGGTCCAGCCGCAGAAGAACCCTGCCCACGGCCCGAGCAGATCGGTGGAAAAGTCGATGAACGACTTGTACTCCAGGTTGGACAGCAGCAGCTCGCCCATCGCGCGCATCACGAAGAACAGCATCGCGCCGATGATGAGATAGACGAACAGGATCGACGGGCCAGCCAGACTGATGGTCTTGCCCGAGCCCATGAACAGCCCGGTGCCGATGGCGCCACCGATGGCGATCAGCTGCAGGTGACGATTGGAGAGACTGCGTTGCAGATGATCGGGCGCGGACGGGTCAGACATGGGCACGGCACCGGCAAGTGAACAAGCCGTCAAAAATACGAGATCGCGGCAGCGCGCACCAGCGGTTTGAACAGCAACGCCGGGTGGGCCGGCAAATACGCCGGCGCATGCCGAGCGGACAGCGCCATGCTGCGGTGCGCACAGTGCGGGTTGCGCGCCGCGTGTTGCGCCATGCAGCTAGGGCTGCGCGTTGGCAGGGCATTCACTGCCGCGACCAAGATGGCAAGCGTGCGGCATCTCGCACAAACAGCGATCCGCGTCCCAGCGCGCTCGTTGCGCTGGCTGCAGCACGCGCTCCTGCCCGCTTCCTTGACTGCGCGCACGGCCCGCACGTGGCGATTGCTGGTCTCCTGCGCGGGCCCAACCCTCAGGACACTCCCATGTACTCACGCTCCCATCTATTGCTGGCCATGACGTTGCTGGCTCCGGTCTCTGCATTGGCCGTGCAGGTCGATGCACACGGGCAACTGATCGACGCGCGCGGTCAGGCGCTGCAACTGCGCGGCGTGACCTGGCCGGGCTTCGATCGCGCTGCGCTGGTTGCAGCGGGTCTGCGCAACGGCACGCTGCAACAGACGCTGGATCAGATGCAGGCAGCCGATATCAATGCGCTGCGTGTGCCGATCTGCACGGCAACGCTGCAAGCCAAGCCCGTCGCTGCGGCCGATGTCGCAGGCGACCCCGCACTGCACGGCCTGACTTCGTTGCAGGTGCTCGATGCGGTCGTGCGCGCCAGCACCCAACGCGGCATGCAGGTCCTGCTGGCATTTGCCGATGGCAGGTGCGATGACTCCGCACCGCAACTGGGCACGCAGCAGCAAGCCTGGACGAACGGCTTGACCACGCTCGCCGCCCGCTACGGCACCACCACCGGTGTGATCGGCATTGATCTGGGCAGCAGCGGTTACCGCAATGCCACTTGGGCCGGAAACAGCGCAGACGCCGACTGGAATCGCATCGCCTCGCGCGCGGCAGCCACCGTCCTCAAACAGGCACCGCGCTGGGTGGTGGGCGTGGAAGGTGTCGGCAACAACGCGCTCTGCAGCGACTCCGCGCGCAAGGCGCCCGGCAGCAATCTGCAGCCGCTTGCCTGCGTGCCGCTGCGCATTCCGGCAAAGCAACTGGTGTTGATGCCCAAACTGGCGGGGCCGGATCGCGATGCGGCAGATGCCTTCGCAGCGGCCGACTTTCCACGCAGTCTGCCAGCGGGCTGGCAACGCGACTTCGGCACATTTGCCACAGACTATGCGGTACTGCCGGTGAGCATTGGCGGCGGCCTGGGCGATGGCGACCCGCGCGACCCCGCATGGCAACAGGCATTGAGCGGCTATCTGACAAACACCGGCATGCACAGTGCCTTTTTGGGCAGCTGGGAAATAGGCAATGCCAACAATGGCGGCCTGCTCGCCAGCGATGGCAGCCCGCGCAGCGACAAGCTACAGATCCTGCATCAAGCATGGGGATTGGCGACAGCTACATCTGCCAGCGCATCTGCAAAAAGCGCGAGTAAAGCCGACGCGAGCAAGGCGACCACCTGGAACAGCACCTTCAGCGGCACAGCGACCTATACCGGCTCCGGCTATTCCGGCGGTGCAGTCCTGCTGGATCCGATTCCCAGCAACGCCTTCATCACCGCACTCAACCCGACCCAGATGAACTTCGGTGGGGTCAAGGCCGCACTTGCCGGCGCGTACCTGGAAGTCACCGGCCCCAAGGGCAAGACCGTCGTCTATGTCACCGACCTGTATCCGGACGGCGCATCCGGCGGCCTGGACTTATCGCCGAATGCCTTTGCTGCAATCGGCGACATGGTGCAAGGGCGCATCCCGATCAGTTGGAAGATCGTGCGCGCACCCATCACCGGCAACGTGCAATACCGCATCAAGGAAGGCAGTTCGCGCTGGTGGGCCGCGATCCAGGTGCGTAACCACGCCTACCCGGTCGTGAAGTTCGAAGTGAAGCAAGGCAGCACCTGGAAAAGCTTGCAGAAGATGGACTACAACCACTTCCTGGGCGAACAACTGGGCAACCAGCCACTGTCCATCCGCATCACCGACATCCGCGGCAAGGCCATCCTCGATACCATTCCCGCGCTGCCCGAAGACGGCAACAAGCCGGTGTATTTCGAACCGGGCAACGTGCAGTTCCCCTGACGTGTTAATCAACTCGCAAAACGCTGCCCAGCAACCAACACTTACTAGCCCCCAGCAAGCCCACCGCCTACACGGCCCGGTAGTGCCTGATCGTCATCCTCTTCCAGATCGCCCACCTCCTCGCGCAAACCGCCTTGCTGCGGCGCCTGCTCTTCCAACGGAATTTCTTCCTCGTTGGTATCCGGATCGGGCGTGCCGTGCGCGGCAACGCCTGTGGTGAACTTGGTCATCGGGCGAGCAGTACGTGGATTGAGATGCATGGACGACTCCGTTGCGTTCAGTGGTGCATTAACGCTAGGCCGCGCAACGCTAGTGCACCGTGAGCCTGAGCATCGCCGCGCTGACACGCTGTTGACGTGCGTTCGCTGAAAACGCGCCGAAGCCAGCCGTGCAGCCTATGGTTATCATGATGACTCATCATCGAGGCCAAACCATGCGTTATCGCGCTCTGCTCGCATTCCTGCTGACCTGCGGCAGCGCGCAGGCTGCCGAGCCTGCCTCACGCCTGGATGCAGTGCTGCAATCCGGTGTGCTGCGCGTGTGCACCACCGGCGACTATCGTCCTTATTCGTTGCTGCGCGCAGACGGGCAATTCGAAGGCAGCGACATCGCGCTGGCACAGTCGCTTGGCGCCAGCCTGGGTGCACGCGTGCAATTCGTACGCACCAGCTGGCCGCAACTGATGCCCGATCTACTCGCCGATCGTTGCGACATTGCAGTCGGCGGCATCTCGGTAACCTTGCAGCGGCAACGCCAGGCCAGCTTCAGCACGGTGCTGGACGTGGACGGCAAGATCCCGCTGGTGCGCTGCGCCGATCAGACGCGTTACCGCAGCATCGCGCAACTCAATCGACCCGACGTGCGCGTGATCGAGCCGCCCGGCGGCACCAACGAAGCCTTCGCGCGGCGCGAATTGCCACATGCGACCCTGCGCCTGTTCGCCGACAACACCACCATCTTTCAGGAGCTGGTGGACCAGCGCGCCGACGTGATGATCACCGATGCCTCCGAGGCGCTGTACCAGCAGGCACGCCTGCCCGCGCTATGCGCCATCGCACCGGAGCAACCGTTGCAGTACGGCGAAAAAGCCTTCCTGCTGCCGCGCGACGACCAAGCATGGAAGGCCTATGTCGACCAATGGCTGCACCTGAGCAAGGCCAGCGGCGAGTACGCGCGCATCGTCGAAACCTGGCGCGCACCGCGCCCGGAATCCACTACGTCACCGTAACGCTCAGCTGGGAATAGGGAATAGGGAATAGGGAATAGGGAATAGGGAATCGCAACAGCATCACGCGCATCGCGACATGTCGAAACAGCGCCCTTCCGATTCCCCATTCCCGACTCCCCATTCCCGCGGCGCACCGCGCCGACCTCAAACAATCTTGGTCCGTCGCCACCAACGCGACACCTGTTCTTCGCGTACCAGCGTGAACAAACCGGCGCCCAGAATCAACGCGATGCCCACCGCCATCGGCCAATCCAGATGGTCGTGAAACAGCAGATAGCCGAACGCGATCGCCCACAACATCTGGCTGTATTGCGTGGGCGCCACCACGCTCACCGGTGCCATGCGCGTGGCGTACATCAGGCAAATCGCCGCCAGACCGGCGAGCAAGCCGTAGCCTGCCAACAAGTACCACTGGTACAGCGTGGGCCAGACGAAGGTCGGCAACATCATGATCCCGCCCATCACCAACGGGCCGATCACGCCGGCGCCATAGAGCGTCAAACGCTTCTCGCTATGGCCGGCCATGCGCAAGGTGATCACCGAGATCGCACCCACCAGGCCACAGACGATCGCCGCCACATGCCCGTGGGTGAGATGCCGAAAGCCGGGACGCAACACGATCAACACGCCGATGAAGCCCACGATCACCGCCGACCAACGCCGCCAATGCACTTCTTCCTTGAGGAACACCACCGACAGCACGGTCACGAAAATCGGCATCAAGAAGATCAGCGCAAAGGCCTCGGCCATCGGCAAGGTGGTAAAGGCGATCACCGAGGTCAGATTGCCGATCGCGCCGGTAAGCGCGCGCAGCAGCCACAGACTGGGCTGCTTGGCCATCACCAGCTCGCGCAGGCGGTCGTCGGGCTTCTTCAGGAACGGCACCGCCACCAGCATCAGCAACGCGCCGAGAAACAGCACTTCGTAGACCGGCAACGTGCCTTCGAGCAGCTTCACGAACGCATCGCTGATCGAATAGGCCGCATAGCAGGCGAACCCCAACAACACACCCTTCAGCATTGCCCACACTCCACGGTTGGCGCCGATCCGACGCGGTGTCGGTGCGGGCAGTGCACAGTATGCGGTGCGCCATGCGTTGGAGGAATCGTTGCGCGCAGCCGCTGTTTGCGCACTCCTGGGTTACTTGCAGGCAACAGGATGCCGGCACGCTATGGGTCGGTTACGATGCCGATTCCTTCCTTGACACCGGCGCGCGCGCTACGCGTCCGAATCCAGACCTGTCACCCGTGCCCCATTACTCCGGCCCACTACTCATTCTCTCTGACGCCCAAGCCCTGCTTGCCGCGCGCGGAAATGGTCTGACTCAATGGACCGGGTCGCTGGACCTGGGCCGCAGTACCGGCACTGCGCAGCTGGATGCGCAGACCTGGCAGTGGCGCGGCAGGGGCTACCCGTATCCGGGCAAGCTCAAAGAGCGCACGCTGTACTTCTGGGACGGCGACGACTTTGCGCCGATCTCGCGTTTCAACGGTGCGTTGATCAAGCTGGTGCCGACCGAATGGGGCGCGCCCACCTTTGAGATCGACGGCATCAAGATGCTGCCGTCGGCGCAGTTGTCGCCGTTCGACGATGCGCGCCGCAAGGTGGCACTGGTGGATCCGCGCGGCAAGGTCGTGCTGGATACCTGTGGTGGCCTGGGCTATTTCGCCGCCTGCTGCCTGGAGGCCAACGTGGCGCAACTGCACTCGTTCGAAAAGAACGCCGACGTGCTGTGGCTGCGCACCCTCAATCCGTGGTCGCCGGATCCGGACGACGACGCCAGCGGTGGACGTCTGCAGCTGACGCACGCCGATATCTCGCAGCACGTCGCCACGCTCGCAGACGGTTCGGTCGACGCCATCCTGCACGACCCGCCGCGCTTCGGCATTGCCGGCGAGCTGTATTCGCAGGTGTTCTACGACCAGCTGGCGCGCGTGCTGCGCCGCGGCGGGCGCATGTTCCATTACACCGGCGCGCCAAACAAATTCACCAGCGGGCGCGATGTTCCCAACGAAGTGAGCAAGCGCCTGAGCAAGGCTGGTTTCAGCACGCAACTCGCCTTGGATGGTGTGCTGGCGACGTTGCCTGCGCGGCGCTGAGTGTCGTCTGCGCGATCAGGTACAACCGCCCCGACCATCATCGAGACACCTCAACACGTGGGCCATGCAGACAGCGATAGCGGATGAATCTGCGATACTGCACCGCCCTCGACAAGGATGTTGCATGCGCCTCCATCTCACTGCTTTATGGTTGGCCCCACTCGTGCTGATGCTGTGCACGCCAGCAGGCGCACAGACGCAATCGCAGGCACAGACACCGCCCGCGCAGCCCATGTCTGAAGTCACGCTCTCCAACCCTGTCACCACCGCCACACTGGCCGGGCGCACGATTCGCTTGGGCGAGCACGCTGGAAAATGCGCAGTGCTGCGCGACGATGAAGTGTTTCCGCTGGGCATCGGTGCGCCGTGCTATTTCAGCATCGCGCGCGACCGCAGCGCACAGGTGCACCACTTCCAAGGCAGCGACATTGTGCTGGTGCAGCATGCCCATCAAACGGCAAGCCCGGACTGGGACATCAAACTCTACGGGGCGATCTGCGCCTTCGAATCGCAATCCGTGCGCGAGGTCGACGATGTGCTGGAAGCCGGCATCGTCGCCAGCTCCTGGCATTGCGACCCGACACGCGGTGCCGACCAGAAAGAGTTCGTCTACAGCTACGACACCTGGCCGAAGCGCAACGCAGCCAAACCTTCGCGCAAGCGTGGGATACCGTGAAGTCTGTTCAAGAGTCGCGCACAAAACTGCCAGGTGTGTGCAGCCGCTGATCTGCGGCCTGGCTGCAAGGCCCTTGCCCGCCCACCATCGCGGGACACGCTGCAAGTACATCCCTGTAAGCTCTTACGCGGCATCCATGCCGCGTAAGGTCCCGCGACGGTGGGCGGGCAAGGACCACTCAAGATGGTCGGTGGGCGTGGCCTGCCATCAGCGTCTGCCGCGCCGCATGGCATCGGCACGATCGCGCCGGTAATCCTTCCATGCGAGATACGCAAACACACCCACCATCGCCAACAGGGCAGTGGTCAACAGGCCATCCCAGCCGATCGAGATCCAGTAGCGCTGCGGGTCGGTGTCGGCATAAAACGTCCTGGCCGGCCGACCACGAACGACGCTGACATAGCGCCCGCTGATTACCGCCTGCAGCAACAACCATAGCCGCCCGCAACAGGCCGCCGCGATCACGAGGACCACCAGGCGTCGACGATGCGGGAATTGGCAGGCGCCGGCGTCGGTGGTGGTGGTGATTTGGGACGTTTTTTCAAGCAGGCCTCTCTGCAATCGTGCGACGCAGTTTACCGCTGGCACTTTGCATCGGCGCCTGTCGGCGTGATCGCGCGCAGACAAAAGGCGTTCTTGTACTGCAACGCCGCGCTATGCGCATGCACATGCAGCGTGGTCGCAGCCGCTATAATCGCCGCGCAGCGCACTCGATCGAGTGACATGGAACGCTCCACGCTGCATTCGTCTCAAGGAAGATGGCCGGCAGCACTGCCACGCGGATTGTCTGGACGCTTCCTTGGATTTTTTGCTGTGACGCCATGCAACGGCGACAACAGTCTTCCCTCAAGGATCTTTCGCTTTGAAGACGTTCACCACACTCCTGCTTGTCTCTCTCAGTCTGCTGCTTGCTGCCTGCGGCGGCGGCACCACTACCGGCGCTTCCAAGCTCTCCTCCAGCGAGTACCTGTTGCACAACATCTCGGTCTGGAATGGCGCGGTGACCATCATCGACCCGTGGGTGTCCGGCGATCGCGGGCAGAGCCTGGTGAACGATGCCATCGCGCACAAGCCGCTGGACAGCTACAAGACCGCGCTGGGCAGCCAACGCAAGGCCCTGGCCGCCAATGCGCAGGCCAATGCCGCCGTTGCCTCGGGTGTGCCGGACAACGCCAAGGACCTGGACGGCAAGTTGTCGGCCTACCTCAAGAGCGCCGACGCAATGATGGCCGCACTGGAGCGCTTTGCCGCACTGCCCAACGGCTACACCAACACCGAGCTGGCACCGTTGGCCAAGGACCTGGAAACCGTGTCGGCCCAGCTCAATGTCGATATCGAAGCCCTGAATACCGCGCAGCGCGCATATTCCAAGGAGCACAAGGTGCCGATGCAGGAAGTCAGCCAGTAAGCACGACGGTCTCGTCGGTGGCGCCTTGCGGACCGCGATACGTGGTCCGCAAGGCGCGATCGAGCCTTCTCGCTTCGCTTGACTCCACTGGTCACCTCACACGCAGGTTCACAACGCACTGCGATGAAAAACGTCATGTGGTTTAGAGCGGCATCGTTGCTCGATGCTGCAGCGCGACTGCAGACCCCAGCGATTTAAAAAGCGCGATTCGCAAATACGCGATCGACGCACGCACGCTCAGCACACCGCCCATTGATCGCGCCCGGCAGTCTTGGCTGCATACAACGCAAGATCGGCCTGGCTCAGCAGCACGTCCAGCCCGGTGGCGGCGGTGACACTGACCGCGCCCATGCAGAACCGCACCGGCTGGTCTGCCGGCAGGCCGGGAATCTGGATGGCGGCCACGGCGCTGCGCAGGCGCGCGAACACCGCAGGAATTTCTTCCGCGTTGCAGCCCGGCAATACCAGCAGGAATTCTTCGCCGCCCAGGCGGCCCAGGCGATCCTGCGTGCGCAAGGCCAGCTTCGAGGCGCTGGCGAGCGCCTTGAGCACCGCATCGCCGGTGGCGTGGCCGTGTACATCGTTGATCAACTTGAAGTGATCCAGATCGATCAACGCCAGCATGCATGGGATCTGCGAGCGCAACGCTTGCTCGATCTGCTGTTGCGCTTCAGAGCGAATGGCGCGGCGATTGGGCAGGCCGGTGAGTTCGTCGCGCATCGCCAGCCGCGACAGCTGACGGCGATGGCGCGCACCGAAGGCCAGCACCACCAAGGCGCCCAGCAACAGCAGGCAGGCCGCACATAGCGCGATCCATAGCGTGCGTTGGCCCGCTTCGCGCGCCTGCAAGGCCAGTTGCGCAGTCTCGCTGCGGCGACGCAGCTCGGCGGTTTCGGCGCCACGGCGCGCATCTTCGTAGCGCGCCTGCAAGCGCAGCATCACGGTGTCGCGTTGGCGGTCCAGGCTTTGTGCGCGCAGCGTGTTGGCGCGCTGTAGTTCCTGGTACGCCTCGGCATGGCGGCCTTCCGCTGCCAGCGCCTGGGCAATGGCATCGAGCAGTTGTGCACGTCGGCTCAAGGTCAGGTTCGGGTCGTCAGCCGCCCTGGCCGCGACGATCTCGGCCCCCAGACTGTCTGCCTTCAACACCGTCAATGCCTGCAGCAACACCGCATGACACGCCGCGATACGGCCAACGTTGCCTTGTTTCTGCATCAGCGGCAGCGCCTCGCGCGCCATCGCCAGTGCCGCATTCGCATCGCCGGTTTCGCTCAGGGCTTCGCTGGCGCTGGTCAGTGCTGCGGCCACGCCGGCCTGATCGCCGAGCTCGCGGCTGAGCGCCAACGCGCGTTTGAAATGCAGCAAGGCGGCCTCGGGTTGCTGCCCGGCCAGCGACGTGCCGTACTCGTATTCGATCAGGCTGCGCTGGAAGCGTGCCGGCTGGCCGTACAGGCGCGTCAGGGCATGCTGCAGATAATCTTCGGCTTCGCTGTCTTCTGCCATGCGCCCGCCGACACGGCTGGCCAGCGACCCCAGCTGAGTCAACGCGTCCAGCTCCAGGCTCAAGGTGTGCTCGCGCACCGCACACTGGTAGCTGGCCTGCGCCGCCTTCCATGCCTCATCGCTGCTGCTGGAGGCCAGCATGCTCCACATGTCGACCGCTTCCACTTCGCACAGCAGATCGTTGCGACCCAGTGCCCGCGCCCGCTGACGCAGGTCTTCCAGCCGCGTCACCATGCCGCGGTTGGGATTCTCGCGCACATCGCTCAGTGCCTGCACGGTATCCAGCCACAGCTGCGCCTGCGCGGCGTTGCCATGCAATTGCTCCAACACGGTGCGTGCCTGGCTGAGCACCAGCTGGCGATGATCGTTGTCTTCCAGCGAGATCAGGATGCGCGCCTGGGCCAGCAAGGCCCAGAATTGCGCGTCGGCGTCGCCATTGCTGCGCGCCTGCTGCAAAAAGGTCTGTGCGGTCTGCAACGCGGCCTTGGGGTCGTCGATGGCGGCCGATTCGATCGCCTTCCACGGCTGCGGCTGCGCCCACACCACCGCGCTGCTCAGCAGTAATGCGATCCCCGCGAAGACCCGTTGCCAGCGTGCCGCAAGAAGGCTCATCGGCGACTCATGACGGCGACAAGGCACAACGCGCCGGGACCGTGACCACGGCGACACCTCCGACCCGAACCGGGCTTGCTGGTTGCTGCGGCATTTCAGGCACTCCCATGGGTGGACAGCGGTGGAATTGGGCAAGGTCGGCGTCTGCTTGAACGCGACATCGATGCAGCAATTTCTGCAATGATGACCGGCAGGCATGCCAGGCACCGTGATCGCGACGTTCCTGATCGAGCTCGTTATCGGCCTGATCGCACCTGGCTTGAATCGGAGCGACCGACGCAGCGAGCTGCCGGCATCCCTTGTGTGCCGGTGTGTGCTGGTCCCCGTCCGGCAGCGACGTAAACTGCCGCACGGCAGCCGCCGCCTGAGATCTGGAGACGCCGTGACATCCCGCTTGCCCCGCCTGCTCATGCTGCTTGCCGTCGCCTTGCTGTCGGCCTGCGCCACCCAGGCCCCGCGTGCGCCGCAGCGCTCTCCGGATGCGGTCAAGGCCGACATCGCCCGGCGCCTGCCGGCCACCCTCACCGATCGTGCCGGCTGGGCCAACGATGTGTACGTGGCGTTGTCCTCGCAGGGGCTGGACACCAGCCCCGAGCACATTTGCGCGGTGCTGGCGGTGACCGAGCAGGAGTCGACCTATCAGGCCAATCCCGTCGTTCCCAATCTGGGCAAGATTTCGCGCGCAGAGATCGACCGCCGCGCCAGTGCGCACCACATTCCCGGCTTCATGGTCGACGCCGCCCTGCGCATCGACTCCCCCGATGGCCGCAGCTATGCCACGCGCATTGCGAGCGCGCGCACCGAGCAGGAGTTGAGCAAGATCTTCGAGGACTTCACCGGCAGCGTGCCGTTGGGCGCGCGCCTGTTCGACGGGCTCAATCCGGTGCACACCGCCGGGCCGATGCAGGTGAGCATCGCGTTTGCCGAGCAGCATGCCGAGCGCTATCCGTATCCACCGGGCGACTCGATGCGCCATGAAGTCTTCAGCCGTCGCGGCGGGCTGTGGTTCGGCACCAGACATCTGCTCGGGTATCCGGCCAGTTACGACGCACTGCTGTACCGCTTCGCCGACTTCAACGCCGGTTGGTACGCCAGCCGCAATGCCGCCTTCCAGGCCGCGCTGAGCAAGGCCAGCGGCATCGCGCTCGCGCTGGACGGCGACCTGCTCACACCCGGCGCCAGCCTGGAAGCACCGGGCGGCACCGAACGCGCCGCACGCACCCTGGGCAGCCAGCTGGCGATGAGCGACCGGCAACTCCGCCGGGCACTGGAAGCCGGCGATACGGCCGATTTCGAGGACACCGATCTGTATCGCCAGGTGTTCGCGCTGGCCGAGCGCAGCACCGGCAAACCGTTGCCGCGCGCCGTATTGCCGGGTATCACCCTGGAAAGCCCGAAGATCACCCGCACGCTCACCACCGCCTGGTTCGCGCAGCGGGTGAACGAGCGTTGGAAGTGCTGCATGGGCAAGTAGCCACACGCCCGCGCGCGCGGCACACCCGGGATGTCGGCGCACGTTGCGCCTGTCGCAACGGCTTGGTCTACGGCCATGGCACGACCTATGGCAGAGGCACACGCACCGCCGGCCCAGGTAGCATCAGGGGGCTGCGTCGACCGCATCGACGCGCGCCCCTTCCGACGAGGTCCACATGCTCACACCGTTGCCGATGCGCCACCTGCTCACCGCCCTGGCGATCGCCGCGCTGCCCGCGCTGGCCAGCGCACAGGTCCCCAGCGTGACCGAGGCCGACTACGCCCGCGCCGAGCGCCTCACCAGCTATCTGGCGCAACCGCTGGTCGATCACCAAGCCACGCGCATCGACTGGCTGGACGCCACCCATGTGGTCTATGTCGATCACGATGCCACCGGCAACCGGCTGCTGCAGCTGGATACCGCCACCGGCAGGACCGCGCCGCTGTTCAAGCAGTCCGCGCTGGTCGGCTCGCTCAATACGCTGCTGAAGACCGGCGACAAACCGCTCAAGGCCGACACGTTCGCACCGGTGGTCAAGCGCACCGCCGATGGCCGCTACCGCCTCAACGTCCGCGATACCGCCGTGGTCTGCGACACGCGTGCGCGCTGCAGCAAGCTCTATGCGAAGGACAAGGCAGAGCCGGGCGTGCCGTCGCCGGACAAGCGCAGCGAAGCCTTCATCCGCAACTGGAACCTGTGGGTACGCGATCTGGTCAGCGGCCAGGAAACCCAGCTCACCCGCGACGGCGTGGAAAACTTCGGCTACGCCACCGACAACGCCGGCTGGCAGCACAGCGACAACGCAATCGTTGCCTGGTCGCCGGACTCGCGCAAGATCGCCACCTTCCAGCAGGACCAGCGCAAGACCGGCGACATGTATCTGGTCAGCACCAAGCTCGGGCATCCGGAGCTGCAGTCGTGGAAATACCCGCTTGCCGGCGACAAGGACGTGACCATGATCGAGCGCGTGGTCATCGACGTGCCCACGCGCAGCGTGCTGCGGCTGAAACTGCCGCCGGATCAGCACCGCTCCACCCTGTGCGACGATGTGAGCTGCTCGCCTGGCCTGTGGGACGATGTGAAGTGGGCGCCGGACGGCAAGACGCTGGCCTTCGCCTCCACCTCGCGCTTCCACAAGCAGACCTGGTTGCGCATCGCCGATGTCGCCACTGGCGAGGTGCGCACCGCCTTCGACGAAACCGCCAAGACCTATTACGAAAGCGGCCAGGTCGCCGCCAACTGGGCGTACCTGCCTGGCAGCAACGAGGCGGTGTGGTTCTCCGAACGCAGCGATTGGGGCCAGCTGTATCTCTACGATCTGGGCACCGGCAAACCCAAGCGCGCGATCACCACCGGCGAAGGCAACGTCACCGAGTTGTTGCGCGTGGACCCGGTGACGCGCACCGCGTGGTTCGTCGGTGTGGGCCGCACGCCCGGTGTGGACCCGTACTACCAGCAGCTGTGGAAGGTGAGCCTGGACGGCGGTGAGCCGGTGCTGCTCACACCCGAAGTGGCCGATCACCACATTGCGCTCTCGCCCGATGGCGCGCGCTTTGTCGATACCTATTCCACCTCAGTCACCCCGCCAATCACGCTGTTGCGCGATGCCGGCGAGGGACGCACCGTCAGCACGATTGCCACTGCCGACATCAGCCGCCTCAAGGCCGCCGGCTGGGTCCCGCCGGAACCGATCACGGTCAAGGCGCGCGATGGCAAGACCACGTTGTACGGGCTGATGTTCAAGCCCAGCAACTTCGACCCGGCGCGCAAATACCCGGTGATCGATTACATCTATCCCGGCCCGCAGACCGGATCGGTGCGTGGCCGCAGTTTCCTTGCCGGCCACGGCGACAATCAATCGTTGGCGGAGCTGGGCTTCATCGTGATCGCCATCGACGGCATGGGCACGCCATGGCGTAGCAAGACCTTCCACGACACCTGGTACGCCAACATGGGCGACAACACGCTGCCCGACCAAGTCGCCGCGATCAAAGAACTCGGCCAGCGCTATACCTGGTTCGATACCAGCCGCATCGGCATCTGGGGCCACTCCGGCGGCGGCAACGCCTCCACCGCCGCGATGCTGCGCTATCCCGATCTGTTCAAGGTGGCCTGGTCGGAAAGCGGCAACCACGACAACCGCGGCTACGAAGACGACTGGGCCGAGAAGTATCACGGCGAACACATCGTCAACAAGGATGGCACGTCCAACTACGACGACCAGGCCAACGCCGGCCGCGCCGGCAACCTCAAGGGCCGGCTGATGCTGGTGCACGGCACCCTGGACGACAACGTGCCGCCGTATCTCACCTTGCTGGTGGCCGATGCGCTGATCAAGGCCAACAAGAACTTCGACATGCTGATGCTGCCCAACGCCAAACATGGCTATGGCGATCTCACCCCGTATGTCACACGCCGCCGCTGGGATTATTTCGTGCAGTACCTGCTCGGCGCCACGCCGCCGGCGGAGTATCAGATGAAGCCGATGCCCAAGAACTGAGCGGCGCACAGGCAGCACGGTCGCCGACGCCGCACCAGGCGCCGGCGACCTGCGCACGCTGACGCAGGCACCCTGTCGTGTAGGAGCGGCCCTGGCCGCGATGCCTTACCGATAAATACGCAAGGCATATCAGGCGACATTGCCAACCAGGCACAGCGTTGTCCGGCGCCTGAACATCCCGCGCCACCACTACGCTGCTCGGCCACACGTTGCATCCGGACAAAACCGGATGCAGCCACCAAGCCCTTACTTCGCCGTGCGGCCGCCCAATTGCTTGTTCAAGAACGCCAGCAAGCGCGTGTAGTACTCACGCCGATGCGCTTCGGTATAGAAGCCATGGCCTTCGTTGGGAAAATACAGGGACTCCACCGGCACACCGGCCACTTTCAATGCGCGCTCCATGCGTTCGGTATGTGCCACCGGCGCTCGCTCGTCCTTGCCGCCTGCAGCCAGAAACACCGGCACCTTGATCTGGCGCGCCAAGGTCACCGGCGAGCGTGCAGCCAAGGTCTCGCGTGCGCCCAGCCAATCGCCCGTCCAGTTCTTGGCCCAGCGCGCGCGACTAGAGTTGTCGCGCGCCAGGATGTCCAGGTCATACACGCCGACGTAGCCGGCAGCACAGCGGTACAAGCCTGGCTCCCTGGCCACGCCCATCAACGCCGCATAGCCGCCATAGCTGGCGCCGTACATGCAGATGCGCGATGCATCGGCCACGCCCTGCGTGATCGCCCAATGCGTGGCGTCGGTGAGGTCGTCCTGCATGCGCCCGCCCCATTCCTTGGCGCCGGCCTGCGTGAACGCACGCCCGTAATTGGCCGAACCGCGATAGTTGACGCGCAGCACCGCATAGCCGGCCGCAGTCAGCAGCTGGGTCTCGTCATCGAACGCCCATTTGTCGAAGATACCGAACGGCCCACCGTGCGGCATCACGATCAGCGGCAACGGCTTGCCGGGCTCGGCGTTCAACGGCTGGGTCAGATAGCCATGCAGCTGCAGACCATCGCGCGCCTTGAAACTCACCTGTTTGCTGGCCGGAACACCATCCGGCGGAAACCATTCGCGGCGGCTGAACACACGGTCCGCACGCTTGCTCACCGTATCGAACAGATAGTAATCGCCGTTATTGCGATCGCTCCACACATAGGCGAGCACGAAGCGGCCATCGCTGGTGGCCGAGGTGATGTACACCGCGTTGTCGCCGAAGGCTTTTTCCAGACTGCGGTACAACCGCGCAGTCGGCGCTTTCTCATCGAAGAAGCGGTTGCGTACCCGATCGCTCATGTAGCTCACACCGATCGGCGTGGTGCCGTCCAGATCCTGCAAAATCCGGTACGGGTCGACGGTGTCGTCGTGCAACAGCGGCGTCGACTTGCCGGTGGCCGGGTCCCACGCCACCACCACGTCGGTGCCGGTGGCCTGCTCCACTTCCAGATAGGCCTGCGTGCCATCGGCAGAAAAGCCAAGCGGAAATTCGCGATGGTGGCTGGTGGCCGAGTCGTTGATCAACTTCCACGGCGCTTGGTCGTTGTCGCGGTAATACAGCTTGCTGGCGTTTTCCACATCCGCCCCGTGCGCAAACCGGATACGCCCCTGCCGGTCGGTGACGAAGCTGGCCCGGCGCACCGGTGAAGTGGCTACCGTGCTGCGTCGGCGCGTGTAGATGTCCAGCTTGTCGATGCGGATGTTCGGGTCGCCGACGAACGGAATCGACGACACCAGGATGTTGCGTGGATCGCCCGGCAAGGTGTCCAGCATGAAGGTGCCCGGATCCAGGTCCATCTTCAACTGCGCACCGTTGATCTCATCGTTGGTGCCGTAGGGGCTGGCCAATAGCCGCCCGTTCTTGCCGTCGGCATCGATCGCATGCAATTGGCCGATGGCCATCGGCTCATCGCGCGAGCCCAGCCGCTGCGCCATCGACACCACAATGCGGTCGTCGTTGGCCCACCAGAAATCGTCCACCACGCTATTGGCGCCGCCGGTCACCTTGGCCGTGGCCACTTTGTCTTCGCGCCGCACCACACCCAACACGGTGCGATCTTCCAACGGCATGGTGATGGCGTAATACGCGCCCGAGGGCGAAATCTTGATGCGCTCGAACTGGTCGTTCCTGAGATACGGCGTCAGATCCAGCGCTTCCTGCGGGGTTTGCGCGTGCACCGGCACCGCCATCAAGCCTGCCAGCGCGGCAGTCGCCACCATCGTCCAATAACGCATTGCTGCACTCCGCTTCTTCCTTGGTCGGCCTATGGTGGCAAAGGCCGTTTGCGGAGTCCATGGTCTGGCGTGACATCGGAGGCGTTGCGTAGCGACATGCCGCGTGCCATGCACGGCATTCTCCGCAGTGCCTAGCTTGCCTTGATGCGCTCAGCCACCGCGGCGTGTCCGTTGACCCAATAAACCGATACGCCGGAACCACATCTCCAACGGCACCGTCACCAACGGCGGCAACGCGGCCAGCAAGCTCAGTGCCCATGCCCACCAAGGCCAACGCAGACGCAATGCGGCAAGCACGCTGACCGCCACATAGAACAGGAACGCGGCGCCATGCAGGCGCCCGAACAGCCACACCACAACCTCGGTGGTGTGGGTGCCGTACTTGAGCAACATACCGAGCAGCAACCCGGCCCAGGTCAGCCCCTCGAAGAACGCAGCCACGGCAAACAGCCGACCCATCGGCGACAACGCAGAAGAAGCACGCATGCAAGACTCCAGACGGACAAGGATTGCCGCGACGCGATGGCGGCGGCGGCGCCCGCTGGCAACTGCATTCTACAGAGCGCCTACCGCATCGGCAGCCCGCCGTATTGCGTAATGACGAGGTTGGAAGCGGCATCTGCAGTCAACCGTGAGGATCTGCTCGCGCAGGTCCATCTGTCTGTGGGCGAGTACGAGCAACGGCGTTACCACCACAACTACGACATGGTCACCGATGCGCAGGCCATGGTGCGGCGCTTGCGCGCACGCGTGCGTGAGGTGCTCTGCAGCGCGCCCCACCCCCCTACTTCTGGCACATGGCGGAAATACGACAGCGCTTATACATTTTGCCAATGCGCACACCCACGCCAACGCTAGGCACCCTTGTCCGGCACCTCATCGAGCAACTCGATGGTGAGCTGGAAGAGGTGTACGCGGCCGCAGGGCTGACCTGGCGACCACGCTATACCCCTGTGTTGCGGGCACTTCTCCGTGTAGGCCCTGCACCCATCAAGGTGCTTGCACAGGAGATCGGCATCAGTCACTCGGCCGCAAGTCAGACCGTGGCCCAGATGACCAAGCAGCGTCTCACCCACCTGAAACCGGGCGCCGACGCGCGCGAACGCATCGTGGTGCTGACACCCAAGGCCAGGAAGATGATCCCCGCATTGCAACGGCAATGGGCCGCGACAAATGCCGCAGCCGCGCAGCTCGATGCAGAGCTGTCGGTTCCACTCTCCAGCATCCTCGGCGAAGCGATCGCCGCCTTGCATCAACGCCCGTTTTCGGCACGCATTGCCACGGCAGCCGCCGCCCTGCCCCGCCCACCCACTCTCTAGCAACCACACCACATGGAGTCGTACATGCACGCACCACTGCAACCGGTTGCCGGACGTTCCTTCACCGGGAATGGACCCACGACGCACCAGATCGAACTGGGTGATCGCAAGTTTCTGCACCCCGGGCGCCTGCGCTGGCTCCGCGCGATTGGCTGGGCAGTGGCGTTGCTTGTCGTGGTTGCCACATTGGCGCCCATGGCCGGCAGGTTTGTCGGCGGTCTGTTCCCCAAGGACTCCGGCCCCCTGCAACTGCTCGCCAGCCTTGTCGGTATCGCGGTCGGGCTGGGTGTCTATGTGCTTGCGGTGCGCCTGGCCGAAGGACGGCGCGCCAGCGAGCTGGCCGTGCGACCGATGCTGCCCCAGGTGATCGCCGGCCTGCTGATCGGTGCGGCCATGTTCGCCACGGTCATGGGCATCATGGCGGTATTCGGGCTGTACGACATCCAGGCGCTGGGCATGGCGCCGGCATGGACGGCAGTCCGCAAGGCCTTGCAGGCGGGCGTGATCGAAGAGTTGCTGTTCCGCGCGATTTTCCTGCGGCTGGTCTGGCGTGCGTTCGGTCCCTGGATCGCCTTCGCCGCGTCTGCCGCGCTATTCGGCTTCGGCCATATCGCCAACCCGCACGCCACGGTCTTTGCTGCGATCTGCATCGCGCTGGAGGCCGGCATCCTGCTGGGCGCGTTCTACGCCTTGACCGGGCGAGTCTGGATGTCGATCGGCGTGCATATCGCCTGGAATTTCACTCAAGGCTACGTCTTCGGTGCAGCCGTGTCGGGCACCGACATGGGTCCGGCGATTGCCCGTAGCACCGCTCGCCCTGGCATCGCCGAATGGCTCACCGGCGGCCCCTTCGGCCCGGAAGCATCGCTGCCGGGCGTGCTGGTGTGCCTTGCCGTGGGCGTCACGGTCCTGTGGATGGCGTGGCGTGCGGGCAAGCTTGCAAAGCAACCGTAAGCGCAGAATGCGCCCACCACGCCGCCTTGCTCACCGACTGGCGGTACGACCGCCGTCAGTCGCGGTCACCGTCAACAGGCTCAAGACCCGAATGTGTTCCTATCGGTCTGATCACACAGTCTGACGCGTCCGCGGAAACCCACGCATCGCGTGACGTCATGATCAGCACCGCATGCTCTGCCCAGGAGCCTGCACATTGCAGGCACCACCTTGCCATCTCGCACACATGTGACGTCATAGGCTTTGCGCCACCACCACGTCAGCGCTTGCTGCAGGGCCCCACCTGCATCACCGAAGGCGCGTCACCGCAGAGGTCCACATGTCCCTGATCCATTCGATCCTGATGGGCGCCGTCGCAGGCATGCGCTCGATGACGCCACTGGCGGCGGTCGCCAATGCGGCCCGCACCGGCAAACTCCCCGCCAACAACGGCGCACCGACGCTACTGGCCAATCCGCTCGCATCGGCCGGCATGCTCGCGCTTGCAGGCGGCGAGCTGGCTGGCGACAAGATGAAGACCGCGCCCGACCGTATCGTGCTGCCCGGCATGATTGCCCGCATCGCCACCGGCGTGATTGTCGGCACGGCGCTGGCACCACGCGAGCAACGCGGAATCGCGGCACTGCTCGGTGCCACCACCGCGGTTGCGGCTGCCTATCTCACCTTCAACGTGCGCATGCGTGCAATCGAACGTTATGGCCAGACCAGCACCGGCATGGTGGAAGACGCCATCTCGGTGGGTGCGGCAACGTTGATCGTGCGCGATGCGGCAAAGCGCTAGCGCTGCGCCCAACTGCCCAGGTACGTCATCTATTTAACCGCTCTCCGCGCAAACCGCGTCAGTGATCGCACTGGCGCGGCTGGCCTTGGTGAAGAGTGGCCAACAAAACGTAGCGAGCGGCCGTCAGGTGGGTGCGGACGGCGCGCAGGAACCGGAGTGTACGAGTGGTACATGCCGATTCCGAGCACCGGCCGCGCCCGCCTGACGGCCGCGCCGTAGTTTTGTTGGCCGCTCTAAATCGGATAAGACGCTTCAGGCATCGCGCTCCATCCCCGCTGTGCGCTCCATGACCAGGACGTGGGTGCCTCGTCACTCCCCTTACGCTTGGCAAGACACACAAGAGTGTTTGTATCGTCGTGCCAAAGCACGTTGGGCTGATGCTGAGGAACGAGCAATCCACTGGGTTGATGATCGACGATCAGCTCCAGCCATGGCGCCAACAGTGGTTCGAGCGGGTCTGCCAGTGCCATCAAACTCTCGGGGAGATAGGCAACCAGTTCAAGCGTGGGCCCGCCCTCTGGCATAGGTGGACGCTGCGCATTCTGCCTATGCCTGGCATGCTCCAGATAGCTTTCTGGAAGCCTGAGGTCGGCAATCTCGACCATGGGTTCCGCGTTCGAATGTGCAATCAACTCCGCGATGCTTGCGGAGAGCATGCGGCCGTTTTTCTCAATTCGGCTGCCCCAGCCGTTGACGTGCGTTTGCGTCACAGCATGGAGTTCGACAAAGGTTTCGACCTTGTTGCAACGATAGACACGTTGGGCATGACGATCGTAGATCAGCAGCCCCCACTGGCCGGTGGTCGGCATCGGCGAGATGAAGTAACGGCCATCTGGGGAGTAGGCGGTAGACGTTCCCACTCCCAACACGACACTCCCGTCGGGAAACAGATAGTCGTACTGCAAGGGCGCGCTGTTGCGAGGCTCATGGCAGCCGATGATGCGCAGAGGCTCGCCTTCCGGTGTCGTCGGCGCAGCATCCATCCATCCCCTGCTGCGCGGTCTTTCCACACCGTCGATACGTGTCAGCGTCAGCGTCGGACCAGGCTCGTCGCGAGCGATTGTCAGACCGGCGATCTTTTGCCACGCCCTACCTACCAGCAGCAGCGCGGCAAAAGATCCACTGCCGATCAAGACACCGCTGACCATCGCGTCGGCGCGCTGGCCCAGGGCAACGCTGACGCCAACGCACGCACCCAGCCACCAGATCCACGTCACCTCCACTTCGCCGCGCAGCTTGTCCTCTATCCACTGAACCAGCAGGGCAACGACCAGGTAGACCCATAAAAGCCCAAACGGCAGCAAGAAGGGAATGACAAAAGGCAGGGCCAAGCGGAACACATCAGCGAGAAGCCGAAGCAGCAACTGGAAAAACGACGGATCCTTGTCTGATGTCGGTTGCATATGCGAAGGCTGGTCAGCGAGATTGCGCGCCTGTCGTGGCGCTTACCACGTTGAATGATCGTTTATTGGTGAAACCAACGCTACACGTAGACAGCACCGCTCAACCACCTCGCCCATGCGGCGCGTCCAGATCCAGCACCGGCCCCACCGGAACGATGCCGGTGGGATTGATCATGTCGTGGCTCTGATAGTAGTGATTTTTGATGTGCTGGAAATTGACGGTATCTGCGATACCGGGCAGCTGGTAAAGCTCGCGTAGAAAGCCGGACAACTGCGGATAGTCGGCAATGCGCCGAAAATTGCATTTGAAGTGCCCCACATACACCGCATCGAAACGGATCAGCGTGGTGAACAGGCGCCAGTCTGCTTCGGTCAGTTGGTCGCCGCACAGATAGCGTTGCTGGCTCAACCGCGTCTCAAGCCGATCCAATGTCTCGAACAACGGCACCACCGCCTCTTCGTACGCAGCCTGCGTGGTCGCAAAGCCCGCCTTGTACACGCCATTGTTGACGCTGTCGTACACGCGCGCATTGACTGCATCGATCTGCTCGCGCAACGGCTCGGGATAGAAGTCGCCGTCTGCAGCGCCAACGTCGTCGAACGCGCTGTTGAACATGCGGATGATGTCGGCAGACTCGTTACTGACCACCGTATTGCGCTCGCGGTCCCACAACACCGGCACGGTCACGCGCCCTGAGTAGTGAGGATCGGCTTTGAGATAGACCTCGTACAGATGCTGCGCATGATGGATCGCATCGCCCACCACACCCGGGCCCTGCGCGAAGGTCCAGCCTTGCTTGCCCATCAGCCAATGCACAACGGAGACGTCGATCATCGACTCCAAGCCTTTCAGCCGACGAAAGATCAGCGTGCGATGCGCCCAAGGGCAGGCCAGCGACACATACAGGTGGTAGCGCCCAGGAGCGGCCTGAAAGCCGCCCTCGCCGTGCGGACCCGCACTGCCATCGCGTGTCACCCAGTTACGAAATCGCGACTGCGACCGTTCGAAACGCCCCTCGCTCTTGTCGGTGTCGTACCAACCGTCTTGCCACTTGCCGTCGACCAACAGGCCCATGGTGTCTTCTCCCACAACAACAGTAAGAAGCAACCCTAGCTCACCCGATTTGGAGAGTGCGTGAGTAGCCTTGCTGGCTTGAGCAAATGCACCAAGCCAAGCGCTGTTGAATATCGAAGACACACATCAAGGCAACAAGCGCGTTGGCTTGCCGTCTATCAGTACCGCACGCTATTTAGCGATCACAGATGTGCCGGACGGCACCATGTAACACGCCTGCGCCTTTTTGCAGGCCTCTGCATTGAGCTCGGCGATCTGGCTGGCGAGGTACTGCTCAGGCGTCAGCCCCATGCGATTGCGGTAGGCGTTGTCGGCATCCGCCTTGGCGACCTGTTCCTGCTCGCGCTGCCGTTCTGCAGTCGTCGCCTCGACCAAGGTTTTGACTCGCTGCTGCTGCGCAGCGGTGAGATTCATCTGCTGCAACACATCCGGATTGGGACGCGTACGGCCAAGCGTGATGTTCTGGATCTGGATCGGTAGGCCTTGTTGCTTGACCAACGCACTCACGTTCTGTGTGACCGCGTCGTCTATCTTTTTGGCGGTGTCCGGATCGCTCATCATCTTGGTCATGTCGTAGCGCTTGACCTGATCGCGCACGATGGAGGCGTACTGGCTGGCGACATTGTTCTTGAACCAATCCTGCCCGAAACCGGACAGCAGCAATGCTGGTGCCGTGATTCGATACTGGATCTGGGTAGAGAAGTCCAACAAGATGTTGTCGCTTGAAGAAAAATCATCGAATGCCACCTGCACGGTTTGCGGCGTCACATCGATATACGAAGCAGAGGTGGTCAACCAGGTGTAGGTCCGGCCAGGATCACGCACGTCGTCCAGGCGGATGCCGCCCTTGCCGAAGAACATGGGTTTGTCCACCAATACAGCCTGCTGCCCCGGATCGGGCGAGACGACGGTACAGGCGCACAACAAGCCAGCTAGCGCAGCGGCCAGCACAACATTTTTCATCGATGTCCCCTTGAACGGTCGGGCGTCAATGCCCTTCCGGTGTGTTACGAAAGATTATCCATTCTTCGACGCGACCGCATCCAGGCTGCACTCAATCCCTACGCGCTGCCGAAGGCGGCCCTGGCAGACGAATGCAATGCTCGCCAGGGCGCCCGCAAGCAGCGTGGCGAGTTGCTCCAACCCGGCCAGATGCACTAACAGCACCGGTTGCGTCGACAACTGCAGTCTGGCCTGGCACCCCATTGGCGTCGACACCCCAGGATCGGCGAAAATAGCCGCCAGCCGGCTGTTCCGGCCTGCTGCAGCAGGGTCCCGGGCCGTCGCGTCGCTGGTCCAGCTGTCCATCGCGGTCCGCCATCAGCTGCCCGCTGCGTTCGCTTCGCTTTCTGCCGCTCTTTTCGGATCCATCTTGAACACCAACGCCCCGCCCCTGCCCGCCGACGACCTGCCCCTCACCGACCGCCTGCGCGTGGCGCTGGACCTGCTGGAGGCCATCGAGGCCGACCGCAGCGTGCTCGACGCGCTGCCCGAGGCCGACCGCGTGCGCCTGCACCAGGTGGTGGCCAAGGTCTATCACCCCGAGCCGAAGGCGCGGCGGCAGCTGCTCAAGCAACGCGAGCGCGAACGGCATCAGGAGAAGGTGCGCAAGGCCGAGGCATTGCTCGAACAACGCGGTATCCGTGCACTGCGGCGCAAGCCAGTGTTCAGCACGCCGAACGTCTTCCCGCCACATGCCGCTGGTCTGCACGACGCGCACAACGGCGAGAACGCAACCGCCACGCCGGAGCCGATGCATTCGCCCGAGCTGCGTCATTGCTACGTGTGCAAGCAGAAGTTCACCCAGCTGCACCACTTCTACGATCAGATGTGCCCGACCTGTGCGGAACTGAATTACTTCAAGCGCACCGAAACCGCCGACCTGCGCGGCCGCGTGGCACTGCTCACCGGCGGGCGGGTCAAGATTGGCTATCAGGCTGGCTTGAAGTTGTTACGCGCTGGGGCCGAGCTGATCGTCACCACGCGCTTCCCACGCGATTCGGCCGCGCGTTATGCGGAAGAGCCGGATTTTGCGCAGTGGGGCCATCGCCTGCAGGTATTCGGCCTGGATCTGCGCCACACCCCCAGCGTGGAAGCGTTCTGCAGCCAGCTGCTGGCCACGCGCGAAAGGCTCGACTTCATCATCAACAATGCCTGCCAGACCGTGCGCCGCCCGCCGCAGTTTTACGCGCACATGATGGCCAACGAAACCGCCGCGCTGGATGCGCTGCCCGACACCGTACAAAAGCTCGTTGGTCACTACGAAGGCCTGCGCACGCCCGAGCTATTGCGCGAAGCCTCGGCCACCGCGCTGCCGGCCGTGCACGGGAGGGGCCTCGCCGATGCCGATGGCCTCACCCGCGCCGCCGAGCTGTCGCAGGTCGCGTTGCTGGACGATGAGCTGGTGGGCCAGGAACATCTGTTCCCCGAAGGCCGTCTCGATCAGGATCTGCAGCAGGTCGATCTGCGCGGCCGCAATTCCTGGCGCCTGCTGATGGCCGAAGTGCCGTCGGTCGAGCTGCTGGAAACGCAACTGGTCAACGCCATCGCGCCCTTTATCATCAACGCGCGCCTCAAACCGCTGATGCTGCGCACACCCGAGCGCGACAAACACATCGTCAATGTCTCGGCGATGGAAGGCCAGTTCTACCGCAACTTCAAGACCACCCGTCACCCGCATACCAACATGGCCAAGGCCGCGTTGAACATGATGACGCGCACCTCGGCGGCCGATTATCAAAACGACGGCATCCACATGAACAGCGTCGACACCGGTTGGGTCACCGATGAAGATCCGGCCGACATCGCCGCGCTCAAGGTGCAGCAAGAACGCTTCCACCCGCCACTGGACATCGTCGACGGCGCCGCGCGCATCGTCGACCCGATCATCCACGGCGCCAACACCGGCGAGCATGTGTGGGGGCAGTTTTTGAAGGACTATGCGCCGACGGATTGGTGAACAAGCCGCAATTTAATCGCAGCTAGATTTGAACAATGGTGCAGGCGCGTTTGCATGGCATGGTGCAGTGATATTGCACCATGCCTGTAATGCTATATCTGCGATGGATTGAAAAAACGCACACGGCCGTCCTCGTGCACCTCTGCATTCCATGTACGATCCAGCCATCGTACGCAGACAAGGAGTTCGGCGATGAGTGCGATTCATTCCAAGAGTGCGTTCGTCTATGAGCAGGTCAGACGTGCGCTGCAATCCGGGCGCTACCTGCCCGGTCAACGGATCGATCCAGGCAAGCTTGCTGGCGAGTTCAATACCAGCGCTACCCCGGTGCGTTTTGCCTTGTATCGCCTGGTCGGCGAAGGGCTGGTTGCCGATCACGCACGCTATGGCCTGCAGGTGCCGTTGCTCACCGAAGTAGCGTTGCGCGATCTCTACGACTGGATGGAGCGCCTGTTGTCGATGGCCTGCGATATCGGCATGGCACCTGTGCCACGCATCATCGTAGCGCCGGAATCGACCACCACGCAGGACGATGTGGTGAAGCAGACCTGGAAACTGTTCGACGCGATCGCGCGCGGCACTTCCCACTGGTCACTACACCGTGCTGTCAAACAGGCCAACGACCGGCTGGCGCCAATACGCCGTGCCAAACAGGGCATGCTCGACGCGGTCGACGACGAGCTGGTGGCGCTAGAGCATCACTGGCAACAACGCGACTTCGTGGCGTTGCAGTCGGCCTTGCAGGCTTATCACGCACGACGCAAACAGGCTGTGCCCCGCATTGTCGCTACGTTGAACGAGCGTAGCCGCGACACGCGATAGTGCATTGGCTGCCTTTAGCAGCGCTAGAAAAGTGCCGTCATTCCGGGCATCGATCACAGACCGGATTTAATTACCGGCGTGCAACGCAGTAATCATTTGAAAATCAAAATCCTCGCTTCTTACCTTGTGCATGTCATGGAGCCCCATGACACAACCAGGAGACAGCGATGAACAGCAACGACACCACCCACAGCGATGCATCCAGCGAGATCACGGTGCTTGGCGTTGCCAGCACCGACACCAAAGGCGGCCCGCTCGCTGGCGAAGAAATCGGCGGCTTCAATGTACCCGGCATTTCCGAAGAATGAACCCGAGGCGTGCCTATGTGCACGCCTCTCCCACCAGGAGTAGAGACCATGGATACCAGCAACAACGACGCTCGCACCACGGCGTTGGAACAGGATCTCATCGTGCTCGGGGTCGCAAGCCTGGACACACAGGGCGGGCCATTGGCAGGCGAAGAAATGGGTGGCATCACCACCCTGGGCATCAGCCAGGACTAGGCACTGCCAACGCGCGGCAGTCGCCATTCGGCTGCAGATGCCGATGAGCACTTCCCAAGCCACGGGGCGCACTCCAACGGTGCGCCCCTTCTCTCTCCAGGATGACGCCATGCATCGCTACACATTGCGCGACGACCTGTCGTTCTGCCGCATTGGCGAGCGCCTGGTGTTCCTGGATGTCGGCAACGACCGCTACTTCCGTCTGCCCAGTGCACAAGAACACTCCCTGCTCGCCTACCTGGCGCAAGACCCGGTATCGGAGCCGGAGATCGACGGCCTTGTCGAACGCGGCCTGCTTGTGCAGCGGTCGCAAGCCAGCGCCGGCCCGCAGCCTTCCGTCATGCCTGTTGCGCGTAGCGCGATGGAGACGCCGATACCAGCGCGACGACCACAGCTGTTTGAACTGTTTGAGGTGCTGGCGCTCGTGCTGTCCACGCGGCTGGCGTTGAAGCGCACTCCGCTCAGCAAGATACTCGGCAGCCTCTCCGCTGGAGCACAGCGCGAGCGGGCGCAGCAAAGCTCGGTCGCCCGGCTCGAGCAACGGCTCACCGATGCGGCATCGGTCTTCCGGCACGCACGCGTGTGGGTGCCGGTCGAAATGCGCTGTCTGCTCGATTCGGTAGCGTTGGCCAGATTCCTACGTAGGCGCCAGCTCGATGCCCGGATTGTCTTCGGCGTCGCACTCGATCCGTTTTCGGCGCATTGCTGGGTGCAGGCGGGCGATCTGGTCCTGAACGACACGGTTGGAAACGTCCACGCGCATACGCCCATCCGGGTGGTGTGATGTACCGCTACATCGCCTTGCTCAACCATCCGCAGACACACCGCGATGGCAACCGCGCCGCTGTCGATGAGGCGCTGCGACAGATCGGGTTACTTCCACGGCTACGCACTGAATGCATCGATCTGTACGCATCAGACGACACGCCCGTGCTCGACATGCCCGGTGGCGGCGCACTGATCGGCCATGTCTTTTCGCGGCGCGACAACACCCCCTTGGTGGACGGCGCATCGCTGCAGGCGTTGTCGGCAGCACAGCGCACGCGGCACCTGATCGATGCGCACTGGGGCGAGTACCTGCTGTTGCACGCACCACACGAGGACCCAGGCACTGTCACCGTCATGCGCGAGCCTTCCGGTGGCGTGGCATGCGTCTATGCGCTACAGCATGGCTTCATCACTTCAGACATCTCGATCGCCATGCATGCGGGTGTGTACACGCGTGAGATCGATTGGGACTCCATCGCCCATCATCTGCACTATCCGCACCTCAAGACCGAGCGCACCGGGCTTGTCGGCGTGCGTGAATTGCTGCCGGGCAGCCAGTTGTGCATCCAGTCCAACCGCAGCAGTGTCGAACAGGTCTGGAGCCCCTGGGATTTCGTCGCAGCACCGCAGCGCCGGCACGACCCGTTCGCCGCACAGGCGCAGGTGCGTCAGGCGGTGGCCTCCAGCGTCACGTGTTGGGCGCAGACCGATGCGTCTGTGCTGCTGGAACTCTCTGGCGGTCTCGACTCGTCCATCCTCGCCGCGTGCCTGAAAGACACCACAGCGCGCGTGGCGTGTTGCAACCTGGTTACGCCGGTACCCGGTGCCGACGAGCGGCACTATGCCCGGCAGATGAGTGACTTGTTGGGCACCGAGCTGATCGTGCGGACACTCGGATTCGATGCGGCGCCGGTCGATTTCGCACCGCCGCCCCATGCGGTCGCGCCCAGCACCTGGTTTCTACAGCATGCCTCCAACGCATTGAAGGAGACCATCGCCGAGCAGCTCGCCGTCAGCAGTTTCTTTTCCGGCGGTGGTGGCGACACCGTGTTCTGCAACACCAGAACCGCCGGGCCTGCCGCAGATGCCTTCCGCGCAGGCGGCCTGCGCGCCGGCTTAACCGCAATCCATGCGCTTGCCGAGCTGCATCAATGCACGCTCTGGAAAGCAGGCAGGTTGACGATGAGGAAACTCCTCGCCAAGGCCGGCCCGCCGCGCAAGCCGGAGCGATCGTTTCTACCAAGCACGCAGGCTGAGGTTCCATTGCAATCGCATCCCTGGTTCGATGCCCCGCCCGGCAGCCTGCCCGGCGACCGCGAACGCATCTTCGATCTGGCCGGCACCCAGGTTCCGCGATGGGTTGGCACGCAGCGCGTCATGGCACCTGCGCATGCCGCTGCTGTCGCAACCGGTGGTGGAGGCCTGCCTGACGGTGCCGAGCTGGATGTGGATCGACGGCGGCCGCAATCGCGCGGTGGCGCGCGATGCGTTTGCTGATGTGCTGCCTGCGCAGATCCTGCGCCGCCGCAGCAAAGGCACCTTCATGAACTACTCCGGCGCGGTCTATCGTCAGGGCGGGCAGCAGATCCGCGATTATCTGCTGCATGGCCGGCTCGAAAGCCAGGGGCTGCTGGACGCCGATGCCCTACGCCACCATTTCGACCACACAGTGGCAGACGGCGACCACAGCGTCATGCGCATCTTCGACCTGTGTGCGGTCGAGAACTGGGTCCGTCATCAAGGCTGATGTTGCCTGCGCTGCGTGGAAGCCTGCCGTGTGCGTGGCAACGTGTGCCACGCACAAACGGCATCACGCACGCTAATCGCCACGCGCCGGCAGCGCCGCCTTGATTGCACGCCAGCGCGCGTACTGCGCGGCCTTTTCCGGCGCAGCGTCCTGGTAATCCTGCAACCAGAAGCGGAACCAATCGACATTGCGCGCATACACCGCCAACTTGTGCTGCGGCTGAAACTTCTGGTGCGGCTCGTTCGGAAACACATACAGCTCGGCACGTTGCGCACGCAGCAGCGGAATGACGTAATCCAGTGCGTACAGATACTCCTGCTCGGAATGCTGAAACAGGATGGGCGCGCGGATCCTGTCCAACTTGAACGCCGGCGACAACGCCTTCCACCGCTCAGGCGTCTGCTCCGGTGCGCCCAGGCCCCACATCTGGCGCAATCCCTTGAAGAAGGGCTCGCCCTTCATGCTGCCAAACAGGTAGTACGTCGGCGACACCACCGGGTTTGCCACCGAGGCGGCGGCCAGCAAGTTCGACTCGGTGGCCGTCCACAGGGTCACCGCACCGCCGAAGCTCAGCCCGCCCATGCCCACGCGCGTAGGATCGATGCCAGCCTGCGCTGACAACAACGCCACCGCACTTTCCACTGCCGCCAGCCCCTCGCCGTGCCGTTCCAGCGCATCCATGGTGTAGCCAGGCAACTGGTTGATGCACAACGCCGAAATCCCCACCTGCGCCAACGCGGCCAGCGGCCACTCGTCACCCACGCCACCGCGCACGAAGCCTGGGCAGCTGTAATAGGTGACGAACAACGGGAGCTTGCCCGCGCCGTCACCGCGTGCCGCAAAGAACTGGCCGCTGTACTGCCGCCCTTGTGCATCACGCCACTGCAATAGCCGTGCAGGCTTCGCACGCGCCATGTCCGCCGCAAGCTCCGCGTTAGGATCGAACAGCACCTGCCGCGCGCCATTTTCCAGGCCGATACGTTCCAGACGTGGCGGGCGATCGGCCTCGGCTGTCACGCACACCAGCGCAGCGGCCGACGCACCGCAGTGTGTGGAGGAATCACGTCCGCCATTGATCAAACCACGCCCCTGCACCACCGCATGCACCTGCCCGGTGGCCGGATTCCAGCGCTGGATGGATTGCGCCAGGCCCAGCGCAGGATCGGTGATGGTGAACAGCACCTCCGCGCTGCCCGGCCGCCACTGCATTGCGGTGATCGCCTTGCCCACGCAGGCCGCCGCCGTGCAGCGCAGCGCCTTGCGTGCACGTGGGCCGGGCAACACCGACAGCGCCACCTGCGGCCGGTATAGCTGGCCGTTGCCATCACCCACACGCGACAGCACCGCCACCGCGTCGCCCTGCGGCGCACGCACGGATTGCCACGCATCACCGTCGATACCGCGCAGCGCACTGACGGGCGGTTCCTCCGCGGGCACCTGCGCAGCGGCGAGCGGCCGTGTGCTTGCCGTTGCCAGGTCCAGCGCCAGCCAGTGCTCCGGCACCTCGGCCGACAACCCGGTGCGATCGAACCACGCCCCACCGAAGCGCTGCGTGGCCAGCCGCCCTTCCACCTTGCCCGAGCGGAATAGGCCCTGCCCCAGCGGCACCGTCTCGTCGATCCGGATGCCCTGCGCATACTCGTCCTGCTCGGCCGCCATCACCTGCGCGCGCGTGGCACCGACGCGATAACGCAGCACCCGCCCATCCGCCTCCAACACGAAATCCTGCACGTCTGCCGGATCGTGGGTTACCGCTAGCGCGCCGGAACCGTCCGCCGCCGCGCGCCACACCGCGATTACGCCATCGCGTAATGCGCGGTAGTACAGCCAGCGGCCATCCGGCGACCACAGCACCTTTGCAGGCAACGCGCCACCGGCCGAATCGCGCAACGGCACACCGCCATCGGCCACACGTCTGGGCGCAGCATCCTGCAGGCCTTGCACATACCAGGTGCTGTCATAGGTATTGCGCTGCACCGATGCCTGCTCGGTACGAAAGGCCACGCTGCGGCCATCCGGCGACAGCGTGGGGCTGGCGATATCCACCACCTCCAGCAACCGCTGCGGCGACACCGTTTGCGCATGGCCCACGCACATACCTGCCACCATCAGCACGCCTGCGAGCAGCAGGCGCCATAGCTTGTGATTCGTCACGCACGCACTCCTCTCAGCAATGCTCAAAAACGGTCGGCTGCACATCGGCTGCAGCAGGCAGCCGACGCATCACCAGTGCTTGGACACCGACACGCTCACGAAGCGACCAATCGCCGAATAGTTGGTGGAGTCGTACGCCGCCACGTACAGCGGCGAGGTCACCCGGTACAACGGCGGATCGCGATCGAAGGCGTTGTCCACCGACACGCCGAACTCCAGCCCGGCCCACGCATCGCGGCGGGCGCCGGTGGCGTAGCGCAACGCCATATCGAGCGTGGTGAACGATGCCGATTCCACCCCATCGGCGCGGTTGCGCACCCCGCCGCGGTAGTTGCCGAACAGCGAGGCAGTGAGCCCGCCCTGTTTCCACACCGCGCCCACGCGGCTGCTCAGCGTGGGCGGGTTGAACAGCGTGCCGGCCAGATCGAACGCCGCTTGCGTGGGCAACGTCTGCTGCGTGCTGTCCAGCCAACTCGCCGAGCCGCGCAAGGTCAGCGTGCCGCGCGCCAACGCCACCTGGTAGCTGCCGCTCAGGTCCAGACCCTCGATGTCCTGCTGCGCCACGTTGGCGTACTGCGTGTAGATGATCGCCGCCACCCGGCCCGGGTCGTAGGCGACGCCGGCAAAGTTGGAGAACCGGCTGGCGAGCGCGATCACATCGGCCTGCGCCTGCGGCGTCGGCGAGCGGTCCACGAACGGCGCGTAGATCGGATTGCGCAAGGCCTGGCTGGCATTGGTGATCGGCTGCAGCACGCGGTTGCTGTAGTCCACCCCGAACCAGGTCAGCTCCGCCTCCAGGCCATCCAGTGCCTCGGGGTGCCAGGCCAGCGAGACCGAGCGGGTGATGGCGCGCTCCGGCTGCAGATCCTGGTTGCCGCCATCGGCCACCAGCACCGTGGTCCCGGCGGGAAAGCCCACCCCGCCGAACGCGCCCGGCTGGAACAGCCACGCCTCCTGCGCGTAGTTGCGCTCGAACAGCGTCGGCGCCTTGAACGACTTGCCCCACGACGCCTTCAAGGTCACATCGCTGCCAGGCCCGTACAGCACGCCGAACTTGGGCGTGGTCACTCCGCCGAAGCTGCTGTAGTCCTCCCCGCGCACCGCCGCTGTCAGCGTCAGCCGCTGCACACCGGGCACGCCTTGCGCCGGGCTCACCAACGGCAGGTTCACCTCCGCATAGGCGAAGCGCGCGCTTTCGCTGCCGTCGATCGTCTCCACGCCACTGACGTGGTTGACGTTGCGGAACGTATTGCTGCGATACCCCACCCCGGCCGCCAGCCGCGCATCGCCTGCCGGGAGCGCGAACAACGGCCCTTCCGCACCCAGCTCGTAGCTGCGGCTGTCGTTGCAGTAGCACAGGTCGGTCACGCTCACCGCACCGCTGGCCAGCGCCGTTTCCTGGCGGTATTGATCGTGCTTGCTGTTGCCGTCGGTGGCACCCAGCGTCAGCGTCCAGTCGCGGGGCAACCACACCACCAGGCTCGGCGAGAGCAGCAGGCTGGTGGTGGTCGGCGTGACCCGGCTGTTGCGGCCACTGACCGCGTAGAAATGCAGCTGGTCGCGTTCGGTGCGTAACGCGTCCAGCCGCAGCTCGGCGTTGTCGCCCAGCGCCTGGTACGCGCTGAGCAGGCCGCTGCGCAGATCGCTGCCGGGATACAGCGTGGACGGGTCGGTGAGTTGCGCGGTGTAACTGCGCTGCCGGCTGTAGATCGGGTCTGCCGAGACATCCTGATACGTGGCGATCAACCCACCACTGCGCCAGGTGGTGCCGGCAGTGACGCTGTATTGCCGAGTGGTGAGCCCGCCTTGCGTGGCCCGCCCGAAGCGCGTACCAACGCTCACCCCGTCGTAGTCGCGCTTGAGGATCACATTGCCAACGCCACCTACTGCGTCCGACCCATAGATCGCCGACGCACCATCGGCCACGATCTCCAGCCGCTCCACCGCCTCCACCGGAATCGCACTGATGTCCACCGCCTGGGTGAACCCGCCATAGGCCAGCCGGCGCCCGTTGAGCAGCGTGAGCGTGGCATCGGCGCCCAGGCCACGCAGGTTCAGGCTCGCACCACCGGTCATGTTCTGGTTCGCGTTGCCCGCCCCGGCCAGGTTGCCGCTCAGCACACCCGGGTTCTGCCCACCGGAGAAGTTCTGCGGCACGCTGCGGATCACCTCGCCCAGATCGCCGAAGTCTTCTTCGCGGATGCGCGCCGCACTGATTGCGATCACCGGCGACGGCACCGCACCGCCCTTGATGCGTGTGCCAGTGACTTCGATGGTCTCCAACTCGGTTGCGGGTGCTGTCGTCGGGGGAATCGCCGCAGGCACCGGTTCGGGAGAGGTGACAGCCGCCGGGTCGCTGGTGCTAGCCGACGCGGGCGCCGGAATGCCGGCCGCCGCTGCCTGATCTATTGCCGCTGCCTGCGGTGCCGCGGCCTGTGCCGTCGCCGCACCTGCCGCCCCGCTGCTCACAGCGAACAGGGCGAGAGAGATGGCGTCGCGTAACGTGCGTGTCTTCATCGAGCGTCCTTTGGCTTGCCTGGGTTGGCCCCGCCGACAGCGCGCTCCGGTCGACCCCGGAGCACGCAGCCAGCTGAGCAAGATCGGTCCTGCACCTGACTGCCGAAACACGGCACCGCTGCGACAGCGGGCCATGATCAGTATTGCTAACTGTTTGCCATACGATCAATCATCGCGCACGCAAAGCACCTCGGTGCCCACTCGGGCCCGACACGCCATCACTGCGCAAGTTGTTGCACTTCCCCCCACTGCCGGCAGTGGTCCCGACGCTCAACTCATCGTTGGCGTCGCCACCGCAGGCACTGCCGCAGCTACGTTTAACGTAGCCATCACACCAAGACTACGTTTATCGTAGTATCGAAGTCAAGCCCGCTTTCGGAAGCTTCCGTGCATCGAAGTCCGGGACGCGCACACCCTTGGTTGAGAAACGACAGCTCCCCGTGTACAGCCGCCGGCTACGCGAGGCGCGCCAGGTCTACGGCCTGTCGCAGCGCAACCTGGGCATCAAGGCCGGCCTGGACGACTTTGTCGCCAGCACCCGCGTCAACCGCTACGAAACCGGCGTCCACCAGCCCGACCTGCAAACCATCCAGCGCCTGGCAAACGCCCTCGATGTGCCGGTGGCCTACTTCTATGCCGAAGAAGACGATCTCGCGCAGATGATTCTGGAGTACCAGCGGCGGAGTAAACCCGCACCCTGAAACATTTGGGTATGGGCCAGAAGAATGGCCGCGGATATGCCGGGCGCGGATCTTCAGGCAACTAGGCATTTCCGTCCCCCGTGTCCTCAAGGAAGCCGGAGCAGACGCATGGATCGGAAGAACAAACTCCCCATTTTGACGAAGGCATGGCTGGCATGTGCGGCACTTGCCACAACGCTATGCCCGGCGCAGCCGCTCGCCAGCGTGCCCGGCTCCGCACCGATCTCGGACAACCCTGCAGCAAGCGTCGCTCTTGCGCCCGGCGAATACATCACGGAAAAGGGATGGGGGCATCTGCTGCTAACCAAGCGCAATGGATCGCTGCGGTTTGCTTTGGAAAGCACCACTGGCCAATCCATGTGCTTCCTGGAAGGCGTGATCGATGGAAGCCAAGCGGTGGCCACAATCGACACGGGCCCCACGGACTGCAGAGTACAGTTCGCAAACACGGCCGAAGGTATCGAGGTGACAAGCCCCACGCCGGTCGAGTGCAAGTCACTCTGCGGCTATAACGGCGGTTTCGAGGCACCTTACCTGCGGGCCAAAGAAGGCTGCAGCCGCAACGCCCTTGCAGGCACGCTCGCAGCATTTCAGCAGCAGTACGACCGCAAGGACTACAAGACGGCATTGACCACCCTGTCTCCGGTACTGGCGCAGTGCGCGCCGACACTGGAATGGGGAGAAGAGGGAGATATTCGCAATGACCTGGCAATCACGCAGTACAAGAACGCGCTATATGCGCAGTGCCTGGAAACCTTGAATGCCTACGCCGAAGACGCAGCAGCAGAAAACGACGCAGTGATGGAGAACTGGCCACCGGTGCTTGCGGATCGCTATCTGGCAATCGTGCGCGCAGCGCGAACCAATCTTGCGTTATGCAGGAAAGGACTGGCCGGGCAAAAGAACTAGAGCATTCAATTCCAAGTTCAATCGATAACACGTGGTGTGCGGTTCATCTCATCGCGATACAAACATGCCCCTGCGCGACCTCACGTCGGGCTTCCGCAGATTCGCAAAGTCGACCACGGCTCAGCCTCCCTACGCTGCCTTCTGAAACTCGATGGGCGCTTGATAGCCCGAATACATCTTCTTGATCAGGATGTGATCGGATGGCGTGACACAGCTATCCTCCAGGGAATTGGCCACATGCGCCTCATCCACGAAGAACTCTTCATAAGGCAACGGCAGAACGGACGTTTCCCCGCCGCGATCGAACTTCAGCAGCAGGCTATCATCGCGCTCGAAGCACAGCGTCTTCCAAGGGAAATCGGTCAACTTGCCGGCTTCGACCACAGCCGAGTCCTTGCCAGCTAGCAGCGTCACAACATGCTCGGAAAACTGTTTGTTTGAGATCGGCGGCTCGGTCATGGCGCATCCTGCAAAAGTGGCAACAACCACTGCGGCCGATGCCGAAACGTAAGAACGGAAGATAGCGAATGGCATACGGCGCGGCTCCTTCCTGCGGTAAAGCGATGTTCTACCAGAAGTGACCAGCGTACGCATACCGGCGTATCAGACCTCACACCATCCGAGGCGGCGGAGTAATCGACTGGTCGCGTTGCTGCTCTTGTTGCTGGGACTGTTGCTGGGACTGTTGCTGCCGCTGCGTCTCACCTAAGGACTGCAATTGCGCCAGAGACTGCTCTACCGGCTGTGCGATTGCGTCGTTCGTCTTCATGTACGCCATCTTGTGTGCGGGATCGCTCAACGCGCCTTCCACAACGAACAGGTTCTCGCCTTGTCGCACGGACTTATAGTTCTCGCTCAGCACGACATGATCGATTCGCGACAGCCCGTTCTCTTTGGATAAATAGGCGCTGCTTGCTGCCAGCCGGGCGCTGTTGTCGTCGTACTCGCGGCCGAGTCCTTGCTCAAGGCGGCGAACGGCCTCTTCTGCTTGGTGGTGCAGCGGATCTGTTGGCAGTCTCGCAACCTGCGCTGCTTCCTGTAGCGGAGATACCTGCTCACCGGACGGCTGCACCTCACCAATCACCTTCTGCCAAATTTCCTGCTTAGGCTTCGGATTGTTGTGCTCCTTATTCAACTCACTTTTAGGCACAGGAGCAGGAATGCTCTTGATATCATCCACGTTTTCTACGGGTCTGATATCCCCCTCAAAGCCTTTATCAACTCCGTCTTTTGTCTTCCGGTGCAATCCAGCGTGATTGAGCGCATCCCATGTGTAGTCGATACAACTATTTTTAGCACCGTGATACTCCATATTGAACCCGTATTTTCAGGCGCTGGGCCGAAGGCCTCCAGCTTTTCATACTGCGCCTTATCGATCTCCATCGTGCGTGAGTAATACGGTTTTTGATAGGTGTCGACGTCATTGAACGAAACTTTTCCTGGCCCGCTAGCCTCGCCATGCTTGATGGGCGAGAACCCATAACTTTTGACAGTCGTTCCGTCGTCAATCGAGTAGTACATATGGCCACCGAAGGATGTGCCTCCGGCCATCAACGGCGTACCTGCGGCAGCGACGTAGACAGTGACTGCATAGCGCTTTTCATGATCATCCATGCTCATTCCCCTCACTTTCCTTTGTAGGTGTAAGCGACAAGAAGTTGCGCATTAGCCGCAACCAGCGCCTCGGCGTTCTGATCAAAGCGCAGTTTGAGCCGATAACGGCCTGGCTGGACAGCGTTGCTATAGCCGAACGCCAACTCCCTGGATGCGGTCTGCTCAGTAGACAAACCGGCGTCCTGCAGCGTCGTACCGTCTGCATCAAATGCGAACAGACCAGGCGCCATACCATCAGCTGACAAGGGAATGGACGCCTGCTGACCTACTCCCACACGCTGACTACGCTGCAATTCCACGGAGACCGGGCCGGATGGTTCAATACGCTCCAAGTGGAGTTCGGCCGAAACACCAGCGCTGATCAGCTTGTCAGCACTTTCTGAGACTGCGGTTGGGTCGACGCCGGTTAGCCGCACACCGATGAAAACGGGCGGCGTCGCGTCGTCGGGTAGTGCAGGCACATCGAATTCCAGTTCTGTAGGCCCACGATCATGTGGGGTCAAACTCCGTACCAACGGGACGACCGTTCTCATCTCTATCTGCTCCTTTGCGATAGGCACGTTTGCAGGCGGCGGTTGCATGCTGCAGCCAGCGATCAGGCAGGTAATCAATGCCGTGAGTGCAAAGCGCATTCGATCGTTTGCAAGGGGCACGGCCTTTCTCCAATGAGTGTTGGTGCTGCAGTGGGAATTATGCACGCATTGCTTTATGAGGCCTGACAACTCAGGGCTGAGTGACATGTCCGCTCCCTCGGCTTATCGGATATAGACCCATTCGACGCATTTGTGCGCCACCAACTCTTGCGGCTCTACAGCCTCGCCTCGTGGAAAAACCTCTATACGCATCCCTGGGCGAGTGAAGAAATCACTCATCCAGCGGCCGTCCTCGACGATATTGCGCTCGCGCGTGAATCCCATTCGCTCGAGCTGTTGGGTAAAGTGGTCGAAGTCGAGATGACAGATCTCGGTCATCGTAGGCGATGCAACCGCCACATTGCGATCAAAACGGAATTCGAACCATCGCCCATCGAGTTTGGTTTCATCAACACCAAAGCCATAACTCCACTCTTTGCTAAGCGGGCCAAAAGCACGGTATCGGCGTTTGTCGTTCTTCACGAGCTGAACCACCTGACCCATTGTCGAACTCAAACGCTCGCGAGTGAAGTCAGAGATGGTGTGGCTGTCCTTGACCAAAGCAAGCAGTTGGCCAAGCAGATCCTCCGCAGTGGGCTTGCCAGGCGTCACAGTGGCACGGCTGGATGAACTCATGGCAGATGTCTCCATGACGGTTGCCGGTCCTGGAGTGGCGCCCGTGTGGGCACATGCGCCCAGAGCTAAGGTGGCGAGCAAGGCGCAGAGGGAGCGCGCAATCATCAAGTGTCCGTTGTGCGCTGGTGTGGCTGCGACGCTAGTGGCATCCGGCATCGAGGTCAATCGCAAGGTCTCTGGCGGCCGTAGCGTCACCGCCGCACGCTACGCGCCTTGGCAGGCGCCTCCACCGGCGCCAACACCTCCATCACCAATTGCCCCGCGCTGGCAGTGATCCGCAGCTTGCTGCCGATAGCGAAGCCCAGTTGTTCCAGCCATAGCCCGCTAAGGCGGACGTGGGGCACGTGCTGGTCGCCGGCGTGGTCGTGGGCGCCGGGGTAGAGGGTGTAGCTGACGGTGCATTGGCGCGGGCGGCGGGCGCGGCGGGGTGCATGCAAACGGCCGGGGCTTTGCGGCGTTGTGTCCGGCTCGGGCGCGAGCATCGGTGGCGGTTTGGGTGCTGTGGGGAGCGGACTTGCGCAAAGGAAATTGAGAAAAACCTTCTATCTCGCGAATTGATCAATCCTTTGCAAGCATGTCCGCAAACGATCTCAACGCGTCATCGTTGGTCCAGGCGGAGTGACTTCCTGTTGCGATTGCTCAAGCGCTTGCTGCTGCTCCCGTGCCTGCGATTGGGCTTGATTAATCGATTGCACGCGCTCGAACGACTGGTTTTCAGGCGTTTGCACTGCCTGCACAGTGGCCATGTCGACACGGTGGTGCGCTGGATCGCTCTGGGTGCCCTGCACCAGAAACACCTTTTCTCCGGCCGCGAGCTTGTCTGTCGGGTTGTTGAGCAGCACATGGTCTACCCGCGACAAGCCTTCTTCCTTTGCGAGCACAAGCAGGCTTGCCGTCATGCGCTCACTCGATGCATCCCACTCCCGGCCATGTTGCGCATCGAGCTTTTCTACGCCACCTTTGATCTGTTGGTACAGCGCATGATCCGCGTGGCCAGGCTGCGAGGGCGACAGCGCCGGTGATGATTGTGATTGCGGGTCGCGCTCACGCAACTCGTGCTCCAACTCCTGCACGGAGATTGGCGACACGTGCAAGTGGGTATTCTTGCTGTGCTGGAACAGGCCGGGCGTCGGTGGCTGCGTGCTGCTGTCGAGGTAAGGCATGGGGCGCGTATCGCTGCCCAGGTCGATGCCGTTGCGTTCCAGTACTTCTTCTTTCAATCCCAGACGCTGCATGTCCAGGATCATTGGCTGTTCTGGATCGCCGGGCTTGGGCTTGTTGTAGTGACGCTCGTAGATGGCGGCTGTGCCGACCACCCACGGGCCGTAGTGGTTGGCGTAGTCAGACTGCCCCGCGTGACCAATGCGAGTGCTCTTGGCAGCCTTGTCGAAGAAGTTGACGCCCATTGCCTCGACGTTGGCAGCGTTGGCGGGCATCGTCATATCTGCGTTCAAGGTGAGGTTGGACTTGAGCGCGTAATTAAATTGCGGCATTCCGCCAGTCCGATCAATGAAGTCATGCATACGGCCTGGCGCTTCCCGATAAATATCTTCCAAGGAAGCATGCGGATTTGATTGCCTTACCCTGCTAACGGTTGCATTCCAGCCTGCGATTTCTGCACTCGCTTCATCCATACGGTTGCTTGAGAGCACTTTCTCGGCTGCGTCAGAATAGTCGTGCGTGGTCTTGGCTATCTGCACCGCAGCGGTTTCGAAATCTTTGCGAGAGGCGGCTGCGGCTGTGCTGTATAGGCCATGTTGCAATTCATGGCCTAGTACAAACGTCATCTCACCTGAGTCGAGCGACTTCCCACCAGGTCCATTCGACAACCTGGCCAGAGGTAGCCGGATGGAATGATCATCCGGCGTGAACGTTCCGCCTGCATTCGGGTCGGTCAGGGGTTTTAGGCCGAGCACGCGCTGCTTGGCAACCGCCTCATTGAATTGGTCAAGCAAAACGGGCGATGCGGCGAGCACACCTTGCAAATTGACGACATGTTCGGGGCTGACGCCTGGCTGGCGGCCGAAGTCATCAACAATCGCTTGCGCCTGTGGACTCAATGGCATGACCGTTCCTTGGATTAACGAATGTAGATCCATTCAACGCAGTGGTGCTCCACCCGCTCCTGCGGCGCATCGGCCTCGCCTCGTGGAAACACCTCCACTCGCATGCCTGGGCGACTGAAGAAGTCACTCATCCATCGCCCGTCTTCCACCATGTTGCGTTGACGCACAAACCCGATGCTCTCTAGCTTCTTGGTAAACGTATCGAAATCGATCCTGCAGATCTCCGTCATGGGCGGGGAAGCACCCGCTTGCGCTGGAACAAAGGTGAACTCGAACCAACGCCCCGCAGTAGGCGTCTGGTCCATGCCAAAGCTGTAACCCCATTCAGTGGTAAGCGGAGCACTGGCACCGTAGCGCTTGGGATCTGTTGCCGCATGCGTAACCGGAACCCCCATTTTGGATTGCAGGTAGTCAGGTGTCAGATCGTCAAGTCCGTGAATCGCTTCAATCAATGCAAGCATGCGGGTAAGCGCATCCTCTGCCGTTCGTATCGGCCCGCTGGGTTCACTGCCAGCGGGAATGACTGCGGAATCGGGTGAGGAACGCATGGCAGATGTCTCCGTGACGGTTGCCGGGGCTGGGGTGGCCGCCGTATGGGCGCATGCGCCCAGAGCGAGGGTGGCGAGCAAGGCGTAGAGGGGCCGCGCGATCATGAAGCGTCCGTTGTGCGCTGGTGTGGCTGCGACGCTAGTGGCATCCGGCACCGAGGTCAATCGCAAGGTCCCTGGCAGCGGTAGCATCACCGCCGCGCGCCGCGCGCTTTGGACGGCACCTCCACCTGCGCCAACACCTCCATCACCAACTGCCCTTCGCTCGCGGTAATCCGCAGCTTGCTGCCGATAGCGAAGCCCAGTTGTTCCAGCCATAGACCGCTGAGGCGGACGTGGGGCACGTGCTGGTCGCCGGCGTGGTCATGGGCGCCGGGGTAGTGGGTGTAGCTGACGGTGCATTGGCGCGGGCGGCGGGCGCGGCGGGGTGCCTGCAAACGGCCGGGGCCCTGCGGCGTGGTGTCCGGCTCGGGCGGCAGCATCGGCGGCAGCTTGGTCCGGTCGGGTTCGACGATGACCCACTGCACCCGCTTGGGTGGCGCGGGGCGCGCACGTTGACGGGTGGGCCGTGCGGTGGCGGACGCGTTGGGTGGGCGGCGGCGTGTCATGGCGCCTCCGAGTGGTGGCCGGTGGCGACAGGTGCAGCAACGCACTGCTGCAGCGCCACGTCGATGCGGGCGGACAGGCTGCGCAAGGCCTGCGACAACACACCGGGTTGGCTGAGCAACTGCTGCGCGGGATCGTCGCCGGCCTGCTCAATAGCCGCGCGTGCGGCCAGCCGGCGCAGCACCTCGCCCACATCCCACAGCAAGCCATGGGCGGAGGCTGGCAACAGATAACCCGGCGCCGATGCCGGCGTGGATGGTGCGGTAGACATGGCAACGCCCTCCTGGAACAACCCAAGAACCGCCGCCAACGGCGACGGGATGTCGGGAGGTTCGAAACCGCTAAGAGCCGGCGGGCGTATTTCCCTTGCGGGTGTTGTATTAGCCGCCCTCCCGACGCAGGCATCGCATCGGCTTGTACCTGCAGGATGCAGGCACAAAAAACCCACCGGTTTGACGGAGGTGGGTACCGCTCTTAGAGGAGTTTCGACGCTCCTTGGGCTTAGATTGCGAGCGCAAGGCGTACCGTGTCAATAGCAACTGACGAAGAGACTTGACACGTTTGAGTAACGTGCTGGCGCGCTGTCGGCAGCTGAGGAATACTGACCATCACAAACGGATGTTGCACGCGCAATCGCCGAGGGAGGCTTGATGAGTTCAGTGGATGAAGCAGCAGCGGAAGGCAGCGTCGGCGTTGATGCAGACGCTATCGCGCTTGCAGACCCGAGCTTTCCATCGCTATCGGTGGCAATCGCTCAGTACACACAAGTGACCGAACAGAGCCGTGCCGGTCCAGTGGAGCGCTGGAGCTTAGCGATTGGCCTGATAGGTGCCGGCGTCGGGATCCTGGCTGGCGTTCTGCTAGATGGTAGGACCGGTGTTTACTTAGCCGCGGCTGGCCTCGCGGTTGAGTTGACAGGTTTCCTCGTCTACGGCGTACTCTCGTTCAAACGCGAGTGGCCGAGCTTCCGCCGCCCCTATGCCGACCACGCAGATCAAATAGAGCGAGAGTTTCACCAATATCAATCCATCGTTGCTTCGCTTCGAAGGTTTCCGCTAGAACAACGGCGGCGGCGCGAGGCCTTCATCCGCGACCGTCGCACCAACATGCACGATCGGCTCGGGCTGTTCACCGGAGGGATGGACAAGCTTGGGTTCATGCCCGTCCTGCTCGCCCTCTATCTACAGCTGAAAGACTGGCGCTTCGGGGATTGGGCGGTGTTGAGCAAGATCACCCTGACACAGGGCGTGCTGGCTTTCATACTGTTGTTTGCCTTTGCGATGTCCTGGCATCTTGTTCGCCTACGTATACGCGTGCAGTCGTACGAGCAACTATTGGCTGAGGCGAACCGGCAGGATAGCGTTTCAAGCAGCTGATGGACGATCAAGTGCAGGCGCCCACTTATGCTGCGACTATAGCGATGCTCCGTCAGCACTACGTCATTCCCGGCTTACAATTGGCAGTGATGCATCACAAGAATCGCCGTCCGCTCAATCTCAAGAATGAGCCACATCAATCCATATCCAGGAAAAGAGGCGCTGTTATGTCAGAGACATTTGAATGGATAAATTTCCCAGAAGGTCGCGCGCGTTTCTCTGGAGGAATCCGCGGATTTGACGAGCTGGGCCACGATACATTTGCAATCGAAGTTGATCAGGCTGAGGTATTTGGGGAGCTAGAACCAAGGTGGCTGGAGGACAAGGCCCACTTCAATATCCATATTCTCAACTTCGGATACCTAGATCGCGTAGAGGTCGGAATGCCGCTCCCATCATTTTCGACGAGGGCATTCACTCTTGATGAATTAGAGCGAGTCAAGCTTCTGGTCAACAAGTTAATTGCGGCAGGCCTGCAGTTCGAAGACAGGCCATCTGCGCTAATGGAATCAAAGAAGTCGTTCTTCACCGGCCAAGTTGTCTTTGAGCAGGACTGGGCGCTAATCACGCAGGTTGATCTGTAGGAGTTGCGCAGATGAATGACTACCAGAGCGAAATCGCATTAATCAGGCAGTCCAATAGCCTGGAAGACATAGCAAGCATTGCACGGCAACATGCTGCTACAACTGAAAAAGAAGGTGGAATCCTCTATAGCAGGCCCATCGGAGAAGTCTCTTCGGAGAGGGCAGCAGTTAGCCTCTCGAAAGAGACTGGGCTGCCAATCATAAATGACACGCCCCGAGCAAATTTTCTTTCTGATGAAGATGTTCGCAGTTCAATCGAAAAGAAAGCTAGAGAAATCTTTGAAGATCTGGGTCATGACCCGACCACAGCGAGGAAGTCTGCAACTTCGTTCTTATACGGCGATCCGAACGTCCCGTCGCAGGACCCGACGTCGCTGTCGAGGTGCCTCTGGGGCGAAGCCTCTCACGAGTTCGCAAGTTCCCTGCGCGGTGAGATCAAAGTTGTTGCTTCTGCTGCCAACCTGGAGCGTGTCTTCGGTCAGGTGGAAGTGCCGGCCGTCCTGAACAACCCGAATGTCACGTCGTTAGGTGGGCAACCTGTCCCGAAGTTGCAGGCGCTGTATGCCCAAGGTGGCGCAGGTGCCGTGCTGCCGGAAGTGCAAACGCAATTTATTCAGGCAGCACCCAAAGGAATCTTTACATCGGCGGAAAGCATTGGAAACCAGGTCAAAGATGTCACGTTTTCACGTGAGTTTGCTGGAAGCTTTGACCTAAAGGAGACGCACTTCCGGTCATCCGCAGAACTCAGTGCCTCCGGCATGGTCCGCGCACCGACCGGGCTTGATGTGCCAGCCGCGAGCCTTGCGGAAACAGCGCTTACCGCAGAAGCAGCAGCGTCACGCAGGCTCTCTCCCGGCACCGTCCGTGGGCTGGGCGTTGTGGGCGCGGCGGCGGCGGTGTACGACCTGGGCGGTACTGTGAGGAACACCGAGCGGCTGGACGCGCAGGGCAACAGCAATGCGGCCGATGCAGAGGTCACTCGCTACGCCACACGAAATCTGGGCACCTTTGGCGGGGCAGTGCTTGGCAGTAGCGTAGGCGCAGCGCTCGGCGTGGAGTCTGGCCCGGGCTTACTAGTCACAGGTGCGGTTGGCGGCATCGTTGGCGCGGTGGGCGGCGACAAGCTGGCCGATGTGATCAATGATCATCGCATTTCCCACCAACAAGATGCGCAAGGCAATACGTGGCGCCTTGAGAATCACCAAACCGGAGAACGGTGGGCGCGTGACATCAGCACTGGCGAGGTCGATCCAGCCGCTGTCGCCTTTGGCGAGGCCGGCGTGCCGCTCTTCAAGACGCGGACCGAAGTTGCCACGCCGGAAGTCGCGGACTTACTGACCTTCAAAGCATCTCGTACGTCTATCGAGCTGGCACTCGGCTCGCCGCTGCAGAATAAAGATCCCTACACCCAACCGGCCAACGAGCACGACACGCGCAGCCTGCGCGAATCCCCGTGGGTGCACAACGCGAATACGCAGCAGTGGACGCGCCAGGTAGCCGATGGCCTGATCGATCGCACGATGAGCACGCACACCGAAACGGCTAGCCCTCAGCGTGCGTCGCAACTCGATGAAGCTTCGCAGCAAATCATCAGGCAGAACGCGATGCACACGCCAGCAGCGATGGCCGCGCACTACAAGGAGACCTACGAGCAGAACGGCTGGGAGCGTCACACCTACATGCCCGCCGCAGTCCATGACGCACTGAAGCATCCCGGCCGGATCGTCGGCTCAGACGGCGACCTCTACGAACGTGGCAAAGATGGTCAATGGACCCATGACGGTATGCTCTGGGACAGCCAGGCCAAGGGAAACTTGAAGCAAGAGCTTGATGGAACCTACGCAGCTCAGACCGTAGGCACACAGCGTACGGCTGCACAGCCGGTAGCCCAGGCTGCTGCCGAATCGATCAAAACGCTAGAGACGATCCATGTCACTGCGCCGAGGATGCAAAGCCACGACAACGCGGACACCTCTTCGAAGAAAACTCAAGAAGACACAGATGTACGCGGCCATAGCGCCCCCGCACGACCGCAAGCGTCAGGCCCGCAAGCTCCGGATCATCCCGATCACGCCATGCTGAATCAGATCCGCGAAGGTGTGGCCAAGATCGATGAGAGCGTGGGCAAACCTTATGACGAGATGAGCGAGCGCGTCAGCCGCTGCCTGCTGGCCGCGTGCAAGGACAATCGCGAGCGTTATCCAGACGCCGACAACACCTCGCTTGCCGCCAATGCACTGCAGCGCGTGGACCACGTACTGATGGGCAAGAACGGCAACCTTGTCGCGATCGAAGGGCGCATCGACGACCCAACACACAAGCGCGCAGCCGTCTCTATCGACCAGGCAATTCATATGCCTTTGGAGCAATCGGACGCAAAGCTACAAGCGGCCAACCAAGCCATCGCCCAGGAGCAGACGCAGACACGACAACAGGAATTGGCACGAAGCCAGCAGCAAGATTCGCAGCAAGCGCCACGTATCAGCGTTTGACCGGTACTAGAACTACATTAGGTCTTTAGCAACGCGAGGACTGCTTCGCCGCTCGCACGCTGGGGCGTATCAACTGCCAACACCGCTACCTGCCCAGACTTATGATCAGCGTATGCATTATTGGCCTAGCTACAGCAGCCAATCCTTTTGTGGGACGAGCGTCCCTAAAAATAAGCTTGACCCTAGCCTTGATGGAGCCCAATCCGCGCCGCTCCGCCAAGTTGAAAACTCCTACCGCCAGAAAAAAACGCGACCCATCCCACTGATACGGCAACCTGACCGCGCACCTACCGTTATCTAAGAAAGTCTTTTCGACCTCTACCTTGCGAGCGGATTAAGTTAAAGCTGTCTCTAACAAGAATTTCTCCATATAGAGTGATAATCATCATAAAGCGGGGATTGACCACCCTCTCGCATTAAATTTTTACTACACCCATATATTTACTTTTACATAGTTGCTCAACATCATTTGGAGGATCGCCAGAGGTTCATATGGCTCAGCTCGTTTACATTAACTCCCTACACTGTAAGGATCTTGAATCAAGGGTTGGCAACTCCGAACGGCGGAGCAATTTTACTGCTATTGCTTTTCGATGCAGACTTAGTTAGATTAGGGTCGTATGCGGTCATTTGCCGCACTCCTCTTTACGCGTTTGATCATGGCTGATCTGCTTGTCGGGCGTTTCGCCAGACTGTATAAGGATTGTTGACTTTTATCGGCGGAAAACACCGCGAGGCCTTACCTCCTCCGCGTGCGCTCCCCCGGTAAGGCCTCGCGGCGTTTTCCGCCTTTTTAAGGTAAAGAGAAGTGGCATCAATCGATAGCTTTTTTTCCGAGGTCGATTTAGCCAGTATTAGCTTGAGGCCTTTCGACGGCTTCATTTTTCTATGTGGCGGCCCTCTTGCCGATGGCTCATCGGCAAATTTATCAGCCCGTCAGTACGCAATGACACGAGCCGATCGTGAAGGCTGTATTGCTGGCCATAAAGTCATGATCGCTGAGAAATTGACCAATGTCCTTCACGGCGATGATTTTCTCGATTTACTTGAATTTGAAGAGCATATTGCCGCTCTTTGTGCCTGCGTACTTATTTTTGTTGAAAGTCCAGGATCAATTGCGGAACTGGGTAGTTTCAGTGTAATGACTCATCTCGCCAATCGTCTTTTAGTCGTTTGCGAACAACGACTCGACTCATCCACATCACCATCGTTTATTTTCCTTGGCCCTATCGCAAGTCTCCGGCGCAAGCGGAGCAATTCGGTTCAGGTATTCCCCATGTTCAATGATACGAATATGCAAGCCGATGTCACTAAGATGGATGAATGTTGGGATTTTATTGAAGAATCAATGATTGATTCTATCAAACGACCAGTCTCTGCGACTAAATTTCAACCTGACAATCTAGCTCATCAAATGCTGGTGGTGGCTGCTTCAATTGACCTCTTTGCGGCTCTCAAGCTTGGGGAGATACAGGAAATAGTTACGCGATTCGGAATTAAAATAGAAGTAAAACAATTGCGTAAAATTATTAAAATGCTAGAACATTTTAATCTCATTAAGAGAGTTGGCTATGGAAGCTTAGACTTTTATATGCCATTAGGTGCTCGACCGTTACTTACACTCCGACCTGTGATCACTGCAAAAAATCAGATTTTCGATCAACTCCGGTTCAAATCTGACATTGTCCTTTCTTACAAAGAAAAAGACGCAAGACGCTACAAGGCAATTTCGGCGTTTTTAAAGACTCAGCAATCATGAGCACACCTCTTGTCAAGCTACTTTCCATGAGCGTTGGGCTCACGCCTACTGACGTAATGCGAATAATCTCATCCGCTCCAAGGCGTTATAAGGAGTTCCTTATCCCAAAGAATAATGGCCGAGGACACAGGAAGATCGCGCAGCCGAGCAGAGAAGTCAAGTTACTTCAACGTGCATTGTGTGAGAGCGTATTGACAGGTTTCCCAGTGCATAATGCTGCCCACGGATACGTGCGTGGACGCGGCATTAGAACCAATGCGGAGGCACATCAGAGCGCAAATTTTATATTGAAAATGGATTTCGAAAACTTCTTTCCGTCAATGAAGCCAAACGACCTGAGATTGCACTTACAAATGTATGCAAGCACTCGTTTCGACGAAAATGAGGTTCGACAACTTGAATTGATCTTATTTTGGCTGGAGAAAGGTAGCGATAGCCTTCGAATGTGTATCGGGGCACCGAGCTCGCCAATGCTATCAAACACTTTCTTATATTCGATTGATGCTCAGCTTACCGCTGTCTGCGATAAATCAGGGGTGACGTATACACGTTACGCGGATGACCTGACATTCTCTTCTTCAGAGCCCAATCTCCTTAAAGAAATTCAAAATGAAACAGAACTCATCATTGGCAAAGCCGATTATCCAAAGCTAAAAATAAATAAAGATAAAACTATCCACATTTCCAAACGTCAGCGGAGGACTGTTACGGGAATCAACATAACTCCGAGTGGAAAGCTTTCTATTGGTAGAGGCAGGAAGAGATTAATGAGATCAATGGCACATCGCCATTCACAAGGAATCCTCAGCACAGAAGATCAAAAGATGCTTGGCGGCCTCATCGCATTTGCGGCTGATATAGACCCTGGATTAGCTGTAGATATAAAGCTTTCATTGCTAAATCACCCACCCCTTGCCAAATAAATGCAACCTTAGAAATACCATAATATTAAAATAATACTTTTTTAGTGGCTTGATTTTTATAAATCTCATTTCAAGACATATGCGCTGCATGTCGCTTTTTTATCGCCTACAGACCGAATAATTCAGATCCAAGTGTAACGCTTGAAAAATTTAGGCCTTCTAGTTTAATTCATAGCTTACTAGTTTCACTAAAATTTCTATAGCGTAGGCTTTCACGGCTTACCGCTCACTGGCAAAATCTTCAAAATCAAGCAATCCATCTTCCATAAGACGGTTACGTGCTGCTTCAACTTCGTTTGGTGGAAAGATATTCTTTCTGTAGTGAACTAATTCATCTGAGGAATAATCACTTCCGTCGTAAGCCAACTGCCTTGAAGCCTTAAAATGAGTCGTTGACAAAAGTTCGAGACCGTAGGGACTATCGTAACCTTGAAAAAGGTGGGCCAGCTTATCTATCACTTCCTCGCTCATACTATGCACTCTGATGTATTCATCTGCAGCTGCATAGCCAGCGCTCGTTACGCTAGCGCTTCGGTCGCCATCAACATATCCTGACAAATAACACCATTTATCCAACTTAACAAGAGCTTTTTTTAAAGTTGAAGAATATGGCCCATAAAGACTGTTCTTAAACTCTAGATTAAATGGAACACCTAGATTCTGAAGAAAATATGCAAGCTTTTGCAGCGAAAGTCTGTCAACGGAACCTCCAAATCTCGGCTCCAACGAAGCGATTGCTTTAATAAAAATTGCTCTACTGCGCGTCATTTTTGCTGACACGTCGAGATATTCTGGATCTAAACCCTCGCCAAGTGGACCATATATCTCGATTCGCACTCCAGATAGCATTGATAGCTTACTGATGATCAGCGGCCTTATTAAGGCCCAATCAAGGCCTCCATTACCGCACCCTAGCGGAGGAAGCGCAATTGATTTAATTGATCGAACCTTAATCTCCTCCACAAGAGCATCTAGTCCGCTCTCAATATATTCAACTTTAGACTTTGAACGCCAATGATCTTTAGTTGGAAAATTAACTAGAAATCTCGGTCCTTCAGCGTCAAATATTCCGCCCCTATCGAATATAAGCATTTTCCCTGGGCGCAGCTCGCGCTTATCGCATGCTTTTTTATAAAATTTATAATTTTCTGGCCAGCGGCGCTTAAACTCGAGGGCGACGCCCTTTCCCATCACCCCGACGCAATTAACCGTGTTAACGATCGCATCTGCATTCGTCAAGAACATATCGCCCACCTTAAAGGTTATATTATTCATGAAACGAAACAGCTCGGTTTATTGATGACTTTTCCACTAAACCCGTGTGCTTCCGCTAGCATTGCTGCGTGCTTGTATGCTGTTTCGTTAGGCGTAACGATACAACTTATTAAAGACACAGGCATCGCATCTTTCACAAGCAACTCGGCCATTCTAGCGCTCTTACGATTTTGCCTACTTACAGGCACGGGAGAGTCCATGAAGTACTGACATACGCCGTCGTAACCCACCTCGGGAATTTTAGCAACAATTGGAACCTCATCAAAGAGAGGCCACTTAACATGTGACTCCAATCGATTAAAGTCAGCTAGCACCGTGGGCATTGGCGCCATCGAGTTGAGAGCATAGTCGCTAAAGCATGCCTTGAGACCACTTTTAGTAATCTCTGAAATATTAACAACTAGGAAGATGCGATCTTCAATAGAAGACCTTCCCAAGGAAACCCCTGCAGGACTCTTAACTTCGACGTTACCGCGATGTATCACCAGTGAGAATGCGGTGACTGGCGAAAAATAGAATGGAACATAGTCATTCACCACTCCACCATGAGGCAGCAAAAAAGCAGGAGTTCCTCTAAACCCCACAATCTGTGCATGACTTGTCTGATGACACGATTGTACGAAAACATGATTCTTAGAACGGATCTCTCCATCTCTGAAAATCGTGCTCAGATCCCGTCTATCGATTTGCCTAAATGCGAATCTGATCGGCACTGCTCCTCCTTGACTACGCAATCGTCATAAGACGAAAGGGGCAGCAGCCGCTACCCCCGAGTTTTTCGCTCATTTCGTAAGTAACATCAAACCCCTACAGGATTCGCCTTCTCAGGATCAATCTTGTACTGCTTGATCGCCCGGGCCACATCCTTGCCGGTCATCTTGCCATCCTTCGCCAGCGCGGCTATCGCCGCGTGCGCGATGTAGTAACGGTCGACCTCGAAGAAGCGACGCAGGTTCGCACGCGTGTCCGAACGACCGAACCCATCCGTGCCGAGCACGCTGTAGGTCATCGGGACGAAGGCGCGGATCTGGTCGGCGAACAGGCGCACGTAGTCCGTTGCGGCGATCGCTGGGCCTTGGCGGCCTTCCAGCAGCTGGGTGACGTAGGGCTTGCGCTGTTCGGCTTCCGGGTGCAGGCGGTTCCAGCGTTCCACGGCGTAGCCGTCGCGGCGCACTTCGTTGAGGCTGGGGCAGGACCAGATGTCGGCGGTGACGCCGAAGTCCTTGTCCAGCAGCTCGGCCGCGGCAATGGCCTCGCGCAGGATGGTGCCGCTGCCCAGCAGCTGCACGCGCAGCTCGCCCTTCTTGGGCTTGCCGGCGTCCTTCAGCAGGTACATGCCCTTGATGATGCCCTCGGCTGCGCCGTCCGGCATGCCGGGGTGGGCGTAGTTCTCGTTCATCAGGGTGATGTAGTAGTACTCGTCGATCTGGTCTTCCATCATCGCCTTCATGCCGTGCTGCATGATGACGGTGACTTCGAAGCCGAAGGTCGGGTCGTAGCTACGCACGTTGGGGATGGAGCCGGCGATGACCTGGCTGAAGCCGTCTTCGTGCTGCAGGCCTTCGCCATTGAGCGTGGTGCGGCCGGCAGTACCACCGAGCAGGAAGCCACGCGTGCGCATGTCCGCTGCCTGCCAGGCGATGTCGCCCACGCGCTGGAAGCCGAACATGGAGTAGTAGATGTAGAACGGCAGCATCGGCACATCCGACACCGAGTAGCTGGTGCCGGCGGCCATCCACGAGGCGATGGCGCCCGGCTCGCTGATGCCCTGCTGCAGCACCTGGCCGGTCTGGTCTTCGCGGTAGTACATCAGCTGGTCGGCATCGACCGGCTTGTACTTCTGGCCGAACGGGGCATAGATGCCGATCTGGCGGAACATGCCTTCCATACCGAAGGTGCGCGCCTCATCGGCCACGATCGGCACGATGCGCGGGCCCAGTTCCTTGTCGCGCAGGGCGATGTTGAGGCTCTGCACGAAGGACATGGTGGTGGAATAGCTGCGCTCGCCGCTGTCCTTGAGCAGGCGCTCGAACTTGTCGAGCGTGGGCGCGACGAAGGACTTGCTGGCCTTGGGACGGCGCGAGGGCAGGAAGCCGCCCAGCACGTTGCGGCGGTCCTTGAGGTACTGCACTTCCGGGGAGTCTTCGCCGGGGTGGTAGAACGGCACCTGGCCGTCTTCCAGCTGGGCGTCGGTCACCGGAATGTTGAAGCGGTCGCGGAAGTGCTTGACCGCCGCATCGTCCAGCTTCTTGGTCTGGTGGGTGGGGTTGAGCGCTTCACCGGCCGAACCCATGCCGTAGCCCTTGACCGTCTTGGCCAGGATCACGGTGGGCATGCCCTTGGTGTTCACGGCCTGGTTGTAGGCGGCGTACACCTTGTGCGGGTCGTGGCCGCCACGGTTGAGGCGCCAGATATCGTCGTCGGACAGGCCGGCGACCATGGCCGCGGTCTCCGGGTACTTGCCGAAGAAGTTGGCGCGCGTGTAGGCGCCGCCGAAGGCCTTGCAGTTCTGGTATTCGCCGTCGACGGTTTCCATCATCAGCTTCTTGAGGACGCCGTCGGTGTCCTTGGCCAGCAGGGCGTCCCAGTAGCCGCCCCAGAGCAGCTTGATGACGTTCCAGCCGCCGCCACGGAACACGCCTTCCAGTTCCTGGATGATCTTGCCGTTGCCGCGCACCGGGCCGTCCAGGCGCTGCAGGTTGCAGTTGACCACGAAGATGAGGTTGTCCAGGCCTTCGCGGCCGGCCAGCGCGATGGCGCCGAGGGTTTCTGGCTCGTCGCTCTCGCCGTCGCCGATGAAGCACCACACCTTGCGGTCGGACTTCTCGATCAGGCCGCGGTTTTCCAGGTAGCGCATGAACTGCGCCTGGTAGATGGCGGCCAGCGGGCCCAGGCCCATCGACACGGTGGGGGTCTGCCAGAACTCGGGCATCAGCCACGGGTGCGGGTAGGAGGAGATGCCCTGGCCGTCCACTTCCATGCGGAAGTTGTCCAGCTGGGCTTCGCTGATGCGGCCTTCGAGGAAGGCGCGGGCGTAGATGCCCGGGGCGCTATGGCCCTGGATGAACAGCAAGTCGCCCGGGTGGGTGTCCGAGGGCGCGCGCCAGAAGTGGTTGAAGCCCACGTCGTAGAGCGTGGCGCTGGAGGCGAACGAGGCGATGTGGCCGCCCAGGTCGCCGGGCTTGCGGTTGGCCCGCACGACGGTGGCCATGGCGTTCCAGCGGATGATCGAGCGGATCTTCCACTCCAGCGCGGAGTCGCCGGGGTTCTTGGCCTCGTTGGCCGGTGCGATGGTGTTGACGTACTCGGTGGTGGGCGAGAACGGCAGGTAAGCGCCGGCGCGGCGGGTCTGTTCGACCATGCCTTCCAGCAGCTGATGGGCGCGCTCAGGACCTTCTACATCGATGACGGCCTTGATCGATTCGAGCCACTCCTGCGTCTCAAGCGGGTTCGGATCGTTGTGCAGCACTTCGTTCAACCAGTTCATTAGCGCTCCCGGGGGGACACACCCCGCGGGTGTGTCGACATCGTGAATTCGTGAACCCCCAAGTGTACCGCACGCACCTGTTGGCATTCCTCGCTACGGGTGCGTATGGAATGGGATGGTGTTGTGCGGTGAATGCGTTGGTGGCGGATGCCACGCATGCGGCCGCTGCCGGTGTACGACCAAAGGATAAGGGCCGCTGGCGGCCGATTGCCGAACGCCAGTGCCCGGCTCGGCGCGGAATGGGCCGATGTGCATGCACCGTAGGAGCGCACCTGGGCGCGAGGGGCGTTACCGGTAAGGCCCGTCGCGCCCGGGTGCGCTCCTACGGGGGCGGTCGATGGTGCCCGGTTGCGTGCCCCGGTCAAAACGCCTGCAGCGCCTCAGTCAGTTGGCCATTGTTGTTGACCGCGCCCATGGTGTAGCCCTGCCAGCCGGGGTAGGCGTTGGGCTCCCAATAGAACACGCCGAGCACACGCGAGCCGATGGCGTTGCTGCGGCTGAGCAGGTTGGTGAGCATGGCGCGGGTGGTGGCGGCCTGCTGCCAGTCCATGCCGACCTCGGCCACGATCACGTCGCTGCCGTAGCGCGAGATCATGTCGCGCATGTTGGTGTCCAGGCGGTTGTTGTAGTCCTGCCAGCTGCCCACCGGTGGGTAGTGCGACATGCCGATGACGTCCCACTTGCCGCCGGCCGAGCGCAGGTTGTCGAAGAACCAGCGGAAGTTGGCGTTGTCGTAGCCGTTGGCCAGATGCACGATGACCTTGGCGTTGGGGTACACCGCCTTGGTGGCGTTGTAGCCGCTGTTGATGAACTGGCCCAGGTTGGCGAAGTTGGGCGTCTTGCCCTCGTTCCACAGCATGCCGCTGTTGATCTCGTTGCCCACCTGCACCCAGCTGACGGTGATGCCGTTGTCCTTGAGGTATTTGAGGATGCCCTGGGTGTGGCTATAGACGTCGGTGTTGAGTTGGGCGACGGAGTGGCCCGCCCAGGCGGCCGGCTTGTTCTGCTTGCCGGGGTCGGCCCAGCTGTCGCTGTAGTGGAAGTCGATCATGATGCGCATGCCCTGCGCGGCGGCGCGCTTGGCCTTGTCCAGGGTGTCGCGGCCATCGTTCCAGCCGCCGGACGGGTTGACCCACACGCGCAGGCGCACTGCGTTGCCGCCCACATCCTTGAACAGCTTGATGAAGTCGGTGGTGTTGCCGGAGGCATCGCGAAACACCTGCGGCGGGTTGGCTGCGGCCTGCTGGTTGAGCCAGCTGACATCGGCGCCCTTGGCGATGCCTTGCGCGCCTGCGCCGGCGCTGACGAAGCCCAGCAGCAGCACCAACAGCAAGCGGCTATAGCCCTTACGAAACATGCTCATGAAACCCTCTCCCTTGATCGATGGATGTCGCGCCACGCGGCGCCTTGCCTGATCCCCCTGAATCTCGATGCGTGCTGTGCGGCGATGCGGGCAATGCCGCGACAGCCACGCACGCTGCGAAACGGTGGCGATTCAAACACGGCACTGCAACGCGGTTGCACTCGCTATAGGTGCTGGGCGATTGCGGCATAGTTCGCGGCAGAAAAAACCTTGCGCCAGCGAACTGGCACTGTTTTCACCAGCGCGATGTTGTGCGGGTGCAACAGAAAAACGGCGCGGTACTGCGCGAGGCTTCTGATGCTGGCGCTCTGTCGCCGCAACGGCACGCATGGCCGACTGTCTGCGACCGCAATGGACCTGGGCCTGATCAGATACGGCAAAGCGCTACAGGCCTGCCGGCAATTGGGCACGCTGCTGGAAGCCCAACTCCTGATGCCCTGCGTGTTCGGCGCACTCAACGAACTCTCGCTGGAGGATCGCAGCGATCCAACAAAAAAACGCCGGGCAAGCCGGCGTTTTTGGTGCAACGTGCGATGGAAGCAGTTGGCAGGCTGACGTGGCACTGCGTCACGGAGGCTGGTTGAGCGAATAAACACCACCGGGCCGCGAACGCATGCCCGCACTCAACTCATCGCGCGTGCGCCCTGCTGCTGTTGCTGGGTCTGCGACTGCTGCTGTTCCAATGCCACCGACTGGCGTGCGGCGTTTTCTGCAACGCGCTGGCTGCTCTGTTCCAGCGGGGTGTTGATGGCGGTCATCGTCTCGACGCTGACGCGCAGTTGCGCCGGATCGTCGGCACGGCCCTGCACGGCGAAGGTGCGCGCGGCATCGGGGCTCATCACCACTTCGTCGATGCGCTTGCCGCCGATGGCATGCATTTCCGATGCGAGCGAACCGGACAACTGGGCGCTTTGCTGGTCGGGTGTGCGCCCTGCGCGCGCGTCCTGCGCATGCACGCCACGCTGTGCATCCTGAAACAAGGCATTGCCCACGTGACCCGGCTGATCGATGCGGAGCGAGGTGTGGTCGTTGCCGTGCTCGCGCGCGTCGCGCTTTGCGGGTTCGCCCGGTGCGAGCGGGCCGCGGATGGCGTCCACCGCGTCCTGGCCAAGGCCGCGCGCGCTGCGCGTCAGGATGGTGGTGCCGGTGCGCAGCCCATCCACATCGTTGCGGTATTCGTCGATCATCCGCGCGTTCTTTTCAGCCAGCGGACGCGCGTTGGGATCGGTGAGCGCTGAGTGCTCGCCCAGGAAGTTGCCCAGCTTGTGCGCGCCCAGCGAGCTGCCGGCCGCCACCAGCGGGTAGTCCGGGATCAGGAAGTTGGCCTTGCTGTTGCTGTAGCCGGCGCCATTCAACGTGGTGATTTCATCCGGCTTGGCATAGATACGCACCTGCCCGAAATGCGGCGAGGCGGCACTGACCGGATCGGACGCCATGACGTGGTTGATCACGCTGTTGCCGCCTTCCGGGATGCGGTAGCTCAGGCTGGCTGCACCGTACGAGTTGAAGGTTTCGCCCTTGAGGTCGTAGTGGTGCGCGGAGACCTGTGCGAGCGCGCCGCCGAGGGAGTGGCCGGTGACGGTGACTTCGGGTGCGTGACCGGTTCGCTTTCCCGCAATTTCCGCATAATCGAGCGCGTGTTTGGTCAATGCCAGCGCATCAGCTGCTTGCGGATTGGTCCGCGAGGTGACCATCGCCGCGTCGGTGAGAATGTCCTTGGCCGCGCCTTCGGTACCCCGATGCGCAACCACGATTTCGCCACTGCCTTCGCGGCGGTAAATCGTGCCCTGGTAGCCATTGGACTTGTTGTTGACGTGTTCGAGAACGGCGTAACGCTGCCCCTCAACCGTAACAATCTCTTCCTGCCCCGGCGCACGCCGACCTACCGCGCGATCCTTGTAGGCGTCTTCAGACAAGCCCGCGTATTGGGGCGATGGAATGCTCATGGCGCAACTTCCTTGGCAGCCAGTGTGATGGTGAAGAGATTGTCGCGGATCTCAGGCTTGAATTTGTCAGGAGTCAGTTCGCCCACATCAGGGAAGTCGTCCATTCCTGAGTTCGGATAACCCTCTCTCCAGTAGTACTTCGTCTGCGGCTGCTGCGCAGTCACCGTCTTGCCTTCGATAAACGACAAAAAGCGCGTCTCTTCTTCGGCACCGGTGGCCTTGAGCAGCACGCTGGCACCGCTGAATTCCCAATGGCAGACGCCGCGGCCGTAATAGTCCTCGTCCTGCATCAGGTCCAGATAGACAGTGCCGCGGTACTCGGTGTCGGAGATCTTCTTGAGCGCGAAGTCTTCCTGGCTGGTGATGCGCCCGGCGGTACCGGTGTCGGCCTGGATCTTGCCGCATTCGGCTTCGTTGCTGACGTCGTATTGCGCCGCACCCTGGACCAGGCCGAAGGTACCGGGCGCCTTGTCGAGGGTGAGCGTGACCTCGAAGGCCTTGCGCGGGCTGGGATTCAATTTGGCAAGGCCGCGACCGCCCGCCTCCACGTCGGCTTCTGCAGTGGCCTCGGTTGCGGGGGATGTGGTCTGGGTCATGCTGGTCTCCGGGGCGTTACAGGCCGTAAGCAAAAGGGCCAGCAGGCTCGGTGTGAGAATCAGGCGCAAGGCCGGCCTCCATGGCGATAAGGGGGCTCAATCTAGTCCGCTTGAGCCGGTGGGGTCAATTTACGGCAGCTGACGTGAGGCAGTTGTTGCCCGCCGGAAAGCTGCCATGATTCGACCTGTCCGCTAGGGGGAGCGCGTTATCGCCACGGGGTTCACATCGCCAGCCGACAACGTGGCCGTCACCCCGCGCGTGCACTGGCGGCGCAGCCTGCGCATGCGCGTGTTGCTGGCCGCCACCGCAGTGCTGGTACTGCTGCTGGCGGTCCTGGGCACGGTGTTTTACCTGGGCGCCCGTGCCGAATTGGTGGAAGCGGCGCGCACCGAAGTGGATGGCTTGACCGAGCAGACCGCGCGCAGCCTGGCGGCGATGCTGGATTCAGTGCAGGTGAGCGGCCGCACATTGGCGGCCAGCAGCGGTGCGGTGGGGCTGCAGCCGTTCAATCTGCGTGCGTTGCTGCTGGCCACGCTCAGTGGCGACCCGGATATCGGCGCGGCGCGTTTGATCATCGAACCGCGCACGCAAAAAGCCGGCGATACCGGGTTTGTCTGGTACGTGCATCGCGATGGCACGCGCGTGCTGGAAAAATCGGTGCAGGACCTGGGATACGATTACCGCGCGATGCCGTGGTATCTGCGCACCCAGCGCGAAGGGCGCGCGTGGTGGTCCGAGCCGTATATCAACACCAATGGCGGCAGCGAGTTGTACACCAGTTACAACCTGCCACTGCGCCGGCCGGGCGATGCCGTGGATGCGGCGCCGGTGGGCATGGTGAGCGTGGATCTGCCGCTGCAACATCTGCGCGAGATCATCGACCAGTTGCCGCACGACATCAGCATCCGGCCGATGCTGTTGTCGCCGGAGGGGATGGTGATGTTCAGCCCCGACCCTGCGCTCAATCTGCATGACACGCTCGCTACCTACGTGGCGCGTTCGCGCCCGGATCTGGCACCGCTGCAGCGTGCAGTGGCGGCGGGCCAGCCGATCTCGTTCTCGCACACCGCGCCAGATGGCGAGCGCTTTCTGACCCATAGCGCGGCGGTGGGGCGCAGCGGCTGGACCTTTGTGCTGTCCGCATCGGAAAACTACGTGCTGGCCGGCCTGAATTGGCTGGCCGCATGGGTGGCGTTGGCGGCATTGCTGGGCGCGGCGGTGTGGTGGTGGTTGATGGGGCGGATCACCCGCACCTTGACGCGGCCGATCGAGGAATTGACCGATACCGCCGAGCATTTTCGCCGTGGCGAATTCGAGTACCCGCTGCGGCATATCGAACGCGATGACGAAGTGGGCGTGATGGCGCGTGCGTTCGACAGTGCACGCGGTGCGATCCGCGACCATATCGCGCAGATCGGCGAGATGACCTCTGCGCGCGAACGCATGTACAGCGAGCTGCAGATTGCGCGCGAGATCCAGCAGGCGATGCTGCCGTCCGGGCGCACCTTCGACCGCGCCAACTCGCATCTGGAAACCTGCGCCTGGCTGGAACCGGCCAAGGCGGTGGGCGGCGATTTCTACCACTTCATCGAGACCGAGCCGGGGCTGTTGTGGTTTGTGGTGGGCGATGTCTCCGACAAGGGCGTGCCGGCCGCCTTGTTCATGGCGCGCGCGGTGAGCGTGCTGGAAATCGCCGCGCGCCGGCACACGCGCCCGGACGCCATCCTGATCGCCGCCTCCACGCGGCTGGCCGAGAACAACGAGCCGTGCATGTTCGCCACGGTGCTGTGCGGGGTGATCAATGTGGTGAGCGGCGAATACTGGCTGGCCAGCGCCGGGCACGAGCCGCCGCTGTTGATCGACCTGGATGGCACGGTGCGGCCGTTGCCGTTGGAAACCGGTGCGCCGCTGGGCATCGAGCCGCAGCTGGCGTACCCGGTGCTGCAGGGCCGCATGAGCGCCGGGCAGACCCTGCTGGGTTATACCGATGGCGTGACCGAGGCGATGGACGAATACGGCGCCAGCTACGGGCTGGAGCGGCTGCTGGCCGCGCTGCATCCGCGCCGTAGCGCGGCGGCACAGTGCAAGGCGGTCATCGACGACATCGCCGGGTTCACCGGCCAGGCCGATGCGTACGACGACATCACGCTGCTGGCGATCCGGCTGCGCCAGGAGCATGCTGAGCCGGTGGCAGACGCTGGCCGGGACGGTCCCGGAAAGGCAACGACCGGATGAAGCTCGAACTGGCCATCGCGCCGTCGCTGGCCCAACTGGCCGGCGCCAACGACGCGCTGGAAGACTCGCTGATGCGCGAAGGCCTGCACGAAGCGCGCATCGGCCAGGTGCGGCTGATCGTGGAAGAACTCGGCTGCAACGCGCTCACCCACGGCCAATGCGCCGAACAGCCCTTACGCCTGCAGCTGCAGCTGGACGCGCAGGCGCTGGTACTGGAGCTGAGCGACCCGGGCAGCGCTTTCGACCCGCGTGCGCTGCCGGAACTGGAGCTGGACGCCGCGCTCGACGATCGGCCGATCGGCGGATTGGGGTTGTTTTTGGTGCATCAGTTCGCCGATCACATCGACTACCGTCGCGATGGTGCATATAACGTCGTGCGTATCACCTTGCTGCATCCGTACGCCCCTGTCCCCGAGGCACTGCCATGACCACGCTCGCCATCCAGATCGACCCGCCGCAAGACACCCGTCAACGCGTGATCCTGACCGGGCGCCTGGACTCCCACACCTACCAGGACCTGGATGCGGCGCTGTCGCCACTGCTGGGCACCAGCATCGTCACCCTGGTGCTGGACCTGACCGCGCTGGAATACATTTCCAGCGCCGGCATCCGCAGCATCTTCAAGGTGCGCAAGGCGCTGGCGACCCATCAGGGCAAGCTGCTGGTGACCAACCCGCAGCCGCAGATCCGCAAGGTCTTCGACATGGTCAAGGCGGTGCCGCTGAGCGATGTGTTCGCCTCCACCGAAGAGCTGGATGCGTATCTGTCCGCGATGCAGCGCAAGGTCATCGAACAGCACGCCGACGGCGACAACCCGATCCTGCCGCACTTCGCCGAAGTGTAAGCGGCATCGCCTACGCGTACATGTAGTGACGTGTGTGCGTATGGCACGGCAGCGGCATTGGTTAGGCTAAGACGCCCTGATACTTGCGTTGCAATGCCCGCACTGATCATTTTCGATTTCGACGGCACCCTGGCCGACTCGTTCGGTTTCTTTTTGAGCACGCAGCGCGTGCTGGCCGAGCGGCACGGTTTCCGTGCGGCACAAGCGCACGAGGTGGAGGATGCTCGCCGGCTGAGTACGCGGGAGCTGTTAAAAGCCTCCGGGCTGCGTGCCTGGCGCGTGCCGCTGGTGGCCGCCGACTTTATCCGCCTGATGCGCGCCGCCCCGCCAATGGCGTTGTTTGCCGGCATTGCCGACGTAGTGGAGACGCTGCATGCCAGCGGCACGCGCCTGGCGGTGGTGTCGTCCAACTCGGTGGAGAATGTGCAACGCGCCTTGGGTAAGGACTTGAGCGCGAAGTTCGCAGTGATCGACGGTGGTGCGCATCTGCTGGGCAAGCAACGCGCCTTGCGTCGTGTACTGCGCGCCACCGGGTATGGCGCGACGCAGGCGGTGTATGTGGGCGACCAGGTTGCCGACTGGGAAGCGGCGCAAGTGGTGGGGTTGCCGTTTGCTGCGGTGGCGTGGGGCTATGCGCACCCGGAGGTGTTTACCGGGTTGGCTGGGACGCAGTTGATTGAACGTGTGGATGGGTTGCTCGGGTTGGGTGTGCGGTAGCCCGGTCTTTCAAAGGCTGGGATTTGGGATTTGGGATTCGCAAGAGCAAGAGCTTCCCGCCGCTACGTGCGGACGTACCCTCATCCGCTCTTCGGGCACCTTCTCCCGGTGGGAGAAGGGTAGGAGCGTCAGGTGCACCTGGGGTCAAGCCAGCTGCTTTAAGCGGTTCGCCACGGCGGCTCTACACCCCGCCGACCCGCGGCAAGGGTGCCGGCACATTCAACATGCCGCCCGCTGCCACATACGCCGCCAAGGCCTGCCCCTGACTCAACAGGTGCCCGTGCATCGTGCGTTCTGCGCCCTCGGCATCGCCGCGCCGTACGCACTCCATCAATGCGCGATGCTCGGCCAGCGACTGCGCCATGCGTCCCGGCGTCAACAGCTGACGGCCGCGATGCATCTTGAGGATACGGTGCAGATCGTGGGTGACCCGGATCAACCACGGATTACCGGCGTACTGCTGCACGGTTTCATGAATCAGATAATTGTTACGGTAGTACTCGGCCAGGTCGCCAGCGGTGGCAGCGGCTTCCATCGCCGCGTGCAGGTCTTCCAGGCGTTGCACGCCGGCCGCGTCGATGCGCTTGACCGCATCGTGGGCGCAGCGGCCTTCGAGCATGGCCATCACCGGGAACAGCTGATTGAGGTCTTCCAGCGTCAACCGCGTGACCCGGCTGCCGCGGCCGGCGTCCAGTTGCACCAGGCCTTCGGCGGCGAGCAGCTTGAGGCTTTCGCGCAGCGGAGTGCGGCTGATGCCGAGTTCTTCGGCCAGGGCCGGCTCGTCGATCCACTCGCCCGGTGGCAACGCGTAGTCGTAGATCTTCTGGCGCAGGCGCTCGGCCACTTCCTCGTACAGCGGTACGCGCTTTTTGGCGGTGCGCGAATCAGGGGCGAGGGTCATGGCGGGCAGGTCGTTAGCGTCGGAGCAGGGCCGCCCATTCTACGGGGGCGCCCCACTCCGCCGCTGTGCGCATGCCGGCTCACAGCCAGCCCGGCACCACGAACAGCAGCCACGCGGTCAGTGGCCCCAACAACACCACCAGCCCGCTGTAGACCAGGAAGCGGCGGAACAGCGCGTCGCGCTCCTCTTTCGCGGCCGAAGCCACCACCAGCGCGCCATTGGTGGAGAACGGGCTGACATCGACGATGGTGGAAGACACCGCGAGCGCGCAGATCACCCCGGCCGCACCCAGCTGACCCTGCATCAGGAACGGCACCGCCAGCGGAATGGTGGCGCCCAGCACGGCTGCGGACGATGCGAACGCGGACACGATGCCGCCGACATAACAGACCAGCAGCGCGCCCAACAACGGCATGCCGATATGCGAGACGCCGGTGCCGATGTAGTCCACCGCGCCGGCTTTTTCCAGCACTGCGACGTAGGTGACCACGCCGCTGATCAACAACACCGTGGACCAGCTGATGCCATCCACCGCACCCTTCTGCGCGCTGGGCGAGATCAATGCGAGGACGACAGCAACGGTGATCGACACCAGACCGACATTGAGGTTGTAGATCAGCGCCGCGACACCCAGACCCAGCAAGCCCACCAACGTAATCAAGCGATCGCGGGTGATGGCGACAGCCTCCAGCGCCAGCGGATTGGTCGACAGCGTGCCGCCGCCAGCGGCGACCAAGGAGCCATGCCCTTCGATCGCGAACGGCCGCTTGGAGGCTTGATCGTCGGCCACCGCCACGTATTGCGCATCGGCCAGCGAGACCTCCTGCCGACGCATCAGCTTGAGCCCACCAAACGCGCAGAAGCAGATGATCGCCATCATCAGGTTGAAACCCAGGCTGGTGAGAAACACCGCCATCTCGGTGACGTCCAGCCCGGCCTTTTCGACCACCTTGTTGGTGATGCCGCCGTACACGCTGATCGGCGAAAACCCGCCGCCCTGTGCGCCATGGATCACCAGAAGGCCCATCATCAACGGGTTGATGCGGTACTGCTTGGCAAAGCGCAATGCCACCGGGCCGATGATGGCCACTGCCGCCGGCCCCAGCGCACCGAATGCAGTCAGCAACCCGGTAATGACGAACATCACCCAGGGAATCGCCACGATGCGCCCGCGCACCGCGCGCACCGCCCAATGCACCAGCAGATCGATGGTGCCGTTCTTCTGCGCGATGGCGAACAGATAGGTGATGCCGACCAGGGTCAGGAACAGGTCGCCTGGAAAGCCGGCCAGCACCTCCTTGCCGTCCAGCCCCACCCACACGCCGCCGATGATGAAGGCCAGCGCGAAGGCCACCGCGCCCATGTTGATGGGCAATGCGGTGGCGACGATGAACATGATCACCAAGCCAAGAATCGTTGCAATTTGCGGGGTCATGCGCCCTCCCAGACACCTGATACGCGTACAGCACGGATGGCCACCCGCCACCCAAGGGTCACGCCCTGTCAGACACCAGGAGCGGCCGACAGCACCGATGCGCAGCTGCCAGGCGGTTGCCTGCTCGCTACGCGTTGCTGGCCTCTCCTAGCGTTACCTCATGCAGCGCGCTCGCACGCGGCATTGACCCACTCGACAACACCTAAGGTGCTGTTGAATTCGTCCACCGACCGCGCCTCGCAGTCCGGCAATACCTCCCGCGCCATGCGCGCCAATGCGCTGCCTGGCCCCAGTTCGAGAAACACGCGTGCGCCGCGCTCTGCGGCCTGCACCAGCACGTCGTACCAGTGCACGGTCTGCGCAATCTGTGCGGCCAGCGTGTCGATCACCAAGGCCTGCGTGGTGACTGCACGTGCATCGATACCGGCCAGCACGCGCAGCTTTGGCGCAGTGATTTCTGCGTTTTTCAATGCGATGGCGAATGCGTCGGCGGCCGCACGCAACCACGTCGTATGCGCGGGCACGCTGACCGGCAGCAGCGTGATGCGCGCGCCTTGCGCCTGCGCAGCTTCGCCGAGTGCCTGCAGCGCAGCGTGCGGGCCACCGAGCACGGCATGGTCGTCGCCGTTGATGATGGCCAGTGCCGCACCATGGGTCTGGCATAGCGTTTCGAGCGCGCGCAATGGCAGGCCGACCACCGCCATCAACCCGGCATTGTCCGGGCTGGCCGCGTCCATCAGGCGTGCGCGGGTCGCGGCCAGCTGCAGGCAGGTTTCACTGTCCATGCTGCCAGCCACCGCATGCGCGGCGAGCTCGCCGACGCTGTAGCCGAGTACCAGCAACGGCGTGGGCAGCTGCTCACGCACCAGCTGCCATTGCGCCAGCGTGCCGGCACACACCAGTGGTTGTGCGATGGCATTGGCGTAACGGCTTTGGTCTGCGGCCAGCGTTTGCGCAGATGCACCGAGCAGCTTGGTCGCGGCAGCGAGCACGCTGGCCGCCGCGGGTGTATCGGCGACACGCGCAAACATTTTCGCGTGTTGGCCGCCTTGGCCCGGGCAGAGCACGGCGAGCGTCATGCGCGTTCCTGCAGATGCAGAAACCAGGCGCAGGCCAGCAGATCGGCGCTGCCGCCCGGGCTTAGACGCCGGGCGACGAATTGCTCGCCAATGGAGTTCAAACAATCACGCCACTGCGGTTGTGCGATGCCGCCGTCGGCGAGGAAGGCACGTGCTTCCACTTTTGCGTAGGCCAGCCCTTCCTGCCCACCACGATGCAGCAGATTCAGATCGTCCACTTCAGCAACCAACTGCATCAGCGTCTGCGCCAACGCCGCTTCCCGCGTGGCGCCGCTGAGCAACGCAGCGCGCAGGCACGGCAGCGCGACTTCACGTAACAGCGGGTAGCCAGTTGCGGCCTGCTCGCGCACACCGCTGACCTGATACTGCGCACGCATACGCTGACCATTGCTGTGCGGATTCAGCGGCGCAGCCTGCAATGCAGCGCGCCACAACTGCACCGCGTTGCAGACCGCTTCACCAGTTGGGCAGCGCCTGTGCGCGACACGCAAGCGCGCCGCCTGCGCAGTGAGCAGGCCGAGGCTGAAAATCGCACCGCGATGGGTATTGATGCCGCCGGTGGCGCGCAGCATCGCCACTTCGGCATCGATACCGAGTTGACGCAGGCGTGCGAACGGCGCGTTGTCGATGCCGGCTTGCGCAATCGCGACAAAGTAGCCGCGCAACGCGAACAGGCTGCGCAGAAAGGTGGCCGCGTCCATATCGGTGTGGCTACCGGTATCGAACGGGGTAACCAGGCCAGGCTTTGGTGCGCAGGCCAGTTCTGCGTGCAAGGCAAGCACTGCAAGGCGGCCGAGTCGGTGCGCCAGTGGACTTGCCATGCCGCTGGTGAGACGCGATGCGCCCTGCAGCGATGCACGATGTTGAATATCGCCATGCATACATGCGGTCTCGGCCTTGGCATCGGCAACATCTTTCGCCAGCGCACTCATGCCGCGCTCCATACAGGAAACAACGCGGTGCGCGACGCCATCCGGCAGCCATGATTGGATTTCACCAGCACCTGCTGCGCGCTGCCGGCATATTCGCGCCAGTTCACGGCGGTGCCGTCGTCGGCCAGCAGTAATTCGCCATCGGCACGCAGGCCATGGCGTTGTTCCCAGCGCTGCAGCAATGTAACCACCGCATGCGCCTGTTCGGGTGTTTCGATCGACCACAACAGGTCCAGATCCGAGTGCGCATGCACATACGCAAGCCCGGTCAGTGCCTGCCATGCAAAGCTGCCGAACACGCGCGGCTGCAATGCATTGGCCCGGGTCTGCGTCAGCAAGGCCTGCAATGCCGGCTGCATATCCCTGGGCGTGTGGGCGATCACGTCGTCCAACAGCAGCGGTGCGGTGCTGCGTGCGATATCGACACTGCTGGCGCTCAACGCAAGACGCTGCTTGCCTTCGCTCGGCGGCAATGGCACGCCGAGCCGCAGTGTGCCGGGTGCTTCGCTGCCGTCGCCACGCGCCACCACCGCCGGCAAACCCGCCGCAAACCACTGCTGCAGCCGCGGGTGCGCACCCGGCGTCAACGCCTGCCAGCGCGCATCGGGATGCAACCACACCAGTGCGTGGCGGCCTAGCATGCTCAGGCCTCGCCGGCTGCCACGGCAGCGGCGACATCGCGCGCCAACGTGCGGCCGCCACGCTGCGCGCCGAGTGCACGACGCTGATCGCCATCGCTAGGCATGGCCAATGCATCGAGCAGCGCCTGCGCCAGATCGCCCTTCCACAACGACTCCACCGCGCCCATGCGCACATAATTTTCCACACCCGGCGCGAACACCGGCGAGCTCTTGCTCAGCGCCTGCAAGGTGTCCACCGATTGCTTGGTCACACGTGCCATGGCACGCAGATCCATCACGCGGATCTGTGCATCGGGCAAGGCGTGGATATGGTCGGCCATCAAGCCGAACGAGAGAAAGCCGCCGCTGACCGATTCGCCATACACCAACGTGACAAGGCGCGCACCGCGCCTACGTGCAAGATCCAGCGAACGTGCCAGATGCGCGAAATAGCCGTTGATGCCGAGCAGTTCATCGCGGCGCGCGAGCCGTTGCCCGGCGGTGTCGGCCAGCATCACGATCGGCCGCTGCGGATGTGCACGGGTGCTCGCCAACACGGTGGCGGCCAACGCCAGTGCGTGGTCCACGCCGACCTCCAATTTATTGGCGGTGCCGATCACGGTGACCTCGCCCGCAGCGGTCATCGCGTTGCCGGTGAGCACATCGTCGTTGCGTGCGATGGCGTGACCGAGCGGAAACAGCTGATCCAGCAGTTGGCTCAGTTCCATGGAATGCTCCGGTCGGCAGTGGCAGCGAGGAAGGCCTCGGTGTCCAGCAACGGCAGGCGCTGCGCATCGACGATGCCTTGGCGCTGCCAGATATCCAGACCATCGCGGCAATCGCCGTAAGCCTCGATGCGCTTGGACAACTGCTGCTGCGCCAGTTCCAGTGCCTGCAGTGCGGCCTCGCCTTCCGGCTCGGCAAGTGTGTCCAGCGCATGGGCAGCCGCCTCGGCGAATGCGGCGATGCGGTCGGCCACCAAGGTCTGCGCTTCGCCGAGCAGATAGCGGTGCTTGCCGCCGGTGACGCGCCACACCAGCGCGCGATCGCGGGCGTCGAACTCTTCCACGCCGCGCACGGTCTCGATCACGTCCGGGCCGGATAGCGACAGGCGGCCTTCTTCGGACATGATCACCGCGCTGCAACAGCGCGCCACGATGCCCATGCCGCCGAAGGCGCCATTGCCGCTGCCGATCAAGGCCAGCACCGGCACGCCGGCAGCGCGCGCGCCCAAGGTGGCGCGCATGATCTCGGAGATGGCGATCAGGCCGGCATTGGCTTCGTGCAGGCGTACGCCGCCGGTGTCGAGCAGCAACAGCACCGCATCCGGCTGCGTTTTTGCGGCGCGTTCGAGCAGGCCGGTGAGCTTGGCGCCATGCACCTCGCCGACGCCACCGCCCATGAAGGCGCCTTGCTGCGCGGCGATCAATACGTTGTGCCCGCGCAGCGTGCCTTCGCCGACCACGATGCCGTCATCGAACGCGCCGGGGGTGTCGAGCTGGGCCAGATGCGGGCTGATCAAACGACGACGTGGACCGACGAATTCGCGGAAGCTACCGGCGTCCAGCAAGCCGTCGATACGCTCGCGCGCATCGGCTTCGTAATAGCTGCGCTCGGCCATGTGGATGGTGGTGCTCATACGTATCTCCCGACGACATGCGTAGGAGCGCACTTGTGCGCGACCGGGGCGTTACCGAGAAAGCTTGTCGCGCTCAGGCGCGCTCCTACGAGATGAGTGGTGGTGCTCATGTGCGGCTCCCGATGGCTCGCGTAGGAGCGCACCTGGGCGCGACTGAGGCGTCACCGGGAACGCCCGTCGCGCCCGGGTGCGCTCCTACGGGGTGAAAGGGGCGGCTCATGCGTCGGCTCCCTGCAGGACATCCATCGCCTGCTCCAAGCGCAGGCTCACCACCGCCGGCGTGGCACCGACATCGTTGATGCTGATGCGCACATCGCGCAGCGGGTGGCGCGCGGCAAAATCGTCCAGCACCGCTTGCCAGATCGCGCCGAATCCGCGTGCGGCGGTGAGGATCTCGATCTCCATCGCGCCATCGAGCGGCACGCGCTCGACCAGCACTTCCAGATTGCCGGAGGCCACCACGCCGACCAGCGCATGTTCCAGCCCGGCGCGCGCGCCATGCTGGCCATCGAAGCGATACCGCAGGGTTTCCATGCTGTGCCCCTACCAATTGCGAAAACGTTTCGGCGGGTCGTACAACCCACCGGACCAGCGCACCAGATCCTTGACCGTGCGCGCAGCGAGCAGGTCGCGCGTGGCATCGCGTGGCCGAATCCCCAGGTCTTCCGGCCGCTTGATGACACCGCGATCGCGCAGGTTTTCGACCGCGCGCTTGTCGCGGCCCAGGCCGACGGCGGTGTAACCGGACACGCCGCGAATCGCCTGCTCGCGCTCTTCCGGCGTGCGGCACAACAGCAGGTTGGCGATGCCTTCCTCGGTCAGCACGTGGCTGACGTCGTCGCCGTAAATCATCACCGGCGGCAGCGGCATGTTAGCGCGCTCGGCCAGTTCCCAGGCATCGAGCTTATCGACGAAGGCCGGCGCCATGTGCTCGCGGAAGGTTTCCACCATCTGCACCACCAGCTTGCGTCCGCGCGGCATCTCGCCCGGTCGTGCAGCCTCGCGCCCGGCCTTGAGCCAGGCGTCGCTGGCATGGCGGCGGCCGCGTGCATCCGAGCCCATATTGGGCGCGCCGCCGAACCCGGCGATACGGTCGCGCGTAGCGGTGGAACTATTGCCCTGCAGATCGATCTGCAGGGTGGAGCCGATGAACATGTCGCAGGCGTACAAACCAGCGGTCTGCGACAACGCGCGATTGGAGCGCATGCCACCGTCGGCACCGGTAAAGAATATGTCCGGGCGCGCGGCGATGTACTGCTCCATGCCCAGTTCCGAGCCGAACGAATGCACCGATTCGACGAAGCCCGATTCGATTGCCGGAATCAGCGCCGGATGCGGATTGAGCGCCCAATGCCGGCAGATCTTGCCCTTCAGCCCGAGTGATTCGGCGTAGGTGGGCAACAGCAATTCGATCGCGGCGGTATCGAAGCCGATGCCATGGTTGAGCCGGTTGACACCGTATTCGGCGTAGATGCCCTTGATCGCCATCATCGCCATCAACACCTGGATCTCGGAGATCTGTGCCGGGTCGCGGGTGAACAGCGGTTCGATATGGTTGGGCTTGGGCGCCTGCGTGACGAAGTCCACCCAGTCGGCGGGAATATCCACGCGCGGCAGCGTGTCGACGATCTCGTTGACCTGCGCAATCACGATGCCGCCCTTGAATGCAGTGGCCTCCACGATCACCGGCGTGTCTTCGGTATTCGGGCCGGTGTAGAGATTGCCGTGGCGGTCGGCGGCCTGCGCGGTGACCAGCGCAATGCGCGGGGTCAGGTCGATGAAGTAGCGGCCAAATAATTCCAGATAAGTGTGGATGGCGCCGATCTCGATGCGGCCCTCGCCGACCAGCCCGGCCAGGCGCGCGGGCTGCGGGCCGGAGAACGAGAAATCCAGCCGCTTGGCGATGCCGCGCTCGAACACGTCCAGATGCGCGGGCAGCGACAACACCGATTGCACCATGTGCAGGTCGTGCACGCGTGCCGGGTCCACTTCGGTAAGGCAGCGCGCCAGGAAATCCGCCTGCTTCTGGTTGTTGCCTTCCAGGCAGACGCGGTCGCCGGGCTCGATCACCGCTTCCAGCAGCGCCACCACATCGCTGGCCGCCACCACACGCCCCTGCGGCGCAAGCGGGGCGGCGCGCTGTAAGCGCTGGCGCCGGCTCTCGGCCTGGGTGTCCCACTGTCGACTCATGCGGCTGCCTCATCGGGCCAGGCCCGTAATGTCGGAGTAATTACATCGTAATTATAGAATTCGGCATTGTCTAGTCGCGGCGAAGCATGGTTCGGGGTTGGTCGGCCTTAGTGTCGATCGGCGTTGAGGTCGTTCGGCATCGGTGCTGGCCGGCTTTGGTGCAAGTCGACTTTGGTGTCGTTCGGCACCGGGCCGACTGGTCCCTGCTCTGCTTAGCGTGGGCACGGTGGTCGACGGCGTGGTGCTGGACCGGCCGGGCGAGGCCCATCGGGACGAGAAGGCGCACGGCCCAGGCGATCTCGTGTGCGTCAGCGCTTGCGAGCAGCGCGAATTCGATATATCGTTTCGTCATGCTTCGATATATCGAATGAACACGCGTCCTCCACCTGACGACATCTCCGCAGACGCCGATGCGGCCTCCGACCCAAAGCCCGAGCGCGGCACAAGCGGACGCTCGCGGCCGTTGGGGCATGGCGATCTGCGTTTGTTGTTGCTGGCGCTGATCGAGCAACAGCCGCGGCATGGGTACGAGCTGATGCGGCAGATCGCCGCATTGTTCAAAGGGCTGTACACCCCGAGTGCCGGCGCGATCTACCCGGCGCTGGCCCAGCTTGAAACCGACGGCTGGGTGCAGACGGCTCAGGATGACGGCCGCAAGCGCTATCAGGTCACCGAGGCCGGCCGCACGCACGTGGCACAGCAGCGCGACGCACTCGACGCGGCGCTGGCACGCACGCATCGCCGCGCACGCGAGTTGATCAAGGCACAGACACCTGCACCGATTCGCGAGGCGATTCATCGCATCAAGCACGGCCTGTTTGCGCGGCACGGGCAGTGGACGGAAGCAGAAACTGCACGCATCGCGGCACTGCTAAACAACGCCGCTGATGGCATGGAGCGCGATGACGGCTAAGTGCGCCTATCGCCGTGATCCCAAGCCAGCCGATGCCAGCTTGATTGCGCTTTGCGACAGTGACACCTCATGCAATGTTCGCGTTGCGGGCGTCAGTGACGGGCATGAACCGCAGCACATGCGTTGTTTTGTGACTTCACAACGCTGCAAATTCCAAAGCATCGACCTTGCGTGTTTGGCAGCGACGTAATCGCCTGTCTTGATCAAAATGCAATTTCAGAATCAACACACAGTTTCAGCCGCGGGACGGCAAGCCCCTCTCCCGCCGGGAGAGGGGTTGGGGTGAGGGTACGGGCGAAGCCACGTGCCATTCCAACTGCGTGCGGCTTCGCCCGTACCCTCATCCGCCCCTTCGGGGCACCTTCTCCCGATGGGAGAAGGGATAGCTAACAGCAGCTGCTCCTAGCTGGTTTATTTGCCTAGCTGGTTTATTTGATTGTTTATTGCGCCATCAGTTTTGCCAGTTACTCCCCACTTCTTCCCATCGCGCATACGCACGGCAATCCAGGAACAATTCCCCCATGGCAACCCACACCAACACCCAAGTCCGCCGCGACTCGCGCCTGCGCTCCGTGCAGGTGCTGCGCTGCGAATCGATCACCCCGCAGATGCGCCGTATCGTCTTTGGCGGCAACGAACTTGCAGGCTTTCAAAGCGACGCACCGGACGATCACGTCAAGCTGTTCTTCCCCAATGCCGATGGCGCCTTTGTGCTGCCGACGATGACGGCAGAAGGCCCGCGCTATGACGAGGGCGCCCTGCCCTCGCCGGGCCGCGATTACACTCCGCGCGCATTCGACCCGCAAAGCGGCGAGCTGAGCATCGACTTCGTGCTGCACGGCGACGGCGTGGCCACCAGCTGGGCAGCGCACGCACAGCCCGGCGACACGCTGAAGATCGGCGGCCCGCGCGGCTCGTTTCTGGTGGCCGACGACTACGACCACTACGTGCTGATCGGCGACGAAACCGCACTGCCGGCGATCGGTCGCTGGCTGGAATCCATGCCTGCCGACATGCATGCAGAAGTCTTTATCGAAATTGCCGACGCCGCAGAACGCCAGGAGCTGCTCAGCGCCGCCGACGTGGACGTGTACTGGCTGGAACGCAACGGCTTCGATGCGGCCAGCAGCACCTTGTTGGAAGACAGCCTGCGCGATTACGAGCCGCACGATGGCGATACCTTCTACTGGATCGGCGCCGAATCCATGCGTGCACGTGCGATGCGCAAGTTTCTCGAAGAGCACCACGGGGTGGACAAGGAGTCGGTGCGCGCGAAGGGATATTGGAAGGCTGAATCAGCTCCGCACTAACGGACAGCATGGCGGCTCTGGGTGCAGCGTTTGCCGTGCAGACGGCTGTTGATCTGTGGACTTCCGCGGGGCCCTTGCCGGCCCACCATCGCGGGACACGCCGCAAGTACGTCCGTGCAGGTACGCGGCATCCATGCCGCGTAAGGTCCCGCGACGGTGGGCGGGCAAGGACCAGTCCAGATGGTCGATGCGCATGGTTGCAAGCAAGGCATGGTGTGTTATTTGGATAACGCCGCGGCCGATCAGCTTCGCAACGCAAAACGCGACGCGATCAACAGGTAGGCTTTCATCAAACTACAGACCAACTCTCTGGTGCGGTGTCCTCACCGCTTGCAGGACCGTGTGGCGGCATGGATGCCGCCACCGAGCCCCCAGGGACGGGTTCACGGCGTGTCCCGCGAGCGGTGAGGGCACCGCGCCCTCGACCGCAATGCCCATAAAAAAACGGCGCTTCCCACCGAGATGGAGAGGCGCCGTTTTTTCTTTAGTGAACAGCATTACGCCAATCGAACGGCTCCTGCGTTCCACACATCGGTGCGACCACGCGCACCGATGCATGAACTTTGCAGCGAATTACTTCGCAGCAGCGTCACCGGCCTTGGCTTGCAGGGCTTCGGTGGTGATGCGGATCTTCACTTCGTCGCTGACGTTCGGGGCGTACTGGCCCACGCCGAAGTCGGTGCGCTTGATGGTGGTGGTGGCGTCGAAACCAGCGGCCGGCACCTTCTTCATCGGGTGCTCGCCGGCACCGTTGAGGGTGACGTCCAGCACGACCGGCTTGGTCTGATCCTTGATGGTCAGATCGCCGGTGACGGTCAGCTTGTTGGGGCCAGCCGCTTCGACCTTGGTGCTCTTGAAGGTGGCGGTCGGGAACTTGGCCGCGTCGAAGAAGTCACCGCTCTTGAGGTGTTCGTCGAACTTGGCGGTGAAGCTGTTCAAGCCGGACAGCGGCAGAGTGACCTGCACGGTGGACTTGGTCACGTCGGCCGCGTCGTACATCAGGGTGCCGTCGACATTGCCGAAATGCGCGGTGGGGTTGGAGAACCCGAAGTGGCTCCACTGCGCCAGCACGTCGGTGTGGCTCGGGTCCAGCGTGTAGGTGCCCGAGGCCACCGTCACGGCCGGCGCGGTCGAGGCGGTCGACTCGGCGGCAGCAGGTGCCGGGGCAGCAGCGGCGTCGGCCGGTGCGGTGGCAGCTGGGGTTTCGGCGGCCGGTGCGGCGGCGTTGTCGGCCGGCTTGGAGCAGGCGGCAATGGCCAGGGTCAGGGCGAGCGGCAGCAGCAGTTTGTGGGTGGTCTTCATTGAAACTCCATGTGATGAGAGACGCGTTGGATCAACGCGGATGGGACAGAACGCAGACGGACGAGGACTGCAGGAAAGGGGGGACGCACGCTTATTCGATGCGTGCGGCTTCGTCAAAACTCAAGCGCGGCAGCCGCGGGTACAGCGCGGCCGGATCACCGTAGCCGAGATTGATCAGGAAATTGGATTTGATCGGCGTGCCGGCAAAGAACGCCGCATCCACCTTGGCATTGTCGAAGCCGGACATCGGGCCGGCATCCAGGCCCAGCGCACGTGCGGCCAGGATCAGATAGGCGCCCTGCAGCGAGCTGTTACGAAATGCACCGGACACGCGCATATCGCGCGAACCTTCGAACCAGCTCTTGGCATCGGCATGCGGGAACAGGTAGGGCAGCTTTTCGTGGAATTGCTCGTCGTAACCGACGATCACCGTGACCGGCGCGCCCAGCGTCTTGGCGGCGTTGGCGTCGGACAGCGCTGGCTTGAGCTTCTGCTTGCCTTCCGGGCTGGTCACGAACACGAAACGTGCCGGCGAGCCGTTGGCGGCAGTCGGGCCCCACTTCACCAAGTCGTAGAGCTGGCGCAGCTGCTCTTCGCTGACGGGCGTGTCGAGAAAGGCGTTTTGCGTGCGGGCTGTACGGAACAGCTGATCCAGCACGGCAGCGTCGAGCAGGTCGGACATGAAGACTCCGGAAGGCAAAGGAATGGGCGACAGTAGAGTGCGGCACCGGCCCAGGTGTGAAGACCCGCAGTGTAGAGTGACGCGATTGCTGCAACACACGCTCAATCTGAAACAAATCTATGTCGGATTCGAAACGATGGCGCTGACCTGGGCGGTCAGCGATGGCCGCGCAGGCAACGCACGCCAGGCCGAGGCGCTGGCGCGTGCGCTGCAGCCGGAGCCGGTCACCGCGCTGCATCTGCAGGCCCGCGCGCCCTGGCGCTGGCTTGCGCCGCGCCTTTTACCAGGCGCCCAAGCCGCATTCGGACCCGGATTCGCCCGGCAATTGCAGCAGCCACCGGCGCTGGCGATCGGCTGCGGACGCCAGGCCGCGCTGGCCACCCGGCTGTTGCGCGCGCGCGGTAGCCGGGTGGTGCAAGTCCTGGACCCGCGCCTGGACCGGCGCCACTGGGATCTGCTGATCGTGCCCGAGCACGATGCGCTGCGTGGCGCGAACGTGATCACCCTGCTCGGCAGCCTGCACCCGGTGGACGATGCCTGGCTGGCCGCCGGCCGCGCCGCGTTCCCCACGCTCGGCACCCTGCCCGGCCCGCGCGTGGCGCTGTTGATCGGCGGCCCAACCGCACATGTGCCGTGGACGACCCAGGCGTTGGCGGCGCTGTGCGCGCAGCTACGCGAGCAGCTGTACGCGGTCGGTGGCAGCCTGCTGGTCACCACGTCGCGACGCACTCCGCCGGAGGCAATGACGAGGCTGCGCAAGCTGTGCGCAGATCTGCCAGGCCTGCTGTGGTGCGACACGCGCGATGGGCCAAATCCATACGCCGGCCTGCTGGGCTGGGCCGATGCGATCGTGGCCAGCGCCGACTCGGTCAACCTGCTCTCCGAAGCCTGCGCCACGCGCGTACCGGTGGCCGCAGCATTTGCCGATCAGGCACAAGGGCGGGTTGAGACATATGTTCGGGCACTGCAAGCGCACGGCCGTCTATGCGAGGCAAGCGCGGTGTTCGCAGCGCAGCCGCACCTTGAACCATTACGCGAAACCCAGCGCATTGCCACCCTGGTGCGCGAGCGCCTGCACGTATGATGGCGCGGCCGTGAGTGACACGGGGCAGACACAAGGACGATGCACCCGCATGCAGATGGAAGACAAACAACGCACCTGGCCTGCAACAACGCTGTTGCTCCTGTGCCTGAGTGCCGCACTGCCCGCCGTTGCCGCGCCGGTGTGCACCCCGCATTACCCCACACCGGCCACGCTGGCGGCGATGTTCGACATGGCCAAATCCACCCAACAGGCGCTGGATGCCCTTGACGGCGCGCAGGTGGTACTGCTGGCACGCGGCGGCCAGGATCTGAGCCGCTACGGCTTGAAACACAGCCATCTGGCCTTCGCGTTGCGCGAGGACGACGGCACCTGGAGGGTGAAGCACCTGCTCAATCACTGCAAGTCGGACAGCTCCGAGCTGTATCGCGAAGGCCTGAGCAACTTCATCGGCGAAAGCGCACTCAATGCGGATCTGCGCGTCGGCGTGCTGGCGCCTGCATTGCAGCAGCAGCTACACACGCTGTTGCAGGATCCGGCCCCGCTGGCACACACGCTGCACGAAGCGCGCTACAGCATGATTGCCTATCCATTTTCCACCGAGTATCAGAACTCCAATCAATGGGTGCTCGAGGTGTTGGCAGCGGCGCTGGCGGCGACCGACGCACCTTCTGCGACACCGGCGCCAGTGCAGGATCGGCGCAGCGCGCAAGCTTGGCTCAAGCGTAACGGCTACCAGCCCACGCGCCTGCATCTCGATCTGAGCAAGCGCATCGGCGCACGCTTCTTCGTCGCCAATGCCGCCGTCACCGACCATCCTGCCAGCGAACGTATCTCCGGCAATTATTCGGTGATCACGGTCGAGTCGGTGTTCGATTTCCTGCAGCAACACCAAGTGCTGCAGCAGGATCATTCCATTCCACACAGCGTCACCACGCACGGAGCGTCTCCATGAACATCCCTCTTCGATCGGCCGGGCTTGGCCTGTTGCTGGCCATCGCGTTTGGTCAGCCGATGCGGGCCCACGCAGGCTTGACCACGATCACGCGCGGCGATGCCTCGACGATGTCGGCGATTCTGGTGGTGTCTGCACCGGTGTTCGTGTCGATCGCTGTCGGCCACAGTGTGGGCAGGGGCTCGGAAGCACTCGGCGATGCATCGAACAAAGCCTCCGCCGGGCCATTGCCGCCGATGCGGGTGAAGTCGGTGGAGAAAAACACCGATGGCGGCTGCGAAGTGCACTTGCAGGATCCAGCGAAAGCCGACAACACCGCCCTGCTGCGCTGGCCAGCACGCCAGGACGACCCGACTGCGGGCTTCCACGTTGGCGAGACGGTGACCTTTCAACCGAGCCCGGCCGGCGCAGGCTGGACCGTGCAGTCGCCACAAGGCCAGGCGTTGGCATTCGTACCGACCGCAGAAGCGGCCGCACAGAACAGCAGCAAGACATGGTGATGCTGGAACGCTGCGTACAAAAGCTCTCGGCTGCGATGTGGCGTCGCTGACGTCTCACGTCTCCGGACACGGTGTTACGCGCGGTGCGCGCGCGCGTGTCGGCCACTGTTCTGCCGAACAGCCACGCCATGGTACTGGTGCAGGCACTTGCGGCCCCGCGCGCGCTGGCCCGCATGCGCCAACGCGCGGATAATTCGCGCTGATCGCTCACTGCCGCACCGCCATGTCCACCACCTCACCTACGCTGTTCGCTCCGCTCACCGCACGTGCCTTGACGTGGGCGGTGCTGGCCATGGGCGCGGTGGTGCTGTTGTCCAACATCCTGGTGCAGTACCCGATCAACGATTGGCTGACCTGGGGCGCGTTTTCGTATCCGCTGGCGTTTCTGGTGAGCAACCTGATCAATCGCCGCTTCGGCCCACGCGCAGCGCGCAAGGTGGCCTGGTGCGGCTTTGCGCTCGCAGTGGTGTTGTCGATCTGGCTGGCAACGCCACGGATCGCAATCGCGTCGTGCAGCGCGTTTATCGCTGCGCAGTTGCTGGATATCAGCGTGTTCGATCGTCTGCGTAATGGCAACTGGTGGCGCGCGCCGATCGTGGCGACCACCTGCAGCGCCACGCTGGATACGGCGATCTTCTGGAGCATCGCCCTTGCCGGCGCCGGTCTGCCGTGGATCAGCTGGGCGGCCGGCGATCTGGCAGTGAAGCTGGGCATGGGCGTGTTTCTGCTCGGCCCGTTCCGCGCACTGCTGTGGCGTAGCGCTCCGCGCGCGAGCGGGTGACTGCAGCACACACCTCGACCGACATGATACGGGTACGCCTGCATCCAACGGCAGTGCATCGATCGCACACGCTCCTGATACGAGCCACAACGTGGCTGCTCGCTTATGACATCACATCTTCGCAGTCGAAATGAAAGCGTGCGCAGATCTGCGGCACAGTCGTCTCGTGAGTCAACTGGGAGCAAAAACGCTTGGTTTACGGGGTCGACTACGGTTGATGCGCACACACTGTTGCACGCACCATCGAGAACACCGGCATAACGCGTTTGGTCAGCGACGTCCTAGTACAGGCAAATCCAGGTGACTCCACCGCGGCAGGGCATATTCATTATCACGTGGCGGAACGAGAGATCGCGTACACCGAATTGATTGGGCGGTCCGCATCATTGATTGGGCGGTCCGCATCTTCAATCACAGAGCTGGACCGATGATGGATGAAACCACCAGACGGCACCCGCAAACGTGTGCTACGCCCCTCAATTCTCTACCCCGCACGCTCTGTTCATTACGTTCGGTCATAGGCCCGCCCAGCATCGACTCAACCGGCATCGCTGATTTCCGTCCTGCACTCTAGGAGACCCCTCATGCGAACAAAAACCTCACTGCCGTTGGCCACCGTTCAGCGGCTACTGACCCCTGCCACCTCCTCCGGGTTATCCACGCCCGCACCTGCGTCGGCGTCAGCCACTCCCCGTGCAGAAACGACGGCAGGCTTACTGGGAGCGTTGCCAACTCGAAAGAACAAGCAAAAACAGCAAAGCCAACGTCCACCCAATACGCAGGAAGGCACACCAAAGAATGGCAGAGACCATGGCGGACAGTGGGCAACACGAGCTGCCAAGTACGCTCTTGGCATTGCTGGCGCAGGCTATGTGGCAGACAACTTCTTTCTTTCAACGACCTCGCTCCGCGACGGCAAGGCCGGATTTAGCAGCAATGATCGGCTTGAGAAAGCATGCGTGAAAGCGGAGAGCTATCACGCGCGGTATCACAGCGCTACCGAAGGAGAACGCGCATCGCACAGCCGTCCCTTCGTACCGATCAGAACGTGCGGGTCCAACCAGTTCGCCACCATGAGCGACTACCGTGCGGCGACCAAGGTTCATATCGGACACCTCTTCGACAGCCAGCACGCACAGCAATCGCTGCTCACCAACCTTGCCTGCCTCAAGGGCGAGCGCATCAGGGACGAGTGCATTGCCCAGTACGCCCCTACGCATGTCCCGGCCAATCCGGACCTGAGTAGAAGCCCGCTCTACGAAACCAAGAACAAGTACTCTCTGACCGGCGTACCCAATGCTCAGACCGGTGCAAGCGGATATACCTCACGATCAATCACCCAGCCCTTCATCAATCGCGGCATGCAGCATTTCAAGCAGGATTCCCAGAGCGACAGAGCGTTGTCGCTCAAACAGTGCATGGAATTGCTTGAACGTACACTGGAGGGCGACGACAAACTTGGCAAGCAGGCACAACACGCTGCCGGCCAAGCGATCCTGAATTTCCGTCAGGTGTATGCCGCCGACGAGCATTGGGGCCACCCCGAAAAGGTCATCATGAAAACGCTGATCGCCAACGGGCTGCTATCGCAGGAGCAAACAGACAGGATCGATGCGACCCTGATGTTCGAAGATCCGTCCATCAGCGTATTGAAAAGAAACACCAGTGTCGCCGGGCCGTTATTGCAACAGTTGGAAACGAAGTTCCAGTCCAGGCGTCTGCAAGATCGACCCGAAGCTCTTGCAGACTTCATGGAGATGGCGAAACAGAAGAATATGGAAGGCCTGCCGATCGTGCACTTCAAGCTCAACGCGCAAGGCAATGGCTTCGAAGACTGTTCCGGGTTAGGCGATTCGTTTACCAGCGCAAATGCCGTTGCATGCATCAACCACGCACGCTTGATGAGCGGTGAGCCCCGTCTTTCCAAACAGGATGTAGGGGTAGTGGTGGCATGCCTCAATGCTGTATACGACGATGCGAGCAGCGTCAGGCATACGTTGCATGAAATCGCGCGCGGATGCTTCGTCGGAGCCGGCTACACCACCGAGGATGCTGATGTGTTTTACGAGAATGTCTGTAAGGATGCTGCACAGGCGTTCTATGCAGGAAGGTCCATGACCAGAAACGCCTAGACCCGAGCGAGTGCTGATGCGTAGCGCACAAGGACTGCGGGCGTGCCGCACTGCAGAGAAACGGCTGGCTCCGCCGACGTCTTTAGGCGCCTTTTCCTGGCGGAAATCGCAACTGCTGCGCATCTGCAATCGATGCAACAATTTGGCAAGCATCCCGAATCGGAGGCGTGGAGACCACCAAACGTGGCCGACGGTCCAACGTGCAACTCAGGCCCGCCTCCACCAACGTGGCGTGGGCGTGGTGCAGCGGCGCTGCACTCTCGGCCGGTAGCCACTGCACCTGCACCAGCGCGTCGATCAATGCGGGCGTGGCGCAGGCCAACAGCAACTCGGGATGCTGTGCTGCCTTGCCGAGGACACCGGCCTGCATCACGAATTCCAGATCGACCAAGCCGCCTGCGCCTTGCTTGAGATCCAGTCGCCCGGTATCGCTGCGATCGAGTTCGCTGCGCATGCGCGCACGCATCTTGCGTACGTTCTCGTGCAGCAGTGCGGGGTCGCGCACGCGTGTCAGCGTCTCGCGACGCACCTGCGCGAACGCTTCGCAAAGCGCAGCATCGCCGGCCACCGCACGCGCGCGCACCAGCGCCTGATGCTCCCAGGTCCAGGCACGATCGCGTTGATAGTCGCGATAGCTGGCGAGCGAGGACACCAACGCGCCCTTGCCGCCGTCCGGGCGCAGCCGCACATCGATGTCGTAGAGACGGCCGGCGCCGGTTTCGGCGCCCAGCAGTGTCATCACCTTCTGCGCAAGCCGCGCAAACCAGCGTCCGGCTTCCAGCGGCCGCTTGCCATCGGAGGCTTCCACCTCGCGTGGGTGATCGTAGAGAAACACCAGATCCAGATCCGAGCCGAAGCCCAGCTCCAGACCGCCCAGACTGCCATAGCCGATGATGGCGAACGCGCCGCCGGGCACCTGCCCATGCGCGGCGACCAATTCGCGGCGCGCCAGCTGCAACACCGTCTGCACCACCGCTTCGGCAAGCCAGGCCAGTTGCTGGGTGCTCTCCACAGCCTGTTGGCGACCATCGAGCGTGGCCAGTGCGATACGAAAACTCAACGCGAGCCGGCGCTCGTTGAGTTCGCGCAAGGCCGCTTCGGTATCGTCGATCTGCAAGGTGTCGACGCATGCGGTATGCAATGCGGCGCGGTCGGGCAACGGACCGCTGATGCGGGTGTCGAGCAATTCGTCCAGCAACAACGGATGCGCCGCCAGGCGCTCGGCCAGCAAGGCGCTGCGCGAGAGCACATCGACCAGGCGTGCGAGCGCGCTGGGTTGTTCGTCCAGCAGCGCCAGATAGCTGGTGCGGCGCAAGGTGGCCTGCAACAGGCCGAGCATGCGGCGCACGGCGGCATCGGGCTGGCTGGCGCGGGTGGCCGCATGCAGCAGCGCCGGCATGACGCGGTCGAGCCGTGCGCCGGCAGTATCGGAGAGCGCACGCACGCCGGAGGACTGCGCAAAATCGGCCAGCACCTGATGCGCGCCGGCTGGATCGTGCAAGCCGATGCCTGCCAACGGCGCGGCATCGCCTTCCGGTAACGCGCGCCAATAATCGGCAAGCGCATCGGGCGCGGTGGCATGGACGCGTGGTGCCAGTAGCTCGGCAAATTCGGCGGCCACGCGCGCACGTTGCGGGGCCAGTGCCTGCAGCAATGCCGACCAATCCGCGTAGCCCAGGCCCACCGCAATGCGTTCGCGATCCAGCGCTGCCTGCGGCAAGGCGTGCGTCTGTGCATCGCGCAGCATCTGCAGACGATTTTCGAGCCGGCGTAGAAAGCGATACGCCTCAATCAAGGCATCGCCATTGCCGGCATCCATCTGACCTGCGGCGACCAGCGCCCGCAATGCAGGCAACAGGCGGCGCTCGCGCAGGGTCGGTTCGCGCCCGCCGCGAATCAGCTGCAGCGATTGCGCCAGAAACTCGATCTCGCGGATGCCGCCCGGTCCGCGCTTGATGTCGTCCAGCCGATCGTGCCGCGCCACTTCGGCGGTGATCGCCGCCTTCATGTCACGCAAGCCATCCAGTGCAGTGAAGTCCAGATAGCGTCGGTAAACGAAGGGCCGCAGCGTTTCCAGCCAGGCTTCGCCAGCATCGATATCGCCGGCCACCGCACGCGCCTTGAGCCAGGCATAACGTTCCCAGTCGCGGCCTTCGCGCTGAAAGTAGTGGTCCATGCCGGTGAACGACAAGGCCACCCGCCCGGCCGTGCCAAACGGGCGCAGACGCAGATCCACGCGATGGCTGAAACCATCGGCAGTGGTTTCGTCGAGCAGCTTGGCCAGCTGCTGGCCCAGACGTGCAAAATATTCCTCGGCGGCCAGCGGGCGCGCGCCATCGGATTGGCCGCTCTGCGGATATGCGTAGACCAGGTCCACATCCGAGGAAAAATTCAGCTCGCCGCCACCGAGCTTGCCGAGCCCGAACACCACCAGCCGCTGCACGCTGCCGTCTTCGGCAATCACCTGGCCGTGGCGGTCGCGGAATTGCTGCTCCAATGCCTGCAGCCCGCATTGCAGGCAGGTTTCGGCCAGGCGGGTTGCGCCGGCCAGGGTGTCGTCCACGCTGTCCAGATCGAGCACATCGCGCCACACCAGCCGTGTGGATTCCGCGCTGCGGTAGCGCCGCAGCTGCGCCGGCCAGGCCTGGGGCTGTGCGGGATCGAGCAACGGCAGTGGCAACGGCGGCGGATCGGGCTGCGCCAGGTGCTGCAGCAACGCCGGCTGGCGCGCCAGGGTATCGAGTGCAAACTCGCTGGCGAGCGCGACTTTTTCGAGCCGCTGGTCGACGTCATCGCCCGGCCAGGACTGGTCGGCAGGCAGCGCATGACGGACGCGCGCTACGGCCCGCTCGATCAGAGCGGTGAGCGCAGGAGACACGGAGACGATGGGCGGCGACATGCATGGATTCTGGCATCCCTGCGCGATGGCGGCACGTGTCTGCGGTTGATCCGGCTGTGTTTAGAGCACCCAACATAACTGCAACACATGTGCTCTGTGGCTTCCGTGCAGGGCCCTTGCCCGCCCACCATCGCGGGACACGCCGCAAGTACGTCCATGTAGGCTCTTACGCGACGGTGGGCGGGCAAGGACCAGTCGAGTTGGTCGGCGTGCATGGTTGCAAGCAGTGCATGACGTGCGTTGTTTGGATAACGGCGCGTTCGGTCAGCTTCTCACTGCAGGCAGAGCAATAGGCAGGCTTTTAACAAAGCAGCCTACAAACTTCCTGGTGCGGTGCCCTCACCGATTGCGGGACCGTGTGGCGGCATGGATGCCGCCACCGAGCCTCCACGGACGGATTCACGGCGTGTCCCGCGAGCGGTGAGGGCACCGCGCCATCGACCAACGCCGACCAACGCGGCTTTGAAACATCCGAACGACGCTGAAGCTCAAGTTCTCGTTCGTCTTGAGAGGCGTTTAAACGATGTGGATGCGTCAAGTGCAGAGCGGTTGATCTGCGGCTTGGCTGCAAGGCCCTTGCCCGCCCACCATCGCAGGACACGCCGCAAGTACGTCCATGTCGGCATCCATGCCGCGTAAGGTCCCGCGACGGTGGGCGGGCAAGGACCAGTGGAGAGCGTCGGAGGGCATGGTTGCAAGCAGTGCATGACGTGCGCTGTTTAGATAACGGCGCGTCCGAACAGCATCTCAATGCAGGCGAAGCAATGGGCAGGCTTTCAACAAAGCAACCGACTCACTCTCTGGTGCGGTGTCCTCGCCGCTTGCGGGACCATGTGGCGGCATGGATGCCGCCACTGAGCCTCCAGGGACGGATTCACGGCGTGTCCCGCGAGCGGTGAGGGCATCGCGCCCTCGACCGACCAGGCTTTTGACTGCATCTAAACTCCCATGCGATGAGGTGCGGTCGGCTCGGCGCGTTTCGATCCGAGCAACGTCACTGCCATTGCCGACCTCACTTCACTGGTCAGCGAACTCCGCACCACCTACTGCGCGCGCCAGCCAATCACCACACACGCCACGCAGCCCAGCAGCAACGCCAGCCATGCGCTCCAGCGCGGCGCGTACGCCAGGCCCAGCGCCACCAACAGCGCGCCCACGCTGAGAAACCCCAACCACAACATCGTTCCCACCGTGCCGCCCCAACCGAGTACGCACAGCACAAGCGCAACAAACAACAGGCAGGTACCGATCGAGCGCAACAGCCACCGCTGCGTGACTGGTGCAGTGCGGCGACCGGTCAGCTGCTCGTAATGGCGATGCATCGCCACGGCCAACGCCAGCATCCCGGCATGGCACAGCGCCGTGCCCAGCAGCGCAGTGATCAGCCCACCCATGGCGTGCTCCGCAGTAGCCAGTTCGTGCCAGCCAGCACTCCCAGGCATATGCCCAGCCACAACCACATGCGCGACGCATTGCGCGCGCGGAACATCCATAACACCACGACGGTGTAGATGACGAAGCTGAGTAACGTCGTGCTCAGTACCGCCACCGCAGGCAAGACGCCGGCAAACCGGGTCAACAGCTGCGCCAGCACGCTGCAGCCGGTGGAGGTCAGTGCATAGCCACCGACACTGGCGGCCAGCACGCGACCGGCGACCGACCAGCGATCACGCGTTACCGATGCAGGGCTGGAGGCACGATTCACAACGCATCCCTCGCGGCAGTGGCGCCCCGTTTGGCACGCACCGTTGCAGGCCGCATGGCACTGCGATGCGCGCGATACGACGCGTACGCAAACGCCACAGCAAACGCGAGCGAGACCAGCTCGACCCCGGCACGTTGCAGATCGCCGGCGGCCAGATACGCGCCAACGTGTTGCCCGGTCGTCAGCGCATTGAGCAGCGGCAAACCAAGGCACAGCAGCGCGGTGACCGCCAATTGCTCCACCCATGCACGTGCAGGCGGGCGCAACAGCGCATGCAGCAGCGTGGCCATCCACACCCATAGGAATGCATGGATTTCGATCTGCACGCGCTCGGCATTCGCAGCCGGCACCAAGCGATTGGCATAGAAATACGCAATGCTCGCCAATGCGGTTCCGGCAAGCGCGGCGACATTGAGCGCTTCCACCACCCGATAGATGCCGGCAGTGGCCGCACCAAACTCCTGCTCGCTGCGCCGACGCCGCTTGATCGAAAACAGCAGCGTGCCGGTCGCCATCATCAAGGTGCCGGCCAGGCCACAGATGAAATACAACCACTTGCTGGTCCAGCCGCCGAAACCGGCTACATGCAAGGTCTTGATGACCTCTTCTACATCCTGCGCATGCATGTCCGTGCGTGAAGCATCTGCATGCTGCTCCAGCACCGCGCCGCTATTCGCATCGAACACCACGCTGCCGGGTGGATTGAGCAGACGCCGCGAGCTGCCGGTATCGGCCATAGGCGCAATCACGCGCAGCTTGCTGCCGGGTTGATCCGGGCGCTCGATCACCAGCGTTTGCGCAGGCGCGCCGTTGAGTACCGCAGCGCGCTGCACCAACTCCGGCAGATAGGCAGGCACGCTGTTCAGCGCAGTGTCGTCTGCACCTGCAACAGGCGACGCCGGTGACAGATCATCGGCATACCGCGTGTACGCGTCTTCATCGCTGCCATATACCGCCTGCAAGGGCGCGGGCATGTAGCTGGTGTAGAAATACGCCAGCCCGGTGTAGACGATCATCAGCAGAAACGGCAGCGTCAGCACCGCGGTGGCGTTGTGCGCGTCCAGCCACGACCGCTGGCCCTTGCCCGGACGAAAGGTGAAAAAATCCAGAAAGATTCGCTTGTGCACGATCACCCCGGACACCAGCGCGATCAGCCCGCACATCGACACCCAGCCCACCAGCCAATAGCCGGGAATGCCGCCGTGCAAGGTGTAGTGGAAGCTCATGAAATGCCGGCCGCCTTCGGTCTGCCGGCCCCACGGCGACGGCAAGACTTCGCCGCTACCGGGATCCAGTGAAGCCTGGCCCTGGCCATCCGGCGTACGCCAGAACAGCGTTAGCGCCTCACCTGGATGCGCAGGCAAGGTGATCCGCCACAGGCGTGCCTGCGGCGCGAGCTGACGCAGCTGCGCCAATGCACGCGGTACCAGTGCTTGTTCCGGCAACGCCGCGTGCGTGCTCGCACTCGGCAAGGCAGGTGTAGCCTGCATCCAGCGAGTGATCGGGTCGCGAAACACGCTGAGCGTGCCGGTCAGGAAAATCGCGCACAGCAACCAGCCGCAGGTGAGTCCGCACCAGGTGTGCAGCCACGCCATGCTTTGGCGAAACCCGTCCTTCATGCGGCCATCGCCACGCACCATCTCGCTGCCGATGCCTGCATTACAGCGCGCCGCGCAGGGTTACCATCACATTGCATGGTTCGCCGTAATAGCGGCCGTTAACGAAGCTGGACAGCGTGTTGTAGTACTGCTTGTCGAACACGTTGTTGAGGTTGACCGCCAGCGACCACTGCCGGTTGACCTGATAGCGCGCCAATACATTCCATACCGCACGTCCTTCGATCGGCGCGATGGCGGTGCCGATCTGCCGATACGCCGCACTCTGCGCACTGACACCGCCGCCAACGGTCACATCCTGCAACACACCCGGCAACCGATACGTCGTCCACACACGTAGCAAATGCTTGGGCGTATAGCTGTTGAAGGCCTGTCCCTGGCTGGTGACATCCTGCAGATACGTCGTACGGTTGAAGGTGTAACCGGCAAACACATTCCAGTCGCGCAGCACTTCACCGCTCACTTCGGCATCGAATCCGCGGCTGCGTACCTTGCCGCTGTCGATGTAGCAGAAGTCGTTGTTGCGGCAGGTGGGGCTGGTGGTCAAGTCGGCCTGCGCACGGTTCTTCTGCTCGATCTGAAACAACGCAAAGGCCGTGTTGATGCGGCCATCCAGCCACTCGCCCTTGATGCCCAGCTCGTAGTTGGCACCGGTCATCGGCTTGAGCATGTCGCCGGCTTCGGTCTGCGCGTTCTGCGGCTGAAAGATGTCCGCATAGCTGGCATAGGCCGACCAGTTCGGGCTCAACGCATACACCAGGCCGGCATACGGCGTGACCTGCCCGGTCTCGCGGGTGTGCTCGATCGATTGCGACGGCAACAGCCCGGTGGTGGTGGTGTTCCACTGGGTGTCGTGCCAGCTCACACGGGTGCCGACGATGGCTTTGAGCGGGTCGCTCAACTGCCAGCGCAACGCGCCGTACAGGCCGAACTCGCGCGAGGTGCCATGCCGTGCCTCGCGCGCATTGGCGAAGATTTCTTCGTCGCTGATCGCCCGCACATTGCGCTGCAGATCGAACACGTTGAAGGTCTGGAAGTTGTTCTTGGTACCGTAGACGGTGTCGACCGTGTTCTCGGCGAAATTGCTGCCCAGTACCAGCTCATGCCGGCGGCCCAGCGCGTTGAAATGCCCGATCACATTGGCATCGAAGCCGAACGCATCCGTATCGGAGATGGTGCGTGCCGCCAACAAGGCGCCGGTGCCGTTGGCCGGATTGATCGCACGGCTGGAGCTGGCGTATTTCAGATCGTGCAGCTCGCGCACCTGCACCGCACTGAGCTTGAACACCCAATCGTCATTGAAGCGATGATCCAGATCCAGATACAGCCCGCGATTGGACGAAGACTGCCGGTTCCACTGCGCGCCCAGATTGGTCTCGCGTGGCAGGCCGATATCGCGGCCATCGGTGAAGCTGGGCAGGCCGCCGAAGAACGGCCGGCCTTCGACCTGTTCGTAGCTCACACCCAGGCTGAGCTGGGTCTGCGGCGAGAACGCGTAATCGAGCGTGCCGTAGTAGGTGGGCGTGCGGCGCGTGACGCCATCCACGAACGAGCCCTGGTCCTGATAGTCGATCACCCCGCGCGCGCGTAACGCGCCATCGGCGGTGAGGTTGGCGCTGCCATCGATCAGCGCGCCGTAGCGATCCCACGTGCCCCCCTGCAGCATCACGCTCACGCCCGGCACATCCAGCGGGCGCTTGCGCACCAGGTTCACCGCACCGCCGGGATTGCCCGCGCCCTGCAGCAGGCCGGCCGCACCGCGCAGCACTTCGGCGCGATCGTAGATGCCCATGTTGGCGCTGTAATTGCTGGCCCGGCCGTACATGCCGCGATTGAGCGGCACGCCGTCGTACTGCACCGTGGTGATGTCGAACCCGCGCGAATAGATGTACTTGCCGCCCTGCGGGCTCTGCACGATGGTGATGCCGGTGGTGCTGGCCAGCGCGTCGTAGACCGAGGTGATGTTCTGCTCGTCCATCAACTGGCGGGTGACCACACTGATCGACTGCGGGATGTCCTTGAGCGATTGCTCGCCGCGGCCGATGCTCACCGCACGCGCGGTATAGCTGCCGGTGCCGCTGGTGGCCGCACTACGGTTGGCCTGCGCGGTTACCTTGACGGTCGGCAGCAGCCACGCATCCACCTCGCTCCTGGTCGCACTCACCCGCGGCGCGGCGCGCAATACATAGCCGCCGGTCTCCAACGGCACCGCCTGCAAGCCGCTACCGGCCAACAACGCCGCCAGCGCCGCCGGTGCGGTATAGCTGCCATCCAGCCCGGCGGTGGTCTTGCCGTCGGTCTGCGCGGCGGTGAAGCTCAGCAACAGGTTGGCCGAACCGGCCAGGTTGCGCAGCGCCGGTGCCAGCGGGCCGGCGGGAATGCGATAACTCTGCCGCACATCCTGCGTGGCGGCTGCGTTTTGCGCCATTGCATCGGGCATGCCTGCACACAGCGCCAGACTGCACAGCGCAATCGCAACTGCCGTGCTGATGGGCCGCTGTGCTGCCCGTACAGAAGCGATACGCTGAAACGAAGAAGAAAAACGTTGGCCGCGGCGGGCAGTGATCGACATGCTGTTTCCACAAGATGTTGGTGTCGCACTGACACCGTCATTGTGGAGGTGCCGCAACTGCGGCGATCGGGCAGGCCGGCAGCAAACTTTTTTGTCGACGTGCCGCCGGGCAGCGCCTTAGCCCTGCCCGGCCGCCTGCACCGTCACCCAATACCGGCTGCGCCGGCTCACCCGCACCGGCAGCACGCTGGGCAGCATCGCCAGGATGCGCTCGGTGTCGTCCAGCGGAAAGACGCCTGAGACGCGCAGCGCGCCCACCGCCGGATCGCAGCGCAGGAGGCCGGGGCGATACCGGCCCAGTTCGGCGATGAAGGCATCCAGCCGCAATTCGTCGGCGATCAACTGACCGCGTACCCAGGCTGCCGCCTGCGCATCGACTGGAGCGATGGCGCCTAGCGCCTCGGTGGTGAAGCGACACTGCTCTCCCGCATGTACGCGCCCAGCAGCGTTTCCCGCCGCATGCGGCCGCACCTCCACCGCACTTTCCAGCACGCTCACCTGCGTGTCGCCCTCGTCCTGACGCACGCAAAAGCGCGTGCCCAGCGCACGGATATCGCCTTGGGCGGTGCGCACCACGAACGGCCGCGGATCGTGACCGGCGCCCAGCGCATGCGCGGTCGTCACCAGGATTTCGCCGGCCAGCAACTGCAGCAGCCGCTGGTGCGCATCGAAACGCACATCGATGGCGCTGCGCGTGTTGAGCGTGATGCGGCTGCCGTCCTGCAGCTGCAGGTCGCGGCGCTGCCCCGTTGCGGTGGCGTAATCGGCGGTGGCGCGCTGCCAGGGTTCGGTGCGCGAGACCAGCACGCCGGTGGCCCCGGCCACCCCGCCCCACAGCAGCAGATTCAGCGCCTTGCGCCGCCCCGGCGATGCCTGGCCGTTGTTGCCGGCATACGGCGACAGACTGCGATACGCCGCCTGCGGCGTCAGCGTCTTCAGCCGCCCGGTCACCGATTCGATATGCGCCCACGCCCGCGCATGATCCGGATGCGCATCGCGCCACTGCTGCCATTGCTGCAGCTGCGCGTGGCTGGCACTGCCGGACATCAGCAGCGTCAGCCACTCGGCTGCCGCATCGGCGACCTGCGCACTGATCGGTTGCCCGCCGGCCAGCAGTAGCCGCTGGGCGCCAAGGGACTGCGGGCTGCGGGACGCGGCATCACCCATCTGTGCGACTCACGCCGAGAGCGCGAACAGGCAATGCCGGTTGGCACGCGTGAGGTATTGCTTGACCGAGCTGCTGGACACCCCCAGCCGCTGCGCGATCTGCGCGTAGCTCAGCTCCTGCAGATGGGCCAGCAAAAAGGCCTCTTTCACCTTGGGCGGCAGGCCGTCCAGCGCCTGGTCCAGCTGCTGCACCGCTTCCAGCGCCAGCAGTTGCAGCTCCGGCGACGGCGCCACTTCTTCCGGCAGCGCGGCCAGCATTTCCAGGTAACTGGTTTCCAGCAGCTTGCGGCGCTGCCGGTGCGCCATCAACCGGCGCGCGATGGTGGCCAGGAACGGCCGTGGCTCGCGGATCTCGGCGGCCGCACCGGCATTGATCACGCTGATGAAGGTGTCCTGCGCCAGGTCGGCGGCCACGAACGCATCGCCCAGCTTGCGCCGCAGCCAGCCCTGCAGCCAGCCATGGTGGTCGGTGTACAGGCGCTCCACCTGTTGATGAAGCGCGCCTTGCGTGACCGACACGATGACCTCCTGAACGGCTGAGCCCGGACCGCGAGGCATCCGGCGATAAATGAGAATTGATCTCATTCTATCGGATGCCGGCGGCGCGTGCAGGCGCGCGCTCCGGGCCGGCCTTTCTCGCTGGCTTCCGGTTGCGGGTCGATGCTGCCCCATTACGAGGCACGGCTGACCTGGGCCAGCTGGCTGACTTCAGGCGTTTTTCCCGCTGAGCGGAGGTGGCGGTGACTTGACTCGCCAAACCTCAGGCAATAAAAAAGCCCGCTTGCAGCGAACTGCCAGCGGGCTTTGCTCCCTCCCCCACGTCGGGATGCAGGATCATAGTGCGCGCCCCGAACGCCACTTGCACGCTGCACTGCAAAACAATACTTGGCAGTACAGAACTGGCGCTTTTCCTTCACATCACCTTGCCGCGCGAAGACCTCAGCGCAGCAGATCGGGCTGGGCCTGATACCACTCAGGTGCGCGCAGCAGATGCCATTCCGGCGTGTTGCCGCGCAGGCCAACCGCCGCGCTCAGCATCCCCCAGCGGGCAAGCAGGCTGCCGCTGCGTTGGGTGCCCTGCAAACGCAGTCGTGCATCCACCTGAAAGCGTTCGTTGCGTGCCTGCAGCCGATCGACGATGACGGTGTCGTCCTGCCAATGCACGCGACCGGTCACTTGCGCCTGCCCCGCATCCACCAGCCGCAGCATCCAGTTCGGAATCGAGCGATCGCGCGCGTACAGCGACATCAGGAATGCCAGATCGCGCACCTGGATGCGCACGCGCCCATCCACACCGATCGGCTTGCGCCATTGCATATGCGTGTCTTCCAGTACGATGCGCGCCCACCACCCATCGCGACGTTGTCCATCCGGGCCGGTGAATCCGATATTGCGCAACTGGATGGTGCTGGCATCGAGGCGGAAATTCTCTGCACGCAGATCGCCGCGCTGCAGACGCAGATCTGCATCCACATCGCCACGCAGTGCGAGGCCGGCAAACTGCAGCCGCGCCGCACGCGCACCGATGCGCAGCCCGCCCTTGCCGATACGCCCACCCGGTTCGATCTGCAGATCGCCACTGAGCACACCGTTGCCGCCATCGAAACGCAGTTGCTGCTGCGGCAGATAGCGGTTGTAGGCACGCAGATCCGGCACGCGCGCATTGGCGAACACAAGATGCGCGCGTGTGGCATCGCGCAACGTCGCCAGATTGCGTGCATCGGCACGCGTTTGCAGATCCAGACGCAGATCGCGGCCCTGCACGAACGGGCGCGTGGGCGCATCGCTGTGCGCAATCGAGAACTGCTGCATCTGTAATACGAGTGCAGGCAGCAACTGCCCATTGGCATCGGCGTCCACACGCAGATCGGCACTGGCCTGCCCATCGATCGCATGCCCCATCACGCCGACATGCGCACGCACGTGCGGTACCTGCAGACGACTGCCGGCGCCGAGTTGGCCGCGATCGATCCGCAGATCGGCATCCACCAGGCCGTCGTCCTCCAGCGTCAGCCAGTCCACATCCGGAAACAGTGCCGGAATCCAGCTCAGCGAAGCCAGTTGCCAATGCACCCGCGCATGTCCGGAGGTACGCGGCAACAGGCTGCGCATGGATTGCAGCGGCAGCTGCCGGCCTTGCACGCGCAGATCCGCATCCAGCGTCAGCCCGGCATCGGCCGGCTCGGGCATGCGCACTTGCAAGCGCATGTCCTGATCGACTTGCAGTTGCGCTGTCAGTTCGCCAAGCAAGGCAGCCGGCGTGCGCGTGCTGTCGTGCAACGGCGCGCGCCATTGCAGCTGGCTGCCGGGTTGCAAGGCGCCCCGCGTCCAGCGCAACTCGCCATCTGCGCGGCCTTTGCCGGCACGCGTGGCGACCGTGTGGCGGCCCTGCGCATTGCGCGTCACATCCAGTGCGGCAGTGTCGCCATGTACCGCCACCAGCGCGTCGGTGAGTTGCAGCAGCGCAAGCCCACGCGCTTGCTCGGGCGCATGCCGCGCGATGCTGGCTTCGATGCGCAGCTGGCCGTTGCGCAGCACTTCGCTGTTATCCCAGCGCATCCGCGCATTGTCGAAGGTCGCACGCGAGGGAAACAGTTCCATCGGACCGCCGCGCAATTGTTTGAACACGCCCAGCTGCAGTTGGCCATCGCCTTCGATGTGCAGCTGGCGCAGCGTCAAGGCCTGCACTTGATCGGCGACGATGCGGTCGAACTGCAGGGTCCAGGCCGGAGCAGTCGGCAGGGTGCTGGCCGGGGGTTCAGAGACCTGGGCGACCTGGGCGGATTGCGGCGTGCTGGTGCGCGCGCCAGTCATCTGCGTGGGCAGCTGCGTGCCGGCTGAGACCTTTGCGTTGCTCGTTGATGTAGATGTCTTGTCTTGCGCTGGCGTGCCGACTGCGCCAGTCACCGGAGCAGCGGCAACCTGCGTGCTCGGCGCTGTCGCCGGCGCTTGCGTCGCTGCAGCACCGGGCGTCGGCGCAGCCGCCTGCATCCCACCGCGCACGCCGGATGCATGCAACTCCGGCACCAGCAGCTGCCGATGCAATAACGGCAACAGCTGCACCTGCCCGCTCATGCGCTGCGCGCTGACGTTCCAGCTATTACGTGTCGAGCGGCCTTGCAGGTCCACATTCCACAGCACCAGACGCCCCGGCCACCAGGTCACTGCAGGGCCCCAGTGCATGCTGAATTTGTCCGGCTTGCGGTTGAGCGCTGCCGGCCCAAGCGGTGTGTTGAGCAACAGATTGCCTAACAGCAAATAGCTTGCATACAGCGCAACCAGCGCCAGCACAGGCCAACGCACCGCGCGGGGCAACCCACGCCAGCGGGCGCGAACAGGCATCGTCATGACGGCAGGCTCCTGAAGACCGCGCACGCGGCGTGGCGCAGTGTGCCAAGCAGGCCGTGAGTGCGGCGCGCAGCGGCCGATCGCGGCTGGCACCAGCAGGCTGCCCGTGCGCATTCGATGTCCTACACGCGCGGCAGTGCGCGCACTGCCTCTGCGACGACGGCGAAGCTGGCCGCATGACGCAAGACCTGAAACAACGTACCGCTTACTTCGCCTTCGACACCGCCGGCAACAGCCCCGGCTGCGCGTCGTACCACTCGCGTGCGCCGGCCAGATGCCACTGGCGCTGCTTGCCATCGAGTTCGATCCCGGCGCCCAGCACGCCCCAGCGCAGATACAGATCGCCGCGCCGCTGTTCCTCGTTCAAGGCCAAGCGCGCACGCAGCGACAGGCGCGCGTTCTCCGCATGCAGGTCGTCGATCAGCACCTGCTGCTTGCGCCAACGCACCCGGCCGGTGGCATCTAGCTCGCCCGAATCCAGCAAGCCCAAGACCCAACGCGGGTAATCGGCGCGTTGTGCAAACACCGACAGCAGCGGCGCAACATCGCGCATGCGAATCGCCGCTTCGGCATCCACCTGGAACGGCGCACTGGCCTGGATGGTGCCGGCGCCGACCTGCATCTCGCCCCACCAGTTGGCATCCGTGCTGTCGTCGCCTACGCGCATATTGCGCAAGCGCACGCGCGTGCCGCTGAGGTCGAAGAACTTGTTCTTGAAATCGGCGCGCTGCAGCTGCGCCTGCAACTCGGCATCGCCGCGCATCTGCACGCCGGCCAGTGCAAGGTGTGCGCCCTGCCCGCGCAGATTCGCGTGACCGCTACCGACCTCGCCGGAGGCATTGAGCGCTACATCGCCGGTCAGGCTGCCACTACCGCCGAGCAGGCGCACGTTGTTGCCCGGCAGATAGCGGTTATAGACGGTGAGATCGGGCACGCGCGCATCGCTGAAACGCAGCTGCGCCTTGAGCGTGTCGCGCAGGCGCGCCAGTTCGGCGTCGCCATGCATTGCCAGCTGCAGATCGCGGCCGTCCAGCAGGATCTGTTTGGGCGCATCGCGCGGCGCGGCCTTGAACGTGGGAATGCTCACCTCCAGATGCGCCTGCGGCGTGGCGGCATCGTCGATGCGTCCGTGTGCGGTGGCGACACCGGCCAGGCGTGTATCGAACACCTGCGCCACGGCTTCCACCCGCGGAATTTCCAGGCTGCTGCCACTGGCGAGCCGTCCTTGCGCCAGCCGCAGATCGGCCTCGACCAGGCCACCGCCTTCGAGCTGAAACCACGGCTTGCGCACGAACAACTCGGCAATCCAGTTCAGGGATTCGAACTTCCAACGCCCACGTACCTGACCGGACAAACTCGGCAACACCTGCGCCGGATCCTGGAAGGGAATGCTGCGCCCGGCAATGCGCAGGTCGGCATGCAACTCGCTGCCGGTCTTTTCATCGCGCGGCAGCCGCGCCTGCACGCGGATATCGCGCGCCACATCCAGTTGCAACGCCAGCATGCCGCGGTCGGTCGCGCCGACGCCCGCCAGCAACGGTAGGCGCCAGACCGCATGGCTGCCCGGCTGCAGGGCGCCTCGATCCAGCGTGATGTCGGCCTCCACCCGCGCCGCCGAGGGCCCGCTGCGGATGTCCACGTGCGGCGCGCCGGTGTCGATCTTCAACGCCACCGTGCTGGCCTTCAGCTGCAGGCGCGCGTGGGTGATGCCGAGCTTGCGCAGGCCCGGCGCCTCATCGCGGTAATGGCGTGGAAACTGGAATTGCGTGTCCAGCTGCGCGCCATTGAACACCTGCACCCCGTCATAGCTGACCACCGCATCGGTAAAACTTGCCTCGGAAGCAAACAGCTCCGACGGCCCGCCTTTGAGCTGCTTGAGAAAGCCGACAGTGGCGTGGCCTTGCCCGGCAATCAGCAACTTGCCCAGACGCGCACTGCGGATGCTGTTGCTGGTGATCGCATCGAAGCGCAGCGTCCAGCCCTGATCGCCACGTGGCGGTGGCGGAATGGGTGTATCGGAGGTTTCAACTTCCGCGCTCAGGCCGGTGGCATGCAACCACGGCAGGCGCACCTCGCGCCGGAACAGCGGCAGCAAGGCGACGCGCGCGTTGGCGCGATCGGCATGCAACACGTACACGGTGCGGTTGGCCTGCCCGCGCATGCGCACGTTCCAGGCCATCACCTGGCCCGGAAACACAGTGAGCGCGGGGCCGGTCTGCATGGTGAATTTATGCGGCTGCCGGTTGGTGACGGCATCGAACAGCGGCGTGTTGAGAAACAGGTTGCCGGCCAGCAGATAAAGCGCATACAGCGCCAGCAGCACGACCACTGCAATGCGCCACGGCCGGGGCCAGCGCTGGAAGCGATCGCGAAGTGTGGGCATGGGCGCAGGCAGTGATGAGTCTGCCGTCACTATCGCGGTTGCGCTGGCGGCGAGGCGTGAACATGCGCATGGCCGATGTCGCGCTCGCTCATTCCACCAAGGTCGCGCCCCGATCGAGGTGTGCAACGGCGATAATTGCGCTTCTCCCGTTTCCGCTGTGCTGCCCATGTCCGACGAACGCATCCTGCACGCGCCGCTGCGCGAACGCCTGGTTTCTGCCGAGGCCGCTGCCGCCTTGATCCAGCCCGGCGAGACCGTGGCGATGAGCGGCTTCACCGGCTCCGGTTACCCCAAGGCGGTGCCGATGGCGCTGGCACAGCGCATCGAAGCGGCGCATCTGCAAGGCCAACCGTTCCAGATCAAGTTGATGACCGGCGCCTCCACCGCACCGGAACTCGATGGCGCGCTGGCCAAGGCCGAGGGCATCGCCATGCGCATGCCGTTCCAGTCCGACCCGGATGCGCGCCAACGCATCAACGCCGGCACCCTGGACTACATCGACATCCATCTCAGCCATGTCGCCCAGCACGTGTGGTTCGGTTTCTACGGGCAGATCGATACCGCGGTGGTGGAAGTCTCGGCGATCCGCGCCGATGGCAGCCTGGTGCCGTCGACCTCGATCGGCAACAACAAGACCTGGCTCGACCTGGCCAAGAAAGTGATCATCGAGGTCAACGATTGGCAGCCGGCCGGCCTGAATGGCATGCACGACGTTTATTACGGCACCGCGCTACCGCCGCATCGCAAACCGATCCCGCTGCTGCATGGCGACGACCGCATCGGCGAGCCCAGCCTGCGCTGCGATCCGGACAAGATCGTGGCGGTGGTGCGCACGCATGGCCCGGACCGCAACAGCCCGTTCGCCGCTGCCGATGCAAGCAGCGAACGCATCGCCGAACACCTGATCGAGTTCCTGCGCCATGAAGTGAGCAAGGGCCGGCTGCCGGCCAATCTGCTGCCGCTGCAATCGGGCGTGGGCAATATTCCCAATGCGGTGCTGGCGGGGCTTGCACGCAGCGGCTTTCGTGAGTTGGAAGCGTTCACCGAAGTGATCCAGGACGGCATGCTCGCGCTGCTGCGCGATGGCGTGCTGCGTTATGCCTCGTGCACCGGGTTTGCGCTCAGCCCAGAAGGCAACGAGGAGTTCAAGCGCAATATCGATTTCTATCGGCAACGCATCGTCATGCGCACGCAGGAGATCTCCAACCATCCGGAACTTGTGCGCCGGCTGGGCTGCATCGGCATGAACGGCATGATCGAGGCCGACCTGTATGGCAACGTCAATTCCACCCATGTGATGGGCAGCCGCATCATGAACGGCATCGGTGGCTCCGGCGATTTTGCGCGCAATGGATTCCTGTCCATTTTTTTGAGCCCCAGCATCGCCAAGGCCGGCAGCATTTCGTCGATCGTGCCGATGGTCAGCCATGTCGATCACACCGAACACGACGTCTCGGTGATCGTCACCGAACAAGGCCTGGCCGATCTGCGCGGGCTCACGCCCAAACAACGTGCGCGCCAGTTGCTCGATCATTGCGTGCATCCGCGTTATCGCGATGCACTGGAAGATTATGTAGCGCGCGCCAATCGCGACAGCTACGGCAAGCACACCCCGCATCTGTTGACCGAAGCGCTGTCGTGGCATCAGCGTTGGTTGGAGACGGGGGATATGTTGGGGTGATCGCGCGCGTTGCAGCTGCCCGATCATGCAGCGCTCTGTGCACCTGATCGTCGTGCCGGGCAGCGTGCGCAGCATTTAGCGGATGTACGTCGGGTCGCAGCGGGACACCGATCGCGCCGCCCGCAGGCACGCGTGTTCTGGCGGAATAGCGGTTTAGCGATAGCGCCATGCTCAACACGTCCGATGGCAGCACCTTATCGCGCGACTGCACACGTGCACCGGCCGCTATGCGCTTATGCAATGACGAGCGTGCCAAGTGTTTCCTCGCACGTAATGCGCGCTCGAACGCTCAGTGCCTCGCGTCATGCGAAATGGTCGCCATTAACGCAACTCGAACTTCATTGCTGCCGCCGACATGCGGCGACATCGCATCGTCACGGACATAGCGGATAACGTTCCTGCCCGCTCGCATTCGGCGGCAGGACGGCTCTCTCCCCCTCCTGCCGCTGGGCGCGACGGGTCATCACTGGGTGGTGTCGAATCCGTCGGGCCGGCTCCCTGCGCCGGCACGGCGTTCTTGTTTTAAACCGCCATTGATTAACGCTATAGCGCTCATTGCCAGGCAGCTTGATACGTTTTTGTCAACCGCTCATGGCAACTAGTTCCGCTTGGCCTCTCCGAGAGGAAAGTCTGATTCGTTCGCAAGGGACAGGCGAATGAGCACCGCTCGGTTGACGATCGCTTACTAGCCTGCGCCATCGCGGTAGTAATCGAGATTGACTAATCGCACTGCCGCTGCAGGCAGCCTGAACTCATGGTACCTGTCGAGCCAATTTTCTTCCTTGTAGTCGTGGGGCAGGCAATACTCAACTCTGTCCCGCTCGAGTACCACTATCGGAAACAATCTTGAACCTGCAGTCGTTCATGGCAAAGGCTCCCACGGGTTGACGATGGTCACTCCCGTCGGTTTGAAATCGGCCGCATTGCGCGTGACCACCGCCATGCCGTGTACTAGTGCAGTCGCTGCGATAAGCGCATCGCGCTCGCCGCGCTTGTCTGGTACATGCAACCGGGCGCAGCGTTGCGCCACAGCAGTATCTATAGGCAATGTTCGCCCGGAGAATTCGGGTAATACATGCTGCTCAAGCCAGGAGCGCAATATGGCCCCCTGGGGGGCGTCCTTCCGTTCAATCGACAGAACGCCAAGCTCCAACTCCATGATGGTGATGACTGACACGAAGAGGTCGGCGGCATCAACACGTTCCGCCCACGCCGCCACATTCGTATCGACCTTGCCGAGGCTTACTTTACGCAGCTCCGACAACACGTTGGTATCGAGCACGTACATCATTCCAGCTCAGCCGGCTGGGCTCCAATCGTCACGCGTGGTGGCTCGAACTCGAACTCGATCTCCGCAGCGCGCGGCATCGCCAGCGCATCGGCAATGTTGCGCCGCTGCTTCGTCAGCCGCTGATAGTCCTCGAAGCTCAACAGTACGTGCGCAGGCTTGCCGCGATCCGTGATGAACACCGGACCGGCCTTCGTGGCCTTCTTTGCTCGCGTCACGTCCTGGTTCAGCTCGCGACTGGATAGGGTTGTGATGGTCATAGCATGGCTCCGAAATCATCCAAATGTAGTAACGTTACTACAAAAAACCCATGAAGACAGCAGCCGCGCAAGACACCGACACCCTAATAATTGACGTTCGTCACAGGACTGGAGGAAGGCGTGAGCATCGTCGCGCCATTCCACCTCGTTGAAAATCAACAACGAGAAAGTAGCAGGTGCCGTCCTGGAGCAGCTGATACAAAGAGAGCATCCCTCATGACTAGCCCTGCCACTGAGGGAGGTCAGAACGATAGACCCCGGCTTGTGCCCGGGGAATTTCGTCGTATTTAGAGTCTGGTCTCGCTACAAGTGACTAGCTTACCCCCGAGGGAACAGGGGCTTTGACCCCTTTTCCCGTCGGGAGAAGGTGGCGCGAAGCGCCGGATGAGGGTACGGGCGAAGCCTCATGGCATCTCATTCCAAGTATGGCTTCGCACCGTACCCTCATCCCTCTCCCGGCGGGAGAGGGGCTCTCACCAATCACGCAGCTTCAGCAACCCGCCTCGCACGACGTGCACGCACCGCCGTCGCCAAGCGCTCCAGCACCTGCACCGAGGCGTCCCAATCCAGGCAGCCGTCGGTGATGCTCTGGCCGTAGGTCAGTGCGCAGCCCGGTACCAGGTCCTGACGTCCACCGACCAGATGACTCTCTACCATGACGCCGACGATGCGCGTCTCGCCACCTTCCAGTTGCCTGGCGATGTCGTCGATGACCTTGGGCTGGTTCTCGGGATTCTTACCGCTGTTGGCGTGGCTGGCGTCGATCATCAGGCGCGCCGGCAAACCGGATTTAGTGAGCACCTGGCTGGCCGCTTCCACATTGGCCGCGTCGAAGTTGGGCTGCTTGCCACCGCGCAAAATCACATGGCAATCCGGGTTGCCGGCCGTCGCTGCCACTGCGGTGTGACCATCCTTGGTCACGGCCAGGAAATGGTGCGGATGCGAGGCCGCTCCCACCGCGTCCACCGCAATCTTGACGTCGCCACCGGTACCGTTCTTGAAGCCCACCGGGCACGACAAGCCCGAGGCCATTTCGCGATGCACCTGGCTTTCGGTGGTGCGCGCGCCAATCGCGCCCCAGGACACCAGGTCGGCGATGTACTGCGGCGAGATGATGTCGAGGAATTCCACGCCCGCCGGCAGGCCGAGATTGTTGATGTCGCGCAGCAGACCGCGCGCCACCCGCAGGCCCTTGTTGATCTGGAAGCTGCCATCCAGATCCGGGTCGTTGATCAGACCCTTCCAGCCGATGGTGGTACGCGGCTTTTCGAAGTACACCCGCATCACGATCTCCAGCGCGTCGCCAAACTGCTCGCGCAGCGGCCGCAGGCGGTGCGCGTAGTCCATCGCCGCAACCGGGTCATGGATCGAGCAGGGCCCGATCACCACTGCCAGGCGGTCGTCGCGGCCATGCAGGATCTCGTGCAGGGCAGCGCGCGAATTGGTCACGGTCTCGGAGGCGCGGTCGTCGCAAGGCAACAGCGACAGCAGCTGCGAAGGCGGGGCGAGGGCTTCGATCTTGCGGATACGCAGGTCATCGGTCACAGGCGGCATAACAGTGTCTCGGTGGGCGGTGTTGCATCAGGGAGCCAGGCGAGGCGGCAACAAAAAAGCCGCCAGTGTGCGCTGGCGGCTTTTCGGGAATGCTGCTGAAGATTTCTTCAGGGTGAGCGCAATCCGTCCTCCGCCAGCGGCATCGGAAAACCGTAGTACCAAAAATAAAACTGGCTGCGGGGTGCGTTCATGGGATGCATTGATACCACGCACATTTCGTCGTTGCCACTGTTTCATCGGCAACGGAACGTTGCAGCGGCGGTCGCGATGCGCCTGCAAGCAGTACGTGTCTCGCCCACAACCGCGTCGCACTGACGTTGAGCGCATCGCGCGCCACGCCCAGTTCCGCATGCGCCGTGCGGCAGTGCTGCCACGTCCCACGGCTCTCACGCACGCACGCTGGATGCAACTCAGACACACGGCTTGGTAACCGTCTTGCTGAGCCCGACCGCGATGGATGCTGCGACGTGCCGGCACGATATCGGTGCGGATTGATGTTCGGTCCATTGCGTGTGTGTCCATCCTCAGTGGTAACCACGAAGATAGTCGGGCACACCGGGGTATTGTTTCACCTACCGACGTCAATGACGTTTATTTCTGAAATAAAATTTCTTTTATATCAATTGATTAGGTAGTCACTATTGGCTTACTATCGTTTCACATATCGTTTCAGAAGCTGCGCTCCATGCCCTCTCCCGACGCAGTCGAACGACTGATCAGCGCGCTACGAATCAACGGCCCCATGCGTGGGGCCGATCTGGCGGCGCGCCTGGGCGTGAGCCGACCTACCCTGTCTCGCCTGGTCGCAAGTGCCGGTCCTGCAGTGCTGCGTTATGGCAAGGCGCGCGCTACCGGCTACGCGGCCAACGGTGAGTTGCGGGGCGAGCGTATGTGGCCGCTCTATCGAATCGATCACGATGCCCGCGTTGTACCACTGGGCCACCTGTTGGTGCTGCATAACGACCATTTCTTTGTCGACCTTTTGCAGGACAACCCCGTTCTATTGCATCCGCCGTTGGACACAGGCGTGTTCGCGTCGCTGCCGTGGTTTATCGACGACCAACGGCCCCAGGGATTTCTCGGGCGCAATCTGGCGCACCGTGTCGCCGGGCAGTTGCGCCTACCGGACAACCTGGCGCTGTGGTCGCCCAGGGACAACCTGGTGGCCATGCTGTCGGATGGTCACGACCAGCTTGGCGACCTGCTGATCGGCGAGCGGGCGCTGGCTCTGGCTTTGGAGGCGATCGAACAGCCTGAGTGCATCGCCATGCAGGCGCGCCCCGATGAATATCTCAGCCGCGCCGAAGCTGCATTGCGCGGCGAGGCCGTTGGCTCATCTGCCGCTGGCGAGCAGCCGAAGTTCACTGCAGTGCTGGGAGAAGATGGCGCGTATCGCCCCGTGATCGTCAAGTTCTCCGACCAGACCGATCAGCCAACAGGCCGGCGTTGGGCGGATCTTTTACACATGGAGTGGTTGGCCAGCCAGATTCTGATTGCCGGCGGCATCCCTGCTGCGGCAACGCAGGTGCTGCAGGCGGGCGGGCGCGTCTTCCTCGAATCGACACGCTTCGATCGGACTGCTGCATTGGGCCGGCGCGGGTTCGTCTCACTGATGTCGCTGTTCGCTGCCTTTTACGGCGACGCGAACACCAGCAGCTGGCGGACCCTTGCTCCACTGCTCAAGCGCGATGGCTGGCTAAGCCCGGAAGACGCCGAGCGCCTGGAAGTGATCAGTTGGTTCGGCACGCTTATCGGCAACACCGACATGCACCTGGGCAATGCGGCATTGGTGCTTGCCGACACCCTGCCCCTGCAACTTGCCCCGGTGTACGACATGCTGCCGATGGCACTGCGGCCGGCATCCAGTGGCGAAGTCGTGCAGCGGGATATCGAGATTCCACCGCCTAGCGTTGATCAGTTCGCGCAATGGCGGCGCGCTGCCGGGATGGCCGAGCAGTTCTGGCAGCAAGCCATGGACAACGACAAGCTGAGCGAACAGATGCGCGGCATCGCCACGCGCGCGTTGGCCAGCCTGCATCGAACGGCGTCACGTCTTGCCTGACGCCGACGCCTAAAGGCTCTCCCGCCGGGAGAGGGGTTGGGGTGAGGGTACGGTTTCTCCGCGTGCAACCCGCCTGTCAGTTACTGGCTTCGGCAAGCGGCGGCAGCGCGGCCGGGGATCGGCTATTCGGCTCGGTCAGACATCCTGTCTGACTCGCCGCCGCGGCACATCCCTTTGCCGCTCTCCGCCAATCCCCAGCCACGCTACCGCCTCGGTACGTCGTTGCCATGACTTTGAGCGACTGAAACGGCAGCGCAGCCATTGTTCGGACTCTGCATTTATGACTCATCCACTAAGGTCCCGAGCACGTCGTCCTTACCTGATCACTTGTGAGTATTTGAAGAGCACACAGGCTTTTCTCTCGCAGCTTTTTGATAGAGCGAGCAGGCCTTACTTCATGCCCCGACGCAATGAATGACGCTTGCAGAGGAGCATGTGTTTCGCCGGAGGCCGCGCTTTCCGTTCCGCCAATGCCGCAATTTCGAAGAGTGGTCTGCGGCGCCGCTCCCACGCACAAAATCAAGGCGCCAGCCAATAACGCTTTCCAGCCCAACCAGCTTTCGTCACAAAATCAGCCTGCACTGCACCACACGCCACGGCGCTGTGCCGTGGCGTGTGGTGCGGCAGCCACATTCAATCAAAACGTAAACACATATTCCGCCGCCACTTCGCGGCCGATCGGGTTGAACAAGGTGGTGTTGTAGAAGCCGTAGCCGTAGAAGCGCTCCTTGTTCTCGTAACCCACTTCGTTGAACACGTTGTTGACGTAGAGGTTGACCTTGGCATGGTCGGTGATCTTGTAACCGGTGCTCAGGTTCCAGTAGATCGCAGGTCCCACGCGGCCGAAGTAACGCTTGCTGCTTTCGCCCAGGTGCACGTTGGCGGTGTCGGTCACCAGACACCCATCGGAGGCACTGGGCTGATAGCCATCGTCGAAGCGCGCGCAAGTGCCCCAGTTGACCGCACGCATGGAGCCGAGCCGGCGGAAGTACAGCGTCCAGTCCCAGGCGCCACCGTTGTCCCAATGCACGCTGCCGCGCACACGGCTGCGCACGCGTTCGTCGCGGCGGTTTTCGTCGCTGTCGGTGCGGTAGATCTGTTCGCGATAGGCGATCAGCGTGTTGTAGTCCAGCGACAACTGAAAGTTGCCCCAACCGGCGGTGGCAAGGCGATATTTCAGCGAGGCGTCGATGCCCGAGGTTTCCATCTGCGCCAGATTGATCGGGCCGCGCTCGATGCTGGCGATGGTGCCGTCGGCATTGCGCACCACCCGCGAGCTGATGGTGTCGCAATAGCCGGCGCCGCCAGGATTGTTCCAGGCGCCGCCGCTGATGGTGGTGCCGGTGCGGCAGCCGGCTTCGGCCGAGAGGATCTCGTCGCGGTCCAGATCCTTGATCATTTCCTCCAGCTGGATGCGGTAGTAATCCACGCTCAGCGACAGACCTTGCGCGATGTCCCACACCACCCCGCCGGTAAACGAGCGGCCTGTTTCCGAGCGTAGATCCGGGGTGCCGCGGCGATTCACATCCACGGTGTAGAAGATGTTGCTGTTCTCGTCATTGCAGCCGCCAGTGAGAGACGCGCCCGAGGAAATACAGCGGTATTGATCGATCACGGTCTGGTTGGTGGAGCTGGGTTCGCCGAGCACGTAATGCATGTCCGGCGCGCGGAAGCTGGTGGCCAGCGTGCTGCGCAACAACAGGCTCTCGACCGGGCGCCATTCCAGGCCGGCGCTCCAGGTGGTGTCGCTCTGCGTGCCGACACCGGTCGGAATCGCGGCCGAGGAACGATAGTTGCCGTAGCGGTCGTAGCGGCCGGCGACATTCGCGCTCAACGTGGACAGCAACGGGATCTGGAATTCCACCCCGGCCGAGCTGCGCAGGCGTTCGCCGCCGCCGCTATCGACCACGTCCACCGGGTAGCACTCGTTGGCGCACGGGTCCGGCGACAGTTGATAGCCCTGCTTGGCCACTTCGGCCACGGTGGCAAAGCGGATCGGGCCGGCCCAGCCCTGCACCAGGTCGCCGCTCAAGCTGAAACTGGCTTGATTCACCCACGAATAGGCGGAGTTATGCGATTTAGCGACCAGGTCGTCGTACTGGTTCGACGACAGCGGCGCATACAAGCGCGCCTGGTTAATCGCATAGATCGGCGTGCCATCGGCAGCGGTGCCGGTGGGGCTGCCGAGGAAGTAATCGGTGGCGCGTGCGGTATCCATGGTGCGCACGTATTCGTCCACGGTGTAACGCGAGCGGCCCACGCTCAGCTCCCAATCGAAGCGATCGGCCCACACGCCGCGCAAGCCGGCGCTCAAGTCCCAGGACTGCTCCTTGTTGTAGTTGGCCAGCCGATCCCAACCGCCGGCTTCGCGCCGGGTGAGCTGGCGGATCGCATACAGCGAGCGGCCGGTGTCGGCGTCCTGGAACGGGCCCAGATACACGTACGGCGGGTCGTAGGTCCAGCGGCCGATGCTGCGGTTGGCCGATAGCGTGGCCCAGGCTTCGGTGTGCTCGCCGAACTTCCAGGTGCCGTAGAGATAGGCCGAATAGTCCTCGCTACTGGTCACCAGCCCCCAGTCGCCGTAATCGCGCGCCACGCCGCAGTAATCGCCGGCATTGGTGAGCGCGCCGGTGTTCTGGTCGTAGCTCAGCCGTTGCCCGTCGATGAACTCGCCGCCAAAGCGTGCACAGGTGCCGGCCGGTGGCGCCAGGCGTTCGCTGTTGTTGGCATCGACCAGGCTCAAACCAGTGAATGGGTTGAAGCCGTACAGGCGGTTCTGGCCGGTCCAGTTGGAGTAGGACATGTCATCGGAGTCGTCCATCTCGGGGCGATCGCGCCCACTCAATGGATCGCGCCGGGTGGCCTGCAGCGCGTAGGTCAGGCTCCAGTTTTCGCCGGTGCGCCCACCTGCCCAGGACACATCGAAACTGTCGCGCCCACCTTCTGTCGCAGTACCGCCGCGCAGCCGCACCTGATCGCCCTGGTAATCGCGCCTGAGGATCACATTGATGACGCCGGCCACTGCGTCCGAGCCGTAGATCGCCGATGCGCCGCCGGTCAGGATGTCGATGCGCTCCACCGCAGCGGAGGGAATATTGCTGTAGTTGGAGAAGTTGCTCTCGCCGCCGTAGGGCAGCGGGTAATCGGCCACACGGTGCCCGTTGACCAGCAGCAAGGTGCGGCCCGGTCCCAGGTCGCGCAGATTGATCGGCGAGGCGTTGGGCGTGTGCGAGCCCCATTGCGTATCGGCTTCCACCGAGCCCTGCTGGTTCATGCTGTTGAGCACGTCGTAGACGGTGGCGAAGCCTTCCTGCTGGATCTGTTGCGCGGAGATGGTGACCACCGGCTGCGCGCCTTCGACCTGCGCGCGCTTGATGCGCGAGCCGGTGACGCTAACTGCATCCAGGGTGGAGGTGGCGCGTGGTTGATCCGGCTCGGTCTGCTGGGCAGTGGCCGACTGCGCGGCGGTGGACAGGGCAAGCGACAAGGAAATCGACAAGGCAAGGCGATGACTGCGGCAGTTCATAAGATCCCCGGGAGAGGCCGGCATGGCCGGCGTGGCGTTCCACTGCAACGACGCCTGCGAGCGATGCACCGCATCGCCGCCCCCTGTCCGATGGCCCCCCGACCGTTCGGCGCAAGCGCCTGCCCAGCGACGCTAGGGCTGTGATGACATCGGTGTCAACACGCTGACATGAATATGTGATAGGCAGCTCAAAACAGCCCATTCGATGCTGTGCTGCAGGTGTGGGATCGGATCACAGCGTGCCCATCCATGCGCAGCTGGCGGCACTGGAATCACTACGTTGGAGCCTCGCTACCGTTGTCACCGCCTGGTTGGGCACTTCCGGTGGCAGCGCGCCAGTTCGCATATCTGGTTGAGCCTGGTGCTCGCGCGCAGATCATGAAAGAACACCAAACACCGCGATTTGGTGTCCCCACCGAACGGAGATATCCGATGGAGATCAAGAAAGCGCAGTTGGCAGGCCCGTCCTCGCCAGCCGAGTTGCAGAACGCACGCAAGCACGATGAAGGTATCGTGGAACTACAACCTGCCGCATCGCCGACAGAGTCCCCGGTCAACCCCGCGCTATCGGCACTTGTCCCGCGCAGCCGCTCACGCACTTCGTCTGCCAGTTCCGCGCCGACGTCGCCCGTGGAGCCATCCTCGCCCGCACCGCAGGCGTCACACTCGGCACGGACGACTGCTCTATCCACTGCAAAAACGCTTACCGCGCGCGCGAACTCCGCGTTGGCAAGCGGCGTCCAGCATGCATCCGCTGCAGTGTCCAAGGCCGCTTCTGATCTCTGGTCGCTGGCGGATCTGCGCACCATGCTGCAGATGCATGCAGACGATCCCGCATTTCTGCAAATGGTGCGCCACACCGATCCGGAACAGGTCGCGCCGCACAGCCTGGCCGCGTGCCGCCAGCAGATCACGCAGCTACGCGGCGCCATCGAATCTGCAACCGGTCTGGAAACACGCTTTTGTCAGCAATTGCTCAGCGACGTCAAAGCCGTGGAAGATGCGCTGCAGCCGCTGGAGCATGGGACACCTGCAGCAGGGAGGGCGCTGAAGTCGCTGGCCAATCTGGTCAATCTCTGGCCCCTGGTGGTACCCAGTCCGCTGCTTGCCAACCAAGCCAAGACTTTCGCCTATTCCATTGCCGCAGCAACCAAGGGCGTGATGAGTCTATCGGCATCGGCGCTGCGCCCCACCGCCGATGGGCTTCCGTTCCCGCTGATGGGCGGGCAGCTGGGGCGCGAAGCCAACGAAATGCATTTCTACGCAATCCTGCTCAACGGATTGTTTCTCACCACCGAACTGCCAAAGAAATTCGGCAACCCGTCCATGCGACAGCAGGCCGAAGCGGTGGAAAACAACCTGGGATTTGCCGCGGCCGCATCCACGGCCTGCACAGCGATGGTGCTGACGCCCTTTCTCTGGAACAGCCTCAACGCGCTCGGCAATCGAATGCAGCATGGTGTCTCCCACCTGGGCGCGGGTATCGCGGACCGTGCCGGCCTCCAGACGCAGGCTCAGCGGTTGCGTGCGCGCCTGACGCCCGGACAGATCAGCCAGCAACTGCGCACGCAACTCAACGAGATCTGCGCCGCTCTGGAGCACGGCCGCGACGCTTTTCAACAAGCGCGCCGCAACTTTACCGAACCCGGCACAGGGCACGAACTCACCCGCACGCTCAATGCTCAATGCACGCATCTGCTGGAGACGCTCGATCAGTGCAGCAAGCGCCTGAGCACTGCGCTGCAAGTCGACCAGGACCAGCCAGTCACCATCCCGCGCCAACTGACCAACCAGGATTTCTCTTCCAAATTGGCATTGGCATTGTTGGGTGCCGGCGTGACCGGGCTGACCGTCTACCTGATCCAGCCGGATCGGATCGGCACGGTGGACCTGCTGGCCGACTCGGCCGTGGTGACGACCGTGATGATGCAGTCGGCGTTGAACAAGCACGCGACCCGCCAGGACACGATGGAGCGCTTCAAGGCCATGTGCTCCGGCAGCATGGTCATGGCACTGGCGCTGGGTGTGGAAAAACTGTCCAAGACGTTCGCAGACAAGAGTCTGATCGAAGCATCGTCGGCATCGCCCTACTACGCTGGCGCGATCATGTCGCTGATGTCGATGACGATGCCTGGCCCAATGGCGCGTGGCGCGGAACTGGCGATGAACTGGGGCGGGCGTCAGGTCATGCGGGTGTTCAAGGGGCCCGATGGCACCCCGCTCGCAACCCGCATGCCGTCCTCGCCCGAAGAGCTGATCCAGACCGTACAAGACACGGCGAATTATGTGGCAAGTCTGTCGCCGGAACAGGCGCAGCATTACGCGCAGATGGTTGGAGATAGCGCCCTGCAAGTGATCGAGGGCGCGGGTGCGGAAACCAGGCCCGGCAACAGCGTCACGATCACCGAAATCTCCGAAATCACCGAGATGGACGAGGCTGCCGAGGTCGCGGTACAGACCGCCTCCCCGGAACCGGAAGCGATTGCGCAACCGCACCCACTCAGCCATGACGCAACACTGCGCACAGCGGGCTCGCCCTGACATTGCAACCGACCGCAATGGGCTGCCAGCACGCACCTGCGCTGTAGTGGAGCGCACACACAAGACCCCGCCTTTCGGCGGGGTCTTGTGTGTGATGCAACAGCCAACACCAGGGCTTCGCCACGCGCGATCACCCCCGACCCGCTCCGAACCCCGGCCAGCGCTAGCGTCAGGGCGCACTGAGGCGCGCTCGCCAACGGCGCGTAATCGGCGACACTACAACGACCGCACCGACCCACTCACACCAAGTATCGCCGGAACCACGCGATGGTGCGATCCCAGGCCAGGGTTGCGGCCGCCTTGTCGTAACGCGGCGTGGAATCGTTATGGAAACCGTGGTTGGTCCCCGCATACACGTAGGCCTGATAGACCTTGCGCTGCGCCTTGAGCGCGGCCTCGTACGCCGGCCAGCCGGCATTGACGCGCTCGTCCTCTGCGGCGTAATGCAGCAGCAGCGGCGCACGGATGCGGGCGACCTCGGCGTCGGTGGGCTGACGTCCATAGAATGGCACCGCCGCGGCCAGCTCGGGATACGCCACCGCCGCTGCATTGGCCACACCGCCGCCATAGCAGAAGCCGGTAATGCCCACCTTGCCGGTGGTGCGCTCGCGGCTCATCAAAAACTCCACCGCGGCGAAGAAGTCGTTCATCAGCTTGGTCGGGTCGACCTGCGCCTGCAGCGCGCGGCCCTTTTCGTCGTTGCCGGGATACCCGCCCACCGAACTCAGGCCATCCGGTGCCAGCGCGACAAAGCCGGCCTTGGCCACGCGGCGCGCGACATCTTCGATATACGGATTGAGACCGCGGTTTTCGTGCGCCACCACCACGCCCGGCACCGCGCCGGTGACCTTGGCCGGCCGCACCAGATAGCCGCGCACCTGGCCATGGCCGTTGGGCGAGGGATAGGTGATGTACTCGGCCACGATGTCCGGGTCGGTGAACTCCACTTGCGTGGCGAGCGCGTAGTCGGGGCTCAGCGATTCCAGGATCGCCGCCGCACTCAACCCGGCCACCGCGAACGCGGCGGCGCGGTCGAGAAAATCGCGCCGACTGAGTTTGCCGTGCACATAGCCGTCGTACAGCGCGAGCAGATCGGGGTGGAAATCCTGAGCGGTCAGACGGCGCATCGGCGTTCTCCTGGGAATTGCAGTGTGAGTTGGAATGACGAGTGAGGGGGCCAGCAATTTTCCAAGCGGAAAATTACACATCTTGATGCCCTACTGGCCAGCCAGATTCAACACTGGGCACTGCCGTTCAATGCCCAGGAATTGATCAGCTCCTGATTTTTTATCCAACAAATTGAGTCAGTGGATCTCTTGCGCTACCTGATGACGATTGGCAAGCCCGGTCGCGGTAGCACCGCCTTCCATCGCATCATGCGGGATCAGTGCGTACCGCCAAGATTTTCCTCCGTTCGCCCGAGCATGTTCACTTGCATGTCGACACCACTCAACTGCTGCACGCGCTTTTTCCTGAACATCTGGATCACGCATTTCATTGCGCGCCTTAGGTTCCATAATCAATTTTTCCGTTTCAGTTTCAACTACGAAATCAGGCTCATAGGAACGCCCGCTTTTCCATTCGATCTGGAACTGGCCTGGACCGGGCTTCATCCAACGATGCACTTCGCCATCATCTTCCAGCACAATTGCTAACCGTTGCTCACCTTCGGCTGACTGAAACCGCTGCAAGTCGTAGCAACATTTCTGGAAGCCCGTAAATACTAGCGAACGAATATTCTCGCCACGGAGCACCGGCTGACGAAATGGTCTGGGCAATTGTCCAGCAGCGAGGCTAAAAGCGATTGGGCGCAAGAGGGTGAAACCACGGGTAATTCGGGGAATGTATTCGGTAGGCGTTTCCCAAAGATGCTGCTGCATCTGCGCCCAAACGAACTCGGCCAATTCGTGCCTGTAATAGATCAGCACATTCTCGGCCGCTGCTTCATCGGGAAGATAGCTACGCAGATGAGCAACTAACTGCTCAGAAAGTGTGTAAAGCAATCTTGCGTGTGCGTCGTAATCAATTTCATCGCGCTCTATCAGCTTAGCAACGATGTAGTCTTCAAGCCGGCGCTCCTTACCCTCAATCTTACTCCATCCAATCAACTCACGTGCGTGATCGCGCAACTGCTGCACCACTAACTCTTCGGAAACAATCGGGTACGCGATTCGAGATAAATTTTCCAGAACGAAATCGTGGAATCCAAACGACACTTCACGGGTCGGTATCAGTACCACATTAGGGATTTCGATGGTGAGATCGACCAAAGTTCTAGTGACGCGCTCAACGACGCGTGCCACCCGGTCGTCAAAGCGTTCGCTATCGGATTCGATTAGCAAAGGCGCTTGACGCGGCTGTAGTATGGCCGCCACCTCGGCAGACACTTTCGCCCTTATCTCACCCGAATTCAATTGCGCAAGCGACGGCAATCGCTCATAGCGTTGAATTATACGAAGTGTCTCGCGGGCAATTTCTTGATCTGCTGGCGAGACGACTGTGTACTCAGCCGCCTCTTCTGCGATTTTTGAGTTAAAGGTACTGGCTCCGAGCCGCGATGCATCCCCAGTCAATGCGCTATGGCTTAACGGCTGCGCTTGCGCTGTTTGGGGCGCCTGCTCCGGCACATCGCCACCATTACCGATATAGACATGTTTGCGGATCACTGCATCTTCCGCACCGGCACGACTGATGATTTCTCGGAACCGATCGTGCGCAATAATTGTCAACCGATCCACAGCCGGAACGCCGATGCGCTTCCCATAAGGCAGACGTAAACCGCGACCAAGTGTCTGCTCTGTCAAAATTTCAGACGCCGATGCGCGCAACGGCACGATGGTATAAAGATTACTGACGTCCCAACCCTCTTTCAGCTTATTGACGTGGACGACAACCTCGGTCGTCTCATCGCTCTCAACCGCTAGCAAACGCTGGGTCGCCTCATCCGATTCCTCGCCCCTCAACGCTGAATGCACCTCGATGACTCGACCGCGATAGCGGCCCTCGAAGAAGCCAGCAGACTCCATCAACTCCCTGACGCGTGAAGCATGTGCAGTATCTTGAGCGACTACCAAGATGAATGGCTTGACCCGCGCCACGCCGGTTTGGAGGGCGTACGTTTCTAACTCCACCTTGACGTACTCATGATAGCGGATGCTGTCTTCCAGCTTGATCCGCTCCAATTCATCGCCAGACACTGAGGCCGGGTCGAAATCCTTACGCGTCGCAACCGCTGGCTCCTTCACCAGACCATCAGCCAACGCCTCGCCCAGACCATAGTGGTAGATCACGTTACGGAATGGTTGAGGGCGTGCGCCAATGGTTTTGGGCGTTGCGGTCAGCTCTAGTCCAAGCAGTGGCCGCAGCTCGCCAATTGCGCGTGCACCGGCACTGCCCCGATAACGATGCGCCTCGTCCATTAGCATCACCAGATCATCCAGTCCGGCCAAGTAGGCAAAATAGCTCTCGCCGATGTATTCCTGCAGACGCTTGATGCGTGGCGGCTTACCGCTGCGATCGGCTCCCCTCACGTCGGCATTGATCTTGGAGATGTTGAAAATATTGATCTGCAACGAAGTGGACGCGCCGAACAGTTGCGGCGTCGCGGTCTGCGGCGCAAGGCTTTCCGCACGCACGCCAATGCCGGTTTCGTAGTTTTCCCCGGTAATCAGCAGCGGCGGATGCAACGCCAACTGCTGCACGCCCTTGAACACGTACTTCTGGCTTGTCGGATCGAAATCTGCCTTCAGCTTTTCGTAGATCGTTAGGTTTGGGGCTAGCACGAAAAAGTGACGGCTGCGCCCGGTGAGGTACAGGTAGGCGATGAAGGCGCCCATCAGCCGGGTCTTGCCGACACCGGTCGCCAGCGCAAAGCACAGCGAGGCGAACTCGCGCTCGAAATCCTCTACGTGCGGGAATGCTGCCTGGATCGCGCCAAGCTGATCTGCAAGATCGGCATCCTTGCGCAACTGGACCCGCTCCAACACCTCGGCCAGGATTTCCAGCGAACGCGCCTGCGGCTGGCGCAGGCTCATGCGGGCGCAGAGTTGGCGGACGTCGCGCGTCATGCGTTGTCCTCGCCAAAGAGATCAGATGTACCAACTGCAGTGGACGATGCACCACGTGTGCTACGCGCACGCGGCGGCGGCGGTACCTCTTGCTCCGGTAGGGATGGCAGCTCGGCGATGCGCAAGGAATAGTCGTCGCGGCCCCATTCGCAGCGGTCCAGCACAGTCTTCGGGATCTTCTGGATGGTCAGGTTGTCGAACGCATCGGCGTTGGCGCGGAAAGCCTTGCAACAAACCAGCAGGGTGCGCTCGGGCCCCACTTCTTCGCTGAGCGTGCGCAACTGCGCATGGCCGAGCGCGGCAGTGGTAACGTAGAGGAAGTCGTATTCCGACGCCCGGCCGTGCAGCCAATAATGCTGCTCGCTGGGCGCATAGGTGTAGCCCATCAGCTTGCACACCGCCTCGGCGAGCATCTCCGGGCGATACTCGGGATTGATGATTCGGTTACCGAAGGCGTCTTCGCTCAATAGCGACGGGGCGAGCCGGTAGTAGCGGAAACCGCCGCCGCCCTTCCAGCCGGTGGCTGAGGTGACGCCCCCCGGATCGTCGCCATCGATCACCTTGCGCAGGCGCGGCACGATATGGGTATGGCAATGCTCCCCCAGTTCAACCATGATCCAGCGCCGCCCCATCTTGTGCGCGACCGCACCGGTGGTGCCGGAACCGGCGAAGGAGTCCAAGACGAGGTCACCGGGGACAGTCGCCATCTCGAGGCAACGCTTAATCAACGCCTCCGGCTTTTTGCCCTTAGGAAACTCGACCCCTCCTTCGTTGTGCAGATTATTGGACAAAATATCGTCCCAAAGGCTGGTCAGGGGCTCTCCCGCCACATTGTTTCCGTCAATTAATTTTAATTTGTCCGAATAAAAAATAACTCTTTCGCCATTCAGAAAAAACATATCCGAGTGCGATTCGCGCTCAAGAAGCAGGATCTCTCCACGACGACTTTTTGATTCATCGATTAATCTTCTTGCCTCTGCACTTACCGCTTTATAGTCAGGCCTTGCTAGACGCACTACGCGCGCCGAGTTTTTTGAGATGAATTCGTATAATTTCTCTTCAAAATCATCACCAAGCTCTTTCTTTAGGCTCTTTTGTTGAATGCCAACAGCTGCCGAGAATGCAGACAACAAACTGACGAAACGCCAACCACTGATTCCAGACTCGTAATTATCTATGAATTGATTATATCTCTTGTCACGAGCAGCTCGAGCAGTGAAGACACGGCAAGGCTTCCAAATCGATTTGTTTTTAGCGTAAATTAAAACAAAGTTCGTGGTATTTACAACACCAGGGTTAATTGACTTATGCCCAGTAGCCGAGCCTTGCTTGAATGAAACAACCGCTACCCGATTGTTTCGCCCGAATACTTCGTCAAGCAGAACAATCAGGTAGCCAAGCTCATTGTCATCTATATGGATGAAAATCGCGCCATCTTCGCAAAGCAATTAATTAAGCAAAACGATCCGATCTCTCATCATGGAGAGCCAGGATGAATGCTCCATCCCATCGTTATAATTATCGAAATCTTCTCCAGTATTGAAGGGCGGATCGATATAGATGCATTTCACCTGCCCACGAAACTCCTGCTCCAGCGCCTTCAGCGCTAGTAGGTTGTCGCCCTGGATCAACAGGTTCTCAAAGCGATCGGCTTCGTCTACACGATGTGCAGCGTGGTAAGACAGCCCCGGATCCTCCAGCAGGATGCGTGGCTCCAGTCGCGGGCGCTCATCCTTGCCAACCCAGGTCAGCTCCAATTTTTGCTTACGGCTCATCGTGATCAGTCTTCGTTTCGAATACGTTGCGGAGGCGGGTAGTCGAGTCCATCGAGAACGCCGCGAGTCAGCGGACTCGTCTCCGGATCGGCGGCATAGAGGGTCACACGCACGGCATTTTCTCCCAGCAACTCGAAATGCGGCCTGCGCCCGGACAGGCGCTCGCTACGGTTGAGGATCTGCGGCACGCCCTCGCCACGTTTCTCCATCACGCGACTCCTGCCGACGCCTTCCATCTCGACCGGACAACGCGCCAGCAGGTTGGTCAACAGTTCATTGCGGGTGGCGGTGCGCAGGGCGATCGACTCCACCGATTGGGAGTTAGGCAACGCGCCGGGCGAGGTGATCTCCAGCCGGTCGGTGAACAGATGCACCTGCACAGGCGCTCCGCTGATCGAGTAGTCGCGATGCGCACCGGCGTTGGCGATGGCCTCGAATACAGCCTCTGGATCGAACTGGGGCACGTCGATCCGGCCCAAATTCTTGCGTGCCGCAGTGCGCATGCCTCGCAGTACGAAGGCGGCAGCCTGACGAATCTGCTGATCCAGCGGCCCCTGGATATCCTGCGCATTCAGTTGCTCCTGGGCAGTCTTCTCGGTACCGGCATAGTGCACGCACTGCACATAGGCCTGCGGCAGCCAATCGCTTGGCGTGGCCGTCGCCATCAAGACACCTGCGACGCTGGCCCACTCCTCGCCAGGCTCTCCCGGAACCAGCAGCTTCAGCTTGCGCAGGCGCAGTTCCTCAGGTTCATCGGTTGTACCGAGAAAGCGACCGTACAGCGCAGCATCAAAGTTCGCCTGCGTACAGCCCAGCACGGGCATCTCATCGAAACCCAGAGTTCCGGCGCGCTGCCGCGACTGCATGAGACGCAACAATTCGTTTGGCGGCAGTTCGTGCTTGGAACTGCCCTGACGGCGGAAATAACCACCTGGGGCGAGATGGACATAGAGCGAACGCGGTATGTCGATCACCAAAACGGCATGCTCGGTACCGGAGCGATCAGGGACCAGCCTGCGCCGCAAATAGATGGTGGGCTCGGGCTTGATGCGGTCATGCACGCAGTTCTCGACCCAGATGCTGACCGCGTCCAATCGATCCAATGGAATCCCGACCACGTCGCGGGTCTTGTCGTCCACACCCAGGATCAGGCGCCCACCGATGGCATTAGCGAATGCCGCGATTTCCTGGCTGAGGCTATCCCCGTTCGGGCCTTTGATTTTATCGTTCTCGAACACGACGCGCTTGAATTCCAGCTGCGAGTCTTCGCCCAGCCGAATCTGCTCGAGCAAATCCCCCAATTCACGTGAATTGCTCATGGTTCGGGATGCTCCAAGGTCCACTCCACATCGAACAGCACCTGTACGGTGTGCTGCGTGCGCAACGCATTTTCGACCCGCTCCAGCATCACGTCCTGGCTACGCTCGATGCGCTTTCTACCTTCAAAAAAATCCAGCATGGCATCATCACGCTGCTGCTCGATCCGCTTGATCTCGCGTTTGAGCTGGGCTTTCTGCTCCAGGGTCTCGAGCTGACGCAAGGTGCGTTTGGCATCGCGCACGTGCAGGTCGAATTCGTCGATACTCTGCTGCAGCAATAGTCTTTGATCCTCGCCCCAACGATCAAGGCGCTCGGACTCCTGCAAAAACCAACTCTCGTTACGCTTGTTTGCCTCTGCCAGCACGCGCTCAACTGCCGCTTCAAAAGCGGGAAGCGCACGATCTTCGGCGACGCGGTGCCGTGGTACAAAGCGGGCAGGAATTTCCATCAGACGCGCAGCGGTCTCGTCGGGCACGACACGCCCATCACTGCACAGCGCACTGCACACCAGCTCTTCCAGCACTTCCTCTGCGGTCTGGATGGTGACCAACGCTACACGCAGCTGCCCTCTGCTTCCCAGCCACTGGCGCACATCGGCACGCTGCGCATCCACAGCGGCGTAATCGAAATGAAGCGTGCCAGGTAGAGTCGGACGTTCTTTGGCCTGGCGGCAAAGCCTTTCCCCCAACCCCTTGTCCGGCCTCAACAGCCCGGCGTTGGCTTCTTCGGCCGGCGGCCAGCTGACGGCGTAATCGCCTTCCTCCAATTTAACCAGCTTGTCGCTGATGCGCGCTTTAGGACGTTCGGCAGCGATCAGGTGTAGAAACTGACTTTCATACTGATTGATCTTGTGCAGCATGCCTGCGCGACGTGAGCGCAAGTTGCGTACGACATCCTCGTCAAAATGCTCCAGCAGCATGCGCCGCGCACTTTCCTCGCGCCGGCCGATGCTCTCGTCCAGCTCAGCCTGCAAGGTAGCGAACTCCGACTCGATCTGCGCGGCGTCGCGACAGTTCTGATAGATGCGCAGGATCCGCTGCTCAATGTCCACACCAGATTCGATCGCACCTAATATGTCGTCGCTGGCACCAAATACACCGTCAAACAATTTGAACTTCTTTTCCAGGAGCTCAAACACCAATTGATCCGCACGATTCTTGCGATTGACGAAATTCACCACGACCACATCGCTCTTCTGACCATAGCGATGGATACGCCCGATCCGCTGCTCCACACGCTGCGGATTCCAGGGCAGATCGTAGTTGACCAACAACGAGCAAAATTGCAGGTTGATGCCCTCGCCGCCTGCTTCGGTTGTGATGAGAACATCACGATGATCGCGAAAAGCTTCGACCACTGCGGCCTTCATGTCTGCCGTCCTGGAACCTGAAACAAGCGCAGAGCCGGCGTGACGCTCCAGCCAGTCGGCATACAGCTGCCTGGAATCGACGTCGTCGTTGCTTCCATTGAGCAGGACGGTTCGTCCGGCATAGCCATGTTCTTCGAGCAGGACACGCAAGTACTCCTGTGTGCGCCGCGACTCGGTAAAGATCACTGCCTTACGTTGCCCGCCGAGCTTTTCGGCCATCGCAAGCGCTCGCCCGAGGACCAGTAATAGCGCGTCGCCCTTGCGATTGCTTTGAATCTGCTTGGCCAAGTCACGGTAACCGCGCAGACGATCGATTTCCTGCGCGCGGCAGAACAGCTCTGCCTGCAAGGCATCGCTATCCGGCGCATCGCCCTGCCTTTCCATTCCATCGGAATCCAGCTCATCACTGAGTTCGTCGACGGTCTCGAAATCTTCGATCTGCTTGGCAGTGAGCGCCTGGTTGGACTCGAGTCGACCGATGATCGTCTCGAGCGTATCGGCGATGGCGAACGTCGAGGAGGCGAGAATCTTGCGCACCACCAATGTCACCAGATGCCGGGCTGTCGGCTTGATGGCAAGGATGGACGGATCCTGCAGGTAAGCCGAAACCTTGTCGTAGAGCTCAAGCTCCTCGTCGGAAGGCGTGAAGTCCTGAGTGATGGAAAAGCGCTTGGTGAAATTAATGCCACCTTCGGCCTGAACCTGACGACGCAAGGTACGGTGGCAAATCGGCTTGAGCCGATGCCTCAGGTCGTTAAGACGAGCTTCGGAGCTCCGACCTGAGGCGTACTGCATCTGAAACGCCTTCTGACTACCAAAGAACTCGTCGCTGATGAAGGACACCAGCCCATACAACTCCATCAACGAATTCTGGAACGGCGTGGCGGTCAGCAGGACCTTTCGCCTGCCACGCAGCGCTTCGTTCAAGGCGACAGCACGCTTTGACGCACTCTTGCCCTTGTACAAGTTGCGCAGCTTGTGTGCCTCATCCAGCACGACCAGATCCCAGCTGACCGCAGCGAGCTCTTTTTGCTTGCTTGCGGCAAACTCATAGGACGTCACGATGATCGCGTCTTCGATCTGAAAAGGATTGCTTACGTCGAGCTGACGAAAAGCATTGAACGATTTGCTCTCGAGAATGACGGACGGTAGTTGAAATTTCTCTTCGAGCTCCTGTGTCCACTGCTTGCGCAGCGTTGCAGGGACGATCAACAGCAGACGGCGGCGACGTTGTGCCCAATGCTGGGCCAGCACCAGGCCGGCCTCGATGGTCTTGCCGAGTCCAACCTCGTCGGCAAGCAACACGCCCGCCTCCACAGGCGATTTGAGCGCGAATAAAGCGGCATCCACCTGATGCGGGTTCATATCGACGCGCGCAGCAGACAGGGCACGTGCAACTGCCGATTCGTCACGACTACGCAACGTCAACCAATGAGCGAAGAACTTGCCCTGGTGATGTGAGTACCGATGCGACCCAGGCTGACCACTGGGATAGACACCGCCGCTCGATGGCGCTGGCAGAGTGGACATGGAGAATGCCTTTATGAAAATACGTCGAAACTCTCGTCAGAGTATGCCGAGTGAAGCAAAACTTCGCCAACACGCGCGCGCACATCTACGCAAACGTGTTGTGACAAAAAACCCCGCCTTTCGGCGGGGTCCTTTTTTGATGCAACAACCGATGGGGCTGGATCAGAAATCCATACCGCCCATGCCGCCCATGCCGCCACCGCCGCCGGGCATTGCCGGCTCGTCCTTCTTCGGGGCATCGGCCACCATGGCTTCGGTGGTGATCATCAGGCCGGCGATCGAAGCTGCGTTCTGCAGCGCCGAACGGGTGACCTTGGTCGGGTCCAGGATGCCGAACTCGACCATGTCGCCGAACTCGCCGTTGGCCGCGTTGTAACCGTAGTTGCCGGTGCCTTCCTTGACCTTGTTCAGGATCACGGACGGCTCTTCACCGGCATTGGCCACGATTTCGCGCAGCGGGGCTTCCATGGCGCGCAGGGCGATCTGGATGCCGTGGGTCTGGTCTTCGTTGGCACCGGTCAGGTTGCCGACGGCCACCAGCGCACGCACCAGGGCCACACCGCCGCCCGGGACCACGCCTTCTTCGACGGCTGCACGGGTGGCGTGCAGGGCGTCTTCGACGCGTGCCTTCTTTTCCTTCATTTCGATTTCGGTCGATGCGCCGACCTTGATCACGGCAACGCCGCCGGCCAGCTTGGCCACGCGTTCCTGCAGCTTCTCACGGTCGTAATCGGACGAGGTGTCTTCGATCTGGGTCTTGATCTGGCCAACGCGGGCTTCGATCGTGGCCGAGTCGCCGGCGCCGTCGATGATGGTGGTGTTCTCCTTGGAGACCTGCACCTTCTTCGCACGGCCCAGGTCCTTGATGGTGGCCTTCTCCAGCGCCAGACCCACTTCCTCGGAAATCACGGTGCCGCCGGTCAGCACGGCCATGTCTTCCAGCATCGCCTTGCGACGGTCGCCGAAGCCCGGTGCCTTGACGGCCACGACCTTGACGATGCCACGGATGGTGTTGACCACCAGGGTCGCCAGCGCTTCGCCTTCGACTTCTTCAGCCACGATCAGCAGCGGCTTGCCGGCCTTGGCCACGCCTTCCAGCACGGGCAGCAGGTCGCGCACGTTGGAGATCTTCTTGTCGTGCAGCAGGATGAACGGGTCGTCCAGATCGGCCGACTGGCTCTGCTGGTTGTTAATGAAGTACGGGGAGAGGTAACCGCGATCGAACTGCATGCCCTCGACCACGTCCAGCTCGTTTTCCAGGCCCGAGCCTTCTTCAACGGTGATCACGCCTTCCTTGCCGACCTTCTGCATCGCTTCGGCAATGATGTTGCCGATCGATTCGTCCGAGTTGGCCGAGATGGTGCCGACCTGGGCAATCGCCTTGTCGTCGGTGGTGGGCTTGGAGATGTTCTTCAGCTCGATGACGGCGGCCTTGACGGCCTGGTCGATACCGCGCTTGAGGTCCATCGGGTTCATGCCGGCGGCCACAGCCTTGGCGCCTTCGCGGATCAGGGCCTGGGCCAGCACGGTGGCGGTGGTGGTGCCGTCGCCGGCGTTGTCGTTGGTCTTGGAAGCGACTTCCTTGACCATCTGCGCGCCCATGTTCTCGAACTTGTCAGCCAGTTCGATTTCCTTGGCGACGGAGACGCCGTCCTTGGTGATGGTCGGCGCGCCGAAGCTCTTTTCGAGCACGACGTTGCGGCCCTTCGGGCCCAGGGTTGCCTTGACGGCATTGGCGAGAACGTTGACGCCACGGACCATACGGGTACGTGCGTCTTCACCGAAACGAATGTCTTTAGCAGCCATTTGTTGTAACTCCGGAATTTGAGATTGGGGATTGGGGATTGGCTAGAGCGGGGTTCGGGGGAGATGCGGGATCAGCTGCGCCAAGCGCAGTGGCCAATCCCGAATCCCCACTCCCGAATCCCGCCGGCAACGGCTATCAGCCGATGACCGCCAGGATGTCGTCTTCGCGCAGCACCTTGTACTCGACGCCTTCGGACTTGTAGCTGCTGCCGGCGTACTGGCCGTAGATGACCTTGTCGCCGACCTTGACCACCGGCGCGCGCAGGCTGCCGTTGTCCAGGGGCTTGCCGGCGCCAATGGCGACGACTTCACCCTTGGTGGACTTTTCCTTGGCCGAATCCGGAATCACGATCCCGCCGGCGGAAACTTCGTCGGCTTCGATCGGCTTGACTACAACGCGGTCGTGAAGCGGCTTGATGCTCATAGAGAAAGACCCTCTTAAGTGATTGATTGGTCTGGAAATTATCGGCGATGTTAGCACTCGTATGTGACGACTGCCAGCACAGCGCGCGGAAAAAACCCGACAGAGCGGGTGCGGGCCAGAGATTGTGCTGCGCGGGCGGCTTTCAAGGGCTAGGGGCAAAAAAATTTCGACGCCCTCTCGAATACAGGGGCCGAATTGGAACCAGGTTCCACCGATTGTCATGCGCACGTTTTACAGTCGGTAACGCATTCCCCGATCACAAGGAGCTGTCGATGAGGTTGCCGTCCCGTGCTGTGTCCCTGAGCTGCGTGCTTCCCCTGGCCTGTGCGTTCGCACTGGCCGTCCCCACCGCCCACGCCGCGGTGTTCATCAACGAACTGCATTACGACGACGCAGGCGCCTCCGGCGACAGCGACGAAGCCGTGGAAGTGGTGGCGACCGCCGGCGAATCGCTGAGCGGCTACCGCATCTATCTGTACAACGGCAGCGCCCCGAGCGCGGCCACGGTCTATGCCAACACGGCGGTGCCGGCCGGCAGTCTGGTCAGCTGCGGCAGCCAGGTGCGCGTGGCTACGGTCGGCTACACCAGCAACGGCGTGCAGAACGGGCCCAACGACGGCGTGGCGCTGGTCGACCCCAGCGGCCAGCTGGTGCAGTTTCTCAGTTACGAAGGCGCCATCACCGCCAGCGGCGGGCCCGCCGCAGGCGTCACCAGCCAGAACCTGCCGGTCAGCGAGAGCAACAGCAGCGCGGTCGGCAGTTCGCTGCAACTCACCGGTACCGGCAGCAGCGCGGCCAACTTCAGCTGGGCCGGCTCCTCGGCGCAGACGTTTGGCGCGTGCAACCGCGGCCAGACCTTCAACGGCAGCGGCGGTGGCGGCGAAACCGGCGCTGCGCCTTCGATCACCAGCACCACCCCGACCCAGGGCGCCACCAACTTCCCGGCGGCCGGCGATCTGAGCGTGGGCTTCAGCGAGGCGGTGACGCTGAGCAGCGGCGCCTTCGCGCTGAGCTGCGCCAGCTCCGGCACGGTGGCGCTGAGCTACCCGACCAGCGGTACCCGCTTCAGCCTGTCCACCAACACTGCCCTGGTGGGCGGCGAGCGCTGCACCCTGGCGATCACCGCCAGCGCCATCCGCGACGCCAGCGGGCTGAGCCCGGCCGCCAACCAGTCCATCGCCTTCACCGTGGCCACGGCCAGCGGCGGCGGCACCGGCTACTACTCGCGGGTGAACACCGCCAATGCCAGCCAGCTGCGTTGCTCGCTGCACACCGTAATCAAGGGCCACACGGTCTACCCATATAGCGGCTCGGGCACCAGCACCTGGACCATCCTGGAAATGGCCGACGAGGACCCCAACAACAGCGGCCGGATCCTGGACGCCTACCGCAACCGCAGCTACGCCAAGGGCAGTGACCGCGCCGGCACCGGTAGCGGGCTGACCTACAACCGCGAGCACACCTGGCCCAACTCGCTGGGCTTCGGCAGCGCCAGCGGCGACAAGGGGTTGCCGTATGCGCCCTACACCGACACCCACATGCTGTATCTGACCGACACCGGCTTCAACGCCGACCGCGGCAACAAGCCCTACGCCACCTGCACCAGCAGCTGCGGCGAGCGGGTGACCGAGGTCAACGACGGCAGTGGCGGCGGCAGCGGGCGCTATCCGGGTAATTCCAACTGGGTGCGCACGCCCGACGGCAACGGTGGCACCTTCGAAGTGTGGGACAAGCGCAAGGGCGACATGGCACGCGCGGTGATGTACATGGCGATCCGCTACGAAGGCGGCCTTGATGCGGCCACCGGGCAATCCGAGCCGGACCTGGAGCTCACCGACGACCGCAGCAAGATCGTGCAGACCTCGGCCTCCCCAGCCTACATGGGGCTGTTGTCCACGCTGCTGGCCTGGCACCAGGCCGACCCGCCGGACGATGCCGAACGTGCGCGCAACCAGGTGGTCTTCAGCTTCCAGGGCAACCGCAATCCGTTCGTGGATCACCCCGAATGGGCGACATCGAGCCTGTTCACCTCGGCCAAGCCGGCCAACTGCCAACTGGCCAATTGATCCATCCCGGCCCGGCGCTTGAGGCGTCGGGCCGGTTTGCGGTGGCGGGCTTGCGGCGGCGATCAGCGCGCGCCGGGCCGTGCTGTCATCGTGCGACGTCAGCACCCGCAAGGCGCCGACCCATTGCTTGGGTCGTGCGTTGGGTGACACCCGCGCAGACGCGCGCCAGCTGCTTCAGCGCCAGCTCGGCCAGCGCGCGGTTGCCCTGTGCCAACACTCGCGGCACGCCCGCGGTCGCGGCAAAACACGCGCTCCCGGTGCATCGACAGCACGGCCTCCACGACGCAGGCACCGATGCGCCAGATGCATCGATTGCTGAAGGGTGGATGTGGCGAAGTCAACGCCGCGTTCCGGAACGTGCGGTCGATCCCGCGTAAGCGGAGGATTACACTGCCCAGCTACGTGAGCGCCTCTTCCCTCCATCTGTTGTTCAGTACCTGCCCGGATGCCGACAGCGCCGATCGCATTGCGCACGCGCTACTGGACGAACGCCTGGCCGCCTGCGTCACCCAGGTGCCCGGTGTGCAGTCGCTGTATCGCTGGAATGGGGCGATCACGCGTAGCCAGGAAGTGCAGTTGTTGATCAAGACCTGGGAAGACCGCCTGCCCGACGCCATTGCGCGGCTGCAGGCGCTGCATCCGTATGAACTGCCGGAGGCGGTTGCGGTCCAAGCCAGCGCCGGGCTACCGGCATATCTCGATTGGGTCCGGGCCGAAACCCGCAAGGAATCCTGACGTCCATGAAGTCTCTGTCCCGCTGGATCGCCCGCTGCGCATTGCTGGCCGTACCGTTGTTCGCAGCCCCGCTGGCGCTGGTGGCGCCATTGCCCGCGCAGGCCGCAGTCACCGAGGCCGACCTGCTGCCGGTGGATCAGGCATTCACGCTGAACGCCACGGCCGATAGCCGCGACAGCATCGCGCTGAGCTGGAAGATCGCGCCGGGCTATTACCTGTATCGCCACCGCATCAGCGTCAAATCCGGGCAAGGCTTTGCCGCCGGCGAGCTGGCGCTGCCGGAAGGGCAGAGCAAGCACGACGAGTTCTTCGGCCAGGTGCAGACCTACCGCAAACAGCTGCAGGCCAAGCTGGCCGGCAAGGCCGAGCCTTCACTGCAGACCGCCGTGTTGCAGGTGCAATACCAGGGCTGCGCCGATGCCGGCGTGTGCTACCCGCCGCAGCGTCGCGAACTGCGCGTGAGCCTGCCCGAGGCCTCGGCTGTCTCGGCCTCGTCCCCCGCCGCTGCGCCCGCCGCGCAGCGCGAAAACCTGGGCTCGCTGGTGCCGCGTGCACCGGCCGCCGCCCCGCGCCTGTTCGGCAGCCCCGGCCAGGCAGCCGGCGTGGACGCACTGCCGCTGCCGGCCGAGCAGGCCTTCACCTTCGAAGCCATCGTCGGCGACGGCAACAGCCTGTTGCTGCGCTTCACCCCGGCGCCTGGCTATTACATCTACCGCGACCGCACCTCACTGGCACTGGAAGGCGCCGGCGGCGTGCGGACCGGGCTGCCGCGCTGGCCGCAGGGCAAAGCGCACCGCGACGAGCATTTCGGCGATGTGGTGGTGTATTTCGACCAGGCCGAAGTCACCCTGCCGCTGCTGCGCGACCACGCAGATCCGGCAAAGGTGACGTTGGTGGCGACCTTCCAGGGCTGCCAGACCGACGGCATCTGCTACCCGCCGATGACCCGCCGCGTCGCGCTGGAGTTGCCGCCCGGCACGGTGTCGCCGCAAAACCAGGCGCAGACCGCACCGCTGATGATTTCGCCGCTGGCCGCCGGGCAGACGCCCAGCGAACCGGCGCCTGCCGCCACGCCTGCCACCAGTGCCGCGCCCGCTGCCGACGCCTCGGCCGGCAACCCGCAACGCACCCAGCCGCCGCATACCGAAAAAGGCCTGCTGGCGATGCTGGTGCTGGCCCTGCTCGGCGGCCTGGTATTGAACCTGATGCCGTGCGTGCTGCCGATCCTGTCGCTGAAGGTGCTGGGGCTGGCGCATAGCGGCGAGAGCCGCAGCCACGCGCGCAGCCATGCCATCTGGTATTCGCTGGGCGTGCTGGTGTCGTTCGCGGCGATCGGCGGGCTGGTGATCGGCCTGCGCGCGGCCGGGCAAGCGGCAGGCTGGGGCTTCCAGTTGCAGCAGCCGTGGTTCGTCGCCGCGCTGGCCTACCTGATGTTTGCGGTGGGCCTGAGCCTGTCGGGCGTGTTTACGCTGGGCAGCAATCTGGGCGGCATCGGCCAGTCGCTGGCATCGCGCAATGGCCCGCTGGGCGACTTCTTCACCGGCGTGCTGGCCTGCGTGGTCGCCAGCCCCTGCATCGCCCCGTTCATGGGCACCGCACTGGCCTATGCGTTCACCGCACCTGCGCTGCTGGCGATGCTGGTGTTCCTGGCGCTGGGCCTGGGCCTGGCGCTGCCGTTCCTGCTGATCGGCTTCATTCCCTCGCTGGCGCGGCGCCTGCCCACGCCCGGTGCGTGGATGGAAACGCTCAAGCAGGTGCTCGCGTTCCCGATGTATCTCACCGCGATCTGGTTGTTGTGGGTGCTGGGCAAGCAGCGCGGTGTGGATGCGCTGGCACTGATGCTGGTCGGCGCCACCTTGTTGGCGCTGGGCCTGTTCTGCTTCGAGCGCAGCCGCTGGAAGAGCCATCGCATCGGCATGGGGTTGGCTGCGGTGATGCTGGTGCTGGCCATCGTGCCGGTAGTGGCGGTCACCCGCCTCCGCTTGCCGGCCGCCACCGCCGCCGAAGGCGTGGTGACGTTCTCGCCGCAACTGCTCGACCGCCTGCGCGCCGACAACCGCGTGGTGTTCGTCAACATGACCGCCGACTGGTGCGTGACCTGCAAGGCCAACGAAAAGAATGTGCTGAGCAGTGCCGAATTCCGCGATGCGCTGCGCCGGGTCGATGCGGTCTACATGAAGGGCGACTGGACCAACGTCGACCCCAAGATCAGCGCCTTTCTCGACCAGCACCAGGCGGTCGGTGTGCCGTTGTACGTGGTCTACGGGCCCGGCACACCGCCGGCGGTGTTGCCGACCGTGCTGACCAACGCGATCACCGAGGATGCGTTGCTGCGCGCAGCGCGGTGAGCGCATCGCCACGCGCTGTGTGAGCGCGGCGTTTGGTGTGCAGTGCTTATGCGCGCTGCCGCATGACGCGGTGTGCGCGAGTCGATGAGAGGCTGCGCAAGCGCAGACACCAACGCGCGTCTGGCACCCAGACGTGCTGGATGCCCACGCATCCAGGCACGCTCGATTTTGCGAGCTCTGATCGCTGTGCGGCCGCACGCAATCTGCGGCCGCACAGCGATTGCGGTGCCGACTCAGCGGCCCGCGTAATACGCCGGTTGCGCGATATCGGCCAGCAACCCCAGACCGCTCGGCTGCCACCCCAACTGCTGCCGCGTTGCCTCGCTGGAGGCGGGCACATCCTCGCTGGCGAAGCCTGCGAACCAACCGAAATGCGACGCATCGCGCGACTCCACCGGCATGCCCAGCTTGTGCCCGATCGCCTCGGCGATCTCGCGAAATCGCACCCCGCTGTCGGCAACGGCATGGTAAGCGGCCTGACGCGTCGCACCTTCCAGCGCCAGCCGATACAGCCGGGCCGCATCGGCAACATGCACCGCCGGCCAGCGATTGGCGCCCTCGCCGATGTAGGCCGACACGCCCTTCTCGCGCGCCAGGTCGATCAGCATCGGCACAAAGCCATGGGTTTCGCCAACACCATGCACCGAGGATGGCAAGCGAATGGTGGCCGCGCGGACGCCGCGCTCGCCGAGCAGGCGTGTGGCTTCTTCCGAACGGCGCGGGTAGGACGGATCCGACGCAGGCAGATCGGCCTCGCTGGCGACCCGTCCGAACGCACGCAACGCCGACAAGGTGGAGGTCACCAGCAACGGCTTGTCGCTACCTTGTAACGCGTCGCCCAGCGTGTCGATCACCAGGCGATCCTGCGCGGCGTTCTCGGTGTAACGGGAGAAATCGTGATTGAAGGCCAGATGGATCACCCCATCGGCAGCGCGGGCGGCAGCGCGCAAGCTGTCCAGATCGTCCAGCGTTGCGTGCAGTACGTCGGCGCCTTTCGCCTTCAACGTCTGCGCTTTTTCGGGCGACCGCGACAGACCGAGCACGCGATGCCCGTGCTGCAGCAACTCATCGACCACTGCCGTGCCGACCCAGCCGGTGGCACCTGTGACGAATACATGCATGGGGATCTCTACCGATTCAGTGGAATCAGGATGCTATCCACGCCAGAGATACCCTTACAGTCGTGAGATTATCCCGGTATAGCCAATAACAGGATCGGACCATGGCCGACGCCACTCTCAGTAGCTACCTGCGCGAGCGGCGCGAACGCCTGGACCCTGCCGCGCTGGGCTATCCCGGCGGCCGGCGGCGCACGCCCGGCCTGCGCCGGGAAGAAGTCGCGCAGCGCGCCAACATCAGCGCCACCTGGTACAGCTGGCTGGAACAAGGCCGCGGCGGTGCGCCCTCGGCGGGCGTGTTGAACCGCATCGCCAAGGCCTTGCTGCTCACCGATGCCGAACGCGAGCACCTGTTCCTGCTCGGGCTGGGGCGCCTGCCCGACGTGCGCTATCACCCGCCCGCCGGCGTCACCCCGCGGCTGCAACGCGTGCTCGATGCCATGGAAACCAGCCCGGCCTTCATCCGCACGGTGAGCTGGGACGTGGTCGCCTGGAACGCGGCGGCCGCGGCGGTGCTCACCGACTACGCAACGTTGCCGCCGAGCGAACGCAATGTGTTGCGGCTGATGTTCCTGAGCCCTGCATCGCGGGTGATGAATCTGGATTGGGAAGGCGTGGCCAGATCACTGGTCACCGTGTTCCGCGCCGATGCAGCGCGCGCCGGCGCCAACGCGGCCATCGCCCCGCTGGTGGAAGAGTTGCGCAGCCGCAGCGAAGATTTCGCCCGCTTGTGGGAAGCCGGCGAAGTCAACGACCCCAGCGATGGCATCAAGCGTCTGCGACACCCGATCCTTGGCGAGATGGAGATGGAGTATTCCTCCTTCGCAGTGGAGGGCCGCACCGATCTGATCCTGCTGGTATGCAATCCGGTCCACCAGGCCGACGCCGGCAGCATCCGCGCGTTGACCAGCGGAGCTGCGGCGCGCGGCTGAGCACCGAGACAACATGCAGCCCAGTTGCGCAGACACAGTGCCGCTGATGCTTCCAACGCCTGGGTGTTTCACTGCGTCGCTCAGGCGCTGAGGTGAGCCATGCTCCGCGCACGCAACGTCGCTGATCTCCCTGCCCGCTGCTGCCAGTCCACACGGTGCGCGGCAAACTAAACGCGCCGACACAATTGAGCAAACGGCCGCACGGCACCAGTCGACGGGCAACGTTCAAGTGCCTACCGCGAAAATGCCACCACACAAGGCTCCGCGTGCGCGCTCCAGGGCACATGACTCGGAAATTTCAATCATCCGTTTAAAACAAGCCTAACTTCGCCTATCTGGACAGCATCGACCACATCGCGCAGACTTCCGACCTTTCCGCTCTCCCGGATGTCATGGCCCACCTGCTGCTGTTGCATGGCCCCAACCTCAATCTGCTCGGTACCCGCGAGCCGGAGGTCTACGGGCGCACCACACTGGCGCAGATCGATGCGGCCCTGGTAGACCGCGCGCAGGCGGCCGGCCACACACTGGCCTGCCTGCAGTCCAATGCCGAGCACGTGCTGGTGGAGCGCATCCACGCCGCGCGCGAAGACAGCACCGCCTACATCCTGATCAACCCGGCCGCCTTCACCCACACCTCGGTGGCGCTGCGCGATGCGCTGCTGGGCGTGGGCTTGCCGTTCGTGGAAATCCATCTGTCTAACCCGCATGCGCGCGAGCCGTTCCGGCACCACAGCTATCTCAGCGACAAGGCCGACGGCGTCATCAGCGGCTTCGGCGCCGACAGTTACCGGCTGGCACTGGAAGCGGTGATCGCGCGGCTGGAGCGCGACGCATGACACCCGCATTGCTGGCGCCCGCGTCGACACGCTGCCCCCATTCCGCCGGCAACCGCCGGCACTCCCCACCGATTCACCTCATGAGGCCCGTATGGATCTCCGCAAAATCAAGAAACTGATCGACCTGCTCGAAGAATCCAATCTCGCCGAAATCGAGATCAAGGAAGGCGAAGAAAGCGTGCGTCTGGCGCGCGTGCCCAAGGGCACGACCGTGGTCAGCGCGCCGGTGCAGCAGTACGCACCCGCCCCGCTCGCGCAGGCCCCGGCCGCAGCCGCCATGCCGATGCAATCGCCCACCGAAGCCTCCACCGGCGGTGCCAAGCAGGGCCCCGCCTTGCCGGAAGGCCACGTGCTGCGCGCGCCGATGGTCGGCACGTTCTACATCTCGCCGGCCCCGGACAAGCCGGCCTTCGTCACCGTGGGCCAGCAGGTCAAGGCCGGCGAAACGCTGGCGATCATCGAGGCAATGAAGATGTTCAACCCGATCGAAGCCGACGTCTCCGGCACCATCGTGGCCATCCTCAGCGAAACCGGCCAGCCAGTGGAATTCGATCAGCCGTTGTTTGTGATCGGCTGATTGACGGGAATCGGGAGTGGAGAATCGGGAATCGGCAAAGCGGCCTCATGAACGCCTGGAGGCGTGGCGCGATTCCATGGCGCTTGTGGAAATGATCTATCGGTTCACCGAGGTCTTTCCCGAGCAGGAACGCTACGGCCTGACGGCGCAATTGCGCCGTGCGGCCGTCAGCGTTCCGTCGAATATTGCCGAAGGTGCGGCGCGACGTTCTACTCCCGATTACGCGCGGTTTCTCTCAATTGCGCGCGGCTCGCTCTCCGAACTGGATACACAGGTCCAGATCGCCGTACGACTGGGTTATAGCAACACCGAAGACGAAGACATCCTCGGCCAGCAGGTCGACCAGGTCTTCGCCAAGCTAACCGCATTGATGAATGCCTTACGCAAACGTGGAGCCGCACCATGATGCCCGCTTCTACCCATTCCCCATTCTCGACTCCCTATTCCCATGCTCGATAAAATCGTCATCGCCAACCGAGGTGAAATCGCGCTGCGCATCCTGCGCGCGTGCCACACGCTCGGCATCCGCACGGTCGCGGTGCATTCCACGGTCGACCGCAACCTCAAGCACGTGGCCATGGCCGACGAGTCGGTGTGTATCGGCCCGGCGGCCTCCAGCGACAGTTACCTCAATATCCCGGCGTTGATCGCCGCGGCGGAGGTGACCGATGCGCAGGCCATCCATCCCGGCTACGGCTTCCTCTCGGAAAACGCCGACTTTGCCGAGCGCGTGGAAGAATCCGGCTTCATCTTCATCGGCCCCAGGGCCGACACCATTCGCCTGATGGGCGACAAGGTGGAAGCGATCCGCGCGATGAAGGCCGCCGGTGTGCCATGCGTGCCCGGTTCGGGCGGCCCGCTGGGCGATGACATCGTCGCCAACACCAAGGTGGCGCGCGAAATCGGCTACCCGGTGATCATCAAGGCCGCCGGCGGCGGCGGCGGGCGCGGCATGCGCGTGGTGCATTCGGAGGCCGCGTTGAAGGCCGCCATCGAAACCACCAAGTCCGAAGCCAAGGCCGCTTTCAGCAACGATCAGGTCTACATGGAGAAGTTCCTGGAAAATCCGCGTCACGTGGAAATCCAGGTGCTTGCCGATGGCCAGGGCGGTGCGATCCATCTGGGCGAACGCGATTGCTCGATGCAGCGCCGCCACCAGAAAGTGGTGGAAGAAGCGCCGGCACCGGGCATCACCGAAGAACTGCGCAACGAGATCGGCAAGGTCTGCGTGGATGCCTGCATCCGCATCGGCTATCGCGGCGCGGGCACCTTCGAATTCCTGTTCGAAGACGGGCGTTTTTACTTCATCGAAATGAACACCCGCATCCAGGTGGAGCATCCGGTCACCGAGCGCATCACCGGCATCGATCTGGTCTGCGAGCAATTGCGCATTGCCGCCGGGCAGAAGCTGACCATCAAGCAGAGCGACATCGTGTTGCGCGGGCATGCGATCGAATGCCGCATCAATGCCGAGGACCCGGAAACCTTCATGCCCAACCCAGGCCTGATCACCGCGTTCCATCCGCCCGGCGGCCCCGGTGTGCGTGTGGATACGCACATCTACGCCGGCTACAAGGTGCCGCCGAATTACGACTCGATGATCGGCAAGCTGATCGTGCACGGCCCGGATCGCGAAACCGCGATCGCGCGCATGCGCGTGGCGCTGAGCGAGATGGTGGTGGACGGCATCAAGACCAACATCCCGCTGCAGCAGCGCATCATGCGCGACAAGGGCTTCCAGGCCGGTGGGCAGAACATCCACTATCTGGAAAAGCGTCTGGCCGAGCGCAAGAACAAGTCGATCGCGCTGGTTTGATCGACGCACGCAGATAACGAAAAAGCCCGGGAAACCGGGCTTTTTCGTAGTTCACGCTGTTGACGCACAGACACCGCGCATCACTCGCGCCGCGGCGCAGCCGGCTGCTGGCTACCCGGCACCGGCACGATGCCGCTGGACGAGGACGGGTCGACCACGGTCATGGTTTCGGTGGACCCATCCGGCCACACCACCTGGAAGGTCGCCCCGGCCGGCAATGCCGAAAACGGCATCGCGCTGCTGGCGCGATACACCGCTGCCACCTGGCTGGCGCCATGCCGTCGCTGCTGTTCGTCGGCAGTGACCGTGGTCGACTTGACCGACAGCGGCTGGTAACGGTGATCGGCGGTATCGATCATCACGATGCCAACGGCCGCTGCCGAATACGCCACGAACAACGCGACCCAGAACCAGAACTTGGCGCCATGCGCCAACCGACGGTAATTCATGACTGCGCTCCCGGCTCGGACACCAGTGTATCGACCATCTCATCCACCCTGTCTGCTCCCTGCCGCGGCACCGCGGCGTCGAATACGAATGACACAAAATCCTGTGCGCTATCGCGCGAGCAGATGCCCGCGTTGGCGCAATAACTGGTGACCAAGGTGCTTTCGGCGCTGCAATCCAGGCCCAGCCGGCATGCAGCGACCTGCCAGGCCAGTTCGGCGAACTGATCGCCGGCCACATAGCCCTGCAGACTGTCGTCGCCACTGGCACGCGCACCCATGGCCGGGGCAAGCGCCAGATAGGCTTCCGGATCGCGCGAGGCCAGCACGCGCTGCACCAGCGCGCGCTTGTAGGTCGGCGATGTCTGCAAGGGCTCGCCCAGCGCAAGCAATGCCGCCTCGGCAGCAAGATTCCCGGCGCGCGCGGCGGCCTGACGTTGCTGCGCAACCAACTGCGGGCTCACGCCATCGCTGGGCGCAAAGCCTGCGCAACGCTGCGCCACGCGCTCGCGTGCCGCGTGCATCGCCACCACGCCTGGGGTGTGTTGCGCGGCAATCCAGTCGCTGTCGGCAGCGTAGCCGGCCGGGCTGGCCGCATACGGCGCGCAGTAGTCGTAGACCCGGCTCAGGCGCCAACCGGCCTGCGCATCGCCGGCACGCACCTGCTGCTGCAATTGCTGCGCGTAGCGATACAGATCCGTTTGCGCATCCACAGTATCCCGATAGGGCAACTGCAAGGCGGTGCTGCGTTCGGCAGGCGCGTGTAGCGCTGGCGCAAACAAACTTGCCTGCGTGCTGCTTGCCGGGGCCGATATCGCTGCTGCGGGCGACTCGGTCGGTTGCGCACGCACATGCCACCACGCTGCCGCTGCCAGCGCAGCAGGAGCGAGCAACAACCAAAGATGGCGGGCACGAGCAAGCGGCATGAACAGCAGCGACCCTGGCGCGGGAAAGCCCCGCAGCGACGGCGCGGAGTCTAGCACCCGCCTTTCGCACACCGCGGTGCGCAAGCGGGCGCTGCCTGCGCAAACTGCGGAAGGGCAATGCATGGAGTAGTGATGGTCTGCGCGCGAGTTTGAAGTGAGTGACGCGCTGCGGCGATTTGGTTGCTGAGACACAAGCCTGCAGCACGCCCTGCAGCGGGACACGCGCCGCCGAATGCACTAATGCGCCGAGCACCGCACCACCGGCGCTCGATGCACTGCCTCGTCGATGCCGGTGCCACGTCTCGACATCGATCTTCAACATCCACATCGTCATTGCGCACCGATTGCCCAGACCGCCCCTTCCGCAGCTTCGCGCAAGAGCCCGCCTGCACGAATGGTCTACGATGCACGCTTTCGAATTGCCCAACTGCCACGATGCCGTTTCTTGAACTGACCCTGCCCTGCTCCGATGCCACCCAGCCCCGTTACCAGAATGCGCTGGACGATATCGGCGCGCTGGCGGTGACGCTGCTCGACGCCAATGCCGATACCAGCAACGAGCGCGCCATTCTCGAACCCGGCGTTGGCGAAACGCCGATGTGGAACACGATTGTGCTGAACGCGCTGTTCGACGGCGACAGCGATGCGCTGGTGCTGCTCGCTGCACTGGAAGCGTTCGATCCCGGGCTGGACTGGAGCCAGGTCGGGTTCCGCACGGTCGAAGACACCGATTGGGAACGCGCCTGGATGGATCAGTTCAAGCCGATGCAGTTCGGCGCGCGCACCTTCATCGTGCCGTGGAATCACGATCTGCCCGAGGCCGCGCAAGCGCCCGACGCTGCGGTAGTGCGGCTGGATCCGGGCCTGGCCTTCGGCTCGGGCACGCACCAGACCACCGCGCTGTGTCTGCGCTGGCTGGACAGCCTGGCCGGCAGCGGCGAACTGCAGGGCCGCCGCGTGCTCGATTTCGGCTGCGGCTCGGGCATTCTCGCCGTCGCCGCGCTGAAGCTGGGTGCCGCCAGCGCGGTGGGTGTGGACTACGACCCGCAGGCGGTACTGGCCACCGCCGACAATGCCGAACGCAATGCCGTGGAGGCGCAGCTGGCGGTGTATCTGCCGCAGGACGAGCCGGTGCAGACTTACCCGGTGGTGGTGGCCAATATCCTGGCCTCGGCGCTGGATACCCTGGCCGAGACCCTGGCCGCACGTGTGGCACCCGGCGGGCGGATTGCACTGTCGGGCATCCTGCACGGCCAGGAAGACGAGCTGCTGCAACGCTACGCGCCGTGGTTCGAGCAACTGCGCTGCGAACGCGACGAAGACTGGATGCGCATCGACGGCATCCGTCGCGCCTGACGCATCCCGGGTTTACCGCGGGGGCCCGCCGGCGCGGATCTGCGCGGTGGTCAGCGCGTCGGCAACGCTGATCGCGCGCAACCGGGTCACCGTCTGCCAACCATCGCGCTGCAGCGCTTCGTTGCGCCAGCGCCCGGCGTGTCTGGCCACGCGCACGCGCAGCAATGCGTCGGCCAGCAACACCACCGCCCAGGCAATGGACGACACCCACGCCTGTGCACCGATCATGGCCAGGCCGCCAGCCAGGCTCACGAGTAACAGGCCCAGCGCCAGCAACCGCCATTGCCGGTAGCGCAGCGCCCACGCGCGCGGCGCCAGTCCGGCCGACCAATGCACGCCTTCGCGCACTGCCGCCCAGTCCGCACCGCGCTGCCAGATCCGGTAACACGGCGCGCCGCGAAAGTGCGCAACAGCTGGATCCAATGGCGAATGCGCAGGCCAGGGCGCCACCTCAGGTGGTGCCGACGGTGCTGAATCCCGTCGCGCTGGATCGGATTTGGGAGCGGCTGGCTCGACCATGAACACCTTCCTTGAGTTCGCTGTGATGTCGTCGTCATCGACACGTAGACAGTATCGCAAACATATGGCGATATGAAAGTTATACGAACTATCTCCCGGCGCTGCTAGAGCTATATCTCCTGGCCTTGTCTGCCATTCATCGGTGCCGTGTGAGCAAGCTGTACGAGCGAGTACGCGAAGCCCGCAGCTTCACCAAGCTGACCCAGGAAGCCCTGGCCGGCGAACTGGGGGTCACCCGCAGCGCCGTCGCACAGTGGGAAATGGCCGAAGGCACCGCGCCTTCGGTGGAGAATCTGATCGGCCTGGCCAAGCGCAGCGGCATGGCGTTCGAATACCTGGCCACCGGGCGCGGCGAGCGGACATTCGGCCCGCCGGTCTCGGCGATCGCCGAAGAACCCGCCCAATACCGTCGCCTGGACGACCAGCAGCGCGTACTGCTGTCGCGCTTCGATACGCTGGCACCGCGTCAGCGCAGTGGCTTGCTCGATCTATTGCTGGCCGAGACCAAGACGCGTCGGCGGCGGTGATTCGGGAATTGGGAATTGGGAATTGGGAATCGGGAATCGGGAATCGGGAATCGGGAATCGGGACGAGCTTGCTTGTCTGCGTTTGACCAGGCAAGCCATGCCGACAAGGACCGCTGAGTGTTGACGCTGCGATTCGAGATTCGCATTGGGAGCTCGCTCTGAGCCCGCCTGGTCTGCTGCTGCCGCGCCTTGGCGCGTGTCCGCCGCAGCCAGAGGTGTTGCGAAAATGCAGTCAACGCCACTGCCGCGGGCGCTTCATGCAAGGCACACCTGCTGAAGCACCCGGGTTCGCCCATTGACGTGCGCGTGGTTGAATAGGGGTCTTCCCGCTGCACGCCTGCCGATGTCCGAGACTCCGCCACCGCGCCGCCCCCTGGCCACGTTCCTGCGTGCGACGCCGGCTGCCCCATCGCTGATTCCCACGCCGGCCGTGCCACCTGCCGAGCCGCCCGAGCAGCCGCTGCCGGTACCGACGCGCCAGTTGCCGCCCGCGCCATTAGCAGAGCCGGCCGCCGCGCCGCAGGCCGCGGTCGTTCCACCGCCGGTGGCGCCGCTGGTGACAGCGCCGCGCGCCGACACGGCACGCGCGGCCACCACCACCCCACGCAGCGATGACCGCCAAACTGCAGCAGGCAACGCCAATCCGGATCGATTGGGGTGGAACACCTCCAGCACGCGCGACGTCCCCGGCGATACCGAGGAAGACACAACGCTCGGCGCTGATGACAACCGCGATGCGATCTCTAGTTACGCCGGCACGCATTCGACTGGCGCAGTTGTCGGCAGCATCGCGGACGCAGGCCGGGAGACCGATCTCGATGCCGATGCCGAGCAACATCTCAATTTCGATGTCGATCGCGATCCCAGACCCGACACCGCCGCCGCCCCGGCATCCGAGACCGCTCCGCAACCAGCCACCAAGGCAACCCTCAGCGACGCGGGCCAAGCCGGCACCGCCGCCGCACACTTCCAGCCACTCCCAGCCGCAGCCCAACCCGCGCCCGCCTTCGCACGCCGCGGCTTCACCCGGCCGCGTCTGCGCGCCAGCGGGCGGCAATGGGCGCTGTTGATCGGCTTGGTCGGTTTGTTAGCGCTGCAGATCGTCATCGCCGACCGCGCGCGCCTGGCCGCGGACGCACGCTGGCGGCCGCTGGTCGGCGCGGCCTGCGAGGTGCTGCGGTGCACGCTACCGGCGTGGCGCGAACCGGCCGCGCTGACCCTGCTCAACCGCGACGTGCGGCCACTGCCCGCCAACCCCGGCGTGCTGCAGATCCAGGCCAGCTTCCGCAACGATGCGCGTTGGGCGCAGGCCTGGCCGTGGCTGCAGCTGTCGCTGTCGGATGCCGACGGCCGGGTGATCGGCACGCGCGTGCTGGCACCGCAGGAGTATCTGGGCCAACGCCCGGGCGCGCAGGACACGCTCGCGCCCGGCCAGGCGGTGCAGGTGGCGTTTCGCGTGCGCGAACCGGCCGCCAGCACCGCCGCCTTCAGTTTCGATTTCCGTTGAACGGACGCGACCGGCCACCGATGGCCACACGGGCGTGGCGAGCGATGAGGTCACGCGCTAGACTCACTCCCCCTCGCCGGCCACGCATCCCGGCTTCGTGACACTGGGAAACCTCCTTTGAACGCAGCCCCCGCTCGTCCTGACACCAGTCGTGGCGCCCCGAAGTCGCCGCTGCGCGAACACGTGGCCCAGTCCGTCCGCCGTTATCTGCGCGACCTGGACGGCAGCGACGCCGATGATGTGTATGAAATCGTGCTGCGCGAGATGGAGATCCCGTTGTTCGTGGAAGTGCTCAACCACTGCGAAGGCAACCAGAGCCGCGCCGCGGCAATGCTGGGCATCCATCGGGCGACGTTGCGCAAGAAGCTGAAAGAGTACGGGCTGACCTAACGTAGGGATTAGGGATTAGGGATTAGGGAATCGTAAGCGCGGTGCTGCGTCGCTGGCTGTTCAGTGCGCTCCACTGCCGTGGTTGGCGGAGCCAAGCCGCTCTGACCGCTGATGCATGGAGCGTCGTCTGGATGTCTCGCTCTGCCGATGCGGATCTAGCGCTGACATGCGCGTTTCACTCTTGGTGACCCGCTTCAGGGACTGGCAACGCTGGGCGGGCGGCAGTCATCTGGGTCACCGCAATGCGTGTTTGAGCAGATCAGGCCAACTGCCGCTCATCGGGCAGTTGGCCGCAGCCGTTGATCAACGCCACCGATCGCCTGCGTGCGTTGCTTGCTCAGTGGGGTGCATGCGCGTCAGGCGCGTGATCGGCTGCAGACGCCGGCCCGCCGCCATGCTCGAGCACGATGGTGTCGATCGTGTCGAACGGATCGTCGAATTTTTCGACCACGTTCTTGTCGTCGTCGACCTGATAGGCGGTGTCGGCCTCGACGCCCTCCTCGCCGGTCTTGGCAATGATGTTGGTATAGCGCTTGCCATCCCAGCATCGGAAGATCAGCACCGAGTCTTCGCCACCGGTGAGGGTGGAGCCCAGGCTACCGATCAATCGGCTGTTGGCGCCCGCGGTCAGGATGCTGTTCTTGCCGGCGGTCAACTTGCTGCGGTCGCCTGCCATCAGCGTGCAATCGTCGCCCGCGGTGAGTTTGCTGCGGTCCCCGGCGGTGAGGAAGCTGTTGCTGCCGGCCAGCAACTTGCTGCGATCGCCGGCGATCTGGGTGCTGTCGGCGCCGGCGATCAGCTTGCTGCGGTCGCCTGCGGTCTGGATGCTGCCTCTGCCGGCGATCAGCGTGCTGCGCGAGCCCGCCGTCTGCGAACTCAGCTTGCCGGCGATCAACATGCTGCGATGGCCGGCAATCTGGGTACTTTCGTGTCCTGCGATCAACGAGCTTCCGTAGCTTGCGATCTGGTTGCTGCCATAGCCAGCGGTCAGATAGCTGCGCACGCCACTGGTCAAGGTGCTGCCATAACCGGCGATCAGCGAGCTGTCCTGTCCTGCGGTCTCGGTGCTGCCGTAGCCTGCCGTCAGCGTGCTGTTGTCCAGCGCCATCAGGGTGCTGCCGTAGCCGGCGGTCAGCGTGCTGTCGCCCCCGGCGGTCTGGCTGCTGCCGTAGCCGGCGATCAGCGTGCTGGAAAACCCGGCGATTTCGGTACTGCCGTAGCCGGCGGTCAGCGAGCTGTTTTCCAGCGCGGTCAGGGTGCTGCCGTAACCGGCGGTCAGGGTGCTTTCGTAACCGGCGGTCTGGGTGCTGCCATACCCCGCGATCAGGGTGCTTTCGTAACCTGCGGTGGAATTGCTGCCGTAACCGGCGGTCAGGATGCTGCCATGGCCGGCCGTTTGCGTGCTGCCGTAGCCGGTGGTGAGCCAACTGATTTCCTGCGCCGTCTGGGTGCTGCCGTAGCCAGCGGTCAAGGTACTTTCGTAGCCGGCCGTCTGCGTGCTGCCATAGCCGGCAATCAACGAACTCTGGAAGCTGGCGGTGGACGTACTGCCGTAGCCGGTGATCAGCCAGCTGCTGCTCTGCGCGGTCTGGGTACTGCCGTAACCGGCCGTCAGGAAGCTGTCGTAGCCGGCGGTCTGGGTGCTGCCATAACCCGCGATCAGCGAGCTGTCCGGGCCGGCCATGGAGGAACTGCCGTAGCCGGCGATTAGCGAACTGCTTTCCTGCGCGGTCTGCGTGCTGCCATAGCCGGTGGTGAGAATGCTCTTGTAACCGGCGGTCTGGGTACTGCCATAGCCGGCAATCAGCGTACTGTCGTGGCCGGCGGTCGATGTACTGCCGTAACCGGTGGTGAGCGTGCTGCGCTCCTGCGCGGTCTGGGTGCTGCCGTAGCCGGCGGTGAGGATGCTTTTGAAGCCCGCCGTCTGGGTGCTGCCGTAGCCGGCGATCAGCGAGCTGTCGGAGCCGGCAGTGGACGAACTGCCATAGCCGGCAGTGAGCATGCTGCCTTCTTGCGCGGTCTGGGTGCTGCCGTAGCCGGTGGTCAGGATGCTTTTGAAGCCGGCCGTCTGCGTGCTGCCATAGCCGGCGATCAGCGAACTGTCAGAACCCGCGGTTGAGGTGCTGCCGTAACCGGCGGTGAGGTCACTGCCCTTACGTGCAGTTTGCGTACTGCCATAGCCGGCAGTGAGAGAGCTGTCGCCCCCGGAGGTCTGGGTGCTGCCGTAGCCGGCGATCAGCGTGCTGTCGGCACCGGCAGTCGACGTGCTGCCATAGCCGGTGGTGAGGTCACTGCCCTTACGTGCGGTTTGCGTGCTGCCGTAGCCTGCAGTGAGCGAGCTGTCGCCCCCGGAGGTCTGGGTGCTGCCATAACCGGCGATCAGCGTGCTGTCGGCACCGGCGGTCGACGTGCTGCCATAGCCGGTGGTGAGGTCGCTGCCTTTGCGCGCCGTTTGCGTGCTGCCATAGCCTGCAGTGAGCGAACTTTCCCCGCCGGAGGTCTGGGTACTTCCGTACCCTGCAATCAAGGTGCTGTCGGCGCCAGCCGTGGAGGTGCTGCCGTAGCCGGTGGTGAGGTCGCTGCCCTTGCGCGCGGTTTGCGTGCTGCCGTAGCCCGCAGTGAGCGAGCTGTCGCCGCCCGATGTCTGGGTGCTGCCGTAACCGGCAATCAAGGTACTGTCGGCGCCGGCCGTGGAGGTACTGCCGTAGCCGGTGGTCAGGTCACTACCACTGCGCGCCGTCTGGGTGCTTCCATAACCGGCAGTCAGCGAGCTTTCGCCGCCGGAGGTCTGCGTGCTGCCATAACCGGCGATCAGGGTGCTGTCGGCACCCGCTGTGGAGGTGCTGCCGTAGCCAGTGGTGAGGTCGCTGCCCTTGCGTGCGGTTTGCGTGCTGCCATATCCGGCGGTGAGCGAACTGTCGCCACCAGCGGTTTGCGTGCTGCCGTAGCCTGCAACCAAGGTGCTGTCGGCGCCGGCCGTGGAGGTGCTGCCATAGCCGGTTGTCAGGTCGCTGCCGCTGCGT
>NZ_VCME01000015.1:0-163306 GCF_011305375.1 Xanthomonas hortorum
GGTGAGCGGGCAAGGACCAGCCGAGATGGTCGGTGTGCAGGGTGTAAGCAATGCATGACGTGCTTCTGATGCGTTGGATCTCTGTAGTTGCGGCCCGTACTCGCAAGCCAATGCAACCCGCGAGATGGCCCGCCTTTTACTTGGCTACCGACCAACTTCCTGGTGCGGTGTCCTCGCCGCTTGCGGGACCGTGTGGCGGCATGGATGCCGCCACCGAGCCTACATGGACGTACTTGCGGCGTGTCCCGCGGGCGGCGAGGGCGCCGCGCCCTCGACCGACCAGGCCTTTGATCTATTCATTATGACTGTAGCTAAACGACGCTACGACTCGATATCTCTGCGGCTGTGAGCTGATTGAGTCGGCGGGCTTGGTTTCGATGACAACGTGTTCTAACAGTAGTGCATGCACCCGCGCACTTGACCAGCTAATCCGGCAACCACGCCTTACTCCACCGATCGAGATTGCTACCGGTCAACATCCAGTCGCGGCGCACCACTTCACGCAACGCCGCGCCCTTTGCTGCCGCAGCGGCCGGGTCGGCCAGGTGCTCGCGGATCGCACCGATCCAGTCGCGGTAGCGGTTCTTTACCAGCGTCACCGGCAGGTTGCCTTGGTAGCAGCGCACGTCGCTGGCGATCACCGGGTAGCCGCAGGCGCCGTATTCGAGCAGGCGCAGGTTGCTCTTGCACTCGTTGAACAGGTTTTGCTCCACCGGTGCCAGCGCTAGATCCAGGTCCAGCGCCGCCAGTGCGGCCGGATAGTGATCGATCGGCACGCCAGGCTGAAAGTGATGGATGTGCTGGCGCAGCGCGAACGGGTACATGCCCATGAACACCCAGTCGACCTCGTCGGCCAGCTCGCGCACTACATCTGCGATCAGTTCCAGGTCGCCGGTGTGGCTGGCGCCGCCAGCCCAGCCGATGCGGGGGCGGGGGCGGCGGCCGCGTTCGAGCGAACGCTCCGGCAATACGTTCCACCAATGTGCCGGCAGGCGGTTTTCGGCCACGCGGATGTCGCTATGCAGCCCGGCGAATGCCTCGGCCAGCGCCGGGGTGGAGACCACGAAGCGGTCCACCATGCCCAGCCCGCGCCGCACGGTCTTGAGGATGTCCTTGGGCATGTGCTCGCGATGGGCATTCTTCAGCGGCAGGTTGGGCAGGTAGTCGTCCAGCTCGTAGACCTTGAATGCGCGCGACAGCGCCTTCATCCGCCGCATCGCTTCCAGCCGCGGCTCGCCGACCTGGCGTTGCAGGATCACCACGTCGGGATCCTGGCGCGCCAGCTCGCTGATCTCCAGATAGCCGTTGAACAGCACGCCCTCGACCATGCCGGCTTCGCGCAAGGCGCGCAACGGCTGGATCACCCGATAGTGGCCGCAGCCTTCGATATCGGCCGGCAGTGCGATCACGCTCGGCAGCGGCCGCCACGATTGCAGCGGCCGCCAGCTGGCGCGTGGGTCGGCCAGTTTGAAACCGGCGCCGGGATCCAGCGAAAAACCCGGGTTGTAGGCCGGGTCGTTGGCCATTACCGGCAGCCAACGTGCGTACATCGCTTCTTCGTCGAGGGCGGTGGCGGGCGCTGTTTCGGGCGGGTCGATCAACAACTGCGCGCGCGCGGCATACACATTGAGATAGCCGGCCTGCTGCAGGCGCAGGCACAGATCGACATCGCTCCACTGCGCCAACGCCGGCTCCTGCGAAAAGCCGCCGGCGTCCAGAAACAGCTGGCGTGGCAGCATCAGGCATTCGCCACTGAGTGCGCTGTAGTTCTGATCCAGTTGCAGCCGCTGCAGGTAGCCCGATTCGTCGAACGCGGCCCCTTCGAATGCGCGTGCTGCCGGTGCACCCAGGCCCAGCAGCAGACCGGCGTGATGCACGGTACCGTCGCCGCGCAGCAACTTGCCGGCTACTGCGCCGACCTCTGGCCGCAGCGCATGGTTGAGCAACTGCGCCAGCCAATCGGCCTTGATCGCCGCCGCGCCCGCTGCCAGCCACAGCAGCATGTCCCCACGTGCCTGCTCGGCTGCGGCATTGCAGGCTGCCTCGCGCGAGGGTTCACCTTCAAAGCGCAGCACGCGGATCTGCTGCAGGCCGAGGTTGTCGATGCCCGTCAGCCAGTCGCGCAGCTCCGGCTCGGTGCTGTCGCCGCGATCCAGCAACAGCAGCTCGTAATGCGGATAAGTGGTGTTGGCGAGCACGCTTTCCAGGCAGCGCTGCACCTGCGCGAGGCGTCCATCCACCAACACAAGAATGCTAACCAGCGGCTGCTGCGCGTGCTGATAATCCACTGCATGACGACCGGGGCCGTTGCTGCTCACCACCGCGTCCATATAGCCGCGGGTGGCGAGATGGCGGGTGATGGCGCGTTGTTCGTCTTCGTCGCTGTGCCGGGCGGTGGTGGCCGATGCCACCAGCAAGGGTTCGGCGATATGCTGGATGCAGAGCAGGCCGTAGCGCTCGACCAGCCCAGATTGGTAATCGAGCTCGAATGCGTCGCTCGTTTCGGTTGGAAAGCCGCCATCGGCCAGCAACGTGCGGTGCCGGAACAGCCAATGCCGCGACATCGTCGATGGCGCGCTCAACAGCATGTCCAGATACAGCGCCGGCCGCATCGCCAGCCCCAGCTGACCGCCGTCCAGTGCGACCACTTCATCGGCGTAGACGGCCTGACACGCGTCCGGCAGCGCGAGCATCTCCAGCGCCAGCATCAACAGGCCGCTGGCAGTGAAGAGGCTGCCGGCTTCGACCAGCAGCACCCAGTCAATGGACTCCTGTGTGGCGATGGCTTGGTTGAGTGGCGCTGCCAGGCCGTGCTGGCCAATCAGCACGCCGCGCTCGCCGTGGTCGGCAACCTGCTGCGCCGAGTTGCTGAAAACCCAGGTCTGCTGATTCCGATAACACGCCACCGCAGCCAGGCTGGCCTGGGTTGCGGCCACCGCTGCCGCATCGCCATTGCTGTCGATCAACATCACTGCGATCCGCGGGCCACCTGCATGCGCCTGCAAGCGCGCCTCGATCCGTGAGCGCTGGACGTTGCTGGGATGGCGCACGCCCAACCAGGTGGACGGCGACACGCGCTCGGCCATGCCGGCGCTTTGCATCAGCGCATTGACCAGATCCACCGACTTGAACACCCGCGCCTTGTGCGGGCTGAGCGGCGCGACGCGCACCTGGCGGTTGTCGCCGCTGTCGCGCCGCCAGCCGAGTTGGCGGATGCCTTCGCGCAGGTCTTCGTGGCCTTGATCGCCGATGCCCGGCTGATCGCGACCAGCCTGACTGAATTGCGCGCTCGACACGCGAAAATGCGTAAGCGGGCTGGACAGCAGGGCCAGGTTGCCGTGACGCAGCAGCTTGACGTAGATCGCCAGATCGCCAACCCAGTGGATGGCCTTGCCGTTCAACATCATCAGCTCGCCACCCAGCGCCACCAGGTCGGCGCGCCGTGCAAGCACGCAACTCGGCTCGCCGATGAAGTTGATAGCGTGGTCGGCCAGGAACGACACCAGCTCCTGCCCGTCGATCAGCACATCCTCGGCAAACGGGAAGCTGGTGGCCAGGATGTCGGGCAACGGCGCACCGTCATCGTCGATCCGCAGCCGGCGCGAGGACGCCAGCGCTGTGCCGGGGTTACGTTCCATCGCGCTGATCAGCTGTGCGATGCAGTCCGGCTGCAGCACGTCGTCGTCGTGCAGGAACTTGATGTATTCGCCCTGCGCCAGGCCGATCCCCTTGACCGTGCTGCCGAGTTCACCGAGACGGGTGGTATTGCGGTGGTAGCGGATCGGAAATGGGGCGTTAGCCAGCCTCGACGCCAACACGGCCTCGATGGCACCATCGGTGTTGTCGTCGCAGATCACCAGCTCCAATGCCGTGTAGGTCTGCGCCAGCACGCTATCCAGCGCCTGCGCGAAATAGCGCGGCTTGTAGGTCGGCATGACGATGCTGACCCGAGCGTTAGAAGTCAGCGGTGATCGATCGTTTTGAACAGTCAAAGGTGCATCCACAGCGCGGCAACGGGTGAGGGCAGGGCACCCCATCATGCACCGGTCGAGGGTGCACCTGGGTGGTGCCAGCCTAGCCGAAGATGCAACAAGCGTGCCGTTAGTGTGGAAGGGGACCACCGACCCGGCGACGGCCGGGCGCAGCACTTATGGGTGCTGCAGATTTTGCAGTTGTGCGGCATCCTTGCGATATACCACTTCAATCCAATCGGTGCGCAAGCTCTTCGGGTTCTTTGACAGCTTGGCGATATCCCACAGCGAAAAGCCCGCGGCCTGCATCAGGTTGACCACGTCGACGAAGCTGTTGGTCTTGCCGTAGAAATCGTACAGACCGATCTCGATCACCGCGCAGTCAGTGTGCTGCAGGATCGCAGTTGCGCCCTCCAGTACCTGACGCTCAAACCCCTGCACATCGATCTTCAGAATATGTACCTGGGCGATCCCCAGCGTGGCGCAGGCCGCGTCGAGGGTAGACTTGTTTACGGTAATCACCTCATTCGAGGCCTGCCGCGCATACCCAAGCGAGTCTGTAGAATCCGCATTGATTGGCAGCAATCCGCCCAGGTGCGAGATGCTCTGCCGGTAGTAGTGACCGACTTCTTCCTTCTCGCCCAATGCAACGCACATGGTGGTCGTGCCGAACTGCGCTGCCATTTTTTCCAGCTCGGCAAAATTCTGTGGGTCCGGTTCGAACGAATACAGCTGGCAATCCGGATAGATCGACTTGAAGTGTTGGATCGACTCGCCGCGATGCGCGCCCACGTCCACTATCACCGGGGCGTTGGTCGTCAGTAACTGGTCGAAGAACCGTCGTGGCGAATACGCCTGAGCATGTTCTTCGTTTCTGAGATCGGAAGTGCCGCAGATGGGCGAATGCATGCCGGGCTGCGTATGGGGCGTCTTATCCTGCGTCATGGCGCGTTGTGCTCGCCGAGCTGCATCATGCGCAGTGCTGCTTCCACCCGCACTACATCAGCCGGCGTATCCACCGCGATCGATTGGTTGCTCATCTGCACCATGCGCACCTCAAAGCCCAGTTCCAGAAAACGGAGGATCTCGATGTCTTCGATTTCTTCCAACGTTGTCTTGCAAGATACCGAAGCAAATGCCCGTAACGCCTTCTTGGGGAATGCATACGCACACACCTGCCGCCAGGCACGCCCAAACTCACCTTGCTTGGTGATCGGGATCGACGCGCGCGACATATACAACAGGCGCCCGTCAGGGCGTACGACCACTTTGGGCACGCTCGGATTATGGAACTCGTCGATGTTGGCGACCGGGCAGTAACCGTTGATGACGTCATTCGGCGCCGCCACTGCAGCATCGATCAGCAAGCGCACGTCCTGCGGATTGAATAGCGGGTCATCGCCCTGCACATTGATGTAGGTGTCCACATCGAGTTGCTGTGCGACCTCGGCAACACGATCGGTGCCAGTCAGGCAGTCGCTGGAGGTCATCAAGGTGCGCATGCCGGCCTGCTCGCAGGTACGTTGAATCACATCGCAGTCGGTGGCGACCAGAATGTGCTCGGCCGGCGCGGCCTTGGCGCATTGCTGATAGGTACGTACGATCATGGGCACGCCGCCCAATTCGATCAGCGGTTTTCCGGGCAGACGCGAGGAGTCGCGCCGCGCAGGGATGATGATGGCGTAAGTCATAGAAGCCTCCTGGCAACCGATGGCGTTGAGTAGCGAGGGCGGTTCAGCCGACTCTGCCTTGCCAAAAATCTGTGGAGTTGAGATTCAGCTGGCTGACTGCCTCGGCAGCCTCGAGTACTGCATCGGTGTCAGTGAATAGGCGGTTCCACAAGTCCATCGAGAAACCGTAGCTGTTGTCGCGAGCCACATTGAACAACGACACAAGCTTCAACGACGTCCAGCTCAGATGCGGCTCCAGTGCCAGCAGACGTGACTGTGCAAACCGGTAGCTATCGACCAGGGTCTCGGCCGGGAATCCAAGCTGGCGTGCGTAGTTCTTCCACAACGACGACTCGAAGGCGTATTGGCTTAGCTGTTGAAAATGCCGATTGGGTGCAAGTTCGTTCATTGGAGAAAATTCGTCGTCCGCATAATTTGCCGGTCGCGGATCCTCTGGCATCGACCACAATGCCAGCATGTCCTGCGTCCTACCAAGCATTGCTTTCTCGGTGAAAAGGAACGGGATGTTTCGAAACCCTGCTCCCAAAGAAATTGCGATCTTTCCTTGATTGCGTTTGCCTCTAAAATGGACATTGATGGCGTCGTGGGTTGAGCCGGTCAGCACGTTGTCGCTACGGCAACGCACCGCAAACTCGATACCTTGCTCAGCCAGATGCTCCACGCCCAGGCGTGCGGAGCGCAGCACCGCATTGCGGTAGTGCAGGCCCAGGTTTTCCGGCTGAGGCACCAAAATCAGCTTGTCCAGCCAGGGCCTGCAGCGGTCCAGCAGCGCACTTGGTTGGTGGTCCCAGGTCACCATGCACTGGTACGCCCAAGGGAAACGCAGGCGATTCCAGGCCAGCACCAAGGGCGTAAAGTCGAACGCGAGCCCCTGCACGAAGATGCCGGTATCCGCCTTAGTCAGTTGGCGCGACAGTTGCAGCTCGGGCAACAAGCGCGAGAAATCCTGTAATTCGTGCAGCAGTGCAATGCTGCCCTGGTCGTAATCGACGGCACGTACCGTGCGGAAACGGCCATGTGCCTTTGCAATCTGGTTCATCACCTCTGCCGCGTGATTGGAGAAGATGACGATCAGCACATCATCGACCGATTCGTCCTCCAGCGCCGAAGGTGGTCTGACCGGCAGGCCATGGACAGTCGTGCCCTGATTCTCCGGCCTTGGGCAGATGGTGTACTGCAAGTTCAACTGCTGAGCGATGGCTGGATAGAAATCGCGGAAAAACTGTCCCGCACCCCAGCCGATCAACTTAGCGTTGCGCGGATTCAGCCCTGGATATTTGATGGTGGCTCGCTCGATCGAGCCGATTGCTAACGCCATGACAGGCTTCCTTGTGTGCTCTGCTAGTTTTACTGTGTCATTAAATTCGGAGATACGGTTGGTTTCCGTCGAGCAGCTTCGCGCTGATTGCGATGGCGATCATCCAGCGCAATGTCGCGATCGAGTCGGCGACATGGCGCTGGACGCCTGACGGGTGCGCCGCGTGGGCGGTCATCTTCGGGTAAAGCACGTTGCGCGCATCGTGACGGTTTTTCTTAAGAACTCCGCGCAAGCGTGCGGCCACCCGAAACCCGTAGGCAGCGATGCAGAGTGTGGCGTGATGGTGTAAGCCCCGCCAACAAAGAAAACTATTGCGGGATCTTTTCCAAGTCGTGAATTTCCCTGGGCTCACTCCGCCCAGGGCGGCGGCGCGGCACCGGCGACGGGCGATGCATACAAAACGAGATCGTAATAGTGGCCGGGAGAGTGCTGGCGTAGACGGAAGTGATAGCCATCCACCAATTTGTCCAGTTGTTCCACGATATCCAGTAGATCCTGGGCGTAGTGATAGACGCAAATAGCCATACGGGGGCGCTGGGTACGGATGAGGTGAGATGCGCCTTCTAGTGCCCTGGCTTCAAACCCTTCGATATCCAACTTCAGTAGCGTCAGTTTTTCCAACTCGTCGTCCAGGCGCGTAGTAGTCACGGAGATTCCGCCATCCGGCGATACATGGCTGGAAACGGTGCCGGTCTCCTCGAAGCGCAGCGTCGTATGTTCGTTGGAGATGGCTTTTTTTATGGCCTTGAAGTTGTGCCGGGGAAGGGGGAGGGCACTTGCGATGCCCTCCAATTTCTGGAAGTTGATGCGATCGGGTTCAAAGGCGGTGATGCTTTCGTAGTGATAGCGGGATGCTTCTAGAAACTTGTGGACGATGGGGCCCTGGAAGGCACCGCCATCGCAGAAATGTTCACGCTGGCCCAGCTGGAATGTGCTGCTATCGGCGTACGTTGAAAAGTACTCGTTGATCGGCGTAGCCCAGCAGTCCAGCAGGAGGCTGGAATCGTAGGTCAGGCGGAACAACAGGTTGCTGTAGAGCGTAAAAACACTGAAATCGTCGTCCAGTCGATCCGCAAAACGCAGGAATTCGTCCAGGCGCGCAAGCGTCCGCTGACGGTATACCTGGGCAGACTCGTATACGGCGGGCAGCCCACAGTGAGCAACGGCCAGGCAGGCATCTACTCTTTCAATGCCTGCTTGCTCGCAGAGCTTACGGGCCAGGCCCGATTCTCCCGGGCTGTAAGAAAAATCGATGGCCAATGCCTGGGAATGCTGCGCCGCTTGTTCGATGAACTGGCGCGAAGTCCAACGCGGCACCCCATGAACGGTGTCGCTGTCGCTTGGCTGGTCATCAACGGCGGCTATGACATGGCTAGGGTGCTGGACGATCTTTGGCCCATAAATGTTGCCAATGTCCGAGCGCGGTTGGAGCAGAAAGAGGGGGCGCTGCTCGAAACCCGGGATCAGCGGATCCAGGGAAGGCGCAATGCTCAGTTGCTCAATGCCCGCGCTGGTGCAGAGGTCATTTGCAAACGCCCGTCCGCGCGGGCTGCAAGAGAAATCGATAGCGATCGCATCCGCATACTGACCCGCCTTGGCCAGAAACTCCTGACTGCTCCAGCGCGGCGCGCCGTGGATGCGGTCCAGGTGGATGCTTTGATCATCAATTGCGGCAACAACATGGCGCAGGTTGGCAACGACCCCGGGCCCATGCACCACGCCTGCATAGGACTCTGGAGCGACGAGGAATACAGGGCGGTTGGCAATCGCGGGGAGGCGCGCAATGACATCCTCGAGTGCAGGGCGCTCCCGCTCCGCAATACGTAGAATCCGTTGGCGAAGCTGCTCATTTCTTGAGTTCATGAACGTCATCTCTCGTAGGTATGAATGGGGGTGTCGTAGCGGGCGTCGAAATAGGTCTTGGCAGGCACGTCCTCGCGGTAGACACGTGGCCAGCCAAGTTCGCAGCTTCGTCCCACCTTGACGCCTCCGCTCACGATGGCGCCGGTCCGCAGGATGCTATTGCCGCCGATCTCGACGCCCGCGCCGATTTGCACGCCATTCTCTATCCAGCATGAAGATTTGACGCGGCATGCCGGTCCGAGGTGCGCGCCGGCGTGGATGACGGTGTTGTAGTCGATCCTGCACGCGTGCCCGACAACAGCATTGGCACCCACGAATGCGTTGAGCCCGATGGCCGTGTCAGCGCCGATGGCTGCGCTGGAGTGGATGAAGGGCTCCAGCTTGAAGCCACGCTCCATTGCTGCCTGCATCAGTTCCATGCGCTTGAAGTTGCCGAAGCGTTCGTCGAACGCCACGAACATGGCCCCGTCGCTCGGATTTAGTCCATCCAGCACACCAAGATCGAATTCGTGTTCCGCGTCTTGTGGCACGTCGATCCTGATGACCCTCTCGTCCTGACGCGCCTGCTTCCAGGCGTGAAAAGCCAGGTCGAGGTATTCGTTGTGGCCGATGATCCACCTAGATTTCATGTTCGGTCTCCACCAGCATCGTGTACCAGCGCTCGACCAGGCGATTCATGGATTCATAGGCACCCTGGGTGGGCAGCGGAGCGTCTGTGTGCAATGCCGCCTGCACCCGCTCCATGATTTCTATGTCTTCACCCACCACCACCTTGCTGCCGTGCATCTGTGCCAGTAGCAATTGGCTGGAAGAACCGTAAGGCTGTTTCCTGCGTGCGCTAAACCAATAGATTTCCAAATCGGTCGTGTCCGGCGCAACGGGGATATGGTGCTCCAGGGTGAAAGAATAGCCGCCATTGGAACTGGCGATATGCATGTTCGGGAAAGCCAACCAGTTGAAGTAGGCATCCTGCTTGCCCCAGCGTTCCACTTTATCGTGCCAGCCGAAGTGCTTAAGGTTGGGTATTGGTGCTTCCGGGCCGCCGAAACTGAAGCGGCGCATCTCGCGCCTCAAGGCAGCGGGCGAGCTGTCTTGTAAAGCTTCCATCGACTCCTTGGCTTGTTCTTCGTTTACCTCGGCAAAGAAGCTGACACTCTTGGCCAGGGTTTTAGGGTGGACGAAGCGCGGGTGATTGGCATCCCGAAGATTTTCGTAAGCGAGTTTCCAGTTGTAACGGCCACGCCATGTGGTCACCATGACCTCAGTGTCATAGGCGTTGGAACTACTTTCCAGCAAGGCGATGAAGTCTGCCGAAAACTGCTCCTCGATTGGCATCGGGTCGGGATCGAGGTTGACGAACAGCAGGTTGCCCACCTCGCGCAGCGCGAACTCGCGCAGCTGCAGACCGTGCCGTTCCTCATCGCCGAAGCCATATAGGGCATCGCACTCGGGGATGTTCTCAACCCGGCCGTCGGCGTCGTACTTCCATGCATGGTAAGGGCAGACCAGCGGGCGCTTTCCCACCGCAGTGGTCTGTAGCAGCGCGCTGCGGTGCAGGCAGACGTTCTCGAACGCGCGCAGGCAGCCCTGGAAGTTCTGGATCAACACCGGTATGCCGGCGAGCCTGCGGGTGATGAAGCAGTTGTTATCGGGCACAAGCGTCTTAAGGCCGGCAAACAGCCAGACCTTGCGGAAGATCTTGCGCTGTTCGCGGGCAAAGATGTCCGTCGACAGGTAGTAGCTGGGGTGCATTCGCGATCGCATCGGCGCGGCTTCCTCAGGAATCCTTGTGGTAGATGACCCGGGCCGGGTTGCCGAACACGCTGGCGCCGGCCGGCACGTCCTTGACCACGACCGCACCGGCGCCGACGACGGCGCTGTCGCCGATCTGGATGCCGGGCAGGATGGTGGCGTGCGGGTGCACGATGGCGCGCTCACCGATCCGCGCGCCGCCGCCGACGAAGGTCATTGCCCCGATCTGCGCGTAGTCCCCGACATGGACATCGTGCCCGAGCATGGTGTTGGCCTGCACGTTGACGAACTCGCCCAGCCATACGTCGGGGCTGAGCTGCACGCGATGGCAAAGGAAGCAGCCAGTGCCGATATGTACGCGCGGGCTCACGAACGCGCCAGTGAGGATCGGAATGAATTGCGCGCCTTGCGCCAGCAACGGCTGTGCATAGCGCTGGCGCGAATGCGGATCGCCGATCGCGCACACGAAGCGTTCTTCGTCCTGCGGCTGGTACGTGAGCGGGCTGCCGACGATGGCCAGATCGCAGCCCAGACCATCCAGCATCTGCGGGCGCGTGTCTAGAAAGCCCAACGGACGCCACTGCGTTCCGCACGCAGGATCGCCCTGCATCTGCGCCAGAACCTCGCGACCCCATCCGCCGGCGCCGATGATCAATACGGGATGGGTCATAGGATCGAGCCGCCGTCCATGACCAGACTGGTCCCGGTGACCCAGCGGCTGGCGTCCGCCAGCAGGTAGATCGCGGCATTGGCCACGTCCTGCGGCTCGCCCAGGCCCAGCGGATGTCGTGCCTTCTGCGCCTCAAGCTGCTCGGCGCCCCACATCGGCGTGGCCACGGCCGACGGGGAAATGCCGTTGACCCGGATCTTGCGCTTGGCCTGTTCCAGCGCGAGGCACTTGATGATGCCGATGAGGCCGGCCTTCATCGCCGAATACGGCCCCACGCCGCGCGTGCCCAGGTGCGCGGCAGTGGAGAGCATGAACACGATCGAGCCCTGCGGGGCGATGGCATTTGCCTGCAGCAAGCGCTGCGTCAGCATCACCGGAGCGAGAAAATTGACCGTGTACATCTCGGTCATCGCCGTTTCGGTCAGCTGCCGGATCGGGCAGTGCTTCTGCATGCCCGCGCAGTGCACCACGCCATGTACCGTCGTACCCGCCGCAGCAGCCAGTGCCTCGCGATCGGCGGCGTTGGTCAGGTCGCCGAGCACGCCAACGTGGCCCATGCCTTGCAGCTGCGCCTGGGTCTGCGCGAGGCGGTCTTTGTCGCGGCCGGCGAGAACGATGCAGGCACCTCGTTGCGCGCAGGCTATAGCGATCTGCCTGCCGAGCCCCGACGAGGCTCCCGTCACCAGGATCGTCTTGCCCTCGAGCGAGAACGCAATGCGTGCCGGTGTATTCATGCGTAGATGTCCATTGGCACGGTGAGGCCGCCGTCCACGACGAAATAGTTACGCGTGATCCAGCGGCTCGCATCGGCCAGCAGGAACGTGGCGGCGTAGGCGACGTCCTCCGGCTCGCCCATGCCAAGCGGTGTCAGTTCGAACAGCCCTTCCATGTTGCCGCCGCTGCCCTGCAGGCCATCCAGCAGCGGCGTGCGCACGTAACCCGGGGCGATACAGTTGGCGCGGATGCCATTCTTGGCAACTTCCTGCGCCAGTGATCTCACCATGCCGAGCAGGGCGCTCTTGCTGGCCGCGTACGCGCTGCTCGCCATCGGCCCGATGTGCGAGGCGACCGAAGCGACGAACACCAGCGAGCCGTTCGCGGCGATGCGCTTCTTCGCAAGCAGGCCCCGGGTCAGCAGCATCGGTGCGAATGTGTTGCTGGAAAAGATGTCATCCAAATGCGCCCGATTGACCAGGCGCAGCGGAACCAGCCGGGAGATCCCGGCCGCGTGCGCCATCCCGTTCAACACGCCGACCTCGGCGACCAGGCGATCGATGTCCTCCTGCTGGTCCAGGTCTGCGGCGATTGCCACGTGCCCCTCGCCCGGCAACGCCTCCAGGGTCGACGTCAGCCGCGCGCGGTCGCGCCCGCTGATCGTCAATTGGGCACCCAGTTCGGCGCAGGAAATAGCGATCTGGCGGCCGATACCCGAAGAGGCGCCGGTGACGAGGATGCGTTTGCCGGCGAGCGAGAAGGGGTCGGGAGTGATGCTCACGATTCGATGAGATCTGGAAAAACGGCCCCTTCGATGTTGAGCAGGCAGGTGCCCCACGATAGCCCGATGCCGAAGCCGCACAGCAATACGCGTTTGGTGCCGGCTTCGAGTTCCTTGTTGATGCGCGCGGTCATGGTCACCGGCAGCGAGGCGCCGCTGGTGTTGCCGAAGTCGCGCAGCGTGGAGGGCACTTTTTCCGTCGGCAGGCCGAGCTTCTTGCGGATGGTTTCGTTGATCATCCGGTTGGCCTGGTGGAACACGAAATAGTCGATCTCCTCCTTGGACACGCCCGCATACTCGAGCAGCTTTTGCACCGCTGGCGGGATGCGTTGGGTCGAGAAGCTGAGTACCGCCACGCCATCGAGGATCAGGTCCACTCCACGACGCCACGGGCCATTGGGCTCCTCACGAAACGGGATCAGATGCTGCACCGCAACCGGTTCGCGTTGTCCGCCTACGGGCAGGATGATCGCCTTGTAGCCACTGCCGTCGCTGTTGAGGTCGAAATGCATCGGCGGCGCGTCGGCGCTGAATTCCAGCGCGGTGGCGGTGCCGGAATCGGAAAAGATCGGGTCTTCCAGCGTGGCGCTGCGGTCGCCGACCAGCAGCAGCCCTTTTTTGACGCCGCCGGCGGCGATCATCGAGCCGAGCAGATTGATGCCGAACGGGTAGGCCGAGCAGCCCAGGTTGACGTCGAAGGCGACCGTGGCGTGCGACAGCCCCAGCCGATCCTGCAGGATGATCGCGGTGGCCGGAATCGGGTAATCCGGCGACTGCGTCACTACGATCAGTGCATCGATCTCCTCGCGCTTCCACTGCAGTTTTTCTAGCAGCACCTGCGTCGCATCGAAGGCAAGGTCGGAGAAGCACTGCCACTCCGAGGCCATGCGGCGCGTCTCGATGCCGATGTTGCGCACCAGGCGCTCGCGCTCGGAACGGATCTGCGGCCGGCAATCGGTGAGATTGGACACCACCCGCTTCGGCACGCATGTCGCCATGCCGGCAAAGCGAACGTTGTGCAGCGTGGAGGTCGGCATGGTGCTTACGCCTCGGTCAGTTTGTAGAGATCGCCGACAGTGATGGCCGTGGTCAGGTCTTCGCCGGTGATGGTCTTGCCGTATTCCATATCGAACATCACGATCACGCCCAGCGCGGCCAGCGAATCCCATTCCGGGAGTTCGAGCAGCACGGTGTCGGTGGTGACCTCGACCGGCTCCTGGAAATCGGTGGCGGAGAGGAAGTTCTCGATAAACGTTGCCTGGGTCATGCGATCTCGCCTGGTTGCCTGTTGAAGATGCGGTGGGCTGAAAAAAACGTGGAGCGGGGTGCCGTCATGTTGCCTGTTGGCCGGCGATCAGATCGGCAATGGTATCGACCTGGTCGTGGGTCAAGCCGGGAAAGATCGGCAGGCACAACACTTGCGCCGCCACCGAACGTGCCACCGGCAGCCATGCCGGTGCGGACGAGGGCAGGGCGCGATACATCGGGAAATCGCTGATCAACGGATAGAAGTAACGCCGTACCAGGATGCCGTGCTCGCGCATCAATTGGTATAGCGCATCGCGCGCCAGCGGGTAATCGTCCTGCACCAGAATCGGAAAATACGCGTAGTTGGCCGTGGCGTGATCGGGCCGCGCAACGCAGCGGATGCCGCGGACATCGCTCAAACGCTGCCGATACTGGGCATCGATGGCGCTGCGCTGGGCGATGGCCTGATCGATGTGCTTGAGCTGCAGCAGGCCGAAGGCCGCGCTGATCTCATTCATCTTGCCGTTGATGCCCGGTGCCACCACCGTGGTTTCATCCACGAAGCCGAAGTTCTTCAGATGCCCGATACGTTGATAGGTTTTTTCGTCCGGGCAAATAATCGCGCCGCCTTCGAAGGTGTTGAACACCTTGGTGGCATGAAAGCTCAACACGCTCAGGTCGCCATGGCGCAGGATCGAGCCGCCGCCATCGCGCACACCGAAGGCATGCGCCGCGTCGTAGATCACCTTGAGGTTGTAGATATCGGCGATGCGCGTAATGGCGGCGGTGTCGCAGGTCGTGCCGTAACAATGCACCGGCATGATGGCGGTGGTCTGCGGCGTGATGGCCGCTTCGATCTTGGACGGATCCATGTTGAGCGTCACCGGGTCGATGTCTACAAACACCGGGGTGATGCTTTTCCACAGCAGCGAGTGCGCGGTGGCCACGAACGAGTAGGGCGTGGTGATCACTTCACCGGTGATGCGCAGCGCCTGCAATGCCGTGATCAACGCGGTGGTGCCGTTGGTCAGCAATGCCAGATGCGACACGCCCAGGTAGTCGCACAGTGCGCGCTCGAGTGCCCGATGCATCTCGCCACCGTTGCTGAGGATGCGGCTGGTCCAGATCTGCTCCAGATAGGGCAGAAATTCTTCCAGCGGCGGCAGCAGCGGACTGGTGACGGGTATGGTCATCAAACACTCGGCAAGTGGAGTCGGCACGTCGATGTCGATTCCGTTCGCAGCCGATGACTGCGAACGGAGTGATCCTGCTGAAGCAAGCGCTGTGCCAGCAGACGTGGCCGGCGCGCTGGTCCTAGTTCGCCAGCTCGGTTTGCTCGCGATCGATGCCGTACTTGCGCAGCTTTTCCACCAGCGTGGTGCGGCGCAGGCCGAGCAGCTGCGCTGCATGCGCCACCACGCCCTGGGTACGTTCCAGCGCTTCGTTGATCAGCGCCAGCTCGATGTTGGCCATGTGACCACGCAGGTCGATGCCATCGTCGGGCAGGCTGGACGCGGTGGCCGGTTCGGTGGTGGCCGATTTGGGCTGCAACGTCACCACATTGCTCGGCAAGGTGCTGACCTCTGCGGGTGCGGCAACCAACGCCGGCTCGGGCGGAAGTTCGAGCGCCGTGGCTGCGGCAAAATCGCCGCGATAGCGTGCCGGCAGATCCTGCACGCGCACCAGACCGCCCGGGTGCAGCACCGCAAGGCGCTCCACCAGGTTGGTCAGCTCGCGTACGTTGCCCGGCCAGTCGTAGCTGCGCAGCGCCTGCAAGGCTTCGTCGGCAAAGCGCACTTCGCCGCGCCCGGTGCGCGCCAGCTGCCCGGCGATGGTCTGCACCAGCATGGCCAGGTCGTCCACGCGTTCGCGCAACGCCGGCATTTCGATCGGAAACACGTTGAGGCGATAGAACAGATCCTCGCGGAACTGGCCATCGCTGATGCGCGTTTCCAGATTGCGGTGGGTGGCGGCGATCACGCGCACGTTGCAGCGGATGGTCTGGCCACCGCCCACGCGCTCGAAGCTGCGCTCCTGCAGCACGCGCAGCAGCTTCACCTGCATCGGCAGGCTCATGTCGCCGATTTCATCGAGCAGCAGCGTACCGCCCTCGGCCATTTCGAAGCGGCCCTTGCGGGTGCTCAGTGCACCGGTGAAGGCGCCTTTTTCGTGGCCGAACAGTTCGCTTTCCAACAGGTCCGGCGGAATCGCGCCGCAGTTGATCGCCACAAACGGCCCATCGCGCCGTGGCGAGTGCTGGTGGATGGCGCGTGCGACGACCTCTTTGCCGGTGCCCGATTCGCCCAGCACCAGCACGGTGGTATCGAACGCTGCCACCTGGTCGATCAAGCGGCGCAGACGGGTCACCGCCTCGCTGTTGCCGGTCGGGCCGGTGTCCTGCTGCACGCCGGCCTGATGCTCGGCATCCAGCCGCTTGAGGCTGGCACGGCGCAACAGGGCTTCCAGCTGCGCGTGGCGCAGCGGCGTGTCCAGCGTCCAGACGTTGGCTTCGTGCAGCCCGTGCGTCTGCGCGAACGCGCTCGGGCTGCCTTCCATCAGCAGCACCGGTGGCGGCAGTTTGGCGTCGGCCAGCCAGTCGAAGAACTTGTCGGCCTGTGCAGCATCCTGCGCCGAGCCCACCATCACCGCCATCCACTCATCGTGGCGATGACGGCCAGGATTGATGTCGGCGCCGTCGGTGACCCAGCGTGGATTGAAGTCCATAAACTCGAGCAGCGACACCGTGCGCTCGGCGCGCACGGCATCGCTGTCGATCAACAGAATGCGGGACTCACTCATTCCTGGCTCCTTCCGTCAGGCCCTCCAGGATTGGCATGACTTCCTGGATATAGGACAGCTTGCTAACAAAATTGTCAGCACCCGCGCGAAGGGCATGTTCACGATGCTCTGCATCGTCAAAGTGGCTCGCGATGACAATATACGGCGGATCGTCCTGCGTCTTGATCAGACGGGTCGCCTGCAACCCGCCCATCTCCGGCATGGCCAGGTCCATCAACACGACATTGGGGCGCAGCGACTCAGAGCGCTCGATCGCTTCCAGCCCATTGGCGGCACTGCCCACGATATTGAGCCACTCCACTTTGCGAAAATGACGCATCGCAGCGTTGATGAAGCCCTCGTGGTCGTCGACCAGCAGCACGGTGAGTTTGCTCATAGTAATCCTTATCCTGCCCGGGCAAGCAGCGGTTTGTTGATGCGGCGGCGCTCGCGTGCCGGGGCGATGTCGAGTTGTTCGCGGTACTTGGCCACAGTGCGACGGGCAATATTAACGCCCTGACGCGCCAACAGCCCGGCGATGGCTTCGTCGGCCAGCGGCCGGCCGGCCGGTTCGCTTTCGATGAGCCTGCGCACCATCGCCTTGACCGCCTGGCCGGAGACGCTTGCGCCTTCCAGACGCACGGCAAAGAAATGCTTGAGCTCGAAAGTGCCGCGCGGGGTTTGAATGTATTTTCCAGTGGTAATGCGCGAAATCGTCGATTCGTGCATGCCGATCTCATCGGCAATTTCTTTCAGCGTCAGCGGTGCCATGGCTTCTTCGCCACGCACCAGGAAGGCGGCCTGGCGCTCGACGATGGCACGCGTGGCACGCAGCAAGGTCTCGTAACGCATCGATAGGCCGCGGGTCAGCCAGCGCGCCTCTTGCAGCATGTCGCGCAGCGGCTGGGCGGCTTCGCCGGCCTCGGTCAGTGCGCGTTCGTGCACGGGATTGATGCTCACGCGATGCGTGGTGGCCGGATTCAATGCGACGCGCCAGCTGCCATCGGCATGCCATGCGAGCACATCCGGAATCACGCTGGCGTTGCTTTCCTGCAGCAGGTCGTCGCCCGGGCGCGGTTGCAGCGAGAGGATCAGGCGCACCGCTTCGCGTGCATCGTCGAGCTCGGCGTCGTGCGCGCGTGCCAGCAGCGCGTAATCGTGGCTGGCCAGCACTTCCAGATCGCCGGACAAGATGCGCGCAGCCAGATGGCGTGCCGGCACGCGGCCGGGCAGGGCGCTCAGCTGCGCCTGCAGACACTCGCGCAGATCGCAGGCGGCCAGGCCGGCCGGGTCGCCGTGCAGCAGGCGCTGACGGATCGCTTCCACTGCCTGCACGGTCATACCAAGACGGGTCGCGCCGAGCTGCTGCAGGGTCGCCAACGCTTCGCTCAGATAGCCGGCGTCGTCGGTCTGCTCCAACCAGAACGCGGCGGCCCCCAACGCGGCCTCGTCCAGGTCCAGCGCCAGTTCGCGCAGGATGCGCACATGCGGGTCGGTGGATTCGCCAGCGGCCACGCGCTGCATGCGGTCGTCGTCGCCATCGTTCCAGCTGCTGCTTTGCACATCCCACATCGTGCTCTCGGGCAGCTCGTCGAAGGCGGCGATATCGGAAGCGCCCTCATCGCTGGTCGCGACGTCGTCGCTGCTGTCGGCCAGTTCTTCCAGCTCCAGCAGCGGATTGGTTTCCAGCGCGCGACGGATTTCCAGCTCCAGCTGCATGCCGTCCAATTGCAACAGACGGATCGACTGCAGCAACTGCGGGGTCAGGTGCAGTTGCTGGCCAAGCTGGGCGGAAATGGTCGTCTTCATCGAAGCGCTTCCGTAAAGGCGCCGCACACAGCGGCGATGGAACGCATCTTGCAGGACAACGCGACGGGTTTCTAATCAGGGAGTGGTGTGAGGTGACTCATGATATTCCTGACAGGGTGTCGGGAAATTCCTGACACCACAGGCGGACTCAAGCATGCCCGTCGGAATCCCGTCACTGTTTTGGCCTTCCAACGGCCTGCCGGACGCTCGCGACCGAGCGACCGCCTCAGACCAGCTCGTTGTGATGTTTGGCGGCCAGCAGCACCAGGTCGTTGGCACGCCGGCAGCCGAGCGATTCCATCATGCGTGCGCGATGCGTCTCCACCGTCTTGACGCTGATACCCAGGTCAGCGGCGATTTCCTTGTTGCTCTGGCCGCGGCCGATCTCGCGCAGGATCTCGCGTTGACGCGGGGAAAGCGCGGCAATGCCGACCGGTTTTTCGCGGCCCAGCATCGGCGCGATCATCTTGGAAGAAATCTGCGGGCTCAAAAACACCTGGCCGGCGGCTGCAGCACGCAGCGCCAGTTCCAGTTCGAGCGGCGCGGCGTCCTTGACCACGAAGCCGACCGCGCCGCGATCCAGCGCGTCGCGCACATGCACCGGGTCGTCGTGCATCGACATCATCACCACATGCGTACGCGGCGCGGCGCGCAACACATCGGTCATGGCATCCAGGCCGCTACGGCCGGGCAGGGACAGGTCCATCAACACCAGATCGGGTCGGTGCAGGGATGTCATATCCAGGGCTTGTTGCGCATTGCTGGCCTCGCCAACGACATCGATGCCGGCGAAGGTTTGCAGCAGCCTGGACAGGCCGGCACGTACAAGGGTGTGATCGTCGACGATGATGACTCGCACGGCGCAGAAGAGACCTTTTTTCAGTAAAGGGCACCTTAGCCGACCCGGCGCCTCGCGCCAACAGGCGGCGTCAGCGCTGGCGGCGGGCGTCGGCGATCTGACGGCGATGCAGACGGAACAGATGGCGTTCCAGTGCGTCCTGCAGGCCGGGCGAGAGCGGCGCAAACCGCAGCCACAGCCAGTGATCGTGGCCATCGTGGGCGCTCGCCAATACGTCGGCGGGCAGCTGTACCAGTTCAGGAAGCCAGTCGGATGGCTGCAGGCAAACGCTGCCAACCGTGCCTGGCGGCTGGCTGCTTGCGCAACTCAGGCGGATCCCTCGGACCGACCAGCGCACCGTGCCCTGGATCAGGCCGGTGTCGGCTTGCCGCACCAGGCGGCCGATCAAGGCCAGAATCAGGTCGAGTTTGGCATCCATGCGCTGCACCAGCAGCGGCAGGTCGCCGCGGTCTTCGCTGGTTTCTTCGCTGCGCAGATCTTCCACCTGGCCCAGGCTGCGCAGCAGGGTTTCTGCGGCACTGTGCGAGCCGGCATCGCTACCGGCGCGAAAACCGGCCGGCAGACGCAATTCGCAGCTGAGCGTGTCGGCGAACAGCGCGGCATCGGCGGATGGCGCGAGTGTGCCGAGCGTACTCATCAGATCCGTCCGACCCGGGCATAGGCGCGGCTGGCTGTCGATGAGGTGCGCTGTGCGCGGATCAGGTCCAGCAGCTTGCGACGACGCTCGAGCATCATCCGCATCAAATCCTGCTGCATGGTGTGCAAGGTCTGCAGCGCGTCGCGGTCCTGGCTCAGGTCCACATGCTCGGCATACTCGCGCAAATGCAGATCGTGGCTGTCCAGCAGGAACGGCATCACCTCGAACTCCTCCTGTGCCATGGCGAGGCGGATATCGGCGATTTCGGCTTGAAGGCTTTGCGCGCTATGCATGGCTGGACTCACGAAACGGCAGAAAGGCCGCGTTGTTCGAGGGGAATGGAGTTCCACGCCGAGTCGATTTCGCTGAGTAGTTCCAGCGCTTCGGTCAACGCAGTTTCGTCGTTATGCAGGTTGGCTGCGGTCAGGCGCTGCATGACGTAGTCGTACAGTGCCGACAGGTTACCTGCGATCTCGCCGCCGGCCTCGTGATCGAGCGAGCCGTTCAAGTGACCGACGATGGCGCAGGCTTCGCCGATGGCCTTGCCCTTGCGCGCCTGGTCGCCCTGCGCCAGGCAGGCCTGGGCCAGACGAATGCGCTGGCAGGCGCCGGCAAACAGCAACGACACCAGCTTGTGCGGGTCGGCTTCGGTCACGCTGGTGGACACGCCGACCTTGCGGTATTGCTCGGCATATTGGCGATTGGAACCGTACATGGATGACTCCCTCAATTGGCTGGCCTTCGCGGGTCCCGGAGCGGGGTGCTCCTGCGACAACGCTCCTGCCAACAGGCAAGGCCGACATCACGATAGGTACTACTTGTATCGGCAACACCGGCGTACGACTTGAGGACTGCGATCACGGAAATCAGCTTGTCAGCAGGCTGCTGAGCGAACTGGTACTGCTTTGCAGCTTGCTGATCATGGTTTCCATCGCGGTGAACTGCGCGGTATAGCGATCGCTGAGCTTGACCATGCGTGCGTCGAGGTCGTCCAGGTCGGACTCATAGCCCTTGATCTGCTTGTTCAAGCTGTCCGAGCGCAGGGTCAGGGTGCCATTGGTGACGTTGACGTTGCTGTCGAGCAGCTTGGTCATGGTGGAGCCGTACTTGCTGTCCTTGCCGAACACCTCGGCGGCGGCACCGCCGTCGGCGGCGATGGCGGTGTCGAACTTGCCACCGTCAAAGCTCATCACGCCATCCTTGTCGATGGTCAGGCCGAGCGACTTGAGTTCGTTGATGTTGCCGCTGACCTGGCCGCGCAACTGCTGCTGCAGGCCACGTACCAGCGAATCGCCGGTCAGTGCCGAGGCGGTGCGGGTGGCAGCGTCGTAGCTGGTGCTTTTGGCCAGCAGCGTGTTGGCGGTGTTGTAGGCCGCCGCATACGCAGTGAGGTTGGCCTTGAGGCCGCTGGTGTCGGCTGCAACGCCCAGCGTGACCTTGGTGCCTTCGGCGGCCTTGGTGAGGTTGAGCACCACGCCCGGCACGATGTCGGTGATGGTGTTGGAGCTGGACGTGCGCTCGAAGCCATCCACACGCACCAGCGCGTCGGCCGCGGCCACGGACTGGTTCAAGCCGCCGGTGACGCCGGGGCCATAGGTGAGGCTGCTCAGGCTCGGGTCGCTGGCACTGACGGTCAACGCGCCCTTGGTGCCGGAGTCGACCGCGTTGAAGACCAGATGCTGGCCGTCGTTGGCGGTGACCACGCTGGCGGTGACGCCCTTGCCACCTGCGGCCTTGTTGATGGCGGCGGCGATGTCGGTGAGCTTGTCGGTACCGGTGATGTCCACCGTGATGCTTTTGTCGCCATAGCCAATCGTCAGCGTGCCGCTACCCACCGTGGCATCGGCAGTGAACGCACCGGAGGCCAATTTCTGAGAGGCGGCCAGCGAGACCACTTCCACCGAGTAGTTGCCGGGGGCGGCCGAACTGGTGGTGGTGGCGGTGAAGCCGGCATCGGTCGGCACGGTCGCCTTGTAGGCGTTGGTGTCGGCGCTGCTGACGACCTTGTCCAGCGCAGATTTGAGCGTGGTCATGCTGCTCTTGATCTGGCTGATTGCCGACAACTGGGTCGTCGCGGCGGTCCCGGCCTTGTTGATACGGGCCTGCTCCGGGTCTTTCTGCCGGGAGACCAGGGTGGACACCACAGTTGGGATGTCCAGACCGGAGCCGGAAGTACTGATCACCGATGCCATGTTGCATTCCTCGTCTGGGCGTCCACAAAAGATGGACGCATGGGATTACGAGACGGGTATCGGCCGCATCCGGGGGGACTTTAGCGGCGGCGACGCGTTTCGCTCACGGGATGAGGTGATGCAATTTTCATGCCCGAGCCGCGTCAAGAAACCCGCGCCACCCCGCGTGCCGCGCCATCGGGTCGAATCTGCGGCCACAAAAAAGCCCCTCCGAGGAGGGGCTTTGGACTTGCTGCAAAGCGCTGCTGATTTACTGCAAAAGTTACTGCAGCAGGCTCAGCACGTTCTGCGGAACCGACTTGGCCTGCGCCAGCATCGCGGTACCGGCCTGCTGCAGGATCTGCGTGCGGGTCAGCTCGGCGGTTTCCTTGGCATAGTCGGTGTCGCGGATACGGCTACGCGAGGCCGACAGGTTTTCCGAGGTTGCGCTCAGGTTGGCGATGGTGGAGGTGAACCGGTTCTGCACCGCACCCATGTCGGCGCGCGAGGAGTTGACCGCGGTCAGCGCCTTGTCGACGATTTCCAGGGCCTTCTGCGAACCGGAGAACGTGGAGATATCCAGGCTGCTCAGGGTCGAAGCGGTGGAGCCGGAAGCGGCCGAAGCGGTCTGGATGCCGGCGCCGACGGTGATGCCGGTGGCGCTGGAGGTACCAGCCGACAGCGAGGTGAAGTCCTGGCCAGCCTTCAGCGATTCGATCTGCACCGTACCGTCGGACTTGATCGAGGCATACATGCCGGTCTGGTCGAGCTTGTCGTTGATCGCCGCAGCAACCTTCTTGTTCACGTCGGCTGCGGTGTCGCCGGCGCCGACCTTGACGTCAGCGATGGAGACGCTCTTGGCCGAACCGCTGGCGTCCTTGAACGACAGGCTGATGCCGCTGACCGAACCCGAAGCGGTGGCGGTGCCGGTCACGCCAGCGCCGGAGACGGCGGCAGCGAAGTTGGCCTTGCCCAGCGAATCGACATTGGCGTCGACGATGCTGTTGATGCCGATGGTCTGGCCGGCGTCGGCGCCGACCTGGAACAGCGCGCCGGAGAAGTCGCCGTTCAACAGCTTGGTGCCGTTGAAGTTGGTCTGGTTGGCAACGCGGTCGATTTCAGCGGTGAGCTGCTTGACTTCGGAGTTCAGCGCGTCACGGTCGGTGGACGAGTTGGTAGCGTTGGACGACTGCACCGACAGCTCGCGGATACGCTGCAGGTTGCTGCCGATTTCGACCATCGCGCCTTCAGCGGTCTGGGCCAGCGAGATACCGTCGTTGGCGTTGCGCGAGGCAACGTCCAGGCCGCGGATCTGCGTGGTGAAACGCTCGGAGATCGCCAAACCCGCGGCGTCGTCCTTGGCGCTGTTGATGCGCAGACCCGAGGACAGACGCTGGATGCTCGTCGACATGCTCGCGCTGCTGGTGTTGAGGTTACGCTGAGCGTTCAGCGACATTACGTTGGTGTTGATTACCTGTGCCATTTTGATTTCTCCTAAGCGATTTTTCCGGCAAGGGGGACTTGCCCGGAGCCTCCGCAGGGGGGCCATCAAGTTGGCCGTTGCCGCTGCTGAGATGAATAACGGCGTTGCGTCGGGAACCTTTAGCGAAATCCAGTATTTTTTTACTGTTTTTCTGCATCGGGACGAAATACGGAAACGTTGTGTATCAAGGGGTTTGGTTTATTCGGCAGCACCCCGCAGATCTTTAGCGCTGGTATAACTTTCTACAAATAAACTCCGTCTGCCTGGCGCACTGCTCACGCGCAGGAGCGAAGGAAAACCCTGTTTTTCTACTGCAAAATCAGCGGAGCAGGTTGAACAACGACGACGACTGCATCTGCTGAAAAATCGTTTGAGCGGCCTGCAACGAGGCCTTCTCGAGTTCGTACTGCCCAAGTGCCGAGGCGTAATCCAGATCGCGGATCGACGACAGGGTGGTCTTGAGCGTGACTTCGTTGGATTCGAGCAGCGAGTTGGCGTTATCGATCGCCGACAACTGCGCGCCGCCCGAGGCGCGTGCATCGATCATCTTCGACGAGGCCTGGCTGATGTCGCGCATGGAGGTCTGCAGCGTATTGATCATCGCTGCCTTCTGCGGCTGGGTCAGGGTGTCGGAGTTGAGTGCGCCGACCAGGTCGTCGATGGTGGAGAACACGTCCTTGGTGGTGGAGGCGCCGATCTGGAAACTGTCGCCCACCGCCGGTGCGCCGCTGATGCGCATGCGCACGCCGGCGGCGGTGATGTCTTCGCCATCTTTATAGGTGCCGGTGCTGACCACTGCGTTGGTGCTGTCGCGCACCTCGTAGGTGTTGGCGGCGGTGAACTGCACGCTGTAGCTGCCGCCATTCCAGCTGCCGGTGCTGGCGTCGCGGCTGAAATCCAGCAGCAGCCCGGTGCCGGTATTGGTGTTGGCGGGGTGCGCGTCCACGGTGCCGTCGCCGGTGCGGATGCGCATGAAGATTTCGCTGCCGGGCAGGGTGTCGCTGACGAAGGTGTCCGGCGCCACTTCGACCTGCTTCTGGGTCTGGTCGCCGTTGTAGACGACCCCGCCATTGCTCTTGATAAACGGTGCGCTGCCGTCGGCGGTGCCGCCGAACAGATAGCGCCCGGTGCCGTCGGTGCTGTTGGCCAGACTCACCATGCTGTCGCGCAGCGCAGTCAGTTCCGAGGCGATCGCCTTGCGGTCGTCGGGGCTGAGCGAGGAGTTGTTAGCCTGCACCGCCAATTCGGTGACGCGCGCCATTTTGTCGCCGGCTTGCGACAAGGCGTTTTCCTGCAGGCCGAGCCGGTTCTGCACGTTGTTGGCGTTTTCGCCGAAGCGGGTGATGGCTGCCAGGGCGCGATCCAGGCCGACGGCGGTTCCGGCGGCAACCGGGTCGTCCTTGGCGGTGACCAGGCGCTGCCCGCTGGCGAGCTGGGCCTGGATCTGATTCAGCCGTGACTGCTTGGCCGTCATCGACGACACCGACTGGCTGTACATCATGCTGGTGGAGATACGGTCGGTCATCAGCGTACGGCGCCCAGGATGGCTTGGAAGATGGTGTCGGCGGTGGAGATCATCTGTGCGGCGGCCTGATAGGCCTGCTGCAGCTTCAGCATGTCGGCGGCTTCCTCGTCGAGGTTGACGCCGGAAATCGAATCGCGACTGGCCTGCGCCTGGTCGTTGATGACCTTCTGCGCATCGGCCGAATAACTGGCCGCACGTGCGGCCGAGCCCACCGAGGTGGTCAGGCCGGACAGCGCGCCATTGAGCGTGACCGTGCCGCCGTTGAGCGCCTTGGCGTCTTCCACCTTGGCCAGCAATTTGGCGTTGCCGTTGTCGCTGGAGCCGGCGCCCATCGGGCCGACGCCGAAGGTGTCGCCGGCCTTGGGCGCGCCATCCAGCGCGAAACTCCAGCCATTGGCGCTGATGGTCTGGCCGGCGGTGTAGGGAAACGGGCCGTTGCCATCGATGGTGTACTGGTTGGCGTCGATGAACTCCACCGACGACGGCGTCAGCAGCGCGGGGTTCTGCGCATTGGTGACCTTGACGTCGCTGATCTTGCCGGTGCCCAGATTGGCGAGCGTAGCCGTGGCCTTGACCGGCGTTGCCGCGGCAATGCGCGAGGGGTCGGTGATGGCCACCGAGATGCTGCCGGCCAACCCTGCGGTGGGCTGCAGCAGGAACTTGTCGCCGTTGGCCGGGGTGCCGCCGACCACCAGGCTGACGCCGTTGAGCACCAGGGGATCGCCCGCGCTGCCGGTGCCGGTGATCGGCACGGCGGCGCCGGTATCGGCGCGCGTGGCCTTCCACGCGGCACCGTCGAAGCTGAGCGTGACGTTCTGCCCGTCCACCGCGCTCATGTTGCTGAAACTGGCGCTCAGCGCCGCAGTGCCGGTGTTCTTGGGATTAGCGGCGGTGGTCGGCGAGCCGATGTTGAAGAAGTTGCCGCCCATCGCGCCGTACAGGTCCATGCCCTGGGCGTGACCGGCGTTAAAGGTGCTGGCCATGCCCACGGCCAGGCGCCCCAGTTCTGCCTGGGTCGGTTCGAGCACGCTGCTGCGAAATTCCAGCAGGCCGCCCATCTGCCCACCCAGCGAATTGGTGCTGAGGCTGACGTTCTGGCCCTGGGTCTGCAACGCCACCTGCAGCTTGGTCGGCTGATACGGGTCGGGGACGGTGGTCAGTTTGGCCGAGGTGGTCCCCACCACCAGCGGCTGGCCGCCGGCGGTGAAAACGTTCATGAAGCCGCCGTCCTGGATCACCGCCGTGCCGCCGGTGAAGCCGACCAGCTTGGACACCAGCGCATCGCGTTGATCGAGCAGATCCGGCGAGGCGTTGTCCACGCTGTTGCCGATGGTGCCGTTGATCTTGGCGATCTGCTGGGTCAGGCGATTGACCTCGTCCACCGAGGACGTCAGCCCGCTGTTGACCTCGTTGCTCAGGCTGTCCATCTGCCCGTTGAGTTGCTTGAAGCGTGTCGCCAGCGAGTTGCCGCTGTCGAGCATGCTCTGCCGCTCGGCGGTGGAGGAGGCATTGGACGACACCGCGCTGGTGGAGTCGAAGAAGTTCGACCACAGCCCGGCGACATTGGTGGCGGTGTTGGAGTACAGGCTGTCGACGCGATTGGTCAGCGAGGACAGCTGCTGCAGGCGCGAGAGCTCGCCGCCGCTGTCGAGCAGCCGCGAGATGGCCAACTGGTCGGCCACCCGGCCCACGTCGGTGATCTTGGCGCCATTGCCCACGAACGCGTAGCCCATGTCGGTGGGCGTGCGCGTTGCAAATTCCACACGTTGGCGGCTGTAGCCTTCGGTATTGATGTTGGCGACGTTATGGCTAACGGTCGACAACGCCCGTTGGAAGGCGATCAGCGCACTGGTCCCGGTGGACATGATGGACATGGGCGTTTACCTCAACGACGGATGGTGCCAAGCCCGGCGGGCTCGGCGGTGCTGGCATAGCGGTTGGACAGGTCGGCCGCCGCGTTGCCGATGGCGGCCACCGCGCGGTCGATGGTCGGACCGTTGGCGATCGCTGCGATCTTGGCTGCATAGCCCGGATCGGTGGCGTACCCAGCCTGTTGCAAGCCGCGTGCAAAACCCTTGATATCGGTGCCGGCCTGCAGTGCGGATTGGTAACGACTGTTGTTCTTCAGCAGCCGCACGTAGTCGGCAAAGCTCTCTTCGGCCGAGCCGTAGGCACGGAAATCGGCGGTTTCGGTGGTTTTGACGCCATTGACGTATTCGTGGGTGCCGGTGGTGACCTTGTCGCCGCTCCAGCCGGTGGCCTTGATGCCGAACAGGTTGTTGGAATCGCCGCCATTGCCGATACCGCGACGGCCCCAGCCGGTTTCCAGTGCCGCCTGCGCAACAAGCGCACGCGGGTCCACGCCCAGTTCGCGCGCGGCTTTCTGCGCATGCGTCCAGATCTTGGCGACGAAGCCTTCCGGGGTGCGCTCGCCCAGGCTGGCGGCGGCGCTGCTGGCCGCGCTCGCATTGACCGCGGCACTGGCATCGGCGGCATCGCTGACAGCCACATCGCTCCAGCGATCGTTGGCCGACGGCCAGCTCAGTGCGGCCGCATCGTCGCCGCCGGACTCGCCACCGCCGGTACGCCCGGCGATCAGATCCAGCACCTGGCTCATGCCGATCCCGGTCAGGCCGCCTGCGCCGATGCCTGCAGCGGTGCCGACAGCTGCGCCCAGGCTCGCACCGACGCTGGTTGCCGCGCCATCGCGTGCCGGCAGCGGCAACGAGGCATCGCGCTTGCCGGCCACCAGGGCGTAGGCCTTGGCCGCATCGGCGGTGCTCAGCGAGGTGTTCAACGCCGGGCCGCCAGTGTCGCCACTCAACTGCTTGGAGATCATCGCCGACAGACCCAACCCCTTGCCTTCGGTCAGCGCCTTGGCCATCTGCTGGTCGTACATTTCGCGGAACATCTGGTTTTCACCCGGAAACATCGGGTCGCCGGAGCTCGCATCGCGCATGCTCTTGACCAGCATCTGCGCGAACTGGCCTTCGAGCTGACGTGAGACCTTGTCGATCTTTGCCGGATCGGCCTTGGTGCTCGGGTTGAGATCAATGGGCGAGGCTGCGATACGCATGTCAGATGACCTCTAGCTCCGCCGTCAGCGCGCCAGCCTGCTTCAGAGCTTCGAGAATGGCGACCAGGTCGCCGGGAGCCGCGCCCACTTCGTTGACTGCGCGCACGATCTGATCGAGCGTGGTGCCGCCTTCGAACTTGAACATGCGGCTGCCTTCGGAGGTGGCCGTGATGGTCGATTGCGGTGTCACCGCCGTACGGCCGCCACTGAAGGCACCCGGCTGGCTGACATTGGTGTTTTCGCTGATGGTCACGGTGAGCGAGCCATGCGCGATCGCCGCCGGCATCACCCGCACCAGCTGGCCGATGACCACCGTGCCGGTGCGTGCGTTGACCACCACCTTGGCCGGTGCGTCGCCCGGAGAGAGCTCGACGTTTTCCAGCCGCGACAACAGGCCGATACGGGCGCCCGGATCGGTGGGCGAGCGCACTGCAACGGTCACGCCATCGACCGCACGCGCGGTGCCGGCGCCGAAGCTGTTGTCGATCGCCGCGACCATGCGCGAGACGGTGGTGAAGTCGTTCTGATGCAGGTTGAGCGTGATCTCGCCGGTGCCGGCAAATACGTCCGGCAATGCGCGTTCGACCGTGGCGCCGTTGGGAATGCGGCCGACGCTGGGAATGTTGACCGAGACCCGCGAGCCATCCTTGCCCTGCGCGCCGAAGCCACCGACCACCAGATTGCCCTGGGCCATTGCGTAGACCTGGCCGTCGGCGCCTTTCAGCGGTGCCATCAGCAGCGAGCCGCCACGCAGCGACACTGCATTGGCGATCGAAGAGACGGTGATGTCGATCGGCTGGCCGGGCTTGGCAAACGGCGGCAATTCGGCATGAATGGCGACGGCCGCGACGTTTTTCAGCTGCGGGTTGACGTTCGCCGGAACATTGACGCCCAGCTCGCCGAGCAGGTTCTTCAAACTCTGCACGGTGAAAGGCGCCTGGCTGGTGCGGTCGCCGCTGCCGTCCAGGCCAACCACCAGGCCGTAACCGACCAGCGCGTTGCCGCGCACGCCGCCGACCTGGGCAAGATCCTTGATGCGCTCGGCCGAGGCCGGCGCGGCGATCGCGCAGACCGCAACAGCGGCAGCGAGCAGACGGAAGGACAGGGAAGACAGATTCATGGTCGCAGGCTCAGTAGGGCGACAAACGGGAATTGAAGAAGCGGCTCAGCCAGCCCATCGCATTGGACTGCGCGATCGCGCCGCGGCCGCCGTAGGCGATGCGTGCGTCGGCCACCTTGCTGGAGGGCACGGTGTTGTCCGGGGAGATGTCGGCGGCGCGCACGATGCCTTGCACCTGCACCAGCTCGTCGCCCTGGGTCAGGCGCAGATTTTTCTGCCCCTGGATCACCAGATTGCCGTTGGGCAGGCGCTGCATCACGGTGACGGTCACGCTGCCCTGCATACGGTTGCTCTGCGCGGTGTTGCCCTTGCCGTCGAAGCTGCGATCGCCGCTGGTGGAATTACGCAACACGTCGGTGCCGTTGACGGTGAGCGGCACGCCGAGCAGCGTGGGCGTGCTCATGTCCACGGTGTCGGCCTTGCTGACGCTGGTGTTGGCGGTGGACGAGGCGGTGGTGCTTTCCACCAGATTCACGGTCAGCAGATCGCCGACATCGCGCGCACGGCGGTCGCCGTACAAGTTCAGGCCCGGGCCGGCGGCATAGATGGCACCGGCAGTGGGCTGCGCCACCGGCGCGACCACCGGCACGATCGGCGCCAGTTCGGCGAACGGCCGCACATCGCCGGCTGCCACGCAGCCACCCAGCAGCGCGCTGCAGGTGAGGGCAAGACCCAGAGAGGAGAGAGAGGGCAGGCGTGACATGGCGTGGATTCCTGAGAGGGCAGCGACCGGCGAGCCGATCAGACGTTGTTGTTCAAGTAACCGAGCATCGAGTCGGTGGTGGAGATCGCCTTGGCATTCATTTCGTAGGCGCGCTGGGTCTCGATCATGCTCACCAGCTCTTCCACCGTATTGACGTTGCTGCCTTCCAATGCGCCCTGCACGGTGGTGCCCAGGCCATTGAGGCCGGGGGTGCCGTTCTGCGCGGGGCCGGAGGCGGTGGTTTCGACGAACAGGTTCTCGCCCTTGGACTGCAGGCCCGAGGGATTGATGAAGTCGGTCAGCGTCAATGCGCCGATTTCCTGCGCGGCGGCCTGGCCGGCCAGGGTCACGCTGATGGTGCCGTCGTTGCCGATGGTCAGCGACTGCGCGCCTTCGGGCACCTGGATGCCGGGCTGCAGCGGGTAGCCGCTGTTGGTGACCACTTCGCCCTGCGCATTGATCTGGAAGGTGCCGTCGCGGGTGTAGGCGGAGGTGCCGTCGGGCATCTGCACTTCGAAGAAGCCGCGGCCGTTGACCATCACGTCGAGCGCGCGGCCGGTCTGCTGCTGGCTGCCCTGGTCGAAGCCCTTGAAGGTGGAGACCACGCGCACACCGGTACCCAGTTGCAGGCCGGTCGGCAGCTGCGTCTGCGCGGAGGTGGAACCGCCCGGCGCACGCACCTGTTGATACAACAGGTCTTCGAACGCAGCACGATCGCGCTTGAAGCCGGTGGTATTGGTATTGGCCAGGTTGTTGGAAATGACCGACATGCGCGTCTGCTGCGCATCCAGTCCGGTTTTGGCGACCCACAAAGCCTGATTCATGACCCAATTCCTCGTTAGACCCGGGGATGTGTTCCGGGCACGGCTGGGTATATGCACGTGCTGTGCCAAACCCGCGCCGGATTTTTGCCGGCTGTGCGCTGGATCACGCGGAGTGGGCGCGGCGGTCTTCGCGGGGCAGGGCTGGCGGCGGGTAGGCCGCGGCTAGGCGGAAGCAGTAGAACTCTGCGCGGCAGATCAGGCGCGGTAGATCGGTTGCCGGTCAGATCAGAGCGGCTAACAGAACGTGGCGGGGCTCGCTGACGAGGAGCGCAGTGGTTTCGTTGGCTGCATCTTGTTGGATGCAGTCAGAAGCCAGATCAAACGCTGGGTCGGTCGAGGGCGCGGTGCCCTCACCGCTCGCGGGACACGCCGTAAATCCATCCGTGGAGGCTCGGTGGCGGCATCCATGCCGCCACACGGTCCCGCAATCGATGAGGACACCGCACCAGAGAGTGAGTCGGTGCTTTGTTGAAAGCCATGCACACCGACCATATCGACTGGTCCTTGCCCGCCCACCGTCGCGGGACCTTACGCNAGGAGCCTACATGGACGTACTTGCGGCGTGTCCCGCGATGGTGGGCGGGCAAGGGCCCTGCAGCAAAGCCGCAGAGTGAGCACTTTTAGTCGTGCACAATGTCCTGAAATGGTGGGCGGGCAAGGACCCTGCAGCGAAGCCACACAGTGAGCAACTTTTAGCCGTTCAGCCGCATCATCGAATTGGCCGATTGTGCGTTGTCGTCGCCGTTCTTGATGATCTTGACCTGCATTTCGAACTGACGCTGCAGCTGGATCATTTCCACCAGCGCGCCTGCGGCGTCCACGTTGCTGCCTTCCAGCATGCCGCTGTTGATGGTCTTGCCGGTGGCAATCTGGAACGCCTGCGCCGGGTCGGTGCTGGTGTTGCGCATCAGCCCGTCCGGGCGCCGCGTCAAACGATCGGCGGGCGCATCGACGACCTTCATCTTGCCGACGATGGCCATGGTCTGCGGGCCTTCGCCCTGCGGAATGATCGAGATGCTGCCGTCGCTGCCGATTTCCATCGCCTGGTGCGGCGGAATCGTCATCGGGGCACCGCCCTCATCCAGCACCGCATGCCCATTGGCAGTGACCAGCTGACCATTGGCGGTAAGCGCCAACTCGCCGTTGCGGGTGTAGGCCTCACTGCCGTCTGGCGACTGCACCGACAGCCAGCGGTCCTGTTGCAGCGACACGTCCAGCGGATTGCCGGTGACCTGTTGATGTCCCTGGCTGCGATCGAAGCCCTGGTCTACATGCAGCGCATCGATCCGCGACGGATAGCCCTTGCCCTGGATCTTGAACGCCTCGGTATTGGCCAACGCGGCCTTGAACCCCACCGTATCGACGTTGGCGAGATTGTGCGACACGGTGCCCTGCGCCTGCAGGGAGGCGCGGGCGCCGGTCATCGCAACGTAGAGAGCTTTGTCCATGGGGCACCGGGAATCGTGAATCGAGAATGGGGAATTGCAAAAGCGGAGTTGCAGGAAGCTGGGAGAGAAGGGGCAAGGCCGGCATCCGATACACGCAATGCCAGCTCTTACGATTCCCTATTCCCAACTCCCGATTCCCAGCCGTTAACGGATATTGATGATCGTCTGGGTGACCTGGTCCTGGGTCGAGATCATCTGCGAGTTGGCCTGGAAGTTGCGCTGGGCCACGATCATGTTCACCAGCTGCTCGGTCAGATCCACCGTGGAGGCTTCCAGCGAGCCGGATTCGATCTGGCCCAGGTCCGAGGTGTCCGGTGCGCCGATGCGGGCGGCGCCGGAGGTATAGCTTTCGGCCCACATGTTGTTGCCCTGCGACTGCAGGCCCTGCGGGTTGACGAAGCTGCTCAGCGCGACCTGGCCCAGCGCCTTGTCGGCACCGTTGGAGTAGCGCGCGAACACCACGCCGCTGGTGTCGATGCTGATCTCGTTGAGCTTGCCGCTGGCGTAACCGTCCTGGCGGGTGTCGCGCAGTGCGAACGCTTCGCCGTACTGGGTGGAGCCAGTGACGTTGAGCTGCATGTTCAGCACGCCGGCGCCGGTGCTCGGGGTGAACGGGTCCATCGCGATGATGCCGTTGGCCGGAGTGGTCAGCGCGCCGGTGTCGGAGAACTGCAGCGCGGTGGGGGCACCGACGGCGGCGCCGTCCACGTAGTTGTGCACCTGCCATTCGTTCGGGTTGGCGGTCTTGACGAAGTAGGAGGTCTGCACATGGCTGACGCCCAACGAATCGTAGACATTGATGCCGCCGGTTGAATGGCTATAGGTCTTGTCGTCGGCCGGGTTGAACGGGGTGACCGTCGGTGCGGTGGCATTACCTGGCAGGGTGAAGGCCAGATTGACCGTGGAGGTGGACTTGGGCGGGCTGTCGGTGGTCAGCAACTGCAGGTCCGACAAACGGCCCACGTCGAAGCCATTGCCGCTGGGATTGGGCGCGAACACCTGCAGGCGTGCGCCCTGCGGGTTGATCACATACCCGTTGGCATCGGTCTGGAAGTTGCCGGCGCGGGTGTACATCTTGGCGCCGTTGGAGGACACGGCGAAGAAGCCTTCGCCGGAGATCGCCAGATCCAGGCTGCGCCCGGTCGGGTCGATATTGCCCTGCGAAAACTGCTGCGCCACATTGCTGACGCGCACGCCCGAACCCACCGCATTGCGCGACAGACCATAGCTGGTGCTCTGGAACATGTCGGCAAACTCGGCACGCGATTCCTTGAAACCGGTCGTGTTGACGTTGGCGATGTTGTTGGATGTGACGTTCAGATCGGCATTGGCTGCGTTGATGCCGGACAACGAGGTATTGAAAGCCATGGATGAGGTCCTTTAAGTGTCGGTTGCCGGCTCAGCTGACGCGGAGCACGTTGGCGAGCGGGGAAGTGCCTAGCCCGGTCAGGTTGAGATACAGGCCGTCCGAGCCGATCGTGACGCTGTCCACCGGTGCGTCCACGTAGGTGGCCAGTTTGCTTTTGGCACCGGCGGTGTCGGTCTGGGTGGCGGTGACGCCGTATTTGCCCGCTGCCATGCGGTTGCCGTTGGCATCGGTGCCGTCCCAGGCGAACGACACTTCACCGGCGGCACTGGACGGCACGCTGAGCTGTTTGACGAAGGTGCCGTTGGCGTCGGTGATTTCGAAGTTGACCGTGCCGGCCGCTGTTGCGGCGACCACGCCCTTGGCTGAATTAGTGGCGTCGATGGACACCTGCGCCGATGGCACCAGCACGTTGTGGCCGACCAGCGCCGCGCCCTTGAGCACCTGATCGCTGCTTTGCGATGCAGAAAAATTGCTGACCTTGGTATTGAGATCGCCAATGCCCTGCACGGTGGAGAACTGCGCCAACTGGCCCAGAAACGCGCTGTTTTCCATCGGTTTGAGCGGGTCCTGGTGCTGCAGCTGCTCGGTCATCAACTTGAGGAAGTCGGCCTGGCCGAGCGCTTCTTCCTTCTTGGCGACGGTGCTGCTGGTGCTCAGGCCGAGCGTTTTATAGAGGTCACTGCCGATCGTGCTCATCTGGAAAGGTCCGTTAGTAAAGGTCAGCTAAGAAGGGTCAGCGACCCATCGTGAGAGTCGCGAGCGCCAGTTCCTTGGCGGTATTGAGCATTTCCACGCCGGCTTGGTAGTTGCGCGAGGCCGAGATCATGTTGACCATCTGCGCCACCGGGTCCACGTCGGGCGAGAACACGTAGCCGTCGGCATCGGCCAGCGGATGGCCGGGCTCGTAGCGACGGATCGGCGGTGCGTTGGTGGTGGTGATCTCCTTGACGTTCACCGAGGTCAGGCTGGGATCCTGGCGGTTCTGCTGGGCCTGGAAGATCGGCTCGATCGGCTTGTAGGTCGCCTCGGCCGAGCCTGCGACAGAGTCCGCATTGGCCAGGTTGGAGGCGATCGTGCTCAGCCGGACCGATTGCGCATGCAGCGCAGAGCCGGCCACATCGAAGATGGGAAGATTGCTCATGACTTATTGGCCCGTGATCGCGGTGAGCATCGAGCGCACCTTGGATTCGAGGAAGCTCAGCGAGGCGCGGTATTCCAGCGCGGCGCGGCCGTAGGCAGCGCGTTCGGCGTCGGCATCGACGGTGTTGCCGTCCAGGCTGGGCTGATCGGATTCGCGGGTGATCTGGAACGGGTTGAGCCCGCCGCTGCTGCCGATTTCGTAATGCTTGGCGTCGGTGGTCTGCATCAGACTGCCGTCGCGCACGCCTTCGGCGGATTTCAGCGCGGCCTCGAAGTCCATGTCCTTGGCCTTGTAGCCAGGGGTGTCCACATTGCTCAGATTGCTGGCAATGAGCTTCATGCGCTGCTCGCGCAGCGGCAGAGCATCGCCGTGGATGCCTAGGAAGGACGAAATGGAGTTGGACACGGTGCTCTCCCGCGAAGTGTTACCAGGGAGAAAGCAAAGTTTGTGCCAATCGAGGTGGTACGGGCCGCAGAACGCGGAGAATGATCGGTGCTGCCGACGAACGGCGCTTTGGCCGTCCGCGAAACGCGATGGACCTGTGTCCGTCACGACGTTGGTTCAATCAAGCGCGCCAAGCCGAAGGTTCGGCATTACCCGAGGCGCGGTCTGGCGTCAGCGGGTCTCACTTCAAAAGCGCGTCGACGCAACCGACGCACTTCTATGACGCGGAGCCTTTTGCAGCCCGGCGCGACGACTTGTTGCTGCTATCGGCTCGGATCCAGCAGCCGATTGGCCTGATCAGGCCGCTTCGGCGACCACTTTCAGGCGCGCCAACACATAATCGGCCAATTCGTGGGCGCTGTACTTGGCCACGAAGGCATTGGCGCCGACCTGTTCGACCATGGCGTTGTTGAACACACCCGACAACGAGGTGTGCAACAGCACGTACAGCCCTTGCAGCCCCGGCGTGCGCCGGATTTCCGTCGTCAGCGTATAGCCATCCATCGCCGGCATTTCGATGTCTGAGATCACCATCGCATAGCGATCGGCCGGATTCTCGCCTGACGCTGCCACCTGCAAGAGATGGTCCAGCGCCTGGCGGCCGTCAGACAGCAAGGTTGCCGCGACGCCGAGTTGGTCGAGCACGCTGCGGATCTGCTGACGCGCCACCCGCGAGTCGTCCACCACCAGCACCTGGAACTGGCGGTCATAGGCGACCAGCTGCAGCGATGGATCCAGCTGCACGTCCTTGCTGACCTTGGCGATGTCGGCGAGCACGCTTTCCACGTCGATCACCTGGATCAACTCACCCTGGAAACGGGTCACCGCCGTCAAATAAGTGGCTTCGGCGCCAAGTTCCGGCGGCGGATGGATGTCTTCCACCGCAATATTGACGATGCGCTCCACGCCGCTGACCAGAAATCCCTGCACCGAGCGATTGAACTCGGCCACCACCAGATAGCCAGGGCCGTTTTCGGAAAGCGTGTCGCGCTCCGGGTGGCCGATGGCCAGGCCCAAGTCCAGCACCGGCACCGAGCGCCCGCGCACATCGGCAACGCCGGCGAACTCGGTCGGCAGGCCGGGAACCTGAAACAGGTCCGGGCGGCGCAGCACTTCCTGCACCTTGAAGACGTTGACGCCAAAAAGCTGGCGCCCGCCCAGCCGGAACAGCAGCAGGGCCAGTCGATTGTGGCCAGCCAGACGGGTGCGCTGGTCGATGCGGTTGAGCAGATCGTGGGTCATGGGGCAGATATCGACAGCGCCATCGGAAAACTTGAGCGGTTTTAAGGTTGGCGTGGGGCGCTGTCGGGAATCGGGAATCGGGAATCGGGAGTCGGGAATAGGGAATCGCAAAAGCGGAGGGCTTTCCGCAGCAAGCCCGAGGCGAGGGGCCGTGCGCTGACGTACTTACGGTGTTCACTAAGCAAATCGCTCATCAGTAACGAAGACCGACCAAGGCTCAGCCACCAACCCATTCTCCATTCACGATTCCCGATTCAAAAACAGGCACACCTCTTGCACTGTCTGTTCCGTCTTCCTCCGGATCTGGTCCCATGCGCCTGCTACTGCTTGTCATTCTGTTGGCTGCCGCTCCAGCCTGGGCCCAGAGCTACCAGTCTGTCGATTCCATCCGTGCTGCCGCCCTGGCCACCGTCGGCCCGGATGCCGAGGCCGAGGCCACGCTCGATCCGGGTCTGCGCATGCCGGCCTGCCCGATCGCGCTGCAGGCGCAGCCCACCGGGACCAACACGGTCGAAGTGGCCTGCCCGCAGCCGGCCGGCTGGCGTCTGTTCGTGCCGCTCAAGGTGCGTCGCAATCAGGACGTGCTGGTGTTGCGCCGTGGCATCAGCGCTGGAGAAACCATCTCGCTGGCCGATATCAGTATCGAGAAACGCGATGCCGCGCGCATTGTCGGTGCGGTACTGGCCGATCCGGTGGCTGCGGTGGGCAAGACCGCCCGGCGCATCCTGCCGGCCGGGTCGCTGCTGTCGTCGAACGATCTGGTGACGCAGCGGCTGGTGCGGCGCGGCGATACGGTGCCGCTGGTGTCGCGCAACGGCGGTCTGGAAGTGCGCATGAGCGGTCGCGCCTTGTCGGACGCTGGCGAAAACGAGCGCGTCTCGGTGGAAAACTCGTCCTCGCGCCGGGTGGTGCAGGGGATCGTCGAAGCGAGCGGGACCGTTGTGGTGTCGAGATAGAAATTCGCTATAAAGTTTTTTTTTGGCATGCCGTTATCCCCTACGACCTGTAGAGGAGTTCCTGACATGACCCAGAAAATCGAAGGCAATCTACCGACCGCCGCCACCCTTCGTACCGCCGCCACAAGCAGCAAGATCGCTTCGGCCGGTGAAGACCGCGCGTCCCCGATTGCAGCACTTCCGCCCACCGACAGCGTCAAGCTGACCGGCGAGGCCACCAACCTGCAGAACTTGCAGCGCACGCTTTCGCAGTCCTCGGCGATCGACACCGGTCGCGTCCAGGCCGTGAAAGAGTCGTTGCAGAACGGCAGCTATTCCATCAACCCGGATGCCATCGCCAGCCGCATGATGGATCTGAATCAGCAACTGGCGGGTTAATCCCCAGCCGAAAGGATGAACGTGAACGAGTTCCTGCAACGTCTCAGCGACGCGCTGGCCGGCGAACGCCAGGCATTACTCGAGAACGACATCGATGGGTTGATGCGGCATACGCAAGACAAGCTCTCGGCACTGCGCGCGCTGGAAGCGCGAATGCCCGAAGGCGAAGAAGCGCGTCTGCGCGAACTGGCCGAAGCCAATCGCGCCAACGGCGCGCTGCTGGCACGCCGGCGTCGCGAAGTGAACTGGGCACTGCGTCACCTGGGCCGCACCGAGAGTGCACCATCCTATGACGCCAAGGGTCAATCGAGCGTACTGCGCGGCGGGCGTTCGCTGGCAGTGGCTTAACCCAAGTCACGTTGCATAGAGCGCATGCGCGTGCTGTCCGGCGCACACGCGTCACGCACTCGATCTGCTCGGGCGATCTGCTCGACTTGTCAGAGCGTGGCCTTGCGCAATACGGCACGTGAGCGGTTGGGCGTATATTGACGCGTCTTCTACGCCGCCGCCGCCCGTGACTGCCAAGTTTTTTCTCAATCAGACCTTATTGCCGTCTTCGGACATGCTGCGCGCCTTCGGCGATCAGATGCTCGAGGGCGTATTGCTGTTCCGCGCAGACGGGCAGCTGATTCTGGCCAACGCCATCGCGCGCCAAAGCCTGTGCAAGGAAGACCCCGACGACGACCGCAATCTCGGCGAGCGGATCTCGCAGGTCTTGCCGTCCGATGCGCTCAATCAGGCGCGTAGCAAGGGCACCTGGACCGGCAGCCTGCCGGTCGGCGACCGCGTGGTCATCGCGCATCTGTACTACAACGAAGAGCAGGGCGTCGGGCATTTTCTGGCGTTGTTCCACAACATCGAAGGCCAGCAGGATTACGAGCGCGAGCTGCAGCAGCGCCACGCCGAATTGCGCCAGGCCTACCTGCGTTTGAATGGTGCACAGGACAAACTGCTGCAATCGGAAAAGATGGCCTCCATCGGCCAGCTCGCCGCGGGCGTGGCGCACGAAATCAATAATCCGATCGGTTACGTGCACTCCAACCTGGGCAGCCTGCAGGAATATCTGCGCAGCCTGTTCACGCTGATCGAAGCCTACGAGCGCGCGCTGCAGGCGCCGGATCCGAAGGCGCTGATCCCCGAAATCGACGAGATCCGCAACCGCGCCGATATCGACTTCATCAGCCGCGATCTGCCGCAGTTGATGGCCGAATCGCGCGAAGGCATCGAGCGGGTCACGCGCATCGTGCGCGACCTCAAGGATTTCTCGTATTCGGATCGTTCCGAGTCGTGGAAGATGGTGGACCTGCACGCCGGCCTCGAATCCACGATCAACATCATCTGGAACGAGCTCAAGTACAAGGTGACCCTGGAGCGCAATTACGCCGAGCTACCGCTGGTGGAATGCCTGCCGTCCGAGCTCAATCAGGTCTACATGAACATGCTGCTCAACGCCGGCCAGGCGATCGTCGAGCGCGGCACGATTATCGTGACCACCGGCCGCGAAAGCACCGATGGCACCGAGCAGGTCTGGATCCAGTTCCAGGACACCGGCGCCGGCATCGCTCCGGACTTGATGCAACGCATCTTCGACCCGTTCTTCACCACCAAACCGGTCGGCAGCGGCACCGGCCTGGGCCTGTCGATTTCCTACGGCATCATCAACAAGCACCACGGCCGGATCGACGTCGAAAGCACACCGGGGCAGGGCGCGAGTTTCCGCATCGTGTTGCCGGTGCGGCAGCCGCGGTAGCGCTTCGCGCTGGGAATGGGGAATCGGGAGTAGGGAATCGGTAGAGCGGCGTGCGCTGGTGCTTTGGTTTTGAGGCACGATTTGGCACGCGGAGAATCAGGCGGTAGAGATCTGCTCTACCGATTCTCCATTCCCTATTCCCTATTCCCGGCCGTTCCGCAACTCATCGTGCGTGCGGAAGGCCTGACGAATGTGCTCGCGCAGTTCGTCGTCGTTCCAGGGCTTGGTCAGGAAGCGGTAGATCGCGCCGCGGTTGATCGCCTCGGTCACGGTGGCCAGATCTGTGTAGCCGGAGAGCACCAGGCGCACGGTGTCGGGGTAGAGCATCTTGACCCGGCCCAGGAACTCGGTGCCGCTCATGTCGCTCATGCGCTGGTCGGAGAGGATCACCTGCACGTCGTTGGTGGCGAGCAGATCGAAGGCATCGCGGACATTGCCGGCGGCCAGGATCCGGTAGCCGTCGCGGCGGAACAACCGCACCAGCGAGCGCAGCACGTTTTCTTCGTCGTCCAGCAACAACAGCGTGCGGTCGGGGCGGCTTTCGGCAAACGATTCCGGGCGCAGATAGCGGCGACGTAACGCCATGCCTGCCGACTCGGCCGACATCGGTTCGCCGAACAGATAACCCTGGAAGATGTCGCAATCGTTGCGACGCAGAAAGCCCAGCTGCGCCTGCGATTCCACACCGTTGGCGATCACCGTCATGCCGAGCTGATGGCCCATCGCGATGATCGCGCGCGCAATCGCCGCCTCGCGGCTGCCGGCCGGTGCGCTCTTGATGAAGCTGCGATCGATCTTGAGTCGATCCACCGGATACCGCACCAGCGCACTGAGGCTGGAATCGCCGGTGCCGAAGTTGTCCAGACTCAGGCTAATGCCTTCGTTGCGCAGGTTGGCCATCGTCTCGTGGACGAAGTTGACGTTGTTGGTCAACGCGCTTTCGTTGATCTCCAGCGTGACGAATTGCGCCGGCACGCCGGCGGTCTGCAACATGCCCATGACCTCGTTGAAGAAGCCCGGGCGCAGCAACTGCAGCGTGGACACATTCACCGCAATGCTGAAGTCGTCGAACCCCTGGTCGCGCCACAGACGCGCCTGGCGCACCGCGTTCTGCAGCACCCATTCGCCGATCTGCACGATCACGCCCAGGCGCTCGGCGGTGCGCATGAAACGCTCCGGCACCAGCATGCCCAGCGTCGGCGACTGCCAACGCAGCAAAGCCTCCATGCCCACGATGCGGCCATCACGCGCGCTCACCAGCGGCTGATAGCGCAGACGCAGCTCGCCATGCGGAATCGCATCCACGATCTGCCGCGCGATAATGCTTTCGCTATGCGCACTGGTGGTCGAGTTGCGCGTGTACAGCCGCACCGTGTTGCCGCCTTCGCGCGCGGCCTGGTAGCTGGCTTCCTCGGCGTAATCGAGCAGGATCGACAGCGAGCTCGAGTGTTCCGGGCACAGGCTGATGCCGACCTTGCCGGTCATGAACAAGGTGTACGGCAACACCGACAACGGCAATTCCAGCTGCTGGCGGATCTCTTCGGCGAAATCTTCCGGCAATGGGGTGTCTTCGCGACGCACCGCCACCACCACCATTTCATCGCTGCCGTGACGCCACAACTTGCCGCGCGCGCCAAGGAAATCCTGCAGCCGGCGCGCGACCAGCGTCAGCGCCTGATCGCCGACCTCGGCACTCATGTTCTCGTTGATCGAGGCAAAGTGATCGATATCGATATGGAACACCATCAATGGCGGGCCGCCGGATGCGGCAGCGTCCACCAGATGCAGCAGTTCGGGATTGCCTGCACCCAGGCGGGTGGGTTTGACGATTTCCAATCCAGGCGGAATAACCGGGCTCCACATGACTCAACGTCCACCATCGTCGTGGACGGACTCGCCGACCGGGTGATAGGGCAGGCGCAACGTCACGCGCGTGCCTGCTCCGGGGGCTGATTCTATCGCGAGCGCGCCGCCGACGGTTTGCGCACGCTCACGCATCACGATCAGCCCGAGACCGCGCGGGCCTTCGGGTTCGAAGCCATCGCCGTCATCGCTCACTTCCAGGCGAAAGCTCTGGCTGTCGATCGTCTGCAGGCTCATGCGCACTTCGCCTGCGCAGGCATGCCGCAATGCATTGGTCAGGCTTTCCTGCGCGATGCGAAAACACGCCTGTTCGATTTCGTTGCCGGGGCGTACGTCCAGGGCCTGGATATCCAGTTCCAGATGCACCTGCGAGGCGCGGAACAACATCGAAGCCTGCCAGCGCAGCGCCGCTTCCAGACCCAGTGCATCGAGTTGTGGCGGGCGCAACAGCATCGACAGATTGCGCAGCTTGGTCACCGTGCTGTCGGCCAGCGACACCACCTCGAGCAGATCCTCGCGACGCGCGGCCGGGTCCAGCTCGTCCAGCGCGGCATGTGCGGATAGCTTCATCGCCGTGATCGCCTGGCCGATATCGTCGTGCAGATCGCGCGAGATCGCGCGGCGTTCGTCTTCCTGCAACGAGAACAACCGCTTTGCCATCGCCTGCAGTTCGGCATTGCTTTCGGCCAGCGCATCGCGCATGCGCTCGGGTTCGCTCAGATCGCGCACCACCAGCAATTTGCAGCCACGCCCGCCATAACGGATATCGCCGGCCGACAGGCCGGCATAAAAGGTGCTGCCATCGCGACGGCGCATCGCGCGTGCGCTGGACACCGGTTCGTTGCGGTCGCTGCCTGCGCGCAGATACTCGCGCACGATCGGCAGATCGTGCTCGCCGACCAGCGTCTGCAACGGTTCACCCAGAATGGTCTCGCCCTGGAAGCCGAACTGCGTCGAGCCTGCCGCATTGGCATACATCACGTGCTCGTCGGCCAGGATCAGCACACCATCGGGTAGCACACGCACCAGCTCGCGGAACTGTTCCTCGCGCTCGCGCAGCAGGCGCCGCGATTGTTCGCGCTCGCTCACATCCTGCAGCGTGCCGTGGATATGGCGTGCGCCGCTCGTCGTGGTGACGCTCTCGGCACGCAGGTGCACAGTGCGCGGCTGCGAGTCGCCGCCAGTGAGCGGTAGCAGCACATCGATCTGCACCTGCCCACCAGTGCACATGTCTTCGATCATCCGTTCGATGCGTGCCTGGGTGGCGGTATCCGAGGCGGTCAGCAATTCTTCCAGCCGATGTTCGCGGCGATGCATCGGCACGCTGCGACCGAGCAACCGATAGACCGCCGGCGAATAACGGCCCAGGCCGGTGGCGCGATCCAGCTGCCACGAGCCCAGCCGCGCGATGCCTTGCGCTTCTTCCAGCCGCTCAAGCGCTTCGTCGCGCAGATGCTGCGCCTGGCGCTCCTCGCTGCGGTCCACGGTGACCACCAGGCGGGCAGGGCCGCTGGCCAGATGCAGCTGATTGCTGCGGATCTCGACATGGCGCGGGCCGCTGCGGGTCAGCAGATCCTCGTGCAGGGTGCAGGTGTCGTCGCCCTTGGCGCGGATCTGGGTGATGATTTCTTCCAGGCGCACGCCGTCGGCATTGGGCCAGATCGCCTGCAACGTCTGCTGCAGAAACTCGTCGCGCTCCCAGCCGAAGAATTCCAGCGCTGCCGGGTTGGCATCCAGGATGCGCAGCGTGGCCAGGTCGTAGATCAGGGCCGGGCTGGGCAGCGCCAGGAACTTGGCCTGCAGCAGTGCCTCGGACTGTGCCAGTTGGGCGTGCTCTTCCACGATCAGCGCGACAAAGCGGCGTAGCACCAGATGGATCACGATGCTCGACACCACCAGAAAGCTCGCATCCGACCAGCGCTCGGGCATGGCGGCGCCGGCCAGGTGCAGTAGCCGGTTGCCTAGCAGCAGCCACACCACACCGGTCAGCAGATACAGCCCTGTCAGCGTCCACAGACCCTGTTGCAGGCGTTCGGCGAGGCGAAGTCGGGAGACGGGGGCGGACGAAAACGCGGGCGCGGCAACGGGATCAGGCATGGGTCCGCGAACGACCTTTGGAGCGGGCGATGCGGCCATCTTAGCCGTAACTCGGCCCGGTTCGGTCGTGCCGCAAACAGGCACCTCAACTAATCGCCAAAACGGCCGTTATCCATTGCGACTCCGAGGCAGGGGTCGATTCTTCGGAGTGTTCCAGAGTGGACTCAGGCGTCATTGCAAGCATGCTGCAGCACCCGTTGACCTCAGCGGTGGTGTTGTTGGATGCGCATGGTCAGCCTCTGGCGGCCAACCGCGTTGCGCAGTCGCTTGGATTGCCGGCAACCCTTGGTGCCTATGCCGAAGTTCTGGAAAGCAGCCGAGCCCAGGTGGCCGATAACGGCGGCATGGCGGCCTGCGTGCTGCCGGGCACCGGCGGCGGGCGTCTGGAAGGTTGGTTGCGCGCAGTCTGCGACGAACACGGCCAGGTGATGGCCTTCACGCTGAGCATTCCCGAGCCGGTGGGCGCCGATGGCACCAGCCGTTGGGAAATGGGTCTGGATAGCGCCGATCACGGTTTGTGGGATTGGGATATTCCTGCCGACGTGGTGTACCGCTCGGAGCGCTGGACCCGCATGCTCGGTTACTTGGAGCAGCCGCTGCCGAACAATCTCACCGCCTTGTCGGGGTTGATTCACCCCGACGACCACGCGCTGGTCAGTGCCGCCGTACAGGCGCACCTGGATGGGCGCACCGATACCTATGTGGCCGAATTCCGCTTGCGTCAGAGCGATGGCCAGTGGCGCTGGATCCTCGATCGCGGCCGCGTGGTCTCGCGGACCGCCGACGGCCGCCCGCTGCGCATGGTCGGCACGCATACCGACGTGCATCACCACAAATTGCTCGAGCAGCAGCTGCGCGAGCAGCAGGCTCAGCTCGAAGATGCCCAGCGTATTGCCAGCATGGGCAGCTGGAGCTTGGACACGCTCAAAGACGCGTTGTGGGTCTCGCCCGATTTCCTGCAGCAGCTCGGCATGACCCAGGTACGGCTGCAGAGCATTCGCGACATCCTGCGTCTGCTCGGCCGGCCCTCGATTGCGCAGCTGCGCAGCGCCTGGCGCAAGATCAAGCACGAAGGCATGCCGATGCATTTCGAGCTGGAAATCAATGGCCTTGCCGGCATCAATCCGCATCATCTGCGGGTGTGGGCACAGCCGGTCTTCGATGGCGACGGCACCATGGTGCGCCTGCTCGGCCAGCTGCAGAACGTCACCGAGCAACGCCAGACCGACGCGCTGATCCGCTGGCGCACCGAGTTGCTCAACCGCGTCTCCGCGCTGGGCAAGATCGGCGGCTGCGAAATCGAGGTCGACACCCGGCGCATGCAGTGGACCGAGGAGTGCTATCGCATTCACGGTCTGCGTAAAGAGAACATCACCCTGGAGCAGGCGCTGTCGCTATACACCCAGGATTCGCGCGACGCCTTCGAAGCGGCGCTGCTGCGTATTTCCGATGGCGGCCTGCCCGAGCAGCTGGAGCTGTGTTTCTATCGCAATTCCGGCCAGCGTGTGTGGGTGCAGGTTCTGATCGAACTGGACCGCCGCGAAGGCCTGCCGCCGCGTTTTGTCGCTTTATTTCGCGATGTCACCCGCGAACGCGAAGCCAACGAGCGCATCGAGCTGCTGGCGCACTACGACCGTCTGACCGGCTTGCCGAATCGCTTTCTGCTGCGTGAGCAGGCAGAGAACGCAATTCGCGAAGCGCATGAGCGCGGTCAGGTGCTGGCGATGCTGCTGATCGATCTGGATGGCTTCAAGAGCATCAACGATTCGTTCGGCCATGCCACCGGCGACAACCTGCTCAAGCTGGCGTCTTCGCGCCTGCATCAGCATTTGCGCAACAGCGATCTGTTCGGTCGCTTCAGCGACGACGAATTCATCGTGCTGCTGCGCGATCTGGGCGAGCCGGAAGATGCCGGCCACGTGGCACGCAAGTTGATCAGCGCGCTGGGCGAGCCGCTGCGCAAGGACCACGTCACTCTCAAGCTCGGTGCCAGCATCGGGATTGCGCTGCAGGGCGATGGCCTGTCGGATTTCGATAGCCTGCTGCGCGCCGCCGATGCGGCGATGTACGCGGCCAAGGAATCCGGCCGCAACACCTTCCATTACTACAGCCAGGACGTGCTGCTGCGTGCGCAGCGCCGCCTGGAGCTGGAGCACGCGCTGCAGGGCGCGCTCGAGCGCGAAGAATTCACGCTGGTCTACCAGCCGCTGGTCAACACGGTCGGCGATACCTCGCCGGCGATCGAAGCGCTGATGCGCTGGAATCGTCCTGGTCATGGTCCCTGCAGCCCGGTCGAGTTCATTCCGATCGCCGAGGAATGCGGCGAAATCGTGCGTCTGGGCGAATGGGTCATCGGCGAAGCCTGCCGCCAGGCGGTGGTCTGGGACCGCGCCGGGCTAAATTTCAGCCGCATCGCGGTCAATGTGTCTGCGGTGCAGCTGCGCGAGCGCGGCTTTGCCGAGCGGGTGCTGGAAATCTGCCGCGACAACGGTTGGTCGCCGTCGCGGCTTGAGCTGGAACTGACCGAGTCCGCATTGATCCGCGATTCGGATTCGCTGCGCCGCTGTTTCGAGCTGTTCGAGCAGAACGGCGTGCTGCTGGCGGTGGACGACTTCGGTACCGGCTTCTCGAATCTGCACTATCTCAACCGTTTCCCGGTGCAGCGCCTGAAGATCGACCGCAGCTTCGTGCAAGGCATGCTCGACGACGCCAACACCGCTGAAGTCACCCAGGCCATCGTGCATCTGGGCCATGCGCTGGGCATGCAGGTGGTCGCCGAAGGTGTTGAAACGGTGCAGGAAGACGCACTGCTGCGCCTGCAGGGCTGCGACGAGATCCAGGGTTACTTCTACTCACGCCCCTTGTCGCCACGCGACATGGCGCAGTGGCTGCGCGAAGCCGAGGCCGGCATGCGCCTTGGCGCTCGTCTGGTCGTCGCCAACTGACGCAGTGTGTTCCATCGCCTGCATTTAGAGCGGCTAACAAAATTACTGCGGAGCCGTCAGGCGGGTGCGGCCGGTGCTTGGAATCGGCATCTACCACTCATGCATTCCGGTTCGCCTGCGCATTCCACGCCTATCCTGATGACTGCTCGCTACGTTTTCGTGAGCCGCTGCTGGTCAGTCGAGGGTGCGATGTCCTCACCAGCGCAAAGCAGCAAATCAGCGGTCTACAAGTGAGCTATCGAGCTATCGAGTCATAGCGTCGTTTGGCTAAGGTCAAAAGTTGAGTCAGTCGAGGGCGCGATGCCCTCACCGCTCGCGGGACACGCCGCAAGTACGTCCATGTAGGCTCGGTGGCGGCATCCATGCCGCCACACGGTCCCGCAATCGGTGAGGACACCGCACCAGGACGTTTGTAGGTTGTTTCGTTGAAAGTCTGCCTGATGCTTGACTTGCTTGACTTGCTTGACTTGCTTGGGATGCTGATCAGACGAGCCGTTATCCGAACATTGCACGTCGTGCATTGCTTGCAACCATGCACACCGACCATCTCGACAGGTCCTTGCCCGCCCACCGTCGCGGGACCTTACGCGGCATGGATGCCGCGTAACCTACATGGACGTACTTGCGGCGTGTCCTGCGATGGTGGGCGGGCAAGGGCCCTGCAGCCAAACCGCAGATCATCCGCTCTACGACCGATCTATCCGCAGTCTCCAACAACGTGAAGAAAACGGAGATGTCGAATCCTAGCAGCGCTTAGATGCAAAAAACGCTTGGTCAATCGAAGGCCCTGCAACCAAGCCGCAGATCAGCCGCTCCGCAACAACACATTGCGAGCGTCTAATGCCCCCAAGAAAACCAAGATCTCACGGCTTTTTTATCGCGAGCAAGCACCCATCTCGCAAGCGCACTCGCGCGCAATGAGGTGTCGTGCCACATCGTTCCCATGACATCGCAGCGATCGAAGCATCAAGTCGTGTCGTGTCGCAGAAGTCGCAGAGCAGGCGGGCAGGGGAGACGTCACCCTGATGCTGGAATCGAAAGATGCTGCGTGGTTCAGAGCCAGGCTTGTCGGCACTGCCTAACCCATCATTGATAACTCAGGCAGTCACGACAACCAGCGGGGCGCCTGCCGAGGCACGCCCCGCCGTTTCGACATCAGCGTCCGGACACGCTGACCGCAGCACCGTCCAGGCCCAGATCCCACGCTACCGTTGCGAACAGCAATTCTTCTTCGCTGCTGCTACGGCGCGGATGGATCAATGCCTGCACCTCCGCACGTGCCGCACACTCCAGCCGTTCCAACGCAGCCGGCATGCGCACGCGTCGCGGCGTGGGCCGGGCAGCATCGCTCTGCGCGATGCGCTCGGCCTGTGCAGCCGCAACGACGGCTGATTCCAGCACGGCGGTGGGTCTATCGACGGTCGGGGTGAGAAGCGTCATGAGCGGAACACCAGGTCGTTGCGGAACGACAAATCCCCGGGTGGCCGGGGAATGTCGGGGTCAGATGGTGCGTGGCATCGGTCTTAGAACAACTCGACCGTGCCGGCACCCATGCCTTGCTGCGCCACCGGCTTGTGCGGCGGGCGCTCCCATTCCACACGCATATCGCGCAGGCGGGTAGACACCTTCTGCAGCGCGGCGACCAGATCGCTGTCATACACGCCGCCGTTGCGATGCAGCAGTTCCTGCAGCGCCACTGCTTCACGGTTGATCGCGGTGAGGCGATCGAGGTGAGTGTGGATGCCGCTCAGCGTCTGCGTGGCGATGTCCTCGAACTGCAGGGCACGCACCGCTTCGGCCACGCTACCGTCGATGGAGCGAGCGCACTCGGAGATTTCGCGCATGCCATCGCCCAACGAGGCGTTGATCTGAGCGACGTTCTCCAGCATCGCCGCCGATTCATGGCGGGCTTCGCGGGAACGATCCATGTGGCGCGAGGCCAGCTGCGAGACCGTTTCACGCACCTTGGAGATCGATTCCTTGGAGCTGTGCGCCAGCTTGCGGATCTGTTCGTTGAAGGTGGTGGAACGCTCTGACAGATTGCGCACCTCGTCGGCGACCACTGCGAAGCCACGACCGGCTTCACCGGCACGTGCTGCTTCGATGGCGGCGTTCAAGGCCAGCAGGTTGGTCTGGTCAGCAATCGACTTGACGTCTTCCAGCAGCGCGAAGATGCCATCCAGGTGCTGCGCCATCTCATCGATGTGATGCACCGTGTTGGTACTTTGGCCGCTCACCTGTTCCAGCGCTTCCACCAATTGCTCCATGCGGGAGCTGGCGTGCTGGGCGAAGCGGGCGACGTCGACGCCGGCGCTGCCATCGTCACCGGCACGGTCGACGATGCGGGCCAGTGCCTGGCTTTGCTGGCGCGACTTGCGGTTCATCGCTTCGAAGCTGCCACCCAGACCGGACACGGCCTGGCGGATCAGTTCGCGGGCACGCTCGACTTCCGAGCGCGAACCGTCGACTTCGTTGCTGACGAACGTACGCAGTTCGTTGAGCAGTTGGTCCTGCTCGCGCAGGATGCGGGTCTGGTCAGGATTACGCCGGAACTGGGAATACGTCACCCAGGCAGCGAAAACCAACCAACTAAGGGTCATGGTCGCCAGGATCGCCCAGCGCACCGAAGCGGGCCAGTCGAATCCGACAGCGAAGGGAAACAGCAAGGTCAGAGCCAAAGGGGCGGCTAGACGGATCAGTGGACGTGAATACATGGGCGTTCTCGGCAGAGTCACGGTTGCTGTATCGGCCGTACCCCCTTTGTCTTTAGCGACGATCGCCACATCGTCTCGCCCATTCAACCGCTGTTGACGCGCGCCAGCGGTCGCTAGCGCGCGCGTCAAAGCATGTGTTTGTCGCGGAACTCAACGCAGCGCGCGGTCCACCGCTTCGAGCATTGCGCGCTTGGCAAACAGAAAATCCCACAGGCTGCCACCCATCTGCCGCCACAACACCGCCGAGCGGACCGCTGCCAGCAGCAAGGCGCGGATTTCTGCCACCACGCCGGCCTGGCCCAGGTAATGCGGGTTGCCTTGCACCATCACCTTGGGGCGCAAGTGGCTGATGGTCTGCGCATACAGCGCGCCCAGCGCGCTCAGCACGTCGGGGTGGCCACTGTCGCCCAGGGTCTGTGCCTGACGCGCCGCAGCCTCGATCCCGTTGGACACGGTGGTGACGGTGGCGGTGTCGCGCACGAAGCGGCGCTCCAGCTGCAGCACCGCCAGCGCCAGGCGCGGCAGCACCTCGTCCTGGCCCTGATTGCGGAAATAGTTATGCAGCAGCCGCAGGCCTGGCGCCAGGTCGGTCGGCGAGCCATACACGGCCTCCGGCGAGGAGGCATCCACCCGGAACACACTGTCCATGGCGGTACGCACCGTCGCCGCTTCCGAATGCCCGGTTTCGGCGATCCGCCGCACCTGCTGCAAGGCCTGAGCGACGCCGGCCAGCGCTAGCACACGGTGATCCATGGAAGAACTCATCAAGCCACTACCTCAGGTAAAAAAGAAGATCCCGCCAATTGGCGTTCCATCGGTGCATCGGTGGCCGCAATGACTGCGCCCCCTAAACATTCTTCGCCGTCGTACAGCACCAGCGACTGCCCCGGCGTCACCGCACGCTGCGGCCGCTCGAAACGCACCTGCACGCTGCCATCGTCCTGCACCTCCACCGTGCACGGTTCATCGGGCTGCCGGTAGCGCGTCTGTGCGGTGCAACTGAAGCTGCGCGCCGGCGGCGCCCCGGTGACCCAATGGGCCTGCTCGGACTGTAGCCAGTGCGATTGCAGCAGCGGGCTGTCGCGGTCCTGATCGACGTACAACACGTTGCTCGCCACATCCTTGCCCACCACATACCACGGCGCCGCAGCACGCCCACGCACGCCGCCGATGTTCAGGCCTTCGCGCTGACCCAGCGTGAAATAGAACACCCCCGGATGCTCGGCGATGCGTTGCCCCTGCGGGTCGCGGATCTCGCCGGTGCGCGCGGGCAGATAACGGCCCAGGAACTCGCGAAAGTCGCGCTCGCCGATGAAGCAGATGCCGGTGGAATCCTTCTTGGCATGCGTCGGCAGCCTGGCGTCCTGGGCGATCCGGCGCAGCGTACTTTTTTCCAGATCGCCGATCGGGAACAACGTTGCCGCCAGCTGGGTCTGCCCCAGTTGGTGCAGGAAATAACTCTGATCCTTGCCGCGGTCGGCACCACGCAACAGGCGCCAACGCCCGCCGCTGTGCGCAACCCGCGCGTAGTGACCGGTGGCGATGCGTTCGGCGCCCAGCGCCTGCGCCGCATCCAGGAAATGCTTGAACTTCACTTCGCGGTTGCACAGCACGTCCGGGTTGGGCGTGCGTCCGGCGGCGTATTCGGCCAGAAAATGCTCGAACACACCGCCCCAGTACTCGCTGGAAAAATCGCGGAAGTGGAACGGAATGCCGAGCATCCCACACACCGCCACCGCATCGCGCCGGTCGTCCTCGGCGCGGCAATCGCCGCTGCCGTCGTCGGCCCAGTTCTGCATGAACAGCCCGGCGATGGACTCGCCTTGCTGGGCAAGTCGCCACGCCGCCACCGACGAATCCACGCCCCCGGACACACCAACGATGATGCGCGGCGTACTCATGCGACGTGCTGCACCAATGCCAACGGATAGCGTTGACCGGCCAGATAATCTTTCACCACTTCCCACACCAGCGGACTGCGTAGCCGGCCGGCCGCGCTGCGCAGTTCTTCCGGGGTCATCCACAGTGCGCGTACCACCCCGGTATCGAGGCTGCGCTCAGGGTGATGGGCCAGCGCATCGGCGACGAAGGCAAAGCGCAGAAAACACTGACCACTCGGCGCAACCCACTGGTAGGTGCCGATGAACTGGGTCACCTGCACATCCCAGCCGGTCTCTTCCAGGGTCTCGCGCACCGCTGCGTCCAGCAAACTTTCGTTCGGCTCCAGATGTCCGGCCGGCTGATTCAATAGCAGGCGGCCGCCGATGGTCTCCTCCACCTGCAAAAAGCGCCCGTCGCGCACCACCACAGTGGCGACGGTGACATCCGGATGCCAGCGTTCTACGGGCGTGTTCATCGACATTGGCTCCGGCGGATGGAAAACCGGCGCGCAGCACCCGCACTCGCCACGATCACAACCCGTCTCACAGCTCGGCTCGAACGATCACGCGTACCAAGCGGCGGCGCGGATCGTTGCGTAGTGGAGGCGCACGACGGTGCCAGTGGCAGCGCGGTCACGGAATCGGTCATCAAGGGCCAGCCAGGGAATCGGAGACAAATTGTGCGGGCCGCGGCGCAAATCGTCCAATGCGCGCAACGATGAACCGTATAATGGCCACATGCCTCGTAATACTACGCACGAACACGATCACGGCCTGATGGTCGAAGCCAGCAAGCCTGAAGTGGCGCCACCGCCGCGTTATCAGGTGCTTCTGCTGAACGATGACTACACCCCGATGGACTTCGTGGTGACCGTTCTGGAGCAGTTTTTCAACCTGAGCCTGGAGCAGGCGACCCAGGTCATGCTGCATGTCCATACCCGTGGGCGCGGTGTCTGCGGGGTCTACAGCCGCGAGGTCGCCGAGTCCAAGGTGGCGCAGGTCAACGAGTTTTCGCGGATGAACCAGCACCCGCTGCTGTGCACGATGGAGCAGACCTGAGTTCGGTCAGGGATCATTCCAGCAGTGCAACACTGTGGCTGCAATCACATGCTAACGCCGTCTGAACATACCTATCCGATAGGGTTGTGGTAAATCCCAACAAAAGCCGCATATTGTTGGCAACAGCCGTTCGGAGTTACCAATGTTCAGCAAAGACCTAGAGCAAACCATCGGCCAGTGCTACAAGCGAGCACGCGAGGCGCGTCATGAATTCATGACCGTCGAGCACCTGCTGCTCTCGCTGCTGGACAACCCTTCCGCCCAGGCCGTCCTCAAGGCCTGCGGTGCGGACCAGGTGCGTTTGCACAACGACCTGGAACAGGCGATCGAGGCCTCGGTCTCGCGCCTGGCAGAAGACGATGGCCGCGATACGCAGCCGACCCTCGGCTTCCAGCGGGTGCTGCAGCGCGCTGTCTATCACGTGCAGTCCTCGGGCAAGAAGGAAGTCACCGGCGCCAATGTGCTGGTCGCGATCTTCGGCGAAAAGGACTCGCACGCGGTGTATTTCCTGAATCAGCAGGACATCACCCGCCTGGACATCGTCAATTACCTTTCGCACGGCATTGCCAAGCTCGGTGAAGACGGCGAGCAGCCGTCCGCGTCCGACGGCGAGCCCAAGAGCGAAGGCGGGGAAGGCGAGGCCAAGGGCGATGCGCTGGCCGAGTTCGCCACCAACCTCAACGAGCAGGCCCGCAACGGCAAGATCGACCCGTTGGTCGGCCGTGCCGACGAAATCGAGCGCACCATTCAGGTGCTGTGCCGCCGGCGCAAGAACAACCCGCTGTACGTGGGCGAGGCCGGTGTGGGCAAGACCGCGATCGCCGAAGGCCTGGCCAAGCGCATCGTCGACAACGACGTGCCGGAAGTGCTGGCCGAAGCGGTGATCTTCTCGCTCGACCTGGGCGCGCTGGTGGCCGGCACCAAATACCGCGGCGATTTCGAAAAGCGCCTCAAGGGCGTGCTCGCGGCGCTGAAGAAGGTGCCCAATGCGGTGCTGTTCATCGACGAGATCCACACCATCATCGGTGCGGGTTCTGCGTCGGGCGGCACCATGGATGCGTCCAATTTGATCAAGCCGGCGCTGTCGTCGGGCGAGCTGCGTTGCATCGGTTCGACCACGTTCCAGGAATACCGCGGCATCTTCGAAAAAGACCGTGCGCTGGCACGTCGCTTCCAGAAGATCGACATCGTCGAGCCGACCGTGGGCGAGACCTTTGAAATCCTGCAGGGCCTCAAGCCCAAGTATGAAGCGCACCACGGCGTGACCTACGCCGACGACGCGCTTCAGGCCGCCGTGGATCTGTCGGTCAAGCACATCGGCGACCGCTTGCTGCCAGACAAGGCGATCGACGTGATCGATGAAGCCGGTGCCCGTCAGCGCCTGCTGCCGGAAGGCAAGCGCAAGGAACTGATCGATATCGAAGAGATCGAGACCATCGTCGCCAAGATGGCGCGGATTCCGGCCAAGCAGGTCAGCGCGACCGACAAGGACGTGCTGCAGCATCTGGAGCGCAATCTCAAGATGGTGATCTTCGGCCAGAACCCGGCGATCGAGACGCTGGCCGGCTCGATCAAGCTCGCGCGTTCGGGCCTGGCCAATCCGGAAAAGCCGATCGGCAACTTCCTGTTTGCCGGTCCCACCGGCGTGGGCAAGACCGAAGTGACCAAGCAGCTTGCGCTGCAGCTGGGCATCGAGCTGGTCCGCTTCGACATGTCCGAGTACATGGAAGCGCATTCGATCAGCCGCCTGATCGGCGCGCCTCCGGGCTATGTTGGTTTCGACCAGGGCGGCCTGCTGACCGAGAAGGTGGTCAAGACGCCGCACTGCGTGCTGCTGCTGGACGAAGTGGAGAAGGCGCACCCGGACATCTTCAACATCCTGTTGCAGGTCATGGATCGCGGCATCCTCACCGACACCAACGGGCGCGAGGCGAACTTCAAGAACGTGATCCTGGTGATGACGACCAATGCCGGCGCCACCCAGGCATCGCGGCGCTCGATCGGCTTTACCAAGCAGGATCATTCCACCGATGCGATGGAGTCGATCCGTCGTGGCTTTACGCCTGAATTCCGCAACCGCCTGGACGCGATTGTGCAGTTTCAGCCGCTGGGCTTCGACCACATCCTGCGGGTGGTGGACAAGTTCATCATCGAACTGGAAATGCTGTTGCAGGAAAAGCACGTCTCGCTGTCGGCAACCCCGACCGCGCGCGACTGGCTGGCCCAGCATGGTTTCGATCCGCTGATGGGTGCACGCCCGATGTCGCGCGTGATCCAGGAGAAGATCAAGCGCCCGCTGGCCGACGAGTTGTTGTTCGGCAAGTTGATCGCCGGCGGCCGGGTCAATATCGACGTCAAGGATGGCGAGCTGGTGGTGGAAGCGCATCCGGAACCGGAGCGTTTGCTGCCGGCCACTGTCGACTGACCGCTTTGCGGTCTTGAAACAAAGAGCCGCTCATTCGAGCGGCTTTTTTTGTGTCTGCGGCATCGCGCTCGTTTCCGCCACACAAATCGCAGGCACGACAAAAAGCGGCCAGTGGCCGCCTCGCGTCTCACACCAGAACCGCTTACTTCATGCGGTAGGTAATACGACCCTTGGTCAGGTCGTAGGGAGTCATCTCAACTTTGACCCGGTCGCCGGTCAGGATGCGGATGTAGTTCTTGCGCATACGGCCGGAGATATGGGCGATGATTTCATGCCCGTTTTCCAGCTTGACCCGGAACGTGGTGTTGGGGAGCGTCTCGCTGACGCTGCCTTCGAATTCAATGGAGTCGTCTTTCGACATGTAATCCTGTGCAATCACGGCTGGCCCGGGAGGGCCGTAAGGGACAGCATTTTACGCTCCATCTCCCCCCGGTGCAAATTTTATGTTAAGCGGACTTCAGCGAGTGCCCTGGCAGGCCGCTCGCCGTAGCGCTCGGACCAGTTGCCGGGCAGGGCGGGTTGGGCGACCTGTCGCCGCATCTGCTGCAGGAACTGCGCGCGTGGCAGGCGTTGTGCGCCCAGCCGCATCAGATGGGGGTTTTCCACCTGCGCATCGATCAGCGGCCACCCGCAGCCATGCAGATACTCAGCGAGCGCTGCCAGCGCTACCTTCGAGCCGCCGCTTTCGGCGCTGAACATGCTTTCGCCGAAAAACATCTGGCCGATCGCCACGCCGTAGATGCCGCCAATCAAGCGCGCACCATCGAACACTTCCAGCGAGTGCGCGTGGCCCAGGCGGTGCAGTTCGATGTAGGCCTGCTGCATCGGCGTGGTGATCCAGGTGCCGTGCTGGCCTGCGCGCGGTACCGATGCGCAAGCGTCGATCACCTGCGCAAAGGCAGTGTCGGCACGCACAGTCCAGGTACTGCTGCGCAGCTCGCGCCGAAAACGCGAGGACAGATGCACGGCATCGGTACGAAAGACCGTGCGCGGATCCGGGCTCCACCACAGGATCGGCTGGTCGTCGGAGAACCATGGGAATACGCCGTGCGCATACGCGTTGAGCAACCGCTGCGGCGACAGATCGCCGCCGAGTGCGAGCAAGCCGTCCGGCTCGCGCAAGGCGTGTTCGACGGGCGGAAACGGCGCGGCAGGATCGGCGTCAAGCAGGTAGGGGAGGGGGCGCGACATGCGGGGAGTTTAGAGCCTGCCATGCGGTTCGCACTGAGGACGGCTGTCAATCGGCTGCACTCACCTGACGACATCGTCGTGTGTTGTCAGCGACTCTCAGCCCGAAGAGCGCAGCGCGCTCTCGCAGCCATCAGGCACGCATGACGACTGCGTCCGTCGCGACGCGTCAGGCATTGCGGGTCAACCGCGCGGCATTAATTACGGAATGGGCTGTGCTCGAACAGCTCACGCGCATGTTGGGCGACAGCCTCGCGCTCATCCGCGCACCATTGCGCCAGCGGTTCGCGAAAGGCAGGGTCGGCGATCCAGTGGCGGCTGCGCACCAGCGTCGGCAAAAAGCCCCGCGCGATCTTGTGTTGGCCCTGAGCACCCGGTTCGAACCGGCTCAGGCCTTCGCGCAGGCAGTATTCGATGCCTTGGTAATAGCAGGTTTCGAAGTGCAGCCCCGGTAGCGCTTCGCCGCCCCAGTAGCGTCCGTAGAGCGTGTCGTGGCCGCGCAGGCACAGCGCGCCGGCAATTGGGTGTCCGTCCAGTTCGGCCAGAAACATCACCAGTTGACGTGGCAGGTACTGGGCCAGGTGTCGCAGGAATTCCGGCGTCAAGGCCGGCGAGTTGCCGTACTCGTTGAAGGTCTTGAGGTAGAAGCCGTACATCGCGTCCAGATCGGCAGCGCTGGCCTCGTCGCCGTGCACCACGCGCAACTGCACGCCGGCGCGCTGCACCTTGGCGCGCTCCTGGCGGATGTTCTTGCGCCGCTTGTGATCCATCGCAGCCAGGAAGGTTTCGAAATCGCTCCAGCCGCTTGCGTTATGCCAGTGGTATTGCAGATCGTTGCGCTCCAGCCAGTCGGCGTCGAAGGCGGCGTCTTCGTCGACTGGGTAGAAATTCACGTGGGCCGACGACAGCCCGCTGCGCTCCACCAGTTCACGCATCGCCGCGAGCAGCTGCGGCCGCCATTGCGCAGCGCCAAGCAGACGAGGGCCGGTCACCGGCGAGTAGGGCACGCCGCACAGCCACTTGGGGAAGTACTCCTGCCCGTAGCGCGCATACGCATGCGCCCAGGCGTGATCGAACACGAATTCGCCGTGCGAGTTGTTCTTCAAATATCCCGGCGCGGCGGCGACCAGCGTGTCGCCGTCCCACAACGTCAGGTGCAACGGGTTCCAGCCCCAATCCGGGCGCAGGCAGCCCTCGCGTTCGAGACCTTGCAGGAAGGCATAGGACACGAAGGGATGCGTGCCGTCGTGCAGCGCATCCCAGGCGCCGGCCGGAAGCTCGTCCAGCCGGCGGCACCAGCGGGCAGTAACGCTCATGCGCAGGGCCCGCGGGGAGCGAGGCTGCCCGCACGGCGCGGCCGGCGGTCAGCCACCTCAGGCGCTCTTGTCGAGATAACGCTCGGCATCCAGCGCGGCCATGCAGCCGAAACCGGCCGAGGTGATCGCCTGGCGGTAGTGCTGGTCGGCCACGTCGCCGGCGGCGAACACGCCGCTGACCGAGGTCTCGGTGGCGGCGCCGTTCAGGCCGGAGCGGATTTCCAGGTAGCCGTTGTTCATCGCCAGCTGGCCGTCGAACAGCTGGGTGTTGGGATGGTGGCCGATGGCGACGAAGAAGCCGTGCGCGACGATCTCGCGGGTGCTGCCGTCGAGGGTGGACTTGACCCGCACGCCGGTGACGCCGGCATCGTTGCCCAGCACTTCGTCGATGGCGTGGTGCCAGACGGTTTCGATCTTGCCGGCGGCGACCTTGGCGAACAGCTTGTCCTGCATGATCTTTTCGGCGCGCAGCGTGTCTCGGCGGTGCACCAGGTAGACCTTGCGGGCGATGTTGGACAGGTACAGCGCTTCTTCGACTGCGGTATTGCCGCCGCCGACCACCACCACGTCCTGGTCCTTGTAGAAGAACCCGTCGCAGGTGGCGCAGGCAGACACGCCGCGGCCCTTGAAGGCTTCTTCGCTGGGGATGCCCAGGTACTTGGCGGTGGCACCGGTGGCGATCACCAGCGCATCGCAGGTGTACTCGGCGCTGTCGCCGCTCAGCCGGAACGGGCGCTGCGAGAGATCGGCGGTGTGGATGTGATCGAAGATCACCTCGGTCTCGAAGCGCTCTGCATGCGCCTGCATGCGGCTCATCAGGTCCGGGCCCATCAGGCCATGGGGGTCGCCCGGCCAGTTGTCGACCTCGGTGGTGGTCATCAGCTGGCCGCCCTGCTGCAGGCCGGTGATCACCACCGGCTTGAGGTTGGCGCGCGCGGCATAGACCGCGGCGGTCCAGCCGGCCGGGCCGGAGCCCAGGATCAGCAGGCGGGAATGCTTGGCGGGACTGGCAGATGAGGCGCTCATGTATACTCGCGATCTAGGAAAAGGCAGGGCTGGCGCATGAATTCGCGCCCCTGTGGCGGCATAGAGTGGCGGTCCCCACCCGGTGAATCAAGGCGGCGCGATGGAACTGCATGAACCGCAGATGGCATGGTCCACCCAGCACGCGTAGTCGACGCCGCCTTGTGCGGCGTTTTTCGTTGACTGGCTGGTGCCAAGACAAGCGGTGAAGTTCAACAGCTGAAACTGTGGCGTCAGTCGTTTATTATCAATCACTAACAGCATATTTCTAAGGTCTGGCTACAGGTGGCAAAGCAGGTTCCCGAACGCAGCAAGCCCGCAGAGGGCAAACCGTCCTCGCGCAAGACGGCGGTGGCGGACAATCCGCGTCGGCAAAAGCTCTGGCGCGATCTGGCATTGATCGCGGTGGCGCCGTTGCTGCTGTATCTGCTGGCCAGCCTGTTCACCTATTCGGCGGCCGATCCGGGCTGGTCGCAGACCGGCAGCGTGGTCGCGCCGGTGCACAACATGGGCGGCCGGGTCGGTGCATGGACGGCCGACGTGCTACTGCAGCTGTTCGGTTATGTGGCCTTTCTGCTGCCGGTGGTGCTGGGCGCGGTGGCCTGGATCGCCTTGTTCGGCATGGACAAAGAAGGGCAGGCCGAGGCCGATCTGGGGCCAGCACTGCGCCTGGTCGGCATGGTCGGATTTCTGATTTCTTCGACCGGCTTCCTGCACCTGCGCCTGTTCACCGGCGATGTGGCCGGGGCCGGCGGCATCCTGGGGCGGTTGGTCAGCAATTCGCTGAGCGCCGGGTTCGGTGCGCTGGGCGCGAACCTGTTCGTGATGGTGTTGTTGCTGGTGTCGATCACGCTGGCCACGGGGTTGTCGTGGTTTGCGCTGATGGAACGTATCGGTAAGGGCGTGCTGGCGTTGGGGCCGCTGATGCAGCGCAAGACCCACCAAGCCACCGAGTGGCAGCAGACCCGCGTGATGCGCGAAGAGCGCGAGGAAGTGCGCAAGGTCGATGCGGTCAAGCAGGCCAAGCGTGAGCCGGTCAAGATCGAGCCGCCGCCGGCACCGGTAGTGGAAAAGAGCGAGCGCGCCAAGCGCGACACCCAGATTCCGATGTTTCAGGGCGTGAGCACCGATGGCTCCGACCTGCCGCCGCTGGCCCTGCTGGACGACCCCAAGCCGCAGGCCAAGGGCTATTCGGAAGAAACGTTGGAAACCTTGTCACGGCAGATCGAATTCAAGCTCAAGGATTTCCGCATCGAGGCGCAGGTGGTCGGGGCCTATCCGGGTCCGGTGATTACCCGCTTCGAGATCGAGCCGGCGCCGGGCATCAAGGTCAGCCAGATCAGTTCGCTGGACAAGGACATCGCGCGCGGGTTGTCGGTCAAGTCGGTGCGCGTGGTGGACGTGATCCCGGGTAAGTCGGTGGTGGGTCTGGAGATCCCCAACGTCACCCGCGAGATGATCTTTCTGTCCGAACTGTTGCGCTCCAAGGAATACGACAAGTCGCCGAGCCCGTTGACGCTTGCGTTGGGCAAGGACATCGCCGGGCGCCCGACGGTGGCCGATCTGGCGCGCATGCCGCATTTGCTGGTCGCCGGTACCACGGGTTCGGGTAAGTCGGTGGCGGTCAATGCGATGGTGCTGAGCCTGCTGTTCAAGGCCTCGCACAAGGAACTGCGGATGCTGATGATCGACCCGAAGATGCTCGAACTGAGCGTCTATCAGGGCATCCCGCATCTGCTGGCGCCGGTGGTCACCGACATGAAGGAGGCCGCCAACGGCCTGCGTTGGTGCGTGGCCGAGATGGAACGCCGCTACAAGCTGATGAGCGCGGTGGGCGTGCGCAACCTGGCCGGCTTCAACAAGAAGATCAAGGACGCCATCGACGCCGGCCAGCCGATGATGGACCCGCTGTTCAAGCCCAATCCCGAATTGGGGGAGGCGCCGCGGCCGCTGGAGTCGCTGCCGTTCATCGTGATCTTCATCGACGAATTCGCCGACATGATGATGATCGTCGGCAAGAAGGTCGAAGAGCTGATCGCGCGTCTGGCGCAGAAGGCGCGTGCGGCTGGTATCCATCTGATTCTGGCCACGCAGCGGCCGTCGGTGGACGTCATCACCGGCTTGATCAAGGCCAATATTCCAACCCGCGTCGCGTTCCAGGTCAGTTCCAAGATCGATTCGCGCACCATCCTGGACCAGTCCGGGGCCGAGGCGTTGCTGGGCAACGGCGACATGCTGTATCTGCCGCCGGGCACGGCGCTGCCGGACCGCGTGCATGGTGCCTTCGTCAGCGATGAAGAAGTGCATCGCGTGGTCGAGCATCTCAAAGCGAGTGGGCCGGTGTCGTATGTCGAAGGCGTACTGGACGAGGTGCAGACCATGGGCGATGGCACCGTGGTGGGTGCGACCGGCTTGCCCGAAAGCAGCGGCGGTGGCGGCGACGAGTCCGACCCGTTGTACGACGAGGCCTTGCGCATCGTCACCGAAACCCGGCGTGCCTCGATCTCCGGCGTGCAGCGGCGCTTGAAGATCGGCTACAACCGCGCCGCGCGTTTGATCGAAGCGATGGAAGCGGCCGGCGTGGTCAGCCAGCCCGAGCACAATGGCGACCGCACCGTGCTGGCACCGCCGCCACCCAAGTAATCGGCAACCGGCAACCCGGCGCGTGTCGGCTTACGCGTGGCGCCGCGTTTCGGGCTTAGGGTTGGCTAACAAACCGTGGCGAGAGGCCGCGTCCCGCAATCGGCGAGGACACCGCACCAAGCAGGTTGCTGCTTGGTTTTGTCGGCCGCTCTTATCCGGATTGCGTGCGCGTATCCGCAGACACATGGATGCGGCGATGTTGGAGGCCGGTGCCTGACGCTGCGGCGCACACCGGCTACCCTGTTGAGCAAGGGCCGCTCCGGCCCGTCGTGATCGAGACCCATGCTGCGTCGTCCTGTGTTGCTGCTTCTGCTGCTGATCTCATTGCCGCTGCTGGCTCAGGCCCAGCAGCAGGCCGCGCCTGCCGCCGCTGCGGCACGCACGCAGGCCGACACCAACTACAGTTTCGTGCGCTATCGCGCCGACTACGAAGTACGTGCCGACGCCAGCAGCGTGGAAACCGACGAATACGAGATCCTGCTCAAGACCAAATCGGCGGTGGAGCAGTTCAGCCAGGTGCGGCTGAGCTATAGCGAGAAGATGGAAACCCTGGAGGTGCTGCAGGCCTATACCGTCACCGCCGAAGGACTGCGCCAGGACGTGGCGGCCGACAAGATCTACACCCAGGAAAGCTATTCCAGCGCGGCGGCAGCGATGTACGCCGACCGCAAGGTCAAGGTGGTGGTGTTCCCGAATCTGGCGCCGGGTGCGCGCATCGTCTATCGCGTGCGGCGTGCGCAGAACGCCCCGTACTTCCCCGGTTATTTCAGCCTGTGGGAAACCTTCAGCGTGTTCGCGCAGTACGACGATGCGGTGGTCACGCTGGTGGCGCCGAAGTCGCTGCCGATGCATTTGTCGGTGCGCGGGCTGCAGGGCGGCACCAAGCCGGTGGTGCGCGGCGATCAGGCGCGCTGGGAATGGCGCTACCAGCGTGCCACGCCGATGAAGAACCAGAACTGGAGCGCGGCGACCTGGGAGTTCAGCCCGACCTTGATGGCCAGCACCTTCGACAGCTGGTCGCAGATGGGGCTGGCCTACCACGTCAAAGGCGGCCGCGCCGCGGCGGTGACGCCGGCGATCCAGTCGCTGGCCGACGAGGTGACGCGTGGCATCGACGACCGGCGTGCGCAGGCGGCGGCGTTGTATGCCTGGGTAGCGCGCAATATTCGCTACGTGGCGGTGTATCTGGGCAACGGCGGGCTGGAGCCCAACAGCGCCGACAGCATCCTGGCCAACCACTATGGCGACTGCAAGGATCACACCGTGATCCTGGAAGCCTTGCTGGCCGCCAAGGGCATTGCCAGCACGCCGGTGCTGATCGGCGCTGAGGGCGGGCCGACGTTGCCGCCGATTCCGGTGCTTGGTCGTTTCAACCATGCGATCACCTATATCCCGGCGTTCGATCTCTACGTGGATTCGACCAACCCCTATGCGCGCTTCGGCCAGCTGCCGGCCGGCGACCTCGGTGCGCCGGTGGTGCATACGCTGGACGGCAAGGTCACGCACACCCCGCCCAACGACCGCAAGGTCAACCGCTACGCCGCGCGCACCGAGTATCGCTTCACCCCGCAAGGCGGCCTGCAAGGCATGACCACGCTGGATAGCGGGAAGACCGGCGAGGTGGGCTTGCGCGCGATGTTCGTGCAACTCAACGCGCAGAACCGCAATCGCATCGAAGAATCGATCATTGCCCAGTCCGGCTTCGACGGTACCGGCGATCTGCTGATCCAGGGCGACCCGCTGGATCTGGATGCCCCATTCAATTACCGCTACACGTTCCAGGCCAACGATGCGGTGGATTTTTCGGTGGTCGGCGGCATGACCTTGCCCGATATGCCCGGTGCCGAATCGACACGCGGGATCTATACGACCACCTCGGCCGAAGACAATCTGACTCCGTTCTACTGCAACGACAGCGTGCGCGAAGAAACCTATGTGGTGAGCTTCCCGGCGACGGTGCCGATCATCGCGATCCCGCGCAGCAGCACCTTTCGCAATGCGGCTGGCGAGTACGCTGTCGACTGGACGCGCCAAGGGCAGACGGTGACCGCGGTGCATCGGTTGCAGCGTGCCGCAGTGCGTGGGCCGCAGGCGCTGTGTCAGCCGCTGGATTACCGCGCATTCCGCGAGCTCTACCAGCAGGTGCGGCGCGGGTTTCGCGGGCAGATCGTGTATGGCGATCTGTCCAGGGTGCAGACGGCGCAGTGAGATGGATTGGTTTGTCGCAACCGCGATCCGAGCGCGGCAGGCGCCAGCGCTCGCCCATTCATCTATGAAGTATCAGAATCCACGCATTCCCTTTTGGAAGACCGCGATGCATCGCCAGCTCCGTTATGCCGTCCTCGCCACCGCCCTGTTCGCCAGCACCGCATTTGCCGGTGCACGTCAGGAACTGGATACGTTCACGCGCGGCCTCAAAGGGCTGGACGGGCAGTTCAGCCAGCAGGTCTCCGATGCCAATGGCCGGGTCAAGGAAAGCTCGAGCGGGCGGGTGGCATTGTCGGCGCCGCGCCAATTCCGTTGGGAATACGCCAAGCCCTACAAGCAGCTGATCGTTGCCGACGGCAAGAAGGTGTGGGTGTTCGACCCGGACCTGGAGCAGGTCACCGTGCGCGCGCAGGGCAGCGAAGAACAGAACAGCCCCTTGGTCGCCTTGATCGATCCGGCACGCCTGGACAAGCAATACGACGTCAGCGAAGAGGCCGCGCCGCGTGGCGGGCTGCAATGGTTGTCGCTGACGCCCAAGGTGGATACCGAAGCCAGCTTCCAGATGGCCTCGCTGGGATTCGGCAAGGAGGGTCTGGCCAAGATGGAGGTTGTGGACGCAGTCGGCCAGCGCACCGCGATCAGTTTCAGCGGCTGGAAGCGCAATCCGGCTTTCGCTGCAGACACCTTCCGTTATACGCCTGGCAAGGGTGTGGACGTGGTCGGCGACGCGCAGTAAGCCCTCGTTCGACGCATCCGCACTGACAACGGTCTTCTTCGCAGAAGGCCGTTTGCTTACGCGATACAATGACGCGTGGCACGAACCAAGCTCCCCATCGCTCCCGAAGCCGATCTGCTCAGCGTAGACGGGGAGCATCTGCGCCCGCTGGCCGAGCGCATGCGTCCGCGCACCCTCGACGAGATGGTCGGGCAGAAACGCCTGCTGGCACCCGACAGCGCATTGCGACGCGCGGTGGAATCCGGTCGCGTGCATTCGATGATCCTGTGGGGGCCGCCCGGTTGCGGCAAAACCACCCTGGCGCTGCTGCTGGCGCATTACTCGGATGCCGAATTCAAGGCGATCTCGGCGGTCTTGTCGGGATTGCCGGAAGTGCGCCAGGTATTGGCCGAGGCCGCGCAGCGCTTTGCCAGCGGGCGCCGCACGGTGTTGTTCGTCGATGAGGTGCATCGCTTCAACAAGGCGCAACAGGACGCGTTTTTGCCGCATATCGAGCGCGGCACGATCCTGTTTGTCGGTGCGACCACCGAAAATCCATCTTTCGAATTGAACTCTGCATTGCTATCGCGTTGCCGCGTACATGTGCTGGAAGGCGTCTCGCCGCAGGACATCGTCGAGGCCTTGCAGCGGGCCTTGCATGATTCGGAGCGCGGGCTGGGGCAGGAGACCATTCGGGTCAGCGATGCCTCGCTGCTGGAAATCGCCAGCGCGGCCGACGGCGATGTGCGCCGTGCATTGACGCTGCTGGAGATCGCTGCGGAACTGGCGACGGGCGAGGGCGGCGAGATCACCCCGCAGACGCTGCTGCAGGTGCTGGCCGACCGCACCCGTCGCTTCGACAAGAACGGCGAGCAGTTCTACGACCAGATCTCGGCGCTGCACAAATCGGTGCGCAGTTCCAATCCCGATGCCGCGCTGTACTGGCTGACCCGCATGCTCGATGGCGGCTGCGACCCGGCATATCTGGCGCGGCGGCTGACCCGCATGGCGATCGAAGATATCGGCCTGGCCGATCCCCGCGCGCAGAGCATGGCGCTGGAAGCCTGGGACATCTACGAGCGCCTGGGCAGCCCGGAAGGCGAGCTGGCGTTCGCGCAACTGGTGCTGTATCTGGCCAGCACCGCCAAGTCCAATGCCGGCTACGCGGCCTTCAATCAGGCCAAGGCCGAAGTACGCGCCACCGGCACCCAAGAGGTGCCGCTGCATTTGCGCAATGCGCCGACCAAGCTGATGAAGACGCTCGGTTACGGGCAGGATTATCAGTACGACCACGACGCCGAAGGCGGCATTGCGCTGGATCAGACCGGGTTCCCCGATGCGATGGGCGAGCGGGTCTTTTACAACCCGGTGCCGCGTGGGCTGGAGATCAAGCTCAAGGAGAAGCTCGATCGTTTGCGCGCGGCGCGCGAGCAGGCCAGGGCTGAGAAGGCCCGCAAGCCGGCGGGATGAGCGGTGACAACGCTAGATAGCTGCACGCCGCCTGCGGTCAAGGGACGTGTTTGCCAACCTAGCCTGCGCGGCGTTCAGTGCCCGGCGAGTGTTTCTCGACTGGAAGCGAGCGAGAAAACGAACACGCGGCTACTGAGCGGACGCGGCCGATGCTCGGTGCGGCGTCACCACTCGTACAATCCGGTTAGAGCGCGCCGTTCGATGACTTGATGCGAGCTCGCCACGTTTTGTTCGCAGCTAGCTTTCAGGAATGACAATGCACGACACGCACTTGCACACGCAGCCAATCCATTGCGGAACGCGCGCATGAACGCACCGGTGTGGTGGCAGCAATTGCTGCTGGCGATGACCGGCGGCGCGCTCGGATCGGGCCTGCGCTTTGCCATTGGCGCGTCCTTGCTGCAGCGCTTCGGCACAGGATTTCCATGGGGCACCCTGACCGTGAACCTGGTCGGTTCGTTCGTCGCCGGTGTGCTGCTGGTGTGGCTTGATGCGCGCGGGCCATCGAGCTGGCCGCTGCGGGCCTTGTTGATCGTCGGTGTGATCGGCGGGCTGACCACGTTCTCGTCGTTGATGATGGAATGCCTGGTGTTTGCGCGTACCGATCGCTCCACGATGATCGGCGTGTATCTGGCAATCACGCTGGTGGCCGGCTTGGCTTTGGTGTTTTTGGGTGCACGCACCGGTCAATGGCTGGTGGCGCGCTGAAAGTAAAAGAGGGCGTGCTTTCACACACCCTCTCGATCACTGCATATCGATGTAAAGCGCGATCGTGACCACATCCCGATCGCGCGCCAGGCAGTGGCTTACAACGCTTCGATAATGCCTGCCGCGCCCATGCCGGTGCCGATGCACATGGTGACCATGCCGTACTTCTGCTGCCGGCGACGCAGGCCGTGCACCAGCGTTGCGGCACGGATCGCGCCGGTCGCGCCCAGCGGGTGGCCCAGAGCGATCGCGCCACCCAGCGGGTTGACCTTGGACGGATCCAGTTCGCTGTCGCGGATCACCGCCAACGCTTGTGCGGCGAAGGCTTCGTTGAGCTCGATCCAGTCGATCTGGTCCTTGGTCAGGCCGGCCTGCTTGAGCGCCTTGGGAATCGCTGCGATCGGGCCGATGCCCATCACTTCCGGGCGCACCCCTGCCACCGAGAAGCTGACAAAACGGGCTAGCGGGGTCAGGCCGTAATCTTTGATCGCCTGCTCCGACGCCAGCAGCACCGCACCGGCGCCGTCGCTCATCTGCGAGGAGTTGCCGGCGGTGACGCTGCCGCCGAACTGGCCGTTGCGGAACACCGGGCGCAGTTTGGCCAGGCCTTCGAGCGAGCTGTCCGGGCGTGGGCCTTCGTCGGTGTCGACCAGGCGCTTGCGCAGCGCGATGACATTGCCTTGCAGGTCGGGCTGGTGCGAGAGAATTTCGTACGGAGTGATCTCGTCGCGGAACTCGCCGGCGGCAATCGCGGCAATCGCCTTCTGATGCGAGGCCAGTGCAAACGCGTCCTGATCCTCGCGCGAGACTTTCCATTCCTCAGCCACTTTCTCGGCGGTGATGCCCATGCCATAGGCGATGGCGACATGGTCGTCGGCGAACACGTTCGGCGACATGGCGACCTTGTTGCCCATCATCGGCACCATCGACATCGACTCGGTGCCGCCCGCCAGCATCAGGTCGGCATTGCCCAGACGAATCTGGTCGGCCGCCATCGCCACGGCCTGGATGCCGGACGAACAGAAGCGGTTGATGGTCTGGCCTGCCACGGTGTTAGGCAGGCCGGCCAGCAGCACGCCGATGCGCCCCACGTTCATGCCTTGCTCGCCCTCGGGCATGGCGCAGCCGATGATGGCGTCGTCGATCCGCGACAGATCGATACCCGGCGCCTGCGCCACCACCGCACGCAACACGTGCGCCAGCATGTCGTCGGGACGGGTATTGCGGAACACGCCCTTGGGCGCCTTGCCGACCGGGGTACGGGTGGCGGCGACGATGTAGGCTTCTTGAATCTGCTTGCTCATTTGGCTATCTCCGATAGCCGGGAATCGAGAATGGCGAATCGGGAATCGCAAGTGCGGATTCGCCTGAGTTTGCCATCTTCATCGCCCGGCAGAATAAATAAAGAGAAGCGGGGAGTCGGTTGGCTTTTACCCATTCCCGATTCCCCACTCCCGATTCTCAGTTCCTCAACGGCTTGCCCGTCTTGAGCATGTGCCCAATCCGCGCCTGGGTCTTTTCCTGCTGGGCCAGTTCGACGAAGTGCTTGCGCTCCAGCTTGAGCAGCCATTCTTCGTCGACCAGCGCGCCGCGATCGACTTCGCCGCCGCACATGACCGTGGCGATGCGGGTGGCGATTTCATAGTCGTATTCGCTGATGAAGCGGCCTTCCAGCATGTTGACCAGCAGCATCTTGAAGGTGGCGATGCCGACGTCGCCGGCGACCTGGATGCGGCGTGCCGGCAGCGGCGCGCGGTAGCCGCCTTCGGCCAGTGCGCGCGCTTCGGCCTTGGCGATGTGCAGCGCTTCAAAGCTGTTGAACACGATCTTGTCGGTGGCGCGCAGCAGGCCCAGTTCCTGGGCGTTGACCGCCGAGTTGGAGACCTTTGCCATCGCGATGGTTTCGAAGGTCTTCTTCAGCTCGGCGAACACATCGCCACCCGGGCCGGCGGCAATCGATGCGCGCACGGCGATTTCCTTCAGGCCGCCACCGGCCGGCAGCAGGCCGACGCCGGCCTCGACCAGGCCGATGTAGCTTTCCAGCGAGGCCACGGTCTTGGCGCTATGCATCTGGAACTCGCAACCGCCGCCAAGCGCCAGGCCGCGCACGGCCGAAATCACCGGGACCTGCGCGTACTTGATGCGCTGGCTGGTAGCCTGGAAGTTGGCGACCAATGCTTCGAACGCATCGACCTTGCCGGCCTGCAGCAGACCCAGCGCGCCGGCCAGATCGGCACCGGCGGAGAAGGGCTCCTTCTGCTGCCAGATCACCAGCCCGGCGAAGTCTTTCTCGGCGCGGCCAACCACTTCCTGCAAGCCGTTGAGCACGTGATCGGAGACGGTATTCATCTTGGTCTTGAAGCTGACCACCGCGATATCGTCGCCGTCGTGCCACATGCGCACGCCGTCGTTTTCGAACACCGTCTCGCCCGGGGAGAACTGCTCGCCTAGCAGCGGATCCTGGAAGCGCTGGCGCTTGTACACCGGCAGCGCCGAACGCGGCAACTTGGCATCGTGCGCCGGGCTGTAGGAGCCTTCGGCCGCATGCACGCCATCGCGGCCGTCGAACACCCAGTTCGGCAGCGGTGCGCTGCTCATGCTCTTGCCGTTGGAGATATCTTCGGCAATCCACTGCGCCACCTGCTTCCAGCCGGCGGCCTGCCAGGTTTCGAACGGGCCAAGCGACCAGCCGTAGCCCCAGCGGATCGCCAGATCCACGTCACGCGCAGTCTCGGCGATGTCGGCCAGGTGATAGGCGCTGTAGTGGAACAGGTCGCGGAAGCTGGCCCACAGGAACTGCGCCTGTGGGTGCTGGCTTTCGCGCAGCTTGGCGAACTTTTCGGCCGGATTCTTGATCTTGAGGATCTCGATCACTTCCGGTGCGGCAGTGCGATCAGCGGCGCGGTAAGGACTTGCGGATCCCTCCGCAGAAGCCTGGCCATCCTTGGCCAGACTCTTCAAATTCTGCAGGTCCAGCACCACGATGTCCTTGCCGACCTTGCGGAAGATGCCGGCGCCGACCTTCTGGCCGAGCGCGCCCTTGGCGATCAGCGCGTCGAGCCACTTCGGCGACTTGAAATACTGGTGCCACGGATCCTCGGGCAGGGTGTCGCCCATGGTCTTGATCACGTGCGCCATGGTGTCCAGGCCGACCACGTCCGAGGTGCGGTAGGTCGCCGACTTCGGGCGCCCGACCAGCGGGCCGGTCAGGCCGTCCACTTCATCGAAACCCAGGCCGAATTCCTGCGTGTGATGGATGGTGGCCAGGATCGAGAACACGCCGATGCGGTTGCCGATGAAGTTCGGCGTGTCCTTGGCATACACCACGCCCTTGCCAAGCGTGGTGACCAGGAAGCTTTCCAGCCCTTCCAGCACGGCCTTGTCGGTGCCCTTGGCCGGAATCAGCTCGGCCAGATGCATGTAACGCGGCGGGTTGAAGAAATGCACGCCGCAGAAGCGGTGGCGCAATTGCTCTGGCAGCACGTCGGAGAGCTTGTTGATGCCCAGACCAGAGGTGTTGGACGCCAGCACCGCATGCTCGGCCACGAACGGGGCGATCTTCTTGTACAGGTCCTGCTTCCAGTCCATGCGCTCGGCGATCGCCTCGATGATCAGATCGCAATCGCGCAGCTGTTCGAGACCACTCTCGTAGTTGGCCGGCGTGATCGCTTCGGCCAGGGATTTGCTGGCCAGCGGGGCGGGGCTGAGCTTGCCGAGGTTGGCGATGGCCTTGAGCACGATGCCGTCGGCCGGACCCTCCTTGGCAGGCAGGTCGAACAGCACGGTGTCGACACCGGCGTTGGTGAGGTGCGCGGCGATCTGCGCGCCCATGACGCCGGCACCGAGCACGGCGGCACGACGGACTAGCAACGGATTGGACATAGCAATTAGCCTCTTGGTGGAACGTTTACGGTGTGGAATGAGCGCGGAAACCGGGTTCCGCGAAACGAATCAGTTCGCGCGCGGCACGCGCGCGGTGGTCGGCCTCGCTGACCCCGGCCGGGCGCTTGATCAGCCCGAAGTCGGCCATCGCATAGGTCAGCGCACCGGCCAGAAAATCCAGCCGCCAGTACAGCTCTTCCTTGCTCAGGCCCGGCACGCAGGCGGCGATGGCCTTGCCGAATTCGCGCAGCACATGGCCGTAGTGATCGGACAGGAACTTGCGCAGGTTGTCGTTCTTTTCGGCGTAGGCACGTGCGATCACGCGCACGAACGCGCCGCCGCTCTGGCGGTCTTGCGCCATCGCCAGGGCAGGCTCGACGAAGGCCGCCAGCACCGCGGTGAGTTCGCCCGGATGCGCACGCTTGGCGGCTTCCAGCTGCTGCAGCCGCGCGGTGGTCATCTCGTCCATGCGGCGGCGGAATACCTCGTTGACCAGGTTTTCCTTGGAGCCGAAGTGGTAGTTGACCGCGGCGATATTGACGTCGGCCTGGGTGGTCAGCTGGCGCAGCGAGGTGCCGGCGAAGCCATGCTGTGCGAACAGCTCCTCGGCCGCGCCGAGAATGCGGTCCTTGGTGGAGAAGTGAGCGGGCTTGGGCATGTGCAGGGGTGGAACTCAATCAAACGATTGTTTGAGTCTACGGGCTGGAGACTGCGCCGGTCATGTGGCAATGCAGCACGATTCAGGAGGCGGTGTGCAAAGGTCTCCACTAAGAGATAGAATTGACCATCGCAAAGAAGCCTAAGCCCGCGTTTTGACGCGGGTTTTTTTCATGATAACCTCGGGTCTTCAAGTGGCCCGCCCAACGGAGATCTTCCCATGGCGCTGGAGCGCACCCTGTCCATCATCAAGCCCGATGCCGTCGCCAAGAACGTCATCGGCGAAATTTACAGCCGTTTCGAAAAGGCCGGCCTGAAGATCGTGGCCGCCAAGTACAAGCAGCTGTCGCGTCGCGAAGCCGAAGGCTTCTACGCTGTGCACCGCGAGCGTCCGTTCTTCAACGCGCTGGTCGAGTTCATGATCTCCGGCCCGGTGGTGATCCAGGCGCTGGAAGGCGAGAACGCCGTTGCTGCACACCGTGACCTGCTGGGCGCGACCAATCCCAAGGACGCTGCGCCGGGCACCATCCGCGCCGACTTCGCCGATTCGATCGATGCCAACGCCGCCCACGGCTCGGACTCGGTCGAGAACGCTGCCAACGAAGTCGCGTATTTCTTTGCCGCTACTGAAGTGGTCTCGCGCTGAGGCCGAGAGAGTCGAATCGTGAATGAGGTCGTTATCCCCTCCGTGCTGCAGGACGTCCCTGTCCGTACCCCGGAACTGCGCAAGCAGAACCTGCTCGACCTCGACCGCGAGGGACTGGAGCGCTTCTTCGCCGACACGCTCGGCGAAGCGCGTTACCGTGCCCATCAGGTGATGAAGTGGATTCACCATCGCTACGTCACCGACTTCGACCAGATGACGGACCTCGGCAAGGCGCTGCGTGCGAAATTGCACCAGCACGCCGAGGTCCTCGTCCCGACCGTTGTGTTCGACAAGCCTTCCACCGACGGTACCCACAAGTGGCTGCTGGCCATGGGCACCGACGGCAAGAATGCGATCGAGACGGTGTATATCCCCGACAAGGGCCGCGGCACGCTGTGCGTGTCCTCCCAGGTCGGCTGCGGCTTGAACTGCACCTTCTGTTCGACCGCCACCCAGGGCTTCAACCGCAACCTCACCACCGCCGAGATCGTCGGGCAGGTGTGGGTGGCGGCGCGCCATCTGGGTAACGTGCCGCACCAGCAGCGTCGTCTCACCAATGTGGTGATGATGGGCATGGGCGAGCCGCTGATGAATTTCGACAACGTCGTGCGCGCGATGAGCGTGATGCGCGACGATCTGGGCTATGGCCTTGCCAGCAAGCGGGTGACGCTGTCGACCTCCGGCCTGGTGCCGATGATTGACCGGCTGTCGACCGAAAGCGATGTGTCGCTGGCTGTTTCGCTGCATGCGGCCAACGACGCGCTGCGCGAGAGTCTGGTGCCCTTGAACAAGAGGTACCCGATCGCCGAGCTGATGGAGTCGTGCGCGCGCTATCTGCGCGGCAACAAGAAGCGCGATTCGGTCACCTTCGAATACACCTTGATGAAGGGCATCAACGATCAGCCGGAGCATGCGCGTCAGCTGGCCCGCTTGATGCGTCAGTTCGACAATGCGGTGCAGTCCAAGGATGCGGGCAAGGTCAACCTGATTCCGTTCAATCCGTTCCCAGGCACGCGCTACGAGCGTTCTGGCGAGACGGAGATCCGGGCTTTCCAGAAGATCCTGCTCGACGCGCAGGTGCTGACGATGGTTCGCCGCACGCGTGGCGACGACATCGACGCGGCCTGCGGGCAGCTCAAGGGGCAGGTCATGGACCGTACCCGTCGGCAGGCAGATTTCCTGCGCACACTGGAAGGCCAGGCCGATCGCGATGCGGCAGCGTGATCTCGCGTTAATGGCGGCCGTGGCGATCGCGCTTGGCGCGGTCGGCTGCGGTGGTCGTAATGCCAAGGCCGGGTCGGTCAAGACCGTGGAAGAAGTCGCACCGGTGTATTCGTTCCGCGACAACACGGCGACCAAGAGCCGCCTGGCAGTGCAGGAAAAACTCGGCCTGGCCAGCAACCGGCTGCAAACCGGTGACTATGCCGCTGCCGAAGAGCAGGTCCGCGCGGCGTTGAAAAAAGATTCGCAGTCGGTGGATGCCATTGGCATGTTGGCGCTGATCCAAGGCGCCAGAGGCGATGTGGCCGGCTCCGGTGCGTCGTATCGTCGCGCGGCAGAACTCGCCCCGCAGCGTGGCGATGTGTTGAACAACTACGGTGCGTGGTTGTGTGCGAATGGTTCGCCGGCCGAATCGCTGATCTGGTTCGACCGTGCATTGACCGACCGCACCTACGCATCTCCTGCTTCGGCACTGGGGAATGCAGGCGGTTGCGCGCTCAAGGCCGGGCAGCCGGAGCGCGCTGTCAGCGATCTGCGCAAAGCACTCGAACTGGATCCGGCTAATCCGTATGCACTCGAGTCGATGGCACGTTCCGAAGCGGGGCGCCGCAATTATTTCGAAGCCCGCGCGTTTATCGAAAGACGTCTTGCGGCTGCACCGGTCACTGCTTCCGTGTTACAACTCGCCATTCAGATTGAGCAAGGGCTCGGCGACAAGGTAGCCGCCGGCCGTTACCACCAGCGGTTGGTCAAGGAATTCCCTGACGCAGCGACCGCCAACCCCGGGGCCAATGCATTGTGATCAATGATTCCCATCCGAACCCTTTCGAGCAGGAAAAGGGCTGCGGACAGCATTTGCGCGAAGCGCGCGAAGCAGCAGGTCTGAGCGTGGAAGATGTCGCCGGCAAGTTGCGCATGCCGGCACACGTGGTGCGTTCGTTGGAGCAGGAAGAGTGGCAGCGTCTGGGCGCGCCGGTCTTCGTGCGCGGCCAGCTGCGCAGTTATGCGCGTCTGCTGCATGTGGACCTGGAGCCGCTGTTGCTGCAGGCGACCATTGCGCCGGTCGAACCGGTCACCCTGGTCAGCCATACGCATACCCCGCGTGCGCGCCGCATTCTCGAAAGCACCGCGCGCAAGGCAATGTATGTCGTCATCACCGGTGTGTTTGCCGTGCCGGTCTGGTATGCGACCCGCTCGCACCTGGATGGCAGCGCGCCGAGTACGGTGTCGCTGGACAGCATGCCGGAAGCGGCAAACACCGGCACACCCGCCGCGGGTGCAACGCAGCCGGCCAATGCGCCACGCGAGCAACCTGCGCCGTATATCGCGTCGATGACGCCCGTGCCGCGGGCCACGCCCGACGTGGAGACGCCTGCAGCTGCGGCCGCCAGTGGCGGCAGTTTGTCGTTGAGTTTCAGCGGCGACAGCTGGGTGCAGATTCTGTCACCGGATGGCAGCGCGGTCGAAAAAGCGCTGGTCCGTGCCGGCGAACGTCGCAGCTATTCGCCGGGGCAGGTGGGTCGCATCGTGCTGGGCAATGCGTCGGCGGTAGAGGTTCAGCAAGGCGGCAGTATCGTCGATCTGAAACCGTTCCAGCGCGCTAACGTGGCCCGTTTTGCGGTATCCTCCGACGGCTCCGTGGTACCTGCTTCCGAGTGAAGCGGACTGCGGTTTTTCATTTTTCCCTATTGATGTTCCGCGCCTCCGGGACGACGGAGCGAGAGTACGCATGGCGATCGACGATCTGCTGGACGAACACGAACAAGGCGAACGCGTTCGTTCCTGGTTGAGAAAGAATGGCGCGGGTCTGGTAGGCGGCGTCGTTGTTGGCCTGGCCCTGATCCTGGGTTGGCAGTGGTGGCAGAAGCACACCAACACCCAATCGGTGGAAGCCAACACCCGTTACGAGGCGGTGGTGAAGTCGATCCAGGGCAAGGACCTGGACAAGGCCGCCAAAGAGATCGTGGCGCTCGACGACGGCAAGGGCGGCGTTTACGCCGAGCTGGCTGCGCTGCGTCTGGCCAAGGCCCAGGTGGATGCCGGCAAGCACGCCGAAGCGATCAAGACATTGCGCGACGTGCCCGCCGAAGGCGAGCTCAAGCAGGTTGTACAGCAGCGCCTTGCGCGCGTGTTGACCGAAAGCGGCAAGCCGGACGAAGCGATCAGGCTGCTGGCCGATGCGCAGGATCACACCAGTCTGGAGATCTGCGCCGATGCGCTGGTTGTGCAGGGCAAGCCGGATGAAGCGCGTGCGCTCTACGCCAAGGCCCTGACCACGGTGGATGTGGCCTCGCCGCAGCGCCGTTTGCTGGAAACCAAGCTGATGGATGTGGGCGGCAAAGTGCCCGATCCGGCGGAGCCGATTTGATGAAGCAGGTTGATATGTACAAGCGCATTGCATTGATCGCCCTGATGGGCGTGTCGTTGGCGGGTTGCAGCACGGTCAAGGGCTGGTTTGCCGGGAAGGATGCTGCTGCCAAGAAGGCGCAGGAACCTGCCGAACTGGTCAAGTTCGAGCCCTCGGTCAAGGTGGACAAGCTGTGGTCCACCGGCGTGGGCAAGGGCGAGGGCCATATCGGCGTGCGTCAGCGTCCGGCCGTGGCCGATGGCAAGGTGTACGCCTCGGCGATCACCGGTGGCGTGGAGGCATTGGACCTGCAGACCGGCAAGCGCGTGTGGGAATACAAGCCCAAGAAAGAAGAGCGCAACGATCGCAAGTTCAAGCAGCGCCTGTCCGGTGGTCCCGGGGTTGGCGAAGGCCTGGTGGTGATCGGTACGCTGTCTGGCGATGTGATTGCGCTGAACCAGGCCGATGGCACGGAAAAGTGGCGCGCCAAGGTACCGAACGAGGTCATCGCTGCACCGGCCATTGCGCAGGGTTTGGTGCTGGTGCGTAGCAACGACGGTCGCGTCAGCGCCTTCGACGCGACGACCGGCGAGCGCCGCTGGTTCCATGCCGAGGAAGGTCCGACCCTGTCGGTGCGCGGCAATGCGCCGATCGTGACCGGCCCGGGTGTGGTGTTCGTCGGCAACGACAGCGGCACCTTGAGTGCGCTGGCGCTGCAGGACGGTCGCCCGTTGTGGGAACAGGCCATCGGCGTGCCGGAAGGCCGTACCGAGCTGGAGCGCATGTCCGACGTGGATGGCGCACCGGTACTCGACGGCACCACGCTGTACGCAACCAGCTTCAAGAACGAAACCCTCGCACTGGAAGGCCCGAGTGGCCGTCCGCTGTGGACGCGCGATCACGGCGGCGCCGGTGGCGTTGGCGTGTCGTCCAGCGTGGTGGTGGTGTCGGATAACGCCGGTTCGGTGTGGGGCCTGGACAAGAGCAGCGGTGCGGCGATGTGGTCGCAGGCTGCGCTTGCACGTCGCTCCCTGACCGGTGTGGCCATCCAGGGCGATTATGCCGTGGTTGGCGATTACAAGGGTTATTTGCACTGGCTGAAACTCAGCGATGGTGCACTGGCCGCGCGCGCTCGCGCTGGACGCGACACGCTGCTGGCGCAGCCGATCGTCGTGGATGGCATTCTGTTGGTACAAAACACCGATGGCGATATCACCGCCTTCCGGTTGGCACAATAAGGACTTTGCGATGCTGCCCCTGGTCGCCCTGGTTGGACGGCCCAATGTCGGCAAGTCCACCATTTTCAATGCGCTGACGCGCACCCGTGACGCGCTGGTCCACGACCAGCCCGGCGTCACCCGCGACCGTAACTACGGGGTCTGCCGTCTCGATGAGGAGCGCCCCTTCATCGTCGTCGATACCGGCGGTATCGCCGGCGACGAGGAAGGGCTTGCCGGCGCCACCGCGCGTCAGGCGCGTGCCGCTGCCGGCGAAGCCGATCTGGTGCTGTTCGTGGTCGATGGCCGCGAAGGCGCGTCCTCGCTCGACGACGAGATCCTGGCCTGGCTGCGCAAGCTGGCACGCCCGACCGTGCTGGTCATCAACAAGATCGACGGCACCGACGAAGAAACCGTGCGCTCGGAGTTCGCGCGCTACGGGTTCTCCGATGTGGTGGCGTTGTCTGCCGCGCATCGGCAGGGCATCGACGAGCTGCTCGAAGAAGTCGGTGCACGCTTGCCTGCCGAAGGTGCCGGCGAGCTGCTGGATACCGACCCGGCGCGTGTGCGCATCGCCTTTGTCGGCCGCCCGAATGTGGGCAAGTCGACGCTGGTCAATCGCCTGCTCGGCGAAGAGCGCATGATCGCCTCGGAAGTGCCGGGCACCACGCGCGATTCGATCGCCGTGGACATGGACCGCGACGGACGCCAATACCGTTTGATCGATACGGCCGGCCTGCGTCGCCGTGGCAAGGTCGAGGAGGCGGTGGAGAAATTCAGCGCGTTCAAGACGTTGCAGGCGATCGAACAATGCCAGGTCGCGGTGCTGATGCTCGATGCCGGCGAAGGCGTCACCGATCAGGATGCGACCATTCTTGGCGCGATCCTGGACGCTGGCCGCGCGTTGGTCGTGGCGATCAACAAGTGGGACGGGCAGAGCGACTATCAGCGTGCGCAGGCCGAAGACCTGCTGTCGCGCAAGTTGGGCTTTGTCAGCTGGGCCGAGGCGGTGCGGATTTCCGCGCTGCACGGCTCGGGCATGCGCGAACTGTTTCAGGCGATCCACCGCGCGCATGCCTCAGCGACGCATGAATTCAGCACCAGCGAAGTCAACCAGGCGCTGGAAATCGCCTACGAGACCAATCCGCCGCCGAGCATCCGTGGTCACGTCTCCAAACTGCGTTACGTGCATCCGGGTGGCGCAAATCCGCCGACCTTCATCGTGCATGGCACGCGCCTGAAAGTGTTGCCGGAGTCGTACAAGCGCTATCTGGAAAACTTCTTCCGCAAGCGTTTCAAGCTGGTCGGCACGCCGGTGCGTTTCATCTTCCGCGAAGGCGCCAATCCGTACGAGGGCAAGAAGAACACGCTCACCGAGCGGCAGGTGGCGCGCAAGCGGCGTTTGATGAAGCACGTCAAGGGCAAGTAGGCAGGGCTGCCGCGCCGGGCGTGGCGTGTCATCTTCGACGAGCTGGCATGCGTGGCGTGCTAGCTCCAGCTTGGGTTGAGTAACGCGCCTGGAAGCTGCCATGTTCGCGCGGTTCGTGCTGGCCGGAGTGCCGGCCGTGCTCTCTGACGGACAGGTGATCGTTCGGGTCGCCGTTCTGAGCCAGCCTGGCGCACTGGTATCCTGCGCGCCATGACCGACTATCCCTCCCGCATTCCGTATGCGCAGGCGCTGCAGATTCTGCAGGCCGTTGCGGCCCAAAACCGCCCGCCCGATGAAAACATCGCCACCTCGCGTGCCGACGGGCGGATTTCCGCTGCCGATCTGATTGCACCGCTGGCACTACCGCCATTCGCCAACAGCGCGATGGACGGCTTTGCGTTGCGGCATGCCGATGTCGCTGGCGGCGATGCGTCGTTGCAACTGGTCGGCGAACAATTCGCTGGCGAGCGTTGGACCGGCACGCTCAGCGCGGGGCAATGCCTGCGCATCACCACCGGCGCGCCGCTGCCCGATGGCGCCGACACCGTGATCCCGAAAGAAGATGCGGATGAGCGCGATGGTGTTGTGCGTTTCCGCACGATGCCTGCGTTGGGCGCGGCGGTGCGTCTGGCCGGCAGCGACGTGCGTGCGGGCGATCTGGTGATCCAGGCCGGACAGGTGTTGACGCCTGCCCGCATCGGGCTGGCGGCGGCGCTCGGGCTGTCGCGGCTTGCGGTGGCGCCGCGTCCGACCATTGCGGTGCTGGCCACCGGTGACGAGCTGGTAGAGCCGGGCATGCCGCTAGGGCCGGGGCAGATCTACAACAGCAACCGCGACATGCTGATGGCGCAGTTGCGGGCACTGGGCTACGCACCGACGGCATGGCCGACCCTGCCGGATGATCCGCAGCGTATTCGCACCATGCTGGAAGATGCAGCCGCTGCATTCGATGTGGTGATCACCTGCGGCGGCGTCTCGGCCGGGGAAAAAGACTATCTGCCGCAGCTGATTGGCGAACTGGGCCGCATCCACTTCTGGCGCGTGCGCATGCGCCCGGGCATGCCGGCGGTGCTGGGGCAGATCGGCCGCTGTCTGGTGCTGGGTTTGCCGGGCAATCCGGTGTCGGTGCTGGCGACGCTGATCGCCTACGGTGTGCCGCTGCTGGATGGCTTGCAGGGGCGTAGCGAACCGCGTCCGGTGTGGCATGCAGCGCTGGCAGGCCCGTGGGAAAAGCGTCACGAACGCCTGGAGTTTTTGCGCGGGCGCCTGGAGTGCGGCGAGGACGGGCGGTTGACCGCGCTGCCGCATCGCGGCGATGCATCGCATCTGTTGCGTGGTGCGGCCGATAGCAATGCACTGATCGTGTTGCCGGAGCCGGCACGGCGCTTCGAGGCAGGCGAGATCGTGCGGGTGATTCCTTACGCGCTTTGATCGCTCACTGGAGCAGTGGCGAACAACACGTGGCGATAGCTCTCACGCGCGTGTGCGGCAAGCGTGTAGGTGGCAGGTCGAAGCGCTGCGGCCGGGCGGTGTGCCATGACGCCCGCTCAGGCCTGGCTGACGCTGCGCAGTCGATTTAAGTGCCGCTTTCAGCCGACTGCGCTGCCGCAGAACGCGGCGTAGTCGGCATAGCCGGGGAACGCGGTGCCAGGCGCGCAGACCGGGCAATGCGGATCGGGTGGCAGACGGATTTCGCGAAAGCGCATGGCCAAGGCATCGAAGCTGAGCAGGCGCCCGGCCAGGCTGTCGCCGATGCCCAGCAGCAACTTGATCGCTTCGCTGGCTTGCAGCAATCCGATGACGCCAGGCAGCACGCCGAGAACGCCGGCGTCGGCGCAGCTGGGCGCAAACTCCGGCGGTGGCGGTTCGGGAAACAGGCAGCGATAGCAGGGCGCATGACCGCGGTTGCGGCCGGCATCGAACACACTCAATTGCCCTTCGAACTGCTGCACTGCGCCGTAGACCAACGGTTTGCCGAGTTTGACGCAGGCATCGTTGAGCAGATACCGCGCAGGAAAATTGTCCGCACCGTCGATCACCACATCCACGTCCTGCAGCAATGCTTCGACATTGCTGGCGGTGACGCGTGTCTGCAGCGCGTCGACCTGCACGCGTGGATTGAGTGCGGCGATGCGCTGCGCAGCCGAGGCGACTTTCGCGATACCCACGCTGTCTTCGGTGTGCAGAATCTGGCGCTGCAGATTGCTGCGATCCACCACATCGTCGTCGGCAATGCGCAGATGGCCAATACCAGCAGCAGCAAGATAAAACGCGGCCGGCGAGCCAAGCCCGCCCGCGCCGACCAGCAACACGCGTGCGCGCGCGAGCCGCTGCTGGCCTTCCAGACCGACCTGCGGCAGGCGTAGATGGCGCGAATAGCGCTCTAGAAAATCCTGTTCGTCCGGCGGCAGCGTGGGGCGCACCAGCGGCAGGCCGTCGTTCGTCCACGCGGTGGTTCCGCCGAGTACCGAAGACACCGCTTTATAGCCGTGCGCACGCAGCACTTCGGCCGTCTGCGCAGAGCGCTTGCCGCTTTGGCAGATCACTACGATCTCGCGTGTGTGCTCGGGCAGATGCCGTGCGGGTGCAGTTTCCAGATCGCTCTGCACGATGGCCAGTGCGCCTTCGGCCTGGCCGCTGGCGCGTTCGTGCAGTTGCCGGATATCGATCAACAAGGCGCCCTGCATGGCACGAGCGCGGGCGTCGGCGGGAGTGATGTCGTGGCTGCTCATGCCGCTATTGTCGCGCAAACACCGATACGGCGATGTGCTGGCTGGCGGCGTTGGCATCAGGCTCACCGAGGTCGCGGTAGCGTGGAGGCAAAAGGAGACAGTCATGACACCTGAGATCGATGCGCAACTGAAACACCTCGCCGACGAATTGCCCGATATCCGACGCCAGCACCCGGATGATTTCTGGGATGTCTTCCATGCACGTGCGGAGACGATCACAGCGAAGGCCGATTCGACAGAACAAGCCGCACAGATCGTCAAGCGGATCGACGAGATGCTGGCGGCCCATCAGCTTGGGCCTGCGGACCCTGGAGCTTGACTAAGCGTTTCGTGCTGCAAGGCCGATAAAACTGGTTCGGCGGTGCTTGCTGCTTCGGCATTCACTGCTGAGCTAACTGTGCGGCATGGCCTTCACATGGGCGGGGTAAGCAGAGGCTTCACCTCGCTTGAGCATCGGCTTCATGCGGCTGCAGTCATTGTCGTTACCCTACGCAGAGGGCCGCTCGCATCCCCATGTCAGCCACCACACGCAAGATCGCCACCTTCAACGTCAATGGCATCCATAGCCGGCTGCCGCATCTGCTGGAATGGCTGCAGCGCGAGCAACCGGACATCGTCGGCTTGCAGGAGCTGAAAGCCACGCAGGAGGCGTTTCCGGAACAGGCGATCCGTGACGCCGGCTATGGGGTGATCTGGCAGGGCGAGAAGTCGTGGAATGGTGTGGCCCTGCTTGCACGTGGCGCGGACCCGGTGGAGATTCGTCGCGGCCTGCCGTGGGACCCGGGCGATAGGCAAAGCCGCTATCTGGAGGCTGCGATTCATGGCGTGGTGGTGGCCTGTCTGTATCTGCCCAACGGCAATCCGCAGCCGGGGCCGAAGTTCGATTACAAGCTCGCCTGGTTTCAGCGCTTGATCCGCCATGCCAAAACCTTGGTGGACTTGCCGCATCCGGTGGCCTTGATCGGCGATTTCAACGTAGTGCCGACCGATGCGGACATCTACGACCCCAAGGGCTGGCGCAAGGATGCGCTGCTGCAGCCGGAGAGTCGCCAGGCGTATGCAGCGCTGTTGCAGCAAGGCTGGACCGACAGCCTGCTGGCGGTGCACGGCGAGACGCCGATTTACACCTTCTGGGATTATTTTCGCCAGCACTTCGCGCGTGACCGCGGCTTGCGCATCGATCATCTACTGCTCAATCGCACGCTGGCGCCCGGCTTGCAGGATGCCGGCGTGGACAAGTGGGTGCGCGCCCTGGAGAAGGCCAGCGACCATGCGCCCACCTGGATCAGCGTGCGTGTGCCGGATGCAGCTGCAGAGACAGTGGTGGATACCGAGGCTGCGTCGAAGCCGCGCAAGCGTGCGGCTGTGAAAAAAACGCCTGCGCGCAAGACAGACAACAAGGTCGCATCGAAGGCCGCCGCGAAAACGACCGCGGCAAAAAAGCCGATGCAGCGCACTGCCAAGACGCGCAAGGCCGCCAAGCGCGTCAGCTGATTCCACGCTGCTGGCGATGCTTGATCCGTTGCAGCACATAGCCGGTGATGCCGGTCAACAGGATAAGTGCGTTGCTGGCGATAAATACCGCGTTGCCGACCAGATAGCTGTAAACAATAAACAGCACCGAGGCGCTGATCTGACCGACGAACAACCAGCGTGAGACACCCTGTGCCGCAGGCGACTGCCATTGCTTGTAAATCTGGCGGATCAAGGTGGCGATCAGAACGGCGCTGGCGAGCCAGCCAACGAGGTCGACGAGTTGCATGGCGTGCTAAAGATGAAAGAACTACCTGCAAGTGTGCGGCGCAGCGTGTTGACGATGCGTTCGAGCAGCGTCGAGCGCTGTGGTGATCGCGTGATCGTTCACTCGTGCATCAGCCGTCGCGGCGTGCCTGTACCAGCCGCGCTGGAGGCCGGTATCCTAGCCAGGTCATCCATCGGTCGGCAGTCGCCTTGCTCATGATCAGCTACGCCGAAGCCCTTGCACTGATCCATCAGCAGGTCGCCACGCTTGCCAGCGAGTGGGCGGACAGTGCGGACGCGCAAGGCCGCGTGCTGGCACAGGCATTGTCGAGCCCGGCCGAGCTGCCGGCTTTCGATAACAGTGCGATGGATGGATTTGCGCTGGTCACTGCCGGCTGCGGCGCGCTTGCCGACAGCGAGCACGTGATCGAAGGGACCGTTGCCGCAGGTGCCGATGCGGGTGGCATTACGGCCGGCACCGCGTGGGGAATCATGACTGGTGCCGGCTTGCCTGCAAGTGCCGATGCAGTGGTGCCGATCGAACAGGTGGAGCTGCTGGCACATGACGGCGCACGCCCCAGCCGCATCCGGCTGCGCGCCGATGTGCGTGCCGGCCAGCACATTCGCCGGCGCGGTGAAGACGTGGCCTTGCACGATCGCGTGATCGAGGCCGGTACGGTACTGCGCGGTGCGCATCTGATGCTGTTGGCCGGGCTGGGCTGCGCGGGTGTGCAGGTGGTGCGGCGCCCGCGTGTGGCCTTGATCGCGACCGGCCGCGAGTTGGTCGGTGATCCTGCGCAGCCGCTGCAGCCCGGCCAGATCCGCGATGGCACCAGCAGCTATCTGCTCAGTCAATTGCAGGCCGCTGGTGCGCAAGTGGTGTGGCGCGGGCAAGTGGGCGATGACGATGTCGCCTTCGATGCGGCGCTCGCGCAGGCGCGACATGCGGAAGCCGACGTGATTCTGAGCACCGGTGCGGTGTCGCGTGGTCGCTACGATTTCGTGCCGGATGCGTTGGCGCGACATGGTGCGGCGTTGCTGTTTCACAAAGTCGCAGTGCGGCCCGGCAAGCCGGTGTTGTTGGCGCGCTTTGCAGACGGCGCGCTGTATTTCGGTTTGCCGGGCAATCCGATGGCCAGCGCTGCCGGGCTACGCTTTTTTGTCGAGCCGGCCTTGCGTGGTTTGCTGGGCATGCCTGCGGAGCGCGGTTTGCGGGTTGCGCTGCACACACCGATGCATGCACGACCGATCTGGCGGCAGCACCTGCGCGCACGTTTGAACTGCAGCGATGCCGGTGTGCTCTGCGTGCAGATCCTTCCGCAGCAAGAGTCGTTTCGCGTGGCGCCGTTGCTGCAGGCCAATGTGTGGGCGGTGCTGGAGCCGCAGGACGATGGCGCCGCGCCCAGTACGACGGCGCAGGTGTTCGGGCTGGGGCATCTGCAGCCTGCTGCGCCCGCGATCGCGCCATGAGCGTGCGTCGGCACGCAGCGCGACGCAGTGCCTGCGAGCAGGCGGCATGACCGCCACACACCCGTGGATCGGAGTGGTGCTGGCCGGCGGCCGTTCCTCGCGCATGGGCCAGGACAAGGCGCTGCTGCCGTGGCGCGGGCGTCCGCTGGTTGCGCATATGCAGGCGTTGCTGCGCGATGCCGGCGCGCTTGATGTAGTGATCAGTGGTGCTCGTCCTGGCTATGCAGGGATTGCCGATGCCCAGCCCGATCTGGGGCCGCTGGGCGGCCTGGCCAGCGTGATCGATCGTGTGGCCGACGCAACGACACTTGTGGTGGTGCCAGTCGACATGCCGCTGCTGTCCAGGCCATTGCTGGAGCGACTGCTGGCGCCACCACCGCAACGCTGCGTCGCTTTCGAAGACGAAATGTTGCCGATGCGTCTGTGCGTGGATGGCGTTGTGCGTGATGCGCTATCGGCCTTGATGTGTGGCGCTGCATCGTCACGCTCGCTGCGCGCCTTGCAGCGTTCACTGCAGTGCCATCGCGTGGCTGTCACCGCCAGCGAACGCGGCGCGTTCGTCAATTGCAATACGCCCGAGCAGTGGAGTCAGCTCAGTCATGAAAATCCAGATTGAAGGTCAGCAGCTGCGCTTTCGCATCGACGAAGCCGAATTGGCCGAGTTGCTTGCCGGGCGCACGGTCGATAACGAAAGCCGCTTGCCGAGCGGGCAGGGCGCGCGATTGGTGCGCCACAGTGTGAGCCTGACCGGCGGTCACGCGGCCTGCAACTGCGCCACCGATCATTGGCAGTTGTCGGTGCCGCGCGATGCGCTGGAGGAGCATGCACGGCAGTTGCCCAGCCGCGAAGGATTGAGCTTCAGCTTCGATGCCGGGGCTGGCCATGCCGAACACACGGCGTTGCGCGTGACCTTCGATATCGACGTGCGCGACAGTGCGCGTAAGCGATTTCCAAAAGCGTGATCCAGCTGCGGCCGTACGTGCGTGCCGCTTATGCGTTGGCGTGCATGTGCATGGCAATGCCGGGCACACGATCACACGCCAGGCCCCGCGCATGCAGCGCTGCTTCAATCGCAGCAGCATCGGCGTTGCTGTAGCCGGCGCCGCTGCGCAACGCGACCACGTGCAGGCCTTCTGTCGCCAGTTCCAGTAACAGATGCCGTTGTGCATCGGTATCGCGCGGCAAGGCGCGGCGTGAGGCATCGCGACGCGCCAGTTCCAGCACCGCATCGGGGATGTCGTCGCCGATCAGCAGCACGTCGGCCAGATTCATCGCGCGTAGCGCTTTCAAGGTGAGCAGGCCGGGATCGCCCGGGCCGGTGCCAACCAGTTGCACGCTGCCACGCGCCGGCACCGCGCCAGCATCGTCCAGTGCCGCGGTGAATGCGGTTTCGGCTGCGTCATCGTTGCCTGCTTGCAGCAGCAACGGCACGTCGCCATCGATGACGCGGTCGAACCAACGCCTGCGTCGATTCATATCGGGGAACTGGCTGCGGATGCGCTCGCGGTGATGCGCAAATAGTCCAGCGAAGCGGCCGACCGAGGCATCCAGCTCGCGCTCCAGCCGTTCGCGCAGACGCCGTGCCAGCATCGGGGCGGCGCCCGCGGAGGAGATGGCGATGACCAGCGGGTCGCGGTCCACGATCGCCGGCACCTGGTAGGTCGACAGCTCCGCATCGTCCACCACATTGACCAGGCGCTGACGCGCGCCGGCGGCAGTGGCGACACGTTGATTCAAGTCTGCGTCGTCGGTGGCGGCGACCACCAGCCACACGTCGTCGATCCAGGCTGGATCGAATTCGCCGCCCAACTGCTCGAAGCGACCGGCTTGCATCAACACATCGAGTTCGGGCGAGAGCGCATGCGCATACAGACGGATCTGCGCGCCGGCCTTGAGCAGGGCGAGCACCTTACGCGTGGCGACCTCGCCACCGCCGATCACCAACACGGGGCGCGCTTGCAGGTTTGCGAACAACGGGAACAACGGCATCAGACGGACTCCGAAAAGATGACTCGCACCGACAGCATGTTGCATGGCACCATCCAGCCACGTCCACGCCTCGCCGCCGCCAATGCGTGTTTTGCTGGTCAACGATACCGAAAAGCCGATTGGCGAACTGCGCCAGGCATTGACGCGTGCCGGTTATACGGTGCTCGACGATGTGGCCTCGGTCGGTGCGTTGCTGCATGCGGTGCAGAGCCAGCAGCCGGATGTGGTGGTGATCGATGTGGACTCGCCTTCGCGCGATACCTTGGAGCAACTGTCGATGCTGCACGCCCATGCGCCGCGCCCGGTGGTGATGTTTTCCGGCGACGGCGACGATGCGTTGATCCATGCGGCCGTCGGCGCAGGTGTCACCGCGTATGTGGTCGATGGCCTGGCACCGGCGCGGCTGGCGCCGATCGTGCAGGTGGCGCTTGCCCGATTCGCGCAGGAAACCAGCATGCGCAAGCGCCTGGACGATGTGCAGCAAGCCTTGCAGGACCGCAAGCAGATCGATCGCGCCAAGGGCCTGCTGATGGAAAAACGTGGCCTGAGCGAGGCCGACGCCTACGCGGCGCTGCGCCATCAAGCGATGAAGCAGGGCGTGAAACTAGCCGAAGTGGCGCGACGCATCGTGGCCATGGCCGAGCTGTTGGGATGAACACATGAACCAAGCCAATCTCCCCGTATTGCGCGTGGCCTACATGCCGCTGATCGATTGCGCACCGCTGATCGCGGCGCAACGGCTGGGCCTGGACCGCGCGCAGGGCTTGCAATTGGAGCTGCAGCGGCAAGCGTCATGGGCCGGCGTGCGCGACCGTCTGCTGGCCGGCGAGGTCGATGCGGCGCATGCCCTGGCCAGCCTGGTGTATGCGATCGATCTCGGCATTGCCGGGCCGCAATGCCCGATGGCGTTGTTGATGACGCTCAACCACAACGGCCAGGCGATCACGCTGGCACCTGCGCTCGCGCAGGCCTTGGCCGATGGTCACGCGTTGCCGCAGGTGCTGACCGGTCTGGGCCGCCGTGCGGTGTTTGCGCAGACCTTTCCCACCGGTACGCATGCGTTGTGGCTGTATTACTGGCTGGCCGCGTGCGGGGTGGACCCGATGCGCGATGTGGAGGTGCTCAGCATTCCGCCGCCGCAGATGCCCGAGGCCTTGGCTAGCGGGCTGGTCGATGGCTATTGCTCCGGCGAGCCGTGGGCCGCAGTGGCCGAGGCGCAGGGCAGCGGTCGCCGCGTGATCCGCAGCGGCGAGTTGTGGGCGGGGCATCCCGAAAAAGTGCTTGCCTGCCGGCGCGAGTTCGCTGCGCTGCAACCGGAGTTGACCGAGCGGCTGACCGCCAGCGTGCTGGAGGCCTGCCGCTGGCTGGATGCGGCGCCCGCCAATCGCGCGCAATGTGCGCAGTGGTTGGCCGAGCCGCAGCATATCGGTGTGTCGGCTGCGCATCTGGCGGCGTGTCTGGACGCCGATATCGAGATGCATGCGAACGATGCGACGGCGCTGGCCTTTCATCGCAATGGTGCGGTGAACATGCCGTGGCTGTCGGATGGCGAGTGGTTCCTGACCCAGTTTCAGCGCTGGGGCTGGCATGACATCCACGACGACGACATCGCACGGCTGCGCGACATACATCGGCTGGACAACTATCGGCGCGCGGCAGCCCGCGTGGGTGTAGCTGTGCCGGGGGACGATCACCGCAGTAATCGGTTGTTCGATGCGCTCTAGGGCGGATGACTACGACTGTGCAGCCGCCAGCTTAGAACACGTTGTCGGCAAGGCAAACAGCATGCACTCCTTATTCCTATACATGCCCGTAGTCACCTGAGGTCTGTGTCGGTTTTAGAGCGGTTGATCTTCGACTTGGTTGCAGGGCCCTTGCCCGCCCACCATCGCGGGACACGCCGCAAGTACGACCCTGTTACGCGGCATCCATGCCGCGTAAGGTCCCGCGACGGTGGGCGGGCAAGGACCGGTCGAGATGCTCGGTGTGCAGAGTTCTCAATAAAACAGCCTGCAAACTTCCTTGTGCGGTGTCCTCGCCGCTTGCGGGACCGTGTGGCGGCATGGATGCCGCCACCGAGCCTCCACGGACGGATTCACGGCGTGTCCCGCGAGCGGCGAGGGCACCGCGCGCTCGACTAACTCGGCTTTTGACCTAGATATTTGATCGGTGTCCACGCGTCCTAGATCAGGCTTCCTAGCGCCAGCCGCGCTGTAGTTTTGTTCGGCGCTATCGGGCGTGCCAAGCGGCAGAGCACTTGGTACACGACGCACGCTGTTGGTGCATTGCTGCACGAAAGACGGGAATGGTGGGCTGCACTGGCGTGTCGACAGGCCGTCGTTAAGTCGGACGCGCTGCATCCAAACCACTATTTTTCAATGACTTGTATCGTCGTGATGCTCAGGTGAGCAAGTTGGCACGTTGATTGCGTAGTGATTACGTGCAGGTGCAACGGCGTGCCTGCAACAACACGAACACGATGCAGTGGATCAACGGCGATCTGCATGCATCCAGGACAACGGCGTCCTTCCGGTTTTACCGGGGGGCGCCGTTTTTTTTTGGCCATCGCATTCGAAGAGGTCTCTATGCAGCGCTCGTTCTGGCGATCCGGGCACACGCCCACCTTGTTCGCATCCTTTCTGTATTTCGACCTGAGCTTCATGGTGTGGTATCTGCTTGGTCCGCTGCAGGTGCCGATCGCGCAAGCGCTGGGACTGGATACGCAGCAGCGTGCCTTGATGGTAGCGGTGCCGATTTTGTGCGGGGCGGTGTTGCGGCTGGTGCTGGGCATGCTGGCCGACCGCATCGGTGCCAAGCGCGCTGGCGTTGTCGCTCAACTTGCGGTGATTGCCTCGTTGTTCGGTGCATGGCAGTTGGGCGTGCATAGCATGGGGCAGGTGTTGTTGCTGGGCGTGCTGCTCGGCATTGCCGGCGCCTCGTTCGCCGTGGCGCTGCCGCTGGCCTCGCGCTGGTATCCGCCCGAGCATCAGGGCACCGCGATGGGCATCGCCGGTGCGGGGAATTCGGGTACGGTGCTGGCTGCATTGTTCGCACCGATGCTGGCGTTGGCGTTCGGTTATCAGAACGTGTTTGGGCTAGCGTGCATTCCATTACTGCTGACGCTGATCGTGTTCGTCTTGATCGCGAAAGAAGCACCCGCGCCGGTCGCGCGCAAGCGCTGGGCCGACTATGGCCGCGTGCTGGTGGGCAACCGCGATGCGTGGCGCTTCATGATTTTCTACTCGGTGACGTTTGGTGGGTTTTCCGGGTTTGCCAGTGCCTTGCCTGGCTACTTCCACGATCAGTTCGGCTTCGATGCGCGCACTGCAGGGTGGGCGACGGCTGCCTGCGTGTTGGCGGGTTCGGTGATGCGTCCATTGGGCGGTGTGATTGCCGACCGCGTTGGCGGCACGCGTGCCTTGCTCACGGTGTATCTGTTGGTTGCCGTGTTGGTGGGCATCGCAGGTTTCGGTGCCGGCGGCGCGATGGTGACGCTGGCGTTGTTTGTGTTGACCTTGTTATGCCTGGGAGCTGGCAATGGCGCGGTATTTCAGCTGGTTCCGCAGCGGTTTGCGCAGGATATCGGGGTGATGACCGGCCTGATCGGCATGGCCGGCGGCATCGGTGGATTTGCGCTTGCTGCAGGCTTGGGCGTGCTCAAGCAGCACACCGGCAGCTATGCGATCGGCATGTGGTTGTTTGCTGCCTTCGCACTCGGTGGCTGGGCGTTGCTGGCCGGGGTCAAGACGCAATGGCGTAGCGAATGGTCCAGCGCTGGCGCGGCGCGCGTCTGAACATGTCGACAGGAATCCAGGCAATGAAGCAACCCAGACTCGTCGTCATCGGCAATGGCATGGCCGGCATCCGCACCGTGGAGGAACTGCTCAAGCTGATGCCGGGCATGTATCACATCACCGTGTTCGGGGCCGAGCCGCATCCCAACTACAACCGCATCCTGCTCTCGCCGGTGTTGGCCGGCGAGCAGGAGTTCGACGATATCGTGCTCAATCCGTTGCAGTGGTATCAGGACAACGGGATTCACCTGCACTTGAACAAGGAAGTCACGCGCATCGATCGCGTGCGCCGTCGTGTGATCGCTGCCGATGGCACCGAGGCCGAGTACGACCGCTTGTTGATCGCCACCGGCTCGGTGCCGTTCGTGTTGCCGATTCCCGGTAACGACTTGAAGGGCGTGATTGGATACCGCGATATCCAGGACACGCGCACGATGATCGAGACCGCGCGCAGCAAGCAGCACGCGGTGGTGATCGGTGGCGGCTTGCTCGGTCTGGAAGCGGCCAATGGGTTGAAAGTACGCGGGATGGACGTGACCGTGGTGCACCTGGCCGGTTGGTTGCTGGAGCGTCAGCTCGACCCGGTGGCTGGTGGTTTGTTGCAGCAGGCGCTGCGTGCACGCGGGCTGGAGTTCAAGCTGAGTACTGCGACCAGTGCGCTGCTGGGCAATGCGCAGGGCGAAGTGATCGGCGTGAGGTTCGCCGATGGCAGCGAGATCCCGGCCGATCTGGTGGTGATGGCAGCGGGCATCCGCCCAAACACGCGGCTGGCCGAAGAGGCCGGCATCCACTGTTCGCGTGGCATCGTGGTCAACGACAGTCTGCAGAGCTTCGACCCACGCGTGTATGCGGTGGGCGAGTGCGCAAATCATCGGGGCATTGCGTACGGTCTGGTGGCGCCGTTGTTCGAGCAGGCCAAGGTGTGCGCGAATCATCTGGCGCAGTTCGGTATCGGCATCTATCGCGGTTCGGTGGCCTCGACCAAGCTCAAGGTCACCGGGATCGATCTGTTTTCGGCCGGCGATTTCATGGGCGGCGATGGCTGTGAGGAGATCGTACTGTCCGACCCGGCCGGCGGGGTCTACAAGAAATTGGTGATCCGCGATGACGTACTGGTCGGCGCGTGTCTATACGGCGACACCAGCGATGGAGGCTGGTATTTCAAGTTGCTCAAGGACGGCACACCGATCCAGGCGCAGCGCGATCAATTGATCTTCGGCGAAAGCGCGCTGGGCGATGCCGGAACCGGCGGCCAGGACCGTGCCAGTGCGATGGCCGACAGCGACGAGGTCTGCGGCTGCAATGGCGTGTGCAAGGGCACGATCGTGAAAGCGATCAGCGAGCAAGGCCTGTTCACTGTCGATGACGTCAAGAAGAACACCAAGGCGGCGAGTTCGTGCGGCTCGTGCACCGGGCTGGTCGAGCAGATCCTGATGAACTGCCTGGGCTCCAACTTTCAGGAAACCCCGAAAACCAAGGCGGTTTGCGCGTGCACCGATCTGAGTCATGGCGAAGTGCGGCGCGCCATTCGCGAACACAAATTGCTGACCCACGCGCAGGCCTACGCCTTCATGGAATGGCGCACGCCCAACGGCTGTGCGACCTGCCGGCCGGCGATCAACTACTACATGTTGTCGACCTGGCCGCATGAGGCCATCGACGACCCGCAGTCGCGTTTCATCAACGAGCGGGCGCACGCCAACATCCAGAAGGACGGCACCTTCTCGGTGATTCCACAGATGAAGGGCGGAGTGACCAATGCCAGCGAGCTGCGCCGCATTGCCGATGTTGCCGACAAATATGCGGTGCCGATGGTCAAGGTGACCGGCGGCCAACGCATCGATCTGCTCGGGGTCAAGAAAGAGGATCTGGTGGATGTGTGGCGTGATCTGGGCATGCAATCCGGGCATGCGTACGGCAAGTCGATCCGCACGGTGAAGACCTGCGTGGGCAGCGAGTTCTGCCGCTTCGGCACCCAGAACAGCACGCAGATGGGCATCGATCTGGAAACCATGCTGGCCAATATGTGGAGCCCGCACAAGGTGAAGCTGGCAGTGTCCGGTTGCCCGCGCAACTGCGCCGAATCCGGCATCAAGGACGTGGGCATCATCGCGGTGGACTCGGGCTGGGAGCTGCATATCGGCGGCAATGGCGGCATCAAGACCGAAGTGGCGCGCTTTCTGGTCAAGGTGACCACCGCCGAGGAAGTGCGCGAATACACCGGCGCGTTCTTGCAGCTGTATCGCGAGCAAGCCTACTACCTGGATCGCACCGTGCACTACATTGCACGCGTGGGGCTGGACTATATCCGCGAGCAAGTGGTCGATGACGCGGCCAATCGCCGTGCCTTGTACGACCGCTTGCTGTATTCGCTGGAAGGCCTGGTCGACCCGTGGAAGGCGCGTATCGCAGGCGAGCGGCGACAGGAATACCAAACGCTGCGTATCGCCGCGCCGGCCGCAACGGTGGAGGAATGAGCATGCAGGAAAACGCCTGGATCCGCGTCTGCGCGCTGCAGGAATTGCCTGCATTGGGCGCACGTGTACTCGATATCGACGGCATCCCGCCGATTGCCTTGTTCCGCACCGCCAGCGATCAGGTGTTCGCGTTGCGCGACCGTTGCCCGCACAAGGGCGGCCCGTTGTCGCAAGGGATTGTCGCCGGCGAAACCGTGACCTGCCCGTTGCATGGGTGGGCGATTGCCTTGCAGAGCGGCCAGGCCTGCGCACCGGATGTGGGCTGCGCGCCGCGTTACCCGGTCAAGGTGGAAGCCGACGCGGTGTGGATCGTGTTGCAGCCGGTGTCGCAACCCGACGCAATCGCCGAGCCAGCCGCATGAGCGAAGGTCTGCAGCCCGCATCAAGCGGCGAGGCGGTGCAGCCGCACGCATCCTCGCCGATGCATCGCATCACACGTTCGACCTGCTGCTACTGCGGCGTTGGCTGCGGGGTACTGATCCACAGCGAGCACGACACCAATGGTGAGCGCATCGTCGGGATCGAAGGCGACCCGCTGCATCCAGCCAATCATGGGCGCTTGTGCAGCAAGGGCCTGGCCTTGCCGCAGACCGTCGCCAGTACGCAGGGGCGCGTGCTTGAACCCGAGCTGCGTCGTCATCGGCAGGCACCGCGGGCGGCGGTGAGCTGGGATCAAGCCCTGCAGCATGTGAGCAGCAAACTGGCAGCGATCATCGAGGAGCATGGCCCGGATGCGGTGGCGTTTTATCTCTCCGGGCAATTGCTGACCGAGGACTATTACGTCTTCAACAAGCTCGCCAAGGGCCTGCTCGGCACCAACAATATCGACACCAACTCGCGCCTGTGCATGTCCAGCGCGGTCACCGGCTACAAGCTTGCCCTGGGCGCTGATGGTCCGCCGACCTGTTACGAAGATCTGGAACTGGCGCAGACCGTGCTGTTTGCCGGCAGCAACATGGCGTATGCGCATCCGGTGCTGTTTCGCCGGCTGGAAGCTGCGCGCGCACGCAACCCCGAGATTCGCTGGATCGTGATCGATCCGCGTCGCACCGACACCGCGGCCATGGCCGACCTGCACCTGGCGATCGAGCCCGGAACCGACGTCGCACTGTTCAACGGCATGCTGCATCACCTGATCTGGGAGGGTCTGGTGGATGCGCGTTTCGTTGCGGCGCATACCGAGGATTTCGACGCCCTCAAGCACATGCTGCGCGAATACACCCCGCGCATGAGCGCCGAGATCTGCGGTATCTCGCATGAGGACCTGGTGCAGGCGGCCGAGTGGTTCGGGCGCAGCCCGGCGGCGTTGTCGCTGTATTGCATGGGCTTGAATCAATCCGCGCATGGCACCGACAAGAATCTGGCCCTGATCAATCTGCATCTGGCGACAGGGCAGATCGGCAAGCCTGGCGCCGGACCGTTTTCGCTGACCGGCCAACCCAATGCAATGGGTGGGCGCGAGGTCGGCGGCATGGCGACGATGCTGGCGGCGCATCGCGAGATCGGCAATGCCGACGACCGTGCGGAACTGGAACGCCTGTGGAACTTGCCTGCCGGCCGTCTGAGCGCCACTGCAGGCACGCCCGCGGTGCAGTTGTTCGAGCGCCTGCGTGCCGGCACGCTGAAAGCGGTATGGATTGTCTGCACCAACCCCGTGCATTCGATGCCGGAGGTGGAGGGCATCCGCGCCGCACTGGAACAGGCCGAGCTGGTGATCGTGCAGGACGCGTTTTCCGGCACCGACACCGTGCCCTATGCCGATGTGCTGTTGCCTGCAGCCAGTTGGGGCGAGAAGGACGGCACCGTGACCAACTCCGAGCGCCGCATCACGCGCGTGCGCAAGGCGGTGGAAGCACCTGGCCAGGCGCGTGCGGATTGGTGGATCGCGCGCGAGGTGGCACGCCGTCTCGAAGCACGTCTGGCACCTGCCGATGGCGCAGGCTTGTTCGCGTTCGATACCACTGCGCAGATCTTCGACGAGCATCGTGCGCTGACGGTGGGCCGCGATCTGGATATCGGCGGGCTGGATTACGCGATGCTGGATTGCGGGCCGCAGCAATGGCCGTTTCCTGCCGGTGCCGCGCACGGGCAGGTGCGGCGCTATACCGATGGCGTGTTTGCCACCAGTAATGGGCGTGCGCGCTTCCACGCCACGCCGTATCGCAAGGTGGCCGAGCCAACCTCGGCACGCTTTCCGATGCGGCTGCTGACCGGCCGCCTGCGCGACCAGTGGCATGGCATGTCGCGCAGCGGACGCGTGCCTGCGGCGTTTGCGCATAGTCCGGAACCGGCGTTGCGCATGCATCCGGACGATGCAACGCGACGCGGTCTGGTCGCCGGCGAACTGGTGCAGATTGCGAGCAAGCGCGGCGCGCTGGTGTTGCCGCTGGAACTTTCCGACGAACTGCGCTCGGGTACCGTGTTCGCCGCAATGCATTGGAGCGGGCAGAGCCTGTCCAGTGGCGGCATCAATGAAGTGTGCAGCCCGGCGGTGGATGCGCGCTCGCAGCAGCCCGAGCTCAAGCACGCCGCAGTGCGGGTGGAGAAGGCCGTGTTCGGCTGGCATCTACTCGCGGCCCGGCGCGGTAATGCGTTGGCCTTGCAACAGACGCTGCAGCCGCTGTTGCGCGACTGCGGCTATGCATCGCTGCGGCTGCATGCCGAGCCGCTGGCGGAGGCGGGCGGGCACTGGGCGGTGTTGCATGCCGCCTGCGAACACGCACCGGAGGCGCAATGGATCGATCGCCTGGTGGCCGCCTTGCAACTGCCGTCCGGCGTGGACGTCCTGGAATACCGCGATCTGCGCCGCGGCCTGATGCGCCGCGTCGGCTGGCGCATGCAGGACGGTCACAGCCATATCGATGGCTTGCTGCTCACTGCTGCGCAGCCCAGTGAAGCCAATCACGCCTTGCTTGCTACCGCATTGGCAGGCCAGGCGTGGCGTGGTCCGCGGCTGGCGGTGTTCGCGCAGACGCAACGCACGCCGAGCGACCCGATCGTGTGCACCTGCATGCAGGTGTCGACGTCTGCGATTCATGCCGCCATCGACGACGGCGCCGATCTGGATCAGCTCAAACAACGCCTGGGCTGCGGCAGCGTCTGCGGCTCCTGTGTTCCGCAACTCACCCGGCTGTGCCGGCAACCACGGCTCGCCTGAGCGCACGTCCTTACCTCCACACACTGCGAGATCTTTCTCATGTCCGTCAGTCATTCCTGCACGCGCGATGTGGTGTTGTTGTCTGCCGGCCCCGGCGATCTGGAACTGCTCACGATCAAGGCGGTCAAGGCGCTTGCTGCCGCGCAAGTGGTATTGCTGGACGATCTGGCCAACCCGCAGATCGTCGAACTCGCACCGCAGGCGCGGGTGATCCGGGTCGGCAAGCGCGGTGGTTGCAGATCGACGCCACAGGACTTCATCTGCCGGTTGATGCGGCGCTACGCCTTGCAAGGCTTGCGCGTGGTGCGCGTCAAAGGGGGCGATGCACTCCTGTTCGGGCGCGCAGGGGAGGAAATCAGCTTCCTGCGCCGCGCCGGGGTGGGTGTGCAGATCATCAACGGCGTCAGTGCCGCATTCGCCGCCGCCTCCGCGCTGGAAGTGTCGTTGACCCACCGCAGCCATTGCCACGGCATCACTTTCGTCACCGCGCATACGCACGATCACGGCGAGCCGAATTGGGGCGCGCTTGCTGCCAGCGGCACGACGCTGGGGATCTACATGGGGCTGCGGCGCGCCGATGCATTGGCCAGTGCGTTGCTGGCGCATCTGCCCGCAAGCACGCCGGCGGCCATCGTGCAGGCCGCTACGCGGCCCGAGCAGCAACGCCGGCTCACTACATTGGGCGAGCTTGGAAGCACCGCTGCGGCACTGCTACCGGGTTTGCCGACCTTGCTGCTGGTCGGCGCTGCGTTATCCGAGGCGGCAGTGCAGTGCGATGATCGTTTCGGTGTGATGTTGGAGCAGGCGGTGGGTTGAGCGCGATTTCAAAGCGGGGGTTTGCAGCGTGGTGCGCGCCGCTTCATCGCGAAAAAGATGCTCACTGCACAACGCGACGTGCCAACAGGCGACGCGCATGCCGCAAGGCGATGCGCTCATAACACAGGTGATAGACCACGCCGAGCAGCAGTGCGGCGCTCACGCTGAGCAGCAGGTTCACCGGCCAGGTGGCCAGCGGCCCGAGTCGGCGTGTGGTGCGCGCCACCAGCGACATCAGCGGCATATGCACCAGGTAGATGGCGTACGATGCATTGCCGAGCAACAGCAGGGTCGGGCCGATGCGTAGCCAGCCGCGCCATTCGGCCCGCACCAGGCCGACCAATACGCCGGCGATCGCCAGGCCGAGCAGCGGCGAATGCATGCGTTGCATGCCATCGATCACGAAGCACAGCAACGCGACGACCGCGACAGCACTGCTGACCCAGACAGTCCATGGTGCAGTGCTCAGCACCGCGCGTGCGGCCAGCATGCCGAAGACGAATTCCAGGGTGATGGGATGCAGCAGCAGTGCACGCCAGGACAGATCGACCGGCTGTGCAAACGGTGCGCCAACTGCCGCGTAAAGCAGCGTCACGCTTGCCCAGAGCACTGCGCACCGCAACGGATGCCCGCTGCGAAAGAACAACCACGCCAGCGCGTAGAACATCAGCTCGTAACTCAGCGTCCACGCCACGCCCAGGGCGGAGGCTCCATCGACCGGCAGCAGGGTCAGCGTGGCAAACCACGACCAACCCATGTCGCCATCATCCAGGCTGGGCCGCAGCGTGTAGGTCAGCGCCAACGCAACACCCACCGGCCAGTACGGCAGATAGATGCGGCTGATGCGGCTGCCGGCATAGTCGCGGCTCCAGCCTGGCGTGCCCGCGCTGGCGTGGTTGACGTAGTAGATGATGAAGCCCGACAGCACGAAGAAAAAATCCACGCCCAGATAGCCGTGCGCCAATGCCGCAGCCAGCCATGCGGGTAACGGCTGCACCAGGTGCGTGGTGGGCAGCACGCTGTGGCTGAGTACCACCATCATCGCGGCCAGCGCACGCCCGGCCTGCAGGACGCGGATGGTGGGACGGGCAGGCAGCGCTGCCATCGGCTGCGGCATCGGCACGCGGACGCAGGCCGATGTCCCTGCGCTCAGGCGGCCATTTCCGCAGCGTCGGCAAAGACGCTGGCCTGTTCCGCACGTAGCCGGTCGATCAGGCGGTTGGCCGGCAGCTGCACGTCGTCGTAAGTCAGCACCTGGTCCTTGGCCACCGCATGCCGCAGCACACAGCCTTCGGCCACGCCCATCGGCAGCAGCCGTGCGTTTGCGGTGCTATCGGCGCGCTCGCACTGGCCGTAGCTCATGTAGCCGCCGAGCCCGTCGATGGTTTCGCCAGTGGCCAGATCGCGTTTGGCGGTGGCGATCACTTCCACCAGCGGCGCACCCAATGGTTGCAGCACCGCATCGCCGAGCAGCACCACGCGCGCCACCGACAACGGCACTTCGAAATGGCACAGGTGATACGGCGTGTAGAAGCTGTACAGCGGGCCTTCGCCGAGCTTGTAGAGATTGAGGTAATGCTGCTGTTTGGCATCCTCGTGACTGGCCAGCACGAACACGCCGGGCGAGGGCAGGGCGCCCACCACGTAATCCACCACGCCGCCCACTGCACGTAACGCCTCGATGTCGTAACGCTTGGTCAATGCGTCCACATGCCCGCGATGCTCATAGCCGGTCATGCCGCGCTGCAGGATCGACATACCGGTGCCGTTGGCCACGATCGCCTGTTCAAAGCTGATCTTGGTGCCATCGGCAAAACTGGTGACCATATGCGGGTCCTGGCCCCACTTCGCGGCGAAGCCGGCTTGTGTAGCCGGTGTGCGATACGGGTCCTGCAAGCCTTTGATGTTGCCGCACAGCAGCGGCGTCAAACCGATCGAGCGCACGAACCGATACAGGTTCATCTGCACGCCGGGCTGGTCGCCATCGCAGGCGCTGAAGATCACCCCGGCCGCATCGGCCTTGCGCTTGAGCAGCGGGCCGACGGTGCCGTCGAGCTCGGCATTCATCGTGACCATGTGGCGGCCATGGGCGATGGCGCCCAGGCTGATGTGCGCGCCGTACTCGATGGCGCCGGTGGCATCGATCAGGCAATCCAGTGCGTCGCATTCGTAGACCAATGCAGGGTCATCGGTCACGGCAGGAATGCCGGCAGCCATCTGGCGCTTCAATTCGGTGGCGCCATCCACCACACGTGCATGCTGGCCGGCCTGGCGGTACGCCTCCAGCGCCTTGTCCACGCTGCGGTTGCAGATCACCGACACCCGCATGCCCGGCACCGAGTGCGCGATCTGGTTGACGATGCCGCGTGCCATGAAGCCCGCACCGTACAGGCCAACCCGCAATGGGCGACCTGCATCGGCGCGTGCCTGCAAGAGACGATCGATATTCATGCGCGCTCCTTCTGGGTATGCCCGGCAAGCTGCGCAATGCCGTGCTGGTGTTCGTTGAAGTCTGGCCAGGCGGCATCCTTGTCGGACACCAGCTGCGGCTCGAGCGGCCACTGCAGGCCCAGACGTGGATCGTTCCAGCGCAAGCCGCGCTCGGCCTGCGGCGTGTACATCGCACTGGCGAAGTAGAAGGCTTCGGTCTGCGGCTGCAAGGTGATGAAGCCATGCGCAAAGCCGCGCGGCACGTACAGCGCCAGGCGATTGTCTGCAGTCAATTCGGTGCCGTACCACTGCAGGTAGGTGCGCGAATCCGGGCGCAGATCCACGATCGCATCCCATAGCCCACCGCGAATGCAGCGCACGATCTTGACCTCGGCGGCAGGCGGCAATTGGTAGTGCATGCCGCGCAAGGTGCCGGCCTGCGCGTTGAACGAATTGTTGACCTGCACGAACTGATCGACCAGGCCGGCCTGGGCCATTTCCTGGGTGCAAAACACCCTTGCAAACCAACCGCGCGCATCGCCACGTTGCTGCGGCTCGATTACAAACGCGCCTGCCAACGGGGTAGGGTGAAAGATCATGCAGCCACCCTCAGGTCCGCTGCGAGGGTGCCGGCATCGACCAACTGCTGCAGGATGCGCAGCCGGATGAAGTTCGAGCTCTGGCGGAAGTCGCCATCGGTGAAGCCAGCGCGCTGCAGATCGTCGCGGAGTTCGGTGATGGTGGAGCGCAGGGTTTCCTGCGGTTGATGCTCGGGAGCCAGACGTTCGAACAGGGAAAAATCCACACGATACGAGCGGCTGTCGGCCGGCGCGTTGCTGGAGATCGACACCGTTGCGCTGGGAATCGCCACACCGACCGCATGCGCCAAATCGCGTACCTGTACATTCCAGCGTGCCGAGCCGGCATTGACGAACAGAAACTGCCCACCGGCCAGCGTTGTACGGCTCAATGCCCAGTCGATGGCGCGCGCCATATCGCGCACATGGATCAACGGTCGCCACGGCGAGCCATCCGACAGGACCTCCACGGTGCCGTTGGCGACGGCGCTGGCGACGAAATCGTTGAGCACCAGATCCAGCCGCAGGCGTGGCGAGGCGCCGCAGGCAGTGGCAAAACGCAGGCAGGTGATCACCATGTCGGTGTCCAGCTGCGCAAGCGCACGTTCGGTATCGATCTTGGAATGCGCATACGCGGTCAGCGGGGCGATGGCGCTGGTTTCCGAGCGCGGCGTGCCATCGGCGGCTGCCCCATACACGCTGCAGCTGGAGGCGAACACGAAGTGGCGCACGCCGGCCTGTGCGGCGGCATGTGCCACGGCAACGCTCGCCTTGCAGTTGATCGCGTCGGTGACCAGCTCGAAGCGCTTGCCCATCGCATCGTTGGAGATCGCCGCCAGGTGCACCACCGCGTCGAAACCCTGCAGTTGCTGCGCGGTGAGGTCGCGCACATCGCCGAACCATTGCTGGTCCAGCACCACTTCCGGCAGGCGCCGCGGGTCGGACAGGCAATGCGCGAACCAGCCGCGATCCAGCCCCACCAACCAGGCCTGCGGATAGCGTTGTCGCAAATGGGCGGCCACTACTGGCCCGATATAGCCCATGTTGCCGGTGATCAGAATGCGCATGCTGTTACTCCCACACGCGCCACGGCGCGCGATTGGACGACCAGAGGGTTTCGAGATGATTGCGGTCGCGCAGTGTGTCCATCGGCTGCCAGAACCCGTCGTGGCGATAGACGCTCAACTCGTCGCGGTCGACCAGCGTTTCCAGCGGGCTGTTCTCCCACACGGTAGTGTCGTCTTCGATCACGTCGATCACGCGTGGGTCCAGCACAAAAAAACCACCGTTGATCAAACCGTCGCCATCCAGCGGTTTTTCGCGGAAGCCGGTGACGTGTTCGCCTTCCACCCGCAACGCGCCGAAGCGGCCGGGCGGTTGCACGGCAGTGACCGTGGCAAGCCGGCCTTCGCGCTGATGCAGTGCGATGGCTGCGCCGATATCCACATCTGCCACACCATCGCCGTAGGTCATGCAGAACGCCGATTCGCCACGCAGATGTTCGCGCACGCGGCGCAGCCGGCCGCCGGTCATGGTCTGCGCACCGGTGTCCACCAGCGTCACCCGCCAGGGTTCGGCGCGGGTGTTATGCAAGGTGGTCGTATTGCTGCCGAGGTCGCAGGTCACATCCGATTCGCGCATGTGATAGTTCATGAAAAAATCCTTGATCACTTCGCCGCGGTACCCCAGACACACGACGAAATCCTGGATGCCGTGGTGCGCGTAGATTTTCATGATGTGCCACAGGATCGGTTTGCCGCCGATTTCCACCATGGGCTTGGGGCGGACGGCGGTTTCTTCGGAAATGCGCGTTCCCAGTCCGCCAGCCAGAATGACTGCTTTCATTGATACGTCCTTTGGGGCTGGAACCTTGCGTGATGCCGACGCACTGCGATGCAACGTTATGCGGTCATGCTCAGCACGGGTGCCGGCGGGCAGGCAGTGTGTTCGGCCATGGCCGCCAGGTTGTCGAGCATGGAAAAACGCTCGGCCATCAATGCCGGGCGAGGCAGCTGCAGCGTCTGCAGAATCTGCGCCCACCGGTGCGCCCAGTCGTGCCGGCGTAGCGATTGCACGGTGTTATGCAGGCGCGCGCGCTCCAGCCGGTCGCTCTGCTGTTCCAGATCGTGCAGAAACTGGCCGATATCGCGGACGTCTGATGGCAGCTCGATAACCGCATCGTCCCAATCGAAGAACTGCCGGAATTCCGGGCAGCCCTGCGCAGAGCCCAGCACGATCGCGCCGCCTGCGGCACCTTCGAAATAGCGCGTGGCCAAGGCCTGTTTTTTCACACCCTTGAAGAAGCCTGCCGTGTCGACAGTAAAGTCGTGGGCCATGAAGAACTTGGCGCGCTTGATCATGGCGCTCGATTGCAGGCGGTGCGCAGCCCAGTCCTGCACCGCACCGCCGCGTAGCACGTCGTGCAGATAGAAAAATCCTGGGTTGGCCTGTGCATGCGCCAGCAATTGTGCATGCACCTGCGGCACGCGCCGGCCAATGCTGACCACATCGATGCAGCGCTGTGGCGCACGCGGCAGTGGGGTTGCCAACAAGGTGTCGCACGCGCTGGCCAGAAACGACACCGGTGTGCTGGTGTAGCCACGCAGCGCATCCACGCAGCTGGCATTGAGCACGAAGACATGATCGAACTGATCGAGCAGTTTCAATTCGGTCTTTTGCGATTCCAGCAGCTCAGGCCAGGTTTCCAGCAGGTACACCACACGCGTGCGGCAGCGCTTGCGCCAGCCGTCCATGCGTCCGAGCGCGCTCAGCTCTCTGGGGAACTGGCACACGTAGAAAAACAGGTCGTAGTCCTGCTCGACTTTGCGTGGCTGTGCATTGGAGAGGGCAGGCCGCCCACTCAACCGATGCAGCGCAGAGGCGCCGCGATGCTTCAGTTCGTTGAGCAGATACGACACACCCGGATTGACTCCGCGCCCGCTGGTGTACTCCGCTGCGGGCGGGCACAGCAGGTCTGCATGTTCCAGGCTGCCGATGACATTGAGCAAGGCATAGGCCTGCCCATTGAAGGCCTCTGGCCAGGCCTGGTAATTGGAGGCCAGCAGGACCGAGCGCGTTGCGTCCATCGATACTCCTTCGGTGATCGCACCTGCCAACCGGCCGCGACTGCTTTTACTCGGGTGGGTGAAACAACGCACGCCCCAGACCAAGGCCAGGAAAACGTTCGTCGCCTTGCATCACTGTGCGGTTCAACATAACCCGACCTAAATATAAGAGCAGATAGTGAGAAAAGAGTGATACCGGTCGCGACAATCCTGTGCGCTATGGTGTAAGCCCGCTGAGTTGCCGATGGTTTGAGGCCGAACATGCACGACGTTGAATGTGTGGTGGTGGGCGCAGGCGTGATTGGGCTGGCGATTGCGCGTCACCTCGCGCTGCAGGGGCGTGCGGTGTTGGTACTGGAATCGCAGGCCGCGATCGGCACTGGCAGCAGTGCGCGCAATAGTGAGGTGATCCACGCAGGTCTCTACTACCCGGCCGGGTCGTTGAAGGCGCAGTTGTGCGTCAGCGGCAATACCGTGTTGTATGCCTATTGCGAGCAACGTCATGTGCCGTATCGGCGTTGCGGCAAATTGATCATTGCGTGCGATCACGCGCAACGCGAACAACTCGACCGGCTGCATCACAACGCGGTGGCCAGTGGTGCGCACGGTGTTGTGCCGCTCAGTCAGGCGCAAGTGCGGGAGCGCGCGCCGCAGCTGCGTTGCGTTGCCGCTCTGGAGTCCACCGCCACCGGCATCATCGACAGCCATGCATTGATGCTGGCATTGCAGGGCGATGCCGAAGCGCACGGCGCCACCGTGGCGCTGCGCACGACGGTGGAATACGTCGAGCCAGGTGCAGCGGGATTTCGTCTTTCGATTGCAGGTGACGGCCATGCGCCGGTGTCGCTCACCTGCAACTGGCTGGTGAATGCGGCCGGCCATGGCGCGCCACCCCTGGCTGCCCGCACCGATGGTTTGCCCGCGCGTGCACAGGTGCGGGCCTACTTCGCCAAGGGCAGCTACTTCACGTTGGCCGGCCGCTCACCGTTTGGTCAATTGATCTATCCGCTGCCCGAACCTGGCGGCCTGGGCGTGCATCTCACCCTGGACCTGCACGGGCGTGCACGCTTCGGCCCTGATGTGGAGTGGGTAAGTGCGCCCGATTACCACTGCGAGCCAACGCGGGCAGACAGCTTTGTTGCGGCGATACGGCGTTACTGGCCTGGCTTGCCGGAGGGCGCATTGCAGCCTGGTTATTGCGGCGTACGACCGAAGATCAGCGGGCCCGGCGAGGCGGCCGCCGATTTCCGCATTGATGGGCCAGGCCTGCACGGCATCGGCGGGCTGGTGAATCTGTTCGGCATCGAATCGCCGGGGTTGACCTGCTGCCTGAGCATCGCCGCGCACGTGGCCGCGTTGCTGGAAGATCGCCCATTGCAGGCCAGCACTGGTAGCGCTACCCACGCATCGCCGCAAGCGGCAGGCACGTCCTGCTGACAGGAGTGCAAGATTTGCACAGCGAGCGCAGCCGTTTTTTCCGACACCCCATGTACGTGCACCGTGTGGCCTGCATTTGCGGGTTGGCACGATTGTTGCGTTGACCCCATTACCCAATGGCGTACCAACGAAGCATCGAGAGGAGGCACAGTGGAAGACGGACAGAACGTTACTCGTAGCCGGCGCGGCTTTGCCGCATTGGATCCTGAAAAGCGCCGCGTGTTGGCCAGCAGCGGTGGAAAAGCTGCCCACGCCAGCGGCAATGCGCACGAATTCACCAGCGACGAAGCACGTGAAGCGGGTCGCAAGGGTGGCCAGGCAGTCAGCCGCGACCGCGATCATATGTCGCGTATCGGCAGCAAAGGTGGCCGTTCCAAGCAGGCCAAGCCGCAGGAAGAAGCAGTCTAAAGCCGCCGTTCGGCGCGCCGATGGCGTGCCGGTGCGGATTGCAGCACGACAGGCTCTGCGTCAGCTGGATGCAGGGCCTGTTACGTTTTGGGAAGGCACTTCGCGATGTCATTCGAGGTCTGCAGGCACAAACGATTGCAGCACCCCATCGCTTGAGGTCGCCTGATAGCGATTGGATTGCAAAGGTGTGGTCTTGAACCTGTTGGTGCGCAACGCATCGGCAGGGGTGAGGAAAATTTTGCACACCTTGTGCGGCGCTGCCATCGATTGCAGGGAAATTCTTCACCCTCCCTGTCGCACCGCTGACAGTGTCTGCAGGATTTGCAGAGCTGGCCAGACCCTGATTCACTCGTGCCGGCCAATTCGCTGGGTCGTGATGTCAATTACATGTAGACGTCCCACTGCGCGCTCACCTGGTGCAGCCGTGTCTTTCATGCGGTGCGCGCCACGCTGGAGTCCTCGCACATAACCGGAGATGTCGCATGGCCGAACCCCAAGAAAATTTGATGGACTGGTTGCGCGATGCGCATGCAATGGAGCAGCAGGCCGAACAGATGCTCAAGGCCCAGGCGGCGCGCATCGAGCATTATCCCCAGCTCAAGGCACGTCTCGAGCAGCACCTGGAAGAGACGCTGGGCCAGCAGCGCCTAGTCGATTCCTGTATCGAGCGCCTTGGCGGTTCGCCGTCGGTGATCAAGGACACCATGGGCAAGATGGCCGCGTTCGGCCAGGCCATGGGCGGCATGACCACCTCCGACGAAATCGTCAAGGGTGCGATGGCCGGCTATGTGTTCGAGAATCTGGAGATCGCCACCTATACCGCGTTGCTCGGTGCAGCCAGGACGGTAGGCGATGTGCAAACCCAGCGCGTGTGCGAGCAGATACTGGAGCAGGAACATGCAATGGCCGACTGGTTGCTGGACTATCTGCCGCAGCTGACCGAAGAATTCCTGGTGCGGGATGCAACCCCGGGCGTCATTGCGAAGAAGTGAGCCGCAACGCGAGCCGCCGCGCCGTGGACCGGTAAACACAAAAGGCCCTGCGATGCAGGGCCTTTCTTGTTCCGACACAGGCCTGGGCGCGGCAGCATGCGCGATCCGGCACTGCCATGGACCGGCTTGTTCGCAACGCTTACCCTTGTCGGTCTTTCGACAAACGGTTGCAGTGATGACAGAGCACACGGCTTATCCGATCGGCAGTGCAGGGCACCCCTGGGGTGAGGCAGAGCGCAGTGCATGGCGTGCACGCCAGCTGCGCCAGCGCAGTTATGCCGACGATGTCGTGCAGCCCATCGAGCGCATGGATGCGCGCTTTGAACGCGTGCACTACGCAACGATCGGCGCGGCAACCGAACACTATCGGTTGATCGCACTGCGCACTGCCGACTGGGACCCTGCGCTGCCGTGTGCACTGGTCACCGGCGGTGTGCATGGTTACGAAACCAGTGGCGTGCAGGGCGCACTGCAGTTCCTGCAGCAACGCGCCGGCCACTACGCGGGCCGGATCAACCTGCTGGTGGCACCCTGCATCAATCCGTGGGGGTATGAGCGCATCCAACGCTGGAATGCCGATGCAATCGATCCGAATCGTTCCTTTCGCCAGGCCAGTCCTGCAGCAGAATCGGCCGCGTTGATGCAGCTACTCGCCGCACTGCCTGGGCAGATGCACGTGCATATCGATCTGCACGAAACCACCGACAGCGACGAAACCGAATTCCGCCCGGCGTTGGCCGCGCGCGACGGTGTTGCGTACGTGTCGGGCACTATTCCGGATGGTTTCTATCTGGTCGGCGACAGCGAAGATCCGCAGCCGGAATTTCAGCAGGCCGTGATTGCGGCGGTGGCGCAGATCACCCACATTGCGCCTGCCGACGCGCAGGGCCAACTCATCGGCGCACCTGTGGTGGGCCATGGTGTCATCAACTATCCGGTGCGGCGTCTGGGCTTGTGCGCCGGCGTGACGCAGGCGCGCTATCGCACCACCACCGAGGTGTATCCGGACAGCCCGCGTGCAACGCCTGCGCAATGCAATGCGGCGCAGGTGGCGGCGATCTGTGCGTCACTGGATTACGCGCTGGCGCATGCGTGAAGACGCGGAGCCGGGAAAAGCAGGTCACAACGAATTCGGAGATCAGCATGCCGCATGACACGGCCTGGCACGGTGGCATCTGGCTCAACCGGCCGAAGACAGTGGAGATCGATGGCGACACCTTGGAGGTGGTGACCGACCAGGCCACCGACTTCTGGCGCCAGACCCATTACGGATTTACCCGCGATAGCGGGCATTTTCTGGGTGTCACGGCTGCAGCGGGTTTCACCGCGCAGCTGCGCGTGCGCGCCCAATACGCATCGCTCTACGACCAAGCCGGCATCATGGTGCGCGTGGACAAGCAGCGCTGGGTCAAGGCGGGCATCGAACTCAGCGACGGGCGCGCAATGCTCAGCAGCGTGCTGACCAATCCGGTGTCGGACTGGGCGACCGGTCCCTACGAAGCCGATCCAAAGGATTTCTGGATCCGCGCCACCGTTGCCGAGGGTGTGTTGCGGCTGCAGATCTCTGCCGATGGACGCAGCTGGCCGTTGATCAGGCTCTGCCCGTTCCCGGTGGCCGACGCCTATCGGGTCGGGCCGATGTGCTGCACGCCGGAGCGCGCGGGGTTGAAGGTGCGCTTCTCCGACTGGACGCTGGGTCCACCATTGGGCAAGGCGCTGCACGATCTGAGTTGAACGCTGCGCTCACGGCAGTCGCTGCGCGGCCAGCGCCTGCGCAACGTAAGCGGCCACCAGGTGCGCTTCCATCGGGCGGGAAAGCAGATAGCCCTGCGCTTCGTCGCATCCCCAGCTACGCAACAGCGCGATTTCGTCGGCATGTTCGATGCCTTCGGCCACGGTGCGGTAGCCCAGCGCATTGGCCAGCCGCACCACCGCCTCGGCGCGCATCTGCATGCCGGCCTTGGTGGCAATGCCGGTGACCAGCGAGCGATCGAGCTTGAGCACGTTGACCGGCAACTCGGTGAGGTAACCGAAGTTGCTGTAGCCGGTGCCGAAATCGTCGATGGCCACGCTGACGCCGGCATCGCGCAGTGCGCGTAGCCGAGGGACTGCTTCCACATTGCTGCGCAACCAGCGGCCTTCGGTGATTTCCAATTCGATCCGCGAGGTGGGGATCGCCAGTTCCCTGCAGCGATTGATGACATCCGCAGCCAGATTGAGGTTGCCGAAATCGCGTGAGGACAGATTGATCGAGATCGAGAAATCCAGCCCCTGCGCCCGCCACTTGGCCAGCTGCACCAGCGCAGTTTCGATCACCCAGTTGGTGACGGTGCACATCAAGGCGGTCTTTTCGAACAGCGGAATGAATTCGTCCGGGCCGATCGGGCCAAGACTGGCGTGGTGCCAGCGCAGCAGTGCTTCGAAACCGGTCACCGACAGGTCGGCAAGGTCGATGCGCGGCTGAAACACCAGCCGGAAATCGCCGGCGTCCAATGCACGTTCTGCGTCCAATGCCAGGCGGTAAGAGCGTTGAATCGCATCGTCGTGCAGGGCGCTGTACCAGCACACGATGGCGTGGTTGTTGATCGCATCGCCCAACGCCACCAGCCCCTTGCGCATGACATCGTTGGTGTCGGGTTGCTGCGGTGCAAAGCGCACAACACCGGCGTGAAAGGTCAACGACATCGGCACGCCGGCCGCATCCATCGGCTGATGCAGCATGTCCCGCAGATCGAGCAACAGGTCTTCCATCTCGTCGGGCGCAGAGTTCAACAAAAAGAACGCAAACCGCATCGGTGCCACGTGATACACGGTGGCCTTGCCACGCAGTGCGCGGGTCAGCACGTAGCTGGCGTGCCGTATCAGCTCTTCCAACGGTTGCATGCCCAGCGCCTGGCGCGCTTCGTTGGCGGCCTGGGTGTCGTAGACCTCGATGAACGAGGCGATGGTCGGCACGCAGTGGCTGCCGAAGGCGAGGGCATCCAGATCCGATTGCAGCTGACGCGCATTGAGAAGGCCGCTATGCGGCTCGCGACGGCCGGCGCCGAATTGCAATTCAAGTTGCGCCGCCGCCACGTTGGCGAACATCAGCAGTTGCTGATGCTCCTGGCTGGCCAGATGGCGCTCACGCGTATCGATCACGCACAGCGTGCCGGAGACACCGGTTTGCGGCGTGCCGACCGGCACACAGGCGATGAAGCGCGCAGGCAATCCTGGGAAGGCTGCATCGCCGAGCTGAATCGGTGCCAGCGCGGAGTGGCCGATCAACTCCGAAACGCCGTTGGCGGCGGCATTGACCTGGCAGCACGACGCGATGGCCTGTTCGACATGGCCGATGCTGATGCCGCGCGCCGCCAGTACACGCAAGCGGCCGCCTTCGGTAATGGTCAGCGCAGCAGCGGGCGCTACCAATGCATGGCAGACCAGGCGTGCGATTTGATCGAGCGGCTCCATCCCGCCCAGGTCGATCGGCACTCCTGACCAGTCGGCATGCCGTTCCTGCGTTTTGTTGTCCAGAGCAAGCGTCATGTCATCAGAGTCCGTGTTGAAGATCACACACTGCATGGCTACTAGAAACAAACCGGAGTCATCGGCAGGTGACGAACATCTGGGATCTGATCCACATCCCATGCCCGATGTAATGCACGAAAAAACGGTATCACATCAGCAGGATCTGCAAGCGTTGTTTCAATAAGTTTCGCTCGCTGGAGATACTCGTTCGGCTGAGTTCTGAGGGCAATGTTCATTGGTATTAATCTAGAAAACGATTGTAGTGATTCTCCAAACGATTGCAATACAAGTCTCTTGGTTGCCGGCTGCATATACGAATTTTTGCATCGCAGCATCCTTTAATAAAATTCTATGCCTGTTGTTCGGTTCGCTAGCAAGGCCGTGCGCGCGCATCTGTCTGCTTTTAACTACCAGGCTCATCCAATCATATTCCGCATAGATCGTGGATAAATTCGCATTTTCACGGTGAAGCGGGTGGTGCATGGAGCGTGCGCCAATGCGGATGAGGCACGTCACTACCTCTAGCGAGCCCGAGCAAACCAGTCGACAGATTTTGTTTGTGTAGCGGATGAGTTTATGGTTAGTGATATTCCGCACAGTTTCAGCCGTGCCGCTTCGCCTATTAATCGCAGCATGTTCTTTATCGGGATTGGTATTAATCTCCTTCACGCTTGAACTACCCAGGTCTGAAGCAGTACGTCCTGTTTTAAACCGACTCAACCATTGGTCAACTCTCGTCTTTGAAGGCGCGTGCATGGGCACACGCCGGTCTCTGTACGGCAATCAGGGGAAAATGAAATGAATCGTGCATTTGCGCTGGTCTGGAACGCGGCGATTGGCAATTGGGTCGTAACGCATGAGTTGGTGCGTCGGCGGCGCAAGTCCGGGGCAACCCGTCGTTGTTTGTCGAGCCTGGTTGTGTTGGCGGTGGGGGCCGCCGCACCCGCTCTGGCCTGGGGAGCATGTACACCGGCGCTACCTGCGGCGGGCGCAACCGTCACCTGCACCGGATTGCCGATCACCAGCAATAGTTTTGCCAGCGGCGCAAACAACTTGACGGTCAATGTCGCAGCCGGCACGCAAATGACTGCCGGGTTGCTCGGTGGCACCGCCATCGCGCTCAGTGGTACCAATGCCACGCTCAACAATGGCGGCACGGTCGACCCTTCCGTGCTTGGCTTGTTGTCGGTGTTGAGCACCGGCGTCACCATGGGCAATGCCAGTTCCACGTTGGTCACTGCCAATAACCTAAGCACCGGCACGATATACGGCACCGGCGGCCTGCTTGGTGCCAACCTGCTCAATCTCGACGGCATGGCGCTGGGCATCACCTCGGCCAGCAATGGCGTTGTGCAGATCAACAACGCAGGCCTGATCGATAGCCGTGCATTGTTGAATCTGTCGGTCCTGAGTTCCGATACGCCGGTGATTGCGGTCAGCGGTGGCGGTACCGTCAATGCGGTCAATACGGGCACCATCAACGGACGTGTGGGCTTCCAGAGTTCGGCCACCGGCAATACCTTCGTCAACTCGGGCACCATCAACGGCAGCGTGTCGCTGGGGGCCGGCAGCACCAACAGCTTCACTGCAGTGACGGGCGGCAGCGTCAACAGCAGCGGTGGACTGGCGCTTGAACTGCTGGGTCCCGGCGGCTTGCTGAGCTTCGCGCAGACCGGCGTGGTGGATGGCGGTGCAGGCGGCACCAATACGCTGATCCTGCAGAACTCGGCAACCGGCACCGGCACTGGCAGTACCGGTGTTGGATCGCTCAGCACGGCGCAGTACATCAATTTCGGCAGCCTGCGCGTCAACAGCGGTACCTGGTCGGTCGGTGGCGGCAGCAACTTCGGCAGCAGCGCGCTCAATGGCGGCGTGCTGCAGTTCGCAAACCCTGCCCAGCTCGGCACCAGCATCGCTGCCAATGGCGGTGCACTGGAGGCCACCGCCGCAGGGTTGACGCTGAATCCCACCGGCGGCATCGCGCTGGGTGCAGGTGGATTGACCTTGCAAGGCGCCAACGGCTTGACCGTCGCCAGCCCAATCACCGGCACCGGCGCGCTGACCAAGACCGGCACCGGCGCCTTGGGTTTGACCGGTGCCAATACCTTTACCGGCGGCGTGAACCTGCTCGGTGGCGCGCTGACCGTCGGCAACAACGGCGCGCTGGGAAGTGGCACCGTCAACGCAACCGGCGGCAGCGTGCTTTCAAGTGCTGCAGTCAATTTGCCGAATGCGTTCGTACTCGGCAATAACGTCAGCATCGGTGGTGCCAACAACGTGCGGCTCGGCGGTGTTGTGAGCGGAACAGGCGCGCTGACCAAGGTCGGTACCGGCACGCTGACCCTTGGCGGCACCAATACCTACGCCGGTGGTACCTCGCTGGGTGCTGGCACCGTGCTGCTGGAAACCTCCGGTGCGCTCGGCACCGGCACGGTGACCGCAGCGGGCGGGTTACTGGATACCACTGCTCCGCTGACATTGAACAATGCATTTGCGCTGACCAACACCCTGGGCCTGGGTGCCAGCAGCAACGCGCTGACCTTGAACGGCACGCTTGCCGGTGCCGGTGGCATCAACAAGACCGGCACCGGCACGCTCGCGCTCAACGGCACCAACACGTATACCGGCGGAACCACGCTGGCGTCGGGCGCGTTGCAGCTCGGCACGGCGTCCGCACTGGGAACGGGCGCATTGAATGTCACCGGCCCGGCCAACCTGAGCACCGGCGCTGCGTTGACGGTGGCCAACGGCATCAACCTCGCAGGTCCGTTGAACTGGACCGGCGCGCAGGCGCTCACGCTCAGCGGTGCCATCACTGGCGGCGGCAGTTTGATCAAGAGCGGTGCGGGCGACCTCACGCTGACCAACAGTAATGCCTATACCGGCGGTACCACGCTGAGCACCGGGCGGCTGGTGGTCGGCTCCAACGCGGCGCTGGGCACCGGCACGCTGACCGCCAGTGGCGGCGTACTCGATGCGACCACAGCGGCAACGCTAGGCAATGCCATTACGTTGACCGACACCATGGGCGTGGGCAGCAACGGCACTGCCTTGAACTTGACGGGCACGATTGGCGGCAGCGGTACGTTGAACAAACTCGGCACCGGCACACTCACGCTCGGTGGGCTTAATACCTATGCCGGCGGCACGCTGCTCAATGCCGGCGTCCTGCAGGTGACCAATGACGGATCACTCGGCAGCGGTGCATTGACCGTCACCGGCAATGCCAGTCTGCAGGGCACGGTGCCTACCACGGTGGCCAACGATATTGCGCTGACCACCGGCGCGCTCAGCCTCGATGGCACGCAGGCACTGACCCTGAGTGGCGATATCAGCGGTGCGGGCAGCCTGATCAAATCCGGCAGTGGCGACCTGACATTGAGCGGCAACAGTCTGTACACCGGCGGCACCACGCTCGGTGCCGGTCGCCTCACGGTGGGCAGCGACACCGCACTCGGCGTTGGTGCACTCAGCGCTGCCGCCGGCACCACCTTGGACAACGCCACGGTGAGCACGCTCGCCAATGCGATTGTACTGGCTGGCCTGGTCAACGTGGGTGGCAGCAATGCGCTGACGCTCAATGGTGCGATCACCGGCGCCGGCAGTCTCGACAAGCTCGGCCCGGCCAGTCTGACATTGGCCGGCAACAACACCTATGCCGGTGGTACGCGCTTGTCTGCAGGCAGTCTGGTACTGGGCAGCGATACGGCGTTGGGCACAGGCACCCTGACCATCGGCGGCGGTCTGCTCGATAGCACCGCAGCACGCATCGTCGATAACAACGTGGCACTGGAAGCGGATCTGCAACTCGGCGGCAGCCAGGATCTTGCGCTCAACGGCGTTGTCAGCGGCGTGGGTGGGGTGATCAAGGACGGCGGCGCCACACTCACCCTGGGTGGACCAAACACCTTTGCCGGCGGCGTGGATCTCAATGCAGGCGCGTTGCTGATCGGCAACGCTACTGCACTGGGCAGCGGCGTGCTGACGGCAGCCGATGGCACGCAACTGCAAGCCACCACCGCAACCACGATCGGCAACGATGTCGCCCTGAACGGCGCGCTCTCGCTTACCGGCAACAACGATCTTGGCGTGACCGGTATCGTCAGTGGCGCAGGTAGCCTGATCAAGCAGGGTGCTAGTGCGCTTACGCTCTCCGGCAACAATCTCTACACCGGTGGAACTGTGCTGGACACCGGCACCTTGGTGGTCGGCAGCAACACTGCACTGGGCACCGGCGCACTCACTGCTGCCGATGGGACGCAACTCACTGCCAGCACTGCAGTGACGTTGCAGAACGCGCTCAACGTTGCCGGTCAACTCGGCATCGATGGCCAGGACCTCACGCTCGATGGTGTGATCGATGGCGCCGGCAGCTTGATCAAGAACGGCCCCCAGACGCTCACCCTCACTGGCAACAATACCTGGGTGGGCGGCCTGCAATTGCAGGGCGGCGCGTTGCTGGTCGGCAGCGATACCGCACTGGGATTAGGCACGCTGACTGCGGCAGCTGGCACCACGCTGGATGCCACCACCGCAGTGACACTGGGCAATGCGCTCGCATTGAACGGCGCGTTGACGCTGCCCGGCACGCAGGACACCACGCTCAATGGCGTGATCAGCGGCATCGGCAGTCTGGATAAACAAGGCGCGGCCACGCTGACCTTGAACAACGCCAACAGCTTCAGCGGCGGCGTTGCGCTGGATGCAGGGCGTGTGGTGCTGGGTAACGACACTGCGTTGGGGGTAGGTGGCCTGCTGGTCGGCGGCGCTGCGGAACTGGATACCAATGCAGCGCTGACGCTGGGCAACACGGTGCAGTTGAATGATCAGCTCACCCTGATCGGCAGCAACGATCTGACGTTGAACGGTGCCATCAGCGGCACCGGTAGCCTGATCAAGAATGGCGCCACCACGTTGTCGCTCAATGCAGGCAACACGTACGCAGGCGGCACCACATTGGCTGCGGGCACCATTGCAGTCGGTGCAAACGATGCACTCGGTACCGGCAGCCTGTCGGTCATCGGCAACGCGGCGTTGAGCAATGCGATTGCGGTGGCTTTGGGCAACGACATCGCACTTGGCGCAGCGCTCACCGTGGACAACGGCGCAGACATGCTGGCCAGCGGCAACATCAGCGGTGCAGGCGATTTGATCAAGACCGGCGCCGGGACCCTGACCTTGAATGGCAGCAACAGCTACACCGGCCCGTTGGCGATTCAGGCCGGCACGCTGGTGGCCAGCACCGGCGCGGCGCTGGGCAATGCCAGCAACGTCGATGTCGCGGCGGGCGCAGCGTTGAATCTGACCAACGGCGGCCTGATCACCGCACTCAGTGGTGCCGGCAATGTCGACACCGATGCCGGCGGCACGCTGCAATTGGGCGGCGGCGATTTTGCCGGCAGCCTGGGCGGTGGCGGCAATCTGGACAAGGTCGGCGCGGGCACGGTGCGCTTGCTCGGCACCAGTGCGATCGGTGGTGCCACGCAAGTCAGTGGCGGCACCTTGGATGTGATCGGCAGTCTCGGCACCAGCGCGTTGAACGTGGCGCTCGGCGGCACGCTGACGGGCACCGGCACGAACGGTAGTGTGGCCAGTGGCGTGACCATCGGCGATGGCGGCCGGCTTGCATTGACCAGTGGCTCCTCGCTCAGCGTGGGTGGCTTGTCGCTGGCATCGGGTGCGTTTCTCGATGTCGCACTGGCCGCGCCGAGCAACACGCGTCTGCTCGCAGTCAACGGCGATCTCACCCTGGACGGCACGCTCAACATCACCGACATCGGTGGCTTCGGCACCGGCGTGTATCGCTTGATCGATTACACCGGCCTGCTCACCAATAACGGCTTGGCCTTCGGCGTGATTCCCGGCAGCGTGGATCTGAGCCAGCTCGCCTTGCAGACCGCCATCGGCCAGCAGCTCAATCTGGTGGTCACCGCGCCGGGCAGCATCGTGCAGTTCTGGGACGGCGTGCAGACCACGGCCAATGGCACGGTCGATGGTGGCGCCGGCACCTGGGGCGCGGCCACCAACTGGACCAGTCAGGATGGCACCGCCAACAGCACCTGGCAGGGCGATTTTGCGGTGTTTGCCGGTACCGCAGGTGCGGTGGGCGTGCAGGGCACGCAGAGTATCGGTGGCCTGCAGTTCGTCACCGACGGGTATCAGTTGACCGATGCCGGCGCCGGTGCGCTGGACGTGGTCGCACCGTTGACCGCAGTGCGTGTGGACCCGGGTGCAACTGCCACGATCGACATCGCGATTTCCGGCGTTGGTGGCGTGGAGAAACTCGACACCGGCACGCTGGTGCTCGACGCGGCCAACAGCTACACCGGCGGTACGGCACTCAGCGGCGGCACCCTGGTGCTCGGCGACGCGCAGGCACTGGGCACCGGCACGTTGACTGCGGCAGCCGGCACCAACCTCGATAGCAATCAAGCATTGGCAGTGGGCAATGCGGTAGTGCTAGGCGGTGCGCTCAATCTGGTTGGCAGTAACGATCTGACCTTGTCCGGTGCGATCAGCGGTGCGGGAAGTCTGATCAAGAACGGTGCGTCCACGCTGACGCTGGATGGCGCCAACAGCTATGTCGGCGGCAGCGTGTTGAACGCAGGCACGTTGGCGGTTGGCAGCAACAGCGCGTTGGGTGTCGGCAGCCTGTCTGTGCTGGGCAATTCCACCTTGAGCAACGCGATTGCGCTGGCCTTGGGCAATGCAGTCAATCTCGGTGCCGATCTGACCATTGCCAGTGCAGACGATCTGGCACTGGCCGGCGCCATCAGCGGTGCCGGTGCGTTGACCAAGAACGGGTTGGGCACACTGACCTTGTCCGGCCCCAACAGCTTCACCGGCCCGGTGGCGGTGCAGGCCGGTGTGCTGGCGACCGCTGCACCTGGTGCGTTGGGGAATGCCAGCGCAGTGGATGTCGCGGCAGGCGCCGGGCTCTCGTTGGGCAGCAACACGGCGTTGGGTGCGCTGACCGGGCAGGGGAATGTTGCGATCCTTGGCGGCAATACGCTGCAGCTGGGCGTCAACAACGTCAGCAGCACCTTTGCAGGTAGCCTGAGCGATGCCGGCAATCTGGAGAAAGTGGGCACGGGCACGGTGCAGCTCACCGGCACCAGCACGCTCGGCGGCGCCACGCAGATCACTGCAGGGACGCTGGATGTGGATGGCATTCTGGCCAGCACTGGCGGTGTGACCGTCGCAACGGGCGGCACGCTGAGCGGTAGCGGCGAGGTCGCTGCACCGGTCACCGTTAACGATGGCGGCCGTCTGGTGGTGACCAGCGGTGCGGTGTTGACCACGGGCATGTTGAACCTGGCGCCCAATGCCAGCATCGATGCGTTCCTCGGCACACCCAGCAACACGGGTGTGTTGGCGGTCAACGGCGATCTCACCCTGGACGGCACGCTCAACATCACCGACATCGGTGGTTTCGGTAATGGCGTGTATCGCCTGATCGATTACACCGGCGCAATGACCAATAACGGGCTGGGCTTCGGCACCATTCCGGGCACCATCGATCTTACCCAGTTGGCGCTGCAAACCGGGTTGTCGCAGCAGGTCAACGTGGTGGTCTCCGCACCCGGCACCAACGTGCAGTTCTGGGATGGTGCGCAGACGCTGGCCAACGGCAGCATCGATGGCGGCGCAGGCGTGTGGGCAGCGGGTCCGACCAACTGGACCACGGCCGATGGCTTGCTCAACAGCGACTGGCAAAACAGCTTCGCCGTCTTCGCCGGCCCGGCAGGTAACGTAGGCGTGCAGGGTACACAAGGCATCACCGGGATCCAGTTCGCCAGCGACGGCTACGTGCTGAGCGATGCCGGCGCCGGTGCGCTGAGCGCCAATGCGGCCACCACCATCGTACGCGTCGATCCGGGCGCCACCGGCACCATCGATGTGAGCATCGGTGGCACCGGCACGCTGCAGAAACTCGATACCGGTACATTGATCCTGGGCGCCGCCAACACCTACACCGGCGGCACCGCACTCGGTGGCGGCACGCTGGTGTTGGGCGATGCACAGGCATTGGGTACCGGTACGCTGACGGCGGCAGCGGGCACCACGCTGGATACCGATCAGGCACTGACGGTCGCCAATGCGCTGGATCTGAGCGGTGCACTCACGCTGGCGGGCAGCAACGATCTCACCCTGACCGGTGCGATTGGCGGTGCCGGTGGCTTGATCAAGAACGGTGCGACCACGCTGACGCTCAGCGGCAACAACAGCTATGCCGGCGGCACCGTGCTCAGCGACGGCACCCTGGCCGTCGGCAGCAACACCGCGCTGGGTAGCGGCAGTTTGTCGGTAGTCGGCGATGCGGTGCTGAGCAATGCAGTTGCCGCAACACTCGGCAACGCGGTCACGCTGGGCGCTGCGCTCACTGTCGATAATCCGGCGGATCTGACCCTGGCCGGCGACATCAACGGCAGCGGTGCACTGATCAAGACCAACACCGGCACGCTTACGCTCGATGGCAGCAACAGCTTTACCGGCGGCACCACGCTCAACGCCGGCACGCTGGTAGGCGATAGCGCAAGCTTGCAAGGTGCGATCGTCGACAACGCGACCCTGGCATTCAATCAGGTGGGCGATGGTGTGTTCACCGGCTCGATCACCGGCACTGGCACAGTGATCAAGGATGGCGCCGGCGCTCTGTTGCTCAACGGTGCGAATGGTTACAGCGGTGGCACCACGATCGTTGCAGGGACGTTGATCGGCGACACCACCAGCTTGCAGGGCGACATCGCCAACAACGCGGCCCTGGTCTTCAATCAGGCCACCGGCGGCGTGTATGCAGGCACGGTCAGCGGCACCGGTTCGCTGGAAAAGGCCGGCACTGGCGTGTTGCAGTTGATCGGTCCCAACAGCTACACCGGCGGCACGGTGGTCAGTGCCGGCACGTTGATCGGCAACACCACCAGCCTGCAGGGCAATGTGGTGGACAACGGCACGCTGGTGTTCGATCAGGCCACCGATGGCGTGTTTGCCGGCGCCGTCAGCGGCACGGGGAGCGTGATCAAGCAAGGCGCTGGCGCGCTGACGCTCGACGTCGCCAACAGCCATGCCGGTGGCACCACGCTTGCCAGCGGTACGCTGGTGCTTGGCGATGCGCAGGCATTGGGTACCGGCAGCTTGACTGCGGCAGCAGGCACCACCTTGGATACCGATCAGGTATTGACGGTGAGCAATGCAGTCAATCTGACAGGCGCAGGTGCACTTGCGCTGGCAGGCAGCAACGATCTCGCGCTGACCGGCCCGATCACGGGCGCTGGTGGTTTGATCAAGAACGGTGCATCCACGCTGACGCTCGATGGCAGCAATACCTATACCGGCGGCACCACGCTCAACGCCGGCACACTGGTAGGCGATAGCGCAAGTTTGCAAGGCGCGATCGTCGACAACGCGACCCTGGCATTCAATCAGGTGGGCGATGGTGTGTTCACCGGCTCGATCACCGGCACTGGCGCTGTGATCAAGGATGGCGCCGGCGCTCTGCTGCTCAACGGTGCGAATGGTTACACCGGTGGCACCACGATCGCGGCAGGGACGTTGATCGGCGACACCACCAGCCTGCAGGGCGACATCGCCAACAACGCGGCCCTGGTCTTCAACCAAGCCACCGGCGGCGTGTATGCAGGCACAGTCAGCGGCACTGGTTCGCTGGAAAAGGCCGGCACTGGCGTGTTGCAGTTGATCGGTCCCAACAACTACACCGGCGGCACGGTGGTCAGTGCCGGTACGTTGATCGGCAACACCACCAGCCTGCAGGGCAACGTGGTGGACAACGGCACGCTGGTGTTCGATCAGGCCACCGATGGCGTGTTTGCCGGCGCCGTCAGCGGCACCGGGAGCGTGATCAAGCAGGGTGCGGGTGCGTTGACACTTGTCGCTCCCAACACCTATAGCGGTGGTACCACGATTGCCAGCGGCAGCCTGATCGGCAACACCACCAGCCTGCAAGGCAACATCCTCGACAACGCGGTACTGGTGTTCGATCAGGCTGGCGCCGGTACGTTTGCCGGCAACATCACCGGTAGCGGTACGTTGATCAAGACCGGGGCCGGTGCACTCACGCTGGATGGCGTCAACGCCTATCTCGGTGGCACCACCATCGCTGCTGGCACGCTGGTCGGCGATACCGACAGCCTGCAGGGCAACATCGCCAATAACAGCGCGCTGGTGTTCCAGCAGACCAGCAATGGCACCTACGCAGGGACGTTGTCGGGCACTGGCAGCCTGCTCAAGGATGGTGTGGGTACCTTGCTGGTCACCGCAAACAGCAGTGGCTTCACCGGGCCGACCACGGTCGCCGCAGGCACCCTGAGCGTAGGCAACCCGGCCAATCCGGGCGCTGCGTTGGGCGGGCCGGTCACGGTAGGTCCGGGCGGCACGCTTACCGGTAGCGGTAGCGTCGGTAGCCTGAGCTCGGGCGGCACCGTGGTGATCGGCGGCACCGCCGGCACGATCAGTGTCGGCGGCAATGCCACGCTCGGCAATGGCTCCACCTTGCAGGTCACGCCTGGCGCAGGTGGCGCGGTCACACCCATCAGCGTGGGCGGTGCGGCCACGCTGGCACCTGGCAGCACTTTGCAACTGGTGCGTGCGACGGATCTGCCGTTGTTTACCGAAATTCCGGTCATCAACGCCGCTGGCGGGCTCAGCGGGCAGTTCAGCAATGTTGTTTCCGACTACGCCTTTGTCGAGCCGAACGTCAGCACCAGCGCCACGGCGTTGTCGGTCTCGTTGGGTCGCAACACCGTGGCCATGGTCGATGCGGTCACCGTGCCAAACCAGCAGGCTGCCGCAGCTGCCGTGGATGGGTTGCCGACCACCAACCCGGTCTATCAGGCAGTGGTGCGCTTGCCCGACGATCCGCAGGCGATCAGCACCGCGTTTGCCTCGCTGTCTGGCGAAAGCCATGCCAGCACGGCCACTGCGTTGCTGGATAGCCGCTTCCTGCTGAGTGGCGTCGGCAACCATCTGCGTGGCGATAGCCAGGACGCGCGCGTGGGAGACACCACGGTATGGATCACCGGTCGCAGCCTGCCCAATCGTGTCGATGGCGATGCCAATGCGGCCTCGGTACGGCGCGAGGACAACGGCATCATGGCCGGTGCAGAACGGCGCATCGGCGAGCGCAGCGTGCTTGGTATCGCGGTCGGTAATCAGGACATCGAAACCCGCTCGCGCGAGTCCTTTGATCGCTCCGATATCGATGGCACACATGCCGGTATCTACGGCCAGGCCGATTGGTCCGCGTTCGCGCTGCAAGCCTCGGTCGACTATGCCGATTACAGCGTGGACAGCACGCGTCGGGTGATGCTGCCCGGCGTGCTCGAAGAGCGGCTGAGCAGCAATTACGACGCCAAGGCCATCACCGTGTCGCTGGAAGCGGCCTGGAATCTGCGCACCGGCAACGCGGTGTACAGCCCCTTCATCGCAGCCGACTACACGCACCTGAAGACCGATGGTTTCAACGAGCGCGGCGGCATTGCCGGGCTGTCGGTGGACAGCGCCAAGGACGAGTACACCACCAGCACGGTGGGTGTGCGTGGGCGTTGGCAGCTGGGCCAGGCGGCCGGGTTGTATGCGTCGGTGGGTTGGCGGCACGCGTTCGGCGACCGCGCTGTGGAACGTTCGGCCGGTTTCATCGGCACCGGCTCGCAGTTCTCGGTGCAGAGCGTCACCCTGGCGAAGAATGCGGTGGTCGGCGAGTTGGGCGTGAGCCTGATCACCTCGCCTGCCAGTCGCCTGTCGTTGTCGTTGCAAGGACTCAACGGCGATGGCCAGACCGCGTACGGCGGCCAGGTCACCTGGGGCTGGAACTTCTGATTCACTGCAGACTAAAAAGCCCCGGCACTGCCGGGGCTTTTTTTTGGCCGATACAACGGCACGCACGTACAGCGTCATGCTTGCACTTGCACTTGCAGCGCACCCGCAATCGCTGGTCGGCCGCGTCGGCAACCGCAGCGTGGGCGTCGTGCATGCCGACTCCGCGTACCGGCCATGCAGCCTTGCGGCCACACTGCCGGTCTGCAGACGGCGCTTAGAACTGCCAGCGCAGGCCGACATTGGCGTTGATGCTGTTGGCATCCGACCGACCACGCTCGGCACCCACGTTGCCGTAGATCGAGAACGCATCGTTCACCTGGTAACGCACACCGACCGAGGCACGCAGCGCTTGCTTGGACACCGGCTCGCCGGCGACGTTGAAGCGCGCTTCCGGCAAATCGGTGAACCATGCGGTGAAGTCCGAGTTCGGGTTGCCGAACAGCGAGCGGTAAGCAACCAGACCATCGAAGCCCCACTTGCCGCGCGTCAGATGGCCACGCACGCCCACTTCGCCGTAGCCCGCGCGCAGCGTGTCGCTATTGGCACTCAAGCCCAGGCCGGTGGCCGATGCTTCGCTGAAGGCATCCTGCTTCTGGCTGACCACACCGACGGCAACGAACGGCGACAAACCCGCGTGCGGCAGCAGGCCGAGTTCGGCGCGCAGCGACCAATTGGTGTCGTGGCGACGATCCTGCAGACGCTCGCGGATGCTGCCGGCCTGCACGGTACGCTCGGTTTCCACATTGCTCATGCCATACGAACCGATGCCCGAGAGGTAGGCCTGGCCGATCGGCTGATACAGATACGCCGTCATCGCATAACGGTCCGAGCGCAGACGGCTGGCCGAGGCATCGATGTTTGCACGGTCCTGACCCGAGCTCACCGCCGCACCCACGACCGTGCCGGCGCTGCCCATCGGCAGATCCACACCGAAGGTGGTGGACTGCTGGGTGTAATCGGCCGAGTCGAAACCGTTGCCGCCCAGATTGCCGTCCAGATAGCTGCCCTGCATCCAGGTGGTCAGCGTGGTGGTGTCGGCCAGGTAGGGCAGGCGATCGGCAGCCACGCGCGCATCGTTGAGCGCGGACTGGAAGCCCAGCGTGCGCTCGATGCCGTGTACCTGGCCAGCCAGGGTCGGCAGCGATGCGGCAACCTGCGCATCGGTCGCCGCCAGCAGCGAGCCGGTAGCGCTGATCAAACCACCCAGATTGTCGGTGTCGCCCGAAGCCACACGCGTATCCAGCACCTTGACCAGCGTATCGGCCTGCGCAGCACCGTTGACCACCGATTGCGGCGCACCGGCCGCTTGCGCGCTGGCAGCGGAGGCATTACGCGTCAGCGTGGCGGTGACGGTGGTGGGGTCGTAGGCGAGTGAGGCGGTCCAGAAGAAATTGTTGGCGTACTGCACGCGATCGAAGGTGCCCTGCAGGTTGCCCGCCTGGACGATCTTTTCGCTGCTGCCGACGGTGTAGCCAGCCGCTTCCGGCAGCAACAGCAGATTGCCCTTCAGGCTGGCCTGGCCGGTGACGGTCAAGCCCTTGCCCAATTCGAGTGCGGTGGTGCCGGTGTTGTTGACCAGGCTGTAGTTACCGTTGATCACACCGCCGTGCGATTCGAACGTAGCCGAGTTGAGCACGATCACATCCGAGCGCAGGCTGCCGGACAGTGCGAGCACGCCGTCGCTGACGCTGGTGCCGCCGGTGTAGGTGTTGTTGCCGCTGAGCGTGAGCTTGCCGGCGCCGTTCTTGGTCAGGTTGCCCGCGCCGGAAATGTCGTTGCTGAAGGTGCTGTCGTAGCCGGAGGTCACGTTCGCCGACCAGTTGTTGACGAACTGCGCCGGGCCGTTGATCGCCTTTGCAGCATTGACCAGGCCATAGCCGTACAACGCATCCACGCCCGGGTCGCCCAGGTCGGTAGCAGTGGTCAACAAGGTCTGCTGCAGGTTGGAGGCGCTCATCCACGGATACACGCCCAGCACCTGCGCCGCCACGCCGGTGACCGCAGCGGTGGAGAACGAGGTGCCGGCGATCTGGCCCTGCAACTCGGTGCCGGCCAGGGCCGGGGCGAAGTAGCTGCCCGGCGCCACCAGGCACCACTGCGCAGCGGCGCCGCAATGGTTGGAATAGCTGGTCAGGCCGGCGGCATTGCCGGCGCTGTCGATATTGATTGCGCCCACTGCCAGCCAGTTGTTGCGCAGGCTGGCTTCCTGCACCGGGGTAGCGGCCGGGTAGGACGCTTCGGACGCACCTTCGTTGCCGGTCGATGCCACGATCAGCGCATCGGCCTGCACCAGCGGAGCCAGTGCGAACTTCCAGGCCAGCGCGGCGTTCGCGCTGCTGGCAGCATCTGCATACGAGGCACCGATCGAAAGGTTGGCAATCCGCACGCCGGCAGCCGCCAGATCCACCGCGGCGCGGCGAGCCTGCTGGGTGCCGCAGGAATTTTCGGCGCAGATGCGCGCATAGAACAGGTCTGCATCCGGCGCGATACCGCCGGCAAAGCCGTCCTGCGCCGACCCCAGCACCAGCGCCGAGATGACCGTGCCGTGGCCGCGCAACGCGTTCGCAGACGACTCCGGCGTGCCGGGGCTGGCGGTGTAGTCATTGAAGCTGTCGACCTTGCCGCTGATCGGCGCGTAGCTCGGCACCAGGTTGTCGTCCAGCACGGCCAACTTCACGCCCTGGCCGCGGGCACCGGCCTGCTGTGCCAGATCCGCATTGGTCGGCACCAGCAGGTTGCTGCCCAGGCCCTGGTAACGGGCCGGTGCAGGAGCAGGCGAGGGCACCGGTGTCGGAGCGGGAGCGGTCTTGGGCAGCGGGTCGGCCGTGGAGGTTTCCGGCGGCGCCGGCGTTGTGGGGGGCGTCGGGGTGGCAGGCGCCGTCGGCATGGGCGTCGGAGCCGGCGTCGGTGTCGTCGGAGTCGCAGGTGCAGGCGTGGACGGCGTCGGGGCCACAACCGTGGTCTGTGGCGGGTCACTGCGGACGTTGCCGCCACCGCCACCGCCGCCACAGGCGGTCAGGACGAGGCAGGATGCGATGGTCGTTGCGAGTAGCGAGCGATTCATAGTTTGTTTAATCCGGTCATTTGGCGCGCCGCTACTGCTGAATATCTGAATTTGGCGCAAAGGTTTCCCACGTCAGCGCTGATGCCGACGGAGGCATTTAATTTCACGGGTTATTCACTTTATTCGTCGCCGATCCGTCCCTTCGGATAAGCGCCGCTTAGAACACGGGGAATGCAGTGATGCATCCAATCGTGTGCTTGCGAGATTGTTTAACGGCGCTATCCAGAAACTCTAAAACCTGAATGGTCAGTTGCAATTCAGAGAAAAACCGAGCCAATAGACATTTGCGATTTAATCCATAGCGAGAAAGGATTAGAATGCCACTAGCGAGCTCTAGTACAGAGAAAAGCCGTAGCGAACGCGACCGTAAAACATCACATTTCTCAAGGGGCGGCAATCCTAAATGCGATTGCTATCGCAGTGAATCAGGGATATACCTCAAGCTGTCGGTGAATCCCTCACATGCTGTAGCGGATTCGACCGTAAGTTAGCGAATCTAACGGACTCTGCCGTATGAGCGGCGAATGATTTTTCCCGCGATATAAAAGCAGTGGGATCTTTATCGTCGGTCAATGTTTAAATTAGTATATCCATCTGAATTTATACTAAGCAGCCACAACAAATGGAATCGATTGTGCAAAATTCAATGGTTTTTGCATGCTAATCGGCCTAGATTTCTGTATAGGCAGCTAGGGTGATTCGAGTGGTTGCTCGATAGAAGCCGAGTCTCTTTAGGCAGGAAAAACGCCGTTGCTGTTAGCGAATAGGCGCTTTTTTAGTCCAGCGATCAATCGGGCAATAAAAGATTGAAGCCCAGCGTGACCCACGGCGTGTGGTCTGCGCCATGCTGATATCCGGCCAGTAGATCAATGCTTGCACGCTCGCCAAACAGGCGCCGCAGTCCAGCCTGCTGGCCAAAACCGCCACGGTCGTCGCCAAACGCCTCGGCCAGCACCGTCCAGGCGGGGCCGAGCGTGTGCTCCACGCCCACACTTGCCGTCAGCGCCATCGCCGCGCTGCGGGGCGTGTTCGCGCCCACGTTCAGATGCAGCAAGCTGCGCCGGTCCGCATCCAGCGCAATGCTCACCGGTACATTGAGGATCAGCCCATCCAGCCGCTGCCGGCGCAGGTCCCAGTTCGCACCCAGCGAGGCACCCACGCCCCAGCGCTGCTGGTCCAGATCGCGAAACAGCCGCTTCACGCCCAGTGCGGCGATACCGGCCCGGGTTTGGTCGCTGAATGTCGACAGCCCCAGGCTGACTTCGTTGCCGGCCCAGGTGCAGGCAGGCACGGCGGTCAGTTCGCGCCCCGGGCGGGAGCCGCGTAGCCAGGTTTCCACCTGGCAGCGTCCTTCAGGGGTCAGGGCGGCATCGTCAGTGGTCAGGCTGGCGGCGGCCTGCGCACGGAACGCAAGCACGGACGCAGCTGCCAGCAGCAGGGCGGGGAACAGCTTCAGGGACATCGGCACTCTCCAGGGTCGGAGCGCCAAAGACCGCGCTTTGGGTCTAGCTGGATTGTGTGGGTAATGCAGGCAATGCGTGGGCGCAAGCGCACGCGATGAGCCCCGCCCTGTGCGGACGGAGCCGACCTTGGGTCAGGATCCGTCGGCGCAGGTGCCGCGACGCAATCGACTATGACTGTCCAAGGAGCAGGCCTCTGGGGTGGGGGACGAAAAACGTGGCGCATGATGCCTGCAAGGCCGTGACGAGCGCAATCGGTGGAGCGCGTCGGACAAGGACCGCGTGGCGATCTGGTAAGCGCCTGCACCAGCGTCCAGGCTATCGGGGAATTGCGGTAGCACCACCGACTGGCAGACCATCAGTTCAGTGCGTCGCTGACAGCGCACGAACGCGAGGTCTGCAGCGGCTCTTGGTTACGGATTGAAATCGATCATCGCCAGGGTTCCCTCGGCGATGGTCGACTCCAGATGCAGGCGCCAGCCGAAGCGCTCGCAGATACGCTGAGTCAGGAACAGGCCCAGCCCCGAACCGCCGCCTTGCTTGACCGAGTGTTTCAATGAGGCGGTGTAGCGCTCTGCCGCCAGCACGGTATCGAAGCCTTCGCCCGAGTCGCGGATGCAGAGCCTGTGCTCGACCAGCGAGACGCGGATGTCGCCGGCATAGGTATGGTCGGCCGCATTGCGCAGCAGGTTGCCCACGGCAATGCGCACCATCGATTCGGACGCATGCAAGACCAGCGGCTCCAGCACGTCGATGTGGTACTGCACCGGCTTTGCCGAGACCAGATACAGATGGTCCTGGACCAGATCGGGAAGCAGTCCGTGCAGGACGGTGATCTCCTCGCGCTCGGTAGGGGTTGGTTCGCGCGAAAGATACAGCAGCGCTTCCATGATCTGCTTGAGGTTGCCCACGGCTTCGTCGATGCGATGCAACGGCCGCTGCGCGCGCTCCGGCAACTGCTGCTTGTGCAGTACATCGGCCGCGCCGGAGATGACGGCCAGCGGCGTGCGGAATTCGTGGCTGGCCTGGTCCAGCAGACTGCGCTCGCGTTCGATCGCGCGCGCTACACGTTCCAGGTGCGCGTTCACCTCACGCGCAATCGTATTGAGCTCGCTCTTGCGGTAGTCGGTGGGCAGCCGTTGCGCGGGTTGCAGCGGGTCCAGCTGTCGCATGCGCCGTGCCAGGTCGGTGACCGGCCGGGTCAGACTGATGAAGAGCCACCAGATCACCAGCGCGATCATCGCCAGATTCAACAGCATGAACAGCACGCTCACTTGAACGCTTTCGTTCTGCTTGTCTTCGAGCTCGGTCATGTCGATGCTCATGACCAATCGCCCTTGCGGCAACGTGGTGATCAACACCGAGTAACTGCGATCGGGCCGTGTCTGGCCCGGGGGTTCAGCGAACGGCCCCCAATGCGGTTGCAGGATGTTGATGAACTTCCTGGTCAGAAAGGGGGCTCCTTTGGCGGCTTCAAGATCGCCTTCGCCGTAGTAGCCAGGCGCCAGCGCAGCGAAGAAGGCCGGCATTCCTGCGGGGAGTCGCGCAGGGTCTGACACCAGCCAGCCCTGCACCGGGCCATCGGTGGGAAGCGCGCTTTGCAACTCGGCCGCAGGCAGGTGCGCAATGCTTTGCGTGCTCGAGGTGAGCAGCTGTTTCCAGATCGGAGCTTCGATCAACTCCTGGCTCAAAAACCCTTGAACCGCCAACCCCAGGGCAAGCATCGCGCCGGACACGATCAGGCTGCTGCTGATCAGCCACTGCAGACTTCCCAGGCGCCCGCCCAATCTCATCGCGTCCCACCACCCAGGCGATAGCCGACACCGGCGACGGTGTGCAGCAGTTTGTGCTCGCCCCCCTGATCCAGGGCACGCCGCAACACATGCATGTGCGAACGCAGCAGATCGCCCTCGGGCAAGGCGTCGCCCCAGATCAGGCTTTCCAGTCGATCGCGACGCACGATTCTCGGGGATTCGCGCATCAGCAATTCCAGCACGTTGCGCAAGGTGCTGGAGAGCACCACGCTGCGCTCGCCGCGCGAGACCTTCAGACTGTCCAGGTCGAAGCGCAAATCGCCGACCTGCAGCAAGTGACCCGCTGTTGCTGCATTCGCGCTGGCTCTGCCCACCATCACGCGCAAGCGCATTTCCAGCTCCGGCAGCGCGACCGGTTTGACCAGATAATCGTCGGCACCGTTTTCGAACCCGAGTAGCTTGCCCTCCAGCTGATCCTTGGCGGTGAGCATGATGATCGGCGTGCGGCAGCCATGGTCTTCGCGCAACGTGCGCAGCACGCTCATGCCATCCATGCGCGGCAGCATCCAATCCAGAATGATGGCGTCGTAGCGATTGCTGATGGCCAGATTCAGGCCGGAGTTGCCGTCGGGCGCAGCATCGGGTTGATGTCCGCATGCCTCCAGATAATCGAAGATATTGGCCGCCAGTGCACGGTTGTCTTCGATGATGAGCACCTGCAATACCTGCGCAGGCTGGATCGAGCTGGAGGTCATCGCATCGGTGTTTTTCAGGGTGGGAAACATCATACGCAGCATCGTCTCCATGCACTCGACCAGCTCGCGCAACAGGCGGCCGATCGATGCCAGCAGGGCAGGGAAATGCTCAAACATGCAGTAGCCAGCGCCCGGCACCGATCACGCCGGCAAGGCTTGCCAGCGCAACGCTGAGCAACAGCAGATTGATCGCCCACTTGATGGCGTTGTAGGTCGGCCGATGCCGCGCACGCAGCTGCTTTCCACGCGCCATCAGCGGGCTGATCCAGGTGAACAAGGCGCTCGCCGGGCCGCGCTTGTCGCGCGTGTCGTTGGGTGTCATCGCGGCACGTGCGAGCTGGCAGTACAGCAGGTTGAACAGCCTGCCCGGCCAGCGCATCGGCCTGGCGACGTCGCACATGAGGATCAGGCGCGCAGCATCGGTGTCGTTGCGGACGAAATGCAGATAGGTTTCATCGAAGATGAACGCCTGGCCGTCGTGCCAGGCACGCGTCTGGCCATCGACGTCGATGAAGCATTGCGCGGCATTGGGCGTGGCCAGGCCCAGGTGGTAGCGCAACGAGCAGCCCAGCGGATCGGCATGCGGTGTGAGCCCCGAATGCGGCGGCAGGATCGCAAACATGGCGGCCTTGACCTGCGGATACTGCGCCAGGATCTGCAGCGTCTGCGGGCAGCTGGCACGCGCCGATGCATGCGTGTAGCCATACCAGCGCAGGTAGTAGCGGCTCCAGCCATATTTGTAGAACGTGCGAAATCCCACATCGAACGACGCCACCGAGCCTTCCCGGCGCGCCTCCTCGAAACTGCCGCCGGCCTGGATCGCCAGTGCCTCGTCGCGCATGACGTCCCAGTGTTGCGCAAGCGATGCCAGCGTTGGATAGGCATCCAACGCGACGAACGGGCCACGCGCCGCGCGTTTGGTGAACGTGTAGAGAATCACGTTCGGCAGGGCGAACACCGGCCAGCTCTTGCGCAGGTATTGCTTCAAGCTGGCATAGCGCGCTCGACCGCGATACCGGTAGACGTAGGTCATCGCTGCGATCCAGCTCGCCACCAGGCACAGCAAGGTCCAGGCGATCATGCTGCGCTCGCGCCCAGGCATCGCTTACATTGCCGCTGCATGGCGGCGCCATGGCCCGGTGTCATCAAAAGCCCCTGGAAAAACCGATCAACAGCGTGCCGACGCCGTCGGTATCGGGTTCGAGCAGCGGGCTGTCGCTGAGCTTGCTGGGCAACACGCTGTATTGCAGGCGCGTCATGAACTGCCAGCGCTTGCCGATCGGTCGTACGTAAGTGACGCCCACGGTCGGCACGGTGGCCGAATCCGGCTTGTAATCCACCACACCGCGCGCGACTTCCTCGTCCAGCGTGCCGTAGTAGTAATTGGCCATGTCCTTGGAGAGATGGCTGATGCTGACGCTGGGCGTCAATCGGCCGCGTCCCACGCTGATGGGGTAGCCGTAACGCGCAGTCAATTCGTAGCCTTCGCTGGTGCCGGTCACGTCGGCTTTGGCCGTGAATTCGAATTCGCCTGCCGCGCCTTCCCATGTACCGACCAGACCGAGGTCCAGACTGTCGTCGCGATCTTCCAGCAACGCGCGATCGATGCCGTTGCGCGCCAATTCCTCGCTACCCAGATCGTCTGCCGCCACGCCATCCATGCGTAGCGCGGCAATCGCATCCAGGCTGAAGGTCTCGCCTTTGATGATGTGGTATCCGCCGGTGATACCGCGCAAGAACACCCGCTCGCCCTCGAACAGGATCAATGGCACCGGGTTGATCCGCGTGCCCTCACCGGCGAACGGGCTATCCGAGGCAATCGCGCCCAGGCCCAGGCCCCAGCGATAAGGCGATTGTTCGGCCAGCGATGGGTCCGCTTGCGGTGTGGTCTGCGCTGCGGCGAGAGAGGGGAGTGCCAATAGTGTGGCGAGGAAGAAACGGGAATGCGTCATGGGGAGGCTTCAGTGGGAGAGGGCAGCGCCGCCGCTGTGCCGACCCGCGGTCGAGCAGGGAGCGATGGCGCGGCAGCAGCGTGCGTCATGCATGTCGGCCAAATGTCGGCAGTGCAGCAGCGGCACTTGCGACGTTCCACCGACATCGGCGTGGCAACGTGCAGCGCAATCGCACTGCGTCCCACGCCGTCTTGCTTGCCACCACGCTGCTTCGCCTATGGAGTTCGCCATGACCGCTTTCTGTAGTTGCCTGTCGTCTTCATCGCCGATACCGCCGTATGCGAGATGAGGCGACGATCCTGACGTTGGCGCTGAAGATTGTTCCTGTTGCCGAAGCGGCCGCCTGGTTTCATCACGACCCGATTCGCGAGCTGGGAGGTAAGACGGCAGCCGAACTCGCCGCGCGGGGTCATTCCGCCCAGGTCGTCAGGTTTCTGCAGTCGGTTCTGCGCGGCGAACGCGACTGAAAAGGATGCAGAGCGCGGGCCTTGCGCACCGGCCGGGCCAAGCCGGCAGCGCCGGCTGAATATGTGCTACTTGCACTCTTTTTTCGACAGGCCTAAGCTGCCGCCAATTAAGTGCATATTGCACACATATGGATGGCCATGAACGACGACAGAGACCTCGATGTGCTGATCTGCGGCGCCGGCGCCGCCGGGCTGACCCTGGCGCTGGAGCTGGCGCGCCGGGGCATCCGGTTCCGTTTGATCGACAAGATCGGCGAGCCGTTCGGTGGCTCGCGCGGCAAGGGCATCCAACCGAGAACGCTGGAGATTTTCGAAGACATGGGCATCGCAAACCGCCTGGCAGCCGTGGGCGGCCCGTATCCGCCTGAGCGCACTTATGCTCAGAACGGCAGCTACACGGACGCCGAACCCGATCGTGCGGAACCGACCATGACCGAGCCGTTTGCGCAGCCATTGATGGCCCCGCAATTCCTGACCGAGCGCGTGTTACGCGAGCGTCTGGCCGAGTTTGGGCATGCCCCGCACTATGGATGCGAACTGGTCGGCCTGGAGCAGGACGCCACCGGCGTGACCGTACAGCTAAGCGATGGCAGCGGATCGCAAGTGATCCGCTGCCGCTACCTGGTGGCAACCGATGGCGGCCGCAGCTTTGTGCGACACGCACTCGCGATCGATTTCCCCGGCAAGACGCTGGGCGTGCGCGCAATCGTGGCCGACGTGGTCATCCGTGGTCTGGATCGCGCGTATTGGCACCGCTTCAACCAGGCGTCGATGCAAACCCAGATTTCGTTTTGCCCGCTGGCGGGGACCGATTGGTTCCAGATCCAGGCACCGGTGCCGCTGGAAGGCGACATCGATCTGTCGGTTGGCGGCCTCAATGCGATGATCGCCGCGCGCATCGGCGACACCGCCATCCGCGTCGAGCAGGTGTTTTGGGCATCGGCATATGCGATGAACGCGCGACTGGCAGACCGTTATCGCGTTGGACATATTTTGCTGGCTGGCGACGCCGCACACATCCATCCACCGACTGGCGGGCAAGGGCTCAATACCAGCGTGCAAGATGCCTACAACCTGGGTTGGAAACTGGCTGCGGTGGTGCGCGGTGCGTCCGAGAGCCTGCTCGACAGCTACGAGCAGGAACGCCGCCCAATCGCTTCCGCAATGCTGGGCCTGTCGGTCAAGCTGCTCGACGCAGCCAAACAGGGCGACTTGCGCCGCGGTCGGCAGACGCAGCAGTTGGACCTGCACTACGACGCCTCTGCATTGGTGTGGCCGACCACCTCTACGACCGCGATCGCCTCCGGTTGGCGCGCACCGGATGCACCCTTGCTTGGCGCGGCAGGCCAGGCAACGCGCCTGTTCGAGCTGTTCCAGGGACCGCACTGGACGTTGTTGGCTTACCAGATCGCTGCACACACGCTGCCGCGTTATCCGGGTGTTCGCAGCTATGCAATCGGTAGCGACGGCGATCTGCAGGATCCGGGCCAGCAGATCGAACGCGCCTATGGGCTGGTAGCGGGCGATCTGGTGCTGGTGCGACCGGACGGCTACGTTGCCCTCACTGGCAGCATCGAGGCAACGCAGCGCATCACCGACTACCTGCACACGGCAGGTGTTGTTGCGGCAGAGCATGCCGAATTCGAGTTGATGTGATCATTCGAATCGACAAGTGTGAAGCTCCCACGTACGTCTCCTTCAGGTCGCAGAGATGACTGGGCCTCTTATGGAACGCCGCGTTTGAGATCGTCCGCAAACTTGCGCATGAGCCGCACCAGTGCATCGAGATCGCGCTCTTTCCATTCGGAAAAGATGGCGAACCCGATCTTCTTGCGGGCTTCATCGACCTTGTCGGTCATCGTCTTTCCCTTCCTGGTGATCACTGCCTCGCGCACGCGACGATCGGCAGCGCTCTCGCGTCGGCTGACCAGGCCTTGTTCTTCCAGCTTTGCAATCTGCCGGCTGACGGTGGTGTAGTCGCGCCCCACGCGATCGGCAAGTTCGACCACGCCGATCGGCCCGAACCGTTCAATCAATACCAGCAGCGGAAATTGCGCGCGCTCCAGGGAGATCCCAGCCTCCAGAATCATCGCTGCATCGCGCTGCGGCTGGTTCATGACGCCAACAATCTCAAGCAGCGCGCCATGCAGTTCACGCAGTCGTGCACCTTCAGGCGTGTCTTCGGTTTTCTTCATCAGGGCAGTGCCTTGCATCCAATGGGTGCATTTTACACCCACTGACGATTGGCAACAGCCTGTCATGAATGACGATGGTGGAGACCGCAGGACCTGTGCCTGCATGTTCGATCTGGCGCCGCTTGATCAGGTGTCGCTAGTGAACCGATGGCTGTTTTGCTACGCGTTCTTGCTGGGCACAGGGCTCATGGCCATAACGGCGGCTTCCAGACGGATCAGGTAATCGCTGAATCCGCCGGTGGCGCGGGCGTCGCGGCGGGCGCTGGTGTTGACGACCGGGGTGACCAGGCGCGCGATGTGCATGCCGGCGTCTTCCAGTGCGCAGACCAGGGCGACGTCTTCGCTGGAGGTGCGCGTGGAAAAACCGCCGGCGGCCAGATAGGCGGCTGCGCTCATGCCCAGGTTGGCGCCGTGCACGTGGGGATGGCCGTCACAGCGGATTTCCGTGTCCATGAATGCTTTGCGTGTCTCCGGCCGAAAGTCGCGCCAATCGCCGACCTCCACGACACCGCAGAACACATCGGCCGCACAGCCAAGCTGTGCCGACAGCCAGTCCGGTGGCACGCGGGTGTCGGCATCGGTAAAGGCAAGCCAGCGCGCACCGCGGGAGATTGCCGCAGAAGCCGCCGCCGCACGCGCAATGCCGACGCCGCCGCTGGTCTTGAGCGTCATGGCGCCATGCGAACGGGCAATGCTGCCAGTGAGGTCGGTGCAGCGGTCGAGCGCGACATGGATTTCCACGCGCTCGCCATACAAGTGCGGATGCCGTGCCGCCACCAGGATGGATTGTAGACACTGCCCGATCAGTGCTGCTTCGTTATGCGCCGGAATGGTCACCGCAATCATCGCAGGCGCTCCTGTTGCGCAATCGATGGTCCGGCCATCCATGCCTGCAGCACGAAATCAGGGTCTTGATACGTGCATAGCGTTTCCAGTGCTAATGCATCGTGCAATCCTTCATGTACCCGCTCTGCACTGCGCAGCGCGCCCTGGAAGTCGTGACGCCAGTGACAGGCGACAAGGCAACCGCGCTCGCTGAGCGATTGGGCAAACAGTGCAGCGGTTTTTTCGAATGCGGCATCTTCCAGGTAATAACCGACCTCACTGAACACGATCAGATCGAAGCTGCCCTCCGGCCAATCCGCAGGATGCGCCGCTTGTTGCAGGGTTACATGGCGCATCTGTTCGACGCGCGCACTCGCCAGATCGACCGCCTGCTGAGAGAGATCGGTGGCCAGCAACGCGTCGCAGCGTTGCCCGAGTGCTGCAGTGAGTTCTCCGTTGGAACATCCAAATTCCCAGCCTTTTGCAAAGCGCCGATAGGGCAGGGTGCCGAGCAGGATCTCGCGTTTGCGCTGCTCGTACCAACGCGAGCGATAGCCGAACGGGTCGTCGTCGGCATACAGCTGCTCGAAATGCGCGACGCTTAAGGCCGTCATCGGATGAACACCTCAAAAGAGCGATCGAACCGTTCCAACACGTGCAATGGCAGGATCGGCGCAGCAACAGCCGGCGTGCACTGACCGATCTGCGTTGCGAAACACTGGATGGCCTGCCGCTTTGCCTCCATCACCGTAGGAGATAACTCGAATCGGGTCGCGCGCTCGTCGGTAAAGACGCCATCGTCCGGTTGCGACCAATGCCAGGCCCAGACCGGGTATTGCAGCAAGCGCGCACCGTGGGTGTCGCAGGCAGCCTTGGTGGCGCGCGATGCGGCTTCGTGATCGGGATGGCCGTCGCGCTGCCAGGTCACCAGCACAGTATCGTTTGCATCGAGCAAGCCGCCCACGGCCTCTGCAATGCGCGCCTCGCACGCAGCCAGTGCGCCGTCGCCCAATGCAAGATGGATCAACGCGCCTGGCAACAGACCCAGATGTTGAACGGCTGCGTCGAGCTCCAGCCGACGTGCAGGGCCAAGTACCTGCGGCGCCCAGCCCGGTTCGTCTGGATACGCCAGTTCGCCATCGGTGAGCGCAATGATCAGTACGGGCACGCCAGCCGCGCGTGCGGCTGCGATGAGCCCACCGCAGCCAAGCACTTCATCGTCGGGGTGCGGCGCGACCACGACCAGCCGACGGCTGCCTTGCAGCAGTTGCGATAGCGAGCTGCGCGGCATATCACTCAGACACGCTGCATCGCGCCACACTGACTCAGGTGTGCCTGCACCTTCGATTGGCTGGCCGGTCAAATCTTCCATGCGAGATCCTGTTGATGGCAGAGCTCACCCAAGGCTTGCAGATCACGCTCGCCGTGGTGTTGTCGGATGAAGACCGACAAGTCGGCGCAGCGCTGTGCATGCACGCGGTCGCCGCAAAGCGGGCCAGGGCCCAGTGCACGGCCAACCCGATCGAGCGTGTCGCGCGCCACTGCCTCGACAACACTGCGTACCTGCAGCACGCCGCGCATCTGCGGATCCTGCGGTTGTGCGTCAATCTGTTGCGCGAGCTGACGCAACAACGCACCAGCAGCGGCCAGGCCTGCGTCGATGGTGCCCAGGTGCGCGGCGGCGTGCGGATCGCGGCGTACCCGAGATGCTTTGCGTAGCACATCGGCAACGGCGCTGGTTGCGCCAAACCAGCATGCGGCGATGCCGGCACCACCATGCCAGAACCCTGGCCGTGTCAGATACGCATCGCTCGCTCCAACCTGCTGCGCGGGAACCCTGCTGAAGGTGACATTGGCGGTCTCGATGTCGCGCATGCCGATCGCCTGCCAGCCACTTGCATCGATCTGCACACCGGGTTGATTCAACGCCACCGCAAACAGACCGCTGGCACCGGCATGCTGCGTGGTCACCAACGCGTGCGTGACCTGGGCTGCACCAGAGCACCACGCCTTGGTTCCTTCGAGCGTACTGCCGGTAAATCGCATGTCCGAACCCGGTGGCTCCGCCGCCCACACGGCCCAGCGCTGCCCCGGTTCGATGACATCGACATCCAGATCGGCGCAGATGGCCTGCGCGTCGTAATGCGCTTCCAGAAATTTGGCGACACACAAGTCTTCCGCAGCGATATCGGCGAGCAGCTGCCAGCGTTCGGCAGTTCGGCCGCGTCCCGGCAGAGGAAGCACAGGGTGATCGCGCAACCAACGTTGCAGCATTGATTGGTTGAGTCCGTTCTTTGCGGCGAGATCGTCAGGCGATGAAAAAACTGGATCGTTGGATGTAATGCGTGCGCTCATCGCAAGGAAGCTAAGCAGCAAGTGGTGCAAAGCGTGTGATGCGCTCAACCGATGACATCGCTGTGAAGCGGACCGTGCAATTGGGGGCCGCGCTGCAGCCGCCCTGTTCTAGTGACCCACGAACGCCTCAATCTGTTGCACCAGACCACGGCGCGTGTAGGGTTTGCTCAAGAAGATAGTGCGCTCGGGCAACCCGTTGGGCGAGCGGCCCAGACCGGAGGTGAGGATGGCTGGCACATTGTTGCCATTGGAGCGCAGGTAGGAGATGAGACCATAGCCGTCCAGCAGGCCCGGCATCTGAAGGTCGGTAAAGAGCAGGTCGATGCCCGGATGGTTGTCGATATGTTCGAGCGCTTCCTGGGCGTCTACAGCAGTCACAACCGCATATCCAATATCCGACAGCAACAGCGCAGCGACCTCAAGGGTGTCAACATCGTCGTCGACCACGAGGATCAGTTTTTCGTTCTTGAATTCCATAAAGCAGGTGTTCTGAGGATGCCCGCACCACACTACGTTTCCCACGCGAAAGGCATGTGATCGATTTGAGCACGATGAACACGACGCAAGATTTCCCAGATCATCGCTACCGGCAAGTGGTCGAACTCTCGCTGGATTCCATCAAGGAAATTTCGTTGGATGGGCGCGTCAAATTCGTCAATGCGCATGGTCTGGCACGTGTGGCGGCAGAGCATGCCAGGTCCATCGTGGGCGAGCGCTGGTCGTCGTTGTGGCCGGAAGAATTCAGACAGCGCGTGGAAGATGCGCTTGCAGCTGCTGGTCAAGGATTGTCCCAGCAATTCGAAACCGAGTGCACCGGCGCCGATGGCCAACGCCAGTTCTGGCTGGTGTCCACCAGCCCGCTGCGCGATGCATACGGCAACATCGAAGGCGTGCTGGCGGTCAATCGCGACATCACCGAGCGCCGGCAATCGCAGCAAGCGCTACGCACGCTCAACCAGACGCTGAGCGCACGCAACGACCCGTTGATCAGGCAAAGCGAACTGTCCAACGCCATTGGCTACGAGCTCAACAGCAACGACAGTAGCGGCCGCGATGTGGAAGGTGAACTCGATATCGCGCGTGCAGCCCAGCGACTGGCCGAGACCGTGGCCGAGCGGGCGCAGGAGGGAGAGGCCGTTGGGCAATTGCTGGCAGGGGTGGTCCACGACCTCAATAACGTGCTGCAAACCGCGGGCGCTGCCATCGAAGTGGTTCAGTCTCGCGGCGCTGTCATCGCCGAAGACAGGAAGATTCTGCGCATGGCCGAGGGCGCTTTGCAGCAGGGCTCGATCATGGCGCAGCGGCTGCTGGGGTTCGCGCGCAATCACCCGTACGCACCCGAAGAGGTGGATCTCAACGAGCTGGTCGCACGGCTGCTGCCCTTGCTGCAACAGGCAGCGGGTAACAAGGTGTCTATCGAGTGGACACCGGCAGCGATCAGGAGCGTGGTGTTGGTCGATCCGCACACATTAGAACGCGCGCTTTTGAATCTGGTGATCAATGCACGCGATGTCTGTGGCGAGCACGGCAAGGTCGGTATTGCCGTGGCACAGTGCACGCTTGCCGATGCCGACGAGGTAAGCGCTCGCCGCAGTGGCGACTACGTCACCATCGCTGTCAGCGACAACGGCAGCGGTATCACGCCCGAGGTACGTGAGCATTTGTTCGATGCCTACTTCACAACGAAGCCGGCGGGGAAGGGCACCGGCTTGGGCTTGGCGCAAGTCGACGGCGCAGTGAGGCAGGCCAATGGGTTCATCGATGTGACATCCGAGCCCGGGCAGGGCGCGTGCTTCACGTTGGGGTTCCCTGCAGTTTGACTGTGCTGGCCAGGTTGAGGCATCGCTACCGGGCAAGACTCCCGTACATCTGCAGAATCGAGCTTGGGTAGGTCTTCATCGATCGACACGATGCCTCGAACGGCGCACCCATGTCAGCTGTCTTCAAGAATGCCCAACGCCGAGAGCTTGCATCTGCCCATCCATTGCCTGGCGTAATGCCTCGCAGCAAGTTGGGTCTCGAATCTGACATCCGGCGGTTTATAACCGCGCAGGGTGATGCCATCTTCGAAAGAGACAAGAATTTCCGGAGCGTACAAGGCACCTGCCGGCGCCGTGTGCGCCGTCAATCGGTAGTGACCGATGTTCCGGATCATGGTGAGCCCCATACACACCTCGGTGCCTGCATTGAGCGGCTTGAACCAGTAAGGCTTGCCCAGCAAGAAGCTGTCGATTCCAGATTGGGCGATAATTTTGCAACTTGCAAGGAATCAACGGGATTCATTGCTGCTGTTTGCAATGAAGCTTTAAACACGGCAGATCGCATACTGCACAGGTCGCTCTTAGATAAAATGATTCATAAAGCAGCGGAACGATTTCATTGCCGGGCTTGTTACTCGATACAGCCAGCAGTGGCGATTAGAAATTGATCAACCAAATGGTGTTCCGAAAGCAATCCACCGCAAATAAAATCGCGACACGCAGCGGACCTCGATCAACAAAAACTACTCACCACGCATCATTGCTGACGTGAATCCGGACTCGAGGCATGTGCACGTTCTGTGAGATGGCTGACATCAAAACCTTTGAAACTTGCAGAGCCAGCTAGGTGCAAGCCTGACGCCACCCAACCGGCACGCAAAGCGTGAGCTGCCATCGACTCACAACACCGCGACGGTCCACAGACGATCATTGCGCGCATGAACAGCAGTAGCCAGATCTCGGTGCGCGCATTTTCCGCTGCACCCAAGAATACCGCGAGCGATGCCAGCAGTCTCATCGAAGTGCATCTGTCCAGCAGCCCGGATCCGCGCTGGCGTGCCTGCTTCAACTTTGTCCTGCAAGGCCGGGAGATCGCGTACCTGCAGGACAAGCCGGTGTTCGACCACGCGAGCTTCAAGGCCACGCTGTTGCCCGGATACGCGGATTCCTTCCGGCAGGAACTGCCGGAGCTCATCGCAGCGGCAAGCGCGCTTGCGCGTGCCCAGACCAACAAAGACGCCAGCCGCTAGCATCCACATTGCGCTTCTCATCACATGCCCGCTGGCAGCATCAAGCCACGTCCAGACCTCGCCCCCAATGAGTCCGCCATGAATTCAACTGCGCTTCCCGCCCGGTCCTGGGCAATCCACCCATTCCATGCCGCCGTGCTCGGTGGCGTGTGGCCACTGTTTCTCGGCGCGCTACTGAGCGACTACGCTTACTGGAGCACTTACCAGATCCAGTGGAGCAACTTTGCCTCCTGGCTGCTGGTCGCGGCGATGGTGCTGACCAGCATTGCGCTGGTGTGCGCGATCGTTGGATTCGCGCGTGGAAGCCGCAACGTCATCTACATCATCGCGCTCGGCGCGGCATGGATCGTGGGCTTTTTCGATGCCTTGCATCATGCGCGTGACGCCTGGGCAGTGATGCCGGCGGCACTGGTGTTTTCGGCGATCGCAACCGCGTTTGCGTTGGTCGCAACCTGGGCGGGATTGTCCGGTCTGCGCGTAGGAGGTGCACGATGAAGCGTCAGACCGTCACGATCATTGCAGTGTCCGTGCTCGCTGCAGCACTGGCCGCCTGCAACAAGGCGCCCGAGCTCAATCAGCGTGGCGCCACTCCGGAGCTGCCGGAACCGGACCGCGGGCTGATGCCCGACATGACCATCGCCAAGCCCACCGCGTGGGGCGACCAGCGTCCGACCGTGCCAGCCGGCTACCGCATCGCTGCGATCGCCACCGACCTGGGCATTCCGCGCCAGACCCTGGTGTTGCCTAACGGCGACATTCTGGTGGCCGAAGGTCGCGGCGGCGGCGCGCCCAATCTCAAGCCCAAGGACGTGATTGCCGGCGCGATCAAGGCCAAGGGCAATACATCGGTCAAGAGCGGCAACCGGCTGACCTTGTTGCGCGATGCCAATGGCGACGGCACCTATGAGTTGAAGACCGTGTTCGCTGAAAACCTCAACGCGCCTTACGGGCTCGCGCTGATCGGCAACGCGCTCTATGTCGCCAACCAGGATGCGTTGGTGCGCTTCGACTATCGCGAAGGGCAGACCAAGGCGAGCGGCGCGCCAGCCAAGGTCACCGACTTGCCCTCGGCCATCAACCATCACTGGACCAAAGCGCTGACCGCCAGTGCAGACGGGCGTTACCTATATGTGGCGATCGGCTCCAACAGCAACATCACCGAGCGCGGCATGGCGGTGGAGATCGATCGTGCGCAGATCTGGCAGGTGGATCCGGCAACCGGTGCGCACAAGCCATACGCGACCGGCATCCGCAACCCCACCGCACTGGCGATCCAGCCGGGCAGCGGCGTGTTGTGGGCCGTGGTGAACGAGCGCGATGAAATCGGCCCGAACCTGGTGCCCGATTATCTGACCTCGGTGCGCGAAGGCGGCTTCTACGGCTGGCCTTACAGCTATTGGGGCAAGCATGTGGACACACGGGTGATGCCGCAGGATCCGCAAAAGGTCGCATCGGCCATCGTTCCCGATTACGCATTGGGCTCGCATGTGGCCGCACTCGGCGTTGCATTTTCATCTGCGGCGATGGGCACGCAATTTGCCGACGGTGTGTTCGTTGGCGAACACGGCAGCTGGAACCGCGACCCGCCGGTCGGCTACAAAGTGGTGTTCGTGCCGTTCCGTGATGGTCGCCCGGCAGGCGATGCGATCGACTTCGTCTCCGGCTTCCATGGCGACGATGGCCTGACTCGCGGCCGTCCGGTCGGCGTCACTGTCGACCCACGTGGTGCGCTGATCGTTGCTGACGACCTGGCCAATACCATCTGGCGGGTCACGCCTGATGCCGCGCCCAACGCCGTGCCGAATCCCGCACCTGAGGCGGCGCCCGCTTCGGCGCCCGCTTCACCAAACTAAGCGGCGCAGCGACTCACTGCCAATGCCCGGTTCCGCAAGGAGCCGTGCATTGACGTGTCTGGAACCACAAAAACAGCTGGCCTGTTGCGATCCTCACCCATGCAGCTGAAGACGCTGCACGCGCGCAAGCAGCCGGCTTGCCAGACCAGTCTCTTGCCCCTCAAGCGACGGCCCCATCGTGACCCGCAATGCCGGAGCGCGCAGCCGGCCGGGTGGCAGGCAGATCAACACGCACGGCGTCTTCGCCAATGCGGCATGCAGCGAGGAGCGCCAGACACCGCGACGCACCACGGCATCGTGTTCGACCACCAGCACATCGGCGCGGGCACGTTTGAGCAGGCTGGCGATTTCGCGCCGTGGGTTGCCCACTGCCACGTGGATGCGCACGCGTAAGTCGTCGTCCTGCAACTGCGCGGCAAGCTCGCTCAGCCAATGGCTGGCTGCCGATTCGGTCAAGGGTTGGTCGTTGAACAGGCTGTCCATCAGCAAGCCTTCGCTGATATCTGGCATCACATGCAGCAGATGCAGGTCTGCGCCACGACGACGTGCCAGCGCTGCCGCATCGCGCAAGGAGTCCAGGCTGGTTTCGCGGCCGGTGATCCAGCAGGCGACATGCCCACCCACTGCGCCATCGCGCGGCAGCGCCTCGGCGTAGGGCAGGGTCAGCATCGGCGTGGCCACGCGCTGCAGCACCCGCGCACGCAGGGAGACATGCAACGGCCGCGGCAGGCCTGTGCGTTCGGAGGGCGGCATGATCAGCAGCGCATCGTTGCGGCTGCGGCAGAACGAGACGATGCCGGCCGCCGCCGGGCCGCTGCTCAGCGCACGTTCGCAGCCCGGGTAGTTGGACGCTTCGGCAAAGAAGGAGTCCAGCGATTGTTGCGCCTGCGCACGCTTGCCCTTGGCATGCACGTGCAGGATGGTCAGGCGTGCACGCAGGCGGTCGACCAATTGCGCCACCGTCGGGATCGCGGCATGGCAGGTCTCGGAAAAGTTGGTGGCAAAGATCAGCTGGGTGGGCGTGGTCTGCATGGCTGTGTCCCTGGTTAATAGATGAAACCGTCGATGGCGCGCACCTCGCGCAGCGGCACGCGCTGGCCGAGCATTTCGCGCAAGGTCAATTCGATCCCGCGTGACAACGCGGTCATCGGGGTGTCGTGCACGGTGTTTTCGAACGGGTCCTCGATCGCGCTGCTGGCGCTGTCGATCGCGATCAACGTGAAGCTGATCAGCACCGAGGCGATCGGCATCGCCAGGCCCATCCCGGCGATCAGGCCAAGCGGCACCAGCCAGCAATACAGGTTCACCAGGGCGCGCGGCAGCGACGAGAACTGGCGTGGCAGCGGGGTGTTCTTGATGCGCTCGCAGGCGCCCTGGATATTGGCAAGCGTGGTCAGGTTCGCATCCAGCGACGACCAGCGCAGGCTGTCGAGCATGCCCAGGGCACGGGCCTGCTGCAGCTGTTGCCCCAGGCGCAAGGTCAGGGCATTTGGGATGTTGGCATAGACACGGAGTGCGTCGGCGCGCTCCGCGCCGAGCAGCCCGGCCAGTTCCGGAAACGGATTCTGCTTGCGCAGATGGCAGCGCAGCGCATGGACGAATGCCACCTGATGCACCACGATGTCGTCGCGCAGCGTCACCTGCTGTGGATCGGCTGGATCCACATCCAGCGCGGTCAGCGCCTGACGCGCTATCGCACGCGAGGTATTCACCAGCGAGCCCCACAGCTGACGCGCTTCCCACCAACGGCCATACGCGGCATTGGCGCGGAACGCCAGAAAGATCGTCAGCGCCGATCCCAGTTGTGCAAGCGGCAACGCCTCGATCGACAGCCAATGCCAATCGACAAAGGTGTACAGCCCGGCCACCGCGCAATCGAACGCCAGCAGCACCAGCAAGCGCTTGTAGGTCTTTGGCCAGATACGGCGCAGCGGAAACGTATCGCGAAGAATCATGGGAGGCGGCATTGACGTGGGTGCCGCCATTACACCCAGCCTCCACGGATGTGTCTGCCATCCTTGCGCCAGCGTTGGACGGGCATTGCGCCGTCCAACGATGCCGTCCAGCTATCTTTCGATAGGATGCAATAAGCGGGCGCCGCCGCAATGCTGTGACATGCGCAACGCTGGTCGATGATTGGGAACGTGGTGAAGCGATGGACAGACTGAGATTGCCGTTCAAATGGCGCGGGCAAGTGGTCAGGCTCAATCGCGCTCCCACGCTGTGGGCGTCGCTGGCCATGCTGGCGCTGCTGGTGCTGGCCGAGTGGTACTCACACCTGGGCGTGTCGCTCGGGCTGCTGTACATCCTGCCGGTGGTGCTGGCCGCGACCGTGCTGTCGCGGCGAAATATTGTGATTGCCGCCGTCGCCTGTGCGGCGCTACGCGGTCTGTTCGTCACCGAAGAATCGTTGGTCGAGCAGGCCTTGCGCTTCTTCATGGCGACCATTGCCTACGCCGGCTGCGGCCTGCTGGTGGCCGAGATCAGCCGCACCCGCCGGGTGATCCTCTCGCACTACGTGCAGTTGCGTGCCGAACAACGCCTGCGCCGGCGGCTGGAGCGGCAACTGCGCCTGCTTGCCGAGAGCAGCCCCGCCGCGCTGCTGACCGTGGCCGGCGATGGCCGTATCGTGGCGGCAAACCGCGCCGCCCACGAAATTCTCGACATGGCCGAGGAGGGCGGGCTGCAAGGGCGCGCCGTGCGTGAGTTCCTGCCCCTGCTCGACGACGCGCTCAGCATGAGCGCCAACCTCGACGGCATGCGCACCTCGGCCAGCACCTGGGGCCGGCGCGACGATGGCAGCACGTTTCCTGCAACCACCTGGTTCTCGGTCTACGAAGACAGCGAGGAGCGCCATCTGGCCGCGATCCTGGTCGACACCAGCGAAGAAGTGCGCGCGCGCGAATCGGCGCACTTCGATGACCTGCTCAAGAACAATCGCTTGCTCGCCGGCGCGGTCTCGCATGAGATCCGCAACCTGTGCTCGGCCGCTGGCGTGGTGACCTCCAATCTTGCCCGTCATCCGGCCATCCGCGCCGATCCGGACCTGGCCGCATTGCAAAGCCTGGTCGCCGCATTGATGGAACTGGCCTCGTTCAACCTGCGCCGGCAGACCCCGCATGCGGCGCACGAGACCCGCTTGCAGACCCTGTGCAGCGAGTTGGACGTGATCATCCGCTCGGACTGGGACGACATCGATGGCCAGCTGGTCATCCAGATCCCGGCGGATTTTCCGGCGGTGCACGGCGACCGTCATGCGCTGTTGCAGGTGCTGCTCAACCTGGCACGCAACGCGCTGCGTGCGGTGCAGCCGTTGCCGCAGCAGCGGCGCCAGCTGATCGTCAGCGCCCGCATGGAGCAGGGCAGTGCCGTGTTGAGCGTGCGTGACACCGGCCCGGGCATCGCCGAGCCCGGGCGCTTGTTCCAGCCCTTTCGCAGCGATAGCGATGGGTCCGGATTGGGGCTCTACATCTCGCGCGCCTTGATGAGCAATCAGGAGGGCGCGCTGCGCTACGCACCGGGAGGCGAGGGCGCCTGCTTCGAGCTGCACATGCCGCTGGCGCATGCACCACTGGCGGAGACGCTGGATGGATGAGTCGCGGCGTAATCCGGTGCGTCTGTATCTGCTCGATGACCACACGCTGTTCCGAGAAGGCCTGCTGCGCCTGCTCGGCGCCGACGCACGCTTCGATGTGGTCGGGCAGTCCGGCAACCTGGCGCAGGCGATCGTGCAGATCGCATCGCTGTCACCGGACGTGGTCATCCTCGATTACGACATGGGCGAATACAACGCACTGGACTACATGCGGCGGCAGGCCGACCAGGCCAAGCGCCCGGCAACCCTGGTGGTCACCGCCGGGCTTCCCGAGCGCGATGCGCTGGCATTGATACGCCTGGGCGTGTCGGGCATCTGCCGCAAGGACGTCTCCACCGACGAGCTGATCGACAGCATCCATGCGGTTGCGATGGGGCGGGTGTTGATCGACCAGCGCTACCTACAATCGCTGGTGGCCCAGGACACGCAGGAAAGCCGCCCCAGCTTTACCGAACGCGAGCGCGAAGTGCTGCGTGGCCTGTTGCGCGGCCAATCCAACAAGTTAATCGCCCGCCAACTCGGCAGCTCAGAAAGCGCCATCAAGGCCACGTTCCAGCAACTGTTCAACAAACTGGATGTGCGCTCGCGCAGTCAACTGGTGATGGTGATCCTGCAGGACTATCGCGATCTGGTGTGAGCCTCGCCACCCTGATGGACATGCTCCGTTTGCTAGCATGCAGTCACCTGAAACTGCGAAGGCAACAGCATGGCGCCAACCACATTTCCCGAGCCCGAGCTGTTCTTGCCAGGGCAGGGCGAGCCATCGCTGCGATGGGGCATCTTGGGTCCAGGGCTGATCGCTTCGGCATTCGTCAGCGCGCTACGCAAGCACACCATGCAGCAGCCGTTCGCGGTCGCCTCACGCAATCGTGCGCGTGCTGACACCTTCGCCAAAAGCTGGGCGATGGAGCGTGCGTACGACAGCTACCAGGCGCTGGTCGACGACCCCGAGATCGACATCGTCTACGTTGCCACGCCCCACAGCGAGCATCTGGAACATGGCTTGTTGGCGTTGAGCGCCGGCAAACATGTGTTGATCGAAAAACCCATGGCCACCTGCGCGGACGACGCACGCGTGCTGGTGCAGGAAGCACGCGCGCGCGGCCTTTTCCTGATGGAAGCCATGTGGAGCCGATATCTGCCTCACATCTCGGTGCTGCGCAAACTGCTGGCCGATGGCGCGATCGGCGAGGTCCGGCATGTCTTTGCAGACCTCAGTCAAATCGGCCCCAATGATCCGATGCATCGGCAACGCCGACCGGAACTCGGCGGCGGAGCATTGCTGGATCTGGGTGTGTATACCGTGCAGTTCTCATCGATGATCCTTGCCGCACCCACCGCCATCGCGGCAACCGGTGCGCTGACCGACACCGGCGTGGATGCGTTTTCGACCGTGGTGCTCTCGCATGCAGGAATCGCGCAATCCACCCTGATCAGCTCCATCGTGGCCCGCAGCAGCTCGGTCGCCTATGTCACAGGCAGCGAAGGCCGCATCGACCTTGCAGGCGACTTCCATAACCCCACAACCCTGCGTCTGGTCGGCAACGATTACGCTAGCCAACCGGGGCTATGGGCAGATCCGACCGGCGTCAACGGCTACGACGGGCTGTCCTGGCAAGCCACTGCTGCCGCACGCTACATCGGCGAAGGGCGCAAGGAATCGCCACTGCATCCACTCGACGAAGTGGTCCAGATCATGACCACCCTGGATGTGGCGCGCGCGCAGTTGGGCGTTGGCACCACAGCTTAGGACCTCAAACAGCCGCTCTTAATCTGCATCCCGGCGCACGCGCGTTCGGTACGCAGCCACATTGTCGCCGTCGATGTGCTTGGCCTGCGTGCCGGTGATCGTATCGATCTTGCGGTCCGAGCCGGTCACTGGCTTGGCATCGACCGTCGTTTCCCGCTCGAAGGCGTGCGACTGATCGGTATTGCGGTAGTACTGGTACAGCACCCAATACAGCGCAGACGCTCCGACCGGGCCGGCCAGCAGTAACCACAGTCCGTTGTTGTCGCTCATGCGGCCACCGCCACGATCCAGAGGGCTATTGCTTCGATGACGGTGCCGGCGGTGAGTGCGGCCAGCAACAGTTTCCACTGCTGCACCGGCACGCTGCCCATGGTCTCGCCGGTACGGCCGTTCACTGCGATGTAGTGCAGCATGCCGCCGCCACGTCCGGGCTGGTGGTACGAGTACAGCCACACCGGCAGATACATCGACACCCAGCGCGTGCCATGGACATCCAGCCGCTCCACCTCCCAACGCACGCCGCGGTCGTAGCGGCGCACCGAGCTTTCCACTTGTACGCGGGCGATCGACAGCAGCTGGTCTTCCAGACGCGGCCTTAGCTGCTCGACATCGCGGTCGCGCTTTTCCGAGGTGAACCCCGCCAGATACGATGCGTTCCACTTCACTGCATTCTTGGTGTCGAATGGCAGGATCGTGTTGATGATGTTGTTGGTGTTGACCCGGCTATCCAGGTTGCCGCGCTCGGCAGACGATTCCAGCGGCAGATCGTCCACCGTGAATTCCACCTGCCGCTGCACCTGGTACACGTCGGCGTCGTAATAGGTGCGCTTGTTCTTCTCGGTGCCTTGCGTGTACTGCCGCGTCTTGATCTCGCCCTTGCCGCTTACGCTGGCGCTAACGCTGCCATCGACGATCATGTAAGGCAGGTAGACGCCCACCACGTTCTCCGGCGTGAATTGCTGCTTGAAGGCCTTGAGCGCAAACAGGCGCCGCTTGTCCACAAACTGACGGATGCGCGCCACTGCATCGTCTTTGTTGATGTGGAAGGGCAGCACTGCGTCGGGCACCGCACCATTGGCCACCTGCTCATTGACGCCGAACACATGCCGGCACCAGTGGCAACGCGCCGTCATCGTGCTCTGCGTATTGATGGTCACCTCGGCGCCGCAGCCGGTGCACTTGAAACTCATCAGGCTGGCGGCGTCTGCAGCAATATCCTGCGCGCCCGAAGCGATGACCGTGCCGCGTAATTCGCTGATGCCTTCGCCGAATCCGAACACTTCTTCCACCCGCGCGCCGTGCCATTCGTGACGACAGAACTGGCACACCAGCAGATCGGTGCCGAGCTTGGGCCGGATATCGCTGGCGCCGCATTTGGGGCAGCGATTGAGGCCGTCCTTGAGCTCGGCGGCGGCGGTGTCGATGGCCAGCGGGTCGGGCGCCTGCAGCTCGTTGCGGATTGGGGCGGGCAGGGTGGCCGGGTCGAGCTTGAAACTACCCGGCAACGGCGGTACGTCCTGCGGCGAACCGGGGCCGGTCGCAGGCGCTGCGGGCAGCGGCGGCAACGGAGGAGGTGTCGCCGGCAACGGCGGTGGGATGCGGGAGTCGGACATGATGGCGGCGCGTCTCGCTTACAGGCCCAACGCCTTGGCTTTTGCGGCGTTGTAATCGTCCTGCGTGATCAGCCCGAGGTCCAGCATTTCCTTGGCCTTCTTCAATTTGGCGACTGCGTCGTCGGCAGCGGGTGCAGCTGGCGCGACCGGCTGTTGCAGACCGCCAACGCCACCCACCATGCCGGTGGCCATGCCCACGCCCACCAAACCTGCAGCGCCGCCATGTTCGCCCGCAGACTGGATGCCTTGCGCCACACTCGCCTGCAAATTGGAGTTGCCGCGTGCGCCCGCCAGTGCGTCGGCGCGCTGTACGGTCTTGAGCAGTTCCCGCGTGTTCGCGTCGTATTCGATCGACACGATGGCCGTCTTGACGATCGCCAGACCACGCTCGGAGTTCCACTGATACGCCTGCTCGACCGCATCGGACAGACTCTTGGCAAAGCCGAGCGAATCCTGCTGCAGCCGCGCGATACGGTTGCCTTTGCCCGGATCGTTCGTATACAGGCTGAAGGCCGGCGCAAGCGCACTCACTACCTCGTTGAACAGCTGGCTGGCAGCAGCGTTATCCAGATCGGTGAAGTCGAACACCTGACCCGGCTGCAGGTAGCGCGCAGGCACGAAGTTCTTCACGAACAAAATGGGGTCGACAATTTTCAACGTATACGAGCCACGCGTGATCGCGCCGACCTGCGTCCCAAGAAACCCATCATCCCAATAAATCTCCGACTGCGTGCCGAATCGGTTATCTGGTAGCTCCTTCAGCGACACAAAGAACGCGGCTTGCTGCGCGCCCGGCTGGCCACCGAACTTGAAGCGCTCCCAGCTCTGCCGGATCAGCGGCGTCACCAGGCCATCGCCAGCGAAGATCGACTGCGCATTGACATCGTCGGAGCGCCATTCGTAACCACCCGGCTCGGCGACAAACCCGGTGATTGCACCGTCCTGCAACAATAGCAGTCCGTAACCCTCGGGAACGACGATCTTCGAGCCGTTGCTGATGATGTTCGAAGATGCGTTGGTGTTGGCGCCGCGGCCGGCGTTGCTTCCGCTCGGCACTGCAGCGAACAGCGCCGCCGTCGAAGGCAGGCCAGCCGGCACGGTATAGAAATCCTTCCACTGATCAGCAAGCACGCCACCGACTGCACCTGCTACCGCCTGCAAAAGACCCATGACAACTCCCTGTAATTGGTGACGAGATATTGATGATGGGTGTTGCGCCCACCGCGTTCGCCGCACTATATCAGCAGCGCGCTGGCGTTATGGCGTTGCCCATCCAGGCACGGCGTGGTGGTGCTGCAACGACGTGTCGCGGTGCGAGCTAGCGCACGATGCAACAGACACAAAAAGCCCCGCATGCGCGGGGCCGTGTAGCGGTGTTATCGCCGCCAATCGCACAATGGCGTAGCAGCCGCTGTCAGCCTTACGGAAGATCGCACTTGAGTTTCGCGTCCACGTAATAAGGCTTGGGAACCTCCGGATTCGTGCTGGTCTTTTCGAACACCACCTCGAACGAATCCAGATCCGGCTTGCCCTGACGTCCCGTGCAGGCATCCTGCAATTTCTTCTTGACTGCCGCGATGCCAGCATCGCGATTGGCGCCGTCGGCGCTGTTGGTCAGATTGGCGACCTCGGCAAATGCCGGCGAACTCATGCCCAACAAGCCAGCAACAACCATAAGAGCGTGCAGCTTTTTCATACAATCTCCTTTGCGATGTCTTTAGATCTTCCGGAGGGCATGGACGCCAGTGGCGATCGAGGCTTGGCGAAACAGGGCGCCGCGAGCTGTCCAGCCCGGCGCAGCATAGGCCGGTCGAGTTAAGGCATCGTGCATACGCGCGTATGCGCCGTAGCGGATCGCTTCAACGTGTTCGCCAGCTGCAGATTCGATCACCTCTCAAACGCAAACGGCCCGGACAAGCCGGGCCGTTTGCGACGCGCAAGATCAGAACTCCTGCCAGTCGCTTGCATCGTGCGAGGCGCCTGCGGCCACCGCGCGCTTCGGTGCAGCCGCCGGGCGTACCGGGCTTTTGGCAGCGGCAACAGTTCGTCCAGCAATCACACTGAGCTTTGCAGCAACCGGTGTCGTCGAACGCGGGGTGCGCGTGCTGTCGTCGCTGATCTTGAACACGGACACTGCCTGCGTCAGCTGCACAGCCTGTTCCTCCATCGAGCGTGCGGCGGCGGTGGCTTCCTCCACCAATGCTGCGTTTTGCTGGGTGGTTTCATCCATCTGCGTCACGGTGGTGTTGACTTGTTCGATACCGGCCGACTGTTCCTGCGATGCCGCAGAAATCTCGCCCATGATGTCGGTCACGCGCTGCACGCTGGCAACGATTTCCGCCATCGTGGAGCCCGCCGTATGCACCAGCGTCGAGCCTTCGGCAACCCGCTCGACCGAATCGTCGATCAGACTCTTGATCTCCTTCGCCGCAGCAGTGGAACGCTGGGCGAGGGTGCGCACTTCCGAGGCCACCACCGCAAAGCCGCGGCCTTGTTCGCCGGCACGTGCGGCTTCCACCGCCGCGTTCAACGCGAGGATATTGGTCTGGAACGAGATACCGTCGATGACCGAGATGATGTCGGCAATCTTCTTGGACGAGGCCTCGATACCAGACATGGTGCCCACGACCTTGCTCACGATCTCGCCACCCTGCGACGCGACACTCGCCGCACCGATCGCCAACTGATTGGCTTGACGGGCGTGCTCGGCATTCTGGCGCACGGTGGAGGTCAGTTCTTCCATCGATGCGGCGGTTTCTTCCAAGTTGGCCGCTTGTTGCTCGGTACGCTGCGACAGATCCTGATTGCCGGCGGCGATTTCGCTGGCGGCCGAGTTGATGGATACGGCCGAGTGCTGGATGCGGCCGACAATCTCCGCAAGTTGCGCAGCAGTGGCATTGGCGTCGTCGCGCATCTGCGCAAACACGCCCTTGAACTCGCCACTCATGCGCGCGGTCAGGTCGCCTGCGGCGATGGATTGCAGCAGCGACGACAGCGATTGCAGGTTGCCATCGGCCGTGGCCATGAGCTGGTTGAGGCTATCGACCATCACATGGAAATCGTATTGGAAACGATCGGCGTCGCCGCGTGCGGTGAAGTCGCCATTGGCCGCAGATTGCGCCAGCTGTTTGATCTCGTGATTCATTGCAGACAGGTTGGCCTTCACCTCGTCCATGGTCTGCGTCAGCACCGCCTTCTCGCCGGGCAGGCGGTCCATGCTCTCGCTGAGGTCGCCGATGGCGTAGCGGCCCATGATGCGCGCCAGATTTGTCTGCACGGCCAGATGCGAGGCCACCAGCGTATTGGTGTCCTTGGCCATGCGGCCGTAGTCGCCGGGAAACGCCGTGGCATCGATACGGAAACTGACCTGGCCATCGTCATGACGCTTGGCCATGTCGCTCTGTGCAGTGAGCAAGGATTGCAGCTGCGTCTGCATGCCACGCATGGCACGCAGCAGGCGGCCGGTTTCATCCTTGGCGTCGCTTTCCACGTTGTTGTCCAGCTGCCCGTTGGCAATTGCCTCTGCAGCCTGCGTTGCACGTGCGAGCGGCTGGGTCAGGCTGCGGGTGATGAGCCAGGCAAGCAGGCTGCTGATCACCACCACGGCAACGCCACCGGAGATGATCAATAGCTTGCCGCGATTCATCGACGCCACTGCGTCGGCATAGGCTTGCTGGCTCTGACCTTCCTGACGCGTCACCAGCTCGCGGATTTTGTCCTGCCATGCAATCGTCGCCGGGCGCGCTTTTTCGCTGAGCAACGCCTGCGCCGGCGTATTGTCGTTTTGAGCAGCGAGCGCCATGACCTGGTCATTGATTTTTCCCGAGATGGCGCGTCGCGCATCCATCTCTGCACGAATCTTGCGGCCTTCCTCGGAGCTGGGCAATGTGTCCAGCTTTGCCCGCAACTCGTTGTAACGCTGACGTTGCGCCTTGATGGTGGAGAGCGCTTCGTTGTTGAGTTCATCGCTGGTGGCCATGGCATACGTGCCCAGCGCGATCAGGATCGATGAATTGGCATCCAGCATGCCGTTGCCGATCTGGATCTTGGCCATACGATCGAGCACGATGAAATCGAACTGTTGTCGTGCGTTGGCCATGGTGATCAAGCCCGTCGCCACCAGCAGGCTCGACAATAGAATCAAAATTCCAAAAGCGACGCCGAGACGGCGACCGACGTTATAGCGTTGCAAATAGGCAGTCATGCGAATCGTCCTGATGTCCAGTAAGTGGCACCGGCTAGCAGGCCGCGTGATGTTCGCGTGAGTGCCTCGGCAACGTGATAACGACGCGAAAATCGGAAACTTGAACCGCGCGCTCCAGGCTGCATTTAGCTTGCATTTTCGTTCACGTACGTCAGGAAAAAACCGACTGGCAGCGCAGTGATTATGTGCGTGAGACTGCTGATGCCACTGATTGGTTCGCCTCCAGCAGAGGCTTGTACGCAACAAGCGGGGTTTCCCACGCTTGTTGCGTCGCATGCGATCAAGCCCGCGCCGTCGCCTCGCGCACGAAGTCTTCATAGGTGCGTAGCGGGCGCCCCAGCATGGCCTGCAGTTTTTCTACCGTGCCGTCGGCTGCCTGCATGCCGAATCTCTGGATACCGGCCATCATCAGGCGCATGTCGTAGGCCAGCCAGGATGGGCCGTAGGCCGCCATCTGCGCTTCGAACGCGGCCACATCGTCGCCCGCGTAGGCGATCTCGCGCCCAAGCGCCGAACTCCAGACCTTCGCAGCGGAGCTGCCCGTGACGGCATGCGGGCCAACCAGTTCGAGCGTGACACGTGCGAGCGCGGCAGGTGCACGGTCGCGTCGCAGCAGCTCGACAGCCGCGATGTCTGCGATATCGCGCGCATCGATCATGGCCACACCCGCAGAGCCGATCGGCATCGGGTAGACACCGTAGTCCTGAATCGTCTGCTGGATCATCGCTTCGTTCTGCATGAAGTACGCAGGACGCAGAATCGTTGCAGGAATATCCAGGCTTTCGATCATGCGCTCCACCGTGTGCTTGCCGGTGAAGTGGGGCACGTTGGTGAACTTGTCGGCATGGATGACCGACAGGTACACGATGCGCTCGATGCCTGCCTCCTGCGCCAGATTCAGTGCGATCAGCGCCTGCGTCACTTCGTCGGGAGTGACCGCATTCAACAGGAACAGCGTGCGCGCCGACGACAACGCGGCACGCATCGATGCAACATCGGTGAGGTCTGCGACAACTTCAGTCACACCCGCCGGGAAAACGCGCTTGCCCGGTTGGCGAACCAACGCCTTCACCTCTGCGCCTGCATCGGCGAGGCCCTGGGTGATGAGAGAACCGATGGTGCCGGTGGCACCGGTGACGAGAATGCTCATGTGAATCTCCTGCTGTGGATGGAAGAGGCGTCAGTGCGACATCTCCGCCGCGATTGACGTTGCGGTGACCAGACGATATGCCGTTGCATCATCAATACGAAGACGCCAAGATGTGGACGCCTGGTTTCAAATCTGGAACACCATGGATCTGAATGCATTGATCGATTTCGCGCTGGTCGCAGCGAACCAGGGCCTGGGAAAGGCGAGCCGTGCGAGTGGCAGATCCAAGGCGACCTTGTCGCGTCGCATCGCCGATCTCGAGGAACAGTTGGGCGTGCGACTGGTCGAGCGCAGCGCCCGTGGCCTCAGGCTCACCGAAGCCGGGCAGTTGCTGATGGACCGCACCGAAGTGCCGTTGAGCGAGGTGGCCGAGGCCATGGCTGCCGCACGCGAAGGGCTCTCGACACCGCGCGGACGCTTGCGGGTGGCATCTCCCGTGCTGTTCTCGCAATTGGCGATGGGACGTATTGGCGCAGAGTTCTGCGCGGCCTATCCGGAGATCATGCTCGAGGTGGTGGCAGAAGACCGCACGGTCGATCTGGTGGAAGAGCAGTTCGATGTGGCCATCCGCATCAACCCAAGCCCGGACAGCAGCCTGGTCGGGCGGTGTTTTGCCAAGGATCGGCTGGTGGTCGTGGCTGCGCCCGGCATCGCCATGCCCACCAGCGGCGCGCTCACCTCAGTTCCCGCTGTGGTGATGTCGAGCTTCCAGCCGACCACATGGGCGCTCGATGACGGGCGCCTGATCCTGGAACCCATTCCACGGCTGCGGTTTTCCTCCTTCCTGATGGTCCGCGACGCGGCGATTGCAGGCGGTGGCGTGGCGCTGCTTCCGCAGTCGATTGCATGGAATCAGCTCGCACGCGGCGAACTGGTGCAGTGGGGCACGATCGCGGGAGTAGAGCCCGCGCTGTGGGTGTTGCACACCTCCAGGCGTCTGGCCGCACCCAAGGTGCGCGCCTTCGTGGACTTCATGTGCGACAGATACCCGGATGTGTCGCTGGTGTTGAAGGGGTAGGGCGCTGCGTCCCGCTTGTGCGAGCCAGGCTGCGCAGCGGCCAGCGCACCACGCTGTCATAAGTTCGGTAGAGCCGCCTCGCGCGCTCGGATGTTTATCGGGGTGAAGCAAGTCCTCCATTGCGCAGCCGAGACTACGACATGGGCGAGTACAACGCGCTGGCCTTGATCCGGCTCGGCGTGTCCGGATCACAAGATGTCGGACTCATCTGCACGATGCGTGGACGACGCGCCGGTCATCATGCGCGCCTGGTGGATAGAGGTGTTACATGGCGAAGCCGACGCTGTTTTTCCTGCACGCCCTCGGGTCCAGCAGTAACGAGTGGTCTGGTGTGATCCAGCGATTGGAGGCGCGCTTCGATTGTGTGGCGCTCGATATTCCAGGCTTCGGAGAGGCGCCGCCGCTGCAGCATGTCGACACCGCCGCACTGGTTGACTGGTTTGTCGACGAGGTGATTCGGCGGCAACCGACGTGCTGGTTTGCGATCGGACACAGCATGGGCGGAAAGATCGCCACCCTGGCGGCGGCGCAGGCACGCGATGGCATGGCCGGGCTTGCCGGCCTGGCCGGCGTGATCCTGGTCGCTGCGTCGCCGCCGGCACCAGAGCCGATGGATGAGTCACGCAGACAGACAATGTTGGCTTGGTTCGAAAAGGGCCATCCCACCCGGCAAGAGGCCGAGCAGTTCATCGACGATAACTGTGCGGTGACGTTGCCAGCGCCGATCAGGAACGCTGCGGTCGACGATGTGCTGCGCACCAGTGCAAAAGCGTGGATCGCCTGGCTTGCGCACGCCAGTCGTGAGGACTGCAGCGCGCAAGCCGGCTACATGCATGTGCCGGCGTTGATCATCGCCGGCAGTGAAGATGGCGACCTCGGCGAAGCCGCGCAGACAGCGCTGAACGCTCCGCATTATCACGATGCGCGCGTTGCCGTCGTGGCCGATGCCGCGCACTTGATTCCGTATGAACAACCGGAACACCTCGCGCAGCTGATCGCGGCGCATGTGGATCGCAGCGTGGACAAGTGCCTGCCCGATGACTTCGTCAGGTTGCTCAATGCAGACAGGGTCGCCCCGCGCATGCGCAAGCTGTTGCTCAGCCGGCATGCGGGCCCGCCCGCGACTGCGCAAGGCGTGCTGAGCCAACATCAACTGGAACTACTCACCGCAGTCGTCGCGCGTGTATTGGATGGGGCCGGCGATGCGCGCGAGATTGCACGGCGGATCGATATCCAGCTTGCCGAAGGTGCGGGGGATGGTTGGCGCCATGCAGCGTTGCCACCCGATCGGCTTGCAGTGCCGATGGGGCTCGACACGCTCGACGCGCTGAGCAATGGCTTCGCTGGATTACCCGCAGAGACTCAGGATCGTTGGCTGCGCGAGGTGTCGCAATCGACAGCCGGTAATCCCTCGGCGCACGGGCTGGATGCAGCGCAGCTGGCGCACTGGTTCGAAGACGTCCGCGCCGAAGCCGCGCGGATCTGGATCAGCCTTCCCGCCACGATGGCGGCAATGGGATACGACGGCTTCGCTGTTGGCGGTGCCGGTATCGACAGCGCGGGATATCAGCAGACCGCAGCCGATCGGCAGGAAGCCTGGCAGCTTCCTACCAAGGGTCTGCGATGAGCCCGGGCACCCACGACGCGGCAGTCGATGTGGTGGTGGTAGGCAGCGGGGCGGGCGGCGGCCCGCTGGCCGCACGGCTTGCACAAGGAGGTCTGTCGGTGGTGGTGCTGGAGGCGGGTGCAGCCTTTAGTCCTGCGTCCCATCTGCCCGATGAGTTGACCACCGGCATCTACTGGATGGAGGAGCGCCTGAGCGGCGGGCAGACGCCAACTGCATTTGGCGCCAACAATTCCGGTTCGGGACTGGGCGGTTCGACCCTGCATTGGGGCGCCTTCTGCCCGCGTCCGGACAAGCGCGATCTGAGCCTGTCGACGCACACCGGGCAGCACGGCATGGACTGGCCGATCGCGCATGAAGAATTGCTGTCCTATATCCGCCGCGTCGAGGAGTTCATCGGCGTGTCCGGGCCGGCGCACTATCCGTGGGACCCCGAGCGCAGCTACGCCTATCCGCCGGCGCAGCGCAATGCATCGGCCAACGCGATGGAGCGCGGTTGCCGCACGCTCGGCATCACCGCCACCGATGCGCCTGCCGCGTTGGTGACCAGGGCGCACGCGCAGCCGCACTACGGCATGCGCGCGGCCTGCAACAACTGCGGCGCCTGTCATCAAGGTTGCAGCAACGGCGCCAAGGTGAGCGTCGATACCACCTGGCTGCCGCTGGCGCGCGCGCACGGTGCCCAATTGCGACCCGGTTGCCGGGTCATCGATATCGAGCGCGATGCGCGTGGCATGGTCAGCGCGGTGGTCTACCAGCAGGACGGACGCGAACTGCGCCAGCGTTGCGCAAGCTTGTTCCTGTGCGCAGGCGGCGTGGAAACACCGCGCTTGCTGCTCAATCTGGGGCTGGCCAACTCCAGCGGCCAGGTGGGGCGCAATTTCATGGCGCATGTAGCCACCCAGGTGTGGGGGGAGTTCGATGCGGACATGCGCATGAACCGTGGCTACCCGTCGTCGCTGATTTCCGAGGACATGCTGCGTCCGCCCAATGCCGATTTCATCGGCGGCTATCTAGTGCAAAGCCTGGGCGTGCAGCCGATCACCCTGGCCAACACCCTGGCGCGTGGCGCAGGCCTGTGGGGGAGGGAACTCGTGGCGACCATGACGCGCTACAACCGCCTGGCAGGCATCGGCATCAATGGCGAATGCCTGCCGCAGGACGCCAACCGGCTGAGCCTGTCCGACGAGCGCGATGCATTCGGCCAGCGCAAGGCGCGCATCGACTTCAGCTACGGGCCCAACGAACGCGCGATCGATGCTCACGCGCGCGCATCGCTGCACGCAACCTGGGAGGCGGCCGGTGCCCAACGCATTTTTGCTGCCGCCCGCTCTGCACACACGCTGGGCACCTGCCGCATGGGCACGGATCCGGAGCAGGCCGTGGTGGACCCGGACGGCCGCGCATTCGATATCGCCAACCTCTACATCTGCGACAACTCGATTTTTCCAAGTGCACTGGCAGCCAATCCCGCGCTGACGCAGATGGCACTTGGCCTGCGCACGGCGGAGCGATTTCTCGCCCGCTAGTTGCGCGCATACCACCACCTCTCTCTACCACCAGGAGTTCAGCATGGATCTCGGAGTCAACAATCGGATCGCCCTCATCAGTGGCGGCGACTCGGGAATGGGCAAAGAAACCGCGCGGCAGCTGCTCGAAGCCGGCGTGCGCGTGGCAATCACCGATCTTCCGGACGGCACGCTCGATCAGGCAGTGGCGGAGTTGTCGGGCCTGGGACAGATCATCGCCATCGAGGGCGATGTCACTCGCGAGCAGGACGTCACCGCCATCTGGACACAGGTGCGCGAACAACTGGGTGACCCCGACATCTACATCAACGCAGCGGGCGTCACTGGTGCAACCGGCGACTTCCTGGAGGTCAGCGACGCAGGCTGGCTCGAAACGCTGGACATCAACCTGATGGGCGCAGTGCGCATGTGCCGCCAGGCCATTCCCGCGATGCGCCGCAAGCAATGGGGCCGGATCGTGTTGTTCGCATCGGAAGACGCCGTGCAGCCCTACGTGGACGAGCTGGCCTACTGCGCATCGAAGGCAGGAATCCTGAGCCTGGCCAAGGGCCTGTCCAAGGCCTACGGCCCGGACAACGTGCTGGTCAATACGGTGTCGCCCGCCTTCATCGCAACTCCCATGACCGACAAGATGATGCAAAAACGCGCAAGCGAAAACGGAACCACGTTCGAGCAGGCGATCGAATCTTTCCTGGACGAAGAACGTCCCGGCATGGTGCTCAAACGACGCGGCCGCCCGGAAGAAGTGGCCTCGGCCGTTGCCTTCCTGTGCTCCGAGCGCGCCAGCTTCATCAACGGCGCCGGGATCCGGGTGGATTCGGGTTCGGTCTTTACCATCGCGGGTTGAGGCATTTGTTGGCTGCGTTGATGCAGACAGAGCTCGCAAATGCACCAGCGGAAGCATCTGCTTGATCGCAGATTGCATTCTGCGATCAAGCAACTTGAAGGCTGTCTTTAGTGGGTCGAGTGACGCTTAAGCGTGTGAGGCTTTGCCAAGAAGTATGTTTGAATTTTGAGTTTGGGCGTCAATCGCATATCCAGACTTCAAGATTACGCATATGCAGGGGAGGAAGCATGGTTAGTCCGGCATGACTAGGGATGTTTATTGGGGGTGGGGAAGGGCAGCTCAATACCGAAAGCTGATATCGATCGTACATCGGCGCGTTTAAGTCGGGGACTGCAGGAGTTAAGGTGGTGTCAAATTGTGTTGAGAATGACGCCTTGTTGTAGACTGCTGACTTGGCTGCTATCCGAACCAAAATAAGAATACATCGAATGAGTTTTGACATCGACATGGAGAGCGGATATGGCGATGCGAACTGGATATACGTCGGCGGCGATATCAACAACATTTGCCAGTCGAAGGTTGGAGAAACAGCTCGAAATTTGATCGATCGCCATAGGTCCGTGCAGAATCCGGGGTTTTTCATCTACGCCGCCTTCCAGATCTTTCGCGGCAGCGTCCATGAGATCGAAGTAAGTCTACTCAATCATCTTAAGTGGGGCCTTGGATTCCAGCCGCTACCGCACTTTAGTACAAGCGGCACCAGTGAGTGCTTTGAAGTAGACCCATGTTATATGGCTTGCTTGGTTGAGGATTTCATTGGAAGATACTTCAGCTCCTGCGTGACCTATGAGACCACTCTCCTCGGGGCATGAGCCGCTACCAATGTGATAGCGACATTGTTCGATACTTTGAGAATCACGGCCAATCGCACCGCCAGCTCCCCAAGCCGGAACCACGCACCTTAGGGAGAGAGAACTACTTTACTGGCAACCAAGAGACCTACGAGGTGGACTTGGGTGGGGGTCACTATGTTGACGTAGCAACCGGTTTTCAAATGCACAGAGACGATGGCGAATGACGCCACGTCTTCCCCGTGATGACTTGTGTCGTCTGAAAGGTGCCCTCGACAAGCTCCTAGAGACGGCAACTGCGCAGAATCTGCGAAGGATGGCGGCGTGGCTGATGCCAAAAGGACCTGAGGTGGAAATCGCTGTGTTGTTCTAAGGCATGTTGGCGCTTACGCTGCCGCATTTGCTTCATCCCGGATCTAACGATCCTGGTTCCGGCTGTGCGGTAAAGCGGCGCTTCGGCTCCAGAGCGGAGCTTTGCAGTGGAATAGGCCGAAAAAGCGAATCGGGTGTCGCCGGAACGGGATAAGGGAGGACTTATCGGGGAGGGACGGCAGCTTCGGACCCGAAGCGGTCATTGGTCCAGCGGCAAAGCCCTTAGAGCTGATTGATCCATGGTTTATGCGCACGCATGCTTAAGACGTGATCGCAGCGCGGGAGGTTCTTGGTTAACGCCTCGATCTAGGGACGCCCTGAAAAAGTCGTATAAAAATTAGAAACCAGATTCATCAATTAGTTACTGGGAGAAGAGGGAGGAATTCGGACTTGTTCAGAGGATCTCTAGGAACGAAGGCGCCCTATTGAACCGTCGGACTCATCTAATCTTCCGGATCGCAGTCGGCCCATTTTTGTAGACCCGGAGCGAGTACTCGAAGAACGGCATCCATATGCGCTCAATTAAGTCTCTATCAAACATGTTTGTATGGCTCAGAAGATCGACCTTCACTTGCTGAAGCCGTTCGTGCTGCTGTCGGAACCCTGCGGCGCCGGCTCTTCCGTACAGTCCGAATTCGGGAATCTTGCTCACCCAGAAGTCGTTAGGTGAGTACGTATTCTGGACCGCTGCCACCCTTCCACCATCAAAATGACTTTGCCAATCGAAGTCGGTACCCACGATAGAGCCGGCAAAGACAATGCCGCAGAAGCGCTCATCCAAGTCACCCATCGAAGCCAGGTAGCGCGCGAACAAATAGCTCCCAAGTGAGTGTCCGAAGATGCAGACCGGGCCGTCATGAACCTTCCTTACCTCATTGAGCCAGACCCTAAATTCTTCCACCAACGCTTTTCGACGCCACGGATTTGCCAGCGTGGTTAACCATTCCCGGCCATACACGAATGGTGCGAATCCCCAGCCAGAACTGGTCGCCATCAACGAAAAGTACTGCAGCCACGAGGCTCGCGTGTTGATGCCGTGGATCGGAATTATCAATCCCTTGCTTCGGTGAACATGGATTTGGACCCGGCCCTCATAGCTGTCGCGCACCTGCTCGTAGAGGATTGGCGCGGAAGAAGGCACCTGCAGAGAGGATTGATTGGGGTGTAGCTTGATCTGGACGGGATCGGCCTTCTGTCCGGACTTCGACTTTCCTAGCAGGTACAAGAACGCACGCGTTAGCTCGACCTGATCCTCTGCCAGGAGCTGGATGTCGAGACGAACCTCCTTGATGAACATCGACTCACTGCATTTGCGAATGCTGGCCGAGTCCTTGAAGAATACCAAGAGATCGATATCTTCCGGGTCCTTCTTCTCGGTTACGAATGATCCGCCGACCACTATCGAAGTGGCGCCGGCACTCTCTGCCCATTCACATATTCGCTCAAAAGGCTCTGCAAATGACCATCGCGAATCAAAATCGTTGCCTTTTAGGCAGAACTCATCCATAAACTCCTGCTGCGTCATCTGCCGAATGTCGTTGACCGGCATTTCCAGTGCCTTTTCCACATCCTCTCCTTTCGTGGTTGGAACCCGTGTCGGTTCGCGGGCTCCCTATATTCCATTTCAGCTTAGGGGGGTAAAGGGCAGCTAACAAGAGCCGCGTTGGCGGATCCAGCGGACAAGGCATCCCATGAGTGGCGGCGTCATGGCCCGAAGGCTTCAAGCTCCGGAGCCTAGTCTGCTGCGCATTGCGATCGTCCTGCCTGTGTCAGCGTTAGTATTGCGTCGCCTGAACTAGGCCCGATGTCCGTTTCTGGCCGTAAGCGGACATTGGTCCGAAGGGCAAGGCAGCGGCTAACTATCAGGATTAGGGAGCGTTATCGAGGGTAAGATAGGCTATTTCCGGGCTCGAGGGGCTTACCATCACTTGCTGGACAACACCGAAGCGAAATTGCTCGGCTATTCCCCGGAAAGGCTCTCGCCCCAATGATTGCCCGCAAGATCGACGATCAAGCCGGGAGCACTCGCATCTCTACTCGGGCGCCCAGCCATCGCGGTGATGCGCGTCTGGAATGAAATGGATAGCGGGCAAGTGACGTAATAAGCAGTGCCGCTCCCCGGATCGGCTCCCACCAGCCGACTATACGTCGAAACAAAGAGCTGCGGTTTGCCGCCATTCTGGAAGGTCTGCCAAACATCGCTCGGATTGTCCGTCTGTCCCAATGCATGAACCTGCAAGTTAGCGAGGGACATCGCCGGATGGCTTGAGGCAAGCGCCTTTAAGAGTCTTTGCGTCGCCACTGCTGAGTCGGTTACTACGATGCTCTTGAGGAAAATGCCGGAACCCACCCGAACGGCGAAATCTTCAAGTATCTGCCGTGCGTATGCCGCCACTGTGGCATCACTGGCATCCACGAGGCGCACACGATCGGTACTGGCCCCGTCCCGTAGTTCGATAGCCACAGGGCGCATGTGGCCGTCGGATACCGCTTGCTGAAATCTGTACTCGGCGATTAATGGCACCCAGGCCGTATCAGTTCGTCGCTCATGGTGATTGCCGAAGGCGATGAAGATACCGTGTGGAAATATGCGTAGCCAGGCCTGTGCGGCCGATTCCACGGAACGCAACGATAATCCAACAACCAGACACATATGGGGTATCGTTGTTTCCAGCATGGAAATCGACTGCTGTGTGGCCACAACTAACCTCGGACGGTTATCTAGCAGCAGTTGATGCAATTCCTTTCTAGAGTCTGCACGCACCACGTCCAGTGTTGCATCTTCACTCTGTGCCTGCCTGATCGAATAGATCAATCGCTCTGCCACGTCCAGTCGGTCCACAATTACGATCTGCGGAATTGAACCGAGTTCGTCCGATTCACGACAACGCGCCAAATATCCGATCAAGGACGATGTGACACCGGACCCCGTTGGCTGCTGAATTAACCCGGCGATGCCACCCGTAGATCGTTTCCGCAGCGTGGCTTCGAGGGCCGCTTCGATCAGCTCGAGGTGGTAGGCATGCAAGCGATTGCGGTAGTAAGAGGACAGAGAGCTAAGTTGCTTTGTGAGAGATTGCAGTTCAGTGTCGCTGATGCCGGTGGGCTGACCTTCGACTAGGCGCTGCTTGATCAGTTCCGCCTCCGCGGTTACCCGTGACGCCAACGTCTGTAGTCGGGCTTCGGGTGGGACAACACGCATACGTTCGTCAAGGCTGCTGTCGGCAGCGACTGTTGCATGGAGGACGGTAAGAACTTCGTCGAGCGTCTTCTTGATGTCGAGAAACTGCCCCAGGAATTCAGTTTCGGGCGAGGCGGGCTGTATCTGAGCGAGTGCTAGGTCTACATCCTCGCCCAGCAAGGCTTCCGCATCCACATCAAATAGCAGCGTGACGATCCATAACGCAGCGCGTCGTGCACCTTCAATGGCGTATAGCGCCGGTACGGTGCCATTGCCACCGTGGTACAAATCATTGCGCAGGCTGTGGTAGTAGATCATCTCGTCGCGCTGGACTGGCATCGAAGTAGCCTTCGAATTTGCAAAGCGCTCGATGAATTCAAGTTTAGTGTGGAAGTTTCGCTTCCAATGCGTCACGTCTTCCTGCCGGTAGCTAATCCCGCCTCGCTGGGCAGGGTTTAGATCCAGGTATGTCACCACCGCCATCTCGATGGCGTTGTCGAAGCTGATAAGCGCTATGCGTCGATCAAAGTCGCGCGAGCCTTGGCGATGTTCCTCCCCGTGGCGGAGTAGGTCGAAGGGGCCGTGGACCCAAGGTTTGATTGCCAATGTGAGCGTCCCTCAGGCGGAACTTCTGGCCCTATGGTATGAAGGCAAAGCATTGTTGACAATGTGTCGCGCCTGGAAGTGATAGATCCTCATGCGAAACCCCGTCCTAACCGCATACAAATTAGTTTTTGGTGTTCTGGCCGAGGATGCCACATCAAGCGATATCTTCTGTTTATCGGGTAGGGAAGGGCTCTTTCCGATCCGAGGCGGACATCAATACACGTACCTCAAGCGACCCGCTCGCTCAGAGACAGAATCTGGACTATGTTGGCCTTGGGATCAGCTTTGGCGCGGTTTCGCTCACCGGAGAGCTACCCAAGCCGCTGGGCATCGCGTACGGCTAAATGCGCGAGCCGATGGCAAGCTCGATCGCCTTGGTCGAAAGGATGGGCCTCTCCTCGGTCGCGGACTGGGCGTTCGCGGTGATGTTGCTGGAAGCTATTTGCCCCCTTGGTCCTAAAACTCGCTACGCGCTGGATCGCTTGGCTGAGGCTGGCGAAGCTGAGGGTATCTGCGCGGCACTAAGACCTAGCTGGCTCTGGATCGACCGAGACATCGAGTACCCGTTCGTGCTGGGCATTGTTGCCCCACATTGCCGTGCGCGGTGGCCGAGCGCTTCCTTGGAAGCACTCCAGCGACGACTCCCCGCGTCGGTGAACTAGTTAACTCGCTCCGCGTGCAGACCAGTGGAATGACCGGCCTCCGGATGCGGTATCGTTTGTCTTGAAATAAGACTGGGCTAACCGAGTAATGTCTGAAACGATAGCGTCAAAAGTCCAAGGTAAGCCCGCGCTGGGCGAGGTCCAACGCATCATCGAGGACTTCGATGCAATCTACCCGCCACAAGACGTGGGCGCCGCCTTGGAGGCCATCGGCATCGCGACGCACGGTAAAGGCCTTTCGCAGTGGTCAGACCTTGTCCACAAGCGCTTGGGTACCTTGAGCGCTCCCGACCAGTACGGGGTGCGGGAGCATCTGCGCGACCTTACAACCGAAGTCGTATATTCGCACGCGCTATTTGATCGACCGCTCGAGCCGGTATTGAAAACCTTGGGGGCGGCCAGCTCGATTTCCGCGCCGCCCGATACTGGCAAGACCGCGGCGCAGATCGACTGGACAGCCTTGATCCAAGCCGCGCGCGTGCAGTCGCTGTTGACCCAGCGGTACGCTGACAACTTTGACGTGCACTACCCGCGCGAGTTCGCGGTTGCGCGCGCCGCGCGACGCCTAGCTGACCGCGGTTACCCGGTGGAGCAGGAGCGCACGCAACTTCGCCGCGCGCAGCAACCTAACGATCCGTTGATCGCGCGCTTAGAGGAATTGATCGGCGAGCTAGGGAAGGTCTGAATAACGCGGCCTGAGAGCGCGGAATGTCGCGTCGTTGCGGAGAGTCGCGTTTGGATCTTCGGAGTTTGGCCATTTCTGGCGCTTTCCGTGGGAAATCCCCGGGTTACAGGCGCACGCTCCCCATGGCAGGCAGTAACTGCTTTCGCTTCATCCACAGATTGGAGAGCGCAAACAAGGTCAGCACG